>JBPOGF010000016.1:0-106265 GCA_051251915.1 Akkermansiaceae bacterium | reverse complement strand
CTCATTTATGAGGCAACGGGAGCTATTCTCGGCAAGACTAAGTTTTTTTCGGTGTCCGCTTCAATGAGGCAACACGTAGGACACACCCCACCCTCAATAACCTTGACCATCAGCCCTGCCTCCATTAGAGATATCTCATCAATTTTAAAGAACGAATTATGAGTAATCCAACTATTATCTACACCAAGACCGACGAGGCTCCAGCACTCGCTACCTATTCATTTCTCCCTATCATCAAAGCATTCACTAAGCCATCCGGCATCAATGTAGAGACTAGAGACATTTCTCTCGCTGGCAGAATCCTCTCAGCATTCCCAGACAAACTCTCAGATGACCAAAAAGTAGCAGACGCCCTAGCTGAACTCGGTGACCTAGCCAAGACTCCAGAAGCAAATATCATCAAACTTCCTAACATCTCAGCCTCAGTGCCACAGATGAAAGAAGCCATCACAGAACTCCAAGCGCACGGCTACGACATCCCTAACTACGAAGATGCAGAGCCCACATACTCTAAAATCAAAGGCTCAGCTGTGAACCCAGTTCTCCGTGAGGGAAACTCAGATCGCCGCGCTCCTAAAGCCGTAAAAGCATACGCTAAAGCAAATCCACACCGCATGGGCGCATGGTCACCTAACTCACTCACTCACGTCTCCACCATGGGCGCTGATGACTTCGCAACTAACGAAAAATCAGTCACTGTTGAAGAAGCCACTGACGTAAAAATCGAATTCACCTCAGCCGATGGAAAAGTAACCATCCTCAAAGAAAGCACACCACTCCTTGCCGGTGAAATCATTGATGGAACCAAACTCAGCAAGTCAGCTCTAGTTTCCTTCCTCGATGAACAAATCGCAGAAGCAAAAGCACAAGGCGTCCTCTTCTCACTCCACATGAAAGCCACCATGATGAAGGTCTCAGACCCCATCATCTTCGGACTCTGTGTGGAAGTATTCTTCAAAGACCTCATCGCCAAGCACGCTGAGACACTAAAAGAACTCAACGTAAACTTCAACAACGGCTTCGGCGACCTCATCGCTAAAATCGAATCTCTCCCTGCTGACAAAAAAGCAGAGATCGAAGCTGACATCCAGGCTGCGTACGACAACGGCCCAGACCTCGCCATGGTCGACTCCGATAAAGGAATCACCAACCTCCACGTACCATCAGACATCATCATCGATGCATCAATGCCTGCCATGATCAGAACTTCTGGCCAAATGTGGAACAAAGAAGGTAAACAACAAGACACCAAAGCAGTCATCCCAGACAGCTCATACGCATCTATCTACCAAGCCACCATCGACTTCTGTAAAAAGAACGGCGCGTTTGACCCTACAACCATGGGCACCGTTCCTAACGTAGGCCTCATGGCTCAGAAAGCAGAGGAATACGGATCTCACGACAAAACATTCCAAATCTGCTGCGATGGAACAGTCCGCATCATCGACTCAAATGGCAACACTCTCATCGAGCACAACGTCCAAGAAGGTGACATCTGGAGAGCTTGCCAGGCAAAAGACGCACCTATCCAAGACTGGGTAAAACTAGCCGTCTCACGCGCTCGCGCAACTGAAGTCCCAGCAGTCTTCTGGCTCGACGAAAACCGCGCACACGATGCTCAAATCATTGCCAAAGTAGGTCAATACCTCGGCGACCACGACACTGACGGCCTAGAAATACTCATCATGTCACCTGCTGAAGCCACTGACTTCACCCTAGCTCGTATCAAAGAAGGCAAAGACACTATCTCAGTAACAGGAAACGTCCTCCGTGATTACCTCACAGACCTATTCCCTATCCTCGAACTCGGAACATCTGCCAAGATGCTCTCCATCGTCCCACTCATGAACGGTGGCGGACTCTTCGAGACAGGTGCTGGTGGATCAGCTCCTAAGCACGTTGACCAATTCGAGAAAGAAAACTACCTCCGCTGGGATTCCCTCGGTGAATTCCTCGCTCTAGCAGTCTCACTCGACCACCTCGGTGAAGTCAACAGCATCCCATCTGCTAAAGTCCTCGGCGCCACACTAGATGATGCCACAAGCGACTTCCTCCTCAACGACAAATCACCAACGCGTAAGATAGGTGGAATCGATAACCGTGGATCACACTTCTACCTCGCACTATACTGGGCAAAGCACCTTGCTGCACAATCTGAAGACACGGCACTCGCCGAGACATTCAAGTCCATCAGCGCAGAACTAGAAGCAGCTGAAACAACCATCGTTAAAGAACTCATCGACGTCCAAGGCTCAGCAGTAGACATGGGTGGCTACTACCAACCATGTGACAAAAAAGTAGGCCCAGCCATGCGCCCATCAGCCACACTGAATGCCATCCTAGAAAAAATCTAAGCCAGCATTCATAAGATCATTTAAAGCCTCATCAGAAACGTTCTGGTGAGGCTTTTTCACGCCCTCCCCCCTATACCACATTAGGATAAATCCCCACAACTAAGACGAATCCCCACAAAATAATAGACTTAATCAATTTGTATCAACCTCGTAGTTTTCAGCTTATTTCTGCGCTCTTTTAGTGGTTCAAAATCCAATTCACAACGCTCCATCAAGATTCATCCCCCTTGTACACAAACTCTCAGCCCATAATAAAAAAGCTCCCTCAGAATGAACTGAGGAAGCCTTTAGTAAAAATGAATGAAATATTAGCTTAATTATGGTGCCTCTGCAGGTGCTGCCGGTGTAGCTCCTTTGTTTAGAGTCTCAAGAAGTACTGCAGTAATGTCAAACTGGTCCTTAGAGAAAATAAGGAAATGTGTCTGAGTAGTTCCGCGTGCTGACTTATCAAAGATCATGTCTACATCGTTGTCACGAGCATATGCTTCTACTTTGTCCTGAATCTGAGCAAGAATCTTTCTCATCTCAGTTACAATGTTCTCGTTGATAGCCTTGTTACGGCGGTTCAACCACTCACGGCGGTTGTTCTCAAGTGCATTACCTTTGTTAGCCTGTAGTTTACGCTCACGCTCGTGCTCTACTTTTAGTTTAGGTGCAATAGATCCATCGTTGATCATCTTAGTGAGTTCTGCTATTTTATCAGCAATACCACGGATTTCAGCGAGCTTCTCATTATTCTCCTTAGCGATCTCCGCTTGATTCTCTTTTACTTTCTCCTGCGCTCCTTTAGTGAGATGATATTCATCAAAAAGCTTCTTCATGTCTACCGTAGCGACAGATTTAATAGGTCCTGCTACAGCTGATGAAGTGAAAACTGCAAGGCTGAGAGTGATTAGTAGTGGTTTTAAGAATTTCTTTATCATAAAAATGTTGTTTAGTTTTGTTAATATTTCCGTAGAGAAGGTGACATAATAATAGCATACGTCAACGATAGATGCAGAAAATTACCGGAAAATAATGGACTAATGACGCAACTCGTGTTGCTTTTTTGCTGGCAGATTATGACTTCTAGGTCATTCTCTCAAGGCAACACGCAGTTATGATCCAACTACATTCAGACACCGATATTCAAGAACACCTCCAGACGGCACCTAATCCACTGATATTAGTTCCCACAATGGGCGCATTGCATGTAGGCCATTTCTCGCTCATCCAGAGGGCTAAGGAGCTCGCTGGCGAACACGGGAATGTCGTAGTCTCCATCTTTGTGAACCCAATCCAGTTCGACCGTACGCAGGATCTTGAATCATACCCCCAACCTATCGAGCAAGACCTAAGTCATTGCGAACGACTAGGAGTGGACTATGTTTACACCCCAAAAAGTGAAGACTTCTATTTCCCAGACCGCTCTATCGAAGTATCGGAGAACTCCCTTTCATCACTCCTCTGCGGCGCCACCAGACCAGGACACTTCGATGGTGTTTGCACCGTGATCACCAAGCTATTTAATATTCTTCAACCCACAGCCGCTGTCTTCGGCCAGAAAGACTACCAACAACTCACCATCATCAAACGACTAGTTCGAGACCTCAGCTATCGAGTCGAGATCATCGCCCACCCCACAGTTCGTGAACTATCCGGACTAGCCATGTCATCGCGTAACGCAGGATTAACCCCAGATGAACTCAAACTAGCTCCCGCCATCCGGGAAGGACTACTAAAAGCTCATGAACTCTATGAAAATGGAGAACGTTCAGCAGATCGAATCCTATCCAAATTTAGACTACACCTAGATAAATCTGCTCCCCACTCTAAAATCGATTACTTAGAATGCGTCTGCGCAGAAAATCTCCATGCCCTCAAGGATGTCGATCGCCCCGCAGTCATAGCCACGGCGGTCTTCTTCGGGCAAGTGAGATTGATCGATAATATTGTGCTGTAACTTTCATCACATTCCTAACAAACTCATACCATGCAATCAGATTTTCTCGTCATCGGCACCGGAATAGCCGGACTATCCTTTGCCATCCATGCTGCCAAATACGGCACAGTCACGGTAATCACCAAAGGCAAAGCCCTAGAATCTAACACAGCATGGGCACAAGGAGGAATCTCCGCCGTATTAGATAAAGCCCAACGTGAAATGGGTGACGATATAGAATCTCACATCGCAGACACACTCGATGCCGGCGCTGGACTATGCAACGAAAATGCAGTCCGTGCCATCATCGAACAAGGAAATGAAACCATCAATGACCTCGTCAACGCGGGAGTAAAATTTGACCGCAACAAGGACACCTCATACTCACTAGGTAAAGAAGGAGGGCACAGTCAAAGACGTATTCTGCATTGCAAAGACACCACCGGATTCGAAATCGCAAATGCCCTCATCGAGACCGCCAGAGAAATTGAAAACATCACCATCCTAGAAGAACACTTCGCCGTTGATCTCATCACCACCGCCAAGCTAGGTATCGCCACAGAAGATAGAATCGTAGGCGCATATGTGTTGGATGAGTCATCAGGAGCCGTTAAAATATTCCGTTCCGATAGAGTCCTCCTCGCCACAGGAGGCTGTGGTAAAGTCTACCTCTACACCACCAACCCAGACAGCTCCACCGGCGATGGATTAGCCATGGCTTGGAGAGCCGGAGCCACCATCTCAAACATGGAATTCGTTCAGTTCCACCCCACCTGCTTCTACAACCCATCCGCTCAGGGCGCGGAAGCAAGATCATTTCTAGTATCAGAGGCAGTACGCGGCGAAGGAGGCATCCTCATCAACGCTCAAGGCGAAGAATTCACCAAACAGCACGACCCCCGTGGCTCACTCGCTCCTCGTGACATTGTCGCCCGCGCGATTGACCACGAAATCAAAAAGACCGGTGCTACATGCGTTTACCTCGATGTCACACACAAGCCAAAAGGCTTCATGAAAGAACGCTTCCCGCACATCTACGAAACTCTACTCAAATTCGGCCATGATTGCGAAACATCACCCATCCCAGTAGTCCCCGCAGCACATTATCAATGCGGCGGAGTAGCTACTGACGTCGATGGTCGCACCACCATCCGCGGACTATACGCCATCGGTGAAGTCGCCTGCACAGGCCTTCACGGAGCAAACCGTCTCGCATCTAACTCTCTGCTAGAAGGAAATGTCATGGCAAGAAGAGCACTTGATAATATCGTCAAAACGCTCGCCCACAAACGAACAAACCTTACCCCTGTCACCATCCCATCCTGGGAATACGGAGATGCCACGCCACCAGACGAACAAGTTCTCATCTCACATAACTGGGATGAAATACGGCGCCTCATGTGGGACTACGTTTCCATTGTTCGAACAGACAACCGCCTGCAACGAGCTGCCAGAAGACTACGAAACCTCCGTAAAGAAGTACGCGAGTTTTACTGGGGACACACAGTCACCCCAGACATTCTAGAACTCAGAAACCTCGTCGCCACAGGTATGCTCATCGTAGATTGCGCCACCCGCAGAAAAGAATCCAGAGGCATCCACTACACCCTAGATTACCCAGAAAAAAGTGAGCTCTTCGTCACTGACACCGAGGTTAGAAGATTCTAATATCAGCCAAGATCCACCACCATCCCCCAAAGCGTTGGATCAAGTTCCTCTCTAGCCCTCCCCAGCACCTTCTCTGCATTCTTCTTGTCAAGAATAGCCATAAACGTGGACCCTGAACCGCTCATCATTGCACCCTCCACTTCTGCTTGAGCCAATAACCACATCTTCATCTCAGCCAGAAACCTGTGCTTCATAAACACCGGCTTCTCCAAATCATTCACCAGCTCACCCCAGCTTAATTTCTGCGCGGAGTAATCCACCCCTGGTAATTCCCGCGCCCCTGCCCACGCCTTATAAGCCTCTGGTGTACTCACACCAAAGCTAGGCTTCAACAAAAGCATCGTCACCTCGTGATCCCACTCCACAGGCTCCACGATCTCCCCTCGCCCACTACAATCACAAACCGAATCATACACAAAAAACGGCACATCAGAGCCTATCTCTCCTAACAACTCAGCCATCCTAGCCACACTAAGCCCAGCTCCCTCAAGTTTATTCAACCCACGCATCACCGCTGCAGCATCACCACTACCACCACCCAGCCCAGCCCCATGTGGCACATGCTTGGTCAACTTCACGCCCCACTGTGACTCAACCCCAGTCTCTCTCTCAAATAACCTCACAGCCATACTCACTAGATTACTCTCATCCAACGGAACCCCCTCAGTATCACACTCTAAAATATACTTATCTGCACGATAAAATTCCAATTCGTCCGCCAAGCTAATCGGCGCCATCCTAGTCGTCAACGCATGAAACCCATCCTCACGCTTCCCCAAAACCTCAAGTGATAGATTCACCTTCGCCTTCGCTATTTCTCTATGAACTATTTCACTCATGTTTTCCTAATAATGCTAGCATTCTCCCAGTCGCACCCATCTCAGCCCGATAACTATAATACGTATCCAAATCCCCACTCGTACAAACCCCACAATCCGTGAAATTCTCCTCCCTAACTCCCGCACCAATCGCTTGCCGCCTTATCTCCGCAGCAAAGTCCACCTCATAAGCCGGAGGTCTAATACAAGGCCCCAATACCACAACCACATCCTCAGCCTTCGTCCCAAATTCCTCCCTCATCACCTCCAAAGCCTTTGCCAAAATCCCTAACTCCGTCCCCTTCTTACCCGAATGCAACAACCCGATAGCACCAGTCACCTGATCAACCACATAAAGAGCACCACAATCAGCCACATAAATCCCTAACACAATACCGCTGTCAGCACTCACTAACCCATCAACCCCATTAATAATCGAAGCCTCCTCACCCCCAACAACCTTTTTAATACCCGCACCATGCACCTGCTCTGCGCGCCAGCACACATCCCAACTAAATTTCATTTCCTCAACCGCCGCCCTATGAAAGGGCTCTAACCGCTTCACCGTTGCTACCTTATCCGTATCCACTTCCACCCCCGGCACCCTCGTCAAAAACCGAGCCGACACCCCACTCATCGCATTTATAGCTGCTAAAAAATCTTCCATCACCACCACTACATCCTACCCTCATAATTCTGCAATAAAAAAGGTGCGCCTTATCAGGCGCACCCTGTATGAATTCTCATTCATGGGGAATAGTAACTTATAGAATATGTTTCTAAAGATTACGATTCAGTGCAGCTCTTGCGTGATTCACTGTATCAGTTTCTTCTTCATCCATTTCTGACATCACATCGGCTAGATTAATAGCGATTTCGCCACGCATCTTAGACACTAGGTCTACTCCGTGTGATGTAATGCGAACCATAATCTTACGGCGATCTTCAGCAGCGTGAACTCGCTCGACATAATTAAGCTTCTCAAGTCTATCTACGAGGCCAGTTGCAGCCGCTGTAGAATGACCCATCTTCTTAGCTATGTCAGACATGGTTAGATACTCCTCACTTGATAAATAAGTGAGAAGGAAGAACTGAGGAAATGAAACATTTCCCTTATTCAGCTCTGACGCAAGGTTAAGGATACAAGACCGTTGAGTAAACAGAACGAAATCTGCTAATCTTTCTGCTTCGGAACTTGATCCACCTTGTTGTATTGTTGTTTTCATATTGCTAGTTTGGATAGTTTCACTGTTTAGTAGGTCTAAGCAATTCTCTATCCGTAAGGAGACTTTAATTTAAAACTCTGCTTTACTACAAGCTTATTTTTTAAAATAGTTAATATTTTTTAAATTTTAATGAGTTTATACTAAAAACGAGGGGCTTACATACGCAAAATATAAGAAATGTTTTATGTTTATCTAATTTATCAAGGTTTCTTGACTATCAGTAGCCCCCATTTTTTCAAAAGTTCTTAAATAAACAGCATCCCCAACTATCAATTCACCCGATATAATATCAGCAGCTAAAAACTGACCTAACTTCTCTCCGGTCAGCTTAATACTCGCCGTCGTATTGCTCCCCCCCATACTAGAATCCAAAGTATACAAAATAGAATCTTCTGGAATGACCAGCCTCCCAAACCTCTGGATCAACACATACTCTGCCGCTTCATTCACCGAGCTCACCCTCGCCACCATCCTATCTGGCTGAATTTCCTCCTGCTCTTCCACCTCAACCAGCTTATTACCAGCACACGAACTCAAAAACAGCATCCCAGTGAACGCGTATAGACTAAAAAAATGATTCATCATACGAACGATCATAAAGGCTACACTCAATCCTCACAGCAAAAAAAATGCATTAAAATACAATCATAGTATTGACGAAAGTCTCAAGGTATGTTTTTTCTCTTCGCAGTTCGACAACGTTCAACTCACGGGTCAGTGGCTGAGTGGTCGAAAGCGCTCCCCTGCTAAGGGAGTATACCAGTGATGGTATCCAGGGTTCGAATCCCTGCTGACCCGCCATTAAAAAAAGACACCTTTTATAAGGTGTCTTTTTTATTATCTCTAACGAGATCTTCACTATGATCCCGCTAATCACGTAACTTACTAGGTCTCACACCTAGCCATTTCTTAAAAGTATTCGAGAAAGTAAACGCATTAGCATAGCCCACCTTCTTAGCGATCACTTCCACTTTCAGATTAGAAGAAATCAATAACTCTCTAGCTGCAAGCATTCTCAGATAAATCAAATGCTGCATCGGACTACGTCCTAACTGTTTCTTACAGAGTCGGCGCAAATGCTCCTCACTCATTATCCCTATTTCAGCCAGCTCAGCTAATGTCCAGCTTTTGCCTAAATTAACATCCACATGCCGCCAAACTCTCCACAACCTTGGATCCAAGTCCACCGGCCTAGCAAACCCCAAAACATGCCGATGAATCAAATCAGCCCAAACCCCAGCAAGCTCATCACTCTTACCACTTGCCATTTCGTATCGCAAGCCCATCACAGCACACTCAAGTGCGCGCCCATCTAACATACCTCTCACAGGAGCACTCGTATCAGCAATAGGCTGCACCCCTTTCTCCTCACCGTAGCGCACCCATACAAATTTCCAAGCCCCCCCCTCAACGCATCGGAATGCATTAAACATATAAGGAGCCAGCAAGCATGCCTCTCCCGCCTTTAATGTCTGCCAACCTCCATCCATCAACACCTCACCATAGCCCTCTAACACTGACATCATATAGGTACCGCTCGGGTCGACCCTCCTCACCTCGTAAGGATAATAAGCCGTCATGACCCCCACATGCTGAATCTGATACAACCCTAGCCAATGACAAAATGCAGCCTTCCTCAACAAAGTTCGCGTTTCATTCTCTACAGAAGAAACAGCAAACCATGTGGATTTATCACCATATACCCTCGCGTCATTACTTCTAAACATATAAGTATATATAAAATAAGCTCTCAGTCAGTCAACAGACAAAAATGTAACTTAATGTGTATTTTGGATATAATGTTGTGGAGATTACTATATTGATCATTATGCGATATTCACTATCCTTATCAAATAATTAACCACAACAAACAGAGAAACTACCATGCCTAATCCATACACCGGAATCGGAAATCCATACACCAAAGATGAAGTCAACCAACGTTTACGCGACACCCTCGCTAAAGGAGAACCCATCATCGTTGCAGGTGCCGGCACAGGAATCTCCGCTAAGTTCATCGAAAAAGGGGGCGCAGACCTCATCATCATCTACGCATCCGGCCGCTTCCGTATGGCCGGAGCTGGCTCCATTGCCGGCATGATGGCATACGGTGACGCCAACGCTATCTCCATGGACATCGGTGAATTCGAGGTTCTCCCAGTAGTAAACGAAATCCCGGTGATCTGCGGCGTCCACGCCTCAGACCCACGCCGCCGTATGTGGCATTTCCTCAAGCAAGTAAAAGACATGGGCTTCTCAGGAATCAATAATTTCCCCACACACACAATCGTCGACGGCCAGTTCGGACAGTCCATCAAAGAAACCAACATGGGCGTCCAAAAAGAAATCGACTGCGTAGAACTAGCCACATCCAAAATGGACCTATTCTCCATCACCTACGTCGCCAAACCAGAAGAAGCCGCTGCCATGGCCAGAGCCGGAGCAGACGTAGTCATCGCACACGTCGGCTGCACAGTCGGTGGCTCCATCGGAGTCAGTGACGCCTCCATCGGCCTAGAACAAGCAGCAAAAGCCACTCAAGACATCTGTGAAGCAGTTCACTCAGTCAACAAAGACTGCCTCGTCCTCTCACACGGCGGCCCCATCCTAACCCCTGCCGATGCAGCATACATCAACGAACACACTGACACCGTAGGCTTCGTAGGCGCATCATCCATCGAGCGCATGGCTGTAGAATCATCCATCACCAACCTCACAAGAGAATTCAAATCCATCCCAGTAAAACGCATCAAATAAACCCCTCTACAAAACACCATGGCTGCTAAAAATATCGCCGTCCTCGGCACCCTAGACTCCAAAGGTCACGAACACCAGTTCGTGGCAGACCAAATCCTAGCCCTCGGCCACCAAGTCACCCTCATCGACCTCGGCACAGGCTCAGATCCACAAATCAAACCAGACATCACCAGATACGATGTCGCCAAAGCCGCAAACCTAGACCTACAACCACTACTAGACGCCCAAGACCGTGGCGCCTGCGTAGTAGCCATGGCAAAAGCCGCCCCCATCCTCGTCAAGCAACTCCAAGAACAAGGCAAAATCGACGGCATCATATCACTCGGCGGAGGAGGAGGCACAGCCCTCGCCACCTCATGCATGCGCGAACTCCCCATCGGCTTCCCAAAGGTCATGGTCTCCACCCTAGCTAGCGGAAACACCGCCCACTACCTAGGAACAAAAGACATCACCATGATCCCATCCATCGTAGACGTCGCAGGCCTAAACTCCATCTCTAAAACCATCTTCACCCGCGCAGCAGGAGCCATCTGCGGCATGATCGAAGCCGTCATCGACACCTCAAATGACAAACCACTCATCGCAGCCTCCATGTTCGGCAACACCACAGACTGTATCAACATCGCCAAAAACGTCCTAGAAGACGCCGGCTACGAAGTCCTCGTCTTCCACGCCACAGGCACAGGCGGAAAAACCATGGAAGCACTCATCGAATCCGGAATGGTAAAAGGCCTCCTAGACCTCACCACCACAGAATGGGCAGACGAGCTCACCGGAGCAACCCTCTCCGCTGGCCCCACACGCATGGACGCCATGACCAAAGCCAAAATCCCCGCCGTCATCGCACCAGGATGCCTAGACATGGCTAACTTCGGAGAACAAGACACCGTCCCTCCAAAATACGCTGACCGCCTCTTCTACATCCACAACCCACAAGTCACCCTCATGCGCACCAATGCAGAAGAATGCGCCCAATTAGGTAAAATAATCGCACAGAAAGCAAACGCAAACCCAGCTCCAACCGTCATCCTAAACCCGCTCAAAACCGTCAGCGTCATCTCAGCAGAAGGTCAACCCTTCCACGACCCCACAGCCGACGAAGCACTCTTCAGCGCCATTCACCAAAACGCCACAGTCCCAGTCATCGACTACAACGAACCCATCAACAGCGAAACCTTCGCCAAAGCAGCAGCCCACAAGCTCCTAGAACTCATCAAACAATCATCATAATGAAACTACAAGTTATCCTAGCCCTTCACCTCAGCCTCCTCGCTGGAGCAAATGAAAGCGTCACATTCAAAAAGCAATCACTCTCCACAGACTACATCTCTGAAGGAGCATCCATCGCAGACATCAATGCTGACGGTCACCTAGACATCATCGCAGGACCACTCTGGTGGCAAGGCCCAGACTTCAAAACCTCACACGCATACGCCCCCTACAAAGTGTTCCCCATCAAAGGAAAAGGCCTCTCAGGATACTCTAACAACTTCTTCACCTTCCCCTCCCTCATCACCCAAGACAAATGGCCAGACATCCTCAAAGTAGGACTCCCCAACAAACCCGCCCACCTCGCCGTCAACCCAGGTGAAAAACCATTCGCCCCAGACAACACCAAACACTCCTGCGAACACTGCCAAGCCCAGACAAACATCTGCAACGAATCCCCCCAACTACTCAGCATACTCCCAGATCAACCAAAACAACTCCTCGCCTACTCCAAAAACCACATCACCCTCGCCCAACCAGCCACTAACCCCAAAGAACCATGGATCGTCTACAACGTCTCACCTAAAAACAAACGCTTTAAAGTCTACGCCCACGGTCTAGGCGCAGCAGACATCAACGGTGACAACCTCCCAGACATCCTCGAAAAAGCCGGCTGGTGGGAACAACCAGAAGCATGGGATCGCACCGTCCCCTGGAAATTCCACCCCTACGACTTCGCCCCAGCAAAAGGCGGAGCACAAATGTACGGCTATGACATCGATGGAGACGGAGACACAGACGTAGTCACCGCCCTAGACGCCCACGGATACGGACTAGCATGGTATGAACAAATCAAAACCCCTGCAGGTGCCATCACCTTCAAACAACACATCATCATGCCCACCACCCCATCCACCGACCCCCAAATCCTATCATTCTCCCAACCCCACGCTATGGCATGCGCAGACATAGATGGCGACGGCATCAAAGACATCATCACCGGTAAATGCTTCTTCGCCCACGGCGGAAAAGACCCCGGAGCCAATGACCCAGCCGTCCTCTACTGGTTCCGCACCACCAGATCAGAATCTGGCACCACATTCACCCCACACCTCATCGACGACGACTCAGGCGTAGGCCGCCAAATCTCAACAGCAGACCTCAACAACGACGGCAAAATTGACGTAGCCATCTCTAACAAAAAAGGAACACACATCTTCATCCAAAACTAACACCAACAATAACTAATAAATACCATGACAAGACACTTCGGAGTATTCCACTTTAAACCAGAAATCACCCAAGCAGAAATCGATGAATCTTTCGTCGCACTCGTTGACCTCAAAAATAAAATCCCCGGCCTCCAATCCGTCGAACACGGCCCCTATAAATCTGACGAAGGCCTAAACGACGGCTTCACCCACGGCTTCATCATGACATTCGACTCAGCAGCAGACCGCGACAACTACCTCCCACACCCAGACCACCTCAAAGTAGTAGACCTAGTCCAACCCAGACTAGAACGTCTCGTAGTCTTCGACTTCGACCTCTAAAACCAAATCAAAAAAACTCCGCCCTCCCCAATACAAAAATAAACTGTCATACCTACCTCCTAGTTGACAGAAGGCTCTGAAATAATCGTAATTGATAAGTAACAGAAACTAACCCCCTCTCCTTTAAAAATTTACACGATCACACTAACTCTATGTCATCAGAAAGCAACTTCTTCAGCAGGCTCACCCAGATCAAACCATCAGAATTCAAGGCCGCCATAGTAGCCTTCTTATTCATCTTCGTACTCATGTCATCCTACATGATCATGAAACCAGTGCGAGATGCTCTACCCAGCGATTGGGGTGGCATGAGCCTCGCTCATCAATGGACCTACACCTTCATTGTATCCACCATTGCTGTCTCCATTTACAATGTCTTCGCCGCCTCTATCTCATTACGCAAACTCGTCCCCGGAGTCTTCATATTCTTCGCCGCCACCTTCGTCGGTATCTACATCGCCTTCCAAGGCAAGCTCATGGAAGTCGGCACCCTAGGAAAAGTCTTCTACACCTGGAGCAGCGTATTCTCACTCTTCCACATCTCCGTTTTCTGGAGCTTTATTTCTCAGCACTACAACAAAGAACAAAGTAAACGCGTCTTCGGATTCATTAACACTGGAGCCAGCGCCGGAGCCATCTTTGGCCCACTGATGATCGTCCTTCTATCAAGCAAAATCAACGAAGAAAACATCCTGTTAGTCACCGCCGGAGTCCTCCTCCTCACCATCCCCCTCATCGCCATTCTCAACTCCGAGTTCGCTAAAAAAGAAAGCCCTGAAGAACAACGAAAACAAAACCTTAGCCCTAACCCCTTCGCCGGATTCATCGAGCTCCTCACCCACAAGCGCCTCTGCTACATCTCCGGATTCGTCTTCATGTTCACTGGTGCAGCAGCATTCCTCTACTTCGCCCAGACTGAACTACTATCAGACTTCTCGCGCCCAGAACGTAAACAACTCCTAGGCTCAGTCGAACTTGCCACAAACATCCTCACCATCGTCATCGGCATGTTCGCTACTAACCGCATCGCCCGCAGATTCGGCATGCCCACCACTCTCTCTCTAGTCCCCTTCATAGTCTGCGCCCTACTCCTCATCGTCGCCATGCACCCTGCCATCATCTTCGTATTGGTGATGCAAGTAGTCCGTCGCACAGGAAATTACGCCATAACTAGACCAGCACGTGAAATCCTCTTCACAGCAGTAGACCGTGAAGCCCGGTTCAAAACCAAACCCATCATCGACGTCGCAGTCTACCGCGGTGGTGACGTCTGCTGGATCTGGCTCATCACCTACCTCAGTGAATCTGCAAAACTAGGACTGCCAGCCATTTTCGGCATAGCCGCCGCATGCTGCCTCCTATGGGCCATCCTCGGCATCTACCTAGGCAAGGCCCACGAAGCCGATTCTGATTCTGATGAAGATCAGCCTCAAGACAATCACACTAACCTAGCAAGAGCCCCTAAATAACAAACAGCTAGGCAACTACTCTCCCACATCGATCAAGATCTCCCTAGCCTTAGCACCATCAGCAGGCCCTATAATACCGCGATCCTCCAAGATATCCATCATCCTAGCTGCGCGTGTGTAACCCAGTCTCAGCCTCCGTTGCAGCAATGAAGTACTAGCCTTCTTCTCCTGATGAATCACTTCTAGACACTTCTGAATCACTTCTTCATCAGCATCAGAAACATCGCTCCCACCATCGTCCGAAGACCCGCCTTTTTCGATGCTCTCCTGAATTGATTTCTCAAATTTCTGCTCACCCTGCTGCGAACAATACTCCACAATCGCTTCCACCTCCTCATCAGAAACAAACGCACCCTGAGCACGCTCAAGCTTAGCTGATCCCGGCGGCAGATAAAGCATATCACCTTTACCCACCAACTTATCAGCACCCTTCGTATCCAAAATAACCCGTGAATCCAGCGCACTAGATACCTGGAACGCAATCCTACTCGGAATGTTAGCCTTAATAATACCAGTCACCACATCAGCACGTGGCGTCTGAGTCGCAATAATCAAGTGAATCCCCGCCGCACGCGCCTTCTGCGCAATACGGGCAATATTCATCTCCACATCCGCCGGTGCCGTCTGCATCAGATCAGCCAACTCATCAATAATCACCACAATATACGGAATACGATCCGGCAGCTTATCTTCAGTAAATTCTAACTCGTCCTCATCGATTTCCATCGGTGGCCCTAGCTCTCCATCCTCCAGCGCACGCGCGATAGACTCCACCATCTCTGGATCTGGCTCCTCCTCAGATTCCTCCTCCACATCTGGAGTCTCAGGCTCCGCCTCCTTCTCAGGACGAGGCCTATCATTATAACCATCAAAATTCCTCACCCCACACTTAGCGAACATCTTATACCGCTTCTCCATCTCATTCACCACCCATCTGAGCGCCGCCACCACCTTCGCAGGATCAGTCACCACAGGCACCACTAAGTGCGGAAGCTTGCCATAGATCTGCATCTCCACCACCTTCGGATCCACCATAATAAACCGCAGCTCATCTGGACTAAATTTAAACAAAATACTCGTAATAATTGAGTTAATACACACAGACTTACCCGCACCAGTAGCACCAGCCACCAGCAAATGAGGCATCGCCGCCAAGTCACCAATCACCGTATTTCCATACACATCCTTACCCAATGCCAAAGGTATCTTCTTCTTAGAACTCGTAAACTCAGGGTCCTGCACCAACTCACGAAGTGGCACCGCCACCTTCTTATCATTCGCAATCTCTATACCCACCGTATCTTTACCTGGTATAGGTGCCAAAATATTGATTCGCTCCGCCTTAGTCGCGCGCGCCAGATCCGCCTCCAACTGGGTAATCCTGCTCACACGCAGCCCCATACTAGGATAAACTTCATAACGCGTAATCGTAGGTCCACGTGTGATATCCCCCGCGGAAACATCTACACCAAATGCCTTCAGCGTATCCACAATCATCTTCTGAGTAGCGATCAATTCCTCCTTATCTGCCTCTGGCTCCTCCTCCGCACTCTCATCATAAGAAAGCAAATCAAACCCCGGAGTCTCATAGTCCTCATACGCATTCGTAGATAAACTAATCGCATCAGGATCTTTTTTCTTCTTTTCAAATGGTTTCGCACCCACCTCGGCCATTGGCCGCTTCCGCTGTGCAGAATCAATGATTTGCGGTTTAGGAGTCTCCTTCAGAGCCATCACTGTCTGAGGATTCTTTGCTTCTTCTTCCTTTTGCTTCGCTAATTCTTCAGCCGCCTTCTTCTTCTCCTCTGCAGCCGTTAGTGCCCTCTTCTTATCAGACTCCAACTTTGTCTCTTCCTTCGCTGCTATACGCTGTTCAGTCAGAAAACTTCTCTCAGCTCGGCGGTTCTGCTTAGCATTATCTTTCTCCCGCTGCAGTGCCAAACGCTCAGCACGCTCATTCTTCCATGTGATAAATTTCTGCCAAGAAAGCTTTGTAAACTTAATCGGATTCAAACCAGTCAACATGATCAACCCAGCCACATATCCAACAAACAACACAATCACCGCACCAGTTTTATTCAACAATTTCTCAAACACTCCTGTCCCCAAAAAATAACCAATCACACCACCAGAATTCCTCAAACCAGATAGCCTAGCCCACTCCGACCAAAACTCCCCCACACTCAACAAACACGCACCTATCACCACAAAACAAATAAACCCAATCCACGTCCTACGAGTCAGTGACCCTTCCATAAAGGCATACGCTGTCCCCAACCATATCACCCCAAGCGAAATAAGGAATGCAGCCGCCCCGAACAACAACAAAGTCACCCAAGCAATAATCGCCCCAAGTATCCCAATCATATTTGAAGTTGCACGACTCGCATCATTTTCTCGTCCATAGAACCATTCCGGCACATCTCCGTAATCAAATGAAATAAGCGCCAGTAGCAACAAAATCCCAAACCCTATCATCCCTATACCTACCACCTCATTAAACCATGACGGTTTAGTGCTCACCTCGTTTGTCCTTTTGGATTTATTTTGTGCTGCCATTGTCTTTTTTTCCCTACTGTCTCGCTATTAAATGCTCTTCGTACAGCTAACCATCCTCAGAAAACCCCCATTTTGCAAGAACCGATTGCCCAGACCTTAGCTTTTCTTAATAACTATATCCCCTGGTTTCTACACCCCAAAAACAAAAAACTGACCCCTAGTGATTCAAAACATCGTAAATTTCAAGTCCACCGAGTGAACCCCATGGCTCCTCTCAAAATCTAGCCGTCCAATCACTCATCAGCTAGATCTCCTCTCGACTCAACCAGCGAAAAGAAACTATCTCATAACGTCTCCCATAACGTTTATTCACCTCGGACGTCATCTCTGAGGAATAAGGTGCAACACTGCTTTTATCAGCTGGATCCAAGTAAGCCGCTCTACGTTGAACCGTAGCTTCACACCAAGCAGTTGCTAGTATCTTGGTAGAATCGGACTTATCTCTGGCATCGCCGTAGGCGCGGATAGTGAATGTGTCGTCACGGGCACTAAGGATCGGGGCTAATGGCATAAGGATATCCGCCTGACGCATCCAACCTGGAACCCCAAAGGCAGAAGACCCCAAGGCCGCTTCTGGAAATTTATAATCCGTATTCCCCGGGGGCAGAGTGGTCACATCGACGGCTCTAGATTGAATTTCAGCAAATGGGTTTTGGGCTGAACTTCCTGAGTCAGCTAGATTATCCAAAGCCTTCTGAATCGTACTAGCAATAGCTAGATCCTTATCTGACGTGACCTGCCTATTTACAAACTCAGACAAAGAAAGAAATGGCCCACGCTTACGTATCTCTTTTACTATTTCCTCAGCAAGGGCATCGATCTGCACATCGGTGAGAGCCGTGTAGCCAGCAAAATACGCAGCATCACCATTCGTTGCATTTGAATCCCGTGAACCTGAATCCGTCGCCTTATCACCAGCAATCGAGGTTCTTGGATAGGGAAAACCACCAGCTCCAGCTGAAGCAGTAGCCCCCGCAGGACTTAGGTAAGGCACCTCAGCATCACGATTATGGCTAAGAATAGCCTTCCATGCATCCACCGACACCGAATTGATATTAAACATTCCATCGACCTCTAACTGAGAAGCAATTGTCTGGTAAGTATAGAGCCCAGTATCTTCGTCTTTAACCGTATTCACAGCATTTTCATCAGCACTTCTAGCTGGTAGATAAAATCGATTGGTCAAAGATTCTATACCATTAAAATGATCCTCATAAACCGTTTCGTAATCCCTATCTGTATGTTTACCAAAATCATCAAGATCCGGAGCAATCGATGAGAAAAACCAATCATCGAACAACAGATGGTTCAACATGTAGGTATCATCATTAACCAAATCAGGCAAACTCGTCGAAGTAGGCACAGCGAGCTGCTCAGGCCCAAAAATAGGATGAGCAGATCCGTTCCCAATCAAGTTAAACTGAAACGGAGGAACGGGGTTATTATTACGAGCATCAAAATGCTGTAGCTGCCCTAAACTCAGCAACGGCCGTGTAGGAAGCTCCGCCATAACACAGCGAGTGAGACCATCCCCAGCAGTGACTCCAGATACAATGTAACTGCTATTCGTGCTAATTTCTAGCTGAGGCATGTAACGCGTATCATTCCATCCCTGCACATCCAGAAACGCAAAGTCAAAGGGCGCATTCGCCGGGTGAAATGCTCCAGTGCCAGCCACGGAAGCCATGGATCCTCCCGAAGCAGACACTCCTGTTTCAGTAAAAAATTCATTCCCTACCGCCGCATGATTATTCAGCGGATTCGCCTGAAGCATCCCCTTAGTAAAAAGGTGCCTATGCTCCGGAACCGTAGAAATAGGGTTCGCCATCCGATACCCGAAAACCGAGCTAGCAAAGGCCAAATTATTTCTTCCTTCCACATCCATCACTTGATCAACACCTATACTCTGAATCAGCTGCGGATACAATAGTTCAGCCACCGCCTGTCCCCCAAGATCGCTCGTCGTGTAGCTCATCCTCTGACGCAAGCGGTTCTCATTCACATAAATATTTAACAACAGACTGATCTCAGATGAGCCCGAATTAGTTCCATCATAGCCTACTGATTCAATGTCAAATGTATCCCCCGCATCCGCCACAACTTTCTTCCCATTATTAATACCAAACATCATAAAACCACTCCCCGGAGTGTATCCTGGAGTAATGTCAACTTTAGTCCCTTCATCCACTGGATCTGCACTACTTAAACCAAAAATCCGAGTCGCTCCAGGTGCTAACGTGAAAGGTTCAGTAACAGTCAGCTCAAACCACCCAGTTACAATATTTCGCAGTCTCCTCTTACTATAAGTCTTGTCACCCACCCTGAAAGTAAAATTCAAGGGCGCCACCTCCTCAGCGAGAAGTCGGTAATTACTCACATCCAGCTCTACATTATATGGGTTCCAAACCGTGACCACCGGAGTCACCATCAATCCAGGATTATATTTTCCATCATCAGATCCCCCTACTATTTTTTGGGAGCACAGTGAATAGATCCACTGAAGCCGTGCCAACTGCGGGACACGTCTTACCTTATCTTGAAAATCAAACCGGTCGCTGTTAGATTTTGTTCCTTCCACCTCAATTGGCATAGAAGTTCTAGCTGCTCCAGCAGAGGTAAGGTTTCGGTATTGTAATGAGTAATCAACTAGCGCTGTCCATGAACAAATCGCCGGCACCTGCTCTATCACCTGATTGTTAGATGCACTACTATGATACGTTGTCCAAGGGTAGATCAATGGATTAGGTGGATAACTGCCGTCCTGAGCTTTGGAAAATGTCTGTTCATTCCCAGGCTCCAGCGTGAATGAAGCTAGCTCAGTGTCTGGCAGCTCATCATATTGTTCTGTTAGAAGAGAAAGATCCTTTCTCCAGCCACCTGTCGCAGTGTTAGTCAGTAACCCTCTACTATAAGTAGTCAGATCATGAAATTTACGGATTTCAGCTGCAGAATCCACCAACCCTAGCGTTTTCCTAGTGGGAACCCGTGCTCCCACCGCACGCTCATCCACTTTTTCAAGTCCAAAAGTCTCGCTATCAGCGCGCCCATTAGATCGCACACGCTGTT
The DNA here is from genome assembly GCA_051251915.1 of Akkermansiaceae bacterium. GTDB lineage: Bacteria > Verrucomicrobiota > Verrucomicrobiia > Verrucomicrobiales > Akkermansiaceae > Rubritalea. The sequence continues at coordinate 85,665 of JBPOGF010000016.1, read as the reverse complement.
GCCATTCCACCACTGAGCTAGGTACTGCCACACGATCTACGTTAATCATGGCTTTACTATTATTCCCACAAGTCCACCAAGCAACTGCTCCAGTCTTTTCATCAACGTAAGTCGGCTTCACATAGACTTGGTCATCCGTGTTCATCACTCCTCCTTCCCCTAGCATGAGAATATAATCATCTACCGCCGTCTTCGAAAAATCACCCAGATCACCTACGCTTGGGTTTAAAGAAGTGGACCCTAACCAGCCAAGAAACCGACCATCACTAGCAGTACTGCTAGGTTCAGCATTCGGGTCACCCGTTTGCATTTTCAAATCGTAATCCGGAGCTTTCGGCTTGCCCGTATTTTCATGATCAGTCCCCTCCCAACTTCTCCAGACACCAGTCGCCGCGACATTAGTCTCAGACAATAACCTCGAACTACCCGTGACCCGCGTATCCGGACCGGTCAGCGACTGCAGCTGACCAATCGCCATCATTAAAGAAACTCGAGCATTCTGCTGAGCTTCTTCTACAGCTTGATTACTGTGAGAAGTCCTGACGTAAGTTGTCGAGAGAGATAGCATCGCTAGCGCTATCATCATCAACAGCACCATCATAGAAATTGTCGCAATGAGAGCAAACCCACATTGTCGTTTAGCATACTCCTCCTTATGATATCTCTGGTTTATCAAAATTTTCATCTTACTTTAAACTATTCATAATCATTATGTAATCACTACGAAATGCGTCAATATTAAAACTAGCTTCGATCAGTCCCAGTCCTCATGATCATCACTCTGGTCAGGCATCAAATTAGACCATGCTTTTCCCCATATCCCCTTGCATCATCGCTTCGTTTCCACAAAACTTACCTCCAGTGATTCAAAACACCGAGCTCATCATGACCAAACCTAACATCCTGCAAATCCACATCGAAGAACCGACCAGTAACCCCGCTCAACCAAGCGCACACCATGCTTTAGCCGATGAAGTCAATGAAGCAGAGAAACGCTACCGTTCACTAATTTGCGTCCTGATCAGCCAGCTCACCGGATTAAATGACACCCATGTTAGATTCATCGTTTCACCGGCCGAACCTGAGGCTATTGATGCTGTAAGCTTCTGGATATTGCCATTATTCAGAGGAAAAGTCATCAAGCAGAAAAATCACTTCTGTTTCACCCCTGAACAAAATGCACCAGAATTCACCATCGAGTTCACCATAGATCAGCACCCACCCACCACTGACTTCCAAAAATCAGCCCTACTCTCAGCCCATTGCCCGCAGTGCAGTTCACGCTGGATCAATGCAGCCATGATGCAATGCACCGAGACCACCCAAGTCAAAGGAGAAAACTACCTCACCATCCAGCACCAAAAACTTACCTCTAGCAGCGATGCTGACGAGCACGCCGCCCATTTACCAAAACTCCCAGTCATCCACACCAGCTCAGACTGGCAACTCGCCATGGACTCCCCCGTCGGCCCCAAGCTCAAGAAATTTTATCGGGAACTCTGACTTATTTTTTACTTTGATTTCAGCCTGACTCAGGCAACATCCGCGCATGAGCTTTGACACCATCATTCCAAGACGCGGCACAGGATCTATCAAATGGGATCGCCGCCCAGAACTCGACCCATTCTGGGTTGCCGACATGGACTTCACATCTCCACAGTGCGTGCTAGATGCCGTCCAAGAACGTGTGAACCACGGAGTCTTCGGCTACGCCCACGCCCATGATGGCCTCAGCGAGGCCATCACAGATTACCTCTCCACCCGCCACAATGCCACCGTCAATGCAGACCACCTCATCCACCTCGGCGGGCTAGTAGTTGCCCTCTCACTCATCGCTAGAGCCTTCGTCTCTCCTGGAGCAGCCATCATGACTTGCACCCCAGTTTACCCTCCATTCCTCGGCGTAGCTCATGATGCTCAAGCTGAAACTATCCAAGTCCCACACACTCTAACAGAAGGCAAATACACCTTCGACTGGGACGCCATGGAAGCCGCAGTCACAGACAAAACAGAAGTCTTCATCCTCTGCAACCCTCAGAACCCACTCGGCAGATCATTCACCAAAGAAGAAGTCACCCAGCTAGCAGAATTCTGCCTCGAGCACGACCTCGTCCTCGTATCAGATGAAATCCACTGCGACCTCGTCTTCAACGAAGACACCCAGCCATTCTTCAGCGCCATCCATTTACCAGAGCACCTCAAGCAGAAACTCATCATCCTCCAAGCTCCATCCAAGACCTACAACATCGCAGGCCTGGGCTACGCATTCGCCATCATCGAAAATGACACCCTCCGCAGAAGGTTTAATCAAACCAAAGGTCACACACTCCCAGAGATCAACTGCATCGCCTTCTACACCGCAGAAGCAGCCTACCGTCACGGTGAACCATGGCGCCAAGAACTCCTCGCCTACCTCAAGAAAAATCGCGACACCATCACAGATTTCGTCAGAAAGGAAATGCCATACCTCACCATACCAAACATAGAAGCCACCTACCTCGCATGGATAGACTGCTCTAAACTAGGCCTAGACAACCCCGCCGTATACCTAGAAAAAGACGCCGGCCTCTTCCTCTCAGACGGCGCATACTTCGCCAGCCCACAGCACATCCGCTTCAACTACGGATGCCCACATGAGCGCGTCCTAGAAGGCCTTGCCAAAATCAAAGCATCATTCGACAAGCTCTCAACCGCAACCCAATAACACTCACCATGAAGCTCATCACCAGCCTATCAATCATCTCTCTAACATGCTTATCTGCCACCGCCGCAGAATCAACTATCGATAAAGTCACCGACGGAGAAATCAAATACGGCCTAGAAGGGCTCACCACCTGGCGCTCAGAATACATGTATCGCGGCTTCAAGCTCGCTGATAAAAGCATGGAATTCCAGCTCGCCGGCCAAGTCGCTCTATCTAACACCGAGACCATCGACATCGGCCTCTACTTCGGCACCGCCACCGGCGATGGAGACTTCACCGAAGCAGGAGCCTTCATCGACTTCTCCAAGAACATCGGAGACCTCACCTACACCGCCAAACTCACCCTCAGAGACTACGCTAACACCCAGCTCAAATCCCAGTTCAAATCCGGCGCAGATCTAGGCGGCAGCGTCAACTGGGTCCTCAATGACACCATCGACTTCACCGCCCTCCTCACCTACGACACCGGCGCAAAAGGAGCCTACGGAGAAATCAAAGCCTCAGCCTACCAGGAAGTCTCCAACAGCTCCTACCTCCTCTTCAGCACAGGAGTCGGCGCCACAGCAGATTACTATGATCGCAGCGGCCTCCACCACATCTTCGCCAAACTAGAATACACCTACAACATCAGCGACAGCGTCTCCCTATCACCCTTCGTGGCCACCAGTATCGCCATTCACGACGAAGCAGAAAATTCACTCTCCGGCGGAGTCTACTTCGCAGTCAGTTTCTAACAGATAACTTCACCCCTCCCCCAGCACCTTCTACCCCCCACTAACAGAAGCCTCCCGCGCCACTAGCCACAAGCTATCTGATAACCTATTCAAAAACAACCGCGCCATCCCCAGCGCATCATCCTCCACCGCCCAACAAGCCCTCTCAGCTCTCCGGCAAACTGTCCTAGCAAGGTCCAGATAAGCCGAAGCCAACTTCCCATCCTTCCCAGGCCTAGCCCACCCACGGAAGCTTATCCCCTTCTCGTATTCAGCATCAGAAATGATCTCCTCTAGCCACTCCACATCGCTAGCCTCTATCCCCCTATACCCCTTCTCAGCATACTTCCCATGATCCTCCTCATGAGTAGCAATAACACCCATCAGCCCCACCAACCTCTGCTGAACATCATCCACCCACTCTTCCATCTCACCACTAATCTCCGCATTCCTAACTATCCCCAAAACAGCATTCAACTCATCCACAGCCCCACAAGCCTCCACCCGCACCTCCGTCTTACCAATCCGCCTCCCAAACATCAAATCCGTCACCCCCTCATCCCCTCGCTTAGTACAAATACTCATACAAAAAAACTACCCCACACAACCTAAAAGTAAAGCCCCCTCCAACCCAAGTTCCGCCTCATCAGCTTTACCCCGCGCCGCAGGTATCACCCAAAGCACAACTAACAACTACCCCCCCTCAAACATCCTCACAACCTTCCCCATCTCACCAGCCTCAAAATCATAACTCGGTATCCACAGGTAATCTTTCTTATTCTGATAAAGCAACAACCCCTTCTTAGTCTCCACCACCTCTATAAATTCACTCCAAGGCACATGCACCTTCCCAGAACTACCATCCATAACTATCTCCTCAGGACTAAAAACATAATGAATCTCAGTCCCATAAGCCGCATGTTTTCGCAGCTTCCGCTCATTCCACATCTGCCAAATCATCGGCCGCATATACCCCACCGACCCTAACAACACGAAACTAATCGTAATGAAATTTGCAAACTTATCCCCACGACCATATGTCTTAATCGCAAAAACCCCACCGATCAGCACCATAGCAATACAAACCACCCGCCTCAACACCAGCCAACGCCCCCACCGATGCCACAAATGATAACGAAAAGATCCGTGATGAGATCTTCCGTCAAACATTGAGTCTATTTTAATCGCTTCATCCATGATCATTGATTTCCTTTTGTCTCCTAAAACTACCACTTAGTAGTAACGCTCCCCCTCAGCCTACAGAGGCATCTATGTAACAGACAACGAACCTTTAGTAGACGAAACTCATTAGTAAAAGGCCAAAATACTTCCACCCAATAGATTTATACATATCTAGAGCTAGATTAATGCCTTACACAGCAATATTTACTAGCCATCCCAGAAAAACCATGCCAGTTAATCCTCGTAAGGTAATTTTCACCTTCCTAATACAAAAACAACTAACAAAAAATTATGTTCAAACAATTCAAAGAATTCGCCTTCAAAGGCAACCTCGTAGACATGGCTGTAGGCTTCATCCTCGGTGCCGGCTTCTCAGCTGTAGTCAAATCATTCGTCACAAACTGCGTAATGCCCGTTCTCGGTCTACTCATGGGTGGAATCAAATTCGATAACCTCAAGTTAGTTCTAGCCAATGCAGGTGAAGAAAACGAAGTTGCTATCAAATACGGTAGCTTCCTCGATGAATTCATCGCATTCACACTTCTCGCATTCGTAGTCTTCATCGTTGTGAAGAAATTCATCGCAGCATTTGAGAAGAAAGAAGAAGAGAAGCCAGCGGAGCCTGCAGCTCCAAGCAAGCAAGAAGTTCTCCTCGCTGAAATCCTCGAGCAACTCAAGAAGTAAGAATTCCTAGAATATCTTACCCTAATCAACTTCCTAGCGGCGCGCTCACAACTGAGCGCACCGCTATTTTTTTGCCTTTTAGCTTCCACCAGCATCATTTTACCCTAGATTTTCACTCATATGAAATTGTTTATCTCTCACCTAGTTTGTCTCACCCTAGGAGTCGCTAGCATCACATCCTCCGCACTTGCGCAAACTCAGGTCAGCCCACTACCACCCCAAGACCTCCCCCAAATTCCCAAATCATCAGACATCTACAAATCCGTTGTCCGCATAGAAGTCGCAACCCAAACCCCAAGCTACAGCGCCCCATGGAACTCTGGAAAATTTGGCGGTGGAACAGGCACAGGATTCATCATCGGCAAGAACACCTTCCTCACCAACGCACACGTCGTCTCCAATGCCAGACGCGTCCTCATCACCATGCACGGCTCCGCACGCAAGCACCCAGCCCGCGTCCTCCACATCGCCCACGACTGCGACCTCGCCATCCTACAAGTTGAAGACTTCACCCCATTTGAGACCCTCCCACACCTAGAAATCGGCACCGTCCCACAACTAGAATCCCAAGTCCGAGTCATCGGCTACCCAGTCGGCGGAGATCGCATCTCAGTCACCCGTGGCGTAGTCTCACGCATAGACTTCAGATCCTACGCCCACAGCAGATCTCACAAGCACCTAGTCGTCCAGATCGATGCCGCCATCAACCCTGGAAACTCAGGAGGCCCAGTCCTCCAAGACGGCAAAGTAGTAGGAGTCGCATTCCAAGGCCTCACCACTGCTGACAACACCGGCTACATGATCCCCACCCCAGTCATCACACGCTTCCTAAAGGACATCGAAGACGGAACATATGATGAATACGTCGACCTCGGAGTCTCCACATTCCCACTATTTAATCCCGCCATGCGCAAGGTCTACAACCTAGGTCAAGATGATCCAGGAATCCTAGTCGCCAGGTTTTACAAAGACGGCCCAGTCGACGGCATCCTCAAAGAAGGCGACATCCTCACCGCCATTGACGGCAAGTCCATCGACAGCGCAGGCAGCGTAGACATAGAAGGAGAACGCGTCAATATGAGTGAAATCGTAGAACGTAAATTCGCCGGAGACAAAGTCCTACTCGACTTCATCCGCGATGGCAAAAAACAATCTGCCGAGGTCACCCTCAAGCCCTTCCCCGCATCTGACATCTACTCTATCCAATACGGAAAACGCCCCCAATACACCATCCAAGGAGGCCTAGTATTCCAACCCCTTTCTAGAAACCTCTACTCAGAACTAAGGATAAGTAACCCTCGAGTAAGAAGACTATTTACCAAATACCTCACCGAAAACATCTTCAAAAAACGTCAAGACATAGTCATCCTAACCAACGTCCTAGATGACCCCATCAACTCATACATATCCAGCTACAAAGGAAATGCCATCGAGTCTATCAACGGAGTCAAAATCACCGACATCCAGCAACTCCATAAGCTCCTCAACCCAGCAGTCACCCCCGAGTTCTTCGAAATAAGATGCGATGGACTAAGCCGCCCCATCATACTCCCAGGCAAAGACATCCAGAACCACAACACCAGAATCCTCCAAACCTACGGAGTAGACAAACCATCCTACCTCGGCAACTAATCTTAACTTGTTCATCTAACAATTTCTAACACCATTTCATTCATGAAATCAATCATCGCAATCTTCCTCATCACACTCTGCTCCACCTTCGCAGCAGAAAACTTACCTCTACTCAAGATCTCCTCCACCAGTCAGGAATACAACATCGCCCAGCCATGGGAGAAAAAGCCCACCCGCACCCGTCGCGGCATCGGCGTCCTAGTTGGCAAAAACCAGATCATCACCACCGCCGAGATGGGCGCAGACGCCACCTTCATCGAGATCGAAACTGTCGACAGCAAGACCGCAATGCCCGCCAAAACCATCGCCATCGACTACGAAGCAAACCTAGCACTCATCAGCGTCACCGATCCAGCCCACCAAGAACTCATCGGTAAAATGCTCCCCCTAGAAATAGCCCCTAGCCCCAAGCTCGATGACAAAGTCAAAGCCTACCAAGTAGAAGACAACGGCAAAACACTCGTCACCAACGGCATCATCCGCGGAGCAGACGTCGTCTCATCATTCGTAGATGGACACTACTTCCTAGCCTTCGAGATCAAAGCCTCCATGCAAGGCGCCGCCAACAGCTTCACCATCCCCGTCCTCAAAGACGGCAAACTCCTAGGCCTACTCACCAGCTACAGCAGCGACGAGCAGCTCCTAGACGTCACCGCCCCAGAAATCATCAAAGCCTTCCTAACAGACGTCAATGACGGAGACTACGTCGGCTTCCCATCACTAGGCATCAGCATCACCCGCACCAGTGACCCACACTTCCGCTCATGGCTAAAACTTGATGACGACCAAGGCGGACTCTTCATCCAGCGAGTCGCCCGCAACAGCTCCGCACAAAACGCAGACATCAAAGAAGGCGACGTCCTTCTAGCCATCGACGGCCACACACTCGACCGCAAAGGCTTCTACCAATCAGAAAACTACGGCCCACTCTACTGGGGACACCTTGTCGGAGGTAGCAAAAAAACCGGAGAGAAAATCACCCTCAGCCTCCTCAGAGATGGCTCCCCCATCACCAAAGAAGTCACCCTCACACGCCGCCCAGAAGGCATCATCCCCTCACACATGTATGGCAAAGCCCCCCGCTACCTCATCAAAGGCGGCTTCATCTTCCAAGAACTCACCAGCTCCTACCTCCAAGCCTTCGGAGAAAAATGGGAAACCCGCGCCCCCATTGAACTCCTAGATGCGCTCAACCACCCAGAAGACTACGAAAAAGACCGTAACCGCCTAGTCATCCTCAGCCGCACCATCCCCACAGAAGCCACCCTAGGCTACGAAAGAATCGCTAGCGTCATCGTCACCAAAGTAAACGGCAAAGACATAGCAGACATCCCTACCCTCGTACAAGCCTTCAAAACCCCAGACCAAAACGGCATCCACACCATCGAAATAGACAACGATCTCAAAAAGCTCTACCTAGACGCAGCCTCCGCCGCCAAAGTAGAAACCAACTTCCTCAAACAAGGCCTCCCTAGCCTATCCAGAACCAAGGAATAACCTAAATAACTTCAAACTCGAAACGCAAAAAAGCCCTACTTGCAAAAGTAGGGCTTTAAATTTCTAAAAGTTCAGTTCTCTTAAGCAGGAGCCTTATCAAGCTCGAAAACAGTATGCACCGCTCTAGCCGCATCTTCGATCCTGCTCTCATCCACAGTAACCGCGATCTTGATCTCTGAAGTAGTGATCATACCAATATTAATACCTGCATCACCCAGTGCCTTAAACATTTTCGCCGCCACACCAGAATGTGAACGCATGCCAATTCCAACACAAGAAAGCTTAGCAATCCCAGCCTCAGTAATGATCTCTGAATCAGAACTTAACTCTGCAATGCATGGCTTAAGCGCAGCCTGAGCTCTTCCAAGATCATTGCTGTGCATAGTGAACGAATGTCGCGCAAGTCCATCATACGCTGTGTTAGAAATGATCATGTCGATGTTCACCTCCGCATCTGCTAAGCAAGTAAGGATGGTGGCTGACATTCCTGGCTCGTCTGGGATGCCAGTGATGGTGACTCGGGCTTGTGAGCGTTCTATCGATACGCCTCTGATGACTACTGCTTCCATTTTATCGTGTTCTTCTGTTACTATGGTTCCTGGATTATTATTGAGGCTGGAGCGGACCTCGAAGACAACTCCATATTTCTTTGCAAATTCTACTGAGCGTGACTGCATCACTTTCGTACCAGATGACGCCATCTCTAGCATCTCATCATAAGAAATTTCTGGTAACTTACGAGCATCTTTTACCACTCGTGGATCACTAGTGTATACACCATCCACATCGGTCAAAATCTGACAAACATCAGCCTTCAACGCCGCCGCCACAGCTATAGCAGTAAGGTCAGAACCTCCCCTACCAAGCGTATGTATCATGCCATCAGTGCGCAACCCCTGGAAGCCAGCACAAATGATCACCTTCCCATCATCGAGAAAACCCTGCATCATATCAGGATTAATCGACTCTATCTTACCCCGCGTATGCGACCCCGTAGTCATAATACCAGCCTGCCTACCAGTCACAGATACCGCCTCCACGCCCATTTCCTGTAGCGCCATAGTCACAAGAGCTATCGACTGCTGCTCACCCGTAGATAGCAACACATCCATCTCCCGCTCTGGTGGATTAGAATTTAACTCAGTAGCCATAGAGATAAGCTTATCAGTCACTCCACCCATCGCGGAGACGACTGCTACTACTTGATTGCCTTCTTCACGAAGTGCCTTGATGCGGTTAGCTACATTGCGGATGCGGTCAAGCGATCCTACTGATGTGCCTCCATATTTTTGAACGATGAGTGCCATGTTGGTAAATGATTTCCCTCTTGGTGAGGTGGAGTGAAATAGAAAACTGCCGATTATGCAAGGAAGAGATGCGTAATAATCTCACTTAAAATAATTCCTAAACCTGAGTCAGAACTAGCCTATACTTCAGACATTTGCGGTTTTGCAGACTTCTCTAAAAAAAGAAGATCCATCCAGCTAATACCGGATGGATCTACTTATGGTATTAAATGTTATCTAGTGATTAGTTAGAAGCTGATTCGTATGACGCTTGGGAAGTTCCCTTGCCAATTTTTGACTTCTTAATCCAGCTCATTGTGCCGCGAAGCTTCTCACCAACTTTTTCGATCTCGTGCTTCTTGCCTTCTTCACGGATCTTGTTGAACTCCTTGCAGCCACCTTGGTATTCAGCCATCCACTCTTTAGCGAATTGACCTTTCTCAATGCGCTTAAGCTGTGCAGCCATACGCTTCTTCACTGAATCGTTAATGATCTTAGGCCCTACTGTTACGTCACCGTATTCAGCTGTCTCTGAGATAGAGAAACGCATTCCTGCAATTCCACTCTCAACCATAAGGTCAACAATAAGCTTAAGCTCATGTAGACACTCGAAATATGCCATTTCTGGTGCGTATCCAGCTTCAACGAGAGTCTCGAATCCAGCCTTAACAAGTGCAGATGCACCACCACAGAGAACCACTTGCTCACCAAATAGGTCAGTCACTGTCTCTTCTCTAAAGTTTGTCTCGAAAACACCTGCGCGTGAACCACCAATGCCTTTAGCCCATGCAAGTGCAATGTTCTTAGCCTTGCCAGTAGCGTCATTCTCAATAGCGATGAGAGTAGGAACTCCCTTACCAGCTACATACTGTGAGCGAACTGTGTGTCCAGGTCCCTTAGGTGCCACCATGATCACGTTCACATCAGTAGGAACTGAAATGAAACCAAAGTGAACTGCGAAGCCGTGACAGAAAATGAGTGTTTGTCCCTTACGAAGGTTTGGAGCGATCTCCGCCTCATACACTTCAGGAATTACTGTATCAGGAAGAGCGACCATGATCACATCACACTCTTTCACTGCATCAGCTGTGCTCATTACCTCGAAGCCTAGCTTCTTAGCCACTGCACGTGATTTTGATTTAGCATAGAGACCGATGGTTACATCGCATCCGCTTTCTTTTAGGTTAAGGGCATGTGCATGTCCCTGTGATCCGAAACCGATTACTGCAAGTTTTTTACGCTTAATACTAGCGAGATTACAGTCCTTATTTGTATAGATTTTAGCCGCCATCTGAGTGATTTTGTTATGTGTTATTGATCCGCCTACTGTAGGTTATTTCGTCGAGAAATCGGATGTTGGAAGCATCCATAAAGCCACTTGATACTAAAAGTCAAGTCATTCACGATAGTTATCTGCAAAAAATACTGCTTTTTTTAGTCAACATCCCTCACATTTCAGTTGCCCACACGCAAAGTTTATTCATATTCTCCAAACATCGTAAAAATCTTACTATCATGAAAGAGAAAACTGACCCCAACGAGTCAAACAACGCATCAGACAAACTCAAAGCGAGACTGCATGACTCACTAAAAAGACACCCAAAACGTATAGTTTTCACTGATGGTGAAGATATCCGCGTGCTTGAAGCCGCCGCAAGACTCGTTAAAGATGAGATCATTGCACCCATTCTCCTTGGAGATAAAGCCCGCATCAAAGTGCTCGCTATTAATCACAAAATAGACACCTCTTTCATCCATATCCTAGATCCTAAGAAGGCATCTGACCTTCCGCTCTTCTGTAGCAGACTAGCAAATATCGCTAAATATCAAGGCAAAGTGATTGACGACCCCAGAGAACTCATCTCAAGACCACACAACTTTGCCGCCATGATGGTCCAATACGGCCAAGCAGACGGCATCATATCAGGTAATAAATCTCAGCCCGCAGCCATCGCCAGAGCCGTGGCAAATTTCATCAAACCCCTAGCTCACGTCCCCAAACGATTCGGAGTAGTCGCCATGACCGCCCCACACATAGAAAACTTCGGCAAAGACGGCCTCATTCTACTCGCTGACTGCGGAATTAACCCAGAGCCAGATGTCACCGAGCTTGCATCCATCGCCATAGAAACCGGTAAGCTAGCGCACCACCTACTTGGCCGCACTCCCAGAGTAGCCATGCTCAGCCACTCCACCCACGGCAGCATGAAAAGCGCATCATCACTTAAAATGCAAGCCGCCACCGTTCTAGCCAAAGACATCATCAGCAAAGAATATCTTGATATAGAAATCGACGGTGAACTCCAGGCAGATGTAGCGCTCGATGCCGTAGCTGCTAAAATAAAACTCAATGACACCCGCGCCCAACAACCTGCCGATGTCCTCGTTTTCCCCAATCTCGACGCCTCACACATCGCCTACAAACTCCTCCAACACGTAGCCAACACCAACTGCTACGGCCAGCTCATCATGGGCCTCACCCGCCACGCCGCTCAGGTACCCATGACAGCCAGTGTTGAAATGATCGCAGGCACCGCCGCACTAGTCGCCTGTGAATCTATCAAATACAGACACCTTTACCCTGAAGACGAAGTTTAAATGAAACGCTCAGACACAGGACTATTCATCGTCATCGAAGGTATCGATGGCACCGGGAAATCCACCCAAGCCAAAATGCTCAAACAAGCACTAGAAGACGCTGGCAAAACCGTCGTCCTAGACCGCGAACCATCAGACGGCCCCTACGGAAAAATCCTCCGCGACAGCGCCACCACTGGCAGACTCTCACCACAAGAAGAACTAGACCTCTTCCACCAAGACAGAAAACACCACCTAGACGAGATCATCCTCCCAGCCCTCAACCGAGGCGAAACCGTCATCCTCGACCGCTACTATTTCTCCACCATGGCATACCAAGGACAACGAGGGTTTGACCAACAAGAAATCCGCGAAACCAACCTAAGCTTCGCCCCCAACCCAGACATACTCTTCATCCTAGACCTCTGCGTAGACCAAGCCAGAGAAAGAATCGGAGTCCGCGGAGACACCACCAACGAATTCGAACAACGCGACGCCCTACAATACTGCCGCGACACATTCCTCAGCGTCAGCCACGAACCCTTCGCCCACATCATAGACTCATCAAAATCCATCCCAGAAATCCACAACCAAATGCTACAAATTTCCCTCAAAAATTCCTAATTCCTAATTCCTAATTCCTAATTCCTAATTCCTAATTCCTAATTCCCTAAACACTCTCCCGCTCCGCTAAATAGCGGTTAGCCAGCGCTACAGGTAAGTTTTGCGCCGTAGCATCCACCGTGCTCACCCCATGGCTTTCCAGCTGCCTCATAATCGCTGCTCGCTCGTCCAGATACATCTGCGTAGCACCAAGTGTCAAAGCGTCATCAAGCCCAGTAACTTCCTTCTTATACCTATCCATCACTTCTTTCTCTTGAAGGTTAGCCACCATCACCACATGCTTCTGCCTTATTTTACGCAACGGCTCTACCAGTTCATGCCCATCCTCACCCCTCACATTCGTCAGCACAATCACCAATGCCCGCCTCCGCTGACGCGTCAACAACCGCTCAGCAGCCTCTGAGAAATCACTCGGACTAGCCGTCGTTTTATAATCATACAAATGATTCAACAAAGTCGTCATCGACTGCACACCCTTCACCGGCGGCAACCACCTCTCAGTCCCACCAAAACTCAATACCCCCACATGATCCCCCTGTTTCAAAGCAACATAAGAAAGCAACAGCATTGCATTCAAACAATGATCAAACTGAGGAATCCCACCATCAACAGCACGCATCCTCCTACCACAATCAACCACTAAAATAACATTCTGGTCCTTCTGCTCCTGATAATCCCTACTAATCAACGAACGATGCTTAGATGACGCCTTCCAGTCAATCTGCGAAAGCATATCCCCCAACTGATAATCTCGTAGTTGATGAAACTCCTTACTCATCCCAATACGATTCTTCATCACTATCCCCATCTGCTCAGGACTACTCTCCATCGTCAACAACGCGTATCTAACGATCGGCTCATAATTCGGATACACCTTCGTCTCCACTTCCTCACCACTCCGCACCTGCCGCGACCAAAGCCCTAACAGCGTGCGATACTCCAAGTAAGACTTCTCTATCACTGTATCCCCCCGCTCAATCAACTCCAATGGATAAGTAATCTTATGAAATCCATTCGATGGCAACTGCCCTCTCCAAGGCAACGCCTGACAGATCGCCTCCATCGGCAGACCATCATGAAACATCACCTTCATCGAAAACGCAGAATTGTTAGAGATCTTCACCTCCACATCACTACTCACCCCACTAGCAAACCTTGACGGCGCTTTTCGCGCAGTACTAGGAGATGGTAACACCAACAACACACAGAAATCCAACACCACCAATCCCGCAAAAAACAACAACCCATATTGCCACACATACCCCAGAACCTTCACTAAGGTTTCTACCCAGCCAGCATCGGCATAGCCCAGAATCTTCCACCCTAACCACGCAGCGATCCAGATAGTAATCCCCCAGATAACCTTCTTCGTAGGTCGCACCTTAAGCTGACCCCACAAAACAGTACAGATCACAACAGGCGCGACAATGAAGAGCCCTAAGTTCTTCAGGAACTCAAGATACACCTCAGCTAATACCAATGGAAAATGTTCTAACAAAATTTCTATCTCTTTTCTACTTCTGTTAAACTCTAGGAGCCTCCACTCCCGCAATAATAGCATTAAGCGCATCATCCACATTCTGCCCACTGATAGCCAGTTCAGGTGCTAGCTGGATTCGATGCCTAAGAACAGGAAGCGCAGCATATTTCACATCATCAGGAGTCACAAAGTCTCTCCCTGACATAACCGCCACCGCTTTACCCACCTTGATCAAACTAATCGCTCCACGAGTCCCAGCACCCAGACTTATCCCCTGCGCAGTTCGTGTAGCACGAGCAAGATTCACAGCATACTGAACCACTTCCTCCACACAGCGCACCTGTGAAACTCGCTTTTGAGCTTCCACTATCGTCTGCGGATCACAAACAGTCTCCACCTCGGATGGATCTAGCCCACCCCCACTCGTCACCTGATTCACCACAGTAGTCTCATCCTCATTATTCGGGTAATCAATGATCACCTTCATCAAAAATCTATCCAACTGCGCCTCTGGCAAAGGATAAGTCCCCTCCTGCTCGATAGGGTTCTGCGTTGCCAACGTCATAAATGGAGAGCTCAACTCATGACTCGTCCCATCAATAGTAACCTGCTGCTCCTGCATCACCTCTAACAGCGCAGCCTGCGTCTTAGCCGGAGCACGGTTAATCTCATCAGCCAATAGCAAATTAGTAAACACCGGACCCTTCCGAACCTGGAACGTCTGGCTCCCCATATCATAAAGCGTGAAACCAGTCACATCACTCGGCATCAAATCCGGTGTAAACTGGATCCTCCTGAAAGCACCACCAAACGTATTCGCCAGAGCCACAACCAAGTGCGTCTTCCCCAAGCCCGGCTTACCTTCCAGCAGCACATGCCCACCTGCAAGAAATGTCGCCAATACCTGATCCACCACCACATCTTGCCCAAAGAACACCCGCTTAAGCTCCTGCCTGATCTTGCTGATCAACCCCTGCACAGGATCCTGCTGCCTTGGTGGAGCCAACGGTGATATTGGTTCGTTACTCTCGGAATGATTCTCTTCGTATTCGTTCATAATGATTTCAGTATGGTTTGTAAATTTCTAGTGATCCTGACCATATCGCCAGCCTCGTTAACTTGTTCTCTGGTCAACGCCTCGATGACCTCTTCCACCTCAAGCCCGCTCTTCTCAGCAAAGGTCTCGATCAATGATTCTTCCGCCTGCCCCTCAGCATTAAACATCCCACTACTCCGCAGTAAATTCTCTCTCATCGACTTCAGCAGCACACCTCCACTCTTGTATTTCCAGAGAAATCTCCCCGTATTTGATACCGACTGAGCATAGTCACGCGCATGCCCCTCAGGGATCTCTAACAACGGACCAAACCTCGGAATACTCTTCCACAGCCAAAATACCAACAAAACAAAAACTCCCAACAACGCCGGCCCCGCATAATTTATCATCAACGACCAGAAACCACGGCGGTTCCCGTAAGCAAAAACAATATCCCCATACACCTCATCGCTCATCGTCTCTAACAACTCAGCATGATCACTCATCGGCAAATACGGATTTCTAAACAGACGCCCATCAGTCACAAAATAAATTCTCCCCTCACCATGACTCAGCCCCAAGAAGCGATGGTATTCACCCTCCTGATAGCGATCTGCATAAGTCAAAGGTCGATTATATTTCATCACCTTCGTCCCACCTACCTGCAAGTCCAAGCTCTCACCACCTTGATACATCTTCACCTTCACATCCTCCACCAAAGGCAACTCCTCACCCAGTGCCACCGGGTCCTTAGGATCACCATGATAGCTTCTCCCTCCAGTAGTCTTACCAGACGGATCATCCACCATCTCAATGTTCATCTGCTCTAACAAATACTCCAAAGCCTGCTCATCCTCTTCATCAAAACTCCAATCCCAAGTCCAATCACTTGACCGGTGATCACAATCCTCACCAACATCAACCCAGCGTTTTTCTCCACGCTCCAGCAGGCATACATACACACCACCATTCCTAACCCACCGCAGCATCTTATCCACCATGAACTCTGAACTGATCGTGCTAGCAGGCGAGATCACCATACCAGTTTCATAGTCGTATTTCACGAAACCATTTCTCACCATCACCTGATAATTCGGCTCATGAGTTTCTTTCAATAAAGTCTGCGCCGCAAGATACGGGTTCAGTTTCGCCACACCCTTATAGCCATCATTATGATCCACAGTCGTATACGTCCTCTTCCCACAACCTGACACCAGCCAAGCCAAAATGATCATTACCGCATACCGCATCATCGCTTGCCTCCTTCCACATCAAATGGCCACCTATCACACATCGCCATCACCTCTGACTCCAGAGGTAAGCTTTTACCATAAGCCAGCTTTACCCAAGACTCTGTTAGATTCGTGAAAAACTTACCTCTATCCTCCGCTATCTGCTTCTCTATCACTCTTCTCACACAGTCATCCTCAGTATCACTCTCCACTATAGGCACCCGCCCCGTATTCACCATCCATGAAATTGCACCACGATAAAGCAAGCTCATCGCTAACTGCTGATCCCCACGTAACCACGCTTCTCTAGCCTCATCAGTCAGCGCCTTCGGCAAACTCTCCGGCGTCACATCCATCCCCATCACAGAAGTCACCACTGGCAAATCATCAACCTCATCCAAACTGTTAGTCTTATTCAATGCATGTCTATTCTTTATAATCACCCAGATCACCAACCCAACCACCACAATCACAATCGCCCAAAACAACAGCAAGAATATCCCCTCGAAAACCGCCGTCGGATTACCAGCAGCCGATGACGAGGACGAACCTGAGCCACTAGAACTAGAGCTAGAACCAGAGGAACTACTACTGCTAGAGGAACTATCATAGCGTTTCGTCTGTCGCTCATGAACCGTATATTCCTCCGCACTCGTGATCCTCTCAGCACGCTCCTTAGCTGTCTCAGCAGAAGCATCAGACATCATAAATAACGACAACCCACAGAATGCCAACAACAATTGCCCACCCTTTTGCCTGAAAGTCCCGCGTATCCTCTCAGACAACCTCTTAAACGATAACTCAATGTCCCACCCCTCAGTCAAAGTCCGACTATTCACATACATCGCAAACCCAGCCCCCACAAATAACGGCTCAATCAAAGTCACCGAAATGCCATAAAACAACAAAAACAACCAACTAGTAGAATGATCATCGCCATGGATATATAAATCCTCAAACAACCTATCAAACAAATCATTCTCCCCATACAGCTGATACACCATCATGATAAAAAACCAGCAAGCAAACGTCGTAACCAACAACATCAAGTTACACACCATCACCGCCTGAGTCGCTCCATCACCACCATTCCTCAACAGCAAATTCACCCTCGCCTTATAAGCAGATCCCTTCAGCCCTTCCAGCTGAGACACCGGCATCGACAACCCCCTACTAACAGTAAATCGACTTATTATCCCGCGCCAAATATTCGTAAACAACATCTTCGGCCAAAGCTTGATCACCCCCCACGCCGTCACCTTCTCACCAAATAGCTCACGGCTCATAATGTGCAACGGCAACCTCCCCGCAATTCCCAAAGTCAGCCAAATCCAAAACGAAGACCAAAACACATGCCAACCACCCTCAGAAATCAAACCAAACCCAAGCACTCCCACTATCCACAACGGCCAGACACAAACCAGCCATGCCAACAAAATCGTCCCATAGCTCCGCCTAGCCATCACACAACCTAAGTCGATGCTCTCCCACCGCGCTCTAGGCCGGATCTTCGCTGTCACATTTTCTAACCTCATGACTCAGCCCCAAACCTCCTCGATTGAGTGTTCCTTCCCGCAAAAATAAAATACACTGCCAACAAAAACCACCCAATATAACCAACCCAATACTTCAACTCCACCGGATTCTGCTCCGCTGACCAAAACCCCTCAATAATCGCCGCAACAAAAGTCAGCACACAAGCCCCGATAATTAACGGCAACCCCTGCGTCCCACTCTCCATCAGCGCCCTCCCCCTTGACAACTGCCCTGGCTTAATCAACGCCAACCCGATCCGCATCCCAGCCATCCCAGCCACAATCATCCCTAACAACTCATAAGGAGCATGCCCCGACACAAATGACAACAACCGCTCCGGCGACCCCTCATTCATCACATAAGCCATCGCAGCCCCCATCTGTAAACCATTAGACAACACCAAAAATAAACTCCCCACTCCAGCCAAAGCACCACCCGCAATAATCAACAAATCAATCCCAATATTATTATTAATGTAATGCCCGAACATCGCAAAATTAGACCCAAATTCATCCCGCATCGTTCCAGTGCTACCTTTCCCATACCACTCATCCATATTACTCCGTTGCCCCTCACCCAGCAGACTATGCACCCACTCAGGATCATGATTATAACTCGCCCAGATCCCAAAAAATGGCACCAAGAAAAACAACCAGCACACCAACAACAACCTCCACTCCCGGCGCATCGCCTGCGGGAATCCAGCCACAAAGAAATGCACCATCTTCTCCCTCACTCCACCTTCAGTCTTCGCCACCAAATTATGCCCGCGAGTAACCTGATGATTCAGATACTCACACATCCGTGAACCATACAACCGATACCTAGCCAACGATAAATCCAAACACCTAGCCCTCACCTGAGCCGGCACTTTAGACATATCCACAGCCTCCACATCACCCTTCTCAAGCACCTCCATAGTCGCATCAAACTTGCGCCATTCAGGTAGATTTTTCGCTTCGAAGTCTTGTTCTTTCATCCCCTTATTTCTTCTCTTTGATCCACTTCGCCATCCCCAGAAGCCTTATCATTCCAGCCATCCCATCCTTCTGAGTCAACCCAGAAGCATGATCAGATAACTCTATCCTACGCGCCTCACTCCACATACTAGCCCTATTATAATAATCCACCAGCGCCACCTGCTCCTCCCTTGCTAATGCCACCGTAGGAGCACTTGACTCCACACTAGGCTCCTGCCCAGTCATCAACAACTCAGGCTGAGTATACACCACCAACGTATTCGCCACCAAATCCCCCACACGCTGAAACTTCTTCGTAAACAAACAACAGAAAAACCCCAACCCAAAACTCCCAATCATCACACCCGCCGCCGTACTAGGCATCCCCGGCAGCATATCCACCAACCGTAATATATTTCTAACAAACGCCTGCCCCTTCGTAATATTCTTTCCCGAGCGATCTATCACCCGCAAGCCTAACGTCCGCTTCCCTATCGTCGCCCCTCGCTTGCCTGCCTCAAAATAGGCAAAATATCCCCAAGACAAAAAGAACCCCACTATCAAGAAAATACCCTGCCCCACCATCCACATCCCAGAAGTCACAACCGTTAAAATAAAACCCAAAACCAACATGATAGCACCAACTATCAACATATCTAATAACAATGCCAATGCACGCGGAAATGGCCCCGCTATCCGTAGATGAATCTCCACCCCCTCACCAAGCTCCACACTCTGACGGGTATCCAAAATCTCTATTTCATTCCTAGGCATTAATAAACACGATGGTAAACCTCCAAAAAGCACACCAACAAAGCCGAAGATAACTTCTAACACCCATCCGTAAAGTATAAATACACTTCATTCCACAGCTATAGATACATAACCTATCATAACCCCATTAAATGACCGCTAGCCCAAGAAAAACACACTTCATTCCATATTTACAGGTTGCAAATTTAACTAACAAATTCCAGCCTCCCCTCATGAACCTCACTACAGAATGGCTCGGCGACCACATCAGCTACCAAGACGCACTCGCTATCCAAGAAGCCAAACTCCTCGAAGTTCTCAACAACGAATCTCCAGACACATTCTTCACCCTAGAGCACGCCCCCATCTACACCATCGGCAGAACCAAGGACAAAAGCTCACTCCTAGACCCCACCCAGCTCCCACACCCACAACTCGAAATCAACCGCGGAGGTCAAGCAACCTACCACGGCCCCGGCCAACTCGTCGGCTACACCATCATCGACCTCAAAAACCTAGGAAAAGACCTCCACACCTTCATCCACTCCATCGAGCGCGCCCTCGTCCTCACCTGCCAAGACTACGGAGTAAACGCCACCACCAAGGAAAACCTCACAGGAGTCTGGGTTGGAGAGAAAAAACTAGCCTCCATCGGAGTAGGAGTCAGAAAATGGATCTCCATGCACGGCTTCGCCATCAACATCACCCGCGAATCCCTCACCGGCTTCAACCACATCACCCCCTGCGGAATCCAAGGAGTCAGCATGACCACAGTCTGCGACGAAATTGACAAAAATGTCACCACCAGAGAATTCGCAGAATCCGTAACACCACACCTAGAATCCGAGCTAAAAAAACTCACACACCCCTAACGATAAAAACCTTAGTTAGAAACCTCTACCCTACCTCGTAATCTATCCCATAAATTCTAGCTTAAGGCCATTTTGGAAACTCTGACATGCTAATACTTATTATTACTTGCAGACATAGAGGTAAGGATTAGAATTAGTGATGACTAAAATACTACGCTCCACACTATTTTCTATATTAACTTTAGCATTAACCTCCAGCCTGTCAGCAGAAGAAAATAAGACTCCCCCTCAAGCAGCTCAACCTTCGGATAAGATGATGATCACCGTGATCCTACGTCATGATCAAACCAAGAGCCTTGATGAAATCCGTGAGGTTTTAGATGCTCAAGGTTTCTGGGAAGCGTTTCCTCCGAAAGGGACAAAAATTGTCACCTGGCATGTAGTGATGGGAATCGGTCAAGTGATCACATTAGAGATTCCCGCCTCTAAACTACGTGATGTCAATTTAGCGATAGAGAAAACTGCTTGGAAAGCATTCAAAACAGAATTCTATCCCACCTACGACCTCTATCCAGTCATCAAAGATAAGCTAGCAAACCCGACCAAAGTTAAAGTAAACGAATAAAATAGCAGTGTCACCATACACACCTTCACCATCACCATCATCCCCAGCTAAATTCAAGGCGTCAGCATAGACCCTTTTCCAAAAGTTCGTTCGGTTAAATTCTTATCCTAAGATAGGCGAACAGACTTTTGGAAATGGGTCTAACCACAGTCTGCGACGAAGTTGACAAAGATGTCACCACCAGAGAATTCGCAGAACTAGCAACACCACACCTAGAACCCGAGTCACACAAACTCATACACCCCTCACCATAAGAATATTACAAATACGCATAGACTATAAATTCAATACATAAGTCCATGTAAACACCCCTCCCCTTAAGCGGCTTTTTTTCTGGACAACCATGCCTAACCAGAGAGGATATAGGGATGCTTAAAGCCCTGTCGTTCGCCCCATTCGCATATCTGTCGTTATTTATATCGCTAACAAGCTTACATGTTACCGCACAGACCACCCCTACACACAATAGGAGTGTTGATGTATTCATAGAAGACTCCAAAGTTTGGAGCATGACTAAGCCGCAAATAGCAGCCACTCGCTCTCATCTAAATTGGAAAAAATCAAAGCAACCAGCCGAGTTTCTCTGCTGGAGAAAGGACATGCTACTCTGGGGCCAACCAGTTAGACAACTTGTCCTAAAACTCAATAATGACACAAAACTAACCCGTGCACTTTGCTACAGAGTCATCACCGAAAAGCAGGCAACAGAAATGACCAACGAAGAGATCATTAAGGACATCGTAAAATGGCGCACAATGATCAACAAAGAATTACGAACAAAAAGCATCCAACTCCCAAAAACAAAAAATTCATTCGGCAGAGATATCACAAGCGTAGCATGGGTCTCAGATAATTACGTCGTCACCTTCAAAGTATATTCCAAAAAGAATATTATAAAAGTAGACCTAACCTTCCATGAGCCGAAAGATGGCCTAACTCAACTAGGCCTAGAAAACAAAACAGGGAGCAATAAAATGGTTGAGGAAATGCCCAAACCAGATTCTCAGCCAGCACAAGCAGAAGACCCCACCACCTCAGTTGTCGATTCGGGACCCTACGTTGAGTCAGAAAAATCAATGAGAGAATCCATCAGCCTTGGAGGAACCCGCGCTCTACAGCTAAAATACAGCGTGAAGGAAAACTTTGATGCTGACTGGCCAAAACTCATAAAATCTGACGCTCCAGAAATTACCATTATCAAAGAAAACCAAGAAGAAAATGTCTTCATCTACCAAAGCCCCAACTACGAGTTCATCAGCGATGTCCAGATTTCTAAAAACATCATCAAGAACTTCTCCACCCTCTTCGAATCCACCCGCCTATACTGCCAAGAAATTCCCCTCTCCATGGTAAAGGCACACATGCCAGAGGACACCGTAAAATTTAAGATCCTACTCTTTGAATCAGAATCCTCCTATTATAAAAACGGAGGCCCTCCAGGCTCCGCAGGAGTTTACATGCCTAGCTCCGGCTTCATCATGGTTCCTCTTTCTAGCCTAGGCGTAAAGAAAGTCGGCAGCCGCTACATGTTTGACTACAAAGTCAGCAACAAAACCCTCCCCCACGAAATCACCCACCAACTCACCAACACCGAGTATTTCAATCACGGTGCCCTAGGATGGTTCTCAGAAGGACTCGCTGAATACATCGCCGCCACAGCATACCGATCCGGAAAATTCATGGTAAATGGCAACCTCAACGACATCAGAAGCTACGTCACAGAAGGCTCTAGAAAAGACGGCCAAGGCCGCTACCTCGGAGATGAACTCAAAGCCCCTAAACTCAAAAAATTCATGCTCATGAGCTACGGTGAGTTCACATTAAATGGAAATTTCAACTACGGACTAGGTGCTCTCATTACCTACTACTTCATGCACATGGAAGACGATGGCGACCGCAAGAACATCAACCTATTCCTCACCGCACTCAATGACGGCAAACTCGGTGAAGACGCACTCAAGGTCCTACTCGCTGGCCGAACATTTGAAGAACTAGAAGAAGACATCACCAAAGCTTGGAGAACGCGCGGCATCAAAATTGAATTCAAATAGAGCACTCCTTCCATTAAATCCATGCCTAGAGGTAAGTTTTTCCTTCGCTCATTTTTCTGGGCTTATTTTCTATTAATTGCTCATGCGCAAGCTCACGTAGTAGAGCAATTCTATGCCGACTACCGACAAGGAAGTGGAGTAGTCGTAGTGAATTTCGATGTCGCCTACGCCATGCCAGAAGTGCGTGACATCCCACAAGCCCCACAACCCAAACGTACCTGGCTTGACGAGCAATCTGATGACGACCACCTCCTACTCATCCATGAAGCTAGCCTCTACCTCCGCAGCTACATCCAGTTCGCATCCGACGGCAAACCGATAGATTACAAAATCACTTTCCCTGACTTCAAACAAAAACCCTACCCCTTCATCAAACTACTAAACGAAGGCGCCTACTACACCATTGAACTCACCCCAGAAATCACCAGCGAAACTCCAGCAAAATTATCACTAAGAATAAAAGACGGCAACTTCCCAGATCTCGTCATCGCAAATGATGTCGCCGGCAAGATCACCTTCGAAACCGTAAAGCCCACCATGCTTCTAGAGCTAGACAGCATCTCCAAACCTTCCCATGTAGCTACAGCACCAATAAAAGAAACACACCCAGAAAAAACCAGCTTCTCCACCCTCCAATTGATCGTCCTAGGATTCAGACACGTCATCCCAGACGGCCTAGACCACGTCCTATTTATCATCGGCATATGCCTGATGGCTAACACCATCCGCCAACTTCTCTGGCAATCCCTCGTCTTCACCCTCGCTCACGCCCTCAGCATGGCGCTAGTCATCTCCAAGCTACTCCCCATCTATTCATATGACATCTCCGCCTATATCGAAGCCCTCATCGCCCTAAGCATCGCCTTCATCGCCATCGAAAGCATTTTCTTCAAAACCACACTAAAATGGCGTTGCGCCCTCATCGCTCTTTTCGGCTTCATCCACGGACTTGGTTTCGCAGGCAGCCTAGGCAGCACCCTACAGTTCCTCAGCGCAGACCACTGGATCCAGCCGCTAATATGGGCCAACCTAGGAATAGAAATTGCTCAAGCCATTCTCGTAATAGCATGTTTCAGCCTACTCATCTATGTGAGAAAAACTCAGTCAAAACAGCTAGAAAAATCACTCAGAACCATCACAGCCCTCACTATCACCTCCTTCGGAATACTCTGGTTCATAGACAGACTCCCCTAAGCCACCACGCTTCCCCCCGCATAAAAAATGTTTAAGAAGAAATCTGATGACAAATCTCCAGATCTGTAGAATATATCTTCATGCGCACCGCAGTCTATGCAGGGTCATTTGACCCACCTACAAACGGCCATGTCTGGATGATTGAACAAGGACTAAAACTCTTTGATCACCTCTACGTAGCCATCGGCTCAAACCCAGCTAAAGACTACACATTCAGTGTACCTGAGCGACTTAAAATGCTACGTGAGAGCATTCCCTCATGCGAGCGCCTCACCATCGCCCAGTTCGACAATCGCTACCTCGTAGATTACGCCCATGAAGTCGATGCCCACTACATCCTCCGTGGCATACGCTCACCAAACGACTACGAATACGAGCGAGTAATGCGCCACATCAACGCAGACATGGCACCAGAAATCACCACCTCATTCCTCATGCCCCCTCGAGACATCGCCGAAGTATCTTCAAGCATGATCAAAAGCCTCATCGGCCCAGATGGCTGGGAAGACATCGTCCGCAGATACGTCCCCCAATTTGTCTTCGAGCAACTACAACTCAGAAAATAATCTGACCTCAATCTCCATCTAAAATCTCCCCCCACTCAACCATCTACTCAGCAACATGAATCACGAAGAATTTGCCCAACTCGTCCAGGATCAACACACCTGGACCAAATCGCTAAAAACAGAAATGGCCAACGTTCTCGTAGGGCAAGACCAACTCGTAGATCGCCTCATCATCGGCCTCCTCAGCAGCGGCCACATTATCCTAGAAGGCGTCCCAGGATTAGCCAAGACTCTAGCCATCAACTCCCTAGCCGGCTGTCTAGACACAGGCTTCTCAAGAATCCAGTTCACCCCAGACCTCCTCCCCGCTGACCTGCTCGGTACGATGATTTACAATCCCCAGGAAATGTCATTCAGCCCCAAACTCGGCCCCATTTTCAGCAACCTCATCCTAGCAGATGAAATCAACCGCGCACCCGCCAAAGTCCAGTCAGCCCTGCTAGAAGCCATGCAGGAAAAGCAAGTAACCATCGGCGACACCTCCTACCCCCTTCCTGACCCATTCCTAGTCCTCGCCACCCAAAACCCCATCGACCAAGAAGGAACCTACCAGCTCCCCGAGGCCCAACTAGACAGATTCCTCCTCAAAGTCCACGTCGACTACCCATCCAAACAAGACGAGCTCAAGATCCTAGATCGCATGGCGACCTCTGACAAAATCCCAGGCACCAAAAAAGTCATTTCAGCCGATGAAGTGAAAAAATGCCGAGACATAGTCAACAACATCTACATCGACTCAGCCATCAAAGAATACATCGTCGAGCTAGTCCACTGCACCCGCAGACCAGGAAAAGTAGACCCTAGCCTAGCTCCTCTCATCCGCTCCGGTGCATCACCGCGTGCCACCATTAATTTAGCCCTAGCCTCGAAAGCCAATGCCTTCATGGCAGGCAGATCCTTCGTAACCCCACAAGACATCAAGGACCTAGCTCCTGATGTTTTCCGCCACCGCATCCTACTCAGCTATGAAGCCGAGGCGGAAAATGTAACCACAGACGAGATCATCCAGCGCATCCTAAAACGCGTCGTAGTGCCTTAAAAACGCCCTAACCCAGCGCAATACGCTGTAATGCGGTGTAATAGATTGCAAACTAAGCTGGGAGTGTTAGCTTGAGCTAACGCTATCACTCACCCGTTTCATGCTCATCCGCCGCATTATCATTAGACTCCGCATCACGCTGACAATCTTATTTGTCCTTGGCATGATCACAGCGGCTGGCGGCTTGTTTTATCTCAACAGCACGGGCCTAAACCAAGACATCCGTGACCATATCTCCACCGAACTTGAGAGACGCGGGATCTTCGTAGAATTTGATAGCCTCAAATACAAAATGACCGATGGATTAGTCGCCACCAATGTCCACTTCTACGGCGACTCTGAACGACTGACCAAGCTAGCCTCACTCCCAGAAGTCTGTATCAACCTTGATAAAACCAAGCTCTTAAGAGGCATCCGTAAGATAAATAGCCTCTCGCTCAAAGAAGCTGATATTGAAATCCCCATCAACCCACTAGATCCCGCCACCGCCAGAATAAAAATTAGTAACATCAACGGCAACATAGAATTCCCCGAAGCCGGCTCAATCTCCACCAACCGCCTCACCGCCCAATACATGGGAATCAACATCACCCTCGCCGGAAACCTCTGGCAAGAGCTAGATCTCCCAACTTCACCAACTCACCCAGAAATGGCTGCAAAACGTGCCGAGTCATACCTCAAGTTTATCGACTACCTAGATAACTGGACCTGGGATTCATCTACCCCACCAGACCTAAGCTTATTTGTAGAAGGAGACATCAACTCACCAGAAAAAATCAAGATCGAATTTGACCTCCTCGCCCCCGAGCTAGATTACAATGGATACACCCTGAGCAAGGTCCAAACAATCGGAGATTTCAACCACAACCTCATCACTGTCGATAGCCTCTCCTTTAAAAATGAAGACAACGAAGCCTACGTTGAGATGGACTATGACTTCACCATCAGAGACGGCAGGTTTCACATTGATAGCAACATCCATATCCAGAAATTCGTCCTCACCTTCTTTAACCGCGAGCTCTTCAAAGGCTTCAACATCACAGGCGGATCAGACATCAACGCAAAAGGCTACTTCAAGCTACCTACCAAGGAAGACGACATGTCCCTCTCATCCGTCCTACCATCATTCATCAACCCATTCAGCGAGCTAGAGATCAAAGCCATCGGCAAGGCGCAGCTTAAATCATACGAGTATCTAGGGTCTAAGTTTGACTCCTTTAGCTCTGACTTCTCATGGGAAAATGGTGACGTCTATCTAGACCGCCTCATCATGAAAAGCCCAGACGGCTACCTCCGAGGCAGACTCCTCATCAAAAACAACATCGTCACCTACGACACTGAAAGCACACTCCCAAAACGTGCATTCTTACCATTCATCAAACCAGGCGGAAAAGTAGAAGCTGCTCTCAATCAGATAAAACTCCACCCCGACTCCAAAGTCTTCTGCAAATCAAAAGGTAACATCAACGCCAACGACCTCACAGACTGGGTCTCGGATGGCGAACTCCACATTACCAAAGTCACCTACAACGATCTCTACACCGAGTCCTTACTCACCAAATTCCGTTGGCTAGATGGCACCCTCAGCGGCAGCGTCACCCTCCAAGATACCACCTTCAAGGACATGTCACTCCAGCAACTAGACTCCTCATTTCATTGGAAAGATGAAGCTCTTAATGCCAAAGTAAACTTCACCAAACCACAAGTCAAAGGCTCCACATTGGATTCACTAAAAGCCACAGTCAACTTCCAAAACAAGCAAATCAAGATCACTGAAATCAACGCCGAGCACCCCTCCGGAAAACTCGTTGGCAACTTCTACACTACTGATGACTACTACAACTTCGACCTCATCTCCACGCTAAATCCTTACCTACTCATGCCATTCATCAAGAACGACAAACTCGTCGAATTCTTGTCAAAGGCAGACATCGACAACCAATCTAACAGCTACATCTCAACTAAGGGAAAGCTCAGTCGCACAGACAAAACAGACTGGGAATCAGAAGGAGAAGCCACATTCACCGAACTCAAATTTAACGGCGTCCCCCTACACTCCATCAAATCTAACTACAAGATCAACCATGATGGCTTACTCGCTACCGACAGCCGCCTAGTTTTCGACTACAGCAACTACGAACTCTACAAGCTTTTCAAAGGCTCCGCCAAAGGAGAAGCCACCATTGAAAAAACCTACATCGATAATGCTAAAAAAACAGCCACTCTAGACGGAGTAAAAGGACGCGCACACCCAGCACCCATCGCTAGATTATTCCACTCAGACGTTGCAGATCACCTCGAAGAATACCAGTTCTACAATCCTCCCACCCTCTCCGCCTCTGGCGTTTTCGACACCGTCCCCCGCTCTCTCAAGGATCAAAAAATCAACTTCACCTGCAACCTCTCCTGCCCCGGATCTAACACCAGATACATGTTCCTCGATGGAAATTTATTACTCAGCAACTTCTCCGCTAATATCCAAATAGTGAAAAATGAAGTCAAAGTCAGAAAGCTAAGATCCCAACTCTTCGACAACGGACTCGCCCAAGGTAACCTCTACTTCACCATCCCTAACAGCGGCCCAGTCACCTACCATGGTGACCTGAATTGGCAAAACATTAGCTTCAGACAGCTAGGCATCACCTACAACTTCGATGAAGTCCAGCGCGGCCGCCTACGCGGAAATATCCAGTTCCAAGGCAAGTCTGATGACATCGCTTCATTCAATACCAAAAAAGGCACCATGGGAACCTTCGCTCTAGAAAATGGCGACCTAGTCTCAGTCCCAGTCCTTGGCCCAGTCAGCATCATTATCAATCCATTCATCTCACCCATCGCAGGTGGACAAGCACTCAACGAACGACTTAAAGACATCTCTGCCAGATTCAAAGTCGTCAACGGCGTCATCATCACTGATGACATCCAGTCCCTCACCCCCAGCCTCACCTTCTTCGGCGAAGGTTCAGTCAACCTCAACACAGACAACATCGACATCACCATCCGCGTCAACTACCGCGGACTCCTAGGAAAAGCAATGGAGCTCGGCGCTGAAATCATCAAGCTCCCCATCCACATGCTCAGAGCCGTCTTCCTCAATAAAAAACCCGCCGAAACCGGCCTCATCCAAGTCCGCGGCAGAGGCCACTACAAAAACCCATCCTGGAAACTCGTCCCCTTCGACCCCCCACGCGACTTTAACGTCCCACTATTCAAACCCGGAAAAGCCCAAGCCGTCCCCCGCGCCAAACCCATCCAATAGTGCCCTCAGTCATCCATCCCGATGGCATAAGCTTCATTAGCAGAAACGATCACCCGCATAGGCCTGCAACAGACCTCGCAGTCATAATCCATTTCCACGGACCCTACTACCAAATCATCTTGTTGCAAAGTGAACGAAAACCACTCAAAGCAACTAGGACACTGAATATCTGTCAGATTCTCTAACATATCTCCCTAATCTAACAGAACATTATCCCGCTCATCAAATGGCACCCACAGCAGCGAAACACTCTGCACATCAATATCCTTCTTATAAGGCTTCACCTGCACCGTCTCTAACTCCAGTGACATAGGATCAAATCGATTAGCCAGCTCATCCAGATCCTCACGCATATCAGCCTCTAAATCCTCTATCTCATCGCGTATACCATCCACCTTAGCCTCTGCTCGGCGCACATCCTGACTCTGCTTACGGGACCGACCATAAGAATTTGCAGCCGTCCTCCCCTTACTAATCGTCGAAGCACTCATCTTACGCTTACCGAAAATCATCCCTATCACAGCACCCACCACACTCCCAGTAGCCTGCATCTTCGCATTCGCCGCCTCAGACTCCTCCCTATCCAGAGTAGACAATGCACGGTCTAACTGCCCTTCCTTAGTATCTATTTTCTTAGTCAACTTCTCACGCAGTGCCTCCACAGCCTCATCGCGCATCTCCCGCGCTTCATGTGATAATCTCCCTCTAAAGTCACCCTCACTCTCCCCCATTTTAGAATACTCTTTCACCAACGGAGCATAAAAAACATCCACCCGCTCATTCCTATAAATCCAGTCTTCAAAGTCATCTTCCACCCCCTTATAATTATCTTTATTCATCGCAAATGCAGGCAACTCATCGTAACCCGCACCTTTCCGAGGCTCATGTTCAAACTTATCCAGCACCAAATGACACACCACATTCTCCTTCCAGTTCACCCCCGCAGCACTCATCGCATTGATAAACCTCACCCTCCTTGAACCTTCCACCCCAGTCTTCGTCGAGCTGAAATGAACCTTCGCCTCACGTAACAAATGCGGCTTATAAGTCACCCCATCCTCATCACCGGAGAAAGGTAAAAAACTCTCCCTCACCCCAGTCCCCACCGCAGGCCTTTCACTCACTTTTTTCTCAGCCTCACGCCCAGCAGATGGCATCCCCATCGGGTTAGACTTCCCTCCCCCACCAGTCTCAGCCACCACACTCCCACCTACCTCAAATGCATCACGCTTCGGATCCATCAAGGTCTTGATCTGCCTTCGCGTCATCGGCCCACGTAAATAACTCATCACCCACCTCACATGAAACACCACTGGCGCAGACTCATGCACATTATTCATCAAGAAAACCCTACTCCCCAGACCTGCCAACAGCTCCTCCATCGCCCCCCTATCAAATCCACCTTCTTGACTCGCCGCAGCCCCCTCCAGACCATCCAGCACACGCGCCTTATCACGCTCAGTCTGCAGCCTCCCCAGCCACCATGTCCCAATGTTGGATAGCGCCTTGTAATCCAGATCCACCGGATTCTGCGTCGCCAACAACACCCCAAGACCAAACGCCCGTCCCTGCTTCAGCATCGTCAACATCGGCTTCTTACTAGGTGGGTTCGCCGTAGGCGGTAGAAATCCATAAATCTCATCCATATAAAGCATTGCACGCAAACTCGTCGTTCCACTCTGCGTCCGCATCCAGCCTAACATTTGATTCAGCAAAATGCTCACAAAGAACATCCTCTCACTATCATTCAAATGCGAGATTGAGAAAATGGAAACCCTCGCTCTACCATCCTCATGATACAACATCTTCTGAATATCCAGCGACGGCCCCTCCATCCAAGTAGAAAATCCCGGACTCGCTAACAAATTGTTAAATTTTAACGCCAACTCCTGACGCTTCTTCCCAGGATAAAAACTCTCTAAATCAATGATCCCCACCTTGCTAAACTTCGGCTTCTGAATATTACGAATCAGCGCCTCAATACTCAAACTCTCATCCCCCATCCAAGCATGCTGGAAAATAGAACTCAGCAACACAGCCTCAGGACTCTGAATCGGATCAGCATCCACACCCACCAGCGACAACAAAGAACTCACCGTGCTCTCAATCCGCTCCCCTAACATCTCACCATCATCCAAAACCTCAAATGGCGGCACATCCAGCGACCCCAAAATACTAACAGGAATCCCTGCCTTACTCCCAGGAGTAAACACATTCACATCCACCTTATCTCTAAATTCTCTCACCCTATCCGCACTCTGCCCCCACTGGCCTATCCCATCCTCCCACATCCTAGCCGTCTTCTCCGCATGCTCATCCGGAGTTCTCCCCTTCTTGCGCGCATCATCCTCATTAATCCACGGCCTAAAATCTCCCGCCTTAAAATCAGGAAACGCCAACATCATATTCGCAATATCACCCTTCGGATCAATCACAATAGCAGGGATATTATCCATCACCGCCTCCTCCAGCAGACCAATACACAGACCCGTCTTTCCAGACCCAGTCATCCCCAGCACCACACCATGTGTCACCAGATCCTTAGAGTCATACATCACCAGTTCATCCTGGATCTCAGACTTCCGGAGATCATACTCGCGTCCTAGATAAAACTGTCCTAATTTCTCGTAATCTGACTTTTCAATCTGCATACCCTATACATAACCAAACCCTCTCGGATGAAAAGCCACAAGATGTGAAATTTTCACCCAAAGACTAGTCCTCTTGGCATGCATTCAAACCTACAACCGAGTCCGCCCAGCCACCCTCGCTTTATTCAATCCATCTAACATCTGCTCAACTAACTCAGGATTCTCCTTAGCCAGATTCTTAGTCTCAGCCGGATCAGCATGCAGATCATACAGCTGAACTGCAGGCACCTTATCATCACCCTTCCCCGAGATCATTTTCCAACGCCCCGTGCAGATAGCAATCGCATCATTCTTAGTATCCCCCTGCACATAGATCGTCCGCTCCATCCGTGGTGCATCTTGCTTCTCTAACAGCCTCGGTAAAATACTAACAGAATCCTCCCCCGCATCATCAGGCAACTTCACCCCAAGCATCTCAGCAACAGTAGACATCATATCCGTATGCATAAACGTATAATCAGAAGTCGTCCCAGCAGGAATCTTCCCTGGCCAGCGCGCTATAAACGCCACCCTATGCCCGCCCTCCTCAGGATAACCCTTCCTACCACGATACACCCCATTGCACAAATGCCCCAACTTCAGAGCATCTGCCTTAGCTGTCTTAAATCCCTCTAACACACCACCCTCCTCACTCGCCAAATTCAGCACCACCCCATCAGTCCCCCTAAAATCCTTATAAGTTCCACCATTATCACTAGTGAAAATCACCAACGTCTTATCAGCTATCTTCAACTCATCCAGAGCCCCCATAATCTCCCCAACATGAAAATCCAACTCATGCACATAATCACCTAACAACCCAGCCTGACTCGTCCCCCTAAACTGCGCAGCAGGAGTAATATGCGTGTGCGTAGCCACCGGATTAAAATACAAGAAAAACGGGCGCTCAGCACTACGTTTAATAAATTCAACCGCCTTCGAAGTCAGCATCGTATCCACCTGATCATCCACCCTAAACTCAGCTATCCCTTCAGGAAAAGCCTTCCCCTTCACCATCTTAAAATCCTCGCCCTCTTTCCGCCCATAAATATCATCATTCTCCATATAACAACGCGTCCCATCATTATGATTCTGCGGCACCCCAAAATGATAATCAAACCCATGATTCAACGGCCCCTTAATCGGCGGATTATTCCAGTCCTTACCATACCCTAGATGCCATTTCCCGATAGCCGCAGAAACATACCCCTCAGACTTAAAAAGCTCCGCAAGCGTCATGCGTTCATCCTCTAACCTATATCCATTCCCTTGCTTATTCAACCTCCACGGAGAACGCCCCGTCAACAACCCATAACGCGACGGAGAACAAACCGTAGCCGCAGCATGCGCATCAGTAAACCGCTTCCCCTCAGCTGCCAACTTATCAATATTCGGAGTCTGAACCTTAATAGCACCAAAGCACCCCACATCACCATACCCCAGATCATCCGCAAAAATCACAATCACATTCGGCTTAGTTTTCGGAGCTACCTCATCAGCAAACACAGAAGCCGCTGAGGCGACGAACAAGGAAGTTAGTTTTAGGAAGCTGTATTTCATCATGCCACAGTTAGCCACACCTAGAATCCCAATAAAAGAAAAATCCCCAATAACAAATAACTAATAACAAATAACTTTTATACGTGCCAAACCCCGTCATTATGATCTATATACCTCTATGCGAAATCTCAAAGACGGACTCAGGTCACTAGTAAAAATCGACTTCAACGGACACGTACACAAATACTTCCGAGGCACCGATTCGGACAAGCGCGCAGCAAACGAAGCCCACGTTCTCCAAGTATTAGAAGAACGAGGTTGCCCTAATGTCCCACGCCTACTCAGCTTCACACCAGAAGAAAACTACATCGTCACCACCAACTGCGGAAGCCCAGCACCAAGACTTACCAAGAAAAAATCTAATAAACTCTACGCCAAACTCGAAGCAGACTACGGCGTCATCCACGATGACCCAGAACCCCGAAACATCACCTACAATGAAGTCATGGGAGAGTTCAACATCATCGACTTCGAACTAGCCACCGTCATCGAGGACTTCGTAAAAGCTCCTGAATAATATTAATGTTTAATAGTTAATAAATGGCAGCAAACTTCCAATGGCACGCATCATCCACCTCCGGCACTAAGAAACCCGAGAACGACGACTCTTGGGCAGTCTTCTCAGCCGGCATGACCGGCTCAGAAAACTTACCTTCAGAAGGCACCATCAGCAACGCTGAAAAAGACATCATCTTCGCCGTCTCAGACGGCATGGGCGGAGGAAACGCAGGCTATCTCGCATCCAGCCTCATCCTCCAAAACATCAGCCAAATAATACCCCAAACCTTCAAAGCCGCCGCCCAAGGCTTCCACCCAGACTACCTTGAACAACTAGAACTCGCCGTCGAAAAAATCCACGCCGAGATCAACGCCGCGGGTGACAAAAACGAAGCCCACACCGGCATGGGAGCCACCCTCACCCTCGCCTGGTTCACCCCAGAGAACCTCTACCTCGCCCACATCGGCGACTCCAGACTCTACCTCCACCGAGACGGCCTAACCACCCAGCTCTCCCTAGACCACGCCCTCGTCTGGAAAAAACTCCAGCGTAAAGAACTCTCAGAAATCCAATACCGCTCCCACCCACGCAGATCCGTCCTCTACCAAGTCGTCGGCGCCGGCAACCGCAACGTCAAACCCCAGATCGCCGCCATCCCCTACCAACCCGGTGACCAATTCATGCTCTGTTCAGACGGCATCACCGACGGAGTCTGGGAAAAAAACATCCACTCCGCCTTCCTCAAACAAGGCCCAGATCCAGCCACCGTCCACCAATCCATCCTAACCCGCGCCCTAGAAAACGACGGCACAGACGACACCACCATGATCAACCTTACGGTCACATAATCCCCATGTCAGAACCCAACCCATTTGCCACCAACGATCCCCACAAAATCTACGCCCCACCTTTAGAATCCCCCGAAGGCATCAAACCCTGTCCAAGCTGCAACCAAGAAATGGAACCCGGATTCATCAGATCCAACTCCAACGTCACCTGGCTCGGAGACACCCAGTCCCGCCTCAAAAAAGCCATATCCGGAGGCAACCTCATCGGCAAAACCAAATCCGGCCTAGGCTGCAAATACCCAGCCCACCACTGCAAATCTTGCAACCTCTTCACACTAGCAGAATAAGCAAACACCCGCCAAGGAAACCATATACTGTTCAGTGCTCTATGATTAGCTCTAAGTAATGGATCTGCACATTACATACAAATTTAACCTTTCATCAAACACGTTTGGGGAAACCCACACAAACCTAAAAACAACATAACACCATCATAACCAAACACTAAAAAATAACACCCTATCACCTCACAACCCCATTCCATCACCTCCTCACACTAAAATTTAAATGATTGATCTACTGAAAGAACCCACATAGATTTCCGTAACATCATCATGAAATCACTTAAAGTTCTTTCTCTGGCGTTCGTCGCTGGAACTATCTCTACTGGAATCTGCTCTGCTGGCGAGCAAGTTAAATTATTCAATGGCGAAGACCTCACCGGCTGGATGGGTGAAGGATACGAAGTCAAAGACGGCACCATCGTTTGCACACCTAAGGGTAAAAATCTCATCACCGAGAAAACCTACTCCAACTACGTCTTCAGCTTCGAGTTCAAACTACCCCCTGGTGGCAACAACGGCATCGCCATCCACTACCCAGGAACTGGAGATCCAGCATACAAAGCCATGGAGATCCAAGTCCTAGATGACACCGCCCCCAAATACAAAGACCTCAAACCATACCAGTTCCACGGCGGCATCTACACCCTCAAAGAAGCAAAACACGGACACCTTAAGCCCCTCGGCGAATGGAACAAAGAAACCATCACCGTCAACGGCAACCACATCATCGTCGAACTCAACGGCGTCATCATCAATGAAGCCAACCTCGATGACCTATCCGCCAAAAACCCGAAACACGAAGGCATCAAACGCCGTTCAGGACACATCGGATTCTGCGGCCACGGTGACCCAGTAGCATTCAGAAACATCACCATCACAGACACCACCCTCCCAGAGGTTGACCTCACCGGCTTCAACCAGCTCTACAACGAAAAAGACCTCACCGGCTGGAGCGATGACCCCGGTCACGTCGGTCACTGGCAACCCAGAGGTAAGGTTTTATACTACGACAGCAAGTCCACAGCAGAAGACAAGAACCTCTGGACAGCCAAAAAATACAAAGACACCACCATCGTGCTAGATTGGCGCTGGGCAGAAACATCAGCTCAAAAACTCATGCGTCCTGTATTAGATCCTAAAACAGGAGAAGCCAAGAAAGATGCAGCAGGAAATGACATCAAACAAGAGGTCATCGAACTCGACAGCGGCATCTACTTCCGTGGCAACAACCGCTCACAAGTAAACCTCTGGAACTGGCCATGTGGCTCAGGTGAAGTCTACGGCTACCGTATGAACAAGAAACATAGCCAAGAAATCCGCGCCGCACTCGTCCCTAGAGTCCGTGCAGATCACCCCATCGGCGCATGGAACCGCATGGAGATTTCCCTCATTGGAGACATCCTCAACGTAACCCTCAACGGCAAAAAAGTCATCATCGACGCACAGCTCCCAGGAGTCCCAGCGGAAGGAGCCATCGCCCTCCAGCACCATGGCTCAGCACTCGAGTTCAAAAACATCTACATCAAAGAACACAACTAGGTTTCTAAGCACCTAACACACCTACAAAATCATGACCGCTGACACCACACTATCGGACAAAAGCATCCTCACCAAACTCTCCATAATGATGTTCTTACAGTTCTTCGCCTGGGGATCATGGTTCGTAAACCTCGCCCTCTCGCTTGGAACAAATGACCTAGGAGCTATCATTGGTGGTGCTTACGAAAGTGCCCCCATAGCGGCCATCTTCGCCCCCCTCTTCCTGGGACTAGTAGCTGACCGCTTCTTCCCCTCAGAAAAAGTCATGGGTGCCCTCATGGTCATCGGTAGCGGTCTCATGGCATACATCGCCTACATCGCACCTCAAGGAGCATCAGCTGGCCCTACCATCGTCATCCTAATGATCGCCTACATGTGCTGCTACATGCCTACTCTAGGACTTGCAAACACCATCACATTCACCCACCTACCCCAAGAACAATTCCCAAAAGCACGTGTCTGGGGCACCATCGGTTGGATCGTAGCCGGACTATTCCTCGGCTTCGCACAGCTATCTAACTCACTGCAAATTTTCTGGGTAGCCGCAGCCGCATCACTCGCACTAGGTATCTTCTCCTTCACCCTACCCAGCACCCCAGCACCAGCAAAAGGCCAGCCACTCAACCTCAGATCACTCCTGATGTTAGATGCCTTCAAGCTATTCAAGATCCCATCATTCGCAGTATTCGCTATCTGCTCCATGCTCATCTGCATCCCACTCGCATACTACTATGCTCAGACTGCCACCTTCCTCGGAGCGGCAGGCTACACTGAGCCAGCATCCTTCATGAGCATCGGCCAGATGTCAGAGATCATCTTCATGATCCTCATCCCCTTCTTCTTCCGTAAACTAGGTGTCAAAATTATGCTTCTCATCGGCATGGCATGCTGGGTCGCTCGCTACGCACTCTTCGCATTCGGCGCACCAGATCAGGTTGCATGGATGCTCCTAGCCGGTGTCGCACTACACGGTATCTGTTATGACTTCTTCTTCGTCACAGGCTTCATCTACACCGACAAAAAAGCACCAAAAGCCATCCGCGGCCAAGCTCAAGCTCTACTCGTATTCCTCACCCAAGGACTCGGCATGTTCTTCGGCTTCCGTTTCGCATTCGGTGGAAATTTCCCATTCGTAGACGCCAAGCTACCTAACACTATCACACAAGGAGAAACAGTCTACGGCAACGCCCCATCAGGTGACCTAGTCAACGCCATCAAAGACGCCAACGTCGGAGCACCTGACAAAAGCACCCTAGAGCAACTCGGCGGAATGTTCGGCAAAGGCTACCCAGAAGGAGTAGACCCAGAACTCGTCTCCACAAGCATGACCCAATGGCAAGACTACTGGTATTTCCCAATGATCCTCGCCGCTGCCATCTTCATCATCTTCGCCGTCTTCTTCTGGGACAAAGTAGACACAGACGAAGAATAATCATCCTTTCAAATATCAAATCATAAATTTCAAATCACTATTATGCCAACAATACTCTGCGTAGGAGCCGGAAACATGGGTCGTTCACACGCCCTCGCCTATCACAACATCCCAGAATTCAACATCGCCGGCATCGTCACTCGCTCAGCCGCATCTCGTGAAAAACTCAACGAAGAACTCGGTGGCGGATACGACCTCTTCAGTGACTTCTACGAGGCATTAGAACAAACTAAGCCAGACGCCGTCTCCATCTCCACCTACCCAGACACACACGCCGCATTTGCCAAAGCCGCATTCGCAGCCGGCTGTGACGTCTTCATCGAGAAACCACTCGCTGAAACAGTCGCAGAAGCAGAGGAAATCGTCGAAGCAGCTAAAACCAGCGGCAAGAAACTCGTCATCGGCTACATCCTCCGCCATCACCCATCATGGCAGAAGTTCATCGAAATGTCACATGACCTAGGCAAACCCCTCGTCATGCGTATGAATCTCAACCAACAGTCATCAGGCGACATGTGGAACACCCACATGAACCTCATGTCATCCATCTCCCCAATCGTCGACTGCGGCGTCCACTACGTAGACGTCATGTGCCAAATGACCCGCTCTAAACCCATCCGTGTATCAGGCCTCGGCGCCAGACTATCTAACCAAATCCCAGAAGGAAAAATCAACTACGGCCATCTCCAAGTCACCTTCGAAGACGGCTCAGTAGGCTGGTATGAAGCCGGCTGGGGCCCAATGATGTCCGAAACCGCATTCTTCGTCAAAGACGTAGTAGGCCCCAACGGCTGTGTCACCATCGAAGCTAAAGACGCAGCCGATGAAGGCCAATCAGACAACGTCGACGCTCACACCAAGACCAACTCACTCCGTAGACACTTCTCCGAAATCGATGAAAATAACCAGTTCGTAAAAGAAGACCAATGGGTCGAAACTGGCGACGAACCAGACCACGATGAACTCTGCAAACGTGAGCAACAATTCTTCCTCAAAGCCATCCTCGAAAACGAAGATCTCACCGACCACATGGAAGACGCCATCAACTCAATGAAAATAGTCGCAGCTGCTGACGAGTCCTATAAAACAGGCAAAACTATCGAGCTGTAGAGATTTTAATATTGAAAGAATTAAGCTTGTGATTCGGGAATTATAGCCTCAGCATTTTGGCAATGGCTACTCATGTTGGGTAGCCTATAAAACCATTATCACTATGCGATTAACTATTCTTTCCAGAGCACCTCAGTGCTACTCTACCCGTCGACTTGTCGAAGCTGCTAAAAACAGAGGCCACAAGGTTCTCATCCAAGACCCACTGCGCTTCGCCATAGACATGGATGAAGGAGAGCCAGATCTTTTCTACAGAGGAAAAAGCATCGCAGACACAGACGCTATCTTACCACGTATCGGCACCTCCATCACTCGCTACGGCACCACAGTCGTGCGCCAGTTCGAGCAGATGGATGTCTACACGCCTAACACATCTAGCGGTATCTCCAACTCACGTGATAAACTCCGAAGCCTACAGATTCTTTCACGCCATGACATTGGCATCCCACGCACCGCATACGTCGCAGACAAAAACGATGTTGAAGACGCCATCGCACGCGTAGGCGGCACTCCCGTCATCATTAAACTCATCGAAGGAACTCAAGGTGTAGGCGTCATTCTGGCTGATAAGCCAGAAATCGCCAAAGCCATCATCGAGACCCTCCACAGCGCCAACCAAAACGTTCTCATCCAGAAATTTGTGGCTGAAAGCAAAGGCAAAGACGTCCGCGCATTCGTTATCAATGACCGCGTAGTTGGTGCCATCCGCAGAACCGCTCAAGGTCAAGAATTCCGCAGTAACGTCCACCGCGGCGGTCTCGCTACCGCTATCGATCTAGATCCAGCATACGCGAAAGCAGCCGTCAGAGCCGCTCAGATCATGGGCCTAAAAGTCTGTGGTGTAGACATGCTAGAAGGCACAGATGGTCCTCAGATCATGGAGATCAACTCATCACCTGGACTAGAAGGCATCGAAGGAGCCACCGGACTAGACATCGCCGGCGAGGTCATCGACTTTATCGCAGATCAAGCAAACCTACCCGAAATCGACCTCCGTCAGAGACTCACCGTCAGTCAGAGCTACGGCGTCACAGACATCAGCATCACTGATGGCAGCATGTTCATCGGCCAAACGATCGATCAAACTGGACTCCGCGAAGAAGACGTCGTGGTTCTCACTCTCAGACGAGGCGAACAAGTCATCTCAAACCCTAAATCATCACGCGTCCTAGAAGCGCATGATAGCCTACTCTGCTACGGAAAAATCAAGAACATGCAGAAGCTGATCTCTAATCGTCCTAAACGTAGACGCAAGCTCAGCCCACTTCCATCCACTCCTGTCACAGACGGAACAACTCACGAATAACTATCACCTAAATGAGTAATCCATCCACTCCTGAAAAGAAAACCGAAGTTCCAGTAAGAAAAAAGCGCTCCATCAGCAAATGGGGTAAGTCATCCGTCCTGCCCGGCGAACGCAAGCGCATCCGCCTCAAAGCGGGTGAAAGCTTCACCGGCGTTGGCGTGCATCTCCCACTCCTCGTCTGGCGTGGTCTAGAAGACGGCCCAGTTTTAGCCATCACCGCCGCAGTTCACGGTGATGAGATCAACGGCACTGGAGCTATCCGCAAGCTCATTCAGGAACCACCCTTTGACCTCAAACGTGGCACACTCATCTTAGCCCCTGTCATGAACACCATGGGCTTTGAGCGCCACAGTCGCTACACACCTGACAGACGAGATCTAAACCGAACCTTCCCAGGCAACAAAAAAGGCAGCCTCACAGGCAGACTAGCGAACCTCATCATGAAGGAAATCGTCAAGCGCAGTGACTACATCGTAGACCTCCACACCGCCGCGGTTAGACGCACCAACTTTCCTAACGTCAGAGCAGACATGAGCGATCCAGACTGCGAACGTCTCGCCAAAGCATTCGGTGCCGAGCTTATCGTCAATAGTAAAGGCCCAGATGGATCATTCCGCAGAGAAGCCTGTAAATCTGGTTGCCCCACCATCATCCTAGAAGCAGGTGAAGCACTCAAGGTCGAATCCGCCGTCCAAGACATGACACAGCGCGGACTCACACACATCATGGCTGAACTCGATATGATAGATGTCACTGATGACCTCCGTCCAGACACAGCTCCTCACCAAATGATCGTTCAGAGCTCCAGCTGGGTCAGAGCGGGATTCGGTGGATTCTTGAAATTTCACGTAGCCCCAGGCGAGATCGTTCAGAAAGACCAACCACTCGCGACCAATACAGGATTACTCGGCAAAGAACTAGAAACCATCGTCTCTCCACATAACGGAATTGTCCTCGGAATGACCACCATGCCAGCAGTCTCACCAGGTGACCCCATCCTCCACATCGCATTACCAGACACTGGCAAGCAATTCAGAACGTTGGAAAAAAGCGTTGATAAAATGGACGATGGCAACCTCGAAAACCAAGTCAGGGACGACCTAGCCACCAGCATCACAGTAGAAGAATACACCGAAAATGATGGCAGCACCGAGAATGACTATTGATAAATTTGAATATATATCGCCCTAGTTCAGTCATACAAACGCATATGAAATCAAAACTCATGAAAAAAACACCACTTCCTCTTCTAGCCGCAGTGACTACTTCATTAGCTCTTTTTAGCATCACGGCTCATGCTGACACATCATGGATGAACAAAGTGAAACCATTTAAAAATGGATCACATCCTAAGCTCAAACCCACCAAACTGGAATATGAGCTTAGCTGGAAAGGAACCGTCAAAGCAGGTGAATTAACATTTGATTTCAACAAGAAAGACAAACGCTACAAGGGGCTCGATATCAGCCAAGCCTATGGAAGGTCTCAAAACTTAGCCTACGCTGTGTTCCCCTACCACATCAGCATGACCTCGTTCGCCAAAGAAACGACGCATAAACCGCTCATCTTTGTAGCTGACGAAAAAGATAAACGTGAAAAAATCAAAACCACCAATACCTTTAAATCAAATGGTGTGCACTTTGTTGCCAAAGAAGAAAATTTCATCGAGAAGAAAACTAAAAACAAGAACCACCACTTCAAGTTTGCAAACTCTCATGACCCTCTCTCCGCCATCCAATACATCCGTAGACAATCACTAAAAAATGGTGAGAAAATTTACCTTTGCCTACACCCTTTCGCCTCTCCCATGTTCTCAGAGATCACCGTTCTTGGCAGAGAAAACCACAACGGAAGACGCTGCATCAAGCTCGATGTCAAACTCCAGAAAATTGACAAAGACACCATGCACCT
The DNA here is from genome assembly GCA_051251915.1 of Akkermansiaceae bacterium. Classification (GTDB taxonomy): domain Bacteria; phylum Verrucomicrobiota; class Verrucomicrobiia; order Verrucomicrobiales; family Akkermansiaceae; genus Rubritalea. The sequence continues at coordinate 43,105 of JBPOGF010000016.1, read as the reverse complement.
CAAAACCTACAAGAAGCTCAAGAAAGCCACTCTCTGGATCAGTGATGATGTTGACAGAGTCATGGTAGAGCTCAGATCTCAGGTCTTCATCGGCGATGTCCGTATGGTCCTAAAGAAGCAGAGCCCTTTGTAAAAACGACACCCTGTCGTTTTCACTAAACGATGATAATTTGGGTTTTAATATTTAACAGCCACTCCTTTTCTTTTATTATTATGTCAGAGGTTTCCTGTATTTTAATTTCGTATTTTTTTGCAGATTCATAGTCAGAATGCATCATAATCATTAGTTTAAGTAATGACTTGTTATGTTTAATTTGCAGCCACATTTCTGCATTTAAAATATGATTTGCAGAATAAATAGAATTAACATTTAATTTGGAAAACAATTTGTAAATTTTAGTTTTTGTTTGCTTTTCTATGCTAGGCAAAAGTCGTTCAGCTGAGATTGTTTCGTTTTCATTGAAAGAGCCATACAATAATTTATCAGCTAAAAGGTATCGTGTTTCTGGAATATTCAAATCTGTATTTTTATAAGCCTTTTGAGAATTTAAATCTAAGGAATTTATTATTTGCTTAATCATAATTTCCAACTCAGTTAAAGCTTTACAATCTTTAATTGGTAGAAAAGGAATAGCTGGTTCTCCAGATGTAATTTGCCCCTTAATATATGAAATTTTACGCTCAATTAAACCTTTATTGTTTGTTAAAATCTCCCATACACCAACGCAGATGATGCTGTGAACATCTTCAAAATGATGTATCCCTAGTTCGTTAATTGATGCTTTAATAGTTTCTATCAAATCTAATCTTATATGAGGTTCAAAAAGAAATTGTTCTAGATTTGATAAATAAGGAACGTCTAAATATTCTGCTTTTTCTTTCTCACTCATTTCTGAAACCAATGTTTTTAAATCATTCTTAAGTATAATTAATTTCGATTGATTTACTACGAAGTTTTCTGGATCTCCTTTGTTTTCGAAATCATCCAATTTACTAACATTACTTTTACACCCTAGATGTAAAAAGATTATGAATATGTAAATATATTGTATATTTACTTTAGAATCATTAGCTCTCCGAATAGACTTAAACATTGAAGATTTTATAATTGAGTGTTAAAGTGGACTGTTTGAAAGGATTGTATTATGGGTAGGGTTACTAAGAGTGTGGTTAGGTGAGAATTCATGAACGTCATATTGACCATTTTGACCATCCACTGCTCCAACATAGCCTGTGGTTTCTCCTGTAGGTATTTCTTTCTTTATCGCTTTTTTCCAGATAGGATTCAAATCTTTATGATTGTAAATTCCTCTTAACCTTCTTGTGCTAGATTTCAAAGATGCTGCGTCCTCTGAAGATGGAATACTAGATACGGGGTGGCTATGATAATTTCCTACTTCTATGGCTTTATAAAAGCTACACGGTTTACCTAATAAAGGTCGCCAACTGTTCTCCGTGCCCTGAGTATATATCCCAGTAACAATATATTTTACTTCGTATGAACCTGACTTATCTATTATGCATTTTAGGCAGATCTTACCTCCATATTCTGCAATATGCTTTCTTGCTCTACCACTTATGCTTAGTGGATTCATAGACGATACTGAGTAAAACATAGGACCTTTAAAAGATGCTGTAGCAGCACTTTTAGCTCCATATAAACCTGCTTCTCTGACTGTCTTAAAAGACTTTTTAAGCATTTTCTTATGCAACGCTGATACAATATTTATTTTTTGAGCGTTGCCTTCTGGAACTCTTCGTATACCACTAAAGCTTTCTACTCCTTGTATAAGTGCTAAATTATTTCTATCCTCTGCTGCTGTTCTTTCTCTTCTTTCTTTAGCAGATTCTAACCCCAAATAGTCCCAATAATTTATTCCATCATTCCCCACAAACCCATACAAATTAAATCCTCCTCTTTCCTCAATCGGGTCTCTGGATGGCCAGTGGCCCAATTCTGGGCTGTAGTGCCTGTATTTGTAGAGATAAAAGTTACTCACCGCATCTAATCTCCTCGTATTCCACATGATAGTGTTCTCGATCTGGGTTGCGGTTTCTAGATTGCCGTTTTGGTTATAGATACTGACTTCACCAAAGGCTGTGTAGCGATAATGCTCGATGAGGTCTCCGCTGTCGTCACTGACGGCGTAGACGTGGTCTAGGTAGTTTTTATGATACCACTCTAGTTTGTTTTTGCTGCCATCCACTGCACGGGCGATGACGGCGTTGAGTCTGGTTGGGTGACTCATGATGTCATTTTGGATGACCGTTTGAGTCGCAGTGTGTTTGTGTTCAGCACACTCGCTGTTGCCCCACCAAATGAGGGCGATGGTGGTGGTGCCTTCCTTGCGGATGACTCGTCTCCCCAGAGCATCATAGCGGTATTCGACGTCATCATTGTCGACGTCTACTTTGGTGATGCGGTTGTCTAGATCATATTCCACTTCATATTCTTTACCGTTTATTTCGTATTCAGTCAAGTTGCCCTTAGCATCGTGAGAGGCTGCTTTGTTCTCGATGCTGGTGATCTGGTCAGCAGCATTGTGGCTACGGTTCTCGGTGGTGGTAGTGTTGCCGATGGTTTTAGTGGTGCTTTGCCAGTTGCCTACGTTGTCGTAATTCCAGTTTTGATTCATTTTTCCAGGCCATAATTAGCCATTAAAATGTAACCTATGTGCTCGGGCAATCTGTTACCTATGTGCTCGGTTCATACCTACAAGTGGTAAAATCCGCACTCCTATGACTAAAGCTGGCAACTCGCACATCAGGGGGATGCTCTTCTTTCAAGCAATGACTGCCAAACGCTTTAATCCCATATGCAAAGCTTTTGCGCAACGATTAGAAGCCCAAGGTAAAGAGAAAATAGAGATCATAGGCGCCATCATGCACAAGCTGCTTCATCTCGTATATGGAGTGCTAAAACACCAAAAACCATTCGATCCAAATTATCTAACAGCAAGCAAAGAATCCTGTTCAATCCCCCAAGAATAATGGGATCAAACTGCCATCAGTTTGGACGGGTTTGGGCTGTCAAGCCCATGCTTCTAAATCATCTAACAACATTAAAATTTATTTATCAAAAAAAGACAAAAAATTACTTGATTTCAACGATGTATCTGCCCCCTTTTGCTTTTTCTTACCTATTTGTGTGACTGTTTATTCTTCGGTTTCTGCTTTTTTCGTTGTCCTTTTTTTACAATTCCGTGAGGAGATATCTCAAATACATCTCCTTTATTAAGAGGTTGACGAGCTTCACCCCACACGACCAATTTGCCATCCCAAATTTTAACTGTTAATAAGCCATTAGAAAAAGTAGCATTATCATTGTTATAGTAAGTTGAACTAAATGAATCAGCATCCTCCAAAAATAAAATCTCAACTCCTGAACATTTATAATTTTTAGGAGTTTCATTTATTCTAAACTCAGCCAGCTTACCTGTCATTTTCTTTCCATTAATAAAAATACTGTCTTTAAAGATCTTGATGTTAGATCCATTGGCAACACTATTATAAATTTGGCTATTTATTTGTAGCGAATCACCAGAACGTCTAATTCCGTATTCTTCAAAAAGAACTACATACTTGGTCTTCCCTTCTTCAATTCCTTTAGATTTCCCTAAGTATATACAAGGCTTATAAAACTCAATCGTTAAATCATTTAATTTGTATAATGTGACATATTCCAAACCACCTCCTTTCAATGTTTGAGATTTTAATGTGTTCACAGATACTATAAATACTAATACTAGTAGGACTATTTTTCTCATAATTTAAATCTAATTGATGAATTGATAGAAGGTTTATATATTAAGGGCATTTTTTACAAGAAACAGAACCTCGCGCAGTAGCGGTTGCTATAGATGTGTTACTATGTAAGGGGTCATTTGACCAATCTATACCTCCCGGAATCTGACCTTGATCACCGTGCTTGTTACCTACTGTAGCGTTGAAATAACCAAACGTTTCTTCGTCTGGCTCTATAGCTGCACCTATCCTTGGGTAGCGTATTGCCGAAGCCTCTACTCTTATCTTTATAGTATTACCAACTTGAGTTATAATAAAATTCATAGCTAGTGATAGCCCATCTACAGAATGGAAAAATGCACCTGAAGGCTCTGCATGTGTAACTTTACAATCTTCGCTAATATCTACTCCAAATCTAGCATTTATCCCAGTAAATCCGTCTTCTCCTAAATTCAACTTTCCTGTTCGTGAAGCATCCACTGAGACGATAACAGTGCCTGACTTAGGGCAGTTTCCTTTGTTTAGATTAACCTTAACTTGAGCTTCAACAGAAACTTTTTTTCCATTATGCATCTGTTCCAATCCACTACTTCCTTTTAATCCACAACTAATTAATCCCAATTTATCCCAACTCCCAACAGGATCATTCCCAACGAAGGCATACAGATTCACTCCACCCTTTTCCATAATGGGGTCTCTGGATGGCCATCTCCCCAATTCTGGACTATAATGCCTGTATTTGTAGAGGTAGAAGTTACTCACCGCATCAAGTCTCCTCGTGTTCCACATGATCGTGTTCTCGATCTGGGTTTCGGTTTCTAGGTTACCATTGTCGTCATATATACAGACTTCGCCAAATGCTGTGTATCGGTAATGCTCGATAAGGTCTCCGCTGTCGTCACTGACGGCGTAGACGTGGTCTAGGTAGTTTTTGTGATACCATTCTAGTTTGTTTTTGCTGCCGTCTACTGCGCGGGCGATGACGGCGTTGAGTCTGGTTGGGTGGCCCATGATGTCATTTTGGATGACGGTTTGGGTCGCGGTATGTTTGTGCTCAGCACACTCGCTGTTGCCCCACCAGATGAGCGCGGTGGTAGTGGTACCTTCCTTGCGGATGACTCGTCTTCCTAGCGCATCGTAGCGGTATTCGACGTCATCATTGTCGACGTCTACTTTGGTGATGCGGTTGTCTAGGTCGTATTCCACTTCATATTCTTTACCGTTTATTTCATATTCTGTCAAGTTGCCCTTAGCATCGTGCGTTGCGGCTTTGTTCTCGATGTTGGTGATCTGGTCGGCGGCGCTGTGGCTGCGGTTCTCGGTGGTGGTGGTGTTGCCGATGGTTTTGGTGGTGGAGTTCCAGTTGCCAACGTCATCGTAATTCCAGTTTTGATTGAGTGGATTGACGGCGTTGTTACTGTGGCTGGTAAGGCGATTGCCGGCATCATAGCTTGCGGTGAACATGGTGTTTTGAACCACATCCCCGACGAATGCCAAATACTAAAAAAGCACGACCTCAAGACACCTCCTATATTCTAACCATTCCTATTTACTAGCTTTACCAAGACTCTTCACTGCATCAATATAGGTTTTCAGCTGGTCAACCTGAGAACCTTCAGCATACACTTGATATTCTGTTAGATCCTTCAAAGCCTCCTCATAACGTTGCAAATGCACCAACACCTTACCACGCTCTAACAGCGCAGGATCCTTCATCTTTCCTGTACCAGCATGTGCCTGCTGGAAATGAAGCAGCGCCAGCTCTTCCTGCTTATTCGTCGCTTCATGCTTCGCCAAAAGGTAAAGCGTATCCGCATCCAGTGGATCAGCAGCGATCAATTCTTTAAGAATCCCAACCGCTTTTTCTACCTCCTTATCCTGCAACATCAAAATCTGCGCCTCTTGCCTTTGGTAGCGAGTCTTAGAGGTAAGTTTTTCAACCAACTCAGGCTTCACTAGACTATGAAATTCTAACGCCAATTCATACTCCCTACGAGCAACAGCAAAACCAACCGCATTCATCGCGAGATCCGCATCAGTCAGCTCCTCAGACTTCAGCACCTCACGAATCACATCAGAACCTATCACCATGCTACCATCACTAAGATGCAAAGCTCCCAATAGAAGTTGGTTAGAAACATCAAGTTTATCCTGTCTTCGAAGGAGCTCCAGATTCACAATAGCCTCTTCGATTTGCCCAGTCCTCTGGTACAGATTAATCAGTAAAAACATATACTGTGGCTCACCTGGCTTCTCCTTTACAATGGACTCATAAAGATTCAGCGCCTTTGCATCCTCACCGAGGGAATCATAGCAATACGCCTCCCCTACCTTCCATTCCAAGTTCTCAGGCTCAGTCAACTGAGCATTCTTAAACGCCTGCAGCGCTGATGTGAAATTTTCTTTCTCTTGATAACAATAGCCTAATAACCCCATCACAGCTCCATCCTGTGAACCCAAACGAACCACCTCTAACAGATGAGGGAACGCCTTGTCATACTCAGCTTCTCTCGCATAGACAAATGCTAGGTTCTGATAAGCTCTAAGGAACGTTGGGAAAGTCTTCACCGCTGCCAAATACTGTTTTTCAGCTTCCTCAAGATCCCCAGTTTCAAAGGCTATATTCCCAATGTTAAACATCACAGCAGCTGAACTTGAAGCCAGTGAACTATCCTTCAGCTTCTTCAGCGCCGTGACTCTCTCACCCTTCGCCATCAAATCCTGCACCGCTACCAGCAACACACGTTCTTTAGTATCCACGAAGGGTTCAATACGGGCATTAATGCGATATGATCCATTGAATGACTTTTTAAAAGCATCACTCTTCCAGTAGTCTTTTGACAATGGTAAAGACTCAGCACCATGTGCTGTTAGAGAGCCGATGACTAGGCTTGTTAGAAAAATTTTAGTGGTTGATTTAGACATTATCTTCTCGGTTTCTTGAGGTGATAGGTTTTGTAAAATTTAGTTTTCACGGGCTTCCCCCGATAAGTTGGTGCTGTATAACGGCTCCCAGATGCCACACGCTTCGCAGCTGACACCAGCCTAGAATCACTTGATGACAACACGCTCAGTACCTTCACTCTGCCAGAAGTGCTAATTTCTAACAGAATCTTTACTGTCCCGTTCGTCCCCTTAGCACTACTCGGCCAGGTGAAGCTCCCTTGCCTAAGCTCCCTAGGCATCCGGTCTAGCTCGCTCGGTGAATAACTGGACTTGATCACCTCCCGCGGCGGAGGCGACGGCTTAGAACGTGGCTTCGGTTTTGACTTAGGAGTATACGTGCGTTTCGTTGTTACCGGCTTAGGCTTCGGCGGAGACTTCACCACAGGAAGATCCGCCGGCTCTCTATCTATTTCAAACGGACTAACAGCAAGCTTAGGGTCAAAACTCGCAGTCGTAAGTGGTAGCGGTGTGGAATCTATCGAATTATCAGTAAGCAAGTCCATTGCTGGGATCGGCGCTTGAGGTAAGCTTTCAGCCATCTCCTCTTCCTCCATCTTCTCTTCCTCTAACGGAGGCTCTGGCTCAGGAGTCATCATGATCTCCTCAATCTCGTAAAGCACAAGATCTGCAGCCACAGCATCAGTATTCATCAAGCGTGTCGCCGCCAAAACAGACACCAGAATTGCCGTAATAAGTGTTCCTGTAAAAATAGATTTTAAAAACATAATTTTCTTCGTTAATTGTTGTTACTCGTACTGATAGCTACCGACTTCACCCCTGCTTCAGTAGCAGCACCAATGACTTTAGTAATGATCCCATGCTGAGCATTGAAATCCCCCTGAATGATTAACGGCAACGGATCTCCTCCAGCCTGCGCCACAGACACAGCACCAGCCACCCCGCTAATCCCAATATTCCTACCCGCATAATAAACCTGCCCGTTATTAGTAACTGCAATCATGATCGCATTACTATCCAGCGATTTACTACTCGCCATTTTCGGAGGTTTAGCCACGTCCACCCCCGCTTCATTATTGAAAACAGTAGTGACGATAAAAAAGATCAATAAGATGAACACCACGTCGATCAGTGGTGACATATCAATGACTGCTTCGTTATCATTGTTCGATGAAAAATGTCTCATCCTCCTCATACCTTTGTTCCTTTCATAGTTGACATGTGTTCATACATTTTCTGTTGGATGTAACCTTCCACCCCATTCGTTTGGCTACGGAGAAACGCGAGTAATATCGCCCCTGGAATCGCCATAAATAAACCAGCTTGAGTCGTGATCATCGCAGATGAAATCCCCATAGAAATACTATCAATAGGCCTCGCTGCAGCCTGACTAGCCAGACCATTAAACGTCACAAACATTCCAAAAACAGTTCCTAATAGCCCAGACAGCGGAGCTGCTGCTACCAACACCGCAATCATCGGCAGGCGTCGCTGAACCCATGCAAATCTATCTAACTCAAAAATCGCAACATCGCGCCCAATAGATTTTTCATCAAGATAACTTACCTTAGATTCATCCAGCGAATGCACCTCCTGCTTCACCTTATATAGCCCTATCCACGTAGAAATAATCAACCCATAAAGAATGACCGATAATCCCATCATGACCCACAGAACCGGACCGCCTTGACTCAAGACGATCTTAATTTCTGTGAATAGGTTGAAGAGCGAAGTCATTTATTTTTTACGAATACAGTTCACCACAGTTAAACCAATTTTCTCAGTTGTCTGAACAATCCCTTGTGACCTACGAGACAACAACGAATGCAGAATCAATGCAGGAATAGCCACCACCAAACCAAACAACGTAGTCACCAGCGCTTCTGAAATCCCCCCAGAAAGCAACTTAGGATCTCCCGTCCCTACAACAGATAAACCATTGAACGTGCTGATCATCCCAGACACCGTTCCCAAAAGCCCCAACAGCGGAGCGATAGCCGCCGTAATAGCTATAAATGGTAACCATTTCTGAAGCCTAGACTGCACATCGATCATCTGCTCATAAACTATTTCCTCAACCACATCAGCCCCCTTATGCACTCCAGAAAGAGCATTCTTCAACACCACTCCCACCGGATGAGCTAACTCGTCACAAGCTGTCTGAGCTGCATCAGTATCTCCCTCACGAACATTCTCTAACAGGCCAGACAACCATCCACCTTTAGGATTCTTAATCTTCGAAAGCTGGAAGAACTTTATCAAAGCACAAACCATAGAAACCAGTGCAATAGCAACAATCGGCCAAATCCAAGCCCCCCCCTTACTAAATAAGTCCAACGGCGTATTACTAATAGAAGCCAGCGCACGCGCTTTCCCACCAGTAAGATCCATCGATAAACTCACTTCCTCACCAGAAACTAATTTCGCAATATCAGGGTTAGCCCCATCCACAAGCCTCGCAACACGAGAAGTCTTATCCACTACCACCGCACCAGAACTCTCTGCTGCACTACCTGCAAACCAAGCAACAGGCCCAAAACTAACTAGCTTACCTGTCTGTATCTTACCGTCCGCATCCGCAACCTCAGCCTCAACAACAGCACCACCAATCATCATCTCCAAACGATCTATCCCAGCTTCAAGAGCTTTCATCCGCTCCGTTAGAGAATCATCCTTCGGTAACTGATCCGCATTCACACTCTCCCCTTTAAACATTGAAGCCGCTAATTTGCCATTAAAGGCTCCAAGCTGCTTACCTAGATAATCCACCTCCCGACTCTTAGCAGATGCCGCACCCTGAAGTTTAGCCAGGACTATCCTCCGATCAGCATTCCCCATTTCAGCAAGTCTAGATTTACGTCGCTTCTCTGTAATCTCAGCTTGCGTCGAGGTAAGTTTTTTAGCCAGCTCTACCTTCTCAGTAGTCACTGATTCACGATGCTCCGTTAACCTCTTCCCGCTAGCCTCTAGGTCCTTCTTAATACTAGAAATATCAGCCGATGTCTGAGCTGAAAGCGCAGATGTGATCACGCCAGTGCAGCAGATGACCAATAACTTGATGTGTGATTTTGCAGTCATATTAATTTACTTTAAGTGGGAGTTCAATGAGTTGTGGTTGAGTCTGCTTATCAAACACAGACATCGCTTTCTTTACCTCTGCCACCTGAGCGTCATCTCGCTTCCACTGCCACCCCTCAGCACTTGGTGATCCGATTCCAGCCTTCTCATCCACCCAAAAATATGCGCGCGCCAGCCCAAGATACATCACCTCTGCCTGCCACTCTTCATCACCGATAACAATCTGCTGACTGGTTCTAAACACCCCATCGTTAAAACTATTCCCAGAATCAATGATACTTAACATCGGCATCAACAAATCACGAGCCGAACTATCAACATCCGGTGACTTAAGAACCTCAACTGTCTCCGATATTTGATCTTGTAGTGGCTCCGGAAACTTCTTCACCAAAGCTAAAATCCTAGGCTTCTGCCTCAATAAAAATGTCCTCAACTGCACACGCTTCTGATCATCCAGTTTGATCTGCTTCTCCAACTCCTGCTTTTTCTCATCATCCAATTCAACAGATGGAACAGCCTCCAACTCCTCATTAAGATGAGTCAATTCTTTAGCATACAACTCTAGTAACTCAGAAATATGCGCCTTCTCTTGGTTCCAAGTTTCCTGTTCTTCGCTCAGTTGTTTCTCGGTGTGTACCCACTGACGGATCAGTTCTTTGGCTACATCGTGTTGGCTCACCAGCTCCTGAGAATGAATCTCAATAACAAAAAAGAGGCTGAGTATAGTCGTTAATTTTTTCATGAAATGGTTCGAATTCGTTGCAACAGTGTGAATTAGAGCGGAAAATCAAGTCAAAGTATCCCCCGCTGAGATCGGAACCATAACGCCAGACCACCAAAAATCCAGCCTAAAAACATGTTTTTTGAAAAGATTACTCAAGTTTTCCATGTATACACTAACCACAATCATTTCCCCCTTGAACTGAAAGGGCTAAAAAAACTAAGCTCATCAACAATCCAGATCTATGAAAATAACCACATTAATCACAACTGCTACCATTTCTAGCTTGGCATGGTCTTCAGCTATTGCCCAAGACAATCCCCCTTCATCCAAACCCAACTTCATATTCATCCTCGCTGATGACATGGGAGTCGGTGACGTATCACACAACGGAGGCAAAGCCCCCACCCCCTTCATCGACCAACTCGCAGCCGAAGGAATGAGATTCACGGACGCCCACACCTCATCCGCAGTCTGCACCCCCACCCGCTACTCATGCCTCACAGGTAGATACAACTGGCGCACCAGACTCAAACGCAGCGTATTCTTCAACCCTCACGACAAACCACTCATCGAGTCAGATGAGTCCACCCTCGGCACCATCCTCCAAGACCAAGGCTATCACACCGCATGCATCGGAAAATGGCACCTAGGAATCGGCTGGCAGTTCCTCAAGGACTTCAAACTCCCCGAAGACAAAAAAGGCGAACAAGGATGGGATATCGACTACTCCAAACCAGCAGTCACACCCACATCCGTAGGATTCGACTACTTCTGGGGTATCCAAGCCTCACTTGACATGGCCCCCTACGTCTACATCAAAAATGAAATGGCAACCAAGCCTGGAACAGTCACCAAAGCATTCTTCAGAAAAGGCGCAGCAGCAGCAGACTTCGAAGCCAACCAATGCCTCAGAGACTTCGCAGCTCAATCAGTAAACTACATCAACGAGCGCGCAAAAGAAGACAAGCCATTCTTCCTCTACCTCCCCCTCACCTCACCACACACACCCATCGTCCCCAGTGAAAAATGGGCAGGTAAGTCAGGCATCGGCCAATACGGTGACTTCCTCATGGAGACAGACTGGGTAGTTGGCGAAGTCCTCCAAGCACTAGAAAAAAACAACCTATCCCAGAACACCATCGTCCTATTCACAACCGATAACGGCTGCTCACCACAAGCCAAAATCCCCAACCTCGCTAAACATGACCACATCCCAAGCGGCATCTACAGAGGCACCAAAGCAGACATCTACGAAGGCGGGCACCGCGTCCCATTTATCATCCGCTGGCCAAACAACATCAAACCAGCCACAGTCACCAATAGACTCACCTGCCAGACAGACGTATTCTCAACAATCGCAGAAATTACAGGACATCATATGAAACCAAGCGACGGCGTCGACAGTGTCTCATTCCTCACCACCCTCAAAAACCCATCAGAAACCAAGCGAGACGCTATCGTCAGTCACTCATTCCTAGGCGCCTTCGCCATCCGTCAAGGCGACTGGAAACTCTGCCTCTGCAAAGGCTCAGGAGGCTGGAGCGCCCCACAACCAGGTAAAGCACCAGCAGACGCACCACCAATGCAACTCTACAACCTCGCAACCGATCCAGGCGAAAAAAACAACCTCTACGCCCAAAGCCCAGACAAAGTCGCTGAACTCAAAGCCCTCCTCGAACAATACGTAGCCAACGGCCGCAGCACCCCAGGAGATAAACAACCACTAATCGGTAAAACCGACATCGGCCCCAGAGAATAACCACCATCAACCTAAAAAAGCACCAAGGAAAACCTTGGTGCTTTTTGTTTATCTAAAAGTAATACCTAAGAATCTTAGTATCTGTAAGTCTCAGGCTTGTATGGCCCCTCAACAGGAACATGAATATAGTCAGCCTGCTCCTGAGAAAGAACAGTAAGCTTAGCTCCTATCTTCTCAAGGTGGAGTCTCGCCACTTCCTCATCCAGTGCCTTAGGAAGAAGATACAGCTTATTCTCATACGCATCCTTATTCGCCCACAGATCAATTTGCGCCAATGTCTGATTAGCAAAGCTATTAGACATCACAAATGATGGATGACCAGTCGCACAACCAAGATTGATCAAACGACCTTCAGCTAGCAAATAAATACTATTTCCATCAGGGAAAGTATACTTATCAACCTGTGGCTTAATGTTCAAATGCGTCACACCAGGAGTACTCGTAAGCTTCTCACCTTGGATCTCATTATCAAAATGACCAATGTTACATACAATCGCCTGATCCTTCATCTGCTTCATGTGATCAAACGTAATAATGTCCTTGTTACCAGTAGTAGTCACATAAATATCAGCAGTCCCAAGAGTGCTCTCAATCGTGTTAACCTGATACCCTTCCATCGCAGCCTGAAGCGCACAGATAGGGTCAATCTCAGTAACAGTAACAATCGCACCCATGTTTTTCAACGCCTGCGCAGATCCCTTACCCACATCACCATAACCACACACAACAGCATGCTTACCAGAGATCATCACGTCAGTAGCACGCTTGATCCCATCCACAAGTGACTCGCGGCAACCGTAAAGGTTATCAAATTTTGACTTAGTCACAGAATCATTCACGTTGATCGCTGGGAACAATAGCTCACCATTCTCAACCATCTGCTGCAGTCTATGAACACCAGTAGTTGTCTCCTCAGACACACCCTTACACTCAGCCACTACACCACCCCAGAATCCAGGACGCTCAGCTAATGTCTTCTTAAGGATCGCTTTCACACACCCCTCTTCAATATTCTCAGCAGGTCCATTCACCCAGTCACACCCATCCTCTAAATCCTTACCCTTGTGAATAAGAAGAGTCGCATCACCACCATCATCAACGATAAGCTCAGGTCCCTTATTGCCAGGGAATGTAAGCGCCTTCAAGGTGCAGTCCCAGTATTCCTCAAGTGTCTCGCCCTTCCAGGCAAACACAGGAACCCCAGCCGCTGCTATCGCCGCCGCTGCATGATCCTGAGTTGAGAAAATGTTACATGAACACCAGCGCACATTAGCACCCAACTCAACCAGCGTCTCAATAAGAACCGCTGTCTGAATCGTCATGTGAAGTGACCCCATAATGCGCACACCAGCCAATGGCTTAGCCGCTGCATGCTTCTTACGGATCGCCATCAAACCAGGCATCTCATGCTCAGCTACGTCGATCTCTTTTCTGCCCCAATCGGCAAGTGATATATCCGCGATCTTATAATCGTCTGTCTTAGGTTGTTCTAGTGTTGTTGACATAATAATAATTTTGTTAGTGTTTAGCCTAGGAGGCTCTTAAGCTCATCCACTTTGTTAGTTTTTTCCCAAGTGAGAGCAGATAGATTATCTTCACGGCCAAAATGACCATAGTTCGTTGTATATTTGTAGATCGGTCTGAGTAGATCAAGCTGAGCAATGATGTCAGCCGGCTTGAAAGAAAACACATCTTGAATAGCCTTCTCAATCGCAGCTTCATCCACATTGTTTGTCCCAAATGTATCCACACTCACACTCACCGGATGCGGATGCCCGATCGCATACGCCACCTGAAGCTCAGCCTTCGTAGCAAGTCCCGCAGCCACGATATTCTTCGCAACCCAACGACACATGTAAGCAGCAGATCTATCCACCTTAGATGGATCTTTCCCCGAAAATGCCCCACCACCATGGCGACCCATTCCACCGTAAGTATCCACAATAATTTTACGTCCAGTCAAACCAGCATCACCTTCCGGCCCACCAATCACAAACTGTCCAGTAGGATTAATCAGCAGCTCAGTTTCCTTAGTGATCAATGATGCAGGAATCACCCTGCGAATTAAATCCTTCTCTAAAATTTCTCTAATCTCAGGAGTCGTCATACCTTCTTCATGCATCGTAGAAACAACCACAGCTGTCACATGTGTAGGTTTACCATCCACATACTGCATAGAAACCTGAGTCTTAGAATCCGGTCTAAGCCAAGTATGCTTACCTGACTTACGCAAGAGCGTCAGCTCTTTACCCAGCTTATGTGACCAAGAAACAGGCGCCGGCATCAACTCCTTAGTCTCATCACAAGCATAACCAAACATGATCCCTTGATCCCCTGCCCCCTGCTCTTCAGTCGTCTTATGATCTGCACCTCTCTCATCTACACCCTGTGCAATGTCCGGTGACTGCTGACCAATAAGGTTCATGAAAAAGAAACTATCAGCATTGAATTTACAAGCATGATCAGTGTAACCAATTTCACGAATCGCCTTCTCAACGATTGCACGACTATCAAAATCAGCATGAGTCGTGATTTCCCCAGCCAATCCAACAACATTGTCCTTAACAAACGTTTCACAAGCCACACGGCTGTTAACATCCTGTTCAAGACACGCATCCAAAATCGCATCGGAAATGGTATCACATACTTTATCTGGGTGGCCCTCAGTAACGGACTCTGATGAGAATATAAATGGTCTAGACATAATTTTTATTAGCTTGATCGTATCAACGAATCTTGATACGTTGATATAAATCAGCTTATCCTAATGTCAATTATTAATTCACTCAAAATTATCTCAGACCCCACCCGCCTTCGCATCCTCCATTTATTAGATGACCAAGAACTCAGCGTCGCTGACCTCCAAGAAGTCCTAAACATGGGACAAAGCCGCATCTCCACCCAGCTCTCACAACTCAGAAACGAAGACCTAACCACTGACCGCCGCGTTGGTAAAAATAACCTCTACTCCGCATCCATCCCCACAAACCTTACCTCCATCATCACCGCAGCTGCCAAAGAACTACAAGAAACACAACAAGACAAAGCAGCACTCAAACACCTCCTCAGCAAACGCCGCAATAAATCAAAAGCCTACTTCGACCAACTCGCAGGAAAATTCGGCAAACAATACGTTCCTGGCAGATCATGGAAAGCCCTAGCAGAAGCTCTCCTCAAAATCCTCAACTACGACACAGTAGCAGACCTAGGCGCAGGAGAAGGCACTCTCTCCCAACTCCTCGCCCAACGCGCCAAAAAGGTCATCGCAATCGACTCCTCAGAAAAAATGGTCGAATTCGGCACCAAGCTCGCCAAAGAACACGACCTCCCAAACCTAGAATACCGCCAAGGAGACATCTCCGCCCCGCCCATCGATGACACCTCCGTCGACCTCGCCATTTTCAGCCAAGCCCTCCACCACGCCGAACGCCCAGCCAAAGCCCTCCGCGAAGCCCTCCGCATCCTCAAACCCGGCGGCACCCTCATCGTCCTAGACCTCCTCCAACACAACTTCGAGCAAGCCAAAGAACTCTACTACGACCTCCACCTAGGCTTCTCCGAAGTAGAACTCTTCACCATCATCACCCAAGCCGGCTTCCACTCCATCGACGTAGTCATCGCCGACAAAGAACCAGAACCACCCCACTTCCAAACCCTCCTAGCAGTAGCCAGAAAACCTTAAAATCTTACCTCCAGGAAAAACTTACCACTAATACGCCAACAAACCTTCTTTAGCCTTCAAAGTATCTACTTCCGCAGGGCTTTATTTGAATCCAAGTAACTTTGGAGTATCCTCTAACTCACATAGCCCAAAGCCACCTACAATCTCGCTGGCTGTAATTATTATAGTTGGCGACTCCAAATACCGATCAGGCTCATCTTGAAAATCAAAAGTTAAAATAATAATATGACTCCGCGCAAACGTTCCTAGGAACGATGATAAATCTAATAACAGACCATTCGTAAGTATGCCCCAGTGCAATAGTTCCCCCCTAAATGCCAACTCTCCACCATTGCTATAATATTCTACAACCCCAATCTCCTCTATACTTATCTCCAGATGGTTTGCCTTATCAGCGATCACAGACCGAAGAGATTTAAGCAACGATCCATTTTCTTCCTCTGTATATCCCCTTCCTGTTTCGGGTATATAAGCTTCAGATAACAGTTTAGCAGCTCGTCTCTCGTCTATGGTAAATTTCATCTAACTTATATTTAGTTCTTAGATTGATATTAAGGAGAAGCACAGGAAAAAATAAACGAGGTAAGACTATTATATCTATACCCATTTGGATATATTCGTGCACGGCTAAGTGATCATCTTACACGATTCCTCACATCAAGACTATGTTGAGCATTAAGCCTTAAACGTTGAAAAACTAGATCAACAGATAGCTAATAAAGTTAATGAACGCACAAAACATAGCTTTGGCAGAGAAACTATGTAAAATCAGGAAAGCAGTTCAGCCAGTAGCCTCAAGCATGTCAGCAGAGGAAAAACGAGCGCAAGTCATATGCAACACGAAACACCTCAAGACAGGACAGAAAGACGAAAAGAAGAGTGCGAAAGCCTACTAGACTACGCTTCTAAAAATAATCTCTCTGTAAATTGGGCTCCACCTTCAGATATTGCTCCTATTGATATAGGTCAGGAGCATACCGTCTGGTTAAGTGATGAAGATACGTCTATAAGATAACCAAGAAAAATCATCACGGATTAACATTTATAAACGCCGGATATGGTGACGCCAAAATGGTTCAAGCAACACCTTCTGAGTATTTCGACCGTGTAACATTACAAAATAGTTATTTTGGTGATGACACTGAAATTATAGGGTTTAATAATGCAACTGACATAGTCCATATTGCTACTCGTCAATCATACATTCATGGTTCTCCTCCTTCAGCCAGAGAGATAGAAACTTTCATGATAGAAGCTGGATTTAAGCTCAATAGAGCACAGCAATGGGAAAATGATGAGGTGCTTATAGCTGATGCACACACAGGCAATTTCATCAAGACTTCAAATGGTGGGCTTGTTCCTATCAATTTAATCGTCGTCTTAAAAAAGAGCATCGGACTCTAAACCCAATAGAGAGCAACATCTCCCTGATCACCGATCACTGCTAACCGATCACCCCACCCCTACATCAACAACTTCCTATCCAACGTCCTATACTGCACCGCCTCCAACAAATGCTGCATCTGAATACTCTCCACCCCCTCCAAATCAGCCAACGTCCTAGCCACCTTCAAAATCCGATCATGCGCCCGAGCTGAAAAATTCAACTCATTCATCACCTGCTCTAAATAACCAGAAGTCTCACTATCCAACCCACAATACCCCCGCATCAACCTCGAAGGAATCGTAGCATTACAATTCACCCCCACATCATCCTGAAACCTCCGCAACTGCCTATCACGCGCCTCAATCACACGCCCCCGTATCACCTCACTCTTCTCCCCACCATCCCCATCGTGCAGTTCCTTATACTCTAACAACGGCACCTCCACATGCAAATCAATCCTATCTAACAACGGCCCACTAATCCTCTGCCGATACCGATCTATCTGCGGAGGAGAACATCGACACTCCCGCTTAGGATCACCATAATACCCACACGGACATGGATTCAACGCAGCCACCAACAAACACTGACAAGGAAACGTCAAACTCCCCGCCGCCCTAGAAATCGTCACATGCCCATCCTCCAACGGCTGCCTCAGCACCTCCAGCGTCTGCCTCCGAAACTCCGGCAACTCATCCAAAAACAACACCCCATGATGAGCCAAACTCACCTCCCCAGGCCCCGGATTCGTCCCACCACCCAGCAACCCCGCATCAGAAATCGTATGATGCGGAGCCCTAAACGGCCGCGTCACCATAAACCCCTTATCCCGCAACCTCCCCGCAATCGAATGAATTTTCGTCGCCTCTATAGCCTCCTCCTCCGTCATATCCGGCAAAATAGTCGCCATCCGCTTCGCAATCATCGACTTCCCCGTCCCCGGAGGCCCCACCATCAGCATATTATGCCCACCAGCCGCCGCCACCTCCAACGCCCGCTTCACCTGATGCTGTCCCTTCACATCTGACAAATCCTCTAAATAAGTTCTATGCGAATTAAAAAACGCCTTCCGATCCAAATAATAAGGCGCAAACACCCTCTGCCCAGTCACCAACATCCAAGCATCATGCAAATGCTCCATCCCATAAACCTCTATCCCATCCACCACCGCAGCCTCCTCAGCATTAGCCGCCGGCACAATCAACCTAGTCCGCCCCTTCCTTCTAGCCTCCAGCGCAATAGAAATCACCCCCTTCACCGGCCTCAACTTCCCATCCAGCGCCAACTCACCCACCAAACAATACTGATCAATATTCGCAATCTCCTCCTCCATCCCTGCCGCCGCAGTAGCTATCGCAATCGGCAAATCAAAACTAGGCCCCTCCTTCTTCAGATCAGCAGGCGCCAAATTAATCGTATTAATCCCCCCACCAAACTTCATCGCACTATTCGAAATAGCACTCAACATCCGCTCCAAACTCTCCCGCACCGCCGCATCCGGCAACCCCACAATCGTCATCTTAAACTGATCCCTCTCAGCATGATTCACCTCCACCTCTACCTCCGTAGCCTCCACACCCTGCAACGCCGCTGAAAAAAATCTCACTAACATTCTCCCAACCTACCACCCCCAACTCCCATCTGGCAACACAATAAGTGTTCAAAAAAACACAAACCTAAAAACCAATAAAACAACCGCTTAAACCAACCGCTTAAAAAATCCGATACCCCCACACACAACCCAAGCTTCCCTACTCATCAACCCTGTTCCGTGTTTTCAGTGTCTTCCGTGGTTCAAAAACGTTCCATCGTACACTCATTCGTAAAATTCGTGCCATTCGTGGTCCAGCACGGCAGGTCAAAGCCCCAGCCACACAACCCAAGCCACCTAAAACATAAAACATAAAACATAAAACATAAAACCTAACCACCTAAAACTTTTCCCCAAAATTCTCCTCGTATCTAAACAATTCCCTTCCTACATTATCCCCATGCAAATCCATTCCGCAGAATTCGAAACCAGCGCCGCTGACCTCGCAAATTGCCCCCCAGCCACCCTACCAGAATTCGCCTTCGTAGGCCGCTCCAACGTCGGCAAATCCTCCCTCATCAACATGCTCTCCGGCCAGAAAAAAGACATCGCCATCGTCTCCTCCAAACCAGGAAGAACCAGGCTCATCAACTTTTTCAACATGAATAACAAATGGAAGCTAGTCGATCTCCCCGGCTACGGCTACGCCAAAACCTCCAAGGACATGCAAGGCAAATTCCAAGAATTCGTCACAGACTACCTCCTCAACCGAGAAGGCCTCCGCTGCGTATTCGTCCTCATTGACTCCAAGCTCCCCCCACAAGACATCGACCTCCGCTTTACCCAATGGCTCATGGAATCCGAGATCCCATTCGTCCTCGCATTCACCAAGGCAGACAAAGCCAAACCAGGCGCCGTCCGTAGAAACCAAGACGCATTCCTCCACTCCATGAGCGAATTCTGCGATGGCCTACCAAAATTCTTCACCAGCTCATCCAAGAACCGCGACGGCAGACGCGACATCCTAAGCTTCATCGACGCGGCGATCAAAAATGCCTAACTCATCTGCATGAAACTACTCCCATTCCTCCTCCTCACCACCATCTGCTCCGCCCAGATCAAACCCCTCATAAAAACTTACCTCGGCGACGAACAGCGCAACTACTACGGAAATTCCGCCCCCAGCAAGCTCAACCTCAAGTGGAAAACCCACCTCGGCACCGGCCACACCATCGTTGCAGGTGAAAAGAAAACCTGGAGCGGCGCAGGCTGGACTGGCCAACCACTCGTCATCAGCGAAAACGACGAGCTCTACCTCATCCAGCCCACCCTAAGCCACAACCTCCTAAAAATCCGCGCCAACGACGGCGAAATCATCTGGAACTGCAACCTTGGAGACGTCATCAAAGGCACCCCCACCTTCGTCACCACCACTAATAAAAACCCCGAACACAAGCACCTCATCATCTCAGGCTCACGCCGCGGCGCCACAGCAGACTTCTACACCGACCCCGCCTACAGCCTCCACGCCATCTCCTACCTAACAGGCAAAAAACTCTGGCAACACAACTCCCCAAGAACCTTCTCAAACTCCCGCGACGTAGACGCCTCAGGCATCATGATCGGCCCCAACTTCTGCATCCCCACAGAAAACGGCAAACTCCTCTATCTCAACCCAGACCCTGCCAAAGCCACCCAAAACGCCACCACCGGCATCCCAGAACCCCTCATCCAAAAGCAATACAATCTCTTCGAGCCCATCGACACCCAGACCCACTCCCACGAACTCTCCTGCGAATCCTCCCCCACCCTATACAACGAAATCGCCTTCACCGCCGCAGGTGCTGGCCGCGTTTACGGTCACAAAGCCGGGATATTTGGCACAAAATGGAACTTCAACGTAGGCGGAGACCTAAACTCCACCATGCCCCTCACCAATGACAACCACCTACTTCTAGGCATCGAAAAAGAATTCATCCCAGGCCAAGGCGGAGTCATGAAAATCAAACCGCTATCAAAAGGAGCCCCCCAATGGTACCACCCACTCCCTAACCAGAAATGGTACGAATGGGCAGGCGGAATGGTAGGCTCACCAGCTGTCAATCACCGCACCGCCACCACCTCTAACATCTCCCCCGACCTAGCATGCTTCGTCGGCATCGACGGCAAACTCACCCTTATCAACCACAAAAAACTTACCCCTAACAAACTCGTCTGGGGCCCCAACCAACAAAAACAATACCCCACCCCACTCGTCCTCGACACCGCCCAACTCCCAAACGGATCCATCTCCACCCCTCTCTTCATCGACAACAAAATCATCATCGGCTACGACAACGGCCTAGACCTCTACCAAGTCACACCCGCACCAGACCACAAACTCAAACTCCTAGACCGCCTCCAAGGCCCCATGTTCGACGCCACCCCCACCGTCTGGGACAACTGCATCTACGCCGCCTCCAAAGACGGCCACCTCTACTGCCTAGGAGATTAACTTAGAACTAAGAACGTTTAAGAAAAATTCCAAACAGCACCACCACCTTCAAAACCAAGCAGAGTTCCCCAGCCATCATCAAATAATCCACGATACTCGTCGTAACTTCCATCTCACTATTTCTGTTTCAGTTTTGCACGATAATATGCCTCCGCCTCCGCTTGCGACGCTGTAAAATGAGCACAACTCATCTCTACACCAACTACACTCTTATAAGTAATAGTCCCTATCTCCCACGCTTTACCTGACCAAGTCACCAGAGTCTCACCATCCACCTCCAACACACTCGTATCACTAGTTCCAGAAACAGCACCATCAACAGATTTCACAACCTTCCATTTCCTAATCTTCTCAAACGATGACCCTGGCTTTTCGCCATACTCTTTCTTAAAAACAGTCACCTTGCCAATAAGTCCTATCTCAGCATTCTGCTCAGCAGTCACATCCACCTTCACCGCCGCATAAGCTACTTTCTTCAAAAACTCCGCCTCCTTCTTATCACGCGCCTGCGCTTTTTTATACTCAAGATACTCCCTCTCTTTCTCTTGCTTCACTTTCGCTTTCTCCTCCATCTTCTTAGCATCCACAAGTCGTTGCTCAGCACGCTTTTTAGCAGCACGTTTAGACATCGCATTCTCAGCACTAAGATAAGCCTCAGCCTTTCCAGCATCATAACTATATAACTCCTGCATCTCCTCATCACACTCCGAGAGCATCAACTTAGAAACCCCAGAGCGATGCATTATCTTCACCCATGCTGGACTATAACTCGTCACCGTCACATTCTCATAAACGCTCCCATCAGGCATTTCCAAACGCTCCATCTTCCGCTGCTCCTCCCCATTCAACACCCCGCTGACACACAGCAAAATAATCATTAATACACTTCTCATACTATTAAACTAACACACCCCCACTCTCCATCAAGCCTAAGTCTCGCTCAAACAAAAAAATAAGGACTCACGCCTCAACGTAAGTCCTTATCTATAAAATGGTGGTAGGGGAGGAGAGAATTGAACTCTCCACCAATCGATTATGAGTCGACTGCTCTAACCGATGAGCTACTCCCCCTTCTCTTGCGAGAACTGCGCAAATATACTTAAAGTCGTTTATTTGGCAATCCTTCTATTAACTTTTTTTAAGACTCAGATTTTTCTCCCTTTGCATGCTTCATACAGTAAATCATGACCTCACACGGCGGAAGCTCCTCAATCTGCATACTTTCGTAGCTGAAGCTGCCTAGCCACCTACGAGCATCCTTCGAGAACCATACATCGAGATCACGCATGGTTTCCGTAGGATGGAAATTAATCATCACTAAGTATGCTTGGCCACTTTCCTTATCATACCTCAAAAATGCATAGAGCCAATGCCCACTAACATTTTCACCATCAAGTCTACCGAAGTCTTTATTATCCTTATTAAAGGAATTAAGCCCATAAGTATCGCCCTTACTAAAGGCGGGTTGCTGCAAGGAATTCATCCATTTGCCAT
This sequence comes from Akkermansiaceae bacterium, assembly GCA_051251915.1. Lineage (GTDB taxonomy): Bacteria > Verrucomicrobiota > Verrucomicrobiia > Verrucomicrobiales > Akkermansiaceae > Rubritalea. The sequence goes on along the minus strand of JBPOGF010000016.1, from coordinate 20,308 downwards.
ACCAATCGCGCAGCTCACCCTGCTCGGAGCTAAGCTCAGCACCATCGAAACTATGCCCATTCACCCACTTCTGGAGTTCAGGCAGAGCCACGTAGTCAAAGATACTAGTCTTGCCATCATCGCCACTATACCCCTTAGCCCCCTCTGCTGTCTCCCCTACTTCTTGACCGTTATAAACTAAACATGCACCCGAGCCGATCCCATATAAGAACCCACTCACAGCCATACCTATTTTAGCTCCATGACCACCCCAGTGAAGCGGCGAGGCGACCCTCACTTCATCATGGTTTTCCGCATAGCGCGTCATTCTATGGAGTCTTTTTGAATCCCACAGAAGTTCATCCAGATCATTAGCCCACTTGCCATGTTCATAGAGCCCCTTGACCATATCATAACTGTGACTGTCATAAATTTCATCAAACCCAGACTCTAACAACTCGTTGAGGACATTGCCCTCAGTCACCTTCATCGGATCTCCAGCATATGCTTCCGCTAGGAAATAAACATGCGCGTAACGATCACGCGCTCTATCCACCGCCCATTTCCAAAACTCCATCGGCACCATATGCGCCATATCACAACGGAATCCATCCACCCCCATTTCCTGCCAATAAGCCAAAATTGAGTCCATCAAAGTCCAAGTATTAGGAATCTGATCACCACTAAAAAGCTTCTCACCTTTCGTGAAATCATACCCGTAATTCAGCTTCACCGTCTCATACCAGTCATTGTTACTCGGCGTATAAGTCACCGCATTATTCCCAGTTACTAGCGGATGTTTCTCAGAATCGTACACACCACCTGGAAGCTCCAGTGCACGGTCATCACCAAGGTAATAAAAATTGTTATCCAACGTGCAGAATTCCTTCACATCATCATCTTTACCAAAGCTCAATTCAGGCCGAACATCACTGTCGTAAGATCTAGCTACATGGTTTGGGATAAAATCAATCAAGACTCTTAGTCCCGCACCATGACATCGTTCTATAAGGCACTTAAATTCATCAATCCGCTTATCCACATCCATTGCCAAATCAGGAGAAACATCGAAGTAATCTCTCACAGCATATGGGCTACCGGCTATGCCCTTCAGAATCTTGCTGTCATCAGCTGGACGAGTAGGAAAGCCAGTTCCACTTGCATGCTCCAATATTCCAGTGAGCCATACATGAGTAAAACCTAGTTTTTTAATCTCTAATAATGCCTTATCAGTAACGTCTGCAAATTTTCCGCAGCCATTGTCCTCAATAGTTCCGTTTTCCTTATCCGTGGTATTGAGGTTACCAAAGTGCCTGACAAAAAGTTGATAAATAGTGGTCTTCATCTCTTATTTAAGTGTTTTGAATTTAGTTTTCGGGGAAGAATTCTGAAGTTTTTCTGAGACTTGAGTTACCACTCGATCGTAGTTTTCTGTGTAGATAGCAAGCTTACCCATCTCCTTAGACACCTCATCAGGAATAGCTTCAAAATTCCAATCCACTCGATAAGTCCAATTATGATCTCCCACAGTTCCAGGCGCATTGATTCTAGCCTTACTGTCGAGTATATCTGTGATCATAAGTGCCGCATAGCGTGCTCCAGATTTCATCAGTGCCTCCAGCATTGCCCACTTGATCACCGAGTTGAACTCAGGATATTCATGCGCCGCCATCACGGGTAGATCTGCATATTGGCTTATGATCTTCAAGCCGTCCCCCGAGCCATCACAGCCATTTGCTATGTTATGCCTTAGCTCCTCCCACATCGCTCGAATCGAAGGATGATCATGCGTCGCATAAGTCGTAAATGCACAGTCTGGATGCTCCTCCGGTCTCTGCGCATCACCAAACATATTCGTCTCCCAGTGACAGATTTTAAATCCAGCTATCCCCAACTCAGCCAGATGAGGTCTGACATAATCAGGAACGCATCCTAGATCCTCACCCACAACTTCATAGCCCTTCGCCGCTTCCAAAATAGCCTTCAGATAGACATCTCCATCCATCAAGTTCTTCGCCTTATTCGTAACACTATCATCCGCCCTCGGGTAAAAATGTGGCAACTCGCCAAAGGTAAGTTTTTTAGCTCCGCTAGGGGTAAGTTCTAGGAACTCTGCATTCCGCTTTGGGTGCCATGGGAAGGCATAAATGCGATAGAATCCAAGAATGTGATCGATCCTGAAAATGTGAAAAACATCAGTAAGCTTATGGATTCTTCTCTTCCACCAAGAAAAATCATCTTTCTGAAGTGCATCCCAGTTGTAGAGAGGAACACCCCAGTTCTGCCCCCATTTACAAGCAAAAGCATCATCCTTAAACACCGTCTCAGGTGGAGCTCCACCATACCAGTCCTCCATAAACCACTGCGGCTCAAAAAAAACATCAGCACTGGCATTAGAAACCCCGATCGGTATATCTCCCATAAGCTTCACCCCCACTGTATCAGCATAATCTCTGACTGCTCGCCACTGGGAAAACGCATGCCACTGAACCCAAGCATAATATTCCTGCACTGCTCTTGGTCCACCGTCAGTCTGAGCATCTTTTTCACGCTCATATTTAAGCGCTTTTTCAGCTGTGTTAAAATCAGTCGGCCAGCTAGTCCAGTCCTCACTGCCGCCAGACTCTTCCATGAGCCAACGATACTTGCAGTATGGCACCAGCCAGTCTGCCTCAGCCTTCATGAACGCCTTAAACTCTTCAGAAGCAGATGCCTCCTGCTGGTAACGCTCATAAGCGAGACGGAGTAACTTAGACTTCACTATTCTTACCATCGTGTAATCCACTTTATCAGCCTCTAACCAATCACCAGCAAACTCACTTCTCACACTATTCACGTCATCTTGGCTAAGCTCTGGAATCTGTGCCATATCCAAGTAGATGAAGTCCAATGCCACCGAACTGATCGCACTATACGGACTGTTATCAGAGCCACTCACATTAATAGGTAGCAGCTGAAGAAAACTAATATCATAGAAACTTAACCAATCAAGACACTGACGTACTGATGTAGTGTCGCCAATTCCTAAATCAGCTTTTCGCCGCATCGAAAACACCGGAAATAACATCCCGGAACGTCTTGGCACGTAACTAGTTTCACTCTGACTTTGCATAACGTGGAAACTACCCGTTTCCAGCCCCCATGCAACTGTAAACCGTGTTCTAATCTAGGTCAAAAATCACTCCACTGGAATGGCTTTCGGCGGAGCAGGCTCAGACGGATCCTCTAAAAGATCATCTTCCACCGGTATCGCTTTCGGAGGCGCAGGCTCAACAGGATCATCTGGCAGAGATGGTATTAACGGATCTACGAGAGATTGAGGGTCATCATCTTCCACAGGCACAGCTCTAGGTGGAGGCGGAGAGTCTACTATTGTCTCATTACCTGAGCTAGGTAAAGCTTCTTGGTTAGGATCTCTAAGTGGTTTGATGATTCTAGGCTGCCTCACCACAGGTTTATCTTCCACACCAAATTCTCGCCCTCGGTATTCAGGCGGCGAATTCTTACGCATCTTGATTTCTACCCTACGGTTAACCGCTTGCTCATCCTGATTACCAGTAAGCACAATCGGCTGAGATTTTCCTAGCCCTCTGACAAAAAGCCGCTCTTCTGGAATTCTCATTGAATGAACCAACCAATATTTTACCGCTTCCGCTCTCGCCAGTGAAAGCTTCGCATTAGCTTCATCCGTTCCTATCAAGTCCGTGTGCCCCTCAATCCAGCATTTCATATTCGGGTTCTTATCAATAATCAACACGACCTTGAGCAGGCTGTTCTTAGCACTCTCGCGCAGGATCGCCTTATTAAAATCATACAGTAAATCTGAACCAATCATCCCCTTAGCCTTTTCCAAATCTGACTGCGAAAGACGCGTCATTTCAGCCAACGGCGTAAAGCCTTCCATGACCCCTTCCCTTGTTTCTCCACCAGCCCCCTTGGCCAATTCTGTATTAAATTTATCAGGATCAAATTCATCCGCCGCTTGCTTCCCTGGATCAATCGTGATCTGCCCCACAGCAGGTGTAAGAAAATCATCCGTACTGCCCAGGTCTGCTATATCTTCAGTGATCTCTAAACCCGCAGTAAGCTCCTCAGCAGTAGCATCTAGATCACCAGCCATAGCCTGCGCTTCCATAGGAACGTGCATCTCTGGCTCTTCAATAGTCGGTGAGAAATCAATTTCCATATCCTCCGGAGCTTCCTCAAGCATCTCTAGCTCTTCAAGTAAGTTCTTAGCCGTTTCCGTAGGAGGCGCTATCTCCGGTGCTATTTTGTCTTGAGACGGCTCGATGTATTCACGATCCATCACATTCCGCACCACCACGCTTTGCGTGATCACCTCCTTAGAGTCGGTAGAGTTAAAGAATATAGGCATCTTCTTCATAGCCACCAAAACAATAATATGGCAAACAATAGCTAGAAATACAGCAATCAGAATCCACCGAGTGAGGTGATCCGAGTGCGATGCCTGACGACTTGAGCCGTAACGCACACTTTTCCAGTTATAATTTGATTCTGACATGACGATCAATGGGAGTAACTCAACCCTGGCCACACCCCACATGCCTATACATAACTGAATACCAGCAAATTTCAACTAGATAGCAACATTTTCGTAAATACCTCATACCTCTCAACTAAAGCTACAAAGCCCCACCTACTCTGATCATCATTGCCCACCATAAAAAAGTCTGGCCACCCTTAGATGACCAGACATTAAACTTAATTTTAGTTAGATTTTATGAGTAGTAAAAGTCCTTTCGCCTTACTACTTCAAGATAATATTATCATCGGATAATGCATCTCCATCACCTGATCCAAATTCTTTATCAGGACCAGCAGACTCTAGATCAAAACCATCATCCTGATTATTATAAACTCCAGGGAATGTATAACGGATAGGATTGCCCCATGAATCAACAATCACCCAACTGCTTCCGACTTCTTCGATATAGGAATTACCATCTCCTGATCCCACTACCACTTCTGGCAATACAGTTTCAGCTCCTTCATCAATATTTCCGTCACCATCAAAATCGCCACTAATATATTGAATTAGTATCTCAGAACTATCATCTCCACCACTTCCATTCGGAAATGTAAATCCACTTGTAATCCCTACGTCAGCACGCTGAGCTGAAGAGATATCTGCCGCTCTAGCTTCCATAGCGGCTGCTACAGCATTGATCATCGTTCTAGTCTCTCCTTCTCGGGCAGACTCGTTCATTTTAAAGAACACACCAAATCCAATTCCAGCAAGACTGGCGATGATCGCCATCACTACGAGAACCTCAATGAGGGTGAAACCTTTTCTAGCAGACGCAAACCTACTGAAAGTATCTAAATGTTGTTTTTGAACAGTTAATTTCATATGTTTAAGTGGTTTACGCGGCAGGAAATAACTTCCTGCCGCGTAGATAATATACCTTTGTTCGCTTAAATTGCGAGTTTATATTGATTTGTCGAGTGGCTTACTGCTCCACTGAGTTCATCATCTTGATTAGTGGTAAGAACATCGCTACAACAATGGTTCCCACGATAACCGCGAGGATAATGATCATGAGTGGTTCAATGATCGAAGTAAGCGCAGATACTGCGTTGTCCACCTCATCATCATAAACATCAGCTACTTTAAGCAACATGTCTGGAAGCTTACCAGTCTCTTCACCAACGTCTACCATACTGATGACCATCGGAGGGAAAACCTTACTCGATGACATTGGAGTAACGATTGATTCACCTTCTTTAACAGCTCCGTGAATGTTGTTAATCGCCTTAGATACCACCACATTACCTGCTGTATCACTCGTAATGTTAAGAGCCTGAAGGATCGGCACACCAGAAGTTACTAGCGTTCCAAGAGTTCGGCTGAATCTTGAAATAGCACTCTTCCGCTGAAGGTCACCTAATAGCGGCATCTTAAGTTTAAATCCATCGATTGCTTCTCGTCCAGAAGCAGTTGTGCCCCATCTGTTGAATAAGAAAACGATCAGCATAAAGCCTAATACTAGCCAGACAACTACAGGCATGAAGATAACATTCGCCATCAAAGCATCAGAGAAGTTGAATACAAATTCAGAGATCGCGGGAAGTTGCTGATCCATGTCATCAAACATCTTCTTGAACTGAGGAACTACGACCACCATGAGGAAAACCAAAATAGCAACCGCGATGAACATCACGATGAAAGGATAAACCATGGCAGATACGATCTTGTTTTTCAACTTGTTCGCTTTCTCCATGTATTCCGCAAGACGTGTAAGTACGACTTCAAGAACACCACCAAGCTCACCGGCTTTCACCATATTCACATAGAGCTTGTTGAAAAGTTTGGGATGCTGTGACAGACTCTCAGAGAATGTAGAACCACCCTGAACCGAATCTGCAATGCTGTTAATAGTAGACTTAAGAACCGGATTTGGTTCCTGCTTAGCTAACACGTTAAGACCCTTAAGAAGAGGAAGACCTGAATCAATCAAGGTCGCGAGCTGGCGTGTGAAAATCATCATTACCTTTGGCTTCACTTTGCCTCCAGAGACTTTCTTCGCTTTAGCTTTCGCTTTACCCTTACTGCCTACTGATGATTTACCTCTCGTAGATGCTGCATTAAGTGTCCCTTTACCTTGTTCTACTACTTGAGTAGGGTAGAGTCCTTGCGCTCTAATTTGAGTGATAGCATCCGCTTCGGAGCCCGCTTCTATTGAGCCTGTCGTTTGTTCGCCTTTAGCATCAAGTGCTAGATATTGGAAATGCGCCATATGTGTGTGTGTTCTGAGTTAGGTTAGTTTTAAACTATTTGTGAGGTGTATGGAAAGCTCAAAGATGAGTAATTTCCATTTACTTTTGTTAGGTGTATTTGAGCACCTCTTCAATGGTCGTCGAGCCAGTATAAATATTACGGAGACCATCTTCTCGAAGTGTCTGCATACCGAGCTCTATCGCTTTTTGTTTGATCACCACTGACGGTGCTCGTTTGGTGATCAGTTCGCGGATCGGATCAGTAACGTCAAGCAGCTCGAAAAGACCTTGTCGACCTTTGTAACCGTTACCGCATACATCACAGCCCTGACCAGTGTAGAACTCCTTATCACCTAATTCATGTGGTGATAGACCTAACTGGTTAATGAGCGCTTCGCTCGGTTCATAAGAAGCTCTACATTCATTACAGATTGTTCTAACAAGTCGCTGAGCTAATACTCCCTCAAGCGAGGCCGCTACAAGGAATGGCTCAACTCCCATATCCACCAAACGAGTGACAGCTCCTGCTGCATCATTGGTGTGGAGAGTGGAGAGAACTAAGTGACCAGTCAGTGATGCCTGAATAGAAATCTGCGCAGTCTCCTTATCACGAATCTCCCCTACGAGGATTCGGTCCGGATCTTGACGGAGGAAGGCTCTCAAAATTCGCTGGAAATCCAGACCAATCGCCTCATTCACCGGAATCTGAATAATTCCGTCAATGTCATATTCCACCGGATCTTCCGCAGTGAGAAGCTTCGCATCAATCGTATTGATCTTACGCAGAGCAGCGTAAAGTGTTGTGGTTTTACCCGCACCAGTAGGACCAGTTACAATGAAAATTCCGTTTGGCTTATGAATCGTATCTACCACATAACTAAACATTTCGTCAGGCAGACCCAGAACGTCTAGCTCTAGATTCACGTTACTTCTATCAAGAATACGTAACACGACACTCTCACCATGCTGAGTAGGTAATGATGATACACGCATATCCACCTGCTTATCACCAATGTTTTTCACAATACGTCCATCTTGAGGAATACGTGTTTCAGCGATGTTCATGTTAGACATCACCTTCAATCGGGAAATAATCGCACGAGCGAGATTCATAGGCGGTGGTGACATCTCAAACAAAGAACCATCCACACGATAGCGGATCTTGAATTCCTTCTCAAATGGCTCGAAGTGAATATCTGATGCCTGCTCATTGATAGCCTGATACATCACCAAGTCCACATAACGAATAATCGGTGCGGAGTTCGCTTCAGATTCTAGCTCTTCTGCAGAAAGATCGCTCAACCCTTTCGCATCAAGCTGACTGAGTACATCCCCCATACTATCACTGCTACCTCCGCCATAGTATTCCTCGATCTTCTTCTCAATAATATGATCAGGTGCAACCACCACGATGATTTCCTTACCAAGAGCAAATCGGAGATCCTCCACAGCCTGCGGATTAAGTGGATCAGCGAGCGCAAGATACAAGCCCTCAGCCGCTACATTCACCGGAAATGCTCCATGCAGACGAGCCATTCCCCCAGGGATTAACCCGAGAAGCTCTTCTGGTGGTTCGAACTGTGAGAGATCGACCATTTCTGCTCCCATCTCAGAGGCGATCACTGGCCAGATGTCATCTTTATCCGATACGATATCGAAATCTGCAAGTGTCTCAGCGATATTTTTGCCACTGGTCTCCATTGAGGTGATCATATCTTGTGCCAAATACTTATCTACTAAGCCCCTTGCCATGAAGAGGTCTATGACTTGTTGATTATCCATTGTTATTTTCTAAACTCTTAAAATTAATTACTAAATTGTGTCTTAAAACTGGTGGCAAACTTAAATCCCATCAGCCATTGTCACTGCTATCACTTCCTCAGCTGAGGTCATACCTGAAAGCACTTTCCTAATACCATCCTCTCGGAGTGTTCTCATCCCTAACTCACGCGCACGTTTTCTTAGCTGCGGTGATGAGAGATCATCATTGATCATATGGCTAACTTCTTCATCAATCTTGAAGATCTCAAACAAGCCCATACGGCCTTTATAACCAGATGTTCGACATTTTTCACAGCCTGTAGGTCCGTAGATCGAGCTGTCATTCATCTGTCCACCATCAATGTTAAGCATCCTTAGCTCACGCTCAGTCAACTCAGCCGGTGCCTTACATACAGGGCAAAGCTTCCTGACCAATCGCTGTGCAATAATCGCTCTCACAGCAGAGGCAATAAGGAATTTCTTCACCCCAATATCAGCAAGACGCGCTACAGCACTTGGTGCATCATTAGTGTGGAGTGTGGAGAGAACCAAGTGACCGGTAAGCGCCGCGTTAATCGCAATATTAGCAGTCTCCGCATCTCGAATCTCACCAATCATAATGATATTCGGAGCTTGTCGGAGCATCGCTCGGAGTGCCGCACCAAATGTCATCCCGATCTCGGTCTTCACCATGACTTGGTTAATTCCTGGCATTTCATATTCCACCGGATCTTCCACCGTAATAATCTTCTTATCTGGTCGGTTAATCACGTTCAAACACGCATATAGTGTGGTTGTTTTACCACTACCAGTAGGACCAGTCACCAGGATAATTCCATCTGGAAGACCAATCATTTCTTTAAATGTATCCTGATCATCTGAGAGGAAGCCGAGCTCAGGCAAACCTAACAGCAACGCAGTCTTATCAAGAATACGCATCACGATACTCTCACCGTGGTTACTAGGGACACTAGACACACGGAGATCTACCTCTTTGCCAGCCACGTGAATTTGAATTCTACCATCCTGAGGCATCCGCTTCTCCGCGATACTCATCGTTCCACTCATCACCTTCAAACGAGCCACAATTGCTGGCAGAAGTTTTCGTGGGTGATTATCAATTTCTATCAGCTTACCATCCACACGGTATCTGACTCGCAACGAAGTTTCTAGCGGCTCAATGTGAATATCACTAGCCCGCATGTTGAATGCTTCAATTAAAATATGAGAAACGAGTTTAATGATCGGAGCATCGTCCACTTCTCCTTCTTCATCACCACCCCAGCTCAAGCCTTCTTTACTCTTATCGAGCTCATCATCAGCAGCTCCGTAGTTTTGTTTGATCGTCTGATCTATCGCACTAGGAGTCGCACAAACTGGAGTAATTTCTCTTCCAAGAATATGTGGCAATGTATCCAAAGCCTCGAAATTCAAAGGGTCAGCAAGCGCTACTGTGAGATAGCCACCGCTATCAGCCACAGGCACAGCTTTAAATCTTCGCACCACATCCTCAGGCATGGCACTAAACACATCCGGGGCTATCGGCGTATGGATTAGGTCAATAAAGTCCACGCTTGAACTTTCAGCACAGACTTGGGCCACCTGTTCTTCGGTGACTTTTTGTTCCTGTATCATCAGCTCAATCACGCTCTGATGGCCTGCCAAGTTACTGCGATAAATGTTTATATCATCAAGCGTGATCAGCCCATGGTCGGCGATCAGTTCTAAGAGGTAGTCTTCGTTGGAATACACGGTGAAATTTTAAGTGATTAGAGATTAATGTTAAGGCTTCATCCACAATACTGTGAAATGCGCTTATGCTACCTTAGCACACTGAACAACTGATCCCACCACGTCAAGCTCGCTGTGAATATTCCTGATCATTTTTTTCAGCCTCTCTAACAAACCATTCTCTCGCAGACAGTTCCCTAGATCACCCCTTATAAAATAAACGTTCCATAACCTCATTAGTATTCGATCTAAGGTGCCAAATAGCAATAAACTCATGCGCACAATGCGGATCATTTAACGGACAACTGATACTAGTCTCCGTATTCTCCATTCCACTTTCAGACCTCTCTTCCAATCGATCACATCCTAACATTTCAAGCCATTCACCAATGTCTCCCAACTTAGACTTACGCAATATCTGGTAAAATCCAGCCCCCGCAAAACCGGATTTCCTAAGCAACTCCAGCGCCACTCTTCCCATTGTCATACGCGGATTAACCTCCACCACCTTCCTTAACTGCAAGTCTCCCTCAGCTTCATAAACCATCGCATCCACTCCAAAGTTCCCTCGGTAATCATCATCTAATAACTCTCCCAACAATTTGGGAACCTCCACTTTATACAACTGCATCACCCCCGCCTCTCTAAACAAAAACTCAGTCAACGTAGGTTCCAACCCACTAGTCCACTTATGATGCACAAAAGTCCCCAAATACCTCCCCGCAGGATCATTAATCACCCGCGTCATCCCCACTAACTTAATCCCATCCTTACTCACTTCATACTGCGCAGAAAAATCCATCACCCGTTCCAGCCAAGGCTCCACCACCACCCCCCCCTGCTGAGCTAATACCTTATCCAGCCAAGCCCTAGCAGCCGCAGTCCACTCACCACCCTGCAACCTCAGATGCCCTCTCCCCGCACTAGACAACGGCGCCTTTAACAAAACATCACCACCCTCCGCAAATTCTCTAACACAATCTAACACCCCATTCACAGAATCACACCACCGCCCTACTTTCTCACCTAATAACTCCGCTAACCTCAACCCACTCCGTTTAGAAAACAACTCGGCATCACCCCCACCCCACTCCATCCATCCCAGATCCACTACCTCAGGCACACACTCCTTATACCTACTCATCAACCTACTAGCCACCGGCCCCCATGCCCACGGCTTCAGCCCCCCTATCTTCCTCTCTAACAATTCCTCATCCGCACCGAGCTTCATTAACTCAGGAATCACAAACCCATTCCGTTTCAACCTCACCAAATGCTCCCTACTCGGCATCTCATCCACCAACACCACATCATCCCGCCGCGCCCACGCCAACGGCAATATCCCCAAATCCTTCTCCAACAACGCATGCGCCCGCTTCGGCTGATACTTTGCCCCCTCCTTCGCTGCCATAGCCAGCTCCTCATTCGGATTAAACCAATGCACCACCGGCGTCCGACCTCTACTCTGTTCTATCACCTCCAGCTCATCCACCCACTCCGCATCTATCCCCGCCAGATCACGCCCCGCTCTATCATATGGCGCCATCCCCTTAGCACGCGCCAGAGTCAGCGGAAAATGCAACTGCTTCTTAAATGCAGCCCAGTCCGTCAGCCCCTCATCCTTCCACTTTCTAAACCACTTCAACCCATGACCCACATGCCCTATCTCATCCTGATAAATCTTATCCAGAACCGCCGCAGTCCCCGTGTCCCCCACCTCCCTAAACAACCGCCCATAATGCAAAGAATAATCCAAATTCGCCTGCTCAAACACCAAGCTCAGCCGACTCACAAAATCCATCGGACACTCCATCGGCGCCACCATCCGCCAGAAATAATCATTCACTGGCAACTCACCAAACTCCATCCCACACTCCTTCATCCGACGCATATACATCAACGTATGAGCCTGCTCCTCCCGCATCGTCTCATAAACCCCCTGCCTAAACTCACTCGGAGCATTTGGAAATTTCAACAACACCAACGCCATCAACTCAGTCGCCAACAACTCATGGTTCGCCAAAAAATGCAGCATCTTCCCACGCTCCCCAGCCTCATCCATCCTATTCACCTTCGGAAAAGTAGACCCGCCCCCACCAGCACCAGCATCCACTCCACGCGGACTGATCATCAACTCACTCGGCCTCCCAGGCAGCTCCGGCATCACCAACCCACACTCCCGCACCACATCAGTCACCACCCTAGGCGACGTCCCCTTGTACACCCCCACCGCCAACTTCTCATCCAAGCTCTGCCCATACAAAACCCTCTCAGCCACCTCTCGTATCTCACTACTCATGCGCTAAAGAATTACCCACTCCTCCCCCAGAGTCAATGCCTCTCATCATTCATGCCCTCCTCAAACATCAAGCTAGATTAGAGACAACAAATATCTAAGCAAGTTACCTGAAATCGTCCCCAACACAAAACACACCCAGGATTTAAATCTAACCTTCTTCACAAGTCTCATAAGTCACGCACAAGGCCACCAAACCATGAACCCGCTAACCAAAATAATGATTAGCGGGTTCTCAATGATTTTCAATCCAGTAAATGAGCTCTACGGCATCTCGCTATAAGCACTCTCTCCATGCTCAGCTAGATCCAGACCACGCTCTTCATCCTCTTCGCTCACACGAACACCGATCGTCTTCTTAACAAGTATCATAATAACCACCGTCGCTATCCCAGACCAAACAATCGTCACCCCAAGAGCCAACAACTGAATCCCTAGTTGCTCCATCGCAGGCTTCACAATCCCCAATCCCCCCAGCGACTTTTGCCCGAAGAATGCCAACAAAATCGTCCCCAGAATACCACCCACACCATGCACTGCAAACACATCAAGTGAATCATCAATCTCTAACTTATTCCTGATAATACTCACCGCCCAATAACAAACCACCGCAGCCAGCGCACCAATACAAATCGCCCCCATAGGCCCCACATCCCCAGACGCAGGAGTGATCGTAGCAAGACCAGCTATCAAGCCAGTCACCATACCCACTAAACCAGATTTCCCATGAAGAACACGCTCTAACAGCGCCCAAACCAATGCAGCAGTCGCAGCTGAAAGATGTGTCACCAGCATACTCATCCCTGCCCCCTGACCAGCACTCACATTACTCCCCGCATTAAATCCAAACCAACCAACCCACAACATCGCCGCCCCTATAAATACCATCCCCGGATTATGCGGAGGATGCGGATGCTTCGGAAACGTTCTGCGCTTACCAAGCATAATAGCCATAATCAGTGCTGAAATACCAGCCGTAGCATGCACCACTATTCCACCAGCAAGATCTCTCACTCCCATCTCACCTAGCCAACCACCACCCCAGACCCAATGGCACACAGGGGTGTAAACAAGTGCTATCCACAGAGCTGTGAACAACATAATCGCCCCAAACTTCATCCGCTCCACCACAGCACCCACATAAAGTGCCGGAGTTATGATGATAAACGTCATCTGGAACATCACCCATAAAGTCTCAGGAATATCACCACCACCAGTAGTCTCCATCGTCACTCCATTCAAAAATGCCTTATCTAAATTCCCTATCCAGCTACCATCACCACCACCACTAAACGCCAAACTATACAAAGCCACCACCCACAAAATAGACGCCAAACATGCTATCCCCGCACACTGAGCCATCACAGACAACACATTTTTAGCATGCACCAGACCACCATAAAAAAGCGCCAAACCTGGCATCGTCATAAATAAAACCAACGCAGTGGCAGTGAGGATCCAGGCAGTATCGCCAGAGTTGATTGCAGCTAGTAGTGGGAACATAATTAAGGATTGGTTATCTGATAAATATTAGGTTTTAATGGATCAATCTGCGCCGATGAGTGATTCTAAATTCACACCAAATCACCGCAACTCGATTAATAACATGGATGTTTTACATGAATTATTTTCATAATCAACCAGTTTCACCAAATGATTGCCCCTCCACACCCACCACCACCTGATCCACCCCAACCTCACAACTACCATTTCACCACTAAGCCCCCCCCTTAAGCACATCACTCCAACCACTTAACAAAAAAAATCTTGCAGCATTGCTACAAGATTTTAGTGATATGATGATTCTCTGTTTACTCGTTATGAATAACTACTTCTTCGTGATGAAAGAAATAATCCACACAATGAGGAATACAAAGAATAGGATTTTGGCAATCCCTGCAGAGGTTCCTGCTATGCCTGAAAATCCAAGAACGGCGGCAATAAGCGCCACAACTAAAAATACGAGTGACCAATGCAACATAATATAATTTAATTATCGGTTGCGTCTTCAATCTTGTCACCCATTTCTTCCATTTTGTCCTTGGTGGCATCTTTGGCATCTTCAGCTGCGTCCTTAGTGTCCTCAACTGCTTCATCCATATTCTCACCAGCTTTTTCAGCAGGTCCTTTTTTCTCGCATGATACTACAGTCAGTGCAGCAGCACTTCCGAGAGCGATTAGTATTATATTTTTTATTTTCATGTTTTTAGGTTTGGTTAGTTTATTTGGGAGTTTAACTTCTGTTTTTTGGTAAAGTTTATTCAGTAACAGTAGCATCGATTATTATGTCTGCCACCTCTGTTAATTTAATCCTTCTTTTCGTCGCCGCCTTGCGAATTCGCAAGTAAGCTTCTTCTTCTGTAAGCTGGTATTTCTCCATGATGATTCCTTTTGCCCGTTCTATCTTCTTACGTGCTACAAGAGCCTCCTTTAGTTCTATGTTTTCTAATCTGAGCTCCTGAAATTGTTCAAATCTTCGTAAAACAAGGTAACAGGTTGATTCCAGATCTGTCTGATCCACAGGATCTACCAGATACCCCATCACATGGTCTTCCATCGCTTTCTCTATATCCTCAATTTCTAAATTCTTTGCAACGATCACTGCCGGCAGCGGGTTTTCATCCGCTATTTCAATGAGCGTATCCACCACATTAATTCCATTAAAATTAATGCCGGTCACAATCAAATCTGGTGTGTTTTTCAACGCCGCCAACTTAAGATCATCTAATGTATTAACCTGCGAAATAATCCCATAACCTATCTTCTTAAGCATAGATGTAAGTTCGTCACAGAGCAGCTTATCTTCATGGGCAACAATCACTTTTTTTTCATTAATATTTAGTGTGGTAGGCATACTCAAAATCTAGCTAGCTCGCTAAAAAAAGAAAAGAAATTACGACTGATATGCTCTAAAAAATCGTTGTTTTTTTTAGTCAACAATCTCCTCTAATTTATCCAACAAAACAAGATGCTCTTGTATCTTAGGAATGAGCTTAGTTTGAATAAGAAGTCGGCAATCTGGTTCCAGATAACTTTGCTTAAGCGCAACCTCATACTCGTCCAGCCCAAATTCTTCGCCCTTGATTAACGACTCAATCGCTGACTCTTCTCCAAATAAATTGGCAGTGTGCTGGATGCCCTTCACGAAAGTCCCCCAAATACCGCTACTATCTTCAGATTCACCACCCATTTGAGTGATACGTTCATCGAGCGCTTGGACTGCTTTTACATGCTCATTCCTTATAGCACTTAGCTCTACCAAAGGTTGAATATCTGAAAATTTCTTAATCGCAATATCATAAGCCTCCACCGCAGAGCGCTCACCAGCCAACAGGCCGTTGCATAATTTAATACAATCTTCGTTTTTCATATAGGTTTTGTTTGGTTAGTTTATTCCTACCTAACAAAAACCCCCTACAAAGTTGGACGTTGTGCTAAATAAGAAATCCCCTTAAAGGTAATTATCATATCTCCACAACGTTGTAGTGATAACTCAATGTTGAACTCGCTTACCAAATTGTCAACGAGGATTTTAAAAAGAAATAAAATATTAAAACCACTTCCCGCTGCTCACCTTACTTAATTTCTAACAAATACAGTCACTTACCTCCCGTCAACTGACATTAACTTGAAATCATCATTATAACGAGTAAGGTCAGGGATGGAAAAATTTGATTATCAGGTCATCGTCATCGGAGGAGGCAGTGCAGGCTACGCTGCTGCCAGAGCTACTAGTGACTCAGGTGCTAAGACAGCTATTATTGATGGAGCTAATGAGTTAGGTGGACTTTGTATCTTGCGCGGCTGCATGCCGAGTAAAGCCATCATTGAATCCGCTAAAAGATTCCATCACATCCTAGAAGCGGACAAATTTGGTATCTCAGTCCAGAACCCCACGATCGATACCAAAGCCGTAATAGAAAGAAAAAATCAACTCATCAATGACTTCAAAGGTTACCGACAACAACAGCTCGAAAACGGAAAATTTGATCTCATCAGAGGCACCGCCACCTTCACTGCCCCACACACAGTTTCAATCACTCATAAAGACGGCAGCACTCAGTCACTATCCGCATCTCACTTCGTCGTCGCAAGTGGTTCTAAAGTCTTCGTCCCTGACATCCAAGGTCTAACAGAAACCGGATTCCTAACCAGTAATGACGTTCTAACAGCACAGTCACTACCTGAATCCATCACCATTCTAGGAGGCGGAGCCATCGCTTTAGAGCTAGCCTACTACTACGCCGCCTGCCAGACCAAAGTCACCATCATCCAGCGCAGCGACCAACTACTCTCCAACATGGATGCAGATATCGCCAAAGAAATCCAAGCCGCACTCGAAGCCATCGGCGTCAAAATATTCTGCGATACAGACATCCAAAGCGTCACTAAAGACGGCAACCAAAAAACAGTGCATTTCAAACAAAAAGGCCACGACACCAAAGTCACATCAGCAGAAATCCTCTGCGCCCTAGGAAGAAAACCTAACTCTAACAACCTCGGATGCGACCATGCTAAAATTGAACTCAACAAAGGCAAAATCAAGGTCGACAACACCATGCAATCAAGCCAACCCCACATCTTCGCCGCCGGTGACATATGCAGCCCCCTAGACGTAGTCCACCTAGCCATCATCCAAGCAGAAGCCGCCGCCAAAAACATCCTCCAACAACTCAGCGACGAGCCTAACAAACCCGCCAAAGTCGACTACACCCTCTCACTCTACGGCATCTTCACCGAGCCACAAATCGCAGCAATCGGCCTATCAGAAGTAGATGCCACCAAGCAAGGCATCGACTACTCAGTAGCCACCTACCCATTCAACGACCACGGAAAATCAATGGTCCATGGAACCGAACACGGCTTTGTCAAACTCCTCGCAGCCAAGGACACCGGAAAAATAATCGGCGGATCAGTCATCGGCCCAGAAGCCGTAGAACTCATCCACGAAATCGTAGTAGCCATGTCCTTCGGCGCCACTGCCCAGCAGCTGTTAAAGATCCCACACTACCACCCTACCCTAAGCGAAATTTGGACCTACCCAGCCGAGGACCTCGCTGAAGAACTCGCAAACTAAATCATCATGAAAGTTCACCTCCAGCGGTTAAAATCTGCCATGAAAAGCAGCTTCTGGCTCATCCCCTCCCTCATGGCCCTAGCCGGCATCATCATGGGCTACGTGGCCCAGAAAATTGACATCTGGTACTACTCAGACCTCAAATGGTCACTCACAGATGCATCAGGAGCCAGAGCCATCCTCTCCACCATAGCCGCCTCCTCCATCACCGTCGCAGGTGTCGTCTTCTCCATCACCATGGTAGTCCTCTCCAGCGCAGCCAACCAATTCGGCCCCAGGCTCATGAGAAACTTCATCCGCCAGGTTCAGACTAAAATTGTCCTCGGCGGGTACATCGGCATCTTCATCTACTGCATCATGGTCACCGCCACCATACGCGAAGGTGATACAGGATGGGTCCCCCAGCTCTCAGTCACCCTCGGCGGCATACTCGGCCTTCTCAGCTTCGGCCTTCTCATCGCCTTCATCCACCACGTCACACACTTCCTACAAGCCTCCAGAATCATCAACGGCGTAGCCACACAGATTGATAACTGCAGCGACTCCATATTCCCGCTCAATGCACTCCCTGACGACATCACCTACTCCATGAAAGTAGGCTCACTACCAGAGATCCACCACTCTCCTATCCATATCCACAGCAATAAATCAGACTACCTACAAGCCATCAACCTAGGCACCATATTCTCACACGCCACCACTCATGATGCCGTAGTCCGCATCCACCAGAAACCCGGCACCTACCTCCTCAAAGGTGACCTCATCGCCACAGTCTGGAAGCCTGAAGACGCCTGGGAAAAGATCGATGACCAAATCAACAACGCCATGCTCACCGGCTGCGAACGCACCGAAACCCAAGACATCGAATTCGCTATCGACCAACTCGTCGAAGTCGCAGTCAGAGCCATGTCAAAAGGCATCAACGACCCATTCACCGCCATCAACTGCATCCACAAGCTCTCCACCTCACTCATGCTCATCACCGAAACAGGACTCCCCGGAGGCATGATCCACGATGAGGACGGCAAGCTAAGACTAGCCATAGAAACCTACAGCTACCGCGGCCTCGTAGACAGCGCATTCTACCAGATCAGACAAAACTCCAGAGAGATCGAATCCGTATCCATCCAACTCATGAAAACCCTCGTTAATCTAAGCCATAAAAAAGCCCCAGACGAGTTCACCATCGCCATCACCAAACACGCAGACCTCCTCCTACAAGACTGCACCCAACACTACCCAAACAACCACGACCTAGACGAACTCAAGAACTGCCACGCCAGCATTTAAAGCAATCAGGTGGCGAGGGAAATGGTTGATGAATAAGACATAAAAGAACTCTATGAGCTTCAATCAGACATTGAAATACGGACCCGTATGGCCGGTGTTGCGGGGGGCGGGGGTTAGAATCCCCTGCCTACCCGATTAGCGCAGCGTTTATATTTAGATGGTCTTCGAGCCAATCTTTTCGAGTAAAAGACGCACAATCTCGTCGACATTCGTCTTAGGGTATTCCAGATATCCGGTGGTAGGCAGTATTCCTGCGATCTTGGTATCATCTAGTCTAATTGGCAAGATGTAGTCAGAGCGATCTTCGAAAGCTCGCGCCTGAGCGGCGCGCCTTTCATGGGTAGTCCAGTTTTTTCTGGCGTAGTGCGCGGAGACTAATACCACGCAGAACCTTGCTGACTTGTGATAAACTTCCGACAAATGGGTATAAAGATCTTTCCCCCAAAGCTCACTCTTAACGTATTCGTCATAAAACACTCGCTTTCCTTTTGATTTGAGTTTAGCGGCAATTTTTTCCGCCAAATCACGATCCTCACCTGCGAATGAAATGGCTACATCATATTTATATTTCATAATTACCTTTTTAAGATTTCCTTCAATATACCGTTCAAATTCACTCTGCCGACAGTTCTCTAGATCGTTATAGAACAGGGCCAGCGAATCGATTGACCAGGGCAGGGATGCCAATTGTCCTAGTCCCTTTGCTCCAAGAAAACTTACGTTCTCGAGAGTTGCGGCGGCAAAGGAAACTCCCTTGAGGTTGGCAGAGTCAAATGAGCAACCTCGAACGACTGCGTTGTCAAAGTTGGCGCCACAAAGATTAGCACCATTAAAATTCACTCCATTGAGAACCCCACCTTGAAAGCTTGATCCGTAGAGCTTTGCCCCGTTGAAGTAACTCTGTGCTATCTCCGAACCATCAAATGAAGCCTTAGTGAGGACTGCGGAACGTAATTCAGAATCGAAAAATAGACAATTCTCGAAGACGATTGTGGGCAGCTTCTTGTTATGTAGATTGATTCCTCTAAGATCGAATAGTGAGTCTACGCATGGATGGTCAGCGTCAATTTGGCCATTCCTAATGAGATGCAACAACCGGGATCTCCACTCACAGCTGCTCCAGCGCCGATACCACTCAGAGTTCCGGTAGGCCTTTGAATTAGGATTTGGGGCAGATCGGCTCATGAAATTCTTTCGCTAACGTAAAGCACACCTATCTCTGACTGAGAGCGAGTGTTGATACTGAGTTAAGTGTTGTAATTGTCATTAAACTTAAACTAAAACGGCGTGGTCAGAGATTCGGTGATGCGTCTTCCATGAGAAGGTTTGTCTAGTGATTCTCTTGATTTTTAATTTTCTATAGTCTACATCCCCCAATAACTGGGGTCAAGCGGGCATCCGCTTGGGCGGGTTTGGGCTGGCAAGCCCGAGGTTAA
>JBPOGF010000015.1:0-114950 GCA_051251915.1 Akkermansiaceae bacterium | reverse complement strand
AGAGGTTGCTAGAGGTTGCTAGAGGTTGCTAGAGGTTGCTAGAGGTTGCTAGAGGTTGCTAGAGGTTGCTAGAGGTTGCTAGAGGTTCAATTAAGTAGTTTTCTAATCTCATTTAGAATGTCTAGACTTTGGAAGGTATGTTTGTTTGCTTTTTTGCAACAATATCAGTATTTATTTATATTTAATTTATGTTAATTATATTATTTGGCATCACAATACTGAACTCCTTATTTGTTTTATAACTTATTCATTTAAAGTAGATGAAAGGTTCTTGTTTTTTTGTTTTTTCGATCTATTAACTTCAGTAATAATTACATTTTAACCAAAAATGATGTAATTGGTTGCTAAATTATAAATATTATCTAATTGTCATCTATGTAAACACAAATGAATATTTTGTGATGATAAGTTCCTCGCCCCCTATTTTAATATTAGATAAATAAATAAATGAAACAAAGTAAATATAGATATAAATTAACTAAGTCACTTGCTGTAGTAGCAATGGGTCTTGGTTTAAGTAGTATGAGTGCAAGTGCTCAGGTTATGGTTGATACTGAATTGTTACTCCTAGTGGATGTATCAGGTAGTATTAGTAATAGTGAATATGATCTGATGATGCAGGGATATGTTAACGCATTTACTAATGGTAATATTATTGATGAGATTCAATCTGGAGATACAGGTAGTATCGCTGTAGGTTTAATGTTCTGGTCAGGTAATGCCGAGCAAGAACTGGTTGTAGACTGGACTCAAATTAGTGATTTAGCGAGCTCTCAAGCATTTGCTACTTCTATTAGTAACGTCACTAGGTCTTACAGTGGTTCTACTGCGGTTTCCTCTGCTCTTAATGCTGGAGTAGCTACGTTTGGAATTGAGACAGGTAATGCAGATAACGGTTTCACTAGTGCTGCTCAAATCATTGATATTTCTGGTGATGGAGAAGAGAATGATAGTATCTCAGTAGCTGGTTCCCCTTATAGTGTTGGTGATGCAAGAGATGCCGCTCTTGTAGCAGGTATAGATATGATCAATGGATTGCCGATTGGTAACGCTGGTGGTAGCTTAGACACTTACTATCAAAATAATGTGATAGGTGGTAGTGCAGGAGGTGTAAATGCCTTCACTGTAGCAGCTAGCTCATTTTCAGATTTTGAAAACTCTCTTGAAACTAAGTTAGCTTCTGAAATTTCAGCTGGTGCTACTGAAAGTGTTCCTGAGCCGTCTTCAGCTTTGTTGCTTGGCTTGTCAGGTGTCCTTTGCATCTGGAGAAGAAAGAGGTAGGCGCTTAGTTTTATCTGTTTTGATTTGATTTGTCTTTAGCGTGAATCAAATTTTGATAGACTTAACATACTAATTATTATGAGGTGATTTCCAGAGGGGGATCACCTCATATTATTGTTATTTATCGAGTTTTTTTGTTTCAGAGTAGCTGACTTAGCTAGGTGAGAAAGAGGAGAGTTAAGCATTTTATCAGGTGAATATTGTTGTTGTTAGTTTTTCTCTATTGTCCTAATCAACGGGGTCTGGTAGGTTGTTGTTAGATAAATGGAGTTTATAGAAGAATATTGGCGAGCGGGTATTGAGATTGTGATCTTATGGATTGGCTTGTACCAACTTTATAGGGCGTTTAGGGCTACTAAGGGGGCGCTTATTTTTATTGGGGTGGTGATGATCTTGACGGTTGTTACGATGTTGGCTTATTTGTTTGATTTGAAGGTGATAGCGTGGATTTTACTTAGGTCTGCGGTTGGGGTGGGGTTTGCATTGGTGATTGTGTTTCAGTTGGAGCTCAGGCGGGCGTTGGCTCGGTTGGGAGAGAGTTTCTTTTCATTCTCGAATGTTCAGCAGTTAGAATTTGCCGAGGGGTTGACGGATGCTGTGATGCAGTTGTCGCATAAGCGGATAGGGGCGTTGATAGCGCTGGAGCGTGAGATTAGTCTGAAGGAGTATTCTGAGAATGGTGTGGCTGTGGATGCGGAGTATTCACCGGAGTTGATCATGACGATTTTTTACCCGATGACTGCGCTGCATGATGGTGGGGTGATTGTTTCTAAGAACCGGATAGCTTCTGCTGGGTGTGTGTTTCCGTTGAGTAGAAATGAGATGTCTGATAGGACGTTGGGGCTGAGGCATAGAGCATCTGTGGGGCTTTCTGAGGAGTCTGACTGTGTGTGTATTGTGGTGAGTGAGGAGACTGGGAGTATTTCTATAGCGATGAATGGGGTGCTGGAGAGAAATCTTAAGGAGAGTGAATTTAAAGAGAAGCTGGAGAAAATTTTCGTGCCAGAAGAAGAGGAGGAAAAAGATAATGAAGAAGAGACCACAAGAGAAGAATTGGATAGCGAAGATAGTAACCTTGATCCTAGCGGTAGCGATCTGGTTTCTGATAAATGAGCAGATTTAGCTTAGTAGTGAGTCTGAGAACTGATATTTATTGCCGATGAATGTGCAAGAGATAGGCTGGGTGGAGACTTGCTATGATGAGAAGTTTGGCACTCCGAGGCAATCTGGGGTGGTGGGGGCTGCGTGGGGTAAGATATCTTTTCATGTGGATTATCAGAGTGCGGATTTTATTCGTGGTTTGGAGGGGTTTAGTCATTTATGGTTGCTGTGGGTGTTTCATGAGTCTGCTTTGCAGTCATCGGGAGTGGTTAAAGCTACGGTGCGGCCGCCTAGGTTGGGGGGAAATGAGAAGGTGGGGGTATTTGCTTCGCGGTCGCCATTTAGGCCTAATCCGATAGGGTTATCGCTGGTGCGGCTGGAACGGGTGGAGGTGACGGCCACTGGGGGTAATATAGTGCATGTGAGTGGGGTGGATCTGGTGAGTGGGACGCCGTTGTTGGATATTAAGCCTTATATTCCGTATTGTGATTCTGTTTCGGTTGATGAGGTTGATGCTGGGGGTAAGGATTTTTTGAGGTCTGGGTATGTGGATGGGGCTCCGGAGAGCTTAGCTGTGGAGTGGTGTGAGGGGGTGGTTGTGAATGAGGAGATGAGGAAGTTGATCACTGAGACGGTGGCTGTGGACCCTAGGCCGGCGTATCATGATGATGAGCGGGAGTATGGCTGTCTGATCGCGGGGGTGAATGTGCGCTGGCAGGTTGTGAGTGGAAATAGTGGACGGGTGGTGAAAATTTTGAGTTGCACGGGGTCGTAATTGGTGGCAGATTGCGGCCATGAAATATCTTACATTTTCACTTGCGGTAGTAGTGGCGGTTCTTAGTACATCATGCGGGACATTGCCTGAGAAGCCGCAGCATAAGGGGCCACAGTCTTCTGAGAGTTCTATTCCTTGGAATCGTAGACTTCCGGGTGAAGGTCAGGGCGTTCTTGGAGGGATAGGAGTTTAGTCTCGCTTGGTATAGTGGCGAAGCGGTTCGTGTTGATGTTGGTGGGGCTTGGGGGCTTTAGAAGGGTTGTTTATTTTAGTTAGATAATTCTTGCAAATTGTTCAGATTGTGATTTGTTCCCTCTGTCTTCGAGTGGAGACAACGTGCCCATGTAGGGTGGTTTGGTTTGGAGTTTACCATTTCAATATGGAATAGAAAATTTCTTGCTGTGCCAGAATACACATTAACATTCAAAATACATATATTATGAGCGACATCAACTTAGCTGATTACAAGCAAAACGAAAAAGACACTGGTAGTTCAAACTATCAGGTAGCAGTACTTACAGAGCGTATCATCGCACTTACAGAGCACCTTAAGTCCAACAAGAAGGACGTATCAAGCAGACGTGGACTACTTAAAATGGTAGCCAAGAGACGTAAGCATCTAGACTATGTGAGAAGCAAGTCTGAGGAAGACTACAAGAAGCTGCTCGAAGGCCTCAAGTTACGCCGATAAACGATTTTTTAAAGGCCACGGTTCATACCGTGGCCTTTTTCAGTTTAAGCAACACGTGTTGCTTATGAAGGGAACGAGAGGACAGATCGTCTGTAATCACATTTCCTGAGTGGGGATAAGGTATTCCAGCTCGAAACAAAGAAGTGTCTGGTAACTTAAATTTACCCACAGGGGGTAAGCGATGTGCTAGACGAGGACGACAGAAAAAGAAAATAAATAATATGGAATTAAACATACAAACAGTTACCGCCAATGTAGGCGCTAACCCTATCTCATTCGAGACAGGTAAGATGGCTAAGCTCGCAGACGGAGCAGTAGTAGTAAGATCAGGTGAAACAACAGTTCTTGTGACTGCTTGTTCACTTACTAAAATCAGAGACGGACAATCATGGTTCCCTCTCTCTGTAGAATATAAAGAAAGAGCATTCGCTGCTGGTGTATTCCCAGGCGGATATTTCAAACGTGAAGGTCGCCCAACTGAAAAGGAGATCCTCACATGCCGTATGACTGACCGTCCTCTACGCCCACTTTTCCCTAAAGGATACCTTTATGAAACACAGATCGTAGCCCTCATGCTTTCAGCTGACGGTATCAACGACGCTGATATTCTCTCAATGAACGGTGCATCTGCAGCGCTTTCTATCTCAGACATCCCTTTCGCTCGCCCAATCGGAGCTGTGCGTATTGGCCGTGTGGATGGTGAGTTCGTAGTGAACCCAACATTTGAGCAACGTGAAGAATCTGACCTTGACCTCGTCTATGTAGGCGACAAGGAGAACGTGATCATGATCGAAGGTGGTGCTGACCAGGTTCCTGAAGAGGAGTTTGTAAAGGCTCTCTACTTCGCTCAGACACAGGTTGAAATTCTTGTGGCTGCACAGGAAGAGCTTAAGGCTGCAGCTGGTAAAGAGACTCGTCCATACGAAGTTTCAGTAGCCGCTCCTGATCTTCTTGATATCGCTTACGAGGTAGCAGGTGACCGCATCGAAGGTGCTATCTATGCTGATTCTAAGGTTGAGCGTGCACAGAAAGTAGGTGCACTTCGTAAGGAAGTAGAAGCAGTGATCATGGAGAGATTCCCTGACACTACTGATTTCCAGATCGAGCAGGCATTTGAATTCCTACAGAAGAAAGCATTCCGTATCTCTATCATGGAGAAGGGAGCTCGTGCAGACGGCAGAACTCCTGCTGATCTTCGTCCGTTGTTCGCTGAAGAAGGTCTTCTTCCTAAGGTTCACGGTTCAGCTCTTTTTGCTCGTGGAGAGACTCAGGCACTTGCTGTGTCTACACTCGCACCGGCTGATGAGCGTCAGTATTTCGACAACTATGCAGGTGGAGAAGATAGCAAACGCTTCATCCTTCACTACTCATTCCCTCCATTCTCTGTAGGTGAAGCGGGTCGTTTTGGTGGTCTTAACCGTCGTGAGATTGGTCATGGTAACCTTGCTGAGCGTTCTATCGCTCCAGTAATCCCTGCTGAGGAAGATTTCCCGTATGCAATCAGAACAGTTTCTGAGGTGCTTGAGTCTAACGGTTCATCATCAATGGCTACAGTTTGTGCTGGAACAATGTCACTAATGGGTGCTGGTGTTCCTCTACTTAACCCAGTATCTGGTATCTCAGTAGGTCTTGTGACTGAATTTAATGATGCTGGTGAAATGGTGAAGTATGAGCGTCTGCTCGACATCATTGGTTCTGAAGATTTCTATGGTGACATGGACTTCAAGCTTTGCGGAACTCCTGACGGTGTGACATCTTACCAGCTTGATCTCAAGCTTGACGGTATCCCACTTAAGATTCTAGAAGAGGCAGTTTATCAAGCGAAGGAAGGCCGTGAGGTTATTCTTCAGAAGATGCTTTCTGTGATCAATGAGACAGCGGCTATTTCTGAGAATGCTCCACGTATTGAGTCAGTGAAAATTGATGCAGACAAGATTGGTATGCTTATTGGACCTGGTGGTAAGAACATTAAGGCTATCCAGGCTGAGTCTGGTGCTGATCTTAACATCGAAGATGACGGCACTGTGCACATCTATGCAGCTAAGAAGGAAAGCCTCGACCGTGCGGTTGAGATGGTAAGCCAGATGTTTGCTGAAGTCGAAGTGAACAAAACTTATACTGGTAAGATTGTTTCTACTACAGCGTTCGGTGCATTCATCGAGGTGCTTCCTGGTAAGGACGGACTTATTCATATCTCTGAGCTTGCTGAAGGCCGCGTAGAGAAGACTGAAGACGTGGTTAAAGTGGGTGACGAAGTCACTGCTAAGTGCATCGGTATCGATGACAAAGGCCGCGTTAAAATGTCTATCCGTGCTGCTTTGAAAGAAGCTAAGCAAGCGGATGCTGCTGAGTAAGCAGTGTTTGTGTTAGAATTAGTATTCTAGCAGATAAATTTAAAGCTCCATCTGAGGAATCAGGTGGAGCTCTTTTGTTCCTTTGGTGGTAGTAGGCGTGGATCAATTACTGGTGAATGCTAAAGGGATAAAACTTGTCTCAATCTAGGAAATAGTTATTTTTTCTATGATGTTAGACTATGGAAAAATTATCCGTGAGAATGCTGAAGAGTATGAAGGATTTCGTTATCCTGACTGGGGTGCACTAGTGAGATTGGTGGAAAAGGAATGTGATGAGGAGAGATACGACTCGGTATTGACGGAGCTTGCTAGGGCTTGGTTGCTGATTATGCGTGAGCATTTGGGTGATGAGTTTGAGCTTCTGGAATCAAGTCATTTTCTTCTTCTTAGTAGAGAGAAAGAACATGTTCAGAAAAACTTACTTTATGCGTGTGAAAATTCACGGAAGATCATTTTAGAGCAATTTGCGGGTAATTTAAAGAAGGTAGGGTTGGGCAAACATGTATTAATTGTGTTTCATCATGCGGAGGATTATTATAGATATAGTCATTGGTTTTCTGGTGGAGGAGAGGCTCCTATGACCGGTGGGATGTGTATTAACAATGGCTACACACATATTATTATCCCTGTGATAGAGGCTGAGACGACACCTTTGAGTACCATTGCTCACGAGTTTAGTCACGTGATGTTATCTGGTTATGTTTTACCAAATTGGCTAGATGAGGCTATCGCGATGAGGATGGAAGATGTGGTGGTGGAGCAAGAAGGTTTAATGCTGAATGAAGAGTCGTATAAACAACATATCAAGTACTGGGATGAGAAAACGATACAAGGTTTCTGGTCTGGTGAAGTTTGGGGTAGAGAGTCGGTAGGGTTCAGCCTTAGTTACCAATTGGCACGTGTTTTGTGGCAGAAAATAGCGATAGACCTATCGGCTACAAAAGAGGAGGTGATAGAACTTATCGAAACAGTTCAAATGGAGGATTGTGGAAATGCGGCTGTTAAGAAAATTTTCGATTACTCATTAGGTGAACTGGTGGCTGACTTCTTAGGAGAAGGAAATTGGGAGCCTGACGAGGAGCAGATTCAGAAGGGAAAAGAGTTGCATCGTAATTTCGCTATTTGGGACGAGGAGGTTCGATATTTGAAATCCATGAAGAGAGATGAGTTGTTGGCTAGTAATTGTTCCGTGTTGAAACCTTCAGAAAAGTTATGCCAATTGTGGTATTTGTTAGATGTTGTTTCTGTTGATGATTTAGTGAAAATTTCTGTCCAGCGTCTTAATCGTCATCATCTGTTGGTTGAGGATAATCAATATGAATTGTATTCTAAACTGGGAGCTTTAGAGTTGACTATAGAGCACGTGGATACGTTGTTTAATCTGAGTGTTTTGATGCATATTCTGCGGCATGGTAGGATAGCAAGGGGGCATCTGGATGGAAAAAATTGTGTTCTAATAGTTGAGATAGACTATTTGGCGGGAATGATTGATTCTAGCTTTGAACATTTCACCGTGACCTTTGAAGGTTTTGGTGGTTTTGAAATTATAGCGTGGGATGGTGAGATAGCAGGCTCAAAACCTTTGAGTATGGAAGAGTTTATCAATTTGAAACCTGTAATCACTGGTGCTGATTTTGGTGTTGGTAGAGTTATGGTTTCGACTGATATTGGGTATGGAGTTGATGAACTTAAAGGAGCGGATTTTTCTTTTTATGCTTCAGGAGTATGTGTTGAGGACCCAGAAGGCAAAGAGTGGAGTATAGAGGCTTTGCAGGAAATAGAATCTGAATATTGGGCTGGGGAGTAGGATGTCACGTTATCTTGAAATTATGAAGATGTGAATATATAGATGTAGTTTTCTTGCTGGTCTATGAAGGCGAAGATGGTGGTTTTTGCGCTGCCTTTTATGTTGTTGGTTAGCTCGATATTGTATTGTTTGAGGTTTCCTTTGGTGAAGTCTAGGTTTTTCCACCAGGTTGGGTGAACTCTGAAAACTGGGGATTCTGAGAGTTTGCTGCCGCCAATGGCGTTTGGTGGTGGGCTGGTGAGTTGAGTTATGAATTTTTTGAATGTATCTGCGTCCTCGATTTTGATTTTCCAGATGTAGTCGTGATCCATCGAGGGGCTGGGGGTTTCGTAGAATTCTTCGATGTTTAGGCTAGGTGGGACGAATGGGAGATACCATGTGAGGCGTTCGTGGGGGCCGATGCCAGATTGGCCGACTTTGGTGTTATTATTTAGCCATTTGAGGAGAGCGATGGCGTCTGCTTGATCTTGTTCATGATGGCGGGTGTTGTGGATGTCATTTTCCTGAGTCCAATAACTAGAACTGAAATCAAACTGCCAGTTTAGCCCATTATGTATCGCAAAAATTGCAGCCTCTGTATCATTGTGATTGTATGTGTAAGCTATCACGCCTACTGATCCTATTACTTTCTGCTGTTTAATATTGATACTGAGGAGGTGTTTTGTTTGGGATAGAGTCATCAATAGGTCATATTTCTCACCTTCAACATACCTTTCGGGAATATAAATTAATTTTTTCTCAATTTGTTTGATGTCACCCGAATTGATAGACTTATTAAGGTTCTGGAAATCAAGTTTTAGAGATTGTTCGTTGGGACTGTTTTTAGCTAGGAAGAAAATGGAGAAGACTATTATGCCACAAGCGAGGAGGGGGAGTATTGCTGTTTTTGTGGTGAAGAATTTCATTGGTGATGGCTTGGCCCATGCTGGAATATTATTTTATGTCCCAGAGTGTTTCGATCATGGCGTAGCCTGTGGGGTCGTGTTTTTTTAGGTCGGTTTTGGTGAAGGGGTAGAAGTCGTTTTTTCCGAAGTAGGCTTCGGTGCATTCGGAGAAATATTCTTTTTCGTTGGTGAGGGCGTAGTGGCGTTTTACTTTGCCGCTGATGTGCTCTACTTTCTCATAGCTGTTAGAGGCTACAGCTTTCTTGAATGCAGCTGTAATGACTGGGTTGTTGAACTCGTGAATGCGGTGATGGTAAGCGTGGGCTAGCTCGTGGAGGATCATCATGGGCTGGGTGGTGGACCAATCGATGAATGTGTTTACACTTTGTATTTCTATAGAGCCTGCCTTTTCTGTCATGCGATTGTTCTCAGCAAGCCACTTTGGATTTGGGTGGTAGCAGGCTCCTTGGCGGATGTCTTTATTCAGCCATATGGGGACAGCTTGAAGCTTGGTGAGTATTTCTGGGTTAATAAGTTTTTCGATCTCTGCTAGCTTGGTGTCGAGTAGTTCGGCGGCAATCTTGCCTCTAGGGTGGTTGTGGATGGATTTTTCTAGAAATATGCTCCAGCCTCTGATTACAAATAGGCTGTAGTCCGTGGATTGAAGTGTTTGTTTTTTTTCAGGGGCTTGCGGTTTTGCGCTGGCAGTCACGGGTATGATGAGTGCAATGATGCTGATGAGGATACGTAGGGCTTTCATTTTGGTTGTTTAGAATTTCTTCCGGAGATGGCTGGGGAGGATGCCTAGCTGGTCGCGGTATTTGGCGATTGTGCGGCGGGCTACTTTGAGGCCTTTGGCGGCTAGGAGTTTCTCGATGGCGGTGTCTGAGAGGGGTTTGGAGGGGGGTTCTTCTTGGACGATGTGCTGGATGGTGTCTTTGATGCTGGTGTTGGAGACTTGGGCGCCGTCTTTGGACTGGAAGCCGGAGGTGAAGAAGGTTCTGAGCTCGATGATGCCATGCGGGGTGAGTGCGTATTTGCCTGCGACGGCTCTGGAGATGGTGGCAGGGTGGACCTCGATGACTTCTGCGAGTTCGTTCATGGTGAGAGGTTTGAGCGCGGCTGGGCCTTGCTGTAAGAAACCTGGCTGACGTTTGACGATTTCTTGTGAGATTCTTAGGAGGGTGTGTTGACGCTGTGAGATGGCGGTGATGATTTGCTTGCCGTCTTTGATTTGCTCTTTGAGGTAGGTGCGGGTTTTGTTGTCGGCAGTACTGGCGAGGAGGTCTTTGTAGACGTGGCTGATGGTTACTGAGGGGATGTGCTCATTGGTGAGGACTGCTTCCCATTCGCCGTCGGTGTCTTTTGAGAATCTGACGTCTGGGACGATGTAGGGGTTAGAGGTGGGGTCGAACTCAGCACCGGGGTCTGGGGTGAGGGTGGTGATGACGGTGGCGGCTTGGACGATGTTTTCTACTGAGGTCTTAAGCTGCTTGGCGATTTGGGGTAGTTTCTTCTGAGCTAGGTCAGGGAGGAAGTCTTCTACTAGTCGGTATGCGAGTGAGCCGAGGAGATTTCTTTTTTGGAGTTGGATGAGTAGTGACTCACGGAGGTCATGGGCACCTACGCCGGCTGGGTCGAGGTGTTGGACTTTAATGAGGGCTTTTTCGAGGATGTCTAGCGAGTGGGTGCTGGTGATCGCGATGTCTGTGATGGGCTGATCTAGAAAACCTCGATCGTTGACGTTGGCGATTATTTCGTGACAGGCTGTGCGGAGGTCGGTCGAGACTTCTTCGTTGTTAATCTGCTCAGTGAGGTGCTGCTGGAGGGAATGGGGGGCGACGATGGAGTCGTAGATGTAATCGATCGTTTCCTGAGTGGGGCCGGGGGTGGAGCTTTTGGTGGTGATGTATTCGTCCCGTGCGTGGTCGTCTAGATCTGAGATTGTTTCTGTGTCATGCTCAGCTTCATCTGGAGTTTCGTCTGGGAGAGCTTCCTCGTTGGTGGTGATTTCTATCGCCGGATTAGTGAGGACTGCTTGTTGCAGGAGTTGGCTGAGTTCAAGTGAGTTCGCCTGTAATATCTCTAGGCTCTGACGCATCTTGGGCGAGAGAGTTTGCTGTTGAGATAAATTTTGTTGGAGGCCTATGTCAGACATGACTAAAGGTGTTCTAACCTAGGTTAGGCAATACGTATAGCAAGAATTGTGCCAAATTTTAAAACGTGTGTCATGCTGAAATGAGTTGCATCTGGGAAATTGGTAGTTATTGTGCAGGTCCATCGCTCTCCGGGTGATCGCTGTGGCGGCTATTTATAGTTTGTCATAGAGGAAAGTCCGGACACCATAGGGAAACGTGCCTCATGAAGAATGAGGGATATTAAGCTTCAAGGCTTAGTAGACGGACAGTGCAGCAGAGAGAATACCGCCGGCTTCTTCGGGAGCAGGTAAGGGTGAAAGGGTGAGGTAAGAGCTCACCGGCTGAAGGGCAACCGACAGTGCAAGGTAAACCCCATGTGGTGCAAGACATAACAGAGGAAGGGTGCCCGCCCGACTAGAATCCTCGGGTATTAGTCGCATGATCATCGAAAGATGACGCTCACTTTTCGGAGTGGGAAGACAAATGATCACACAGCTCTGGGTAAGACTAGGGTGGACAGAATCCGGCTTATAGGAGGGCGATGGGCACCTTTGGTGCTGTCATTGGTCAATAGTCATTGGTCAATGGTTGAGCACGATGAAACTAAAAAGGCATTACGGAGTGATCCGTAATGCCTTTGGTTGTTTTGGTGAATTATTGGTTTAGCCGGTTATGGCTCGATGATGGCGTAGTCGCCGTCTTTACGTCTGTAGATGATTTGGAGGACGTTTCTACGGGCGTTGGTGTATACTAGGAATGGTTTATCTGATAGTTCTAGTTCGACGATAGCATCTTCTTTGTAGAGGGTCTTGAGTGACTGGCTCTCGCGGTGGATGATCATTGGTTCTGGATCTAATTCAGATTCCTCTGGGTGAGTGTCTAGAATATCAGAAGAGTAGACTCTTTCGTCTAGGTGCTTGATACTTTGCTCTGGTTTGATTTTGTTGCGCTTTAGAAGGCGAGTTTTGTATTTACGCATTCTTCTGGCGATCTTAGAGATGGTCTCATCAATGGCCGCATACATGTCTTTGCCTTCAGTGGAGGCATCGATGACGATGTGGTTGGCACAAAAGAGGATGATTTCAGCAATGTGTCGATTTTTCTGAACGTCTAGGATCGCTCGGGCCTCGATTATTTTGGGGTAATCCAGGTGGAGTGTGCCAATTTTCTTCTGCACGAAATCACGGATGGAATCAGTGACTGATTCGTGACGGACTGTGATAGTTACCTGTGGGTTTGCATTGCTTGTTTGCATTATTGTTTTTCCTTTCTTTTGTTGTTAACATCGCTCTCCACTGGCTCGTCCAGTGAGGCGGAGATCTTTTTATATGGTGCTGAAATTTGTTTGTGTGTTGTTATTTATTTTTTTTAGAGTGTGAAGTCTTCTCCTAGGTAGTGTTTTCTAGCTAGTGGGTCATTGGCAATGTCATTAGCCGCTCCTTCAAGAATTACTTTACCATCGTCCATGACATAGGCGTGGTCAACTATTTTGAGCGTTTCTCTGACGTGGTGATCTGTGATAAGGATAGAGAGGCCGTCTTGGTCTCTGAGTTCTCTTACAATTCGATGGATGTCTTCAACTGCTTTTGGATCAACTCCTGCGAATGGTTCATCTAGCATGAGTAGCTTAGGATCAGTGCAGAGGCAGCGGGCGATGCTGAGGCGACGTTTTTCTCCACCTGAGAGTGTGAGGGCTTCTGAGTCTCTGAGCTTGGTGATGCGGAATCTTTCCATGAGGTTGTCTGCCTTATCATTACGTTGCTTTTTGTTGAGACCTTTCTGAGTTTCGAGGACGGCGAGTAAGTTATCGCGGACGGTTAGCTTACGGAAAATGGATTCTTCTTGGGGGAGGTAGCCCATGCCTAGTCTGGCACGTTTGTGCATAGGTAGCTCGGTGATGTCCTTTCCGCCGAAGGTGACAACTCCTTCATTAGGAGGGACGAGTCCGGCGATCATGTAGAATGTTGTGGTTTTACCTGCACCGTTGGGACCCAGTAGGCCTACTATTTCGCCTTGGCCGACGGTGATGCTGACGCCGCTGACAACGGCTCTACCTCCGTATGTTTTGAGCAGTTTTTGTGAGCCTAATAGGAACTTAGTTGCTTTACGCATGGATGAGGTGTCTTGCCCTGCGTGCGTGTTGCTGGCTGTTTTAGGTTCTATGCTATTGGTTGCCGTTGGCATGTTACTTATTTAAAATTATTGAGTTTTTGGCTTCTGAGGTTTTTTACTGTTTTCTGGTAGGCTACCGTAGGTTTCAGCTCCTTGACCTGATGCGTTCATGTTCTGATCAAGTTTGAGGTAGCCGTTTTGGGTTATGACTTTGAGTTGAGCATCAGTAGTAGTGATGCGGGAGCCTTTCCCTTTGAGGATGATGTTACCAGTGGATTTGGAATAGCTTAAATTTTCAGTGATGCCGGAGACTGGTTGGCCTTTGCTGTCTTTGCCTCGGACAATGACATTCTTGGTTGCAATAATTTGGCTGATGTCGTCAAAGATATCATTTGGCTTGAGCTTGGCGCGCGCTTCAGGGGTAAGTTTT
This sequence comes from Akkermansiaceae bacterium, assembly GCA_051251915.1. Taxonomy (GTDB): domain Bacteria; phylum Verrucomicrobiota; class Verrucomicrobiia; order Verrucomicrobiales; family Akkermansiaceae; genus Rubritalea. Next base: position 101,377 of record JBPOGF010000015.1, on the reverse strand, counting down.
TTAGCTGCTGCGGTTTCACTTAGGATGAGTTTGAGTTCGCCATCACAGGTGAAGGTGTATTTTGGGTGTGTGATGCGGACGTTTCCGTAGTAGACGAAAATTCCTTTTTTAGCGTCGAATAGGAGTCGGTCGCTAGTGATCTTGATAAAATCTTTACCCGGTGTTGGTGTTAGTTCGGGTGGGGCTGGTTGAGATGCGTCGATCTTAGGAATAGTTCCGAGTTGGGCTGTGAGTTCCTTGCGGATGGTCGCGATTTTGGCTTCTGCTTCTGCTGTGGCAGCGAGGGCTGCTTTTGTTTGATCGAGTTGCTCAATGAATAGTGCGGTGGATGGCTGAGCGAGGTGGTCTATCTGAGCTAGTTCTTGAGCAGAGAGGAAGGTAGGGGATGAGGCAATGGCTGCTGCGGTGGCTACGACTCCAAGTTTTGAGGCGGAATTTGGCTTGGTGCTATTTTTGACAGGTTGTTGGAGCGTATTTGGAGAATTTGTCATTGAAGTAGGTACCTTAAGGTAGATGATGGTTTGATTTTTGCCTAGTAAAAAACCACGGTGGTTTTGCCAATCTAGTGTAACTCCTTGACTGGAAGCAGTGAATAGGTCGCCAGAAAATGTTAAGTTTTCTTTAGTTGTGATGAGCCCTGTGGTTTGGTTGAAATTTACAGTGTTGAGTTTGGTCTGTGTTTTGATTTTTCCTTCAGAATCGTAGAGAGAAATGCATACTTTGCTTCCTTGAATTTCTTGATCACTGATGACTTCGAATTGGTCGGCGGTAAGCAAGGAGGCGGGGGTGTAGTCTTTATTGTAGCGTGGAATATGAATTTTCTTGAGAATGCTTCCAGCTGGAAGTAGTTCGAGGGCTGGTATGCGGTCTTTAGGTTCATCTATGATTACTTCAGCCTCCCCGCTGAGGTCATCTGCTAAGACGATGTTGCAGATGAGGATGGGGAAGATGAGGTGACGGAGCATAGATTATAGACTATAGGTTGGTGAAGCGTGTGGATGGAGCTAGGCTAGGGGTAAGTTTTTAGGCTTACTCGCCGTGGGCTGCTTTATGAACTGCTAGGAGTTTCTGGATGACTGATTCGATCTCGGTGAGCGGGATCTGGTTAGGCCCATCTGAGAGGGCTTTCGCTGGGTTGGAGTGCGTTTCCATGAATACACCTTCTACTCCTGTGGCTACGGCTGCGCGGGCTAGGACTGGTGCGAGAAAGCCATCGCCACCGGTAGAGCCGCCGAGGCCGCCTGGGCGCTGAACTGAGTGAGTGGCGTCAAAGATGACGCGGATTCCTTCTTCGCGCATGATGTAGAGTGAGCGCATGTCTACAACGAGGTTGTTGTATCCGAAGCTGGTGCCACGCTCGGTGATGTAGAAGTCATCGCAGTTGTAGGAGTGTAGTTTTTTTGCAATGTTGACTACGTCTAGTGGTGCGAGGAATTGGCCTTTTTTGACGTTCACTGAGCGGCCGGTTTTGGCGCAGGCTTCGATGAGATCTGTCTGGCGGCAGAGGAAGGCTGGGATCTGGAGGAGGTCGATGTGCTCGGCAGCGATATCAGCTTCGTGTGGGTGGTGAATGTCTGTGGTGACGGGGATGCCGAGTTCCTTAGAAATTTCACCGAGGATGCGGGTGCCTTCTTTGACTCCTGGTCCGCGGAATGCGTCTCCTGAGGTGCGGTTGGCTTTATCGTAGGATGCTTTGAAATACCAATCAATGCCGAGTTTATCAGCGATGGGTTTGATGGAGCGAGCCATTTCCCAGGCAAAGTCTTCGCTTTCTAGTCCGCAGGGCCCGAGTATAAAAAATGGTTGTTTCATGGTGTGTAAGTTTAAAGGTTTAGGATTTAAATTTGGAGGAGGAGTTAGCCTAAGGCTTCTGCTGTTTTGTAGAGGTTGGTGAGGTTTTCTATGGCTTTTGTGAGGAGGGCATGTTCTTCAGTTGTTAGGTTGCCGGCGGTTTTGACAGCGAGCATATCTAATGAGTCTATAACGCTTTTTGCGGCGACGAGGTTAATTGTTTTTTTCCCTGTGGTGGGGTGAGGGAGCTGGCCAAGAAATAAGCCTGCATTTTGAGCCTGCAGGAGGACGAAGTTGTTGAAGCGTGGATCCGCTGATGGTGTTGATGACATGTTAGATGATAGTGTAGCGATATTTGGTTATTGGGCAAACTAGAAGTTGAGGAAAAGTGACATTGTATTCATGGGGGGATGGTCAATTTCTGTCAACTTCAGCACTTCAGGGTTTAAGACAAAGTTACCACTTGGCTAAATGGTGTTTTTAGGTAATGGTTCGATCATTCATGAGCAATCCATTTAGAGAAGATTTAGTGTCCCGATCACGTCCTGAGGCGTGCTCGGTAGTGATATTCGGTGCCACGGGAGATTTGACTCACCGTAAGCTGATTCCTGCGTTGTATAACTTGGCGGTTGATGGTGAGCTTCCTCCGGGAGTGAAGATCATAGGTTTTGCCCGTAGGGAGAAGTCTGATGACGTTTTCAGAGAAGGGCTTAAGGAGTTGAATCAGGAGGTTTCTAGGAACGGGCATGATGCAGAGATTTGGCAAGATTTTGAGAATACTGTGGAGTACCATCAGAGTGAGTTTCAGGATTTAGATGGTTACAAGAGACTTGCGGACAGGTTAGATGCTATTGATGCGGAGCGTGGTGGTAAGGGGAATCGTTTATTCTACATAGCTAGTGCGCCAGAGTTCTTTGATGATATTTTACAGAACCTTAAAGGGGCTGGGCTTAATGAATCAAAGGATGGTTGCTGGTCACGGGTGATCGTAGAGAAGCCATTTGGGACAGATCTTCCGAGTGCGCAGCATTTGAATCAGGTGGTGAATCAGACTTTTGAGGAGAGGGATACGTATCGTATTGATCACTATTTGGGCAAGGAAACGGCGCAGAATATTATGGTGCTGAGATTTGCAAATGCTATTTTTGAACCGCTTTGGAATAGCCGTTATATCAAGCAGGTGCAGATTACTTGTTCTGAGCATCTTGGTATGGAGGGGGGCCGCGGTGGATACTATGATAAAGCTGGTGCGCTGAGAGATATGGTGCAGAACCATTTACTTCAATTGCTGAGCTTAGTAGCGATGGAGCCACCAACTGATCTTAGTGCTGATGGTGTGCGTGACGAGAAGGTGAAAGTGATCCGATCACTACGCCAATGGGATACTCCTGAGCTAGTTTCTGAGAATGTGGTGCGTGCGCAATATACTGCTGGTCATGTTCATGGTAAGAGTGTGGTGGGATACCGCGAGGAGGACAGAGTAGATCCTGAGTCAATGACTGAGAGTTATGTGGCACTGCGCTGCATGGTGGATACTTGGCGTTGGAGTGGGGTTCCATTTTATATTAGAATGGGTAAGCGTTTGCCTAAGAAGGCAACGGAAATATCTGTGCATTTCAGATCTGCGCCTAACGTGCTTTTCAATGCAACTCCTGGTGAGACTGATGAGGGTAACGTTCTGGTAATCAGAATTCAGCCTGATGAGGGTATTTCTTTACGTATGGTCTCTAAACTACCAGGGACTACTTTAAGACTGGAGCCAGTGAAGATGGATTTCCATTATTCTACGAGTTTCGGAAAAGGAAGCCCTGAGGCATACGAGCGACTTCTGTTAGATGCGATGGCTGGAGATGCAACTCTCTTTGCACGTCGTGATGAAGTGGAAGAGGCGTGGAAATTTATCGATCATATCCACAGAGCTTGGCATGAGAGTGATGCTGGACAAGAGCCTGAGATGACTGACTTTGTGGCTGGTTCATGGGGGCCAGAGAAGGCAGACAATCTATTGGCAAAAGACGGCAATACTTGGCGCAGACTTTAATCCTAACAGAATTTAAAAAATATAATGACGGTTCCTGATAATGCGATGATGCTAGGTATAGAAGTACCTGTAGAAAAAATAGAGCGTGAACTGCGCCAGCTCTGGGAGGTGGATGAGGCACGCACGAATGCCTCACTGATAAACCTGGCAGTATACTCAGAGGAGAATGGGGCGCTGGCTAAGAACTCAGAGATCATCCGCGAGATCACTCGTGAACATGCTTGCCGTGCACTTTTAATAGGGCTTGATAGGAATGTGGAGGAGATTTCTGTTAGAGCGTGGATCACTGCTCATTGTCATTTAGCACACGGGCAGAAGTCAGTGTGTTGCGAGCAGATAGCTTTTCATCTAACAGGGCATTCAAGAGGTAGATTTAGAAATACTATTTTTGCGCATCTTCAGAGCGACTTACCACTCATTTTTTGGTGGCAGGGTAATCTGAGTAGCATGTTTAGCGAGAGTTTATATCGTAGGATTGATAGGCTAGTGATAGATAGTTCTAGCTGGGATGATGCTGAAGAATCATTTGATCTTATCAATGAAGCGATTAGTCAGGTGAACTTAGTGGTACAGGATTTGGCATGGACTAGAACCTATCATTTCAGGCTCGCGATTGCATCACTCTACGATGATCTAACAGCATCTAAGTCATTGAATTCTGTGAGTCAAATTAAGCTAGTAGTTAATCCTGAGCATTTTACATCTGGGTTGCAGTTGTTGGCTTGGTTTGTAGTTATGGCAGGTTGGACACGTTCACAGGACTTGATCTCTGATAAGGCTGAAGCTGGGAGTTATCGTTTTCTGACAAAGGGTGGGAATCTGGTGGATGCTGAAATTACTTTTGAGGAAGACAGTGCAGCGATTGGGAAAATAGAAATCATTGCTGACGGTGTCACCATGTGTGTGAGTCGTGAAGCGGGAAGTAAATATTTACATCACCAGTTAGATTGTGGGAAGCATTCCTTAGATCTTCATGGGCCTGCTGATAGTGATTCATGTCCTGAGCTAGTGACTGATCAGCTCTCCCGTGGGGGTAAGAATTCACTCTTCAAGAAGGTTTTACCTACATTCCTAAGTTTACTAAAGAAGTAATCTAACAGATCACATTTTCATCATCTATTCCTTTTTTTGAGAAGTCCAAAGTTGCGGTCAGAATTGATCGCGCCGGTTGGATTTTTTGAGAGTAATGAAAGAAGGTTACTTGCCTTTCTGCTGTAGTAAGACCTTGAAGGCTGAGCCAGCACCATCGGGGTGGATTAGGTATTGATCTGCTTTGGTCTGTGTGACGTGTGATCTGAGATACTCGCGTTGGGTCATGAGGGATACTGTTTCTAGGTCTGCTTGTTTACCCCAGTTGATGAGATCAGTGAAGTTTACGTCAGCGGTGATATCCTGCTTGCCTGGGTGGTGGTAGACTGCTTTTCCTGTGATGCGTTGGTGGTGGGAGTATGCTCTCAGAGTTCCTTTTGGTAGTCGGAAATAGACTTTGGGGTGGGTGTCGCCGTAGTCGATGGTGAGAAGTTGGCCGCGTTTCCAACTGGGGAGCCAATCATCTAGCCATTCACGATATGACTGGTGAATCTCGATGCGCTGGCCGGTGTAATGAGCTTTGTGGTTGATTGCGGATGAATCAGGTAAAGTATCGGCACAGGGGAGGAAATGTTCTTCTTCCTTGTGGAGGTATAATTCATTCCAGTGGTTATCTGCTTTTCTAAAGACGCGCACGGGGAAGGCATCGACGAGTTCATTAGAAAAGATGAATGCGATTCCATTGCATTTATCTAGAGCTGATTTGATTTCGCTGTGCCAGCTGACTTTGTTAGAGATTGTATTTTGCTGCTGTTGCTTTTGTGTAAGGGGCACAGAGCTATCGATGATGTGATAGTGTAATCGCCAGCGTTTGAGTAAGGGGATGGATTTGATGACTGACTCGGCAAGTGATCCATCACCACCGCCGATTTCGATCAGGTTTAATGGGGTCTTGTTAGTGCGTGACCATTCCATCGCTGTTTTTGCAATGGCTTTACCTAGGACATTACTAAGTGTGGCTGTGGTAGAAAAGTCGCCGTCGGCGCCCACAGTTTGGATATTTCTGGAGTAGTAGCCTTTTTCTGGGTCGTGCAAAGCTTGTTGCATAAAGCGGTCAAAGCGCACGAGATTGGCGTCTGGATTAGACATGAGGAAGTGTGAGTTTTTAGCGTAGTTCGGCAACAAGATCCTCGCAGCCTTTAATGTCTAATTTGCCAGAGGCTAGGATAGGGATTTCGCTAACAGGGATGATGTCTCTAGGGCACCAGAGGGACGGAATTTTAGCATCTAGCAGTTTGTAGCGCAGGTCGATACATGCTTGTGAGGCTGTCTCCACAGGGGTGATGCAAGAAAGTAAGATAATAGCTTCACCTTTCTTCTCATCAGGAACTCCGACAACAGCAACTTTGCGTTCTGTTTCCTCATCTAGTCCGAGGACTTCGATAATGGATGCTTCTAGGTTTTCGTGAGGAACCATCTCTCCTGCAATCTTGGAGAATCTTGAGATTCTTCCTTCTATGTGAAGGAAGCCATCTTCGTCGACTCTACCGACATCACCAGTCTTAAACCAATTATCTTCGAATACTTCTTCGGTTTTTTCTGGATTGTCGAGATAGCCTGGAAAAATATTTGATCCTTTGAGCCAGATGATTCCTGATTGGTCGATGTCGCAATCTTTGTCAGTAGCTGCATCTGTCATCTTCACTGCAATACCTGCTAGGAATTGGCCAACTGAGCCAACTCTATCTGAACTGAGATTTGGTTCTTCGGTATCGGTAGGAGGGTTAATGATGTTGAAATTAGTTGCTGGGGAAGTTTCTGTGAGTCCGTAGCCTTCTAGTGGATAGATGCCGAACTTTTTGTGGAATGAATCGGCCAACGAAGTAGGTAGTTTCTCAGCTCCGGTGATTACCAGTTTGACGGAGGCGAGTTGCTCAGGATTTACTCTGCGCATGTAGCCTCTTAGGAATGTAGGGGTGGAGATGAGGAAGGTGATTTTGTTCTTCTCGATGAGTTCAGCTAGTCTCTTTGTGTCAAGTGGGCTAGGGTATGAGACTATTTCTATTCCTTGGATGATAGGGAACCAGAGTGTGGCTGTGCAGCCGAATGAATGGAATAAGGGCAGGCAACCTAGAATAGACGCCTCACCAGTTTGCAGGCCAAGTCTGGTGCTGAACTGACAGACGTTAGCGAGTAGGTTGCGGTGGGTGAGTGGGACTCCTTTCGGTGCTCCAGATGAGCCTGAGGTAAATAGCAATACAGCTTCCGTGTCTCCACCTGTTTTCTTGATGTTGGCGAATTTTGCGATCAAGTTTACAGGAAAGAGTTTTGTGACGATGACCCAGCGTTTGATGGATTTTTTGAGATTTGGGAGGATGCGTTCAACGTGGATTAGGTCTCTGACTGGAGGCCAAGGGAAGTCGCTGACTTTTCTTACAAAGGGATCTGCTGTGATGTATTTGTCGACATCCGCTTGAGCGATACATGATTTGATGGCTTCGTGACTGGCTGTGAAATTGATATTTACTGGAACTTTACCGGCGAAGATGACGGCTAAGTTTGCGACGAGTCCGCCTATGCCTGGAGGTAAGATGATGGCGACACGTTTTTTTTGTGTCTGCTCTTTCAGGTGCTTGGCGAAGGCTAATGCGATACCAAGGATAACGCCATAGTTGCGCTCTTGATCATTTGTGCCATCGATAATTTTGACCTTGGAATTAAGTTTAAGGCCTTTGAGAAGGTTGTAGCCGAGAGATTCTTTAAGGAATGGTCGCTGGCTAAATGCTTCAGATATACCTAAGAGATTAGCTTGTTGCCATTTAGCTGGATTAACGTTTGATGCAGCTATCTCGGGCATGAAGACTAAGTAGGAGCCGGGGAGACCAGTAGTCGTCTTCAAGCGTGTCTGCATGGGATCATGGACAGCGAGAGGAGTGACGGGCAACCTAAGGCCGCAGAGCGCGGTGAGTGTAGGAGCTTCGATGTGTGAGGCTGAGCCTAGCAAAGCATTCACTTTTCCTGGGAGGAAGATAGCAACGCCGTCGTCGCCGAGGTCTTTCTTGAGTTGGGAGCCAACTGTTTCTAGTCCAGAGTCAGTTGCAGAGAATGAAACGGCGTCCGCATTTTTCTCAGCTAGATAGTTTTCAGTTTCCGTTGGTAGAATGACTTTTTCTTCACAGAGCCAGATGGTTTTGCGTCCAGCGAGGTGTTGCTCAAGAGCAATTAGTTCTACGTGGCTGAGTCTTCCTGGGACGATGAGTGTGGCAGTCTGCGGGATGTTTTCTGTGCCTAGAAATGTGAAGTTTTTACTCATGCCTTGGGATGTGTTTTAGCTGTATTAGAAACTTGGTTAAGTGTTGGATGGTGCGATTGTTTTGGCAATCTTATCAAGGATACCGTTGATGAACTTTGATGAATCTGAAGACGCGAATTTTTGCGCGATTTCAACGGCTTCGTTGATAGAAACTGGTGCGGGGAGAGCATCATCAAATAAGATCTCTGCTGCACCAAGTCTGAGGATAGCTCTATCTACTGGGTTGATTCTCTCAGGGACGTAGTTTTCTACTACTGAGTGGATCATTTCATCGATTTTGTCTTTGTTGGCGGTAACTAGAGTTACTTTTTGGTCAACTGAGTTACGCATGGACTTCATTTTCTCGGCAGTTGCAACTAGGTGAGCTACGTCTGAGTGAGCAGGGAAGAGAGTTGGATTCTTCACCATATGGATGCGATCGGATACGCGCTGAAGTGCACCGATGCTGGCGTTTACAGACTCAGCATTAACCTTGAACTGCGGGTAGTCAGCAAGTTGCTCTTCCCAGGCTTTACGTTGAACTGTGAGGGTATTATTGAGTAGGTAAATCTCGTTTAAAACATCTGACAGGTCAGTTTGAACTTCTTCGTTCTGTGGCTTGTAGATGCGTGACATGCTATCAATCAATGCTTGCCATTTGTTCTCGCTTTTGATGACCGCAGCGAGTGCGCGCCCTAGCTTTTTAGCATTTGGGTCAGCGAAGATGAGTGACTCAAGTTCAGGGGACTTTTCTACTAGTTTAACGTAACGCTTCTGTCTCCCTTGGTTGAGATGAAGGACAGATTTGACTGATGCTTTGGTAAGCTTAGAAAAGTCTGATTCGAGTAGGAGTTCCCAGAATGCATCTGATGCTTCGTCTGCTGGGGCTCCTTCTTCTAGGTCATTACAATATAGAAACTGGATGGCTGCTTCTCTTATTTCTCTGCGGCTAGACATAATTATTTTTTAGCGAATGAGACGTGTTTCTTTACCTTTTCTTGGCTCATTGCTTGGAAAAGTTCTACCATGGTATGGGCTGATCTAGCTGCTTCTCTGCCTCGGTTTAGATTAGCAGCCATGCACCTAGCATATGCTTGCTTTTCATCTTCTACTAATAAAACTTCATGAATTACTGGTTTTTTATGACGGATAGCCATCGATTGAAGGCTGTTGGTCACTGCTTCTGCTACCATGCCTGCATGTTGTGTCTGTCCTTGAATGATGACACCAAGCGCGATAATTGCGTCTGGCGGATTGTCACTACCGAGTAGTAGTTCACATGCTACAGGGATTTCAAAGGCGCCAGGGACTCTTGCTACATCGAGTTGAGTATTCGGTAGGATGATAGCGAGCTCTTCTTTTGCGTTCTGAAGCAGAGCATTTGTGTACTGTTCGTTATAAATCGACGCTACGATAGCGATGTGTGATTTATGAGTGGGTGCGGATCTGGGTCTTGCTGGTAGTGCTGTTGACATGTAATTGGTATGTGTGGAAATGAACAAAAAGTCAATAAAGCATGAAGTCTAGACATAAAAAAAGAGAGGGGAGGTAAACCGCTCTCTTTTGAACTATTTATAAAGGGGTGTAATTACTCAGAACTTGGTAAGAATCTGTAGTAAACTTCCATCATGAGGGTAGATAAACAGGTCGCATAGTGAGCGGATGACATTTGGTTTCTAGCGCCACCAGGGACAGCCCATGAGCCGTCAGCACTTTGGTTGTCAGCGAGGTTAATCATGACTTTTTTGTTGTAGTCTTTCCATGCAGAGCCACCGGCGTTAATCATGGCTTGGCTGGAGTAGTAGTGCATGTAGAGGTTGGCTTCTGTTTTGTAGTCGAATTCGCTATTTTCTGTGATCCATATGATTGCATTACGAGTGAATGAGCGATTGCCTTTACCCCATTGCTGGAAACAGAGTGCTCCACCTGGGGTCATTGTGGGACCATGCTTGAGGTTTTTGCCGTTGGTGTTGTAGCCGATAGTTCCTTTGCCGTTTTTGGCGCCGTCAAGATACTCGATCCCAATTCTTGCGCATTTTTCTAGGCCGTTAAAATCAATTTTAGTTGTCTTGCATGCTTTGACTGCTTGTAGGTGCCAGCAGGCGATGGACGTGTCACCACCACGCTTGCCAGATGTATCATAGGCGTAATCCCAGCCGCCACTTTCGTGTTGGCTGCCGATGATGAAGTCGCCTGCAGCTTTCACAGTTTCTTCTAGGTTAGGTATTGGGATTTTAAATTCTTTGCAGAGAGTGTAGGCTTCAGCCATGGCATAGGTGGCGATGGAGTGCTCGTAGCACCAGTGCTTGTCCGCAGTGCTGGAAGCGAGTTTGCCTCCATTTTTCTGACTGACGCTGATGAGATACATGATGGCATTCTGGACGGTCTCACCAAATTCTGATGATGCTGGAGTTTCACAGTGGCCAAGGTAGGCGAGTAGAGCTAGGCCTGTCATGGCTACTGGTTTGCCCTGGGCATTCCATGAGCCATCCTTTTGTTGAGTTTTCTTAAGCCATCTGAGGGACGCGACTACTTTATCTTCGTAGTCTTCTTGTCCACCTTCTTTAAGTAGTCGTTCGATACGGTCTTTAGCAGAGCAACGTTTTTTCATGGAAGCAGGGATGCCGAATCCGGCACCTCCTCCACCGGCTCCATTTCCGCTGCCGCTTCCCCAGCCGTCACCGAAGTCATCTCCGTCACCAAAGTCAAGTGACGGCTCTGTGACTACTTGATCTGGAACTGGAACTGCTGTGGGTGATGGTGTGTTGGCTGCGATGACTTTTGCCATGCTTGATGATGGAGATGATGGCTTTTTCTCCACTTCATTATTCATCTCAGGTTTGACAATTTTCTCTTCAGCTTCAGATCCTGATGCATAGGTGACCATTTCTTCAGTGTTTTTAAAGAGTGGAGAGAGAGCGATATAAAAAAGAATCGCTACAAGAAGGGCGCAAACAAGGAGAGCTATAATGATGGAAGAGATGGTGGAATTTCTCTTCTGAGCATTGAGCTTAGCTTGGGCTTCGGGTGATAGTTGTGCGTGAAGGCTCATAGTGTGTGTATATGGGTATTTTTAATCAGAATTTGATCGTATTAAATAACTAACGCATTACAGCAGAACAATCTTAGCTCTAAAAGTAAAAAAGATGATATCTTTCAGTCTGTTCCACCATTGAATACTATGAGTTAGGAGGGAATCTGTAACATAATTCAATCATTAGGTTGGTGAGGCAAGTGGAGTATAGAGAAGATGTCATGCAATGTTTTGCTGCACCTGGAGGGCTGCTATGCTATCCCGCTGGCGTTGAGCGAAGCCTGACTGGAGAATAGGCGATTACGTTTTGCTTTTTACCTTTTATTTATTGTTGGAGTTGGAGGTATAATACTACTTGAGGGGGCATAGTTGGAACATGGGTTATTATAGCGCTCAAGAATACAACAAAGAAATTTAGATAGTGTTTAACCTTTAGAAGAGTGAGGAGTGTTTTTTATTTCTAACTGCGTAGTTGCTCAGTGATGAAGCACGCATCACTATGCTCTCGCTCCTGTTCGTTTTCTAGGGGCTTGCTATGTCGCGCCGCTTTCTTAAATGGCATAAAAAAGCTCAGGGGTTAACCTGAGCTTTGAAAAATGTTGTGCTAAATGTGATGTGATTTATGCAAGAGCTTCTCTGGCGGCAGCGATGGCGAAGTCCCTGTTGAGTTTAGCTATATTGTCTGCGCTGATCTCTTTAGGGCAGACGGCTTCGCATTCGTATTGGTTAGTGCAGTTGCCGAATCCTTCGTCATCCATTTGTCTGACCATGGCAAGTGTGCGCTTGTTTTTCTCTGGTTGTCCTTGAGGTAGTTTATTGAGGTGAGCTGCTTTAGCAGAGACAAAGAGCATTGCGCTGCCATTTTTGCATGCTGCAACACATGCGCCACAACCGATACACGCTGCTGCATCAAATGCTTCGTCAGCAATTTTCTTGTCGATAGGCATGGAGTTAGCGTCTGGAGCTGAGCCAGTGCGGACGTCAATGTATCCACCTGCTGCCATGATGCGGTCAAATGCGTCACGATCTACGATGAGATCCTTGATCACCGGGAATGCTTTGGCGCGGAATGGCTCGATCCAGATGGTCTCGCCGTCGTTGAATTTACGCATGTGAAGTTGGCATGTAGTAATGCCGGTTTCTTTGCTGTGTGGGACACCGTTGATGGTCAGTGAGCATGTACCACAGATACCTTCACGGCAGTCGTGGTCGAAATGGATAGGGTCTGCGCCGTCCGCGATGATTCTCTCGTTAACGATGTCTAGCATTTCAAGAAATGAAGCTTCTTGAGGGATTGCTTTCGCATCGTAAGTTTGAATGGTGCCTTTGTCATTAGCATTAGCTTGGCGCCAGACTTTGAGAGTTAGATTAAGATTTGCCATAATTTAGAAATGTTGATCAGTGATTGCTGGAAACTACCTAGCATGATTGTGGGTGGCTGTGAAGGTGAATCGTGAAATTTGTGGGATAAAATTTCCTATCGGGAAATCCCAGCATTCGCGAAATATCGAGCTTGCATATATTGATCAGATGACTATGTATTTCCGCCGTGCGTAATCTAGTCTCAGATCCAGCCTGTAATGAAGCAGATCTTGGTGTGCCTATCCCTGACGATAGACATGCTGTATCAGTGTGCTTACCTACATGGGATTCAGTCATCGGTTACGAAGAGGGACGAGATAAAGTAATTTCTAAATTACAGTGTGGCTACCCTCGATTTTTTATTCACCCGGCGTTACATAGATTGTTCCAAGAGTGTGAACAGGATGTGGCAGTTGAAGGTGAAAAGGTGATCGTTTTTCCTAATAAGGACGTGGCTCAGCGGGCATTGAGGTTTGTGGAGCAACGGACTGGTGCTGCTCTTAGGATAGCAAGTTACGAAGGTTTGCAGGCACTTATTCTGCCAGTGGCTCAGTATGCTGTTGGTATGGAGTACTGGCGTTATTCTGGTGAGGTGGTTTCAAGTAGACAGGCGTTGGACGTGTTGGATTCTGATGGTTTGTGGAAATATGATTCTGGTGATTTATTAAGGAGGTTAGAAGAGATCGGAAGTTATGATGAGGGCGACGTTTATCTCTATGAGAGTGGGATGTCTGCGGTTTTTGCAGTGCATAGGGTGTTAAGGAAGCTTGCGCCTAGTAAGAAATCTCTCCAATTAGATTTCCCGTATGTGGATGTTCTAAAGGTGCAAAATAATTTTGGTACTGGTGCTGTATTTCTTCCAGTTTCAGAAGGTGAATTATTCGATGAAGCGCTTAACAGGATTCGCCTAGGTGAGTTCTCAGCGGTATTTTGTGAAGTGCCTAGTAATCCACTGTTGCGCATGATTGATTTGAGTAAAGTGCGTGCTGCTTGTGATGCTGGGAATGTTCCGTTGGTGATCGATGATACAGTTTGTAGTGCTTTCAATGTCGATGTGAAACCATATGCGGATATTGTGACATCTAGCCTGACAAAATGGATTGCAGGTTCGGGGAATGTGATGGCTGGTGCGGTGCAGTTAGTGAAGCGTTCTAACTTCTACGGGGATTTCAAGGCGTTCTTTGATGATGACTGTGGTGAAAGCCAGTCAAGACTCTATGCTCAAGATGCGGTGGTTCTTGATGAAGGATCTAAGGGGTTCTTCGAACGTATGAAGCCGGTGAATTCTACAGCGCAAAGCATTGTTGATTTTCTACAAGAGCATGATGCGGTGCAACAGGTTTGGTATCCATCAATTGAAACTAAAGATTTCTATGAAGATGTGAAGACCGAGCATGGTGGTTATGGCGGCTTGCTTTCATTCACGCTTAAGAATGATAAGAAGGTAACGAAGTTTTTCGATATTTTACGTGTGTCAAAAGGGCCTAGTTTTGGCACTGAGTTTTCGCTAGCGTGTCCTTATACGATGCTTGCTCACTATGATGAACTTGAGTGGGCTGAAAGCTGTGGCGTTTCGCGTAATTTGATTCGTCTATCAGTGGGTACTGAGGGTAGGCAGGATCTGATCACGCGCCTCAATGAGGCGTTCGATGCGATGTAGTGGGATAATGCTGATTAAGGCAATATCGGTTCTTGATATTCACCAGTGTGGGTGCGTAGATTAGTTTATTAATCAATACATACTATGGGCAGAGCATTTGAAATAAGAAGAGGAGCGAAAGAGAAACGTTGGGACAAGATGTCTAAACTCTTTCCCAAGCTAGCGACAGCAATCACGATGGCAGCGAAAGAGGGGGGAGATGATCCCGAATCCAACGCTAAGTTACGAGCGGCAATTACTACTGCAAAAAACGAGAACATGCCGAAGGATAATATTTCCAAGGCGATCGAACGTGCTACGGCTAAGGATTCAGAGAGCTTTGCGGAAGTGAACTATGAAGGGAAGGGGCCACATGGTGTGCTGCTTTGGGTTGAGTGCGCAACTGATAATAATACACGCACATTTTCTAAGATTAGAACAATTTTTAATAAATCTGGTGGCGCGCTGATGAATAGTGGGGGACTAGAGTTTATGTTCACACGCAAGGCAGTGGTTGCATTTAAAAAGACGGAAGAAGTGGATCTTGAAGAAGTGGAGTTGGCATTGATTGATCATGGTCTTGAGGAGCTTGACACTGATGGGGACGAAGTTGTGGCTTACGGTGAGTTCACTAGTTTTGGCACCCTTTCTAAGGCTTGTGAAGACTTGGGGCTAGAGGTTACAACGGCTAGACTGGAGAGAATAGCTAACAACTCGGCGGAATTTACGGATGTTCAACTAGAAGAAATCGAGGAGATGATTGATAAGCTGGAAGATGATGCAGATGTGCAGTCAGTATTTACCAACATCGCCTAATTGAGGTGAACGATTGTTTGTATTATTAGGCGATCAATGTAAGGTGTGGTGAGTCGGGCAAGTGTCGCTCACTCGATAAGCAAGTATAATGAAACTGAAGTCAGACAGAGTAGTAGAGAAATCTGCGAAATCAGCAAAATCAGCTGAAGGGTCTAAGATCATATTAATCTTAGCGGCTTTGGTAATTGTTATTGCTGGTATGAGATATGCGGCGGACTTCATTTTGCCTATTTTGTTAGCATTCTTCATCGCGACGATCAGTTTTCCTATCACTAATTGGCTCAGAGAGCACAAGGTACCTCGTGCTTTTGCTGTCTTAATCACGGTGATTGTTGATTTCGCATTCCTCACAGGGGTTGTTTTTCTTGGTATTGTTTTGACTACTGAGTTTCAGAGTAAGTGGGAATCTAAGTACCAAGCACTCACTGAGCAACGAACTGACCAACTTATTGAGTTCACGACGGAGTTTTATGAGAAGTGGGGGCTCAAGGGAAAGGAAGTGCCTGAGGAGTCTCTGGATGAGACTACTGGTGTCGATTCTGTTGTTGAAGACGCAGATGAGCCGGCCAAAGATGGCGTAGCTATCATTCCAGAAGATGCTCCTGCGGAGATTTCGAGAAATGAAGGAACTCCAGTTCTTCCTGTAGAGGGAGGAGATGCGGATAAGGGTGAATCTCTGGATGACCAGTCGAGTGGCGTGTCATCGGCTCCAGTGGTTGCGACTAAAGAAGTCAAACCGGGGAAGGGAATCGAGCAGCTAGGTGAGTTATTCAAGGATATGCTTAGCCGAAAAAATATTTTGGATTGGATCAGGGATGCTTTGAGACATTTACTTTCGATTATTGGCACGTCATTTGTGATTATGCTGCTAACTGTGTTCATGCTCAGTGAAGCTCGGATGTTTGGCCGCAGGTTTAATGCTATTTGTGAAGCTCAAGGACCGAATCTGCAGCGCATGCTTAGTGCTACTAAAGATATCCAGAAATACCTCGGGATTAAAACTCTGATAAGTATGGCTACTGGGTTATTGGCGGGAATTCTTTGTTGGCAGATGGGGTTAGAGTTCCCTCTGCTTTGGGGTATCCTAGCGTTTGCGCTCAATTTTATACCAGCGGTAGGGTCCGTGATAGCTGGAATTCCACCTGTATTATTATCGCTCTTGAATAATGGCAGCTTGCCGGACGCTGCGATTATAGGTGGTGGATATCTCATTATTAATGGCTTCCTAGGCAACTTCCTTGAGCCTACTTTATTAGGGAGAAGGTTTGGGATTTCCACTGTAGTTGTCATTCTTTCCGTGCTATTCTGGGGATGGCTCTGGGGGCCAATTGGTATGCTTATGGCTGTTCCGCTCACTATGCTGCTGAAAGTGGCCATGGATAATAGTTCTGATTTCCGCTGGATTGCTGTAGCGATCAGCAAGGAGAGCAAAAAGAACGAGGCTGAAAATGAGATCATTATCAAGGAAGCTGTAGAAGCGAAAGTCCAAGCCTTAGCAGAGGACAGAACTTAATTAATAAGTAAATTTTATGAATACTTTTAAAGAAATTATTGCGGCTATTAGCCAGCACCAGCGATTCGCTATACTTAGTCACATTAGACCAGATGGTGATGCTATAGGCTCTACTATCGCTTTGGGGTCAACATTGGAGACTATGGGTAAAGATGTGGTTTATATCAATGAAGATGGAGTCCCTGAGAGCCTCGCTTTTCTGCCTGGATCGGATAAAGTGATATCGCCAACTAATGAGGTTTTAGACGTGGATGTAGCTATAGCAGTAGACTGTGCAAATAAACCGAGACTTGGTGAAAATGCACTTAAAATGGTAGCAAAAGCAAAACTGTGGATCAATATTGATCATCATAAATCCAATCCGGCCTATGGGGACTTAAATTATATTGATTCAAATTCACCAGCCACTGGTCAGATCCTTTATCAGATGATCACTGAGAGTGGGCTTACTCTCACAGATGAAGCCCGTGATTCAATCTATGTTGCGGTTTCTACTGATACTGGTTCATTTCAGTATTCTGGGACCACTGCTACTACTTATGAAATGGCTGCTGATCTTGTGAAGCAGGGATTAAATATTGGCAAAATCAATGAGCTAACTTACGACAGTTTTCCTTATCGTAGGGTTGCCTTGACAAGAGCTCTACTGAATACATTGGAGCTATCACCGAATGGAGAACTTGCAGATTGGCAACTTTTGAAATCAGTTAAACGTGAGCTCAATTTGCAACCTGATGACAGCGAGGGCTTGATCGATATGATTCGTAGTATTCAGGGCGTTAATGTAGCGCTGTTTTTTGAAGAATTGATGGATGATTCGATTCGGGTAAGTATTCGTTCTAAGGTCGGCTCTCTGGATGCTTGTGAAATAGCACAGGTTTTCGGTGGAGGAGGTCATGCAAAAGCGGCTGGTATCAGAATGGCTGGGCCGATCGCTGAAGCTCGCAGTGCTGTGATCAGTGAAGTATCTAAACACCTTTCTTAAAATCATCATGCAACCAGAAATACCTAGCGGCTTGCTCATTATAGACAAGGCTCAGGACATGACATCTCATGATGTCGTAGCCATCGCCCGAGGCGCCCTTAAGATTAAAAAAATAGGTCATTGCGGGACGCTGGATCCTATGGCCACTGGTGTGCTGATGCTGTTGATCAATAAAGCGACCAAGCTACAGGATATGCTTATGTCTGATGATAAGGTATATGACGGGACTTTGACATTGGGTGTCACAACTGATTCGCAAGATGCAGAAGGTGACGTGGTGGAAGAGAAGACGGTGCCAGATTTCACAACGGATGAAATTCAAACAGCCTTTGATAAATATATTGGGGATTTTGAGCAAATTCCGCCGATGGTTTCAGCTATCAAAAAGGATGGAGTGAGACTCTATAAGTTAGCGAGACAGGGTAAAGTGGTAGAGCGTGCACCTCGTCCGGTTAAGATCACCGAGAATAAGGTTCATCAGGTTACTCTTCCTGAAGTTGATTTCACAGTCCATTGTTCTAAAGGTTTTTACGTGAGAACTTACGCTTTTGATATAGGAGAATACTTGGGTTGTGGAGCTCATTTATCAGCGCTCAGAAGGACTAGGTCAGGGAAATTTGACCTTAGCAATTCGATACCTGCTATGGATTTGAAGACGATGGGGAGGGAGGCGATCTTAGAGAAGTTGATCACGCTTGAGGAAATAGCTGAGATCTTGCAACGCTAGAAGAATACCGGTTTAGAATTTGGTAGTTTCACCTCGCTGGGTGGGCCTGGGAAGTTTTCTGCGTAGAATTTATCTTTCACATCTCTGGTGTGATCAGACATGTTTTCAGACATTGTGTCTTGGCAGTCATCACAGATCATCATGGGCAATGGTCCGGGTATGAGGTGTGTGCCTACAAATAATCCTGAGTAGGTGTAGCCATCACAATCATTACGTTTTTTTCCACAAGTCAGACATTCTTCGATCTGCTCCATGGCATCATCATGCGAATAGTCTTCTGGTGGTTCCACCATTTCAGCATGGTCGAATAGGAAATCATAGATCGCTTCTTTTGATTGGCCAGAGATCTGTTCATCTAGCTTTTCTTTGCAGGTGTGACAGAGGGCGAACTCCATCACGCACTCGTCTTTAGTAAAGCACTTTTGAACCATGTACATTTGTGCAGAGTCCAATAGTTCGCAACCACAGTCGCAACACTTCTTGAATGTTTCGTCAGTTTCAAGGGAGTGAAATTCTTCAGGAATCTTAGGCATAATAAATGAGAGTGTTAGTTTATTTCTATGGCTACAGGGCAGTGGTCGGACCCCATTACTTC
This sequence comes from Akkermansiaceae bacterium, assembly GCA_051251915.1. GTDB lineage: Bacteria > Verrucomicrobiota > Verrucomicrobiia > Verrucomicrobiales > Akkermansiaceae > Rubritalea. The sequence continues at coordinate 82,553 of JBPOGF010000015.1, read as the reverse complement.
TGGAAGTATCCACGCTTTATTTAGTGAGGGTGTGAGGCTGTTAGAAACGCAGAAGTAATCAATCCGCCATCCTACATTTCTGACACGGGCACCAGCACGGTAGCTCCACCAGCTGTATGCCTCGGTTGTGTCAGGGGAGAAATGACGGAATGTATCAGTGAATTCAGAGGCGATAATATTATCAAATGACGCACGTTCTTGTGGTGAAAATCCAGGGTTCTTGTGGTTGCCTTTAGGTCTGGCTAGGTCAATTTCTTGGTGAGCTACGTTGAGGTCACCACAGAATATCACTGGTTTAGACTTCTCTAAGTCCTTGACGAATGCAAGGAAGTCTCTGTCCCAACTTAAGCGGTAATCAAGCCTAGCTAGACCGTTTTGCGCATTTGGGGTGTAGACTGTAACGAGGAAATAATCTGGATATTCTGCTGTGATGACTCGACCTTCGTTGTCGTGCTCATCGATGCCAATACCATTAACCACGTTAAGTGGTTTTTCTTTGGTGAGGATAAGAGTGCCTGAGTAGCCTGGCTTTACTGCTGAGTTCCAGTACTGGTGGTAACCGGCAAATTCAAGGGGGAGTTCTACTTGTTCAGGTTTTGCTTTAGTCTCCTGAAGGCAAAGTACATCAGGTTTTTCTTCTGCGAACCATTCCGCAAAGCCTTTTTTAAGAACAGCTCTGATGCCGTTCACATTCCATGAGATGAGTTTCATAATTAAAAAATGTTAGAGTTTAAAGATGGGCAAGTGGGCGTCCATGTTGAGTTTCTTAGGTGGGGAAATATTAAATTTCTCTTTATCACGGGGTGGGTTCCACGGGGATTCATAAACAAGAGGGATGACTGTGAAACTCATAATGTGATCATTATCCGTTCGTTCAATCCGCTGAACATAGAGCACCGAGGCGAAAAATGGGTTCTTGTTAATCTCTAACAGATCACCTTGAGCTATATTCTCTGCGGCGCTTGCTGGAGCATTTGGGAGGATAATCTCTACCCAAACAGGGAATGCTTGTGAGTTGGTGAATTTATTCATTTTGACCATGGCTTCGACCTTGATGGCTATCCCATTTTGGAATCGATCATTCTGGGTAAGAACACGGGTCTTGATCACTCTGAAATCACCTTGGATATAAGTGTTCAGAGTTTGTTGTTTGTAATTAGTGACGTAGTTTTTGATGAGGTTTTCATTCAATAACTCAAGTTCTTTTGCATTGAGGGAGCCGAACTTAGAATAGAGGTTCTCTGTGTTAGCGATATCGCCTTCAGGTGGATCAAGCGCGCTGAATGCTTTGATGGGGTCCAACCGGTTGATTTTATCCAACAGTTTGTAATTATTGGGGTCTTGAGGATTCGCGAAAATGGGTGGGATTTTCATCCAGCTAAAAGCAGCGAGACAAAAGCACAGCATGATAGCTAGTGACCACCAGAAGAATGGAGGATTGCGCTCCACTAGTCGAGTGATCCAAGTATCTTGTTTTTTTTGCAAAATAAAGCGGAGGGTTTATGAGGTGGTATTACTTGCAGTCGTCAGTAGGATCATAAGTTCCTTCTTCTCCGACAGCTTCAAAAGATGTGCCACATCCGCAAGAACGTGCAGCATTAGGGTTACGGATTTTGAAGCCTGAATCAGTAAGTCCGTATTCGTAGTAGACTTCACATCCTTTTAAATACTCGAAGCTGTCAGGTGCGAGATAAACACGCGCTCCATCCTTCACGATAAGTTGGTCGCCTTCTTGAGATGGTTCCACCTGCATGACGTATTGCATTCCTGCACAGCCACCTTTGGAAACTGAGAGTCTTAGTCCCGCATTTTGGCTATCTGTATGTTTCAGGATGATGCTTTTAAGCTCTTTAGCTGCATTGTCTGTGAGTGTAATCATTGGTGTGGTTGTTGTTCCTGCAAAGGATAATCGCTAAATCGTTGATGCGCTAGTTTAAAGAATGGTTTGGTCAAAAAAAACATTCTGATTGAAAATATAGTCGCTATATAGACGGTGGTGCATTACTTGATGACTAAACAAATTCATCGAGAAATGGTTGATCATTATTTATACATTCTAGCCGGCTTCGTGGCGCTTTTTTATGGAGCAGAGTATCTTGTGAGAGGAGCATCTGAAATTTCACTGAAATTCGGAGTGTCTCCACTTGTAGTTGGCCTAACTGTGGTGGCCTTTGGTACGAGTGCTCCTGAGTTACTAGTTTGCTTGCAAGCGAATGCCAATGGTAGCCCGGATCAAGCATTTGGGACGATTATTGGATCTAACATTTGTAATATTGCGTTAATTTTAGGTGTGGGAGCATTGATACGGCCGATTGTGATTCACCGTCAAATTATCCGGAGAGAGATTCCTATTTTGCTCGCAGCGAGCACTGTGTTTGCACTCATGTTAATTGATAAGCAGGTTGTTAGATGGGAAGGTTGGGTCTTATTTGGCGGTATTGTAGCTTATGTTTTTTCTAGTCTAAGGCAATCTAAGGATGAAGTAGGGGTTGAGAGCTCTGGTGATTTCAGTGCGGAGGAAATAGAGAAGGCTAAGAACTCAAGTTCGCGTGATTTGGTTCTTAGTTTTGTATGGATTACAATCGGCCTGGTGGCTCTTAAATTTGGTTCACAATGGCTTGTAGAGCACGGCTCCATTGTGGCGGTAGAGTTCGGGGTTTCTGAAGCTATCATTGGGCTGATACTATTGGCCTTTGGAACATCTTTACCAGAGCTTGCGACTTCGATCGTGGCAGCTAGAAAAGGGCAGGGTGATATCATCACAGGGAATGCAGTAGGTTCTTGTATTTTTAATATTTTAGCCGTTATTGGTATCACGGCGATGGTGAAATCTCTCTCCGCTACGAATATCAACTGGATGGATCTGGGGGTAATGCTCGGCATTCTGGTAATCATCACTCCTATGATGTGGAGTCGAGGCAGGTTAAGCAAATTAGAAGGAGCTGTCTTGCTATTGTTCTATTTAAGTTATACAATTACCCGATTTATGCTAGATAAAGGGATGATAAGTGTTTAGATACTTATTTTATCTAACAAAAAACCTCTAGGGTTTACCTAGAGGTTTCTCTAATTATTAAATTACTAATGAATAACGGTCTTGAGGAGGGTGTTGTTTGTTTTAGTTAAGCGTTGTTGAGAAGCTTTTTGGCTTTATTTGTTGTGGTCTGGCTGAGCTTGCCATTAACTTTACGTGAGTTGTCGAGCAGTTCAGCAAGTTCATTTCTAGTAGTTTCCGCAACTTTGAGGGCCTTTCGCTCGCTACCGTATTTTTTATCAGAAAAATATTTAGTGAATGTGGTTCCTGTGCGGCTTAGACATAGTCTCCATCCCTGGAAAGCAGTAGTCTCGTAAGTAAAGCGAGTTAAATTTTTTTTAGATTTCATAGTTGATTGCGCGGTGAGATTAACATGAAACTAAAAAAAACTTAGGCTGTCAAAATAAAACTGTTAGAATTTTAAAAAATGAGAGGATTGCATCATCATTATGAATTGTTTTCTAACTCTTGTGCTACTTTTAGCATAACTTGCTCGCCTAGGTGAGGACCTAATATCTGTAATCCAACAGGTAGCTTTACCTCAGGTTGGTCTGCTGGGGTGACTGTTCCGGCTGGAACTGAGATCCCTGGGATACCTGCAAGGTTTGCTGCAATGGTGCAGATATCTTCCAAATATTCTTTTAGTGGATCGTCGCTGTTCTCACCATGCTTAGGAGCAGCATGTGGGGCTACGGGAGTGAGGATGGCATCTACCTGTTCAAATGCATTGGTGAAATCTTGGCGGATGAGTGTTCTTACTTTTTGCGCCTTGTTATAATATTTATGATCGTATCCAGATGATAGAGCATAAGTTCCTAGGATGATTCTACGCTTAACCTCTGAGCCAAATCCAGCGGAGCGTGAATCCTTATAGAGGTCGATAAGATTACCAGATTGCTGAGCGCGGTTTCCGTAGCGGATTCCATCGAATCTTGAGAGGTTTGATGATGCTTCAGCTGGTGCGATAATGTAATAAGTGGCAACGGCGTATTCAGTATGGGGTAGTGATATATCTACGATTTCAGCTCCTGCGGACTTGAGTTTTTCTATGGCGGCATTCACTACGTCTCTAACAGATGGATCCATCCCCTCGGTGAAGTATTCTTTTGGGATGCCTAGTTTGAGACCTGCAACACCTGAATTTAGATCTTCTGTGAAGTCAGGTGTATCGATCTGAAGTGAAGTGCTATCCATTTCATCAGGACCGCAAATGGCATTCAGGATGAGGGCGGCATCAGCTACTGTCTTGGTACAAGGGCCAATTTGATCTAATGAAGAGGCAAATGCGACTAATCCGTAGCGGGAAACCCGACCGTAGGATGGCTTTAAGCCAACGATGCCGCAGTGAGATGCAGGCTGACGGATGGATCCGCCAGTGTCTGATCCGAGAGTCGCGATAGCTGTGTTAGATGCTACAGCTGCTGCAGATCCACCTGATGAACCACCAGGAACGCGTTCTACGTCGTGTGGGTTATTGGTGCGTTGGATCGATGAGTTGCCAGTTGTTGAACCCATGGCGAATTCGTCCATGTTCATTCTGCCGAGAGGGATGGCTCCAGCTGCTTTGAGTTTGGTAATGACTGTGGCATCATAGGGAGCTACGTAGGAGTCAACTAGAAACTGGGATGCACAAGTGCATGGCTCACCAAGAGTGTTGATGTTGTCCTTGATTCCGATAGGGATCCCGCCGAGGGGTAGGGAAAGGTCTGCATTGGCTGCCATTTCCCTAGCTTTATCAAAATCGTAGCTTAGGTAAGCTTTGATCTCAGGGTCTTTGGCTAGGACAGCTTTCTCGATGTCATCGATAATTTGAATTGGAGTGATGGTGCCGGCAGTTAGTTGCTGGCGTAGTTCTGTAATAGAAAGTGAAGCGAGGCTCATGATGGTAAATGTAGTAGGGGATGAAAATTAAAGTTCTTCGATGACCTTAGGCACCTTTAGTTGATCGTTGATGACATCTGGGGCGATGTTGAGGAATGCTTCTCGCTCCAGGCTGGGCTTAGTGATATCTTCACGGATGCGGTCGTATACAGGTGCCGCGTGTGCGGTAGGCTCGATGTCATCGATGTCGAGTTCCTCAAGTTTTTCAATATAGCCAAGAATATCTTCGATCTGGCGTTGGAACGTAGTGGATTCTTCTTCAGTGAGGTTTAGTCGGGCTAAATTAGCCACATAATTTACATCAATATGATCTTTAGACATGATGTGAGGAGTCAAATACCAATTAGCCAACAAGGGAAGTGTAAAACACTAAAATAAGCAGGAAAATGAGTCAGTTTATGATGGTTTGGCTTTTTATTTATCGATGCGTTAGGCAAAAATAAAGAGGCTTACGATTTCTCGTAAGCCTCTTTTGTTGGAAAATGATGGTGCAAGATACTGGATTTGAACCAGTGACCTTTACCATGTCAAGGTACTGCTCTACCAACTGAGCTAATCCTGCACGTATCGGTGACGTTGTTGTTGTCACGCGGCGGGAATCTAGTCTTCTCTCCACGAAGTTGCAATCTTTTTTTACATCAATTTTGCTATTTGTCGGAATCTATGAGATCCGATCTTGTGTGAAAAACTTTATAGTTTTAGCCATCTGTGTGGATACGAGCGACTGGCATTTATCTAGGTGTAGTAGAATGCTTGTTGCTAACTGTTTATTTGGTCGTGTGAATGAATTAGAGAATTTGTGAGCTGTCTTTTCTAGGCTATGTATTGCGGAGGAGCGAATAAGTTGGTCTGGATGATGTAGCAACTTGAGTATTTGTAGCAACGAATACCAAAGTTCAGAGTTTCTGATGAGCTTTGCCGCGTAGCGTTGATTTTCAATTGGTAGAGTTTTATCCCAGGCTATTGGTTCAAAGGATTCAGGTTTATTTAGCTGAAGTCCTGCAATGTAGGCGGCCTTGCGGAGTGGTGCAATTTGGCTTTGGAGGGATTCTACGATGAGTGATTGGTATTTCTGTGCTAGGTTGCTATCAATCAGGTTGAGGGCCGCAGCTATTCTAATGGGATTATTGGATTCAAGCCACTGTTTAAGATAGGAGGAGGCTTGGTCACTTCTTATCTCGACTAGGCCATAAAGGGCGTGTTTTTGGGCTGTTGGTGAGGAGTTTCGGAATCGGTTGATGTAATGTTTCTCGATAGTGAACGATAATCGTTTTAAATAGAATCGACAGTGCTGCCTAACAGACAAGCTACCATCAGTTAAGCCTTGTATCCATTCGTTTTGAATGGCTGGTGAATTGAGGTTATGCAGTAGTCGGAGTCGTTCTAGTTTTGCTGGCGTCCATTTAGTTCTGGGGAGTGAAAGGAGGAGGGCTTCCTGGCTTTTTGGTTCAAGTTTGGGAACATGATCTCTGAGTGTTTTGAATTTAATGAAAGGATCTGCTGCATTGCAGAGAGCATACAGAGCCTCAATGGTTAACGGTTTTGAATCCCAAAGTAGTTCTGCAGCTGCTCTGGCTTGTGAGCTACTGAGTTGAGCTAATAGGGTGGTTTGGCTAAGTTGGGCTCTGAAAGCTTGTGCTATATTTTGGTAAGATTTTTCAGTTAGGTGTCGGCGGCACAGTTTTAGTCTGATTAATAATGGTAAATACTCTATGATTTGTGATTTTTGTGCAGACTCTAGAGTCGTAAGTAGGGATTCTTTTGCCGTGAGATAGACAGGCTCAGTCCAGTCGTTAAGTCTTAGTAAGAGAAATGGGATGTTATGGCCGGATGGAGCTTGTCCGAGTAGTCTGGTGGCTTCTTCTCTTACATACCCATTTGGCCACATTGTTAGAACTTGTGTGAGATTAATGGAGTTGATCGATTTGAGCTTATCGAGGAAGAAGTCTTTGGTTTCCCAGCGGATGAATGCTGATGCGGCTTTACGATATTCGGAATCTAGGGAAACCCACTCATTTGAGTTTAGGTTTATTAAAGCGTGTTCTACTTGATTGTTTAGGTGGGAGTCTTGAGGGTGATTTATGAATGCTAGGGTGCATCTTAAAAGGTGGTGAGCTAGATTATCATTTGGTAATTTCTTGGTGTTGGTGTTTTCAGATGTGAATTCAAAGACTCCATGGTTCATTTTAACTTTGGTAGTAGCCCGCGCTTTCATATCAAGAGGGCTATGGTCGGCTTGTTCCTTCTTATTACTAATTAATGTGAGCAGTCTTTTGAGCATATCAGTTTTTAGCTGTAAGTATAAATAGGGGGCTATGCTGATCTAGACAAAGAAAAAAGCGTAGGTGAAGAACACCTACGCTTTGGATAAAGACGGTTTGGAAGTGATTTTAAACTTCGATAGATTTTACTGAAATGATGCCTTTGAAGCTTTCGATTTCTTTGATGACTTCAGCACTTGGTGTTGAGTCTAGCTCGATTACGTTGAGGGCATTGCCTTCTGATTTGTTGCGTGCTAGGGATAAGTTGGCGATGTTTAGGCCGTTTTTGCCTAAGACTGAGCCAACGTGGCCGACGATTCCTGGTGAGTCGTCATTGCGGACGAAGAGGAATTTACCTTTGATGTTGGTGTCGACGAATAGTTTGTCTATCTCAACAATGTGAGCAGATTTTCCGAGGACTGTTCCAGCAAGGCGGAATTTTTCTCCACCTTTTACGAGTTCAACTACGATGAGCTCTGAGAAGTCTGTGGTTGCGTTGATAGTAGACTCTGTGAGGTTGAGCCCCATTTCTTTGGCGAATGCAGTGGCGTTGACGATGTTTACTTGGCCGTCAGCGCGGGCTGCTTCGAGGTAGCCTGTGAGGACGGTGCGTGAAACGAGAGCGGTGTCTTTTTGGCCGATGTCTCCGTGGTATGAAACGCGGAGTGAGTCTGGGTTTGCTGGTCCGAGCTTGGCTAGGAATTTACCTAGAGATGAAGCGAGTTCGAGGTAGTGACCTACTTCTGAGAGTGCGGCTGCATCTAGTGATGGCATGTTAATGGCGTTTCTGATTTCGCCTGTAGAGAGGAAATCTCTGACTTGCTCAGCTACCTGGATACCGACGTTTTCCTGGGCTTCATTTGTAGAAGCTCCGAGGTGTGGGGTGAAGGCGGTGTGTTTGCCTAGGGTGAAGAGTGGGTGATCTGCTGATGGTGGCTCTTCTTCGTAGACATCGAGTCCGCAGCCTGCGATGTGGCCAGAGTCGATCGCTGCTTTGAGAGCTACTTCATCGATGAGTCCACCGCGAGCGCAGTTGACGACGATGGCTCCTTTGTTCATTAAGGCGAGGCGCTCTTCGTTAAGGATGTGCTTGGTATCATCTGTGAGAGGAACGTGGAGTGTGACTACATCTGCTCCTGTGAGGGCTGCAGCTGGTGTCTCAGCGAGTTCTACTTTGAGTTGCTCCGCACGTGCAGGTGTGAGGAATGGGTCGAAGGCGACAACAGTCATGTTGAATGCCTGAGCGCGCTTGGCGAATTCTGAACCGATGCGGCCCATGCCGATTACGGCAAGGCGTTTTTCGTTGAGTTCGATTCCTTTGAATGCTTTACGCGCAGCGGGGAAGTCGCCTGAGATGACTCCGTTGTGTCCGTGCGCGATGTTTCTCGCAGTGGAGAGCATAAGGGTGAACGCGAGTTCTGCGGTGGAAATGGTGTTGCCTGTAGGAGTGTTCATTACAATGACTCCGTGATCTGTGGCAGCGTCGCGGTCGATGTTATCAACACCTACACCAGCTCTGCCGATGACTTTGAGTTTAGTGGCGGCGGCGAGAACTTCACGTGTCACTTTGGTCTGCGAACGGACTACTAGTCCATCGTATTCACCGATGATGGCAATGAGTTCTTCAGGGCTTAGGCCTGTTTTGAAATCGGCTGTTAGGTCCGGGTGGGCGTTGATAGCGTCTACTCCTTTTTCAGAAATAGGATCGGAGACGAGGATGCGTTTTGCAGTCATAGTAGTCATGTGCGTGTGCGTATAAAGAGATATTGCTAGAGTGTCAAAGCCATCATGTGACATTTTTTCTGCAAATTTTATAAATGTATAGACAATATGGTATTTTCAGTATTTACTGAAAATTAATAACGAGCAGATAAAGATGAAATTTATACAAACAATTTGGACTGATTTGATTATGGCTAATTATGAAGTGGATGCTAAATTTTTAGATAAGTATGTTCCCGTGGGGTGCGAGCTAGATCTATATGATGGGAGGGCTCTGGTAAGCGTAGTGGCTTTTGGGTTTAGTAAGACTCGATTGTGTGGAGTGCCCATGCCTTTTTATCGTAATTTTCCGGAGATTAATCTGCGGATCTATGTGAAGCGCAAAGTGGCTGATGAGTGGCGTAGGGGAGTGGTGTTCATCAAGGAAATCATCCCGCACCGACTTCCCGCTTGGATTGCGCGGACTGTATTTAAGGAAAACATTCATGTAATGCCGGTAAAGTTTATGCGTGATGGGATGTGTGTTCACTACCGATGGGGAAAGGGGAATATTCTCGGTGGGATGATCCATAGTCGACTAAAGGACTGGGAGGCGGGGACGGAAGAGGCATTTATAGGTGATAATTTCTGGGCTTATAAAAGAGTGAGTGAAGTGAAGACACTAGAGTTTAAGGTGACTCATAGAGCTTGGAAAATGGGGGATATGGATGACTTAGTAGTTAATTTTGACTTTGCTGAACTGTATGGGGCTGATGTTGCAGCGGCTATTAAGAAATGTGGTGCTGAACCGAGGAGTGTTTTTTATGTGGATGGTAGTGCTGTAGAGGTCACTCGTCCGAAGCCTATTGGAACCATCTGAAGGTTGTTGGATAGTCCGCAATAACTAAAAATAGTGCTAGTTATGAGTGCTTGCATTATGTTAAAAATGATGGAGATTTCAATATCGACTTAGAATCAGCAATCTTTTATAACTAAGAAATAAACTAACTATAATATGAAAAAACAACTACAACAAACACTCTGCGTCCTGACTGGGATGTTTGCACTTGGTGCATCAAATATCAACGCCGCTGATAAAGACATCGTAGATACAGCGTTGGCTGCTGGAGACTTTAAGATCTTGGCAAAGGCGTTAGAGATCACAGGTATTGACAAGGATCTGAAAGGAAAAGGTCCATTCACAGTGTTCGCTCCTTCTGACAAGGCATTTCTAAAGTTGCCGAAAGAGAAACTACATTACCTGCTCAAGCCTGAAAATAAAGATCAGCTAGCACAGGTGCTGAAGTATCACGTAGTAGCAAAAAAAGTAGATGGTGCGACAGCAGTTACACTAAAACAAGCACCGACTCTCAATGGGCAAAAGCTCCGTGTGCAATTCAAGGACGCGGCTTTATTTATCAATAGCTCACGTGTAATCTCTACAGATATAGTAGCATCAAATGGGGTGATTCATGTCGTGGACAGTGTTCTCATGCCTAGGCTTGTTATTAAGCCTAAACCGGCACCAGCTAAACCGACAAAGCCTGGTAAGCCAATGCATGCGTCTAAAGATGCGGCCTCTGCTAAAATTATTGCTGAAGCATTGGAGTTGGGTAAGGAGCTTTTCAATGGTGGTAACGAAAAAGCATGTGCTAAAGTTTATAAATTCGCAGTAATTGCGGTATTAGAGATTAAGCCTAAGTCGCTAGATCGAGAACTCGCAACTAAGGTTAAAAACACACTAGCTGCGATTAACTCATCTAAAGACCAGCGGGCTAACGCTTGGTCACTCCGTCGCGCAATGCTAGCGATGCAGGAGAAACTGGCTAAGTAAGTTAACTACACCTTTTACACTTAATACTCGTCTTCTAGTGATGCTGGAGGACGGGTATTTTTTTGCAAGAGCTAAAAAAGTTAGGCGAGGCTAATTTTTTATTGACTAGGGATAAGATCGCATTTATTGGTTGGTCATGAAAAAATATCATTATCTATGGGGTAGTCTGATTCTTTCTTTGCTAACTTTGATTGGTTGTGGTGATCAGAAAGTAAATGACGTTTGGTCTGAGACAGAAGCTTACGATGCAGGGGGGAAGCTTAAGGTAGCCGCAACTACATCGATGGTGCAAGATCTGGTTAGGGTTGTTGGTGGTGATGAAGTAGAGGTTTATGGATTAATGGGTGAGGGGATAGATCCACATAGTTATGTAGGGCGACCTACAGATATGATGGCACTCAAGTCAGCGGATCTTATTTTTTATAGTGGTTTGCATTTGGAAGAAAAGTTGCAGGAGAATTTAGAGAAATTGGAATACGCTCATGCTGTTACGAGCCAACTTGATAAGGCTGAACTCATCATACCTGAAGAAGAATATAGTGCCTATGCTGATCCTCACGTATGGGGAGACCCTACACTTTGGGCGAAGACTATATCTGTGGTGGTAAGTAGAATGGCGGAGAAAGATCCAGCTAATAAGGAAGAGTATGAGGCTAGAGGTAAGGTTTATCAGAAGGATTTATTGGCATTGGATCTGTGGGTTCGCAAGCGACTTAGTGAGATACCAGCTGAGCAGAGGATCTTGGTCACAAGTCATGATGCTTTCATGTATTATGCTAGAGCGTTTGGTTTTGAGGTGAGGGCTATTGATGGGCTTGCTCCTGGGGATAAAGGTGGACCTAAGAAGGTGAGTGATCTGGTGGAGTTCATTAAAGAAAAGCAACTTAAGATGATATTTCCTGAGAGTGCTGCGAACAGCAAAGGTATAGCAGCTATCGCTAAAGATGCGGGTGTTGTTGTATCTGAGCATGAACTCTTTGCTGATGCCACGGGTAAACTAGGAGAAATGGAGACAGTTAATGGCGAGACGTATGATGTGGGAACTTACATTGGGATGATCAAGCATAACGTCAACGCAATGGTGGAGGGCTTAAAATGATCGCGTTAGAAGCACATGATCTCACGGTGACTTACCACAAACGTCCTGTGCTCTACGGTGTGGATGTGGAAGTTGAGGAGGGGAGTTTGGTGGGGATTATTGGGCCTAATGGTGCGGGGAAATCCACGCTTATTAAATCCATCATGGGGGTGGTGCCTATCTCTGGTGGGTGGGTGAAAGTTTTTGGCAAGCCGCTGCAGGAAAATTTACATCGAGTGGGGTATGTTCCTCAGCGTGAGAGTGTGGACTGGGACTTTCCGGTGACGGTGATGGATGTAGCCCTGATGGGGACATACGGGAAACTGGGTTTGTTTGGGCGAGTGGGTAAGCGAGAGAAGATAATTGCTTCTGAAGCGCTCGATAAAGTGGGCATGTTACCATTCGCAAAACGCCAGATTGGTAACCTCTCAGGAGGTCAGCAACAGCGTGTATTCTTAGCTAGAGCACTGGCGCAGGATAGTGATTTGTATTTTATGGATGAGCCCTTCACAGGGGTGGATGCTGCTACAGAATCTGCGATTATTGCTTTGCTGAAAGAGATGCGTGAAAATGGGAAAACAGTGTTGGTAGTCCATCATGATTTACAGACGGCTCGCGAGTATTTTGATCACTTGTTGTTACTTAATATGCGGCTTGTAGCCTACGGGAAGACTGAGGAGATGTATAATACCGAGCTTCTTCAGAAAACTTACGGAGGGAGGCTCACCATTCTTGATGAAGTGGCTGATCAAGCAGCTAAAATACCAGAAGCCAGTCATGATTTATAGACGATGGAAGCGATGTTAGATATAGGGTTATACTTGGCTCTTACGCTAGGACAAAAGGCTCCCATAGCGGCGATCTGTGTGGGGATTTGTTGTGGTTTATTAGGTTGTTTCGTCGTTGTTAGACGAGTGGCTCTAGTGGGGGATGCTATTTCTCATGCTGTTTTTCCTGGGGTGGTGGCGGGTTTTATTTGGTCTGATGAGCGTGACCCTTGGATTATTTTTCTTTGTGCTTTCATAGCGGGCTTGCTAGGGGTGATCGTGGTGCGTGCAATTGTGAATAGTACTCGGCTCAAGTCCGATGCGGCGTTAGGGATAGTTTTAGCTTCATTTTTTGCTATTGGTGTTTTTTGGAATTCTACACAGCAACTAGCTGGTGTAGATAGTTTTCTATTCGGTGATTTAACTACGATCTCGGATGCTGACTTGTGGCTGATGCTAGGGTCTACTGGTGTGGTCAGTGCATTGATATTCCTCTTTCTAAGACCATTTCGTGTGCTAAGTTTCGATGAGGGTTTTGCTATTGGGTTAGGGTATCCGGTGAAGTTACTGAACGCATTGTTCTTCGGGTTACTAGCCTTTGCAGTAGTAGTAGCGATGCAGGCCGTGGGTGTGATTCTTGTTTCAGCTATGCTCATTACTCCGGCGGCAACTGCATATCTACTCACGGATAGGATTCAAAAAATGTTAGGTCTTTCAGTTCTTTTAGGGACCTGTGCCGCACTTGGTGGCTGGTGGATAGCGACTTTAGATATGCGATTTCAGTCTGGCCCGATGATTACCCTGTTTGGCTCGCTTATTTTTGCAATTACGTATTTCTTTGCACCGCAGCATGGAATTTTAGCTAAATTTTTACGTCATGCGGGGAGGAAGTCACGTGTCCATAGGGAGAACACACTAAAGGCGATTTACAGGATCATTGAGAATGAAGGTTTTAAAGCTACAGGAGTGGGGGTGGTGCAATTAGCAGAGGTAAGGAAACTGTCAGTGGAAGAAGTAGTTCAGGACGGCAAAGATCTAGTTAAGAATAAAGAAGCAACGTGGGAAGAAGGTAAGACTGCGCTTTACCTAACAGCGTCGGGTTGGCGCCGTGCGGTAGAGATAGTCAGAAACCATCGGTTGTGGGAACTCTACCTAACAGATCAAGCTGACTATGCTGCTGATCACGTTCACGAAGACGCTGAGAAGATAGAACACATATTAGGAGCCGAGGATGTTCGCAAGTTAGAGCGCGATCTTAATTTTCCTGCGTTCGATCCACATGGAAAACCTATTCCTAGTCTAGAGACCGCATTGAAGATGGAACAACCTAAAGGAAAACTGGAGGAGACTGGATACTAAAATGATGGCTTCATTACTTAGCTTAGACCCGTGGGGTTGGATGATGATGATGTGCTTTTTCGTGGCGCTTCCTTGTGCTCTTTTAGGAGCTTTTCTGATTTTACGCAGGATGTCTTTAGTGGGGGACGCTATCTCGCATAGTGCTTTGCCTGGTATTGTAGTGGCGTTTGCTTTTGTGGGCGATTTATCTTCTCCTTGGTTGCTTGTGGGTGCGGCTTTCGCTGGAGTATTAGTGACATTTCTTATCGAACAGATCCATCGACGCACACGGATAAAGCAAGACTCGGCTATAGGGATTGCGTTCACTTCGCTGTTTGCGCTTGGTTTAGTGCTGATCAGGTTTCTTATTGGAGATAAAGTTCATCTGGATCAAGACTGTGTCTTGGAAGGGAATGTTTCCCATGTGGCTTATACGAAGACGATCGATTTTATGGGATTCGATGTGCCAGACTCAATTTTTCCAGCGGTAGTAGTTGCCATTATCACAGTGATATTGATTGTGATATTTTACCGTATCCTTACTTTGAGTTCATTTGATGCAGGGCTGGCGGCTTCGTTTGGGTATAAGCCAGGAACCGTTCATTATGCTCTGATGGCTGTGCTATCTGTGGTTGTCGTTTCGGCGTTTGAAGCCGTAGGAGCTATCCTAGTGATTGCGCTGCTGGTTTTACCTGGAGCTACTGCGTATCTCTGCACTCATAGGTTGAAATTGATGTTAGTTCTTTCCGCTATCCACGCACTGATATCTTCCATCGCGGGCATTTATATTAGTGTAGCCTTCAACGGGAAAGAGTCTGCAGGAGTGGTGATTGCGGGCACGATATTATTTCTCATCGCCTGGATGTTCGGTCCTGCCGACGGAGTGATCATGAAGGCGATTCACCGTAGAAAAAAGAGCTTGGAAGGTTCCAGTGATTTTAAGTAGATGCTCTTGGGAGGTGGAGATTTTCTTTCAATATTGCATAAAATAATCACTAAGTTCGTGTATTAACTATTTTTCAGTTTGTTAGGTATCTTCTAGGCTTGTTCTTCTGCTGATAAAACACATCTAATGAGTAAGTTAATGAAATAGATTTCGTCTGTTGCGTGATTGTTTAAAAGGTTAGTTGTGCGAATTGTTGGTAAGTTAATACGTTTCCATGCATAGAGGAACGCTGACTCAGTATCTTTGGCTATAAATACTCTTTTGACTTACTAGCTGTTATATTGTGTATTGCTGAATGATTCATTTATGATGAATACATAGCCTTCTTGATAGGCAGCCTTGTGATATATTTAACAGTGTTGTTACTTGCTTATATTAAGTGTGTTTTGTGTTTTTAAACTAGTTGTTAATTTATGGTTTTCTTAAGAGTTCGTGCTAATTCTTGTGTGATACATTCAATCAACTTTATAATACACGTTGTTAACAAATATTCATCAACAAGTGATGAAATAAGTTTGATTAGCACCCCATAGAAAGAGCTTCTGAGAGCTATATTGATCGTTTCATAAGAATGATCATGTCTTCTCGACGATGAGCTATCTCCCCTAACTAAAAAATATAATACATCAATTATGAGAAATAAAATAACTATAACACTATTATCGATGGCAGGAGCAGCAGGAATAGCTTCAGGTCAGACGGTGATAACATTTGACGATAAGGCCACAGGTCTACAACATGGAAGTTTTTTCAGTGGATCAGAATATAGCTCTCAGGGAGTTACATTTTCTGTTGATTCTAAAGGAATCTACGATCAACTTGCCATTTATAGTACTAATAATACAGGTGGTGCAGACCCTGATCTTGAAATTCCATTTAAAGGAGGAAATCTTGAAGGAACAAAACCTGGAAATGCTTTAATAATCGCTGAAAACATTACCGATAAAAATGGTGATAACATCATTGATAACCCAAGCGATCAAGGTGACGGAGGAACAATAACTGTGTCCTTTTCTAGTCTGTATGTTGATACAGTGGGGTTCAGTCTCTATGACACTCCAGAAAATGCTAGAAGCGCAGTTTCGATTGTGTTCAGGGACTCCTTTGGGGGATTTGAAACATGGAAGCCATCAGATCTACTAGCTTTTGACGGTAGTGCTGCTTTTGGTAATAATTTCGCGAACAACTTCAGCGGTATTACTGCTGACTATCTAGGCATAAAGAATATTGCATCGATTGACTTTAATATCGAAAGTGGAGCAATTGATAGCATTGCCTTTTCTGAGTCAAAAGTACCTGAGCCATCAAGCGCTGGTCTTCTGATTTTAGGTTCTGCAGGTTTCCTGTTGAGACGCAAGCGATAAGATTCAGTATTTAATTAAAAAAGAGAAAGTCCACTTTGATATGTGGACTTTCTTGTTTTTAGAAGTTCGAATATAAATTGTTATTCGCTAATAACTTAGTATTTCTGTATTAAATAATCTCTTTTTTCATGAGATGTGATTTTTATAGTACCGAGGACTATGGACCTAGATCAATTAATTCAACAATGCATGTCCTATCCGGAGGTGGAGGAGACGTCTCCATTTGGTCCTGATACTTTAGTCTATAAAGTTTGTGGGAAGATGTTTGCGCTCACTAGTCCTGATTCGTTTCCTACAGCGGTTAATCTCAAATGTGATCCGGATAGAGCTCTTGAGCTGCGTGATGAGTATGATGCAGTGAAGCCCGGTTACCATATGAACAAAAAGCATTGGAATACCGTGACACTGGACGGATCCGTTCCTAGTAAGCTAATCGAGGAAATGATCGTTGAATCGTTAAGGTTAGTGGTGCAAAGCCTTAAGAAAGCGGATCGTGAGCGGATACAGGCTAAACTAGCTTAAACTAGAGGTAAGTTTTAGAGCTAGAGGTAAGTTTTTTCTGGCGGCTTTTGAGCTCGATAAATGTTTTGCCTACGATGAGGGCTAGGAGGAGAATGAGTGGTGAGCCTAGGGCTACAGTGGCGAATCCAGCGATGAGAATGGCGAAATGGATTACGAGGATGTGGGCATAGGGGTGCATCATTGCTTTCTGTTGGGTCCATTTTTTGTATTCACCGTTCTTTATGTAACTGGAAAAGAAATCCCAGCCGATAGAGATAAACATGATCAACGCACCAAGGATTAAGCCTGTGCCTGCGTAGTCTGCCATTTCAGATCTTGTGGAGCTGAAGGAATTACCTGATGAGTAATTTACTAATCCCATGATGAACACACCGTGAACTGAGCAGAATATCCCGTAGTGGACGATGAAGAACAGGGCTAGTGGGATGTTTTTTAGTTTGCCTGAACTTCCAGAAAGAATGATCCGCGGAACATTCCAGAATCCGAGGATGAGGTTTTCGATCCAATAAAGGATGACAATTTGAGGGAGGCTCCAATTGAGAAATAACACCCCAATGAGAGGGATAATGTTTCCTATCACCACAGGGAGCCAGAGGGGAGCTCCCGTAGGTGGTGCTGATGTTTTCATAGGATCTGAAATTTCTCTAGCCAAGCGTGGATTTCACTACTTCTCCAGATGCTGATGGAATAGGGAGATCGCTAGGCTTTAGTTCTAGCTCAGTCGTGCCACGAAGGTCGGCTTCGATGTCGTCTAAAACATCTAGCTCAGGACGGAAATCTGCTGCGTGGTAGGATGATCTAACTAGAGGTCCACTAGCTACGTGACGGAATCCTTTATCGAGAGCGATTTGCTTGAGTTCATCAAAATACTCTGGTTTGATGTAATCTACTACTGGCAAGTGACGTGGTGTAGGCCGGAGATACTGTCCAAGTGTTAGGACGGTGACTTTATGGTCTAAGAGGTCATCCATTGCTTTGAGGATTTCCTCGTGGGTTTCACCGAGTCCTAGC
The DNA here is from genome assembly GCA_051251915.1 of Akkermansiaceae bacterium. GTDB lineage: Bacteria > Verrucomicrobiota > Verrucomicrobiia > Verrucomicrobiales > Akkermansiaceae > Rubritalea. Next base: position 64,816 of record JBPOGF010000015.1, on the reverse strand, counting down.
ATGATGCCAGACTTGACTGAAACCTTACCGTTTACCATTTCGCCAGCTTTCTTGAGCACGGCGAGTGAACGCCAGTATTTTGCTCTACTTCGGACGAGGGGAGTGAGACGTTCGACTGTTTCTAGATTGTGGTTAAAGATGTGTGGGCGGGCGTCCATGCATAGTTGGAGTGCCCAGTCGCGGTCGTTGAAATCAGGAACGAGGACTTCGATGATGATTCCTGGGTTCAGTGCGCGCACGGCAGAGATCGTACGGTTGAAGTGCTCGGCACCTCCATCCTTGAGATCGTCTCGGGCTACGGCAGTGATGACCACGTGCTTGAGGCTCATGCGCTTGGTAGCTTCTGCCACACGCATTGGTTCATCGTCTTCTAGGGCGTCTGGCTTGGCTGTTTTAACAGCACAGAATCCACATGCGCGGGTGCATTTATCACCAGCGATCATGAACGTGGCAGTTCCTTGACCCCAGCATTCCCATCGGTTAGGGCACTGAGCCTCTTCACAAACAGTGACGAGGTTCAGGTCTTTGATCATGGATTTAGTATCCCAGAATACGGGATTATTCGGCAAGCGAACCTTAATCCATGACGGCTTTTTATCCGTGTGGAGAGTAGGGTCCATCTTCATTCTTGGTCCAGCGCAGCTCATGTCGGGAAACTATGACAGAAATTCAGATAATGAAAGGCAAATTCCTAGCAAGCAGGACAAGAATTGATTGTTTGGAAGAAATCATTGCCTTTGTCATCGACTAGAATGAATGCAGGGAAATCTTCTACGCGGATTTTCCATACCGCTTCCATGCCTAGCTCTGGGAAATCGACCACTTCTACGGATTTAATATGGTCTCTTGCAAGGATGGCAGCTGGGCCGCCCATTGATCCAAGATAGAAGCCTCCGTATTTGTTGCAGGCATCGGTCACCATCTGAGATCGGTTGCCTTTTGCTAGCATTACCATTGAGGCTCCTTGTTCTTGGAAGACAGGCACATAAGCATCCATTCTTCCAGCTGTGGTAGGACCAAATGAGCCTGATGCCATGCCTTCTGGCTTCTTCGCAGGGCCTGCATAATAGATAGGGAAATCTTTGACGTAGTCTGGAAGTCCTTGACCAGATTCTAACATTTCTAAGAGTTTGGCGTGTGCGCTATCTCGCGCAACTATGATGGTTCCACTCAATGAAAGGGCAGTGGTAACTGGGTATTTGGTGAGTGTGGCTAGAGTTTTCTCCATGCCTTGATCTAGATCAATTTTGACACCATTAAATTTCCAATCACGGTATTTATCTGGAATGAATTGCCCAGGATTAGACTCTAGTTTTTCAAGGAAGATGCCGTCCTTGGTGATTTTAGCCTTTGCCTGTCTGTCTGCTGAGCATGAAACGCCGATCCCTACTGGACATGAGGCGCCGTGGCGAGGTAGACGGATCACTCTAACATCTAGTGCAAAGTTCTTGCCCCCGAACTGGGCGCCGATGCCAATGTCACGAGATAACTCTAACAATTCCTTTTCCAGTTCAACATCGCGGAATGCTTGTCCGTGTTCGTTTCCTGTAGTGGGGAGTTCATCATAATAGCGAGTAGATGCCATTTTCACTGTCTTGAGGCAGGTCTCTGCTGAGGTGCCGCCAATAACGATAGCGATGTGATAAGGTGGGCAGGCTGAGGTTCCTAGTGTCGCCATTTTAGCTACGCAGAATGACTTGAGTGTATTTGGGTTCAGCAGCGCCTTTGTTTCTTGATATAGAAATGTCTTGTTAGCGGAGCCTCCGCCTTTGGAGATGAAGAGGAATTCATATTCATTACCTGGTGTGGCGTAGAGGTCGATCTGGGCGGGAAGGTTGGTCCTAGAGTTTACTTCTTCATACATGGTGAGAGGCATGGCTTGTGAGTAGCGCAAGTTTTCCTCAGTGTAGGTCTTATAGATGCCGTGTGAAATGGCTTCTGCATCGTTGAACCCGGTGTAAACATTTTCACCTTTTTTAGCCATGACTATAGCTGTGCCTGTGTCTTGGCAGTTCGGTAAAATTCCTTTTGCCGCAATCTCTGCATTTCTCAGCAGGGTGAGAGCCATCATTCTGTCATTATCGGTGGCCTCAGGGTCATCTAGGATGGCTGCTACTTGTTTCAAGTGTCCAGAACGGAGTTTAAAGCAGATTTCTTTAGAGCCTTCGTTCGCCAAATGAGTGATCGCTTCCTTGCTCACTGTGAGGATTTCTCGATCACCGAGTTTTTCTACAGAGATGCCTTCGGTGCTGATGAGTTCATATTCAGTTTTATCTGGACCGAGAGGAAAGGGTTTTTGATAGTGAAATTCTGGTGTGGACATGTGGGCATATTAGGAGGCTATGAGAGATGATGAAGAAAAAAGTGAATCTGAATGAATAATTCTGAACTTCTAGTTGTCATATGAGTATGAAGTGTTACTTTTCTAGCATGAAAAACAAGTTGTTTACCACGATGGTAGTCGCCACAATGTCAGCTCTCAGCACGATGTCCGCGTATGCAGATGAAGCAGCGGAGAAAGTTCTCCGAGGAGCAAGATTCGCCGCTACTCTCCAGCATCAAGATCTTCACGGGCATATGAAAAAAGATGGACGGCAGACACCTGTGACGCTGTTCCTCAGAGGTGAGAATATTCAGTTTCAATACAAGGTGAGTGGTAAGGATTACCGATTCCATATGCGCCTGAAGCAGAATCAATTTGATCTGCTTGAAATCGTAGGAGCAAAGACGCGTAAGTTTAGTAATGCGAAACTCGCAGAGAAGATCAACAAGACGGATTTATCATTCGAGGATCTTTCTATGAGATTCCTTTACTGGCAGAATAGTGCTATCGTGGGTGAGGAGAAAATTAGTGGGCAGAATTGTTATAAAGTAAGGCTCATCAACCCGGGGCAATCTGGCGACTACCGCATTGTATATGCATGGGTTCACCAGAAGTATGGAGCGCTGATGCGCGTGGTCGGATATAACGCAGCTGGTCATCCATTGAAGCAATTTCAAGTCACCGATCTCATGAAAGTGGGCAAGGAATACACGCTTAAACGTATGCGTGTAGATAGTCTACAGGATAATAAAGTGACTGGCACGACTTATCTAGAATTTGATAAGCCATCTAAAGTCAGTGGTGCTCAACCAGGGAGGTAAGGTTTTATTCTGTAGCGGAGGATTCGATTAGGTTTTCTTTGCGATACAGATCTTTATTGGACGCTTGAAACTCAGCTTTCAAGCGGACTTTAAATTTTGATAAGTCCACGAGTTCCCAGTTTAAGAATGTCCAGTCGCCATCGACACCATCGTGGCTGATGCCTAGTAGTAGGTGCACGGCATCATCTTGGATCTTCATCGTGCGGGTTTTAGGCTCGTAGTAGAATGTGCGGAGGCTGGATGACCTAGACTTATTTTCATAGAGCTTAGGGTCGAGGTAGAATACCGTTTTGCTGGGAGTGTGCTCTATTCGCATGTCTGGATAGCCTGAACGCTGAGCTTTACCTTGTGCGTTCTGCGGGACAGTGCAGTTGAGTTCTGGATGCTTGGCTATTTCGATCAAGAGCATGTCCTCAAAGTAACGTGACGCTTCATTGATTCTGCGGAGTTTCTTAATAGGGGAGTCAGGTTTATTTAGGGTGATGATCGCCTTTTCTATGGATATTTTGATTTGGGCTAGAGCAACAGCATGGCTTGGCGTTGCTTTATCGAAGGGGAGCACTTTTTTACCACTAGAGCTTTCTACTACTTGGGAGAATAAAAATGATCTGGTCCCTAGGTCTTCCGTGAGAAGGCGTTTTACGAGGGCGTTGTCGTCAGATTTCTCTTGGGCTAGGCAACAAAGTGGTAGTGTCAGAGCTGTGAGTAGTAGTAATTTAATCATGATGTAAGGTCCGTTAGTTCTAGTGTTTTTTTACGCTTAATTCCTTGATTACTAGCCTGCCAGTAATCTCCAGTTTCCACATCTAGACAGGTCAGATATCCTCTTGGGTTAAAAGCATGGGTATCTATACATATAGCGTGAGGGAGGATACCTGGGATGTGAGATTTCTGGGGTGTGTGTCCACAGATAATTGTTTTGTTAGAGTCGTGTGGTTTTAAATTTCCAAACCTCAACCAGCAAAGAGTATCGGGATTCTGATCTTCTGGTGCGAGTGATGGCTCTAAGCCTGCATGAACAAAGATGTGACTGTCTGTTTCATAGAAAAGTTCGCAACTTTTGATGAATTGCCAATAATTAGTGGGAACATCCTCAACGCAACAATCAAACGACATCAATGTGCTTTCTCCTCCATTGATGCTCCAGAAATAATGTGCCGCGGCACTGTGTTTGGAGTCCTCCATCATGAGTTCATGGTTTCCCGCGAGGGTGATGAGATTATATTTCTCGCGGCCAGAAATAAGCCAATCGATAACCCCCTTGGAATCTGGTCCTCGGTCGATGTAGTCACCGAGTGTGATGATGGTGTCGTTCTCACTGAAGCCTACGAATTCTTCTAGTGTTTTCAGGGCATCTAGGCATCCATGAATATCGCCAATCGCTAGTGTTCTGCCTTTAGTTGCTGTTTCTTTCTTCATTGCTTGGGGGACTATAGGTGAAAAATGCAGTCGGTCGATGGAAATATCCTAAGATCATCATTGAAAGTGATAATAGATTGTTGTTACATATGCCATATGAATGTTCATCACTTAGAGCTATTTTACTACGTTGCAAAATTTGAAGGCATCACTGCTGCGGTGAGGAAGATGCCATATGGGATTCAGCAACCAGCGGTGAGTGGGCAGATATTACAGTTAGAAAGTGAGCTAGGGGTGAAGCTTTTTAACCGACGTCCATTCGCTCTGACGCCAGAGGGGGATGAACTTTATGATTATGTGTATCCATTTTTCTCACAGATGGGGCAGATGGAAGAGAGCTTGAAAGGGGAGTTAGGGAAGCATCTAAGAGTCTGCGCTTCTGCATCTGTGTTGCGGACACATTTACCGAATGTTCTAGAGAGAATGAAGCTGCGGATTCCTGATTTGAAACTCAGTTTAAGAGAAGTGGATCCTGCTGCCATTTATACTAGTCTGATCAACCAACAGGCGGACATCGCGATTAGTATCATCTACGGAAAACTTACTGACGGGCTGAAGGCGGAAGAGTTGCTGAGATTACCCATTGTGCTGTTGGTGCCTGAGACGTGTAAGGTGAAGACGCTGGATGATCTCATTGAGGAAAGTGATGATGGGACAGGCTTGAAAGCGAAGATCCCGCTAGTGGGGCTGCCGCCGCATGAAGCATTACAGCAGATTTTCCAGAAAGGCCTGCAAGAGCGTAAAATAGCTTGGGATGTTAGCGTGGAAGTGAACTCTCTCGATGTGATTCAGAGCTATGTGAGACGAGGTTTCGGGGCTGGTATAGCGGTAGCCGTCCCGGGAGAATCTGGTGAGAAATTCATTGCTGAAGGTTGCCATGTGATTCCTCTAGATGGCTTTTCACCGCTCATCATTGGGATATTGTATCAAGGTCTGATCAAACCCATTGCACAAGAATTCATTGATGAGACTAAACAATATGCTGAGAAATTAAGCTAGGAGTGGTATACTTTTTGTCGAAGTGGAGATATGAGAAAGTTGGTGACGGCTTGCGCTGATTTCATAGAGCGAGCTTGTGTAAGGTTATAATTTGCTTTAAACATTAGATGATGAAGTGTCAAAAGAATCTTGTTAGGATGGTAGCCGTCTTGTTGTTGTGTGCCCTGGTAGCTGGTGTCTTGTTAATTAGAATACAGAGTGATGCAAAGAACTCTGTGTTGAAAAACCGTATCGTAGCAGGCAAACTAATCGTCCAAGGTAAACCTCTGCCTGATGATCTAGAGGAGCAAATAGACATCGATCTTCTCAGAAAAGATGCCGAAGAAGGAGGCTCTTATGCCGCACAAATTTTAGAGAGGTATGATAACAAGATGGCGGCCCAAGAACTCATCCAGCTGGGTAAATCTATCCCCAATGAAACATTAGAGCATTTTGATCTAACGATGCTTCAGGCCGATGCTGATGCTGGGAATGATAATGCCAAACAACTAGTCAATCTTCTATCTAACAGAGCGCTGCTCACGTCTTCTGTTCAGATAGGGAAAGCGTTCAACCCACGTGCCGTTGAATATTTTGATTTTGACCTTCTGAAGAAAGATGCGGCTGCGGGAAACTTAGAAGTTAGGCAAGCAATAGACCTCATAGAAAACCGGAAAAAATCTGAAGAATTCTGCGCATTTGGTAAGTCATTTGACTACGATTTTTACAAGCATGTTGACCGAGAGCTTTTAGAGCTTGATGCCGACGCAGGTTATCAGCCTGCCACCAACGTGCTTAAACTTGCTAATAATAGGCTTGCGGTGATGAAACATGGTGCCAAGACACGCCCATTTTCAAAAGACTTTTTCAGCTATGTGGATGAAGATATGCTCGTCAAGGACGCAGTCGCTGGCAACGCTGATATGCAGTATAAATGGGCACTTGTTAACCGTAAGGGCTCTGGGATCTATGAGCATATTGAAACAGAGATAAAATATTTGAATTTAGCGGTAAACCAGGATCATGCACAGGCTCAGTTAGTATTAGGTTATAATTATGAGCACGGAATCGGGGTGCCTAAGGATATTTTAAAAGCATCTGAGCTATATAAGAAATCGGCTGAGCAAGGAGATTTCATTGCACAATCTAACTTAGCCCTTTTCTATGGAAAGGGCTACGGGGTTGATCATAGCCCTAAGCTGATGATATACTGGATGACCAAATCGGCTGAAGCTGGCTATACTCCTGCTAAAGTTAAACTCGCAGATGCATTATTTCATGGCCATTATGGTGTCTCTAAGAACATAGATGCCGCCGAGAGGTGGTATGAGCAATACTTTATTGATACAGCAAAAGAGGACGTGAAAGCGGCTGATCAGTATCTCACTAATCGGCTATCCGATTACCATCAGTTGATCATCGGAAAATACGGCAGACAAGTTGGTCAACCTAAATTGGTAGAACTTTATAGGTCTTTTGCGGAAAAAGGGCATGGGTATAGCATGACAGAATACGCACTTCGTACACTTCGTGGGCACGGGATAGAGCAGAATGAAGAAGAAGGACTAAAGTGGCTGAATAAGGCTGTGGAAGCTAATCATCCTGTTAGCCAAGAAGCTTTGGCCACACTCTACAGGAATGGGCAGCACGTTGAAAGAAATCCTGTGAAAGCTCTAGAACTCTATATTAAGGCTGCAGATAAGGGAAACAGACTGGCGATTAGGAAAGTGATAACAATTTATCGGGATGGGGATCTTGGAAATCCTAAGGATGTGGATTTAACTGTCAAATACGCCAGAATAGGCAATGATCTCAACGACGCATATTCTGCATATAATTTAGGCATTTGCTATCTTAATGGCGAGGGAGTAGAGAAGAATGGAGATAAGGCGATCGAGCTTTTAAGAAGTGCCTCGGCAGCAGGGCATTTAAAATCAAGTTGTTATTATTTCCTAGGTAAAGCTATATTTTATGGAGAGGCTGGACTCAAGCCAAATCCTGTTCGAGGGGTCGAGTATCTAAAAAAATCAATAGATCTAGGGAGCCAATATTCAGCTTATTGTTTGGGAGTTATCTACCTTAATGAAGGGAATGTTATACATGATATTACGGAAGGTCTAAGGCTACTAGAACAGGCTGCTGTAAAAAAACATATTGATGCAATGATTGACCTAGGTGAAATCTATGAAAAAGGTAGTCACGGTCTAGAGAGAGACTTGCCTAAGGCGGTAGAGTTCTACCAAAATGCTGTTGGGTTAAAACCAAGATTCACGACTCCTGAAGATTTAGCAAAGGCAAAAGAGAACTTTACGCGAGTTCAAGCATTGTTAGGACAGAAGCCATAGTATGCGAATGATTTACTAAAGCCGATTTTCAATACCCTCGGCGATATTGAGAACGCTATTAAGCTGTTGGATCAGGGATTTTCTTATTGCTTCGGATCGGAGAGAGAAGGAGCGTTGGAGAGATTCGTATTCTTCGCGGCCTTGTTTGGTTTCTATTTTAACTGGGGTCAGGTTGTATTCTGTTAGATCGTAGGGGGAGGCTCGCATGTCTAGTTCGCGGATGTCCTTGGCGAGAAGAAAGCATTGCCAGAGTATGTCGCTGGAGATCCAAGGCATGGCTTTGTAACACCATTTGTAGAGGTCCATATTGGTGTGTAGACAGCCTGGTTGCTCGAACTCGGGGAGGGTTTCACTTTCAGGGTTGAGCTTGTTCATACTGTGGGCAGAGGATGAGAAGAAGCGATATGCATCATAGTGGGTGCAGCGCACCGTTCTGCTCTCTAAAACTTTGTTAGTTTCTTGTTGGGTAAGTCGAAGTGGTGCTGACTCGCGGTGACGCACGTCTTCTGCTTGGTAAACCATTGCCCATTCATGTAATCCGAAGCATGAGAAGTTAGCCGGGCGTTCTTGAGTTGATTCTAACAGTTTCTGAATCCAGCGCAGTCTAGGAATGCGCTTATGAGGCATGAGCGTGGGGTCCAAGAAGACAGTGCCGTTGATTTCACGGTAATATTTACTACTGAAATGGTCTAGCGGTGGAGACTCTAACAGAACGCCGAATCCTGGATGCCAGGTTTCTAATCTCCCCATGGAATAGGAATAGTAGGAGAATAGGAAATCATGCACTGGGTGCTTGGCTCCTTTGCCCTTTTTCTTGCGGTAGGGCTCAGTCCAACTCTTCACTTGCTGGGTGAAGAGCTCAGCTGTGTCCCTCCATTCTTGGTGGGGGATTACGGTCTGTTGGCACTGGTTCATTTAGCCACGTGAGCGTTCTAACAGAAGAAGCATGATGAAGGAGAAAATGAGATTGAGCTCCTGCTGTGGTGTGAGTGCATCTGATAGCTTGTCGATCTGGAATTTACCTTCCCAAAGTGCAGGTTTTTTGGTGACACGCATGACTCCTTCGCCGTTGCTTTTCTGAGTTGCTAGATACTTTGGATTAAACAGGTAAGAGGTCGCCATTCCTACGATGGGGATTTCACCTATGAGACTATCAAACACCTTGGACATAGGGTTTTCCTCGGAGATGTGGTAGTCTGGAGTGTCGTCTCCGGGGTTGAAGGTTTCGTAACTCGCTTTCCAGAGGGAACGCATTCCTTTTCTGCCTACGGAGCCAATTTCACTACCGTCATTACTGGCGAAGAAGTAACGTGCTGACCAGTCGATCACCTTGTTCGCTTTGATGGTGCCTAGTTGGGTGGTTTTGGACTTATCTGTGAAGATGTCTACCTTCTCCTTAAATTTGAATAGTTTTTGTTTTACGTAGACGAGTGATCTACCTGCAGAGTCTGTGATCTGCAACTGTGGGGCGAATGCTAGAATCTTGAAAGAAACAAATAGGGGATAGACTGCATTGCTGAGACCTGGGATGTCTAAATCTTGAGGCGATTTAGGGATATCAGGAGAGTGTGGGTTTGAGTCAGGTGTTTGATAAGGATTTTCCATGCATTATTTATAGTTTAGGGACTAAGAATAGCGAACTATTTTTCACCCAATGATGAAGGATTATTCTGTTAAAAATCAATTACTGGTTTGACTTGTTTTGCTCTAATGCATCAAAATGATTGGGACTTAAATAAACATAGATCATATTATTAATTTAAACATAAACAAACCACTATGAAATTAGCATGCATATCATTATTTACATTACTCTGGAGTATAGCAATCACACTGGCAGATCATCCGTATTTCCCAGTCAGTGAGAAAAAACAGACTGTATTTACTTATATTGACGGAGTGGCTGGAGGGGGCATAGCTGAGTCTATTTCACAATATACAGGTGAAACGAAAGAACAAGAAGGTATGAAATACTATCTAACAAAGAATTGGATGTTGGATAAAGCTGGTGAAAAGAAATATCCCACCGAGGGTTTGGCTCGTGTAGATGAAGAGGGTAATCTTTACGTGATCAATACAGGGTTTAAAACTGAGGTTTTAGCAATGCCCTCTGTTTCCAAATTGAAGGAAGGTTATACTTGGACATCGAAGATCAGGGGATTTGAAGTGACTAGTAAAGTAGTTACTTTAGATGGGGGAGTTGCAATCAAAGGTTTCAATATGGATGGGCTGCTTGTCCTAGAACAGACTATGGGTAATGGGATGAAGACTAAGAGCTACTATAAAAAGGGTGTAGGACCTGTTGCTCTTGCAACGATAACTAAAGAGAACGAAGAAAAGTTCATGTTTCATTTGAAGCAGGCAGAATGAGGTTGATTCAGCAACATGATTCATGATGAGGATTTATGTTGCTCATAGAGCAAAACAATCGCTTAATATTTCGCTGTATTATTGACATTTTCACGAATTTCATACCTACTGCGTGCATATGAGCGATCAAGCAATTCAATCATCTCCTCTAGAGGCACTTCACATTGAGTTAGGAGGTAAAATGGTTCCCTTTGCAGGCTGGAATATGCCAGTGCAATATACTTCTAATATGGATGAGCACAATACGGTACGTGAGTCTGTGGGGATTTTTGATATCTCTCATATGGGTCAGTTTTTTCTTGTAGGTGCAGGATCTGAAGAATGGCTTAATGGCATTTTAGCAAACGATGTAAACAAGCTAGCCATCGGCGAAGCCCAATATACTTTTATGCTGAATGAGCAGGGCGGGGTGATCGATGATTTAATCATTTACCGCTTCGGAGAGGATCAGATTTTCCTCGTGGTGAATGCATCGAAGATCGATGAAGATTTTGCGTGGCTTAATAAGCACTTAGCTGACGGACTCACGTTGACGAATGAGTCTGATGCATGGGCAGGCATGGCGGTGCAGGGGCCGGATGCTGTAGAGGCTTATGCGAAACTGCTTCCTGATCGTGAGTTGCCTAGTAGAAATGGTATTGATACTTGGGAGCAAGACGGCCAGAAATTTATTGTCTGTCGTACTGGTTACACGGGGGAGGACGGGTTTGAGCTCTTTGTGTCTGCTGAGCAGGGTTCTACATGGTTTAAGAAATTCATAGATGCTGGAGCTAAACCTTGTGGACTTGGTGCGCGTGATAGTCTAAGGCTGGAAGTCTGCTATCCGCTCAACGGCTCAGATTTATCGCCAGAGAGGACACCAGTACAGGCTGGCTTAGGTTTTTTCTGCGCATTAGATAAACCATTTATCGGACGAGATGTGCTAAAACAGCAAAAGGAGCAAGGTATGAAGGAGCGCCTAGTGGCGATCAAATACACCGGAAAAGGAGCTCCGCCACGTGCGCATTATGGTGTATTTTCTAAAGAGGGAAATCAGATTAGCGAGCTTACTAGTGGAGTTTTCTCGCCGAGTCTGAAAGAGGGAATTGGTATGGGCTATTTGCCAGTGGAATTTGCCAAAGTAGGAACAGAAGTAGATATCGATGTCCGTGGTAGGAAATTCTCTGCTAAGGTCGTGAAAAAACCTTTTTACAAGAAGGACTAATTTATCCATAAAAGACTAACAACAATTTAACCGAACAATTTATTATGAGCATACCAGCAAACTTAAAATACACAGCAGACCATGAATGGATAGCCCTTGAGGGCGATGTCGCCACAGTAGGAATCACCGAGCATGCTCAGGAAGAACTTACTGATATTGTTTTTGTAGAGCTTCCAGAAATTGGCCGCGAATGTGTGGAAGAAGAGGGGATTGCAGTTGTGGAATCTGTTAAAGCTGCATCTGACATATACGCGCCATTGGCTGGTGAGATAGTGGAGACAAATCTAGATCTGGAAGCTGATCCTGGGCTTGTGAATACTGATCCGCATGGGAAAGGCTGGATTTTCAAGATGAAGATCCAAGATCTAACTGATGTTGAATCACTGATGGATGCCGCGGCATATACTGCACACATAGGTGGCTAGATAGCTCGCTAAAAGTAACAAAACATTATCCTAAATTCACTGAGAAGGGAGCATGCATCATGTTCCTTTCTTTCTTTTAAACTAATCAACTTATACCTAACAACCATGTCAGCACATATAGATTTTTGTAGCCGCCACGTAGGCGTCTTTGGCGATGATCGTGACGAAATGATCAGAACACTCGGATACGAACGCATCGTAGATCTCATCGATGAGGCAGTTCCTTCGAACATTCGTTTTGATCACGAAATGGATTTGCCTCAAGCGCTTTCTGAAGTGGAAGCACTTGGATTACTCAAGCAGATCATGGATCAAAATGAAGTGATGACTTCATGCATAGGTCAGGGTTATTATGGCACCTTGACTCCAGCTGTGATTCAGAGAAATATTCTTGAAAATCCAGGTTGGTACACTGCTTACACTCCTTACCAAGCAGAAATTGCTCAGGGCAGACTAGAAGCACTGATCAATTATCAGACGATGATTTCGGAGCTTACTGGATTAGATATTGCAAATTCATCACTTCTTGATGAGGGAACAGCAGCTGCTGAAGCGGTGGCTCTGGCTAAATCTGGCAAGTCAAAAGGAACCACTGTTTTTGTTTCGGATAAGTGCTTGCCGCAGACTATTGATATTGTGCAGAACCGTTGTGAGCCAATCGGCATTATTGTTAAAGTGGGTGATTGGAAGTCATTTGATCCTGCTACTTGTGAGGGGCTTTTTGCTACCATCATGCAGTATCCAGATGTTGACGGTGGGGTTCATGATTTCGCTGAATTTCACGATAAGGTTCACGCAGCAAAAGCGATGACTATTGTAGCTGCTGATCTGCTTGCTCTGACCGTGCTTCGTCCTCCTGGTGAGTTCGGTGCGGACATTGCAGTAGGCTCTAGTCAGAGATTCGGTGTTCCATTTGGTTTTGGAGGACCTCATGCTGGATACATTTCTTGTAAAGATGCACTTAAGCGCAAGCTTCCGGGTCGTATCATTGGAGTTTCCATAGATTCTAATGGAAAACCAGCTTACCGACTAGCGCTTCAAACTCGCGAGCAGCATATCCGTCGAGATAAGGCGACTTCTAACATTTGCACTGCTCAGGTGTTACTTGCTGTGATGGCTTCGATGTATGCAGTTTACCACGGACCCGCAGGCTTACAAACTATCGCGATGGGGTGTCACGAGATGGCGACGGTTGTGGCGCATAACCTCAAGGCGGCTGGCTTTGAACTTACTAATGAAGTATTTTTCGATACCTTGACCGTTAAAACTCCGGGTAAGGCGGACGAGATCCATGCTTCAGCTCATGAGTTTGGGCTTAATTTCCGCGTGATCGATTCTGATACTGTTGGGCTTTCATTTGATGAAACGCACACGCCTGAACATGGCATGGCAGTCTTGCAGGCATTTGGCGTAGATGCTGACATTGTGATGCCTGAGGATGAATCATTTGGCTGGGAAGGGAGCTTCACCCGTGAATCATCATTCTGCACAGCTGAAGTGTTTAACCGTTATCATTCTGAGACTGAAATGCTGCGTTATTTGGCGAGATTAGAGAAGCGTGATCTAGCCCTGAATGAATCGATGATCGCTCTTGGCTCGTGCACGATGAAGTTAAATGCATCGTCAGAAATGATGCCGCTTTCATGGCCGACAGTTGCTAATATCCATCCATTTGCGCCAGAATCGCAGACTCATGGTTATCTTGACATGTTAGATAGTCTCTCTGAGTGGCTAGCTGAAATCACAGGTTTTGCAGCTGTTTCGCTTCAGCCGAATGCGGGTTCACAGGGTGAGTTTGCCGGCCTGTTAGCGATCCGTCGATACCACATCGCAAATAGTGATACTGATAGAAATATCTGCCTTATTCCTACTTCAGCTCATGGCACAAACCCCGCATCAGCTGTCATGGCTGGTTTCAAGGTGGTGCCGGTGAAATGCGACGATGAAGGAAATATCGATGTGACTGATCTCACTGCCCAGGCTGAAAAGCATGCAGCTAACCTAGGGTGTTTGATGGTAACTTATCCCTCAACTCACGGTGTTTATGAAGCCACAATTAAGGTGATGTGTGAGACGATCCATGCGAATGGTGGTCAGGTTTACATGGATGGAGCAAATATGAACGCTCAGGTAGGCCTCACTAGTCCGGGTCATATCGGTGCTGATGTGTGTCATTTAAATCTGCATAAGACCTTCTGCATACCACATGGTGGAGGAGGTCCTGGAGTCGGCCCTATCGGTGTTGCTAAGCAACTTGTCCCGTTTCTTCCCGGACACAGAAATACAGATTCGCAGGAAGGTGCTGTGAGTGCCGCACCATTTGGAAGTGCCTCTATCAATACTATTTCATGGATGTACATCGCAATGATGGGTGCGGAAGGTCTCACGGAATCGACCAAGATCGCTATCCTCAACGCGAACTATGTAGCGCATCGTCTAAAAGAATTTTACCCGATTTTGTATACAGGAAACAAAGGGCTGGTAGCGCACGAATGTATTATTGATGTTCGTCCGCTGACTGATGCTTCTGGAATAGGAGTGGAAGATGTTGCGAAACGTTTGATCGATTACGGTTACCACGCGCCAACTATGAGTTTCCCTGTCTCAGGCACACTGATGATAGAGCCTACTGAGTCTGAATCTAAGCTAGAATTGGACAGATTCTGCGACGCGCTTATTTCCATCCACGGAGAAATCCAAGAGGTAATCGACGGCAAGGCGGACAAGGAAAACAACGTTCTTACCAACTCACCTCACACAGCTGAAGTGATGATTAGTGATAGCTGGGATCGACCATATAGCAGAGAAAAAGCCGCTTATCCTGTGGCGAGTCTACGCCAGCATAAATTCTGGCCTTACGTAGGCAGAGTGGATAATGTTCACGGTGACCGAAATCTCATGTGTTCATGCATAGGGATGGAAGCATACGCTGAGAGTTAAGATTAAGAAGGAAAATCATACAGGGGCTAGTTTGAGTGATCAGCTAGTCCTTTTTTTAGCACTTAAATCTGAGAGCTTAAAAGAAAACTGGTATTTCAACCTATTTGCGCTAGTTTATCAGAAGCGCTACTTATTATTCTATAATGACTTCAAGATACACAAGAAAAGGAATTTCTACAGGGATCTCAATGGCTGGGTTGCTAGCTGCGACTATCGGCATGGCTGATATCATCAATACTGATGATCATGAGAACTCAGAACCTGGGAAATCAAAGGTAAAAGAAACGCAACAAGGATTTCCTGAAACCAAGAAATTAGTACTTGAAGATATGAATCATGGTGAACTCGTGCAGCAGCTCGCCAATGAAGAATTCATGATCAGAGAGAAAGCCAGCGATTTGATCTGGCGAAGAGGCAAGCCGATGCTAGACACATTGGCGCAGGCCGCTAAGTCTAGCAATCCTGAACTTATTTCTAGATCATCTGAGCTCATTAGATACATTAAAGTCGGAATCTTGCCAGACACTCCACCACATATTGCTGAGTTAGTGCAGTCATTTGATGCAGCAAATAACGATGAGAAGGAAGACATCCTTAGAGAGCTCTATGCAGAAAAGGCCTACTCTCAGATGCTCTTCATGCTTTCAGAAATGAAAGACCAAGCTCTCGCTGAAACTCTCTACGAAGACTTTAACAGGCTAGCTCATCATGCGGCTAAAGAATCTCTGGGAAAAGGAGATGTTGAGGCGGCTATCGAACAGTTAAAGCTGGCTCCGAAAAGCGAAACATCACTGCGTTCGCTAGCGTATCTCTATGCCCACATAGGGAGACTCGATGAGGAGATAGAAAAACTCAAGAATATGAGTGATCAGCTAGTTGATAAAGACTGGGAACAGCATTTACATTTAGAGAAGCCGAGTCGAGCTGATATCCGAAAATACGCGCAGCAAGAGAGTCTTGTTGGTGTGATTGCAAACTTGGATTTATTAGAAGGTGATCCTGCTATGATGTATCAGTTTTATGCAAAACAAGCACCGTTTATAGCGAAAACAGGACTCGCCATATTGAAGGCTCAGTACGAAGGGGAGAGTGATGAATTTATTAAGAAAGCTCACGCCCAACAACTCAAAACGCTCAACATATTTAAAGGAGATAAACCTAGTGACTTGCTCAATCAGACCATGAAATCCATGTGTTTAACAGGAGCTGGAAACCTCGTTGAACCATACTTACTGAAACGCTACCAATATGACGCCTTTGCTCATCTAGAGCGTAGAGAACAGCCCAAAAAGGCATTAGCCATACTAGGTATAACCGATGAAAAATCTCTTCAAAAATTCATTAAAGATAACACCCGGCAAGCTCTAGAAGAGTTCGAAATGGATCAGCAGGATCAACGTGCTTTTAGAGGCGCAGATCAGATTCCGTATTCAGACAGACTCTTGATGTTGTCTGAGTTTTATTACAATAAAGGATTGCCTCAAACAGCAAAAGAAATCATCTCACCATTACTCAAAGAGTTACAGGCTCAGAAGAATAACGAATGGTATAAAGTTGTAGAGTCTATGGCTAATCACAGGATGCACGACCTCGCAATAGAGGTGGTGCTAGAAAGAGGAAATGATGACAACACCTATGAGCAAATGGTGACTTACCTGTATGACGATACTGTTGATACTGACCTAGTTTGGAACACATTATTACACCGCGATGATGTGACTCCTGAGAAATCATTCCGAGATCTAGCCGTCGTTATGGGCATTTATCAGTCAGAGGTGAAAACTTACCTCCAGTTACAAGATGAACTCATCAAAATAGCCTCAAATCAGGGTGTAGTAAGTCTAAAGTCTATGCGCTCAGCATTGCATTCAGTGGCGATGTTTAGACAAGACGCGATTAGCGCTAAGAAATATGCAAAACTATTACTTGATTCTGAAAAGAACAAAATAGCAATTCCGTTGAGGAAGCTGGAATACCTTAGAGAGCTTGCGAGTTGTCTCGACTGGAAAACAATTGCCAATCTGCTTGATGCAGATAGCTCATTCCTCCAGGATTCACCAAGATGGTATGCCATTTATTCTATCGCGAAGCGTAAACTAGGCGATGAGAAAGCTGCAGATCAGTTGTTAGATCACGCCAAGCTTCTAAGCATGGGGCTGAATGATGAACTTCGCGATATCGCGGTTGAGCATTACCTTGCAGGTTATTATGATATTTCTACTGAAATCGTAGAGCGAATTCTCATTATTGGTTCTGTGGATAGAGAGTCAAATTTATACAAATTTGCATTAGGCTACTTATCAGGATCTGACAACGCATACAGTCATACACAACAATGGGCTAAAGCTGCGGCATTCTTCATGGTGAAGTCTGCGTCTGACCTCATCGAACATCCATCAGACACTGAAAGCTCTAATTTTGGTTATTACATTAGCGATTTCTACAATGCTCAATTCACCCGAGGAATGCAGCTCTATAAAGCCGGTGAAAAAGCTAAAGGGCTGAAAATGCTAAACTTTGCACACCAATCCATAGTTGGCGACGGTTCATTAGCTGATCATTTCTACCCCGCTGTTAGAACCACAGACTTAACGAAACAATACGATCTCTGGGTAGAGGAATCTCATCAATATGTACAACGATCGCTAGAAGAATTTCCTGAATGCTCAAATACGCACAATACCATTGCGTGGATTCTATCACGTGCTGTTAGAAAACTAGATGTAGCATTACAACACTCTGACACATCACTGAAAATCACACCATTTGAGGCTTCTTACATAGATACCATGGGCGAGATTTGGCACGCTAAGGGAGATAGAAAAAAAGCTGTTGAATGGGGAGAAAAAGCGGTAATTGCAAGTAAGTATGGTCGTTTAGATACTTTAGGAAGACGGGCATCTGCTAAAATGCGCACCTACAGTTTAGCTAATCAGTTGGAGAGATTTAGGACGGAACCACACCCTAAACCTTAATCTATTTTGACTCCTTTAGCGTAACTTATGAAAGCATTGCTGATACTCATCTGCGCTGTGCCTATTCTGGTAGGTTTTCTCGTAGCAAATCTCTTTGGTTTCCGAAAATTATACAAAGCAGGGGAGTTGTCGGTGAATTTGGAAACCATTCTCAAAGTGATCTCCGCGAAGTATGACAAGGTTAACTATGAGTTTAAGAAGCGCGCTTGGGTTGGTATTCCGCTTAATAATGAGGGCGTGGCTATAATTGATGAGAGATACAGACATTCGACTTCTAGTAAAGAAATCGCCCAGCAACTTATTAAGCTTGGCCTGTCTGGGCTTTGGGAAGATCATCAAAAACTGATTCAGTGGCGCATTAAATATGTGAAACTTGGTTACATCTTACCACCACTAACCTTCGTGGGATGTGTACTTGGAACCATTGTCGGCCGAGTTCCTGCAATGTGGACTATCATTATTGTAGGACTAGTGCTTGCTGGTTGCATTTGTTTCCTGTGGTTTTCGCGTGCAGTAGAAAAAGAAGCGGCATCTCAGATGGCTTCACTCATCGAGCGAACTCGTGTCCTACACAGAGTTTCGGAAGAGGAGGACCTAATAGAGTCTATACACGCTTGGACATGGGTATCGGTTCTCCCTGGGATAGCTATTTCATTTTTGATCAATAAGCAGCAGAAAGAAATAGAGGGCTTGGGCCGTCGTAACCTATAGTAAAAGCTTAGTATTTACTGACTCTTACGCATTTCGTAGTTGCCACAATAGATTAATTAACGCATCTTAAGCAAAAGCATTTTTCATCATGGCAAGTTACACAGAAGACGACATCAAGAGTTTAGACTGGAAAGAGCATATCCGCTTGCGACCAGGTATGTATATCGGAAAGTTAGCCGATGGATCTAGTCCTGAGGACGGTATCTACATCTTGCTCAAAGAAGTCATGGATAACTCAATTGATGAGTTTGTCATGGGCCATGGTAAGGAAATTCATGTAACGATCGATGACGAAGACCGGGTAGAAGTGCGAGATTTCGGCAGGGGGATACCGCTTGGCAAATTGATGGATTGCGCGGCTAAAATCAATACTGGAGCTAAATATGACAGTGAGGCATTCAAGAAATCTGTTGGCCTTAACGGTGTGGGCATTAAGGCTGTGAATGCGTTATCAATATTCTTCGAAATTCAAGCTTGGCGAGAAGGTGAGACTAAGGCAATTGAGTTTAGCCGTGGCGAAGTGGTGGAGGATATGAAGACACCTCGCAAAGATAAAGATGCGGTGAACGGAACGCGTATCGCGTTTGATGTCGATCGTGAAATTTTCCCAAAAAGAACCAAATTTCGTGAGCGTTACGTGGAGAAGATGTGTCGCTATTATTCCTACTTGAACCCAGGTTTAACTGTGGTCTTCAACGGTAAGAAGTTTAAATCTAGAGACGGATTACTGGACCTCTTGAAAGAGGAAATGGATGATGAAATGCTCTATGAGCCAATTAATTTATGCGGCAAAGATCTTGATGTGACATTCACTCACACCATGGCAAGTGGTGAAGATTACTACACCTTTGTTAATGGTCAGCACACTACACAGGGCGGAACCCATCTCGCTGCATTTCGTGAGGCGGTGGTTAAGGTGGTGAGGGACTTTTATAAGAAACAATATGACCCTTCAGATATCCGAGCAGGTCTAACTGCTGCTGTATCGATCCGAGTTGAGGAACCGGTGTTTGAGAGTCAAACAAAGACAAAACTCGGTTCCACGCATGTGGCTCCAGATGGAGAAACCGTCCGGACATTTGTCCTGAATTTCCTCAAAGAGCATCTTGATAACCACCTACATAAGCATCCGAAAAGTGCAGAGGCATTACAAAAACGTATCCTCGTAGCAGAAAAAGAGCGCAAAGAGCTCAAAGGAATCAAAAAGCTGGCCAGGGATAGAGCAAGAAAAGCTAAGGTTCATAATAAAAAGCTTAGAGACTGCCGTGCTCATTTAGACACAAAGCACAAGCGCAGAGAAGAAACAACAGTGTTTATTACTGAGGGTGACTCTGCAAGTGGTTCTATCACGAAGAGTCGTGATGTTGAAACTCAGGCTGTGTTTTCGTTGCGCGGTAAGCCATTGAACTCATTCTCACTAACAAAAAAGATCGTTTATGAGAATGAAGAATTTAACTTGTTGCAGCACGCACTCAACATTGAGGATGGACTTGAAGGTCTTAAATTTAACCATGTAGTCATCGCAACAGATGCCGATGTCGACGGTATGCATATCAGGCTATTGTTGTTAACGTTTTTCCTTCAGTTCTTTCCAGAGCTCGTAAGAGAAGGACACGTTTACATCTTGCAGACCCCATTGTTCAGAGTGAGAAATAAGAAGAAAACATTCTATTGCTACGATGACGAAGAACGTGAGAGTGCTATTAAAGAATGTGGCAAAGCCGCAGAAATCACACGATTCAAAGGTTTAGGTGAAATCTCACCTGATGAATTCGCGTTCATGATCGGTGATGATATTCGACTCGACCCAGTTTCAATGGTTGAGGGAAAATCACTTAAAGAGATGCTCGCATTCTACATGGGCAAAAATACACCAGATCGACAACTCTACATCATCGACAATCTAAGAGAGGATGTTAACTCGGCGGAGGTGTGATTAGAATCTACTAGCCGGCACTTATTTTAAGGAGGTTGCAATAAACGTATTTGTGATCACTACATAATGACGCATTACATATATTGTGTGAACTTATAAAAGAGGTGATTTAAAATTGGCATATATAGGCATATATAGGCATAACTCTATCGCACTCGTGCATAATTAACAATCCAACAAGGGCTCTGCGCTTGTAAATTATACATTTGTTAGCATTCTTAATGAGAAACCAGCAAACATCAAATCTATGATTCATATCCTGAATTAGAAATCATCTTGCTTGCATTGTAGTGAGGTCAAATTTAGTCTGTTGGTGTAATGGAATTGACCGCGATCATCGAAGCTATTCTTGTAGCCTCTGAACAACCTTTATCTAGTGCTGAGCTAGCTCGGTTGGTACGCGCTCGTGTCGCTGAGGCTGAAGAATCACTTCAGGTGGAAAATGAAGATGTCATAGCATCAATTACTAAAAACAAGAAAACTGATCGTCCTGATGATGTGGATGAGTTTCAACCCGCGACATTACCGGTTTGGCTCTCAGAATTAGCACCAACTTCACAGAATCAAGTGATCACCGCCATCGCTGAGTTAAATCAGAACTACACAGCGAACGGTCGATCATTCGCTATTATTGAGCGCTCTAAAGGTTGGAAAATTTACACTAATCCGGAATACGCTGATTTTGTTCGTCAGTTATTTCCTGGGCAAAAACCTCAGAGATTGAGTGGTCCTGCAATGGAAACCTTGGCGATTATTGCATATCGACAGCCTATCACAAAAGCAGCCATTGAAGCCGTCAGAGGAGTATCATGTGATGGCATGCTACAGAAACTTTTAGACCGAGAATTGATTTGTATTGGTGGTCGCGCAGAACTACCTGGTCGGCCACTTTTGTATGAAACTACGGAACTGTTCTTCGAGTATTTTGGGATCAAAAATGTAAATGATCTACCTAATGCTTCCGAGTTAAGAACTGTTAAATTGCCTGAGCCAAAGCTAGAAAATAGCGACGAAAATGATTTGACAGCAACCCAAACCAGTGAGCATTTAGCACCAGCGAACGAATTTGAAAATATTGGAAAAAGCTCTAATAAACTTTAATTCGATACAATATTAAATAATTAAAATTAAACAACTTACTAGTAATTTTACGTAATGCCATTAAACGATATACGCAAGAAGATTGATGCGATAGACAGTCAACTTTTAGACCTATTAGCTCAACGTGTTGACTGTGTTCACACTGTGGGAGAAATTAAGAAGAAGGAGGGGCTGCAAATCTATGCGCCAGAGAGAGAAGAGTTACTTTTGCAAAAGTTAGTGACGATGGCTGGAGAGCGGATTCCGGAGAAATCTGTGCGTGCAATTTATCGAGAAATTATGTCGTGTGCGCTAGCTCTTGAAGACGATCTGAAGATAGCCTATTTAGGGCCTGCAGGCACTTGGACACATCAAGCGGCAATCAAGAAATTTGGACATTCCGTGGCTTATTCTTCGCAGTCAAACTTCGCTGAGGTGTTCGACCAAGTGGCACGCAGGAAAGCGGATTATGGCGTTGTTCCTATCGAAAACTCTACTGAAGGAGCGGTTTCTCACACGCTCGATCTCTTCGTAGACTCCCCTCTTAAAATCTGTGCGCAGATTCTTCTTCGTATTGAGAATGGCTTAATGGCGAGTATTCCACGTGAAGACATCAAGACGCTTTATTCACACCCTCAAGTATTCGGCCAGTGTCGTAATTGGATTCTTCGCCATTTCCCAAAAGCTGATTTGGTAGAGGTGTCATCCACAACAAAGGCTGCATTTCTTGCTAAAAAATATGAAGCTGATGGTGCTGCGGCCATGGGAGGCCCACTAGCTGCGGAAATGCACGGTCTGACGATGCTAGATGAATGCATCCAAGATCGAGCGACCAATACAACGCGATTCCTCGTGATCGGTGAGAAAACATGTCCGCCTACTGGAAAAGACCGCACCTCGATATTATTTAGCACTAAAGATAAACCTGGCTCATTGGTGAAAGCTCTCCAGATCTTTGACTCTATTGAAGTGAATATGTCGAAAATCGAATCTAGGCCATCCAAGCAGCGTGATTGGGAGTATAATTTCTATGTAGATCTCGCAGGGCATTGCGAAGATGAGAAAGTGGCTGCAGGTATCGAGAACCTCTCAGAGTATTGCTCTATGGTGAAAATGCTAGGGAGTTATCCGGATGTAACAGAATAGCTGAAGTTTAGAGTAATAGAGACTTAATGCCCTCCCTGCTGTTTGCCTCTAAAACATCATTTTTATTGTGCCGACTCTTTATTGTGCCGACTCTAAAAGGCCGTCTTCTGCAAGTTCATTGTTTTTGAAGTTGAACAGCTTCTTTATGAGTATATTAAGCGGTTGCCAACTATTGCTTCGATTATGTCGAATTTCTAGATCAGTCAGTTTGCCGTCTAAGTATAGATCACAATATCTTCGTTCAGGAGTATCTAGTGGAAATAAGAAGTGATAAGAATTTTGATCAATATGAATGAGCTTTGTTGCATGATATACACCTTCATAAAAACCTCTTGCTTCTTCGTTAGTGATCAATCTGACCACGCCATAGCTATATAGATTCTTATGAATGACTCCATTCGCAAGGATAGAAGTTTTGTGACCAATAGCTTCTGCGCTAGGAATGTGAATAGCGCCATTTGCGATAGATCCAACTAGGTGAGTGTGATCGAACTCTAGGCGCTTGTGAGTTTTTTGATTTTCAGTTATGATCAATCGCCCTGTCTGCGCATTGAGGAGACCGCGCCAAGTGAGCGGGTTTTTAAGGCTTCCGTTAAGCATAAAAGAAGTTGCAATTTTATCTGAGGTCAGACTAAGGTGGAGATTTGGCTTGTTGTGAATATAATTTAGTTTTTGCTGGGGCACATTGAAGATGAATGCAAATGGACTACCTCGCTGATTCAGTTTACACGCGATTTTCCACTGATACTTGACGTTGAAAATTTCACCTTCAGTATCTTCTGCGTGAAGCTCTTTTCCATCCCAATGGATTTCAACTTTATGTTCATAATCATGAAATTTTAATTGAATTCCACCTTCTGCAGGCTTGCCTGCATAAGGTATGGATGCAGTAATATCTGTTATTTGATCAATGACTTCATCTCCATTTCTAACAGTAACATTCAACTTTTCTATTGTTAGCCATCGATTTGGAGAGGTGTCGATTTTAGGAATCTCAGTAACTACAGGATTAGATACCGGCTTTTGAGGCTGCTTTGGTGTCGTAGGGTTTACAGGTGGTTTAGTAGGTTTTTTGGGCGTTATTTTGGGAGTAGGTTTGGTTGTTTTAGGTTTAGTTCTAGTGATGATCTCAGCATCATTGTTAGAGTTTTCTTTTAGCCACTTAAGATCCAGATCCACCTCTGCTCCCTTGGCCGTGGCTCCCATGAGTCTTAATTCCCCCGAAAATAAATTTTGCCACGAAGGCTCTACACTGAGAGATTTTATTTGAATTCCACCGTCCCCCATTTTTGTTTGGAGGTTATTAAGCTCTATATCACCAAAGGGAATCCAAAGGACGGAACCTACCTCCCATTCGGTGTTAGATTTCTGATTGAACTTGTTGGTCAGCTTATTTTTAGCCCAAGAGGTATTCAGTAATACTAGCGACAGAAGATAGATCAAGACGATGAAAATAACCAGAAAGGCAAAGTACCTACGCCATTTCAATTTATGGCTGGTCTGTGATTTTTTCTCTACTGTCGCTGATCTCTCTGACACTCGTTTACAATAATAATAAGGTTATTTCTGAAGTTTCTTGGGAACGAAACGGATCATAAGTAGATCGTCGGCTAATGGGCTACCATTTCCAGAAAGCTCTTGGAGAGAATAGATTAGTAAACCATATTTACCGTCACCAGTTCTGCCGATAGCTATGTTTTCTTTGGTTTTGACGAGGTCTCCATCATTGAAATATCTCCACTCTTGTCCACTCCACTCGCGGTAGATGCTTTCCTTTGGTGATTTGATATCTTCAATTCTGATTAATGTCCCATTGCTAGATTTAAATTGATCTTGTGCTGCTATATATTTGAGTAGAGAGACTGGCATTCCTTTTCCTGAAATGTTGATAACCCATTCGTTTTCGCCATCCTCTTTAAGAATAAGGTGGACCTCACCATCTTCGATACGCTTATAAGATCTCTGCTCCCAGAGGGCGACGTATTTGTCATACTCAGCCTTAGTCATGCCTAATTTAGTGTCAAAAGGAGGGATTGGGTTTTCCTTACCTGCCTTTTCTTGATGAGCCTTATACCACTCGGGGTCAGCCTCTTGAGCTTGTTTTAAGAAATCTCTGAATTTCAGAAACCCTGATGGGATATCCAGTTGCACAACTTCACCTTTAGTCACTTTATCAGGTTCTAGATATTGTCCTAAAACAGTTGGAGGTTCGCTGGCTGAGAGGCTAGCAGTTGCTAATGAAAGCACGGTGATGAGTGGTGTGAAAATCTTCATAAGGTTGTTCGGCAATAAATGTGATTTGCGTCTGGAAAGTTAGATGTTATTAACAGTATCGCAAGCGGCAAATTCTTGAGAATCTTCGATTGCGACACCTTAAAAGTGGATCTTATTTTAGTGCTTTGTTCCAGTCAGTAATGCGGTCTGCTTGTACTGCGAATAGGTCGTCTGCACTATCTAATATAGTTACCGTTTCAATCTTATCACCACCAACTATAGCATTAACAACATCCATTCCCTCAGAAACGGCACCGAAAACAGTGTGCTTACCATCTAGCCAAGGAGTTGCCACGTGAGTGATGAAAAACTGTGAACCGTTGGTGTTTGGCCCAGCATTTGCCATGGAGAGAATACCTGGCTTTTCGTGCTTAAGCCATGGCTTACATTCACATTCAAATTTATACCCAGGCCCACCACTTCCTGTACCAGTAGGGTCTCCGCCTTGCACCATGAAGTCTGGAATCACACGGTGAAATTTCAAACCATCATAGTATCCACGTGATACGAGGTTGAGGAAATTAGCGCAGGTTACCTGTGCATCATTAGCAAACATCGTGATCGTAATCTCCCCTTTCGAGGTCTTCATGCTTATCTTTATATCTGAAATATCGCTCATAGTTGATGTAGGCAACACGTTGAATCGCCAGTTCACAACTCAATTCTCAAAAAAAATGATTAATTTATCTAAAAGAGTGATATTTGTCTTGATTAATAGCCTTATCTGTCTAGCTTCCGCTTTCCATGGCCAGAAAATCAGGTAAAGCCAAGACACGTAAGTCAGTAGCAAAGCGTTTCAAAGTAACTGGTACTGGTAAACTACTCCGCCGCAAGCAAGGCAAACGCCACCTTCTTCAAAAGAAGAGTTCAAAGCGTAAGCGTTCCCTCGGGAAAGCATGTCTTGCATCAGCAGCAGATGCACCAAGAATTAAGGAATCACTTCCTTTCCACTAGGCTCATTTGTAGTTTACTAATGCAGTAACAATGAAAAGCTAGGCGACACACTGACCAAGCACCCCTACTCGCAATTCGAGTAGACTCTACACAGCCTTTTCAGCATAGCTGGAATAATAACGGACGAGACTGTGGGAGATAGGAATAAAACAGTCTGTTAAAGAAAAATAGAACAATGCCAAGAGCAACAAACAGTCCGGCATCACGCGCTCGCCGCAAGAGAGTACTTCTCCGTGCGAAGGGTTTCCGTGGTTTCCGTTCAAAGCTATACCGCTACGCGAAAGACGCTGTTATCAAAGCACGTCAGTACGAATACCGTGACCGCAAAAAGCGTAAGGGACAATTCCGCCGCCTCTGGATTCAGCGTATTTCCGCTGCATCTCGTGCACAGGAGATCACTTACTCTCGCTTCATGGAAGGCGTGAAAGCAGCTAACATCGATGTGGATCGTAAGATTCTCGCAGACCTCGCGGTCAACGATATTTCTGCATTCAACGCAGTCGTAGAACTCGCAAAAGACGCGCTTGCTAAGAAAAACGCAGCGTAACTAAGCAGTCTAGTATAGACAATAAAAACAATACTTAACAAACAGCCGCTCGGAGAAATCCTTGCGGCTGTTTTAGTTTGCGAGCACTTGCATAGTTTGATATTGAGATGGACAGGGTTTATAGACTGACTAAGATGATAATTATGAATAAGATACTTGTGATCATCTCGTTGTGCTTAGTATCGCTCTCCCAAATCAATGCTGCCGATAAAAAACTAGTGCTACCTGAGATCACCTCAGACCTTGATAGTTTAATCGAAATAAGCAAGTATCTATCAGGCAATATTACCCAAGTTAAAGACTGTAAATTTATCCGTTGTGAGATGAGCTATGAAACGCATGGCTACCAAGAATCACATTGGCGCTATGGCTGGCGAGATAAGCGAGGAATCATTTATTTCTTAAATGGGAGCACCAGCCATAGCACGGAATTTGAAATAATTGATTTCAAGAAGCACTGCAATCAACGGTTCGAACTACTGTTAAAGAAAAAGATTACAAAAGACATGATCTTTGAGTCTGCATTTAATTTTGGTGAACAAGAACTTACTCCAGCTTTAGCGGCTATCATGTTGTATAGGACCGGCAATATTGATGATGCGCGAACCTACTGGAAACATACGGTCGCTTTCCACAAAGCGGGTTTAGAAAACAATCTACGTAATGACGATACTCCGATCGACCCTTGGCGCCACTTCTTGGGACAATTAGGAGGAAGTTCACCTTGGGCGTTATATAGAACAGCCGTGGAAACTCATAGTCGTTGCCGTAGCGACATCGCTCTGGATCTTTTAATTCGACTTAATAAATTAGATACTGAGGCATTAACACGTTTCGGGAATGGAGAAAGATTTCTTGCTGACCTACAACGCAGAAAGAATGAAAATGCTATCCTAGAAGCTTCCCATGAAACTATGCCTAAAGAGTTGGCCAACTGGGAGAGTCAAAAACGGATGAAATTTCTTATTTCTAAGTTAGATCAAGTAAATGAAATCCAGAATGGACAGCCAGGTGGAGTGGATCTAGCTAGTGATTGGAGAGTCTATGAACTGATCAAATTAGGAGATGCAGCTATTCCTGATCTGATTGATTGTTTAGAATCTGATGATCGACTCACACGTTCATTTCATTACTGGCGTTTGCACCATAATTCACGCACCATTCTTTCTGTAAAAGAATCAGCCCTTACGGCGATCATGTGCATTCTTCAAGAACCCCTCTTCGAGGCGGCTTCAACTGGTTCTAGCTTCACATCCCAAGAAGCTGGGAAAACAAAAGAACTGGTTAAAAAACTCCGCAATTATTGGGGCAAGCATGGCAGAACGGAACGTACTCAGCGATTCATGAATCGTCTCGCTGATCGAGAGGCTAGCGATGATCGCAGGCTTGATGCACTTCAACTACTGGCATGGTCTGACTATGAGTTCACAAGCGGCACCACCTTTTCTACTGGTAACGCTGTCCTGAAATCAGTAAATAATCATGAAGCCCACCCCCTATTGGATCGGTTTAACAACCCCACCCTAGCGGAAGCTATATGGTTGTTTGCTCAAGAACTACTAGAGCGCGGAGATTTTGAAGAAGTAGACAATCGTATATACTGCTTTAACGCTTTAGCCAAGGTCAGAGACCCGCGCATTATCCCAGAACTCGCCAAAGCTTATCAAAAAGAATCCTCAATACTCCCTAAATTGTTAATTGCCACAACGATCAATTCCTGTGGTGACCCCAGTCAGGTCAAAGATTTCGCTCAGAAGTTTGATTCAGGAGAAATGCTCTACGGTAATAGTGAGCTAGTAACAATCATCAATAAATTAGTTAAGATTCGCAATCCCTCCTGCGAACTAGCTTTAAATAATATCACGGTGAAAAATCACCAGCTTCACCGGCACTATAAAAACATTCTAAAAGGGTTGCTAGACAATAAAAATCCATTCAGAAAAAACGATTCCTTTTTAGAAGAACAGCACATTAATTGGAAAAATCATCTATTTGCGATCAAAATGCTGATCAATGAATTAGACAACAAGACAGCCACTAAAAAATCAATACAGGTTCAAGGCAGAAACATTCTAACTTCAGGCGACTCCTACTATGGGTGGGAGTATAATGAAGATATAGATTGGCTGAATACGCAACCTCACAATAATGAAATAGTTACTCTAAGAATCTGTGATATTGCAGCTATGCGACTCCAGGACATCGTTCTTGATCTTCCTCCATACTCACCACTTTTAATAAATCGAGACACCGCATTGAATCAGCTTCATCAGGCACTTAAATCGCACCCCATTAAAGAACTCCCAGAAAAGTATGCCCTTCATCTTGGAAATGGCGATCACATCAGAAGATATTACCTCGCTCCCCCATCAGCAATCACTCGCCCAGCCACCAAAGAAGATGTATCTCAGCGTAAGGCGTATTTCCATTTCGAGGGAAGAGGCAAACTATTACCTCTCCAACTCCCCATTTTCACCTATCTGCTAAAAGAGAATAACATCCTCGAAAGCTGTGACTACTCTAACCCTGTGATTATTCTCCAAGCGGAGCAAGGCCCAAGTGGTGAAACAACCTATGGATGCTTAACGAGTCATGGAACGGGAGTGTTTTACCTCGATGAAGTCAAACTGCCATAGCCTTGATTCCATAATCAATTTGCATACATAGCATGTGAAAGAAATGTGATTTTTTGCGTGCCAAAAGAGTCAGAATATTGTCTCTAGTGTGTAGTCTAAAATTTTATCACCTTATACATGGCAGAAAATCACTTTTACGAACACGTCGACACCTATCTTCAGATGGCTGTGGAATATGAAGCTTCAGATATCCACCTCACTACTGGATTCCCTCCTGCATGGAGAAGACACGGAAATCTACAGCCTATTTGGGACGACACTGAACCACTCACGAATGATCAGGTGGAAACGCTCATCGCTTCATTTCTCGATGATAAAGGCATGGCTAGACTCAAGGAAGTGGGTGACACAGATTGCTCCTATGAGAACCAATTTGCCCGTTATCGTTGTTCAGTAGTGCAGCACAGACTTGGTAAAGGTATTGTTTTCCGTATCATTAGCACAGAGATCCGCACCATGCAGGACCTCAAGCTTCCTGAAGAATTTCTAGTCCCTCTCACCAGATACCACAACGGTCTTATCCTCATCACTGGTTCCGTGGGTTCTGGTAAATCCACCACTCTTGCTGCTTTAGTAGACTTTATCAACAAAGACAGACGTGACCATATTCTCTGCCTTGAAGATCCTATCGAA
Source organism: Akkermansiaceae bacterium (assembly GCA_051251915.1). Lineage (GTDB taxonomy): Bacteria > Verrucomicrobiota > Verrucomicrobiia > Verrucomicrobiales > Akkermansiaceae > Rubritalea. The sequence goes on along the minus strand of JBPOGF010000015.1, from coordinate 35,099 downwards.
TTCGTACATACTCCACAAGGTTGCCATATGAATCAACGTGAAATTGGACCGCATTCAGAATCATTCCCGCGTGCGCTACGTGCAGCTCTGCGTGAAGATCCAGATATCATCGTGGTGGGTGAAATGAGAAACCTTGAGACCATTCAGCTTGCCATCACCGCAGCGGAAACCGGTCACCTCGTTCTAGGAACGCTCCATACAGGAAATGCACCTCGAACACTCGATCGTATTCTTGACGTATTTCCTATTGATCAGCGTGGACAGATCCGAGTCATGGTCGCGGAATCACTCCGTGGAATCATTTCTCAGCAACTTGTCCCTAATGCAGACGGCAATGGGCGTTGTCTGGCCCTAGAAGTCCTAGTCAACACTCCTGCTGTAGGAGCCACTATCCGTGATGGTAAAACATTCATGCTACCTGGCATCATGCAAACTGGTAAAACCATAGGTATGACTACAATGGATGACTCACTCAGAGATCTCTACATATCTGGGCAAATCACAGCAGAATCTGCTCTTCATCGCTGTGAAGACAGAACTGTCATGAGAGAATTCCTCAAATCATAATTTCCATTTCTAATAATCATTTAATACTTATATCTTATGTCTAATAGCATCGACAGACTCTTTCAAATCCTCATCGACCAAGGCGGCTCAGATCTTCACCTCACCGAAGGCTACCCGCCGAAAATGCGTGTCCATGGTGGAGTTTCAGCCATCGAAGGTGAGCCAGTTATGGATCACGAAACAATCAATCAATATCTGATGGGAATTTGTGAAGAGAAATCATACGAAAAGTTCCTTGAAGAAGGAGATCTCGATTTCGCATACGAGATGAATATCGATTCCCGTTTCCGTTGTAACTTCTTTAAACAACAATTCGGATTGGGTGCTATTTTCAGACTTATCCCTACTGAAATTGCAACCATCGAGCAGCTTGGTATTCCTGAAGTAGTAAAGAATTTCGCAGCGATCCGCGCTGGACTAGTGCTAGTTACAGGACCAACAGGGTCTGGTAAATCTACCACTCTTGCTGCCATTATTGACTACATTAATGATAACTTCAGCAAACACATCATCACTGTTGAGGAACCTATCGAATTCGTTCACAGGAACAAAAAATGTGTCATCACTCAGCGCGAAGTTCCAGCACACTGTGCCTCGTTCGCAGATGGTCTTCGTGCATCACTTCGTGAAGATGCTGAGATCGTTCTGGTTGGTGAGATGCGAGACCTGGAGACCATTTCACTCGCGCTAACTGCAGCTGAGACTGGAATGTTAGTATTCGGCACACTCCACACCAACAACGCGGTAAAGACCATTGACCGTATTATTGATGTATTCCCTGCGGATCAGCAGGCTCAGGTGCGCACTATGTTAGCAGCTTCGATTCAGGGAGTCCTCGCTCAGCTACTCATGAAGCGTTGTGATAAAGTCGGTCGAGTTGCTGTGAATGAAATCATGTTCACGACACCGGCTGTAGCTGCGATTATTCGTGAAGGTAAAACTCAGAAACTCAACGACGTTATTACGCAAGGTGCTGATTTGGGAATGCAATTTATGGATGAAGCTATCTGGGCGTTGCTCCAGAAAGGAATTGTAAGTCCTGAAGAGGCCTACATGAAAGCCATTGATAAAAACAGATTCAAAAGTTTCCTACCTACAGCATCAGCCGCATTAGCGAATGCATCCGGCTAGAGGTAAGTTTTTGTCAACGCGATATAAAATTTGTCTATTTTGATTTATCAGAGTAGATTGTTGGCAGAATGGACACCGAAACTGAACCTAACTCAACCTCCCAAGCTTCACCGCCTAGTCCCAACAAACGTTATGTTGGAGCTAAAAACTCGCGTAAGAAGAAAGTGGCTGTTTTCATTATTGCTGCAGGAGCTTCTGCGTTTGGCACTCTAGCTTATTTAAACAAAAGCGCAGACCCCACTACCTGGGAAAGCATGCGGACTGACTATAAAAACACGAAGTAATCACTCTGCTCATGTCATTCATTCGTCTTATCCTCCCTCTCACCCTCATCGCGGTCCTCGCTGTATGTGGATTGTGGGTAAAGAAAAATTTTATTGATGAGCAGAACTCAACCGTTGTGAGCATGGCTCCCACCGTTGAAGAGATTGAAACCCTTTCTGAACTCGTCACCAACCGCGTCTATGTCTCGGACATCCTCAAAGGGTCAAATAAAGACTACGAAGGTCTCTGGGCTATCAACGGTGACGCTCTAATCACCATCGACCTCTCGCAAGCTACTATCTCAGATAAAGACGAAGAAGCAAAAACTGCCTCCATCACCCTGCCAATGCCCAAAGTAGTTTCCGCACGCGTGGATCATGAGCGAACACTTCACGGTGGAATTAAAGGAGTTAGATTTGCTCTGCTGAGAAATCCTAAGAATAGGGCTAAAATAGTAGATGATGCGATGCAAGAAGCTCAAGCAGTGGTCGAAAAAGCTGCAAATCGACCTGAAATTATCGAAAATGCACAAAAGCAAGCCAAGCTGAACATCCAAATGCTCTACCTCAAGGTGGGCTGGAACGTAAGCGTTAAGTGGCAGAAAGCGACCGATTTACCTAAGTAATCTTAAAAGTATCTAACTAAAGTTAAAAAAAATGTCATTAAATGGCGGAATCCCCTTGACCTTTCTCTCTGTTGCTGTATTTCTTCGCCCCCACAACTAAACAAACAATTTTATAGATATGGCAAGAGTATGTAGCATTAGAGGTTCCAAGGTCCGCGTAGGACGCAAGATTCACCGTTCAGGTCTTGCAAAGAAAAAGGGTGGTATTGGACGCCACGTAACTAAGACAGTGAAGCGTAAGGTAACACCAAACCTTCACACTAAAAACATCTTCGTCCCTGAACTAGGACGTACAGTGAAAGTCAAGCTTAGCGCGAAGGCTCTCAAGACAATCAATAAGAATGGCGCATACGTCACTCTTAAGAAAGCTGGCATTATCAAGTAAGCTTTTAGATTTTCTAAATCAAGATTTCAAAACGTAGCCTTTTATTAGGCTACGTTTTTTTTCTTGGGCAAGATTACCTAGATTACCATTTAAAATAACTTCAGGCTCTCATATTTATCTGAAAGGATTCCCGTCGTTTCCACTTTCAAGTATTGTTCAAGAATAGACTTATAAACAGATCTAAAATCCACCTCATAGGAAAGTCCTCCATAATTTGTAATCTGATCACCTTTGAGTGTAGGAGGCTTCCCGAAGATCCCTCCCCTGACCCCACCACCAATCACAAACATAGGAGCAGCAGCACCGTGATCCGTGCCCCCTGTACCGTTTTCATTCAGCTGACGGCCAAATTCTGAGTATGTCATGACCGCGACATCTTTAGCCAAACCTGAGTTCTTCATCCTCCCCATGAATGCACGTAGAGCATCATTGATTTCCTTCCAGAGCCTAGCATGCTTAGAAGCCTGCAATGAGTGCGTGTCAAAGCCTCCAATCTTAGCTAAATACACCCTAGTGTCTCCACCATTAATGATGAGCTCAGAAATCATCCCTAACTGCCTGCCTAGGCCTGTTTGAGGGAATCCGCCGCCTCGCTCTTTGATTTCAGCTAGAAATTTACGCATCTGATCGGTCGATGTTTGTGTTTCTGCAGCCACGTTCCTGACAAAGCTTAATTTATCACCAGATACAGTATTCGTATTCTTATCGATAGCTTGCATCTTCCTGAAGGCAGGATGCAGAGCCATTTCATCACCAAGCTTCATAAAGCCAAACGGCTGACTCTGAAGATCACTTATACTAGTTCCACTGAATGCATGTCCTCGCATCGCTAAAGGACTATTACCATAGTAAGCTCCCACTAGATTACTCTCCCCCGCACAATGCTTATCAAAATATCTCCCCAGCCAACCTGTCTGGCCCTTGATCTCATCTTCGCTTCCCATGATCGCATCCTCCAAACCGGACTGCCATATCGCTCCAGATTTAAAATGTGACCGGTTCGGCTTCTCGTAGCCCACGTTATTAATCACTGCGAGATTCCCTTCTTGGAATAGCTCCACAAAATAATCCATCTGTGTGTGCATTCCGAGCCCCTCAGCTGCCTTTACTCCCTCAAGCTTCAAGACATCGGGTTCCTTAATGGCTAGATTTCTGCGTGCCCGATAATATCTATCATTTCCCCAAGGGACTACGGTATTCAGTCCATCATTACCTCCATCCAGTTGGATAATTACCAGCGTCTTGTGCCTAGCTGTGATACGCGGCAGCGGCGCAGCCATAGCTGAGTAATTCAATAATCCCGGCAAACTGATTGATGCTAACAATCCAGTCTTGATAAATTCTCTACGGGCTATTTCATTTTCTAAACTCATGGGATTCAATTTCTAACACATTTGATATTCTGGCATACACATCAGGTAGAGAATAAAGATTCCTACATGATCCTCCGTTTTCACGCGATCCGCCATGGCTACGAACATTTCAGCTTTCACTAGAGGTAATGAGGTTGCGAGGAAATGATCCACCATCTCAAATAACCCACGATTTTGGTCATTCTCTATCAGCTTGTAAAATCTCTTATGTGCTGCGCCCGCACTTTTTTGACGTTTCATCACCCCATTTAGGATCTTTGAAAGCTCATACCTTGCAGAGAGAGTCGTGCCATTGATCCAAGTAGCCCCCGCGGACCAACCAGAGACATTCGGTGGATTGAAGAGTGACTGTCCTAGCTTTTGCATCGCATAGTAAGCAGCTTGTTTGTCTATGGTCAGTAATCCTACTTCCTTGTGTGCTTGGATCACAAATTGCACAGGAGACTTTATCTGTTGACCTCTCATAGACTGATCATAAAAATCCCTACTTAGGAAAATTTTCTCTAAGACAGTCGTCACCTGCCAGTTAGATTTTCTAAGCTCATAGGCAAGAAATTTCACTTTATCTTCATCTACGGACTCTTCACTAACATAAAATTTCCACAACCTCCTCACAAGTAGTTCACCACAGACTGGTAAATCAAATATAGAGTCGATAAGCTTTGATAAACGCTTTTCCTGATCCGTAAACCCTGAGTTTTCTTCCATCCCCTTTAAGTCAGTTTGATCATATGGAAGTTTGTCTTCTCTGCGTTTCAATTTTAATCCTACTATTTCACGAGCAATTTCTTTGATCAATGATGAGGAATAATTCCCTTCGCCCAGAGTAAACATTTCTAACAGTTCACGGGCGAAATTCTCGTTCGGATTTGACCGTTTATTTTTATCGATGTCAAGATAGACAACCATTGCAGGATCTAACAGAACGCGTTTTACGAGTGTCTTGTAATCACCAAATGCAACTTCTCTAAACAACTGGTTCTGCCTGACCATAAACCCTGCCGACTCAACCTTCGTATAAGAACTAGTCAGCATTCCGTGCCAGAATAAAACCATCTTCTCTAACGGACCTCCACCATCTAACATACGCTGCAGCCATTCTACTTGAAGAGAGAATAACTTTTGTTGATGCTTATACTGCGGGGTGTCTTCGTTCTTATCTGAATCATGTATCTCATTGGGCAAGCTCGGTATCTCGGTGAGAAATCTTGGAGAGATCCAGCTACGAATAGGTGGTGATGTTGTCCCAGGCTGACGACCCGCTAAAATGAGATTCACTGATGCCCTTAGACCTAAATGATAACACTCCTCAATTTCAACAGCACTTCCTGAAAACGAGGCGCGTTTAAGTAAATGTGCCGCGTGTTGGCGCGACCATTCTGCCTGAGGAAGTATTTCATCCGTTACCTGCATGGTGTCAATTAAGATACAATATTATACGCAGGTCTTCAAGCTAGGTTACAAAAATTATGTGGAGGTGATCTTACTCTTCACTTTCCCTTTATGTAATTTCGTCGTTATAGTATCACCTTCCTTCAGATTTTGAGCATCTTTTATGATTTCGCCATCCGCATTGAGAGTGACTGAAAAACCACGGGCAAAGACGCTCTCAGGCCCCAAAGTACGTAGCATCGAGGATAGCTCAGCAACCTGATTTGAATGCTGATTGACTTTTTCAACAAGTGCAGAGGTAAGTTTTTGTGAAAGATGAGCTAATTTATCAAATCTTCGGCCAAGGACTGCTTCAGGTCGTTGCGCGGTGATCCTGTAGAGTAATTCATGAATGTCACTAGCTTTGGAATTCACTGACTGACGCACTGCATCATCCATATCTCTCCGCGCTAAGATGAGTCGCTGTAACGGCTCACGCAGAAGTCGATCCGGTGAACGTGACAACACTCCCCTGTTCATCCCTTGGAGGACGGCATTGTGTTTTTCGATAGTGGAGCTAACAGCGCGATTCATCGTACTTGTTATACGCCCTAAACGATTCGCAAGAGCCTCACCATCCGGAACCACTAATTCAGCAGCAGCACTAGGCGTAGGTGCGCGCATATCCGCGACAAAGTCTGCGATGGTAAAATCAATCTCATGTCCCACCGCTGAGACAATAGGTATTTCACAATCGAAAATCGCACGTGCTACCACTTCCTCGTTAAAATTCCAAAGGTCTTCAAGTGACCCACCACCGCGACCTAGGATAATGACATCAACCTCAGGCATTCCATTCTCATCCCAGCTTGACCATTCATTGATCGCTTGGGCAATTGCCTTTTCAGCACCTTTTCCCTGAACTTGAACTGGATATAAAATTGGCTGCACCCATGGAGCACGACGGCTAAGGACATTGAGCATGTCTTGAAGTGCAGCACCGGTTCCTGACGTAATTAGCCCTACTTTTTTAGGGGACCTAGGAATAGGAAGTTTATTATCTTCATCAAATACCCCTTCATCCTTAAGCTTGTTTTTGAGTTGGTCAAATTTAGCCTGAAGCTCACCTTCTCCCGCAGACTCTACTTTTCTAACAATGAGTTGAACAGACCCTCGCGCCTCATAAACACTGATCTCGCCATAAAGCTTAACCTGTTTACCGTTATCTGGCTGAACCTTGGCGTATCGAGCATTCCCTTTGAACAGCACACAGCTAATCTGTGCACCGGCATCTTTAAGAGTGAAATATATATGACCGCTAGCTTGCCTGCGCATGTTAGAGACCTCACCTTCCACCCACAGCTCACCCAGCTCAATCTCTAAAAGATTACGCATTCGCCGCACAAGACGGGTTACTGACAATGTTTTAGTGTCACTCATTTAAACTAAGGAACGCGCTCTTTGATAATCTTCTGCGGACAAACAACAAGGATCGGCAGCCACCCAATGACCAGGCTCTATCTCTACCAATGGCATATCTAAACCTTCTGTCTCCTTATATTTAGGATGATTTAGCCGGTGCCCAAAAGCTGAACCTTTAGGTGGATTAATAGGCGAAGGAACATCCCCTTCTAGGATGATACGTTCTTTCTTAACGGTTGGATCAGGAACTGGAATCGCAGAAATCAGAGCCTTAGTGTATGCATGTTTTGGATCTTTATAAATAATATCGGCATCAGCTAGCTCTACAATTTTACCGAGATACATCACCGCTACATTGTCAGATATGTGTTTAACTACAGCAAGGTCATGAGCGATGAACATGTAAGCGATCCCCATCTCGTTCTGCAGATCCATCAGCAAGTTAAGCACTTGAGACTGCACAGAAACATCAAGCGCTGAAACTGGTTCATCTAGTACTAGTAGCTCAGGCTGCAATGCAATGGCGCGAGCAACACCAATACGTTGGCGCTGACCACCTGAGAACTCAAAAGAAAATTTATCCACTGCAGAGGCTGGCAGCCCCACACGCTCTAAAAGCGCAATAGCACGCTCTCGTCTAGAGAAGGGATTACCTATTTTCTGGATAAGCATTGGCTCAGTAATGATTTCACCCACACTCATCCTCGGGTTTAAGGACTCAGCCGGATCTTGGAACATCATTTGAAACTGCTTTCGTAACGGGCGCAGTTCTCTCTGAGACATATGTGAGACATCATTACCGTTGATATGAATCGAACCCGAAGTTGGCTTTGTTAACCTGACTATTGCTTTACCTAGCGTGGATTTACCACAACCAGATTCCCCCACGATGCCAAGAGTTTCGCCCTTATTGAGGTTAAGTGTGATTCCATCGACAGCTTTCACTGCTCCTACCACTCGGGCAGTCACCCCCCCATGGATTGGGAAGTGCATTTTTAGGTCGTTGACTTGTAATAAATTCATATCCTTGCTTTATTTACGCATGATCTGTGCACTGTGGACATGCCTCCACCCAGTGATCAGTCGCCACTTCTTTAAATTCCGGTCTTACTTTTAGTGATTCACCCTCGCGGTCCATACGTTGACAGAACCTACATCCTGGAACAAAGTCCGCAATACCAGCCACCATGTTAGGTATGGTTTTCAGCACGCTTTTTCGTGGAGTCTCTAGCGTAGCTATCGATGCAAGTAGTCCTTTCGTATACGCGTGTTGAGGGCTTTTGAAAATATTAAGAACGGGTGCTTGTTCTACCACCCTTCCAGCATACATCACCACGACTTCATCACAAGTCTCAGCGATCACCCCAAGATCATGTGTGATGAGAATAACACTACTTCCGTTCTCTTTTTGTAGTGTCTTCAGCAAATCCAAAATCTGAGCCTGAACAGTCACATCGAGCGCAGTAGTAGGCTCATCAGCTATAATAAGGTCTGGTTTACAAGCCAGAGCGATGGCGATAACCACACGCTGTCGCATCCCACCAGAAAGCTGGTGAGGGTATTCACTCACACGCATTTCAGGTGAAGGAATACCTACCATATCGAGCAATTCAATAGACTCTTTCCACGCATCCTTCTTCGATAGACCCTTATGTAGCATGAGTGACTCACTTAGCTGTTTACCAATTCGGTGAACAGGATTCAGAGCAGTCATGGGCTCTTGGAAAATGACACCTATTTCATTCCCTCGAATATTGTAGAGTGTATCCTCATCCACGCCAATGAGATTCTTACCTTTAAACAGCACCTCCCCACCAGTGATCACTCCCGCAGGTTGCGGTAAAAGCTGGACAATTGACATGGCTGTCACTGATTTACCACATCCAGATTCCCCAACAATCCCTACTGTCCTACCTGCCGGCACAGTGAATGACACACCGTCGACAGCAGTAAGCCTTCCTCTCTCGGTATCGAAAGCAGTTTGTAAATTCTTTACGGTTAATACGTCTTCTGACACGTTATTCATAGCTTATTAATTAATACGATAGTCATCGATGACTTGCTCTACTTCAGGAAACGTCCTGCCTTCTTTCCTCGCTTTTAAGGTCTCTTTCTTCACTTCCTCATCGATCCAGTAGAGATAAGTCTCCATCGGTTCATAGATTGCAGGGTAACTAAATTTAGTGGTTTCACTATCCGGCCATTTCATCCAACGCCAATGACCAATTGCAGTATAATCTCTATCCACTCCCGGAATGAAAATCCCTTCGTCGTGGATGATCTGCTGTGCTTCATGGGCTGCTTTTTCCAACTCGTCGTAGGTCCGTGCATTCCTCACCTGATCCGCTAAAATATCCATGCGTTCATTAGCAAAAACGTTTTGGTTGTTAGAGCTCTTATTGCGAGCGCCCGTTTCATCGAATGCAGACTCGGAGTGGAAAAACTGTCTATATTTTGGTGTTGGCGGTAGAACACCCCAGGCACTAAATGTAGATTCGTGCCTTTTTTCTGATGTCTTCGCAAACGCCACACTCATCTCAGCCGCGTCGATTTTTAATTCCACTCCACAGTCAAGTGCTTCAGACTGCAGTATTGAAAGCATTTGCATTCTCCCTGGTTCTTGTCGGATAGTACAACTAAAGGAAAGTTTCACCCCTGCCTCATTTCTTAAAATCCGGTCTGGCCCCTCTTTTGTGAAGCCTGCTTTAGCGAAATATTCACGAGCTATCTTGGGATTGAATTTTCTAGCCTTGATCGATTTATTTGTGAAGCGGCCAAAGCCATCACTAAACTGATTGATCCGTATGTAATCACCACGATACATCTGGTCGTTAACTTTCTGGTAATTCATCGCATAATTCAACCCAACTCTAACATCCTTATTTTTCAGAATTCCTTCTTCTACGTTAAGATAAATCCCCCATGGAATAATTGGCCAATCTCGGAAAAACTTCTTCTTTTCGATATAACCGTTAAACACAGGCTCCACTTCAGTTTTCTCATACCAATAACTAGGAGAGTGTATCCAGAATGCATCAATTTCTCCGATCTTGAACAATTCAAAACACTTAGAAATATCCCTAATGATTAGATAGCGAATCCGGTCAGCATTGAAACGATAACGATAATATTTATGGTCCTTAGCCCACCAGTCTTTGACACGAGTCATTGTGAGTGAACGACCTTTTTTAATGTTTTCCGGTTTCAAATCATACGCCCCAGTGGTTGGAGGAACCCTCCATTGATAGCGCTCTTTATAATCTGGACCATACTCAGCATAGAATTTCGGTGATGCAGGTCTCAATGTGGTTGAGTAATACATGTCTGGCTTTTTCTCAGGAAGAGTGACTGATAAAGTCAGCTCATCATAAACCGTAATGTTAGCTATTTGCTCTTTAAAATATTGCTCATAGTAGGGATCAAATACATTCTGTGAAGAACGCACATAAATGTCAGCCATGAAATCCTTCGCCTTAATTGACTCACCGTCCGAGTATGTCGCTTTCGGGTTGAGCTTATAATACACGGTGCGCTCGTCTTCACTCAGTGCCCATTGATTAGCCAAACCTGGAATTGGTTTGTTAGTCACCGGGTGAAGCCCAATGAGAAAAATCTCAATATCATCATAAACATAACTCCTGAAACTGTGATTGGCCTCAGGACCAAATGGTCTAAGAGTATTTGGAAATTCATTGATGAAGTAATTAAATGTCCCGCCCTTTAAAGCTTTAGGGTCGCCTACCTCTGCCTCATCCATACCATCCTGCCAGACAAGGTTTGCAGGAATATCTTCAGGAGTTTTAAACGAGAAATATTCTCCTAAGCTTTTTCTATACTCAAATTTTTCCAGATCTCTCTGGTTAGACTCTATCGACCGTTCCAACTTGCGCTTAAGTTTCTCATCATCTTCCGATAATGTCTCATTACTCAGCGTGAGTTGACTAAGCTTTTTATCTAATTCAGATCTCTTATCTTGAATCTTTACAATTTCACCATCCACCCAAAGGTTCACATCCTTATTATGCCTTACAATAAATGATTCGAGATCATAGAGTTGAGCGCCAGATACCGTCTCGCCTGATTTACACTGAGTCTGAATTAGCACACATGAGCAACATAGAACTGCTGTAGCTATTGATTTAAAAAATTTCATCTTTTTTATAGTATCTGTTATTAGCGGTAAGTAGTGAATTTCTTAGGATCAAATGCCTCTCTGACCGCTTCCCCAATGAAGGTCACCAAAATCAACACCAAGACGAGCATAAAGAAAGAAGAACCTACAATCCACGGTGCAGAAAGATTTGCAAGTCCATCCTGTAGTAGACTTCCCCATGTAGCGTATCGAGGAGGAAGACCGAAGCCTAGGTAATCCAGTGAAGTGAGGGACAGAATAATAGACGAAACACTGAAAGGTATCACTGTCACAATAATAGCCACAGCATTCGGTAAAATATGCTTAAATATAATCCTCGGAGTCGTAGCTCCCATCACTCGGGCAGCCGCAACATAGTCCCTGGCCTTTTCCTTAAGCGCGGCAGTTCTCATTAAGTAAGTGAGATTCATCCAGCCAAAGATAACCAAAATAGTGAGAATCATGCCCAGCCCCTTATATTCATCTGGCACGAGTCCACTGAGAATCAAAATTACGAACAGAAATGGAATGTTTGAGAAAATTTCAATCACCCTCTGGATTAAGATGTCAGCCGTTCCACCATAAAACCCCATTAAAAGCCCTATCGTAATCCCAACTATATAAACAATCGGAATATAAATAACAGCAGCTTTTAGATTCACCTGCAACCCACCATACAGATAGGCAAAAATATCATTCCCTTTTGAATCCGTGCCTAAGTAATGATAGTCCTTAAAACTAGCAGGTGTAGGATTGTAGAAAATACGCTTGAGAGCACTCGTCTCCTGATTCAAAAAGTCTTCCTTACTCCCCTCACCAGTATACCTTTCGCTAACTACCACCCCATCCACATAGGTAGCAGTGTAGACAGTTTGCCGATCTATATTCTTACCTGTAGCTTCACCCACACGCTTACCTTTACGGTATTTATAACGCATGTGCACCGCCTCAGGGTCATCTTCTATATAAAGCGTCGCAGCCTGACCGTTGTATAGTTCACTTGAACGTGTTCCGTAGACTAGTCCGTCCTTAATCTCCACATCTTTAGAAATAGCCGAGATCATATCTTTAGTTGGATCGTAAGGAACAAATGGCATGATAACCCAATTGCCGTCTTCTTTTGAAAGCTTCTTTTTAAGGTCTCTAAAATTCACTTCAGACTCAGCAGCATCACCCGTAATCCCAAAATCTTTGTTCTTATAGATCTTCTGAGCCAATGCAGGAAAGTAGAGTTCTCCATCATGCTTCACCACTAACGCTCGCTTCCCAACCACTAGTTGATCTAAACAAGCAAATAGAATCAAGGACACTAAAATAACAAACGCCCAGTATCCCCTGCCGATCGATTTAAAACGCTCAAGTCTACGCTGCGTCATCGGCTTAAAACTGAAATGCTTCTGCCCCGTGGAGAGCATCCAACCGCCCAGTGCGATCATCGCAAGACTACTCACATAACCAAAAGCAGATGACACATCATAGAACCAACTAAACGTTGGTAAATCTATGCCACATAACCACCCCAAAGCCGAAAGAACGCCGGCGACTATTAAAAATATTGCTAATTTCCTCACTAGATTTCTTTGATTTAGTTAAACTTAATTCTTGGATCAATCATCGCCACAATGATGTCCGACAGGATGTTCCCAAGTAACATTAAAAACGCTGAGATCGTTAATGTCCCCATGATCAGAGGCATGTCTTTTGCTAATACCGCTTTAAACTGCATCAATCCAAAACCATCGATATCAAACACAGTTTCGACCAACATCGAGCCCCCTACAAATATCGAGATGAGTCCACCTAACCCAGTGGCTATCGGAATCATCGAGTTCCTGAAGGCATGATTAAACACAGCCTTTCTAAAAGGAACTCCTTTCGCCATCGCAGTGCGCACATAATCTGCCGCTAAATTATCCATTAGGTTATTCTTCATCATCATCGTAGTCATCGCAAAACCTCCAATCACATAGCAGATTAGCGGAAGAACAGTATGCATGAAGAGATCCTTGATTACCTCCCAGTTAGAGATTCTCTCCATAAAGCTCAGTGACTCATACTCAGGACTGATTAACCCGAACAATGGGAAGATCTGCTTCTCAACACCGAAATACGTCAACATGATCGCACCAAGAGCAAACCCAGGAATTGAGTATCCGAGGAAAATCAGGATCGACGAGAAATTATCAACAAACGTCCGGTGCCTAATTGCCTTCACTATACCAAGCGGGATACATATTCCATAAATAATAATAGATGAGAGAATCCCAAAATACAGGGAGATAGGAACCTTATCACCGATCATCGACATCACCGGATCTTGATACTTTCTGCTATTCCTAAAATCACCCTGGATAATCCCAGAAAACGCAGGTTTAAAGACCACGGCTCTATAACTAAAGTCTGACTCTTTCACTTCCTTTCCTTTACTCCTATTCTCCTTACGCAGCTTTCTATCTAGCGGGGTTTCTAACCTTACTTCCCAGCCATTTTCAGTAACCGCTTTACCACTATCAGCATAAACTGCTTGCACTATTTCATCACCATCACGCGTGATTTCCACGATCTTGTCTTCGCCTTTCACCACCACACGGACCATTTCACGGCCACCATCTAGTTTCACCACTCCATTATCTACTCTGAATTCAGATTTAGAAATATAGTTCTCTCTAGGCAATACCCCTAACCACTGGAAATAGGCATGAGGTGCACTCTTATCGATTCCAAACTCCTCTTCCATCGCCTCTATGTCCTCATCACTAAGCCCCCCTGAGCCCTTGTTGCTATTAGATTTCTGCCCATCAGTGGCGGCGCTCTGCATGAGGAGTTGATCCATCGGCCCACCAGGTGCGACCCTAGTGATCATGAATACAATAGCTGTGATCCCGAATAATGTGATCGGCAGAAGAAGTAATCGTCGGATAAAATAAGCTTTCATAGATCGTAGTAGTTACCATCAACACTTAATGGTTAACAAGATTACTCATTTACTAGGGAGTTCAACGGCATAGATCAAGCAAGTGTTTGCGAAAGTGACCGAAAAGCCAGATTTGACTGAAAAATAGGTGCCAACTTAAAAAAAAGGTGTGCATGCTCGCTGAAAATACTGCAATTTCCCTCCAACATGAAGCGAGTAATCCAACTTATCTCCTATCTAACAATTTCCTTCAGTCTTTGCTACTGCAAATCCGAATCGACTTTAGATAATTACACCAAAGAAAAAATCCTAATTGTCGGTAATAGCAATGAGCCGGCTGGACTCGATCCTCAGGTAGTTACAGGTGTCATCGAGAGCACCATTATTCGCGCCACTAATGAAGGCCTCTGTGTCGAAGATCCTGTAGATGCGACCATTCATAGACCCGGAGCCGCGTCATCATGGACAGCAAATGAAGATTACACTGAGTGGGTATTCAAACTTCAAAAAGACGGCAAATGGTCAGATGGCGAACCAGTCACCGCAGAAGACTTCGTATTCTCTTATCACCGCATGCTCAGCCCTAGCTTCGGTGCCAAATACTCATCCATGCTCTATTACATGGAGGGTGCAGAAGACTATAACAAAGACCACCGCGACATCTATTTAGTCAAAAACAGCGATGAGTTCAAAGATAGCTGGGAAGAACTTAAGGAGATCAACTTCCGAGGCGCTGAAGGAATCGATCTAAAGCAATTTGAAAGTAAAGACTTCGCAGACCTTAGCAAAGAAGAGAAGATTACCTACATCAAAGGCAGCGGCCTAAACCGCATAGAGAAGCCTGTGCTCACAGCCGTCAAGGACGATACCAGCCTCTTTACCTGGCCTGAAAATGTTGAAACAGAAATGCAACAAGCAGTCCTCAGAACCTATTTAGCTAACCACGGTAAAGATCTCTGGGATCTTGCTGGCGTCGGCATCACCGCCATTGATGACCACACCATCAAGATAAACCTTCGCTCATCCATCCTCTTTCTTCCAGATCTCACCAAGCACTACACCTGGTATCCAGTTCCTAAGCATGTAGTTCTCCAACACGGAACCATCTCAGAGCGCCGCACTAAATGGACAGAGCCAGAGAATTTCGTCTCTAATGGTCCGTTCAAAATGAAGACCTGGAAATTCAATTACAAAATCGAAGTAGATAGAAACCCATACTACTGGGACTACGATTCTGTGAAGCTCAATGGCGTCGTCTTCCTCCCCATCTCTAACACCTACACTGAAGCACGCATGTTCTATAACGATCAACTCCACACAACTTACTCGCTCGCTCCAGAGTTAATCGAATACTCAGCCAAGAATTTCCCGCAGAATACCCGCCAAGAAACCTATCTAGGCACAAATTTCCTCCGTTTTAATAACAACCAAGAAGGACTAGATGACATCAATGTCCGCAAAGCGATAGCTTACGCGACAGATTCAGAGTCACTCATTAAATACGTGCTAAAAGGTGGACAACAAGTAGCCACAGGCATCGTCCCTCCCATGGGAAAATATGACACCACCAGAGACTTCGGTTACGACCCCGAGAAAGCAAAAGAGTATCTAGCTAAAACCAAGTATGCTGACAATCCAAGCGATCTCAAAATTATCCTTCTCACAACGGATAAAGAAGGTGCTAAAACAGTAGCCGAAGCACTCCAAGCAATGTGGCTCCAAGAACTAGGAATCGATGTAAAGATCGAGCAGCGCGAATGGGCTAGTTACCAGACACGGATGTCTAAGCTCGACTACGGAATCGCCACTGGCGGCTGGATCGGTGACTACCCTGACCCAACCACATTCTTGGATATCTGGAAAAAAGGTGACGGAAATAACCGCACTGGTTGGAGCAGCCAAGCCTACGAGGACAAGCTCAAGCAAGCCGAAAAAGCAACAGACCCTCTAGATAGAATCCAAAAGCTTCAAGAAGCAGAGGCGATCTACATGAACGACATGCCTATCGTCCCCCTCTACTGGTATACGAGTAACTACCTACACCATGAATCAGTCAAGAATTGGCACCCTAAGATCATGAAGAACCAGCCCTATAAATTCATTGATCTGGAAAACTAATTCAAGTTCCTAACTCCATCTACTTTTATCATGCTTAAGACTATTATCGACCGACTCATACAAGGCATTGTCGTCATTGCCTGCCTGCTCACTCTAACTTTCTTCCTGATCAGGATGATCCCTGGCGATCCTCTAACAGACGAGAAAGAAATGTCACCACACGTGAGGAAACAAAACATGAAAATTTTCCACCTCGATAAGAGCCCACCAGTCCAATATGTTCACTACTGGGGTAATCTATTCAAAGGGGAGATGGGTATGTCATCTAAGAAAGAACAACCCGTTTCTAAGATCATTAGTCAATCTTTCCCGGTATCAGTTGTTCTAGGTGTTTGCGGTATGCTTATTGCCATCATCATCGGCATCCCAGCAGGAATTATTGCAGCCTTAAAGCACAACTCCATGATCGATAACGGCGCAATGTTCTTAGCCATGCTAGGCATTAGCATCCCCGCATTTGTTATAGGGCCATTATTCGCTAAGTTCATCGCCACTCAGATTCCGTTCCTCAAAGTAGCTGGCTGGGGTGACCCATTCGACTGGATACTACCATCCATCACCCTAGGTCTCGGAACAGCTGCCTATTTGGCGCGTATTACCCGTGCAGGAATGCTTGATGTCCTATCACAGGACTTCATCCGCACAGCCCAAGCTAAGGGCGTTTCACAGACTAGTATCATCGTCAAGCACGCACTTAAAGGTGGCTTGGTTCCAGCTATCGCCTTCGTAGGCCCAGCCTTCGCCATGCTAATCACTGGTTCGTTCGTTGTGGAAACCATCTTCCAAGTTCCTGGCATGGGTCAGCACTTCGTAAACGCCACTAAAGATCGCGATTATTTCCTGCTCCAGGGCATGGTTTTACTCTTCGGCGTCCTCATCGTCATGGTCAACCTAGCCGCGGACATACTCCTCACTTACCTCAATCCTAGACTCCGTTCTCAATAGAAATTTTATAGCTCATCATCATGAAAACCGAACAAGGAAATTCACTCTGGTCAGACGCATGGCTTAGACTCAAAAAGAACCGCATGGCATTCATTAGCCTCTGGGTTCTAGTCTTCATCTTCGCTATTTGCTTTATTTTGCCAGCCACCCCATTAATCAATTCTGCAAGAGACACTGACCTTGCTAATTCATTTGCAGCTCCGTCCTCTGAACATTGGCTCGGCACTGATCAGCTAGGCCGAGACCTCCTCTCTCGCGTGCTCAGCGGTGGTCAAGTATCCCTTCTAGTTGGACTCATTGCCACGCTCATCTCCATCATCATCGGCGTTAGCTATGGAGCTATCTCAGGCTACAAAGGAGGGAAACTAGATACTATTCTAATGCGTATTGTTGATGTCCTCTACGGACTCCCTTTCCTCATTCTCGTCATCCTCTTCTCCATCGTCATCTCCACCACAGCCAAGGAAAACGAAACTGAATTGTTGGATTTATTAGGCTCAGATGCACTTGTCAACTTGATCGTAAACATCTTACCCCTCTGCCTCACCATCGGCTTCCTAGGTTGGTACACAATGGCACGCGTTGTTCGCTCTCAGGTCCTCTCTACCAAGAAATTAGAATACGTTGAAGCAGCTGTATCATTAGGCCTCACTCACAAAAACATCCTATTCAAGCAAATCCTCCCAAATCTACTAGGCCCCATTATCGTCTACACTACCCTGACGATCCCAGGGTTCATCCTTACAGAAGCAACCCTTTCCTTCCTTGGAGTAGGTGTCCAGCCTCCCAATAGCTCGTGGGGAATCATGCTCAACGAAGGTGCGAACTACATGGAAACAAAACCCTTACTTCTAATCTTTCCCTCCATCGTCTTCGCCGTCACCCTACTCTGCCTAAACTTCCTCGGCGACGGACTACGTGACGCTCTAGATCCTAAAGCATCAAAAGATTAACCTACACCCATCTTCAAAACTATTCACATCATCATGAAAGCATCCGATCAAACAATCGCCTACACTCTCGCCCGTATTGGTATGGGCGTAAACTTCGCAGTCCACGGCCTCGTCCGCTTACCGAAGCTAGAAGGCTTCGCTAATTACATGACTGGAAATTTTGAGAAAACAATCCTCCCCTCAGCCCTCGTCAAGCCATACGCCTACGGTCTCCCCATCATTGAACTCATTCTAGGTATTCTCATGATCCTAGGCCTATTCACACGCAAAGCATTCATAGCATCAGCCCTAGTCATGATCTCACTGATTTTCGGCACCTGCATGTTAGAAAACTGGGCCACGGCAGGCTCACAAATGGTCTACCTAGCCTACATCACCGTCCTACTAGCACTAAGAGAAAAATACAACGAACTCTCACTAGACGACCGTAAAGGATGCTAGAACGCGGCGATTACTGCCTAAATAATTAATGAGTAGTGACTCTTGAACTCTCTAAGAGTTCAAGAGTCTTAGAGCGGCTCTCAGCAATTCATCTGTCCCTGCGTTCTTATCTGCATCAGCAGCAGCTTTCACAGCCTTCCGAGCTTCAACTTGTTTATAGCCTAAGCTAATCAACGCAAGTTCAGTATCGCTAACCGCTGAAGAAACACCCTCCACATTAGCGTTTTTCCATGATTCAGTAACACCAATCTTATCTTTAAGCTCCAAGATAATACGCTCCACTCCCTTTTTACCTAAGCCCTTAATCTTAGAAAGTGCCGCCACCTCATTATTCACCACGCAGGCCTTAAAGTGATCCACAGGCATCCCACTCAGCACAGCCATAGCAATAGCTGGACCTATTCCGCTTACTCTATCTATAAGCAACAAGAAAAGCTCCTTTTCCTCGTCAGTAGCAAAACCATACAATGTATGAGCTGTCTCACGCACGTGCATGTGAGTATGAATGTCAACCTTATCACCTTTCTGTGGGTTCAGTTTATCATAAGTCGATAACGGTATACTCACTAGATAGCCAACACCATTCACATCGATGACAAGCCTGTTAGGCAATGATTCTAGTATATTTCCTCTCAATCTCGCTATCATGATTTTTTCGATTTAACAGTTTTTGCGTCAGGCGCTAATTTCATGTTCTTGTATGCTTTCACCAAGATCGCAATCATGACCATAACTATGAAGCCACTCCAACAATAGAACAACAAAGTCATCATAGCCTGACTGACAAAGCTCAGTATGGTCTGCCCTAAAATATTAAGAAAGAACGCACCAGCCGCTACAAAGTAAGGATATTTTTTAGCCCTGTCTGATGGATAACCTTTCGCTATCGCCAACCCTGCGAATTTACCAGAGGCAAAAAACGCAATGACGATAATTAATACATTAATACCTATGAGTATTTCCATACGAGAACGCTATTATTCCGCAGGTTTGTCTTCTACCTTTTCTTCTTTAGTTTCAGCTACCTTTTCCGTAGTCTCCTCTTTTTTCTCAACAGGCTTTTTACTCTCAGGTGTAGCTGCTTTCTTCGCAGACTTTTGCTTAGCTTGTTTAGCTGCCGGCTTTTTGGAAGCAGATGAAGGGAAAAGCAAGCCGTTGTTCATGAAAATGACATAGCCTTCATTGATCAACCAATGCAGATCGTGATACCACTCAAACTTAGCTTTGTCATCAATGTCTGCCGGACAAACACTTTTCCAAAGCGAATCAATTCCAGATCCAGAATTATCTTTAGCCCATTGATAAATCGCTTTGGGGCGATCTGCCATATTGAGATCATCCGGAAGCATGTGGGGCCTAGATGGTCCACAATGCAGTTTCCCTTGCCATTTAAACACCGCAAGTTGACGACCAGAAAGCTGACGACATAGGAACGATGAAAGATCTCCCGGATATCGACGTTGCTCTTGAATCGCCTCTTTGAGACTAGTCAAAAGACCAGGAGAAAGCTTCTTCGCTTCTATTTCAGAAGGAACCTGCGCCTTATTAGTCTTGTGGAAACTCTTGCTAAACTCAGAGGTAGCAAAGTGCTGAAGCATGGCAGTCTTGCTGTCAAATACCACAGTCTCATCGCTAACGAGCTTGTAGACCGTGCGCTTTGTCATGCTTTCCTTCCAGAGATTCACCGCATCATCACCACTTTCAGTGACAATACGTTTCTTGTAGTTCTCTAGCGTGAAGTGGCTAAATTTTGTTCTGTGTAGCTCTAACACACGATCCTGATAACCATGAAAGTTTGTAGGCCCAAGCAGCTCACCGCTGATCCCACATTTCGCAATGTTTTTGAAATCACCCGCTGGAGCTTCCACCTCTAACACTTCTGCTTTATAGATTTCACTTAGCCATTTTGCACTGTCTTCACTTCCTGTGTAAGCCAGACATTCTTCTTTCGTGAGGAATACAGAATTATCATGTTTTGATTGGTATAACTCAGGTCCCTTCTCAGCACTTTTAAAAACTATATGGAACCTATCTCTCGCTCCTAGAACCACACGGGCTAGATCAAATACAGAATACGTTCTGCCTGAAGCTGAGATCTCTTTCACCAAATTATCAACACCTTCTTCAATGGGCATGATACTCGCTGAAATACCTTCTGCAGCAGGCACAAACACCCGGCGAGGTTTACGCTCTCTTGAGTCGTTCTGCCTAGGCTTGAACTCTCGTTTCCCACCACCAGCAGCAGATGGTCGTCCGCCTTGGCGTGGCTTACGTCTGTCCGCAGGGTTACCCCCACGTGCTCCCTGCTGGGGACGCTCGCCTTTGTGTTCTTTATATTGCTTAGCAGGCTTGTCGCCCTTAGCACCCTTCCGTGCCCATGCTGGTCCAAAATCCAAACCACTAAGGTCTAAGGAGGATTGATTATCTG
Organism: Akkermansiaceae bacterium; assembly: GCA_051251915.1. Taxonomy (GTDB): domain Bacteria; phylum Verrucomicrobiota; class Verrucomicrobiia; order Verrucomicrobiales; family Akkermansiaceae; genus Rubritalea. The sequence goes on along the minus strand of JBPOGF010000015.1, from coordinate 14,030 downwards.
AAGATGATTCGCTCATATTGATCTGCCGACAATACATAAATTCAAGTCAACGGCAACCCCAGTTTTCACTGAATTTCAGTATATTTGTGAAGTCCACCAAACAAACCGAAAGATCTGATCAAAAATCGACTCATCACAACATCATTTTACTTCTTCTCATGAAAGAAATTTCATGCTTGTGAAATTTTTCACAAGCTCCTTGACCTATCCGCCGAAATTTGGCTCACTACGTGTGGCGAGATATTGGGAAATCTCTAACTTGCCTAAACTTTTCATCTATGAAGACGACTACTGACTACCAAGCCCCTGATAATGCAAAGAAAGCTGCGGATTTCGCAGACGACTATCAGGCTGAAACCACTGACCTCATGGGCGATAAAATGGTGCTCAACATGGGTCCATCTCACCCAGCGACCCATGGTGTCCTTCGCCTAATCCTTGAATTAGATGGAGAAGTAATCACAAAGGCAGATCCCGACATAGGCTTCCTTCATCGTGGTGATGAAAAGATTGCAGAGAACATGCACTACAATCAGTTCATCCCATACACTGACCGCCTTGATTATCTAGCACCACTTGCTAACAACGTAGCTTACGCCTGTGCAGTAGAGAAACTCATGGGCTGGGAATTGCCACCTCGCGGACAAGCAGTGCGCGTCCTCGCTTGCGAACTCGCTCGTATTTCCTCACACATGCTTGGAGTCGGCGTCTGCGCCATGGATGTTGGAGCCATGACCGTTTTCCTCTACACATTCAATGAGCGTGAAAAAATCTACAACCTCTGTGAGCAACTAACAGGTGCTCGCTTCACCACTTCTTATACTAGAATCGGTGGACAAATTCGTGACCTTCCAGAAGGCTTCGATGCCCGCGTAAGAACATTCCTTAAAGAATGCTCCGAGCAAATCGAAGAAATCGCAGCCCTCCTAGATAAGAATAAAATTTTCATCAAGCGCATGTGCGACGTCGGCACCATCTCTAAAGAAGATGCCATCTCATACGGAATGACTGGCCCTAACCTCCGTGCATCAGGTGTAGAACGAGATCTCAGAAAAGACTCTCCATATCTAGGCTACGAGAAATATGACTTTGACGTCCCCGTAGCGGAAGAAGGAGATTGCTACGCGCGTTATCAGATCCGCATGGAAGAAATGAGACAGTCTATACGCATCATCGAGCAAGTATTAGACACCCTACCAGAAGGACCAGTCAACATCGTTGACCCTAAGAGCACTCTCCCAGCAAAGGAACGCGTTCTTATGTCCATGGAGGAACTCATCCACCACTTTATCGTCTCCACTCAGGGCATCGATGCCCCGAAAGGCGAAGTTTACTTTGGTCATGAAAACCCGAAAGGCGAACTCGGATTCTACATTCACTCAAAAGGAGGCGGAGTCCCGCACCGCCTCAAGATCCGAAGCCCATCCTTCGTTAACCTGTCCATCTGCTCTGAGCTACTCAAAGGCACCATGGTCTCAGACGTCCCAGCTATCCTAGGATCACTAGACTTCGTCATGGGCGAATGCGATCGATAATCCTCTATTATTTACTACTAAAATGAATACTTTAGAAAACAACGTAGCTTCACCAGTTACCCCTGGCGAACAACACTTTCCGCCATTTGCTGCGAGCGATGACATCATTGCACTCGCTGATGAGCGTATTACTCATTACCCAGAGAGCAAGCTCTCAGCAGTATTACCACTCATCCACATCGTTCAGCATAAACACGGATTCGTTTCAAAAGAAGCCATCACGTGGATTGCTGAAAAGTTAGAGATCGAGCCGATGAAAGTCGTTTCAGTAGTCACCTTCTACCCAGGATTCCGTCAGTCTGCACCAGGTAAATTTCATTACCGCGTATGCCGCACACTATCATGCGCCATGGCCGGATCTTACGAACTAATGGATCAGATCTGTGAAATCACCAACATCGATCGCTCCCAGCTCTCTCATCATCACCCTATTGTAGTCTCCCCTTGCGGAAACTACTCAGTAGAATTCGCCGAATGTCTCGCTTCATGTGGCTCAGCTCCTGTCTGCCTCGTGAATGATGACTTCCACGAAAACATCAAACCTGAAAACGCTCAGGATCTCATCAACAAATACCAGCCATAATCAACCATGAGCGACATCAAATATCTTCCAGGTAAAGAGCCGCATCCACGCGAGCACCGCCTCATCTTCAAGAACATCGACCGTGAAGGCTGGAACCCGTCTATCGACTGCTACATGGCAGATGGCGGATATGATCAGCTAAAAAAAGCGATTACAATGGAGCCTGTGAATATCACCAATGAAGTCAAAGCATCCGGCCTCCGTGGTCGTGGTGGAGCTGGCTTCCCTACCGGTGTGAAATGGGGATTCATCCCGCCAGGAAACACCAAGCCAGTCTACCTCATCTGCAACTGCGATGAATCTGAGCCTGGAACATTTAAGGACAGATATATCGTCCACCAAGATCCACACCAGCTCATCGAAGGCATGGTCATCTCTGCCTTTGCTGTAGGTGCTCACACCGCCTTCATCTACATGCGTGAAGAATTTCCAGAGGCCGCCATCATCATGGAAAAAGCTATCGAAGAAGCCAGGGAAAAAGGATTCGTTGGTAAAAACATTCTAGGCTCTGGATTCGACCTAGAAATCTGGGTTCACCGCGGAGCTGCTGCCTACATTTGTGGTGAAGAAACTGGCCTCATCGAGTCACTCGAAGGCAAACGCCCATACCCGCGCATCAAGCCTCCATACTTCCCTGCTGCCCTTGGCCTTTACATGGCTCCTACCATCGTAAATAACGTAGAATCACTCTGCCACGTCAAACACATCATCGAAATGGGTGGTGAAGAATACGCCAAGCTCGGAGTAGACAGAAACACCGGAACACGTATCCTCTGCGTATCTGGCGATGTCAAAAACCCTGGATACTTCGAAATCCAAGTGGGTAAAATGACCATGCGCGAGCTCCTCTACGACGTTTGCGGCGGCCCAAAAGACGGCAAAGAATTCAAAGCCGTCATACCAGGCGGATCATCATCTAAGATTCTCCGCTGTGACGAAACTTTCAAAATTGGCAGAGGCGACGATGCCAAAGACCTAGACTTCTGGGACATCCAACTCGACTTCGACACCCTCGCAGCCTGCGGTTCTATGGCTGGTTCAGGTGGAGTCATCGTATTAGATAATTCACGTAAAATGTCATGGGTCCTCAACAACATCAACCACTTCTACGCACACGAGTCCTGCGGACAATGCACTCCATGCCGTGAAGGATCCACCTGGATGAAGAAAATTTCTGATCGCATCGTTTCAGGACACGCATCACCAGAAGACATCAAGACTCTCGAAGAAGTAGCTTACCAAATCGACGGCAAAACAGTCTGCGCCTTCGGTGAAGCATCATCATGGCCTGTAGAAGCAATCATCGCCAAATTCCGAGGTGAACTCACCGCAGAAACCAGCGAAGACAACGAACGCCTCTCCAAAGAACAACTCCAACGCGAAATGTATCTAGAGAAGTAAACTTCCGTAGTAGGAAGCGAGAAGCAGGAAGCACTAAAATACAACTTAACTAATTTGGAACCGGCAAAAACATACAGAGATTTACAAGTTTGGCAAAACGCTCATGCGTTTACCATGGAAGTCTATGCACTTACAAAACTTTTCCCTAAGGATGAATTGTTTGGCCTTACTTCCCAGCTTAGAAGAGCGGCGGTCAGCGTCCCTTCTAATATAGCGGAAGGGTTTTCTCGATGGACAGCAAAAGAAAAAGTAAGATTTTATAACATAGCAGAAGGGTCACTAGCCGAAACAGATTACCAACTATATTTAGCAGAAGAGCTAGGTTATGCAGAAACAACTGCAACATCTAATCTAGGACGCAAAGTGAAATCTCAACTCACGAACTACATCAAATCAATACGCATCGACTAATCAGCTCCCCGCTTCCTGCTCCCCAGTGCGAAGCACCGCTCCCAAAGCGAAGCTTAACAGAATCACCAAGACATGTCAGACACACCAACAACTACCAAACTACTTCCTAAAGACGAAGCCGCTGAAAAAGGGCTCGTGAACGTGCAGATCGATGGCAACTGGATTCAGGTACCAAAAGGCACTCGTATGATCGAGGCCTGCAAGATCGCAGAAAAGGAAGTTCCTCACTACTGTTATCACCCTAAACTCACATCCCCAGGAAACTGCCGCATGTGTCTTGTTCAGATGGGAATGCCTCCACGCCCTGCGCCTGGTTCTGATCCTGTCTACGGCGATGACGGTTATCAAGAAATCGGCTGGATGCCCCGCCCTGTTATAGCATGTGCTAATACCGTTGGTGAAAACATGGGGATCAGAACCACTGGTGATCTCGTAGAGAAAACGCGTGAAGGCGTGATGGAGTTCCTCCTCATCAACCACCCACTCGACTGCCCAATCTGTGACCAAGCCGGTGAATGCTCACTCCAAGAGTTCTCAGTCGAACACGGTCGTGGTCAATCAAGATTCGTAGAAGACAAAGTCAAGAAACCGAAAAACGTAGACATCGGACCACGCGTTAACCTTGATGACGAGCGTTGCATCATGTGTTCACGTTGTATCCGTTTCATGGACGAAGTCGCAGACGATGCAGTGCTAGGCTTCTCCGAGCGTGGCACACACACCACCGTTACTTGTCACCCAGATCGCAGACTAGATTCAAACTACGGCATGAACACCATCGACCTCTGCCCAGTAGGTGCTCTAACATCTAAGGATTTCCGCTTCCAAATGCGCGTATGGTTCCTCAAGGAAACAAAATCTATCGACGTAAATTGCGGAACAGGTTGTAACACCACCATCTGGACACGTGGCAGCAAAGTTTACCGAGTCACTCCACGCAGAAACAACGCCGTGAACTCAGACTGGATGCCAGACTCACACAGACTTGCATTCCACGAAACACAAGGAGATGACCGCCTCACAGATCCAATGATCAAAGTTGACGGCAAGCACGAGATCACTGACTGGAACACAGCACTCACTTCAGCAGCCGATGCTCTTAGTGAATTCCAAGCCTCTGAAATTGGCATCATCGCATCAGCACGCCAAACCAATGAAGAACTCCTCCTCAGCCAAGGTTTAGCTGATACTTTAGGCACTGAAAATCTTGCCATCGTTGAGCGTTTCGGAGAAGCAGACGGCAAACTCATCTCTGCCGATAGAAACCCAAACACCAATGGTGCTAAACTTATACTCAATGACACCGACGGTAAGCTTGATGCAATTAAAGCTGGTCTCAACAACGGCAGTATTAAAGCTCTCATCGTTCTTAACGAAGACATCTTTGAAGCTGCAGGATTCAGCCACGACGACATTGCTGGTGCAGAACTAGTGATTTCCTCAAACATCATCGCTAACAAAACAGCCCAAGCCAGTGACATCTTCCTACCAGGAGCCAGCTTCGCAGAAAAACGCGGCAGTATGGTCAACGTCACAGGAAGGCTTCAACGTCTCAACCAAGCTCTCCAACCAACTGGAAACGCTAAAGAAGACTGGGAAATTATCCGCGACCTCATCTTAGCGATTAACGGAGAATCTAACGACATGTACATGATCGAAGACGTCCTTAAAATAATCGCAACAAACGTCCCAGAATTCAACGGCATTACGTTCTCTAAAATCGGCGAACAAGGACTCCAAATCATCGAAACAGGAGTAGAAATCCCTCTCCTAAATAAAGAACGCGAGCGTGCCAGCGCTGGAATCATCGTAGGCTAACAAAACACTCTGATAACCGATCACTAAACCACCATGGAAGCACTCATACCATTCATCATTATCATCGCTAAGGTCGTCGGCATTACGTTCGTCCTGACTTTGCCGATCATTGCCTATTCAGTTTACGCTGAGCGTCGTTTTGCAGCGGTTATTCAGGATCGTGTCGGTCCCAACAGAACGGGAATTCCCCTCACACTCTTCGGATTCAAAAAAGATTTCCATCTCTTCGGGCTCCTTCAACCACTAGCAGATGGCCTGAAATTCATCCTCAAGGAAGATTTCGTTCCTTCACATGTAAACAAATTCTTCTTCTGGCTAGCTCCAGCCCTCACAATGGTTCCTGCACTTGTCACGCTCTCAGTAGTGCCATTTGGCTCTGAGCTGTTTGGCGAGAAACTAGTTATCGCTGACGTTTCAGTAGGACCACTCCTCATCTTTGCAGTAGCTTCACTCTCAGTCTACGGGATAACACTTGCTGGTTGGGCATCTAACAATAAATACTCATTCTTCGGTGGAGTCCGTTCATGTGCTCAAATGATTTCTTACGAGATTGCACTCGGCCTTTCCATCATCCCTGTGCTCATGCACTTCGGTGATTTAAATCTCTCCAACATCGTTGCTGAGCAAGCTAAGAACGGCTGGCTTATCCTCCCTCTCTGGGGCGAAGGCCTTTCCATGGAGCGCATGCTTCTCTGGATTCCAATGATCATCTCTTTCTTCATCTTCACCATCTCTATCTTCGCGGAAACAAACCGCATGCCATTCGATTTACCTGAATGTGAAACCGAACTCGTTGGTGGTTACCACACTGAATACTCATCCATGAAATTCGCACTCTTCTTCCTAGGAGAATATGCAGCCATGATCGTAGGTTCAGCACTCATCGTCACACTCTTCCTCGGAGGTTGGTCTATCGGCTTCGGTGCTGATGCCTGGGTAGTGAGCACATTTGGCGACTGGGCTGGACTCATCCACCTTGGAGTATTCCTCGCTAAGTTAGTTGGCTTCATCCTATTCTTCATCCTCATCCGCTGGACCGTCCCACGTTTCAGATATGACCAACTCATGAAGCTTGGCTGGGTAGTATTCTTCGAAGCCGCTCTCATCAACATTCTCATCGCAGCAGTCATCATCGCCGCTCCGCCTATGCTGGAGCGAGGAGAAACAGTTGCTGTTGTCGCTATGATCACTGGAGTAGTCGTCTTCTCAGGAGTCATGTTCTACATCGCCAAGTCACTTGAGCGTATGCTCGCCTCAGACACCACAGCAGAGGCCAAATCATAATTTCAATCTCACCACTCTCTAATCACAATGGCTAAAGTCACAAAACTATCTCGCCCTAAACTTAGTAAATCTGACGAGATCTATCTTATCGGTATTTTCAAAGGCACGCTCGTCACTCTGAAGCACGCTTTGAAATCTGTGTTAGGTAAATCACGCGGTGCAGACTCGCTAAATTCATCTGGCCTCGGTGTCACGATGCAATACCCCGAAGAAAAATGGGACGATGAGCTCCCAGAATACTACCGCGGAGCACCAGCACTTGTCACTGATGAACAAGACCGTGAGCGTTGCGTATCTTGCCAACTCTGTGAATTCATCTGCCCCCCTAAAGCGATTAAAATCATCCCAGGAGAAATCCCCGAAGGTGACGAATGGGCAAAGGTTGAAAAACGCCCGAAGGAGTTTGAGATCGACATGATCCGTTGCATCTACTGCGGACTCTGCGAAGAAGTCTGCCCAGAGCAAGCCATCTACCTCCGCAAAGACTACGCCATCACCGGCACCAGCCGTGAGGAAATGGTCCACAACAAACAGAAGCTCTACGAAATCGGCGGCAAACGCGTAGGACTAGTCAACAAATGGAACGACCTAAAGTAATTTTCACCCATTCACAAATAACTAACACACCATGCCAACCATACTCTTTTACCTATTCGCCATCCTGATGATCGCAGGTGGTGTCTGTGTAGTTGCTCTGAAAAATCCAGTCTCCTCAGCAATGGGCATGATCGGATCATTCATCGGGCTAGCAGCACTACTCATCGGCCTTAATGCCTATTTCGTGGGGACTCTCCAAGTTCTCGTCTATGCAGGCGCGATCATGGTTCTCTTCATCTTCATCATCATGCTTCTCGACCTCAAAAAGGAAGAACGTAAAGAGTTCACAGGATCATCCATCGCCGCTGGCGTCATTATCCCCCTACTCTTCGTCCTCGTCATTATCCCTGTCTTCCAGAGCGTGAATCAAGACTTCGAGAAGTTAGATAAAAAGGCACTCGTTGCAGCTGAGGTAAATCTCCCTACCTCAGAAGTCCCAGAGAAAAGCATCATTAGAGAAAAGCTTAAGACCGGCCAACTCGCTGACGTAAACCTTATCGGCCAAAAACTCTTCACTGACTATAATTTCCCTCTACAAGTAGTAGGCGTCCTCCTTCTCGTCGCTACAGTAGGTTGTGTCACATTGTCTAAGAAACTTCACGGCGATGAGCCTGAAACTGACGTTGACCACCGCATGGCTAAGACATTGGCTAAATCTAGCACAATCCCAGAGGTAAGTTTCCCAGCCACTGGTTCAGAAATCACTGAATCATCAGAACCCGAGCTAACTAGTAATGCTCAGGATGCCCCTGCCGCAATCACAGTCCCAGAAAATGCCAAGAACAACGAAAAGCTCGGCATCATCTATGATTCCCGCCCTGACTACGCAGATGACTTAGTAATCATCAATGGAGTTGGCCCACTACTAGAAGACAAACTAAATAACTTCGGAGTATTCACCTTTAAGCAAATTGCTGACTGGACACCTGAAAATGTAACCGAGTTCGATGACCTGCTCTCATTCAAAGGACGCATCGACCGCGACAACTGGATCGCTCAAGCAACTGAACTCCACGCCAACAAATCTAACTAATTTCCCCATTCACCATCATGGCAACCGCATCACTTACAGAATACTTATTCTTCTCCGGCTTACTCTTCGCCATCGGCCTAGCAGGAGTCATTATACGCCGCAATATCATCGTCATCTTCATGTGCTTGGAAATGATGCTCGCTGCAGCGTCACTCACACTCGTAGCCTTCAGTCGCGCTAACCTAGTCAACGGCCTACCTGACTACGACGGCCAAATGCTCGTATTCTTCATCATCACCGTAGCCGCAGCGGAAGTCGCCGTAGGACTCGCCATCATCGTAGCCCTCTACCGCGCCCGCAAGACCATCAGCACGGACGACCTCACTTCTCTTAAAAACTAATTTACTAAAGAATCATGATACTCTGGTTACTATTCATTCTACCACTAGCAAGTGCAGCACTGATTCATTTCGTGCTAAAGCAGAAATTCGCAGGACTTGCTGCGAAGATCGGCACAATCTCTACCTTGGCATCACTAGTCATTGCTATTCTTTGGCTATCTAACGTCTTCACGACTCCTCCGTCATGGAGCTGGATTAACGTCGGCGCATTTGAGGCAAATATAGGCCTCGTAGGTGATCAACTAGCCAAAGGCATGATGATTGTCGTGTGTGGCATCGGATTCCTCGTCCACATGTTCTCATTAGCTTACATGGAAGATGATGAAGCAAAAGCCCGCTACTTCGGCAACCTCTCACTCTTCATGTTCTCCATGACTGGTATCGTCCTCGCAGAGAACTTCATCATGATGTTCATCTTCTGGGAGCTCGTTGGTCTATCCTCATACCTCCTCATCGGTCACTGGTATAAGAAAGACACCGCAGCAGACGCAGCCAAGAAAGCATTTCTCTCTAACAGAATCGGTGATTTCGGATTCCTCATCGGTATCCTCATGACCTGGATTATGGCTGGTTCAGTTGTCTTCTCAGAAATGGACGGTGCAGCATTCATCAGCCAAGGAGCTTGTGGTCCATGCCTAGCAGGCATCGCAGTGCTCCTCGTCTTCTGTGGAGCCATCGGTAAATCTGCCCAACTCCCACTCCACGTCTGGCTTCCTGACGCCATGGAAGGCCCCACCCCTGTATCAGCACTCATCCACGCCGCAACTATGGTTGCCGCTGGTGTCTACATGATGGCACGCTTCTTCGGTTCCATAGGACTAGAAGCACTCGCTCAAGTCCCAGCAGTCGAAGTGATCGCTTGGATCGGCGCCATCACCTCTCTCGTTGCCGCTCTCATGGCAACTCAGCAAAACGACATCAAGAAGATCCTCGCCTATTCTACCCTCTCCCAACTCGGATACATGGTCATGGCAGTCGGCCTGCTTGAGCCAAACGCAGGCATGTTCCACCTCTACACTCACGCATGGTTCAAAGCTCTCCTCTTCCTCGGATCTGGTGCAGTCATCTACGCATGCCATCACGAGCAAGATATCTGGAAAATGGGCGGACTTCGCAAGAGAATGCCCATCACAAGCTTCACATTCATCATCGGAACTCTCGCACTCACGGCAGTGCCTATGACATCAGGGTTTTTCTCAAAAGAGGGAATCCTACATGTAGCCCATGAAAACAACATAGCATTATTCTACATCGCACTTGGCGTAGCTGCTCTCACCACCTTCTACATGTTCCGTCTCATCTTCGTGGCTTTCCTCGGAGAGGCTAAAGACGAACACGCAAAGCATGCGAAAGAAGTTGAGTTCAGGATGTTCGGTCCACTTGCGCTACTCGCACTGTTAGCATTGGGCTCACAATATATCACTGCAATCATCCCTAAAGCAGTAGGCTACACACCAGGAACAACGCCACATTTTGACGATCCTCTATTCTACTGTTCAGTCGGAGCATTCGCAGTTGGTCTAGCACTCGCCTTCGTCCTCTACAAAGGCAAAACTGAAGATCCAATCAGTATCCCACTATTCCGCAATAAATTCTACATCGATGAGTTCTACGCAGGCATCGTAAAATGGTTCCAAGACATCCTCGCCGCTATCGTCCATTTCCTCGATGAATTCATCATCAACGGAATGATCGTCGGAGGTCTCACCCGTATCGCCCAAGGCACAGGTAACCTATTCCGCAAATACGGCCAGTCAGGAAACCTTCAGCACTACGCACTCATCAGCGGAGTCGGCGTCATCATCGCTATTTACTTCACTGTTTTCTCTAAATAACCCTTTCAATTAACTAACAACATCATCTCATAATGCTTACTTTAGCACTCATCTTGATTCCCTTACTGGCTGTCGTCGCCATCTTCTTCGGTGTGCCTATCAACGCCCGCAAGATCGCGCTCGGAGCCGCTGCTTTAAATATAGCAGTCGCCGTTGCTGCCATCGCTTTCGGTTGCTCTGGATTTAACCTCAACGTTCTCAGCGATCCTAGCATCAACCTCGCTCTGAATCTCCACGAAAACGGCGGGATCTCAGTAATCATGCTCATCCTATCAGTCGTCGTAACCCTCGCGGCGGTGCTCAGCGGATCTTGTCCTGAAGGACACGAAAAGCTCTGGTATTCTAGTGCTCTTCTCATCTCCGCTGGTGCCATTGGCGCATTCATTTCTACTGACTTATTCTTCTTCTTCGCATTCCACGAATTAGCTCTGATCCCGACCTTCCTCATGATCGGAATCCTAGGCCGTGGCGACAGAAAAGAAGTCGCTTGGAAAGTCACCATCTACCTCGCATTTGGCTCCATTGTCCTGCTCGCAGGATTACTCATGATCGCGAACCAGAACGGTAGCTTTGACATGACCCAGCTCAAGCCACTCGACTATTACCAAAACGAAATAGCCCTACTCCTCATCATCGGATTCGGCACCCTCGTTTCCCTCTTCCCATTCCACAGCTGGGCTGCTCCAGCCTACGCCTCGGCCCCAGCCCCAGTCTCCATGCTCCACGCTGGTGTCCTAAAGAAATTCGGACTCTACGGACTCATCGTTGTCGGCTACAAAGTAGTCCCTGATGGCCTCGCTCACTGGCTTCCACTCCTACTTGTTCTACTAGTCTGCAACATCATCTGGGTTGGCCTCGTCACCATCAACCAGAAGCGCCTCGACCTCATGCTCGGTAATTCTTCCGTCATGCACATGGGCTACATCTTCCTAGCCATCGCAGCACTCATCGACAACGGCAGCAGCTTCGCAACCCAAGCAGCAGTCCTCCTCATGTTCGCTCACGGCATTTCCATCGCCATGTCATTCTGCCTAGCAGACAGAATCGAATCCAAAACGGGCTCACTCGAACTCAACCAACTCGGCGGACTAGCCAAGAATGCACCTAACCTAGCCTTCCTCTTCGGACTCGTAGGTATGGCATCCATCGGTCTTCCTGGCCTAGCAAACTTCGCTGGCGAAATCATGGTCTTTTTCTCCGGCTTCGAAGGCTGGACTCCAGCAGATGGATTCGGCCCAGTTCAGATCGCCACCATGATAGCCATCTGGGGTGTCGTCATTTCAGCAGTCTACATGCTCCGCGCGTTCAGAAACATCTTCCATGGTGAAACTGTCAGCCGCACTGAAAAGGTTAAGCCACTCAGTAGCGCCGAGAAAATGCCAGCACTCTTACTCGGAGTCATCCTCCTCATCGTAGGAATCTACCCACAAGCCATCCTTCAATTTTTTAACTAATCACAATGAACACATACCTACTTGAATTCTACGTCGTCGGACTTGGCGTTTTCATGCTGCTCTGGGAAGCCTTTGCATCACCTAAGAACAAATCCAAGCTCGCTCTCATCGGAGCTGGTGGATTGACCATCATCTTAGCTCTCCTCATCCTAGGCAGAAATTGTGATACCTGCACCGCAGTCCCGGACTGGCTATCACGCTTTTATTCCACCGGTGGAAACTCCCTCTTCTTCAAAGGATTCGCTCTCATCAGCACTATCCTCGTCCTGTTAATGTCCTATGACTTCCGTAGCATCCTCAATAAATTTACCAGCAACGATAACACAGACACCAACACTGGAGAATTCTACACACTCCCCATCTTTGCCTGTGCTGGACTCATGTGGATGGCATCAGCTACTGACCTTGTTTCCATCTTCGTATCATTAGAACTCGTCACCATCACCTTCTACGTCATGGTCGCATTCATGCGTAGAAATGTTGGCTCACTTGAAGCAGGTGTTAAATACCTCATCCTCGGCGCTCTCTCCACTGGCTTCCTCGTCTACGGCATCGCCTGGCTCTACGGAGCAGTAGGAACCACTGATCTTACCAAAATCGCAGAAATGCAACTCACTGGTTCATACACCCTATTCTTCGGCTTATCACTCATCATCCTCTCTCTCGGCTTCAAAGTCGGTGCAGTCCCCATGCAACTCTGGATTCCAGATGTTTACCAAGGCGCACCTACCCCCATCACCGCATTCCTCTCCATCGCCTCCAAGGCAGCTGGATTCGGCGTAGCCATGGTCATCCTAGATCCATTCCTAGCAGCCCATGAGACTAGCCAAAATGTAACCGTCATCCTCGTCATCATGGCAGCAGCCACATTGCTCTACGGTAACCTCTCCGCACTCGCGCAGACAAATTTCAAACGTCTTCTAGCATACTCATCTATCGCCCACGCCGGATTCCTTCTCCTCGCACTTGCGGTCTCAGACTTCTGGACAGTGAAATTCTACCTAGCCACCTACCTCATCATGACTTTCGCCGGATTCTTCATCCTCAACCTCATCCGAGTCCAAGATAATAGTGATGAGATTGATGGATTCGATGGCCTAGCCAAAAGAAACCCAAACCTAGCCCTAGCTCTAACCATCACCATGGCAGCCATGGCAGGTGTCCCACTCACCGCAGGATTCATGGGAAAACTCTTCGTTTTCCAGTCCATCGTAGGCATTCTCCCTTGGATCGTGGTAGTCATCGCATTCGTAGCCGCAGCCGCCGGATTCTACTACTACTTCAAGGTCATCCGCGCCATTTACTGGCACAAGCCGACCAATGAAGCACCACTCATCATCCCCTGCATCTCAAAATACGCCATCATCATCCTTACCGCCGCAATCGTAGTAGTAGGTGTTTTCCCGAAGGCTATCGAGTGCATCATCGGAAGTTAGTTTGCTAGCTCTAGTTCATGATTTTCAAACCTTCCCCAAATGCAGTCCTCTACAATGAATTACCGGGCAAGTGCCCTAAATGTGATACTCCACTATCACCCACTACCCCATCCAATTCAAGAAAAGCTCACTTTAGCGTCCTAATCGGCATATTGGCTACAGGTGCTTGGCTGATCATATTCTTTAAGTTCATCTATAAAGAAGTCCCTAATTCCGTCTATACTAAACAAGATAGAATGAGAAGGTAGTCGAGGTCGCTCCAGCGATCTGGTATTCTACCATCTTATGAAAACGTCAAATTA
>JBPOGF010000014.1:0-126798 GCA_051251915.1 Akkermansiaceae bacterium | reverse complement strand
CCCAGTTATTGGGGGATGTAGACTATGAAAAATTAAAACCAAAAGAATCACTAGACAAACCTTCTCATGGAAGACGCAGCACCACAAATCCGACCGCGCAGGTGGGTCGGAGGCTTGACTGGAGGAGGGAACGTGGTAGAAGTAGTGAAAGCGCGCTGAGACGGTCGGATTGGGTGTGCTGAAACGTTAGTCTGAAAATACACACATATGTTAACCGCTATATACGAAGGACTTCGACGCACTCATGGTGTAACCATGGGAATAGCAGGCATGATACTAGCCTTCATCATGTGGAAGTTTGCTCCTAACTCAAAGATTGATCTTTTCTGGCTTGCCCCCCTCATTATTATACCATCAATATTTATTATTGGTTTAATTGATGCATGTCGTCAGCTTGCTACTATAAAAACACAACCTCTTCCAAAGGTGAAAGCATTTAGAGAGTCTTACCCACCTTTTGAACAAGCATCAGGCGTTCTTCTGATTGAGCCTTCTGCTCTATACGCATTCAATAGTGAAGTATCAGTATACCTTGATGTCGGAGGCTTTGAGGTTCCTGTCGGTATTGGCTACGTTTTGAATATTCAACAAAATCAACTTGTTCAAGTTCTTATAACTCAATTATTCTCGAAGAATGCCGAGGATAAAACGTGGGAAGATGTTAAAAACAACAATCATGACGCTCTTGCTAGATTACTAGTCCGCCCTTCAAAAATAATGTCACTAATAGATACGAACGATGCCTAAAGAAACAGAAAATAAAAGAGATATCAAAGTTGCTGCAGTTATAGATGATCTTACTATAATAATAAATTGTGGCGCAGCTGATGCTATTGCTGTGGGTGATCGTTTTCTCATATACTCTCTAGGAGAAGAGATTACAGATCCTGATACTGGTGATTCATTAGGACGCCTAGAAGTGATCAAGGGAACCGGTAAGTCGGTCCATGTCCAATTGAAAATGGCAACGATTTCATCAGATATGAAGTCAGTAGCCTCCCGAACAATTCGCAAAAACACGACTCACTCAGCGTTACGCACACTCGGCATGCTCGGTGGGCATAATGTAGAAGAAGAAATTCTTCCCTCTGAAAAAGTTCCATTTGAAGATGTGGTAGTTGGTGATATGATCCGCAAAATAAGGGACTAATCGGGTAGGCAGGGGATTCTAACCCCCGCCCCCCACACCACCGGCCATACGGCTCCGTAGCACGGCGGTTTCAATGTATCAGACTTACTTCCTCTTAGGTCGTTTTAGTACTTTCTTGAGGATGGCGAGCATTCACCCATTGGGTTTCTAGGCTGTGGAGTCCTTGGCTTTCTAGCCACACATTCGTCATCGCATTTCTTACGATTTCTATGTTGCAGATCCGCCAAGCTCCCTTGCGACTTCGACTCGCTAGTTTTACTTTGTCCCTTGATGCGCCGAGCTTGATCAGGTTGAGTCGTCTGGCTCGTGGTCGTCCCCATTGTTTCCAATAGTACATCCGCATCCGTCTCCGTATCCAATGATCTAACTCACGCACTTCTCTGAATGTCACGCCTACCAAATAGTAGTTTAATGCTCCTCGTAGGTAGTTACGCAGGTCATAGTAGACCACGCCCACTGCCACACCTCGGGTGCGACTGGTCAGACGTTTTACCTCAGATTTAAATCGTTCCTTCGCTTCTTCCGTCCAGCGGATTTTGCGTCGATAAATTTTAAACCCTAGGAAGCGCGCGTCCTTGAGTAGTACTACTTTACTCTTGGTTGTGTTGACGATCAGTCTGAGCTTGGTTCGTAAATATTCACTCACGCTTTCTAAGATCCGCGCGCCAGCTCTAGAGCTATTGCACATGATCACGAAGTCATCAGCATATCTTACGAAATCATGCCCACGGGACTCAAGTTCACCATCAAGTTCATCTAACAGGATGTTCGCCAGTAGGGGGCTCAGTGGTCCTCCCTGAGGAACTCCCTGTGGAGTGTTGATAAATTGCCCCTCTGCGGTAATAGCTCCCGCCTTGAGGTATTTCACCATTAACTCTAACAACTCGCGGTCAGCTATGTTTTCACGTAGCTTGACCATGAGTTTCTGATGGTCGACTGTATCAAAGAACGCCTTGAGATCGCAATCGACCACATGACATTTCTTAGTTCTATCGTTCGCGTATTGGTGCATCTTTTCCACAGCATCCTGTGCACTTCTGTGCGGTCGATAGCCGTAGGAATGATCACTAAATTGCTTCTCATAGAACGGACTAAGCACCTGAGCAATCGCTTGCTGAATGACTCTGTCCAATACAGTAGGGATACCGAGAACTCGGTAGTCTCCATCCTTTTTACCCTTCACTTTGGGGATCTTACACTGCTTCACTGGCGAAGGACGGTAACGACCGTCTCGTAGCTTCTGCAATATCGTTTCCCCATGCTTTTCCATGAACGCAGGAAAATCTCCCACGCTCATGCAATCAATGCCTGGTGCCCCTTTATTAGCCCTCACTCGTTGCCAAGCAAGCTGCATGTTTTCAGGGTTTAGGACATTGATCAATGTATGAATACGAGAACTCTGTTTCTCTAACAGAACGCGATTATCCCCACCTTGATCGGTCGATCGTGGGTGTGGGATAGGCTTTTCTGTTTGGTTCTCCTTCATTGATTCAGTCCTTCACTGGGTAGCGTTTCCACGGGTCTCCTTGTTTCGCTGACCTAACAGCTTAGAGCCTTTCACAGCTCCCCGACTTGTTTTATCCCAACTACTATGACGTCTGCTGACTTCTGCCTCGTCACCCATCATGTTTCCACCATGAGCGCTCCCTATTTGCATAGGGCGCAAAGCGAGACAGATCTCCGAAGGTAAGCACTGAAACCTCCTCTGCCCAACGGCCTCATTTATCTGAAGAGTTGAATGATAGGACTTCGGTGTGTTGTGCCACCTCGTCCCACTCCCCAGACCTCGTATGAGGTTCTTGTTCATCAGCTGGCAGATTTCCCATAGCCTTCCTTCCCACAATCGGTCACCCTCATGCAGTTGGCTTCTGGTAGTTCTTTTCATAGCTAGCAGTTTCTTTTGTTCTTCTATGTTCATTCTATTATAACAAAGGGACTTGAACCCTCTTAAGTTTCAGTGCATGCTTCGCACACACAAGGCGGCGCTGACCAACCTACTGCCGCTGTGGACTTGACATCTGAATGAACGCTACAATCTTTAACCCTGAATCGAGATCGCGCTGCCCGCAGTAGGTGGCAGGCCTTTAAACGTTGTGCTGAAAACCTCAGAATCACCTCGATGAGAAATGGTAACATGATTCGCCGCAGCTTAGTCGTTGTTGCACTGGCCTTGCTGATTGCTCTGGGTGCGTTTGCATATTTGACCCATAGCCAGCAAAAGGAACAGATGGAGAATCGGGAACGCATTTCCTTCGCGCTTAAAATCGAGGGATTACCAGACTCACTTCGGATAGAGTCATCTCATGTCGATAGCTGGACTGAGTATCATCTAGTTTTTGGATGCCGGGACCGATCAGGGAACTTAGAATACTTGCTCGAAGGACGAGATTGGGAAATTGAAGATATTTCTCCTCCCAGAGCTTATCCAGCCATAGAGGATGACAAACGCGCGAACTATACATTCAGCCGAGAGGCAACATGGCGAGGTGGGGAAAGCTTGGTTGCCTCAGTCCTTTTCGATGAAGATGGTGAGCGGTTCATCATCGAGTATCATGATTACTGATTCCATGACGAAAATGTTGGTAGCCGGAAGAATCAGAGAGGCACAATCGGGTAGGCAGGGGATTCTAACCCCCGCCCCCCACATCACCGGCCATACGGCTCCGTAGCACGGCGGTTTCAATGTATCAGACTTACTTCCTCTTAGGTCGTTTTAGTACTTTCTTGAGGATAGCGAGCATTCACAACCCACGTGGCGAAGCTTTTACGTGGGGTTTCTAGGCTGTGGAGTCCTTGGCTTTCTAGCCACACATTCGTCATCGCATTTCTTACGATTTCTATGTTGCAGAAAGCTAAATTTTCCACAACTATAACCTCAACAAAAAGTCCAAGTTCGCTGAGCCGATCAGTCGAGTGATCTTGGACGTTCTCCTAAAAATAGGTTGCACCTCACTCATGGTATCACTATAGTATCACTATGAAAACGGAATTAGTTACCACACTCAAAAGAAAAGCTACTGATATTCTTACCGCATTGGCTGAAGATCATGAAACTGTTCTTATTACCCAACACGGTAAACCTGCTGCTTACCTAGTAGATGTTGACTTGTATGAAGTAATGGAATCCAAGCTTACTCTACTCGAAGGGATCGCCAGAGGTGAGAAAGCGATTACGGAAGGTAGAACAGTTTCTAACGAAGAAGCAAAAAACAGAATGTCAAGATGGCTCAAGTAAAGTGGACAGAATCGGCCTTGTCAGACCTTGATGCTATTGCAGACTATATAGCTTTAGATAACCCAGTTGCTGCATCTAAAGTCGTTTTAGAAGTCTTTGAAAAGGTTTCTATGCTTGAGGACTTCCCAGAGATGTTTGCGCATCCTCATGATTTACCGGACAAGCGCTATCGGCACATGCCCGTTCCTCCAGTTAGAGTATTTTATAGGATTGAGGAAGATACAGTATATATCGTTTACATAATGAGGTCTGAGAGACATTTAACACTAGTGGACCTCGAAGAAAGGACAAAGTAACCCCCAAAATAGTAACCCCCAAAATAAAAACTGGAGAATCGGGTAGGCAGGGGATTCTAACCCCCGCCCCCCACACCACCGGCCATACGGCTCCGTAGCACGGCGGTTTCAATGTATCAGACTTACTTCCTCTTAGATTGTTTTGGTTAGTGATTCTTTAACTAAAAAATGATTAAAAATCACCTGTAACCAACAAAATCTATGCAAAAAACAAAACCCATATTACTACTCATCATCACCCTTTTCTTATCCAGTTGCAAAAAACCATCGTCGAGTACATCTAATGCTCTTGAGCAATGGGTTGGCTCAGAAGTCACCGTTTATTTTAAACGAGATCTCTTGGGTGCTTCAGGTACACCCATAGGACCAACAACTACTTGGCTCAATAACACGAAGGTTTCACTTGATGGGAAAATCATAACAGTTCACAATGATGGTATTTTCTTCGACAGCCACTACAAGATGAATTCTGGTGATGCAGATCTGAGACATTCCGTTTTTTGGATACCAAATGATTCAATATTAACCATTGGCTCCAAAAAATAATCACCCCGCAACACTAACATGTATTGCTAGCAACTCTATATCCACAACCGCCACGAAACTTCATCAAAAGGCCTCGCTCACAGCATACCTGTAATAGATCAAAGATAAAATCACCCCATAAACGGGTAATCCGTATACCCCACTGGCCCTTGTCCATAGAAAGTGCTTGGATCAGGAACATTAAGAGCCGCACCTACCTTAAGTCGCTCCACCAAATCCGGATTGGCAATGTAAAGCTGACCATAAGAAATCGCCTCCGCCTTATTACCCGCCACCAACTTCTGCGCAGATTCAAGCGTAAGTTGCTGGTTAGCGATGACTCCGTACCCAAAGTTCTCATGAATCACAGGCAAAATCCGGTTCTCATACTCCTGTGACTCACGCACAAAAATAAATGCCATCCCGCGCTTCTTACACTCATTCGCAATATAAGCATAAGTCTCACTCGCATCACTATCTCCAGTATCATGCTCGTCACCTTGCGGCGAAACATGAAGCCCCACATTCCCCGCATCCCAAACACTGAGTGCTGCATCAATAGCACCAAGCATGAACCTCGCTCTGTTTTCAAGTGAACCTCCGTAAATATCATCCCTAGTATTCGATGAGCTGTGAAGAAATTGTTCTGGTAAATACCCATTCGCACCGTGGATCTCCACACCATCAAACCCAGCACGCTTCGCATTTTCTGCAGCTATCCGATAGTCCTCAAGTATCACCTCAATCTCATCTAACAGAAGCGGACGTGGAACCTCATAATTTTGTTTAGGTCGAACGAGACTCACATGCCCATCAGGCGCAATCGCACTAGGAGCCACAGGTAACTCCCCATTCAAATAACTAGAATGAGAAATCCTCCCAACATGCCACAACTGAGCCACTATCTTCCCTCCCTTAGAATGAACCGCCTCCGTAACTAGCCTCCACCCCTCCACCTGCTCATCACTCCACAGACCCGGCGTATCCGGATAACCTACCCCACCAGCACTTATAGCCGTAGCTTCTGCAAGGATAAGCCCCGCACTAGCACGCTGCCCATAATACTCGGCCATCATCGCATTAGGAACCCTCCCCTCATCTGCACGACAACGCGTAAGCGGCGCCATAATGATACGATTACTGAGTTCTAAATTTCCGAGTTTGATTGGATCAAATAATGTGTGTTTCATAGTCGTTTCTAATAGTTCGATGTTTCACGAACAATACCCAACTCCAACAATAACGCAATAATTATTTCGATAGTTGTCGAACATTCAAACTTATGATACGACTCAGTCCATGAAAACGTATCAACATCCAGAAATAAAAAACGTGCCACTCACGGCCGTCATGCATGCGTTATCAGACCCCTGCCGCATCGACATCATGCGCCAACTGCTAGAAAACACCGAACTAGCGTGCGCCGCTATCCAACTCAGCGTATCCAAGTCCACCGCCTCACACCATTTTGAAGTGCTCAGATCTTCCGGCCTCATCCGCACACGTATCGAAGGCGTTAAATGCTTAAACTCAATCCGCATCGATGAAATCAACCAGTATTTCCCAGGTATCCTTGGCCTGATACAATCTTCAAACCGATCAGTTTAATACATACGATCCATTAAAATTCAGACTCAATTTTTTCACTGACTTACACGGAAAAATTCGGTAACATTTACTTTGTTAGATTTCTTCTATGCCACAAAACGAACTACCAACACAACCTCCAAGCGAGGCGCTAATCCGGCAGGCTATCAACATTGGCAATGTCGAGATGGAACGTATCGTGGAAGAAGTCATCGTGTCAGAGTTCACTCGCATCGGCGAACTCCTAATGGAGTACGGCTACAAGGTCGAGGTCGTAGTCTTTGATACCGAGTCAGAACTAGATGGTAAACTTTATGTCTGTGGAGCAGGACTAAGCGTCAATAGAGGATACATGAAAAATGCCATCGTTTATACCGGTGACCCAAACACCTTTCAATTCGTTCTCCAAACCCAGAATTTTGCAAATCGAACCTCCGAAGAAATGGTGGAATATCACCGGCTAACTCCTAACTGGTTTCATAGCAGAGTGAAAAAATTCTTAGCTTCTTCATTTCGTGAGGTAGATATTTCGCATATCGAGCGATACTTCACCGATGACTGGGATCTATTAGAAGGCCCGTTTTCAATCAAAATCAAAAATGATTACGGCTATTATAACGAGGTCGCCAGCGCGGAAACTATTGAGCGTGCTTTTCAAATCAGCTCATATGCCGCAGAAGAACACTATGCAGAAGAGGATCTCATAGTCACAGATAGGCATGGTCGAGAAGTTGGATAATAAATAAAGTTATGGATTGGAACGAACGCTACAACAACAATGATATGCCTTGGGAAAAAGGCGAGGCGACGCCAGTCCTCGCTGAACTCCTCAAGATCGTACCGCAGTATTTTCAACCAAACACAAACGCCCTAGTCCCAGGTTGTGGACTCGGACACGACGTTGCATTGCTACATGAATCCGGAATCGAAGCCACAGGATTAGATATTTCGGAGACCGCACTAAAGCTGGCTAGACAAGCTCATCCTGAACTTGGAGACATCTGGCTGCTTGATGACTTGTTTCAAATGAGTAGCAAAACTAGGGATTATGATCTGATTTGGGAGCACACCTGCTACTGCGCTATCCCTCCTGAGAAACGAGCTGACTATGCCAACAGTATTTATGACTTACTCAAACCAAATGCATACTTCGCCGGAGTCTTTTTCACCGACACAGGCCAACCTCCTGAAATAGGTCCTCCGTTTTCTACCACGAGAACCGAAGTGTTCGACAACTTTGACCGAAAATTCCATCTAGTCTGGGAAGGCAAACCAAGCAAAAGTTACCCTGGAAGAGAGAATCGTGAATGGGTCATGATATGGCGCAAACCCATCAAGGGTTCCGTCTCGGGCTAAAAGGCTTGTCATCCACTGAGGTATCTGTGAATGTGTTAGATGTAATTTATGAATAGGTTCTCATCAAATACTTCCCTGAACATTGCTAGAATACTCTATATAATCGTGTGTGAGTTTGCAGGCATGGCACTTGCCTACCAGCTACTCGGCCCAGATAAACTATGGATCGGCATGGTCGCGGGATTATGCGTAGCCATGTTCTTCATGTTCATCGAGAGCCTGACAAAAAGCTACACAATCCGTGGATTCTCCACTGGCACCTTTGGACTCCTCATCGGCATGTTCTGCGCCTGGCTAATGACCCGCGTAGGAGTACCTGAGATCATCAGCTCCGTATTCGATGAAGTCATCCCTAACAGAGCCGGCTTCAGTATGGCATTCAACACCATGCTATTCGCCAGCTTAGGTTTCCTAGGCACAGTAATCGCCCTACGCAGTGGACAAGATGATTTTGCCGTAGTCATCCCCTATGTTCGCTTCAGAAGTGATTCTACAACAGGCAGACCACTATTACTGGATAGCGATGTGATAACCGATGGCAGGATCACAGCAGTAATGCGTTCTGGATTTCTAGAGAAAAATATCATCATCCCAAGATTCGTACTCGAAGAGCTACAAATTATGTCTAACTCCCCTTCACCAGGCAGAAGGCAACGTGGCCAACGCGGACTAGAATGCTTAGAAAATTTGCAATCCACCCGTGACATCAAAGTCACCGTTCATGACTCCACCGCCAGATCATCCGAAGACAGTCACGACGCACACCTATTACAAATTTGCCAGATCCTAAACGCCCAGATTCTCACAACTGATGACAATTTGACAAAAGTTGCGAGGTTGCAAAATGTCGACGTCCTCAATCTAAATGACATGAATGAAGCTCTCAAGCCACAAGTCGATGTCGGAACCAGAGTTCAACTTCCCATCGTTCGCACAGGCAAGGAAGATCACCAAGGCGTAGGCTATCTACCAGACGGAACCATGATCGTAGTAAACAACGGAGTCTCTAAAATAGGCACCACCCAAAACGTAACCGTCATCTCCACCATCAATACCACAGCAGGATTGATGGTTTTTGCTGAAATGGATAACGATAAACAATCTAAAGAATAGCGCTAAGATCTTGCCTCTATTGCTGAGTCAGCCCGTCTTTCCTAGCTTGCTTCCAGTAAGCATATTCAGAACGGTTGAAATCCACATATTCTGGGGATAAATCACTGCTATAGATAGTGTATTCAGCGTCACAAAGATTCAAATTTATCTCAATGGTAAAGGCATCTGCTGCTACTTTCTCACGCAGAGAATCCATACTCACCTTCGCCTCTAAGCCACCTAAACAAGCAGCTAAACCCCCTATATAAATATCAATAAGTTCCTCTTTCACCATCGCCTTGGAGTATCCAACGGCATGAATGATACGCCCCCAGTTTGGATCGTTTCCATTCCATGAGCATTTCACTAACGATGAATTCGCAACAGCCTCCGCCACCTTCTTAGCATCATTATATGACTTCGCACCCTTCACATTGACAGTCACAAATTTAGTCACACGCTCGCCGTCTCTAACTAACGACTTAGCCATCTCCAACATCACATAGTTAAGCGCTTCTTGAAATTTCTTAGCATCCTTAGTCCCTCGTCTGATACTCTTTCCTCCACCAGCACCATTCGCAAGCATGATAACACTATCATTAGTGCTCATATCACCATCAATAGTGATTCTGTTGAACGAAACGTCTACTGCTTGTGAAACAAAAGTGTTCAGAACCTCTTTACTGAGTTTAGCATCAGTAGTGACAAAGCACAGCATCGTCGCCATATGTGGATTGATCATCCCAGCACCCTTAGCACATGCTCCTATCTTCACCTTCACTCCACCTATGTCTAATCTGACAGAAATTTCCTTATGACAAGTATCACTAGTCATCATCGCCTTAGCTACAGAAGTACCATCCTTACGCTTCAGACCCAACACTAACTCATCTAACTTAGGTTCTAACCTAACCATCGGCATAGGTAAGCCAATCACTCCTGTAGAGCATACTGCAACCTGAGACTGTTTTATACCTAAAAGCTTACCTACAAGCCTAGCACTCTTCCGCGCATCTTGAAGTCCATTGACTCCAGTACAAGCATTTGCATTACCACTATTAACCAAAATAGCACGGACGTTACCATCGCGCAAATGTGTCTGACTAACCCTCACCGGTGCAGCCTTCACTCTATTAGTGGTAAAGGTTCCCGCAGCCACACACTCCACCTCACTAGAGACTAGCGCCACGTCTAAACGCTCAGCATCTGGGTTTTTCACACCCGCACATACTGCGTTGGATACAAATCCCAAAGGCGCGGTGATTCCACCTTTTATTTTCTTATAAACTGATGACATAAACTTGATCTACTATCTTCTCTAGGCTTCTAAATAAGCATACAGCTTCCTCAAATGTCGAATAGATTCTATGTCTTATCCACGATCTTAAAGTCCACCATCTTTCTCTCCAGATCCACACGCACAATCTGAACCTCCACTTTCTGACCGAGCTTGATCTCATCGCCATTATTGCACACATAACGCATTCCATCCATACGCCATTTCTCGTGAGATTTACCCGGCATGTCTTCTACCTTCACCAGTCCTTTGACCTTCATCGAAGTAATTTCTACAAACAGCCCCATATGGCGCACATCTGTAACTATCGCCGTGAAAACCTTACCTCCACCATCCTCTTGGATACTAACCAGATACTCCATCATCTTCATCCGCTTAGTCTCTGTCTCAGCTTCCGCACTCTTCCTTTCAGTGTCTGAAATGTGACTAGCTATCTCAGCCAACTCCGTCAACTTAGGGTTCCTATCGGGCTTCTCAGGTGGGTTCACTAAGAGCGACTGTAATGCACGGTGCACCACAAGATCCGCGTATCGACGAATGGGGCTTGTAAAGTGACAGTAATCCATTTTAGCCAATCCATAATGACCTAAACCATCGGTACTGTAAGCCGCACGTTTTAGACTTTTCAGAAGACCTATCTTTATGCTTTCCTCATTCGTCGTCCCTTTAACCTGTTCTAGCAATTCTTGAATGTGCTTCTTATTAGTTAGATCTCCTACTCTATAACCTTGCGCTCTCGCATTGTCTGCAAACTCATTTAGTTTATCAAAATCTGGGTCTTCATGGATTCGATAAATAGCATTTTTACGCTGCATTTTCAGAGCCACAGCCACTGCTTCATTCGCAGCTAACATACACTCTTCCACCATCTGGTGACTCTCGTTATGAATAACAGCAACCACATCAACTGCTTTCAATTTATCATCCAGAACAATTTTCGTCTCTTCAAACTCAAGATCTAGCGCGCCATCAGCAAACCTTCTTTTTCTTAAGATACTCGCCAACTCCCAAGCTCTCTTAAGTGCATCCACAATCTCTTTCCCTACCTTAGGAACCTTGACCTTGTCTGCATTCTCCATAGGAAGTCCAAGCAGAACTTGAGCCTGCTCATAAGCAAGTCTCACCTTACTATGTATCACCGCATCACAAAACCTAGAGGATAATCTCGTCCCGTTCTTATCAAATGTCATGACCGCACATTTTGTTAATCGATCCACTTCCGGCCTCAAACTACAAATATTGTTAGAGATCTGAAACGGCAACATCGGCAACACGCGATCCACCAGATAAGTACTATTCCCCCTCTGTACAGCCTCTTCATCCAGCGCACTCCCTGGTTTAATGTAATGAGAAACATCAGCAATATGAACCGCAAGTTCATAGCCGCCCCCCTCTATTGACTTCACTGAAATCGCATCATCAAAGTCCTTAGCATCATCAGGATCTACCGTAATTACCAGCTCATTCCTCCAGTCAGCACGCCTATCCAACTCCTTCTTAGAAATATTCAGAACAGGACTCTCTTCACCCTCTTCCGCCTTAGCATTCTTAACCCCGCCTTGAAGTGAAGCCAATAGCTCTATCGCCTCATCCTTCACATCACCTGGGAATCCAGCTCGCAAGCTGTGCTTACTAATCACGCTTTCAATATCCACGCCTGGATCTTCTGGCCAGCCTAACACTTTCGTTATCTTACCTACAGGAGGAGCAGATTTACTATCCCAGCTCACTAGTTCTGCCACCACTTTCTGTCCACTCTTCGCCCCTAGATCTCCTCCAACCAACTCCATAGGACGCTGGAAACCTGCAAAATCTGGCTCAATATTACGGAACTTCCCTTTCGCCCTAAACGTTCCCAAAACGACACCACTCGCCCTCTTAATCACGTTAGTCACTTTCCCCTTCGCCTCATCATCAAATCTACCGCGACGGTTCCCACCTCTTTTCCCGCTGAATTTAGCGTTCTTCTTCCCTTTGAATTTCTTACCCTTGTATTTCGCACTAGGTGGTTGCTCCTCTGTTGATTTTGGCAACCTCACATTCACACTCACCCGGTCACCGTCCAGAGCCAAACCTGTGTCATAGCTCATCACAAATACGCGGTCAAATTTATCTACATCAAGCCCTGCTGCAATATTATCCTTATTATCTAAATCAGGATAAAACCAAGCATTACCACCATTCTGGAATCTAATCACCCCCACCATCAAGCCTCCTGCATGACCTTTCTTAACAACCTTGCTATTACCAACACCCTTACCTGCACCCGCTAAACTATAACGAGACTGCTTACCCGCCACAATTACACCTTTGCGCTCTAACTTATTTAACGCAGCACGCATCGCAGCACGTGCTGGACTAGGCACATTGAGAGCTCGGGAAAACTCTGATTTATTCATCGGCTGATAATCCCCACTCTTCATCAAGCTCAGTATTCTACTCCTAAAATCTTTCATAATCCCACCATGCACCCTCCTTCACTTCTACACAACCTCCTTTTCTCATTGCCACCATCTAATTCACGTGATAAATTATGTGTGTTGACATTGTAAATTCAATTTACTTACATAAAGCACTCATACTTATACCATAATCATGAAACTATCCATAAATCATAAATCTTCCAAGAAAGGGTTCACATTGATTGAGCTTCTCGTGGTCATCGCGATCATTGCCACCTTAGGCGGTCTAGCATACGGCCCTATCATGAAACATCTTCGTAGCGCTGATGTGCTCAAAGCCCAAAAGGTCTGTAAAGATCTCGTCGGAGGCATCGGACTCTATGAATCTGAATACGACCACCTTCCATTCTCTGGCGGGAGCTACCCAACTAGCGATGAGACAATCATCACAAGTGACGGCGATTTCCTCGAAGACCTCATGGGTATTGACACCACAAACAATGACCGAGGCAAAGAGTTCTTCACTGCAGACCAAGCTGATGGTGATAGAGATGGCCTTGTATACACCGGCACATCCATTTCGAAACTTGTCGATAAATGGTCAAACCCATATCACATCCGTCTAGACTATGATGCTGACGGAATTATCGATGCCACACAAATCGGAACAGATGCTACAGGTAAAAACTACCCTGATGAACTACGTATCGACGAAGCCATCGTAGCCTCACCAGGACCAGACAAACTGTTTGATAGCGTTTCAGACGCAAGATCTTGGTAAAACGATCAACCAAAACACTTTAAATATAAAACACGCATTGTTACGATGCGTGTTTTTTTGTGCTAAAAAGCCTCCATCACAATCAAGCAATGGAGGCCAAATTCACAAACAAAATAGCTTAGAATTTATAGCTAATACCAGTGATCAACTTGAAGTCATTCTCATCCTTACCTGTTGCAGGCTGAGCGTCATACTGGTCCTGAGCAAAAACTTTCAGACTCAAACTATCAGTCAGTGTCGTCTCTAAACCTGCTTCTACTACAAATTGATAATCACCCGTATCGTCGGTTGGAAGAACCATAGTAAATGACTGATAAATCTTTGTTTTATCATTAAGCTTGTGCTCAAAAAATTCACCTACATACGCATGAGCATAATCATTTGTAACACTACCTTGCTCTTCAAAAGTGAAACCCAAACCTCCTTCGAGAGATAGCGTGGTCTGCTCTTCCTTCACTACGTAATAACCAACAACTCCGGTAAGAGCAGCTCTATACTGAATGTCAGCCACATCATCCCTACGGAAATCAAACCGCGGCCCAGCATAGAACCTATCAGAATACAAATGCCGCCAAGCTCCACTTCCTAGAAGTTCATCATTAGTTGTCGTATCTGTCTCCTCACCATATGTGTAAAAAAGATCACCTCTATACTCGTTTTCTTTCTCTTTCTTCTCGGTAGTGAAGCCCATTGTAAGCAACAATGAATCACTGTTGCCCTTAGTCAACGTTGCTCCCAAATCAAAACTGTTCTTCCACTCTTCTCCCTGACTACTAGCGGTCAATGCTACTACTACTGCTAAGCTATTAAGTATCTTCTTATTATTCATCATTTATTTCCATTTAGTTGATTACAACACAGCAATGCACTGCGCCATATCCTGTAAGACAGCCATACCCTCAATCTAGTCACATTCAACTTCAATTATCAGAAAAAAAATGAACAAATTCACCGTTCTAGTATCATATACTCTATGAGGATCTTCACTAACAAACACCGCGCAACAATCGCTTTCCTATGCCTAACCTTCACCCCTTTCCTCTCAGCTGGCGAATTAGAAGATCTTATCGAGTTAAAAAAGACAGCACTCCAGGAACTCGTAGCCTTACAAGCAACTGGCATCGGTGAACAACACCCTCAAATCGCAGCGAAAGAAAAACAGATCGTGGAACTTGAGGAAAAGATCACCGACTGCAAAGAAACCCATGAGGAAATGGTCATCCTCCTCAAAGGAACCTCATCCCTCCATCTCCAAGGACATGCCAAATTCGGCAAAACAGAAAAGGCTCTCCCTACACTATTACTCCAAGGCTGGAAAATTAAAACTCTCATCCCTGCCGGTGAAGACAAAGCCTACGTTTGGCTAATTAGAGAATAGCCTAAATAAAAAAAGCCCCCCATGCATCACACATAGAGAGCTTTGAAATTAAGTCGGCAAGCTACTGGATTACTCCTCTTCGTTGCTCACCTCTTCTGAATCAGATTCTGTTTCAGGCTCCTCACCTTCAATGATTTCTTCCTCATCATCAGGAACCACACGAGCTGTATCCTGAAGCTTCACTCCATCCTTCATAGTGACAAGCTTCACCCCTTGTGTATTACGTCCACATTCACGGACGTCTGCACAGCGAATACGGATTGACTGGCCATCAGAAGTCATCAACATCAACTCATCATCAGGGAAGACCGTGGCAGCGGAAACAACCTCACCAGTCTTCTCCGTGACCTTCATTGTGATTATCCCTTTACCAGCTCGAGACTGTGTTCTGTAGTCATCAAACGGCGAACGTTTACCAATCCCATTCTCAGACGCTACGAGTAGTGTGCCCTCAGGATTAACAATCGCCATACCAACAACGTAATCATCACCTACAGGCTTGATCCCGCCCACACCAGCCGTCGCACGTCCTTGTGCACGTGCTTGATCCTCGGTAAATCTCAGTGAGAGACCTTTGCGCGTTACAAGAATAATCTCGTCGTCACCATTCGTAATCCGCACATCAATCAGAGTATTCCCCTCATCAAGCTTGATCGCGATGATCCCATCTTTACGATAGTTCTTGAAGTCCGCTAGAGCGGTCTTCTTCACCTTACCACTACGTGTCGCGAAGAGAACAAACTTGTCATGGGCTTGTAGAGTCACATCATTCCCATCCTCATCCAGCTGACGCTCAAGACGCTGCGTCGCGGCTATTGTTTCATCTGCCTGTAAGTTAAGAACGTTCTTAATACTACGTCCTTTCGAGGCTCTAGAACCTTCTGGCAAACTATAAACGCGCTCCACATAAACACGACCAGTGTTAGTGAAGAACATCAGGTAATCATGCGCCTGCGCAGAGAATAAATGCTCTACAAAATCCTGCTCATCATCATCTGATTGATTTGCCTTCTTCGTATCCATCCCCTTCACACCTTTACCACCACGAGCCTGAACTCGGTAGTCAGCAGAAGGCGTGCGCTTAATGTTTCCTTTATTAGAAATAGTGACAATCATGCCATCATTGGCAATCAGATCTTCAATAGCAATCTCGCCTTCATCCGGAAGAATTGGACAATGACGCGGAGTCGCATGCTTCTCTTTGATCTCTAACAACTCATCTTTAATAATCGTAAGAACACGTGCTTCTTTCGCTAAAATGTCGAGGAAATCCTTGATATCAATAAGAAGGTTATCATATTCACCCTTCACCTTATCACGCTCCATACCAGTGAGCTGGTAAAGGCGGAGTTCGAGAATCGCATTCACCTGACGATCCGTAAACACATAGCGGTCTCCCTGCACAGAAGCCTGTGAACGAATCAAAATACCAAGTGACTCAGCAGTCCCCACTGGGAAATCATACTTCTTCAATCTCTCACGCGCTTCATCACGATTCTTAGAATCACGGATGATCTTAATGAAATCATCGAGATGTCCCAGTGCAAGCAAGAATGCCTCCAAGTTCTCAGCACGCAGCTCAGCTTTCTTAAGAAGGTAGCGCGTTCTACGGATAATAATCTCACGACGGTGCTCAATGAATGCATCCAAACAATCCAAAATAGACATCTGCTTAGGCCTACGCTCATGAATCGCCAGCATATTAACACCAAACGAAGTCTCCATCGCTGTCAATTTATAGATCTGATTCACCACAACCTGCGGGCGAGCATCACGCTTAAGTGTGATCTCAATGCGAGTCTCATCATCAGACAAATCACGCATCCCAGAAATATCTAACAAAATCTTCTCTCTAACAAGTTCCGCAATTCTGAGCTGAAGCGTCGCACGGTTCACACCATGTGGCACCTGAGTAATCGTAATAATAGACACCCCAGAAGCCTTCTCCGTGATCTCCATTGTTCCTCGCATCTTCACACTACCTCTACCAGTCCGGAAATAACTATCTATCCCCTTGAACCCACGTATCTCACAAGCACCCGCAAAATCAGGCCCCTTGATATACTGCTTCACCTCCTCAAACGTAAGCTGTGGATTATCAATACGAGCACAAACCCCATCAATCACCTCGCCCATATTGTGCGAAGGAATGTTAGTAGCCATACCCACCGCAATACCCGTACCGCCATTCACTAACAGATTCGGAATCGCAGCCGGAAGAACCACTGGCTCCTGACGCGTTTCATCATAAGTCGGTGTCGTATCGACCGTCTCCTTCTCAAGATCAATCATCATCGCTGAGCCCATATGCGTGAGGCGGGCCTCAGTATATCGCATTGCCGCTGCAGCATCACCTTCCACAGAACCAAAGTTACCCTGACCATCGATCAAGATCTCTCGCATCGTCCATGGCTGAGCCATATTCACCAATGTGGTGTAAATAGCACTATCACCATGCGGGTGATACTTACCCATCGTGTCACCCACAATACGCGCAGACTTCAAGTGCGCCTTAGTCGGGGTAAGTGAAAGGTCATTGTGCATCGCATACAAAATACGTCGCTGTGATGGCTTCAATCCATCACGCGCATCCGGTAAGGCACGAGAAATAATGACTGACATCGAGTAATCCAAAAAGGACTTCGACATCTCGTCAGCTACATTTACTACTTTTATATTATCGTTAGACATGTTCTAAATTTTTTCTTTGTTAAACGTCGAGGTTTCTTACGTTAAGAGCATTGTCCTCGATGAATCTCTTACGAGGCTCCACCACGTCACCCATCAAGATGTCGAACATCTTGTCGGCTTCTAGCTCATTATCTTCATCCAGTCTTACCTGAAGAAGTTGACGTCTCTCTGGATCCATAGTCGTTGAGAATAGTTCTTTCGCATTCATCTCACCCAGTCCTTTGAATCGCTGGATACGCATCCCTTTTCTACCGATCTCTAACACTCTATCGAGAATCTCGAAGAGGTTAAATACAGGCACAGGTCCATCATCACCCCCATCACCTTCAATAAGCTCATACACAGGCTTATCGTCAGAGAAGAATGGATCAGTATCGAGACCAAACTCACTAAGTCTCACCAACACTTTACTGATAGCGGATGATTCCACCAGATCACGCTTCACAGCTCTTCGCTGTTGACCATCATATTTCACCTTGTATTCCTCGATTTCTTCTTCCGTGAGTTCCTCATTGAAAAGTCGTAAATCACGGTTTTCAGCACCAAATCTTTCTAGCTCGGCATCATCGTGTAGATAATTAACAGTCTCTTCGTTTCCTAGTCTCACTCTCACCATAAACTCAGGGAGCTTACCGTCTTTTTTCAACTTAAGAATCTCTCGGAAACTTCCTCCATGACCTTCCAGTGCAGATGTAAACTTAGTCAGCTGTGCAAGAGTATCTAACACACTGCGAAGGAGATCAGTATCAACCTCATCACTCGTTCCATACTTCTTAAGTCTTACGTCTTCAGAACCTAACTGAATCAAAATTTCATTCAGCGCGTCATCATCAGCGATATACTCCTCACGCTTCTTACGAGTCACCTTATAAAGTGGTGGCTGAGCGATATAGAGGTAGCCCGCTTTCACTAGATCAGCCATATGACGACAGAAAAATGTCAGCAACAATGTCTTAATGTGCTCACCATCAATATCCGCATCCGTCATAATGATGACTTTATGATAGCGCACTTTCTCAATGTTAAATGCACCTTCTTGGTCACCATCACCAATGCCAGCACCGATAGCAGTGATCATCGCCTGAATTTCCTTATTCTGAAGCGCTCTATGCAAACGCGCTTTCTCAACGTTAATCACCTTACCGCGAAGAGGCAAAATTGCTTGGTTAATACGATTTCTGCCAGACTTAGCAGATCCACCCGCGGAGTCACCCTCCACAATATAGATCTCAGATTTTGCGGGATCACGCTCAGAGCAATCAGCCAGCTTACCCGGTAGACCACCTCCAGACATTACAGATTTACGCACTGTCTCGCGTGCTTTCCTAGCCGCCTCACGCGCACGGGCTGCATTCACAGCACGGTCGATGATCATTTTAGCTAGATTAGGATTTTCATCAAAGTATTCTTGCAGTCCCTCGTAAACAATAGAACTCACTACACCTTCTATCTCAGCATTCACTAGCTTGCCCTTAGTCTGAGAACTAAATCTCGGATTCGGCATTTTAACAGAGATCACACACACAATACCCTCACGGACGTCATCACCCGATAGTGCTGGGTCTTTATCTTTTAAAATCTTATTCGCTTTCGCATACTGATTGATTGCTCTCGTGAGAGCGCCACGGAAACCTGTTAGATGCGTTCCTCCGTCAGCATTCGGAATCGAGTTAGCGAAACAAAGAATATTATCTTTATACGAATCATTATATTGGAACACCACATCAGCAAAAACATCATCCTCCATCACCTTTCCATCGTAATCAATCTCGATAGCGCGCTTACCATGAAGCTCTACTGGATCAGTATGAATGAGAGTCTTGTTCTCACCTAGTTGCTCTACAAATTCCACAATACCACGTGCATAGTAGAATGATCCCTTCTTAGCAGATTCAGGACGCTTATCCTCTAGGTTGATCGTAAGACCAGGGTTTAGGAACGAAAGCTCTCTCATACGAGTAGCGAGACGATCAAACTCAAACTGGATCGTATCTACGAAAATAGTAGCATCAGGGAAGAACGTCACCTTCGTGCCTGTCTTATCCGATGGAGCATCTGCCACTACCTCGAGAGGCTCAGTAGTAGTGCCACGCTCGAACTTGATGCGGTGCACTTTACTTTCACGGGTAACTTCAGCAATAAACCAATCAGAAAGAGCATTCACACACTTCGCACCCACACCGTGAAGACCACCAGAGTATTTATAAGCACCCTGGCCAAATTTACCACCCGCGTGCAGACTCGTGAGAACCAACTCCACTGAAGGCATGTTAAACTTAGGATGAACTTCCACAGGAATACCTCGCCCATCATCCGAGATAGAAATAGATCCGTCCTCATTTAGAGAAACATCAATCGTATCACAGTATCCAGCTAAATGCTCATCGATAGAGTTATCAAGCACCTCGAACACACAGTGATGAAGACCTCTCACATCCGGATCACCGATGTACATTCCGGGACGTTTACGAACGGCCTCTAGACCTTCTAGTTTATCAATTTGCGAAGCACCATACTCCTGCTCTCCTGAGACTGTAGTTTGCGCTACATCTGGCTCGTTTTCTGGTTCAATTGGATTATCTGACATGTATCCATAGAGGCTATAGTCTCACCCCATCATGACCAGAAAAAACACCGCAAAATGTCGACTTTTTTCAGCCCCCTGATTCTAAAAAAAACACAATCTTTTTAGAATAAAACAACACAAATAAAGTCACTGTATATAAACGATATGCAGCTATAAATCCATGAGCTCAATCTGCCATTTCATAAGCACCGATGACGGCTCCACTTCTTCTGCGGCTAGTGCTTCAATAAGAGCCCTAGATATGATCAAACTAGAGTCAATCTCCAAGCCTTCAGCTACTGCATCTCGCTGTTTGATCAATGCATCAACCTTAGAATCAAATGCCTCGTTTTTAACCCTTCTGCCCTTGCTACGAGGACGCTGAGGAAGAGCTTCATCTGCTAGATTCTTCGCCTCATCCGCAGCTGCGTAAAATGACTTTCTGCGGTTCGTCCTATAATGTTTAGGAAGTGATACGGATTTGCCTGCCACTAAATCAAATACCCAACTGATAAGCTGCTTATTTCCGCAGACCATGAATGTAGGCCTATCCCACTCCATCGCCTGCTC
Source organism: Akkermansiaceae bacterium (assembly GCA_051251915.1). Classification (GTDB taxonomy): domain Bacteria; phylum Verrucomicrobiota; class Verrucomicrobiia; order Verrucomicrobiales; family Akkermansiaceae; genus Rubritalea. The sequence continues at coordinate 105,872 of JBPOGF010000014.1, read as the reverse complement.
ATCTCGCCAGTACCAAAGCGCTCTGAGATAAGCCAACGCACGTGGCGCCATCTTACCTGAACCAGAGACTCTCCACGGATCTTCTTTCTCCATAGGCCTATCTAAAACTTTCTCTCTTGCCCATTGGCAACTCTCCACAAACCATTCATAACGGCCCTTCTCGTGCAAACCCTTTAAAATCTGATCCACAATTGGCTTAAGGAACAACACATCATTGATCGCATACTCCCTCATCTTCTCAGTCAACGGACGTTTAGACCAATCTGCCTTCTGTGAACTCTTAGAAATTTCGACTCCCTGATAATGCTCCACAAGATTCCCATAACCAAATTTTTTCACTCCTAGCAATCGCGCACCAATCTGCGTATCCCAGATCACTGGCGGGACCACATCTAAATCTTTACGCATCATGACGATGTCATAATCCGCTCCATGCATCCAGAGCTCACCATCCTTAAGAAAATCTTTAAGTGGTTGCATGTCCTCCACGGCCAGAGGGTCAATCAATTGGTGCTTAGTACCGTCAGTAAACTGCACCAGTGAGATTTTCTCATGGTAATGATACAGACTATCACCCTCCAAGTCCATTGCTCGGAAATCGCCTTCTAGAGAACCTAAATATTCACTAAGTTTTTGTGTCGTTTCAATCATCGCTTAAATTCCCTTAAGTAACAGTTCAGTATTATTTTGTGTCTGGCTCAATGCCTTCATCAGCGTCTGCACCGCATCACCAACTGGCAAGGATGCAATCACACGCCGAAGCTCTAACACCTTCTGCATCTCATCAGGATGATAGAGTCGATCATCATTTCGAGTACCGCTCTGTGGAATATGAATAGCCGGGTAAATCCTACGCTCAGCAAGATCCTGATCCAATCTTATCTCCATGTTTCCGGTTCCCTTGAATTCCTCGAAGATAACTTCATCCATACGGCTTTCAGTTTCTACCAAAGCAGTCGCCAAAATGGTAAGACTTCCGCCACCTTCAACATTTCTAGCCGCTCCAAAAAACTTACGGCTCTTCTGCAAGGCTTGTGGATTAAGGCCACCAGAGCCTATCACTCCACCTTTCTGAGAATTGTTATGTCCGCGAGCAAGACGTGTGAGTGAGTCTAACAGAAGCACCACATCCTTACCTAGCTCCACCAGCCTCTTAGCCCGCTCCAGCACCAAGTCAGATACCTGCGCATGTCTACGAGAAGGTTCATCAAAAGTAGAACTAAAGATTTCCGCATCCACTGTCTCCTCGAAATCAGTAACCTCCTCCGGGCGCTCATCCAGAAGAAGGATAATCAACTCCACCTCCTTGTGATTCGCTTTAATGGATTGAGCTATATTCTTCAAAAGAACCGTCTTCCCCCCCCTAGGAGGAGCCACAATCAGCCCTCTTTGACCTTTACCAAGTGGTGCCACAAGATCCACCAACCTAACTCCAAGCCCACCTTCAACTCCATTCTCAAGAATAATTCTCTCATTTGGGATCAGTGCAGTGAGTTTGTCAAAATGTTCAGGCTTTTCATAATCAGCAATAGCTAGATCTTCCACAGCCAACACCTCCATAGCAGAGAGGTATTTGTCGCGCCCCCGTGGAGCACGCATTTTCACGGTAACCTTCTGGCCCACGCAAAGTCCACATTTCTTAATCAGATCTCCACCGATATATAAATCATCAGGTGATGTTTTAAAAGAACGCTTCGGACAACGTAACATCGCGTAATTATCCTTCGCCTGCTCCATGAACCCATAACCAGTCAGTTCACTTCCATGCTTCCCATAAAATGACAAAATATCGAACACAATCTGGCTTTTCATCGCCATAGGGTGCACCTTTATAGGCAGAGAATCCGCTATTGCGTGGAGCTCAGCCAACGGCTTCTCACGGAACTCATTCACCACTAGCTTATCAGGAACATCATATTTCGGCTCCTCAGGCTCTGGTGGTATAACTACCTCAACAGTTTCTTCTACCTTAGCGTCCTCCTTAACCTCGGCTACTTGCTCAGCTTTAGTCTCCCCCTCAGCAGCATTATCAGTTTCCGCCTTAGCCTCAACATTAGCCTCAACATTAGCTTCAGCTTTGTTTTCTTTCTTAGCTTTGGTCTTCTTTTCTACAGGAGGCTTTGCGTCCTCACTTAGCTTTAATTCTTCTTGCGCTTCTTCGCTCATGATCTTTTGTTGTTTAATAAATCTATTTACCTGTGCTTCTAACACAGATTTTGGTCCTTCATTCCATAGCACAACATCGGCACATTTCTCCTTATGGGAAATGGGGAGTTGGGCCGCAAGAATGGCATAAACCGTGGCATCGTCCAATCCGCTCCTCATTTTCAGCCGCTGCACCTGCGTCTCACGCGATACAGCAACCACCAGATTTGCCTCCTGACCAAAGTCAAATCCACCCTCAAATAAAAGCGGAACGTCGGCAACAAAGAACGATGCACGACTACTATGCAGTGCTTCTTCCTGTAGCGCAAGACATTCTTTTCTAACTATAGGATGAATAAATTCCTGTAACCTCTTCTTAAGGCCGTCATCAGAAAAAACCACTTCTCGCAAATAATCTCGGTTTAACTTCCCCTCTTCAGTTAAAGAGCCATTCCCAAACATCTCCTTAATCTCGCTCAAAACCGACGGATCAGTATAAAGTTGATGCACACAAGCATCAGCATCAAACAATACTAGATTAGACTCAGCAGCCAGCATCATCTTCGCAGCAGTAGATTTCCCTGTAGCGATTCCCCCAGTTAGACCATATGATTTCATTACCCATTTCTAACAGTGAAGACAAATTCTTGCAACAACAGTAATCCCATTTAAATCAACCATCTAAACAGGAACATCTAGAACCAAAAAAGCGGAACCGAGTTAACGGTTCCGCTTTGAAATTTGATAATAATATTAATCTATAATTTATTCTGCGATAGCAGGAAGAAGTCCGCCACCATCAGGAGATACTGCTGGAACACCAGATGCTCCTACCACTGTCTGAGACACTGGCTGCCCTGTAGCATCAATGATACGTGCTGTAACAAAGATGATGAGGTTACTCTTAGTGTGGTTTTCTGCATTTGTCTGGAATAAACGTCCCACGAGTGGAATGTCTCCAAGTATAGGCACCTTGTCCTCTACGATCTGAACATTCTCTCTCATAAGTCCACCTACTGCCACTGTGTGACCATCATAGATTGTGAGTGAGGTATTCACACGACGTGTGGAGAATACTGGCATCTCGATACGGTTCTCAGTAATTGTCACTGTGATCGGGTTACCGAGTGCATCTGTTCCAGCTGACTGAATTGGTGAACCATAGTTAATGAATCCTTCAAACTCAACAATTTCAGGTTTGAATGTAAGATCAATAGTATACCCATCTTCACCAAGAATAGGCTCAACCTCAAGTGTTACACCCGTATTCCGCGTTTCGAAGGCAGTAGGAGTAGCTGGAGTCACAGGGAAACTAGAACTAGTCCCAACATCAGTACCTCCTCCAATTGAAGATGTAGTACCGACAGAGTTAGGAAGCTCAGGTGGCTCATACTCAGTTGGGTAGATAAACTCACGAATGATCTCAATAGTAGCTCTCTCACCTGAGCGAGATACGATACTTGGAGCAGTCATTACGTCAGCACCTTTCTTCTGAGCAAGTCCACGCATAATCATCTGCACCTGACCATCTGTGAAGAGACCAGTGAGTGAGAGAATACCAGGAGCAACACTGCTACTCTGCGCTGTTCGGCTAGGATTGTTTAGGAAAGAATCGATACTATCTCTGTTGATAGCAAAGTCACCTGATCGGTTTCCTCCTGTTACAATATTAGACACATTAGATGCTGATGATACACCAGGTATACTAACTCCAGCAATAGGACTTACAAAGTCAGTAGCTGTTCTTGAACTAGCATTACCTATGGTTCCTCCACTCAAGAATGAGTTATTCGCAGTGATACCAAATGGTGAGATAATCCAGTCAAAACCGAGCTCGTCAGTGTTCTCTTGGCTGATCTCAACAAACTTTGTGAGCATCTTGATCTGTCTTGGCTTTCTCAAGCTAAGCTCATTCACAAGCTCTTCAACTTGGTCAAGTGCGTTAGCTGTGTTTCTTACGGTGAGAGTAGATCTCGCCTTACTGAAACCTGCTGTAGCTCCTTCTGGGAATTTAATCCCCTGAAGCTCAAGTAGTTCACTGATAGATTTCTTAGGTCCGGAAACATCACCACCGTCATCACCGAATGGATCACCACCGCCAGCATCGCCGCCGTCAGGACCACTACTAATGAGGTTGTGAAGATCTGGTGGAACACGGAATGTGCGCGCATACATCTCGTTGTCATCTACATCTGTAGCTTTAAGGATAACCACTGAATAGTTCTCTACTTTATAACGAAGCCCTGTCATCTGACAAATCTGTCTGAGCGCTTCTTCCATAGGAATGTTACGGATTCTCAAGCCTCCAAGTTTGATGTTCTCAATTTTACCGCCTTCATCAGCTACATCACCAGGTTCACCCATCTCAGCACCCGCGTCTACAATAGTAGGGTTACGGAATACGAAGTTAAGTCCCTTTTTAGATGGATCTAACTCTTTATCATCAAGCTCTCTAGCTCGTTGACGCAAGAAGTTGATAGCATCTCTAACGGTCGCATCTTCATCAAACTCCACAAGTGGAAGCATAATGCTCTGAAGCTTTTGTCTCTGATAGAGAGCTGGGTTAACAGCTGATGTTAGATCTTGTCCAAAGTTACCTGCAGACTCTTGGATCTGTGGAGGCACTGCAATTTCCCATGCTTGATCAACCTGCATGAGCATTTCAGCTCTAGTCTGATCATAAGCTGCACGGTAGTAGTCACTCTTTGCAGAATTTACTTTCTCCATGCCACGTCTAGCTGCCTTGTTATAAGGGTCAACTCTAAGAACTTCCTTATACTCAAGCATAGCGTGATCAAACTGAGCTTGATCATAGTAGCTATTAGCTCTGTAGAGTAACTTACGCACTTTCTCTACATTCTTCACATGTGCGTATGTGAGTGTAGGGCTTGTACGAATAGGGTCATCAAGATATTCGAGGTGCTTCTTAGCTACCACATTACCTGGGTCTTTTTCTAGAACGTTATCAAGAAGCTCTCTCGCCTCTGTGTATTTACCAGTTCTACGATATTGTTGTGACAACGCGATTGAGCCATCAAGGAGATGTCCAATGTATTCGCGACGTCGGTCAGCAGCAATAGGACCTTCAGGCAACATAGTTACTGCCTTGCGGTATTGATTGACTGCTTCTTCGTAATCTCGGTCCGAGTAGGCTTTACGCCCATCGAGGATTGCTTTGTCTGCCTCTGCTATTTGTAGTTCTCTTCTAGCAATCTCTGCTTGCACAAGACTATTCTCGTGAGCAGATGCTGTGCTAGAAACTACAATTGGCATGGCTACTGCAGCTGCCATTAAGATGGCTGCTGTTCTACTGGATCGATGCGTAGGTGTGTTTTCCATGATTAGATATAGGTTCGTTTATTTTAGGGTGGTTTGTGAAGCGTTTTTTTTACTTTTTGTAAATTTTTTTAGTATTGTTAGCTTTTGTTAGGCTCTAAATCCTAAGAAATCAGAGCCTTTCGGCTTATTTAACAGGTGTTATATCAAGCTCGATAGTCGATTTTCTTCCATCAACTTCATATTCTATTTCTACCTTATTATCTTTCTTAGACTTGAATTTATAAGGCTTCTTAGGTGCTTCTGGATTGTAAGGAAGAGAGAATGAGTCGCCCTCTGGAACAGAGAAAGGCGTATCTAATCCCGAAATATCTAACAAGAAAGTGCCAGTCCAATCCTTAAACTCAGTCTTTTGATTGTAGTAGAGTTTAAACTGATTGTTCTGATCTTTTCCGTTATCCTTAAGAAGGTAGTACTCACCTCTTTCACCAGCTACGTCTGAATCTTGTCCTTTCTCTAGAATTTCAAACCGCTCAATAAGTGATTTATCTGATTTCGATGATTCTGGGAACTTACCTCCTGCTCCAAGAGTTCCATAGAATAGTCTCTTTCTATTGTATTTGAATGAAAAGTTACCCTGCTCCTCATTGAGCTTGGTCCAGTTCATTTCATAATCATCAGATTTAGCTGCTGTGCTTTTCAACTTAGCAATATAATTTGGATGACTAGCGTCCGATGTAGGATCAGTCTTACCTTCATATTCTTCACGGTTTGTGAAGCCATCCTTATCTGCGTCAAGCTCAGGACCATCATCTCTACTGTAATCATCAAGACTATAGTCCTTCCACCATTTTAGCGGCATGCCAGGATGAATCTCAAAGTCGTCTGTGAGTGACTTAATCCCTTCTTGACCTTTGATGCTGTAAAGTGGGAATGATACGAAGCTCTGAACCTCATTACCATTACTTACCTTTTCGTCAAAGCCGGCCTCCGTAGAGAACTTCTCTACCGCTACAGCGAGGACCTCTCTTTGCCCAATCTCTACCGTATTATTCGGCACAGCTGCATTCGGCTCTGGAACATCTCCGTCACCGGAGAAGACAGAATAACCTACTGCGAGGGCAACTACACCGGCTACACCGAGTGCTGCTTTATCATAATTTTCTGATAACCAAGACATTATATTAATTGTTTTCTATTTATTTAGTTGCTGGTTTCTTAGGAGATGCCTTAACAGGCGCTTCTTTCTTCAAACGTGGTATTTGGACACTAGCTGCATCTTTCATCAAGATTAGGTCGAGCTGCACAAATACGGATATCTTCTCATCACCAATCACTTGCTTAATAATGTCTTTATCCTCTTCCACTTCAAACTCTCCACCTCCGCCAAAGTCGAAGCCTTGATTAAGATCAAGTCCTCCCCCTTCTGCTGGTGCATCTTCTGCTGGTGCATCTGCTACTGGTGCTGCAAACGTAGCCTTAGATATAACTACAGGTTCTTGCTCCTCATTGCGGATCTTCATCAAATTAACAGCAAAGAAATATTCTTCACCTGCCGCCACCTCTGTGAGGAAATTTTGAAGACTTGCTTCAGACCCAGTGAAAGTAATCTCAATAGGAAGCTTATCGGAAACAGAAGTTAAACCAGTAGGCTTACTATTCTTCTTACTTTTAGATTTCTTACTTTTGCTTTTCGATGGAGCAGCAGCTATAGGCTTTGCCGCTTTACCTAAAGCCTCGGCCGCTGGAGCACGATAAACATGATCAAGAGAATCAATTCCGGAATCAGCCAGAGTAATGAATAACCACTCCAGAGCTTCTCTATGATAGTTCAAATGCATAGTAGACTCCTCACCAGCCATGGTGCCTGCATACGCTTCCATACCGTAATATGGTTTTTCTTTTGCTCGGAGTTTGATATTCTTAGATCTGTAATATTTATTCAGCTTATTAACATATTTGGAAACTTCACCACTAAACTCGTTAGCTGAGATCTTTTTCATTTCCTCAGGACGGAATGCTAACATCTTGTCCTGAAATTTCTTCGTATCCGCAGCAAAAGTCGCCAAACCTTCAGCAAGTAACTTTTCGTTCTCATCGCTAGGATAAGGCTTAGCTGCCTGCAAAGCATTGATTTTAGTAACAGCTGCCTGCTCCTTCTGTTTTGCAGCATCTGCGCCAGAATTAGCGCTCATGCCGAGATAGATTAATGCTCCAGAAACCACCGCTGTGACTCCGAGTAACGTTCCTGCAAATTTATTTTCTTGGTACCAACTCATGATTATTTAAGTAAAATAGGATTAGTTAAAGGGATGATGACTACAAATGGTGCGCCCAGCCTGTCATTCGCTGGTGAAGTAGCATTCTCGACTACGATCTCTGGATCGGTTAGTGTAACTTGTGTTGTCTTTGTTCCTGATTTCCTGGAAATCTCCTTAGTGAACACATCTGAGTTCTCTACGAGCGTCTTAAGCTGCTTAAGAACTAGGCCATTTGAATTACCTCTCCAGTAACCTCGAATCTCTACAGCGTTAACCATTGGAGCAACGTAATCTGGATTAGCTTTGCCTTTGCTAGTAAGCTCAGGTTCTACTTTAGGCATCGTAACTGAAGACTTATTAAGAGGTGTTTTCAGAATATCATTAGCAACAATAGTTCTGTGACTCGGTGCACCATCTTCGACCTCTGGGTCAAAATTAACAACTGGCTCTAACTCGGTGATCCAAAGCTCAGGATGCGCGAAATGCGTCTTAATGTCACTCAGCCCGTTTAGCCATAAAACCCTAGAATCAACTTTCCCTTCATAAAGCTCCACAATATTTGCGATTTTATCCGCATCCTTCAATTCAGCAGTGATAGGCTTCGCAAAGCTTTCTAACCCTTGAACTATTTCTTCCTGCTTTTTGGCTGATTTGATTGCCTTACTTTTACCTAGCACACCGCTCACACAGAACGCTGCACAAGCTGCAACTATAACTCCTGATGCAATGATAAGCTTAGGACGCTTTTGAGCATCATCTCTTTCATGCTGAACAGTCTCAGGAACTAGATCAATATTCAGTTTAGCTTTCTCCAGTGAGCGCAAACCAAGACCAATGATCTCTCCAAGCTGGTGAGCTTCTACAGAAACTTTATCTACATCCACACCCTGTCCAACAGATACTCTCTTAAGCGGATTGAAAAACTCCACAGGCAAACGCAACTTCTCCTGAAAGAAGTCCGATATCATTGGAAGATTAGCTCCTCCACCTGCTAAGAAAATACGTTTTGGCGCTGAGCCTTCATGCTGACTACGGAAAAAGTTAGTAGTCCGTGCAATCTCTGCTGGCATCCTGTTAAGCGCAGTTCTTATACAGCTACCCAGTGCCGCTGTGAGATCATCAAGCTGTGAAGTGTGTCGCGTATCAAGTGCTACTAATCCGTTCGAGCACTTCTGAGATTCAGCTTCAATAAACGGGACATTGTATTCTTTAGCAATCGCTGAAGTAAGTGTTGAACCACCAATCGCAATCGTTCTCGTAAAGACTTTGTTACCATCCAAATATACCAAGTTACTCGTTCTTGCTCCAATGTCGATCATCAGGGCAGGCTCATTAAGATCACTATAGTTGTAAACGAATGAGTTTGCTAACGCCATAGGTGACGCATCCACAAGCCCAGTTGTAAGATCTGCATCCTTAACGCAGTCATTAATATCATCGAGAGCATCTGCCTTGATCGCCACAAGGACAACCTCTTGTTGCCCAGCTTCAGAATTTAGCAATTGCCAATCCCAAACCACTTCATTGATAGGAAACGGCACGTGCTGTTGTGCCTCGAAGGCCACCAACTGCTCAATGTCATCACTCTCAAGTGATGGAAGTTTAACGAATCTCGTGAAGACAGATTGTCCAGAAATGGCATAACTTACCTTCTCCTTAGACAGCCCAAGCTTGCTCACTAGCTCAGCGATCGCTATGCGGATCTGAGGAAGTCGAGTCATCTCAGCGGCTGGATCCGCTAGAATCGTTGATGATTCATATTTTTTAAGAATGAGACCACCATTACTAGATGGTGCTAATAATCCCATTGTCACGCGTTGTGACCCGATATTTAAAGCTACTATAGACCGTGAATCAGCCATATTTATTTGTGTGTGTTAGATTTAAGTGAATTTGAAAACATTGCTCATTACGAGTGAATGAGCGGCTAATATCAGAAGGAACAGTTATCGTTTTTCCTCGATTTCTGCGTAACGCCCATACCAAAGAATCTTGAAAGGCGTTTCGTTTTTGTTGAGAAGTGGAATTTTATCATAGCGAGACAATCCTGACTTAGTCCACCAGCCAGCTTTTGCATCCATACTGAAATAACCCTTCTTATCGCCTACAGGCTGTTGACCATCGATAAGCAATTCGCCTCCTACATCTTTAATATCAGACTTAGAAACTCTATCAGAACCAGTAAGTCGCTTGATAGAATTAGGAGAGAGATAAACTGAAACATAAACATCTTCACCGATAGGCACATTCACATGATTCACCTCTTTCTCCATCATAATGTAACCGCCACCTTTATCAGGATTTTTCGCCGCCACATACCACTTCATAGTGACTCTATCAGCAAACAGCTTATCTCTATCTTTAGCTTCGATTTTGAATTTTACCTCGAACTCCATCCAATCTTTCGGCTTAAAGCTCTTCTTTGCGGAGTCTCCTCCCAAGTTAGGAGATTTGACTTCTACAATTTCTGGCTTATCGACTACTACTTTATATTGAGCCATTGCAAAAGACGAAGGCAACACTACCAAAAGGAGCACGGACAATAGGAATCTGAGTTTGTGGATGTTCATAATTTATATAGATTAGGAATAAACTAACGAACCAAGAGAAGGTTTGGCGAGAATAAACGTGATAAAAATAATGAATTTTTACGTAGGCTACCTGTATTCCCTTCTCACTAGTATCATAGCCCGCTTTAAACAAAGCACATTATGATGATTCAAATCAGCTCCTCTCTCTAACATTCTTTTGGCCGTAATTTCGAAAATGATTCATCACTGTAAAATAAATTTCGATCTAGGCTCTATTTAGCATCACTTTACGCTTCCCAGCCTGCCTATTTTTCTCTTCACTCCCCACATGGCAAAACAACCTAAGAATGCGATCTCTCCAACTAGAGCCGAAGATTTCCCAGAATGGTACCAACAGGTTATCAAAGCTGCCGACATGGCAGAGAATTCTGAGACCAGAGGATGCATGGTGATCAAGCCTTGGGGTTACGCGCTGTGGGAAAATATCCAACAGCAGCTCGATAAATACTTCAAACGCACCGGCCACCAAAACGCATACTTCCCTCTGCTCATCCCCCTCGCTTATCTTGAAAAAGAAGCCGAGCACGCCGAAGGTTTCGCTACAGAATGCGCGGTAGTCACTCATCACCGACTTGAAGCTGAAAAGCAGGAAGATGGCACCACAAAGATGATCCCTGCCGGTAAACTCACCGAGCCATACGTCATCCGCCCAACCTCAGAAACCATCATCGGTGCAGCATTCTCACGCTGGACTAACTCATACCGCGACCTCCCACTACTCATCAACCAGTGGGCCAACGTCATGCGCTGGGAAATGCGCACTAGACTATTCCTCCGCACAGCCGAATTCCTCTGGCAAGAAGGTCACACCGCCCACGAGACCAAAGAAGAAGCCATCGAAGAAACACGATTAATGCACAGCATCTACGCTGAGTTTATCACCAATCACCTAGCAATCCCAGTAGTAGCAGGTGAGAAATCAGAAGTCGAAAGATTCCCAGGAGCAGACATGACTCTAACAGTAGAAGCCATGGTACAGGACAAAAAAGCCATCCAAGCAGGAACATCACACTTCCTTGGCCAAAATTTCTCTAAAGCCCAGGACATCTCATTCACCGGCAGAGACAACACTCAACAACTCGCTTGGACCACCTCATGGGGTGTCTCCACACGCCTCATCGGCACACTCATCATGGCACACTCAGATGATGATGGACTCATCTGTCCACCACGCATCGCCTCACAGCAAGTCATCATCATTCCTGTCACACCAAAGGAAGACTCACGTGATGCCATCATCGATGCCTGTGAAGCACTCGCCACCACACTCCGCCATAAAGACTTCCACGGCGAACCACTCCGCGTCCACGTAGACAAGCGAGATCTCGCAGGTGGTGCCAAAAAATGGGAATGGGTCAAGAAAGGCGCACCTATCCGCATAGAAATAGGCCCGCGTGATCTCGAAGCCAGAAAAGTCTGCATGCAGCGCAGAGACGAAGATGCATTCCAAAAACACTTCATGGAAAAAGAAGAATTCATCCGTGACTGCACCGACACATTACAGGAAATACAAAACGAAATCCTACACCGCGCTACAGAACTTAGAGACTCTAACATTTCCAATTGCTCCGATTTAACAGAATTTGAAAAACACTGGTCAGCTAGCGATCAACCAGGCTGGCTAACCACACCATGGGCTGGCTCCAACGAGGAAGAAGAAGCCCTCAGCAAGAAACACAAAATTGCCATCCGTTGCTTCCCTCTCGACCAACAAGACGGAGAAGAAGCCCCTTGCCTAATCACCGGAAAACCAACCAAAGCCAAAGCCATCTGGGGCCGCAGCTACTAATAAAAGACTCCCTAGAGCCTTCAAACACTAGCCCTTTCAACCAATAACAAATAACCGCCATGTTCCTCGAACTCCAAGACGTTAAAACACACTTCCCAGTCAATAAAGGCTTACTCATCCAGAAACAGGTCGACTCTGTCAAAGCCGTCGACGGAGTCACACTATCCATCAAAAAAGGCGAGATCCTAGGACTCGTAGGTGAATCAGGTTGCGGAAAATCCACCCTTTCCCGCACCATCATGCAACTCATCCCCGCCACCTCGGGCAACATCATTCTGGAAGAGGAAAACCTCACAAACCTTACCTCCAATCAAGTGCGCCTTAGAAGACTGGATTTCCAAATGATCTTTCAAGATCCCTACGCATCGCTCAACCCTAGGATGACCATTTTCTCCACCCTTACTGAAGCACTACAACAACGGCACCCAGGCCTCAAAGGAAATAAAAACGCCCAGATGGATGCGGTCGTCACTCTAATGGAACGCGTCGGCTTAAACCCATCATTCATGAAGAAATACCCGCATGAATTCTCCGGAGGCCAACGTCAGCGCATCGCCATCGCCCGCGCTCTAGCACCAGAACCTAAACTCATCATCGCAGACGAACCAGTATCTGCCCTCGATGTATCTATCCAGTCTCAGATCCTCAACCTCCTCCTAAAACTACGAGACGAACTCGACTTAACCATGATGTTTATTTCTCATGATCTCTCCGTAGTCCGCTACATCGCAGACAACATCGCGGTCATGCACAAAGGAAAAATCGTAGAATACGGTGAAGCTGAACAACTCTTCAATCACCCACAACACGACTACACCAAAAAACTACTTGAAGCCATTCCAACCATGGAAGCCGTTCACTAAGCCGTATCCTAGGCATAAATACCCCCTCCCTAAACTCCCGCCTTCATTGGATAAGCTATCAATGGATGCGTAGCTACCATACTCAGCCTAACTTCATCGTCAGGCTCGATTTCCACCTCGTGGCTCACACGCACCTTCACCTCGTGCCCCCCCTCATTGAGTCGCAGCGCACACAAACGGTATCCCCCCTCAAACCGAGACCACTTAACCTGCGCATTAGCCTCATTCTCCTTACACACAGGAGCTAAACAAAAATCATCCGGGCGCACTAAAACATCCACACCACTCTCAGCCTCACAACCCACAGAAATCACCGGAACACTACCCAAAGAAGTCGTCACCGCCCCCCCACTCAAAGCCCCTGAAATAAAGCTAGCCTCCCCTAAAAACTCAGCCACAAACCGAGTAGCCGGCTGACTAAAGCAATTCTCAGGAGTATCTAGCTGCTCTAGCCTCCCCTTATTAAGAATCCCCACCCTATCTCCTACAGACAATGCCTCATCCTGATCATGTGTCACCCAGATAGCCGGAACACCAGCCTTCTTCAGCGCATCTCTAATCGACCACCGCAAAGTATCCTTCAGCGCTGCATCCAAATTAGACAAAGGCTCATCCAACAACATCAACGAAGGCTTATGAGCCAACGCCCTAGCCAGCGCCACACGCTGCTTCTGCCCCCCAGAAAGAGTAGCCGGCATAGCACGCCGATGTGACTCCAACCCCAATAACTCAATCCAATGATTCACCTCAGTCTTATCTCTCAAGCGAAACCCTATATTCTTCTCCACATTCAAATGAGGAAATAATGCAAAATCCTGGAAAACCATCCCCACATTACGCTTCTCAGGAGGCAACGGATCCCCCTTACTAATGCATTTACCATTCAAATGAATCTCACCATCAGAAACAGGCAAAATTCCCGCCAACGCACGCAAAATAGTAGACTTCCCACAGCCAGTAGGCCCCACTAGCATCAATATCTCATTCCCATCAAGTGAGAAATTCAGATCCTTGATCACCGGTGTAGCGCCATACCCTGCACAAAGATTATCTAATTTAAGTTTCATTATTCGTCGTTTGTTTCTAAAGCCTTCTCAGCCCTTCGTTCACCTATAAGCATAATCGCCAGCCCCATTGCTGAGAACAACACCAGCACCAATCCAGGCACCGCCGCCCTACCAAAATACCCCGCCTCGTAAACCAACCAAATCTCAGTAGTTAACGTCTCAAAGTCATTCGGCCGCAACAATAATGTAGCAGGTAACTCTCTCATCGTATCCAGAAATACCAGCGCAGCACCCGCAATAATTCCACGTGTAGCAAGAGGCATCGTTATCCTACGAAACACCTCAGCCTTACTCGCGCCCAAAGTCTGAGCCGCATGCACCATATTTCCTTCTATTTTTTCCAATGTAGAACGAATTGAGCCCACCGCAAGTGGTAAGAAACGCAAAACATGCGCAATCACCAATAAAGTCAAAGTCTGATACAAATACGGATCCTCAAGACCCAGCTTCTCCAAAAATGCAGGAACCTGAGGATTACTCTCAGACATCTTGAAAATCTCAGCCTCAACACGCAGCCCCATATACACCAGCGCAGTCCCCATCACAATACCCGGCACACCATACCCCACATAAACCACACGCTCCAAAACCCTACCCACTTTCCCCACAGTAGCCGCATAAGCCACCGGCAACGCAACAACAGCAGCCACACCAGCCGTAATCAAAGAAACCTTAAGAGAATTCCAAGCCACCCCAAAATCAAAGTCCCCCGCACCCTCTCGATTCAACCAAATCCCAAAAATCAACAACGGCAACCCTAAAGCCAAAGCCACAATCAACGCCACCGGCACAAACGAAAACAACACCTTCGCCCTACTCAACTGCAAACTCAGACACCTTCCCGAATTCTCCCGAACACCACGAAAACAAGACTCAATCATCAACACCACCACCACCAAAAAAATCAACTGCAAAGAAAACAACGCCGCACGCTCAAGACCAAACGCATTATACTCCACAAAAATCACCCGCGTAAACGTATCAAACTGCATAATCGCAGGAGTCCCAAAATCAGACAACGTATAGAGCGCCACAATCAAAGCCCCTGCCGCAATACCATTCCGCACACGCGGCAACACCACACGCATCAAACAAGCCGGCAACGACATCCCCAACGTCCGCGCAGCATTCACCAAATTACTATCCAAATTACGAAGCGCCGCTCGCGTAGTCAAAAACACAAAAGGAAAACTATACAACGTCATCACAATCGTAGATCCTACCAAACCCTCAAGCCTAGGAAAATTCAACCCAGTCAGCTTCTCTATCTCCCCAGCCTTACCAAATGCAGCATAAAACGTAAACGCTCCAATATAACTAGGCATCGCCAACGGAGTAGCCAAGGCAATCACCCACAACCGCTGAAATGGTAACCTACAATAAGCCGTCAACAAAGCCAACGGCACACCAAGTGCTATCGAACCCACCACAGAAGTAATGGTCAGTAATATCGTGTTTTCTAAAATCCGCCAAGTCTCACTCGTAAAATACCCCTCCGCACCCTTAGACAGCGTATACAGAAACACCAGCGGAGTAACCGCAAGTGCCGCTATCAAAGCTGACATTATATAGGAGGGGTAGCGGCGTAACCAACGGTTCATGTCCGGAAAAGATACGGTTAAGAGTCAACTCTAGTCAATGAATACTTCAACGAGAAACACTCCCCGCAAACTCTAAACCCAAGCATCCCAAAACACACATCAGCAAACTACAACACACCACTCTCACGCATCAACCGCAAGGTAGGTGAAAGATCCGCTAACTGTGAAAGATTAACCTTCGGTGGATGTATCTTCGCCAAGTCAGGTAAGCCCTTCGGTGTCGCTATTCCAGGCAACATCGGAATCTCATAAGCCTCAGATGACAGAAACTGCTGTGCCTCACGACTAAGCAAATAACGAACAAAATTCTGCGCCAACTCACCACCACGTAGACACATCGCCCCAGAAGCATTCAGTAAGCAACCCGCATCATCATTAGTAAAAGCAAGATCCACCTTAGCATCAGGATCACCCTGCTTCAGACGTAACGTGTAATAATGGTTCGCAAACGCAACATCTACTTCACCACGAGCCGCACCCATTACAGCACCTAGCTCACCAGCGTATGACTTAGCATTCTTCTTAGTCGCAATAAGCCACTTCTTAGTCGCCTCATTACCACGCAATATCCGCATCGCTGACACAAAAGACTGAAACGCACCATAAGCAGGCGCCCAACCAACCTTTAAATCACTATCTGCAAAATCCGCAATACTCTCTGGAATATCACTAGCCTTCAGCCTTCCAGTATGAAATGGCACCGTCCGGATCCTACCAGAAACAGGAACCCAGCTGTCATTTCTAAAACGCTCATCAACCTGATCAGTGATAACCTTATCCAGCTTAGCCGCCTTACCAGTCCCAGCCACCAGACCAATAGATCCAGAATCAACCGCCCAGAACACATCAGCACGCATATACCCCATCTTAGCCTCAGCCACTATCGTGTTCGCCAAAGCCGCAGTTGGTCCACGCCGTATATCCAGCTTCAAACCCGGATTGCGCTTCTGAATCGAACTAATTATCCGCTCATAAAGCCCACCTTCTCCACGCCCTAAATACAAAGTAAGTTTACCATTCAGCTTTGGAAGATCCTCCACTGAAATACCCACAAGATCCTCAGAACCTGCACTCAAACTCTGCGCCAGAGACGAAAGCTGTAACCCCTGCATGCAACCCACGGCACCCAGAGCTGTTCGTATAAAACCTCTCCTTGAGGGATTAAAATGCATCTTTGGCCTCCTTAGCGTCCTTTTTCAAAAGCTCTCTCGCCTTAGCAATCTTCACCTTCACAGCTTCAGTAGCCGCCTTGATCTCTTGCAGAGATGACTCAGCTTCGATCAACTTAGGTAACACAACGTTAAAATCTTTCTCCAAGTCAGCTACAAGCTTAGCATCCTTAGCGATCAATGCACCCTCTACACCCTCAAAAAGGTTCAGATAAGTGTCATGCACCATTTTCTTAGATTCTTCAAAATCGCGCTCAGCAGACTTCGCCATGATGCGGTCTAACTTCTCCATGATAAGAGTAAGTGTTGCCACAGGATTAGACGCATCATGTGTCTCCTCCACCTTCTCTGCTCCTCCTTCTACAGCCGTGTGCTTCTCATTCGCTTGAATCTGCGCCGCAAGCTTCACAGAACCTAACCCCTGCCACAGCACCTCACGAAGCTGAACCATCGTTGCCTGCACTTCTTCTTTAGGCTTCTTATTCTCAATCCCCTCTTTAATACCATAAATACCCTGCCAGATCTTAGCATATATAGGCACATAATTAAGCTCAACAGGATAGTGCATCTTAGCATCTTCCCAGAACTTCAGAAGATCCGCTGTATCCACTGCATCAGCACCCTTCTCAGAGTAAGTTGTTACTAAATCTTGATACTTCTGAATCGTCACGCGAAGGTCCGCTTCATACATACCTATGTTCGCTTGAAGATCTTTAATATCTTCGCCAACATCACCATGTGCGTGAACAGTTGATGGCTGCATAGCAAACAGAGAAGCTGCTACGAACATTGATGAAGGTAATAAACGGCTGATAGAAAATGTTTTTGGCATAAGATTTGATAGTTGTTTCGTTAATCGTGATTTATGGGTAGCAGAGCGTCAAACAGTTCAATAAGCTCACGCTCTCCTCTGCACATCTAGCACCGCTATGGATTACTGTCCAGTGAAAATGATTCTCAATAACAACTGATCGCTAAAATCAATCCACTAGCCATCAATCCCATCGTTACTTAGCAGCAGGAATACTATAGTCAGACAACACTGGCTTCACATCTGTCAGCCCAAAAACAAATGACACATGACTCAACATAGCCTGAGTCGTCGCATTAAGATAAGGCTCCTTATTGAAAAAAGAATGCCCCGCCCCCTCATAAGAAAGCACTTCCGCGTTACCACCTTTCTTTATGATCGCCTCCGCAAAACGATGCGACTGCTTAATCTTAACCGTATTATCCTTCGTCCCATGATAAAGGAAAGTATCTGGCGGTGTCGCCTTCACCATATGAAACGCTGATGCCTTCTTCTTTTCTTCCTTAGTCTTCCCCGTGTAGTCACCACCACCGAAATTACTACCATCCCTATCAACCACATCAAACAAACCATTAAACCCATCATAACAAACACACTCCGGCGTAAGCTGAGCAGCTATCGCAGAAAGATGCCCACCCGCAGATCCACCAGCTAACCCCACCTTAGTAAAATCTAAATCCAACTCATCCGCTTTCTTCCGAATAAAATCAATCGAGTCCATCACATCACTAATCGCCTCCGGAAACTTCACCCCAGGCCCCTTCAGCCTATACTCCATCCGCACACCCGCTATGCCATGATCAGCTAACTCAAATGACTGATGCGTAAATTGAGACTTACTCCCCCCGCCCCAGCCTCCGCCATGAACATAAAACACCACAGGAAAAGGCCCATCACCCATAGGTCTCTCAATATGCAGATCAAGGTCCAAAACCTTACCATTAGCTAACTTCACCGTCTTGAAAACAATACGCTCAGACCGCACTTTCGGATACTTCGCCTTATACACATCCGCACGCTTCTCCGTAGCCTTCATCACCTGCTCCCATGTTGGCTTTTCCTTTGCACCAGCATTCGTGACACATAGAACGCTTATAATAAGCACAATTCGTTTGATAGTTTTCTGATGGTTCATAATTTTTATACTCCCTACTTGATCGTTTTCTAACTACTTTTTACGATTCTTTTTCATCGCTCGGTTCACAAAAGCGCGGTCTGCCCACGCTCTGTATTGCTCTGACAACTTCTTTACCATTTCAGGCATCTCTTTAGCCAGATTATTCAACTCGGTCCTGTCAGCATCCATATCGTAAAGCTCCCAAGCGTTCCCTTTGCTCGCCACTATTTTCCATTTTCCATGCCGCACCGCTCGGTTCCCCCCATGTTCAAAAAAAATAGCTTTTTCACGCTGTAACGTCTTGCCGCGGAAAACAGGCACAAGACTCTCGCCCTCCATCGGAATAATCTCATAGCCCTTAAAATTCATAGGATACATAGCACCCGTTATATCCACAAAACTAGCCATCACATCTATCAGGTGTGCCGGCTCATTCGCTACCTTACCATTCAGCGAAGAATCAATCCCCTCCGGCCAATGAGCGATCAACGGAGTCGATATCCCCCCTTCGTGCACCATCCCCTTGTATTTCTGAAAGGGCACATCAGAAACATTCGCCCAGCATGTTCCGTAGTGAGCTAGAGAATCAGCGGTGCCGGTCTCGCCTTTGCTTTGGCCAAGGACGCCGCCAGAGATGTCACCACCATTATCGTGGAGAAAGAGGATCAGCGTATTCTCATACACTCCTTGCTCCTTCAAACTCTTAATGATCTTTCCCACATTTTGATCCACACAATCAATCATCGCAGCGTAGGTCGCCATACGCAGATCTTGTTCGTCTTTTTGCTTCTCGCTGAGCGTATACCAAGCTGGGATCCCTGGACCTCTTGGAGATAGTTTCCAGTTGGTATCCACTAAGCCTAACTTCACAAGTTTCTCATAGCGTTGCTGCCGAATTACATCCCAGCCTTGTTTGTATCTGCCTCGATATTTCGCGATATCGGAGGCCTTTGCCTGCAATGGATAGTGTGGTGCATTATAAGCGAGATACCAAAAAACGGCTTCTTCTCCTCGACTGCCTCTTTCACATATTTTAGCCCCTCATCAGTAAAGGCGTCTGTTGCATACCAACCCTCTGGTGGATCTATCTGCTCATTATAAATCACCTCATCCCCCCGCATGATACTGCGCGGATCCTTCCAAGACGATGGCTTAAAATAAAAACCTCCACCCTGCGGACAGCCATAGAAACGATCAAACCCACGAGCCAACGGAAGCCACTCCTTCTTCGCATCACCCATATGCCATTTCCCCGTGATAATAGAGCGATAACCTACACTTCCGAGCACCTCAGCTATCGTAACACTGCGCTCCATCAACCTACCACGGTAGCCCGGATTCTGTGGACCTTCGTCTTTCGTCAGCAAACCCATACCCGCTTGATGCGAATACAGCCCAGTGATAAGACTAGAACGCGTAGGACTACAGCGGCTAGTGTTATAAAACTGAGAAAACCTCAATCCATTTGTAGCAAGTGCATCCAGATTCGGCGTTTCGATCTCGCTACCATAGCAGCCTATATCCGAGTAACCCATGTCATCTGTCAAAATGACGATAATGTTTGGTTTCACCGCGAATACGGGAAGCGTAGCTAGTAGTATTAAAAAACTCATGAACTTCATAGATCTTTGGATAAATTACTTAGGTTGTTGCTTACTATTTAGGCCTCTTTTGAGTTCTCAGATAAAAATTGTTCCTTGGATAGGTCCGCAATATCGAACATTTCAAGATGATAATTACCATATGTAGCAATAAGCATATCTCCGTGAATTAAATGCTATTTACCACCTACCCACTGATTAGACTCCATTAAACACTGAATCTGCTCCAGCTCTAAAGCTGTGTCAAAGACGAAAATCTCATCCAACCAACCTTTGAAGAACCTATCTTTGATTTTTTGGTCATCTTCAGCAAAAGAGAGATTGCGTCCCATCATCAGCGAACGAGACTTGGGATGCGCTAATTTGGTATCGATAGCCGCTATCGCTTTCACAGAAGTCGTTTCGAGCCTACCATCGACATACAGCAAAATATGGGTGGATGAATTCGCAGTTTTACCACCATACATCACGACCGCGATGTGATGCCAACGATTATCTCTTAAATCCGTAGTCCCTATAACTGGAGCCCCATACGTTCCCATGCGAAGTCTCCCTAGTGGACCCTCTTTCTTAGTGGGGTTTGGTGAGATTTGCCACGCTGAGCCTTTTTCAGAGATGAGCCCCCAACCCAACATCCCGTACCCATTGCGTGTGTTAAAATCCTTAGGCACCTTGGCCCAGAAAGCCACTGTCCTAGGTGCCGTGCCACCGATACCAGAAAATTCTGTCTCTACGTAGGAGCTCTCTCCGTTGAAATAGAGAGCTTCTCCAAACTGACCATTGGCATACTCAGGTAAAGTCCCACCCTCTAGAGACTTAAGTATCCCTGGGAAAAACTGCCCAGCAATGCCGGCGCCATCACATGTCAATTCATCACTACCTTCATCACAGGACCAGTGTAGGTATTCTGGATTATCTGAGGAACGCCCAGGTAGAGATCGCAAATATGTTTCCGGCTGACTTTTCATCCTTGATGCAAGATTCTTTTCCTTGAAAGCCATCGCTTCGTTCTGCAGAAGATGAGTGAAATCCTTACTGTAAAGCGGTCGCGCTTTTACTTCCCCCTCCAGCACGTGCACCTCGGAAGCTCCTTTATCATCGACTGACATTCCAAATTCTGTGCCCAGATCAACAATCTCCGAACTCGGCGTCATCACAGTAAATCCAATCGCATTTTCAGGCACCTTAGCCACCAGTCTCCCCTTTACTAAGCGGATTAGTGCCATGGACTCTATTTCAATCTCAACAGGTGCCTCCAGAACTAAAATAACCCCATTTTCCAAGGTGATTTCTGAATAGCCGTGTCTCAAACTTATGATGCCTTTTTTAAGCTCATCCCCAGAAATTCTAACAGCATCTAACCACTCAGCATCTCTAGTATCAGTCACCTTTCCAAGTGCCTGTTCTACATGAATGTAAGATTCTGTATTAAGGCTTTGAAAACCTAAGTACGAAAGCGCTAGACAAGCTGCCGCGGCTAAAGGAACGAACCATAAAACACGTTTACTCTTCTTACGTTCCAGTCGCTTTCGCACTGCTTGGCTAAAAGATTCATCCTCACTGGTCTCCAGGCGTTGACGCACCTCGTCAGCAAATACCTCTTCATCGTCTTCTCCTGCCTCAAGATACAGTAAGCGGTCCACGGCTTCCAATTCAGCCAACGCCTTGAGCACCTCAGGATTTTCTCGGCAGGCTACCAATAAATCATCAGAGACAGGGTCGCCAGCTAGATAGGCTGCAATAAGTGTTTGATGTTCCTGCTTCATGCTTCTACACCTCCGGTTTGTTGCAGAATACACTTATGGAGAATTTCTCGGAGACGGTACAAGCGCATGGTGACCGTGGAATGATTGACATTCAACTCTGTCTTTAGTTCCCCAATCGTTTGACACTTATAATAGCGCAGCTCTAGGAGCTTACGCATCGGTTCATCAAGCTTGGTGACACAGCGTTTCAAGGCTTCTAATCGATCACTCTCATTATCAATCGAATGGTTTAGCGCAATCTGCTCGTTGACCAAGACATCCAACTCAGCAGCACCTCCAATGCATGCTGCCTTGTGTTTCCGCCAGTGGTTACGTAGCAGGTTCAGCGCGATCGACCTAACCCATGGTCCAAAGGCGCGATCAGCATCAAATTCACTCAACTTTCGAAACGCGATAATAAAAGCTTCCTGAGCCAGATCCTCAGCTTCGTGTTTATCAGTGAGCCTCACTGCGAGACAGGCACGCACATTACTCTGGTAGCGTTTCACCATCTCAGTGAAGGCATCCAGACTCCCCTCCTGAGCTTTAATCAAAAGGTCTGTGTCCGTGACTGTATTCATGCTTAGCATTAATTATTTTTTGTCTCTCGCTCAGAAGTTGTCGTCAGGAGTCATATTCACACTAAGATACCACTTTTATTCGTCAACAGCCGTATCGCCTTTAGTTAAATTACCATAAGTAAACTGCACACTCGCTGTCGTTCCTGTATCAGCCTTCACACGCACCCAATGAGCACGGTATCCCTCAGGGAAGGTGTGCTTGAAGGTTTCACCTGCGGGAACAGTAAATGTTTCGTAGGTGGACCAGCTATCATCGGCTAGGAAGTCGACTTCAATAGTGAAGTTAACGTCTTTTTCCGACTTATGTGAAATTTCTAGCACTTTCTTGTCATAGCCATACATCAGGTAAGGGTCAGAAGCTGTATCGGCTTTGACCACGGTGTCTAACCACGGACCTCCGTAACCACGAGGTTCTCCCATTTGCCAAATATCATCGGTTTCACCCAGCCAGAGAGCTGCCCCTTCGGCATTGCGCACCAGACGAGTGGATGATGGAGCATCATCCAGCACTCCTGTGAAGACGAGCAGTCCACGCCATGCAGCAAAGTCTGTGATGCGTTTTCCATGGGTACTGATAGGGCGCATCCGGTAGCGACCACCGGAGTTAGTACGAGGGATTTCGTAGAAAGAGCCATGACAATTTAGCAAACTACGCTCGGTCACAATCTCGCGGAAACCACGCGGCCAACCAGAAGCGAATGGCTCATCATACGCTGGGTCAAGTCGTGGTAAACGTAATTTCTTCTTCCCAGATACTACCCAGACTGAAGCTGCGTCGGCGTGGAATGGCTTGGTAGTTGCAGCCGCCTTACGCAGTTTTTCCTCGGCTTTTGGATTATCCGTGACGTTGAGATTGAGATCACCACCAATAATGTGGTAACCAGAGCTCGCTGAACTGGCCAATTCCAATTCTAATTTAGAGCTAGCCATGACGCGTAGTAGACCATCGCTGTAATCCTTTTGATCAGAAATGTCTGCTAATGCAGCATACTCATCAGTCTCTGCGGTGTGCGGATAGGGATTAGTAAGGATGAAGAATGCCGTGAGATCCTTAGAAGTAGCATCCGCTGTTAGACGCACCCATTCTTGAGTCAAATCATTAATGTTCTCTGCAAGGTAGCCATTCGCAGGAACCTTAACTGTGCGTTGAATAGTCCATTTTCCGTCTCCATTACCAGTCTGGATCTGGATCGGAGTGGAGGTGTCGCTGTTGTTGCGAAGGTGCAGTGTGCCTTGAGCAAATCCATTGATCAGGAATGGCTCTGAGACCTCACCACTATTCACAGTTTCATTTTTCCACACCGCACCGTGGCCAGTAGGAGCCCCCCAGTCCTTGAAGTCTTCGAGCTGTCCAAACCAGAGATTGGATTGGGTGCGAAGCGTAAGCGGGTTTTGAAAAAATGAAGCGTCATCTTTGCCCATGACTAGCTTGCCGTTGAACATGCAATAGTCAGTCGGCATCTTATAGTACGTGCAGATCGGGCTTAGTCCTGAGAAATTCGCAGCTGAAAATGTCTTTGGAAAATCATAGAAAATTCCATGCATGTGCATCAAGTAAGGTGATTTAGGATCAGCTGGATCAAGCTGGCGGATCCTAGGCCACTCGGTGTGCCAACCGTGTGAACCATCGTGAGTGTAGGAACCTTTTGGCAGACGCCAAGTGTTCCAAGTTTTTCCATCTTCCATGACCCGAACAACAACCGATTTGTCATCGAATCCAGACGCCCAGATCGGGTCAGTAGCTGGATTTTCTGCTCCATAAATGCCCCCAGGCCCAGTGACTTCGCAGTGCTGAACTTTGTAGTGCTGCTTCCAGCCGGCCATATACTCCGGCTTTGGTGCCACTGGAGCACCCGTACCGTCACCTTCTCCTTTGTTGGCATCGTTGGCTTTGAAATAACTACCGCCATTATCAGCCACGGTGGTGCCATCCCATGTAGCCAGCACTCCAATTTCTCCAGTCGGATATCCCTGATTCTTAGGCCTGCCATTATTGGCCGCTACTACTTTCCCCTGTCCAGAATAGAAACCTTTACCGTGGTAACCGTGGAGAAAGCGATCTCCTTTTTGCTGCACATCGGGATAGCGGGTGATGAAGGAAAGGTCGTGAACGTTGACATCATAAACCGCATTTTCCATCGTCATGATGTAGAGTCGGTTTTCTGGATCTGTGAGGTGAGCAGCCGTTCCAGTAGGGCGACCAGGTGCCTTTGAGTATGGAAGGACGCGAACATTGCGCTCGGCATCAATAAAATAGGGTCCGATGTTGAGCTGCTGAGACGCCTTGTGAATAAAGCGGTTTGCAGGTGTACCTCCGATGCTTTCTTTGCGCGTAATGAGGTCTAGTGAAGGAGTGATTTCGTAGAGTTTATCCGTAGATCCTCTGGGTTGATGTCCAGTGTAAGTAATAGCCCAGAGTCGATCCGCCCACGGAACGATAGCTCCGATACCGACTTCCGAGCGTTCATTGTTCGTCATCGCAAGGTGTGGATACACACCAGAAATATTCACGTGCTCGTCAGCATGGCCAGGTAGTGCAAAAGCTAACGCTAGAGTGATAAGTTTTGATTTGTTCATTTTAGATTATTGTTTGAATAAGTAATTACCTAATATTGTTCTGTATTTAACAGATGACACATTTTTCATGGTGTTTTCGGATCTAGTGAACTTGAAATGTCAGCTTTCAGGGCTTCGAGTCGCTTGGTAAGTTTCGCTTTGATGCCGTTGTAGGAAGGATTTTTCGCGAGATTGATCATTTCGATGGGGTCTTTGGTAAGGTCGTAAAGTTCTTCGAAGTTGATACCCGTATTTGCTAATGCATCGGATTCGGTGTTATAGTTACGAATGTATTTGTAGTGAGCTGTTCTGATGGCGTCATGTGGTTTAGCTCCTAGACTGGCCTCTGCTTTTATAGACTCAATATAGACGCTTTCGCGCCACGCGATGCCTGTATTTTCTAGCAGCGGCTTGAGACTGCGACCATGCAAGTGGGAAGGGATAGGTAGACCAGCGACCTGGAAGAATGTAGCAGGGAGGTCGATATTGAGAGCTAATTTACTTTCCACTCGTGGGTTGACACCAGGAGCTTTAATGAGGAGAGGTACACGGATCGACTCTTCGTATGGGAGAACCTTGGAGGTGAATTTATGGCTTCCTGTTTGCCAGCCGTTGTCGCCCATGAAGATGATCCAAGTGTTGTCAATAATCGAGTCGTTGGTGTTACCGTCGTCATTTGGGTCATCTAAACAGGCCAGGACACGACCTATCTCAGCATCTAGGGCGGTGATGGCTGCATTGTATTCGAGTTGGTGCTGCTGCACATTGTCTTGCCCGAGTGTAGAATTACGAACCCCCTTGGCTGGATTGCTATAGCCACCGATGCCACCGTAGTTCGAGATGAATGATTTAGTAATAAAACGAGAAGATCTTAGGTAAGATGGCTTGGTCTTGAGGTCGTCTGACCAGCTGGCTGGGATGGCCATTTCTGCTACATTATAATCTGCATGATATCCTCCGACTCCATCCAAAGGCTTGTGCCTAATTTTATTCTCGGAATCTTTTTTTACGTCTGGGTATTTATGCTTGTTATCTACGTGTGGGACTTGATTACACCACCAAAGGAAGAAAGGTTGGTCAGGGTGTTTGGTGGTATGGTCAGTAATCTGATTGATCACAACATCAGCCATGACTGTTTCGTAAAATCTGCCGTTAAGATGTTTAGCCATACCTGGGATATTGGATTTTATACTACGCCTGAACCAATCGCCATTGCCATAAATACTAGCGAATTGCTGGAAACCCGCTGAGGCAGGGCTAGTCCCAAGATGCCATTTCCCTACATGGATAGTCCTGTAACCAGCAGTTGCTAGCTCGTTGACGAAAGTGGCTTTAGGAAAATTCAGTCGCCCTCCGAGCGTCGAAACGCCGTTACGTGAACCATACCGACCAGAAAGACTGGCGGCACGCGAAGGTGAGCAGATGGCCGTAGTAACGTAGGCATGCTCAAAGCGAACAGCAGTCTCCGCTAGCTTGTCTAGATAGGGTGTGGTGACATGCTGATTCACAGAGCCTAGTAGGTCATAGCGGTGGTCATCGGAAAAAATGAAAATTATATTGGGCTTAGCCTGCGCAGTCGTTATTTGAGCGCAAACTAGTAACGTAAGGAACGCGATGATAATTCGGATATTTCTTATGATTAGCATATGATTAAGTAGTTTATTTGAACACTCATAATAACATCGGCGTTACTCATGAGTATTGTTTCACTCTAGAGATGTGACACTTTTTTTTTCACTTTACCTAATCTGAGATGCTATGAATTTGATAGCTTGCGATTGAAAGCATCAACGACCGTCCACCATCACATCCAGCTCTCATCAAACTCCTTAGAATAACTCAGCATCACCCTCTTGATCATCGCCCGCCCACTCTGCTCCTCATCCAGCAACACATGGTCAATCCTCGCTCCCTCAAAATCCTTCAAATCCGCTTTAAACTTACACCTCACATACAACAACAACGATTCATTCATCTCCCTCGCCGTATGCACAATAGCAAGTGAAATAGGTTTATCAGGAAACGTCACCGCCAGCCCCCTCGCATGCTCCACCCTAGCAACCATCAGCCCCTCCCGATCCCGTGCATCCGCAAACAATGCAAAATGCCCTTCACCTATCAGCTTCTTCACCGTCTCCGGATTCATCTCCAAAATCACCACCGGAATATGCATTGACTGCAAATTCTTATGCAAATTCTGCCCCACAGGACCATACCCACAAATAATCACATGGTCATGAATATGCTCTATCTGACCAATCATCCCAATCTCGCTTTCCCAAATGCTCTCCTTCTTCCCTCGCTTAGACTTTACATTTCTATCACTCCGCTTTCTAGAATAAACCACCCCCAGCTTCATTAACGTCGGTACCAGTGCCATACTCAACGCCGTACTCGCTAAAATAAGCTGCTCCACCCTCACATCAAACACCTTCAACTCCATCGACCTATTCAACACCACAATTGAAAATTCCCCCATACTACACAACGCCGCAGCCACCACCAAACTCCTAGAACTTTGCAATCCAGACAACCTCGCAGCAAAGTAAACCACCCCGCCCTTCAACAAAACAAGCGCAGCTGAGATAGTCAACACCCACACCCATTCCTTCATCACCAAATCCAAATCAATCAACAACCCTACCGATACAAAAAAGATAGTCAGAAACAGATCCTTAAAAGGCAAAATATCCGAAAGAACCCGATGAGAATAAATCGACTCACTCACCACCACACCAGCCGCAAATGCCCCCAGCGCAGGACTCAACCCCAACACCCCACTCAACAACGCCACCGCCGCACACAACCCTATCACCGTAACAGTAAACAGCTCCCGACTACGAGACTTAGCCACCGCATCCAACATCTGCGGCAATCCAAACCTACTGATCACCACCAGAAAAACCGTAAACCCTACCCCCTTAATTAAAGCATAAAATAAATCACTCCCAGAGTCACTAGAATCACTCACTATAACCGGCAACAACACCATAAACAAAATCGTCATCAAATCCTGAAACAACGCCATCCCTAAAGTTACCCTAGCCTGCGGACTCTCCGGCAAGCCCAAGTCCTGAAACGTCTTCAAACTCACCGCCGTAGATGACAAACAAACCATAAAGCCTAACAAAAGCGACGCCCGCCACTCCAAACCACACATCATACCCACCCCCATCGCTACCAAGATACACAACCCCACCTGCACTCCTCCACCCAACAAAGCAGGCCTCCGCAATGCCTTCAACTCTTTAACAGAAAATTCTATCCCCAAAGTAAACAACAACAACACAATACCAATCTCCGACAAATCCTGAACCAAAGCAATATCCCCAACCCCAGCCCAATCCAGAATCCCACTGTTAGACAAAATCAACCCACAAACAAAATACCCCACCAACAACGACTGCTTCAACTGCGCACACACCAAAGAAACCACCACCACCGAACTCAACACCAACGTTAACAGCACAAAAATAGGCGGCACAGCCCCACCAGCAGCTAATACATCAAAACTTCCAAAATTCATCATCTAAATACACCCTATCCACAACCCTATGATGCTTCAAGCATTTGATGGTTTGCATCTTCAAAAATGTAGAATAAGGTACCTCATTGTTCACTCTAAACTATCCCCATGAGAAAACTAAATCACATTATAAGCACCCTCATACTCGCCGCATCACTAACATCATGCCAAGCTAAAGAAGCCAAAAATAATCCTATGGAAACATCAGACAAAGCACCACAAGAACCTACCGAAAAAGTAGAAAAAACTGAAGCCGAGTGGAAAAAATTACTCACCGCTGAACAATTCAGAGTCGCCAGAAAATCCGGCACCGAACTCCCAAATGGCGAAGTCTACAAACAATTCAAACAACAAGGCGCAGGCGCCTACCACTGCGTAGCCTGCGGTTCCAAACTCTTCACCTCCAAAGAAAAATTTGACGCTCGCTGCGGCTGGCCATCATTCTACGACCCCGCCAACAACCAAAACGTCACCACCAAAGAAGACCGCTCACTAGGCTCCATCCGCACCGAAGTAAACTGCGCCAAATGCGATGCCCACCTCGGCCACCTCTTCAAAGGCGAAGGCTTCAACACCCCAACCGACCAACGCTACTGCATCAACGGCATCGTCCTAAAATTCGTCCCGGACAAACCAGCCGAAGATAAAGATAAACAATAAAAACTTACCTCCAGCCCTCCCTATTTCACCCCCCGAATGAACCGTAGCGACCACTGCATAGAATGCGCCGCGGTGAGAAGGGGCTCTACTCCCTGCATGATCTCTGCGTCGCTCGCCAAGTCTAATCCAAACAACCCTCGGCAAAACGAAATCATTTTCTCTTCACTATCAAACTCCCACAAATAAGAATACCTTCCATTCTCAGTAACCGAGAATCCCGCTCTCAACAACCGCTCTTCCTCAACCCCCGGCACAAGGAAATCTCCGTCATGCCCCATAGAGTTAAACTCATTCACAAACCCATTTAAGAAGCTATCTTGCGCAGTCCCCTTCTCCACATCTCCTATCACAAATCGCCCACCTACCTTCAGCGCTCGATAAGCCTCAGAATAAAACCCCGCCCGCTGCCCCGTATGATGAAGCGCAGCCAGCGACAAAATTCCATCTGCGGAACTACTTTGAATAGGCAAGTCCACCCAACTAGCAAGCAAGCATTGCTCACGATTCGATGCAAACTCAGAACTTACCTCCAGCGCATTCACCCGCACAGACAACAGCTCTTTAGGTAAAAACTGCCTCACATAACAGCCACCCGATGGAAAATCATAAATCACAGCATCAGGCTTCAAATCCAACAAACGTAGCGGAATAAGAAACTCCTCCCTCCTAGCATCAGGGCACAGCTGCATCGCTTCATGATACGCATCACCCCGGTGGTTAAATATATCTTTGTATTCCACAATCTTATTAATGGCTGTTTTCTAGCTCCGCCTCCATACGCTCTAAATCCTGACAAGTATGACATGCACCACACCTCACTGAAGGTTCGTCATCCAGATACACTGGCTGCCTGCATGACCATGCAAGAACACGCAACTCAGATGGCAACATCGCAAAAATGTCCGCTTTAGTTAGATCCAATACTGGAAAAACCCTTTCCGGAATTTCAAATCCCTCCTCAAGTGAAAGTGTCACCTCATACAGCTTCTGAGCTCTCTCCATACGCTTAAAAAAATCCTCTGACCCATCCTCAATATCAGTTTTCGTCCGCCCCATCGCCACCATCTCAATATCTTGATACTCTCTAACAATATTCGCACTCATGAATGCCGCTAGATCCATATCCCAGATAAACCTACTTTTAAGAAACCGGTATTCCATCACATTTTCAGTAAATCGGACAGTCTTTCCAGTCAGCTCCTGGATGAGAGGCAAGACGCGCTCTACTGCTTGCCCCTCAGCTTCTGCTCTTTCCTCCACATTTAGTAAATGCATATGATGCACATGTATCTGATAGTCATCAAACTTAGTATCTGTTAACAACCTATAAAGAACGCCAAGCGAATCTAACCCTCCAGAGAACATGCAAAGTATCGCCCTTTTCTTACTCTCATTAGTAGTCACATGCATGATATAACTCTGCTAGTTTCAAAACCTCTTGACAAGTGTTCATTTTATTTATTAATGTACATAGTATGAACAAAAAACTATCTATCATATCATTGTGTTCTACTGGACTCGCTGCCACACAATCACAAGGCTCCGTGGTTTTCAACGATTTCGCAGACATAACACTCAGCCTAGGTGGTATTAATACTGCCTTTTACGATTTTGAAACTGCCTCCATTTCATTAACCGAGACCGTTGGTGTTCACGATTACAGCATATCGACGATTGCTGGTGAAAATGAAGGATATATTATTGATTCTCTCCAGTCAGGCTACCTCGTATTCGGAGGTGAGTTTTTCGGGACATCCTATGCTGGCGGAGCTGGTGATACCTTCGGATCACAGAAACTTGCAACAGCTTATAAACAAGGTGATGTCCTTGATGGTAGTGATTCGTTTCTCGGTGATCCGTTTTTAGTAATCACTGAGCTAACGGCTGAAGGGGCTGAATATGATTTTTCTAAAGCAAACACCGCCATCGGATTTATCAAACAATCAGGCGGAGAAGAATACTATGGTTTCCTCAATGCTGATAGAGGTAGCCTCATTCTTAAATCTGGCGGAACAGAGAATTCTGCTGATACCGCTATCACAGTAGTTCCTGAGCCGAGCTCACTAGCCCTGCTTTCCCTCGGCGTCCTTGGCATTGCCACTCACCGCCGCAGACAAGCCAGTTAATTGCACACCTTCAACGACATAACCAATTTCCTCCCACAGCTATCAATCATCAGATTGGTAGCTGTTCTGCTTTATGAAGCCACATAAACAACTCGTTCTACTTTGGGAAACTGCCAGTTGGGTCGATATAGAACGTCTCATCAAGTTAGGAAAACTCCCTAATTTTCAAGCATTTTGTAGCAACGGAACCGCCGGCAGACTCACCAGCGTAGAGCCTATCTCTGCCATCACTGGTGCCACCAGTATTGCTATCGGATCCCCCCCATGTGATCATCATATCTTCAGTAATCTAAAAGCAAACAACGGCTTAGTCTCAGAAGTTCTCTCATCTGACTGGAAACCCATCTGGCAAACTCTCACCAATTATGGAGACCAATGTTTAACCATAAATTGGCCACTCACCCACCCCGCCACATCTAACGCCGCTGTCATTTCTGATAGATTCAGTTGGAATGGCCACCTTCGCTACCTACACTGCACACCGCTCGATAGTCTTTCATCATCAGTAAATGAAGAATTCCACCAAGCTCTCAATCGCTCCAGAATCCAGCACACTGAGATTAATGACCAGCTACTCTGTGAGTTCTTAGGGATCAATCTAACAGAACTCCAACAAGACAAAGAATCTCAGAGCAAATATCAACAGATCCGTCTACTCATAGCACAAATTTATTCCATCCATGCAGCCAGCCTCTACATGCTTGAACACCAACAATGGGATGTCAGCTTCATTTCATACCCTGGTCTATTAGAAGCCTCCACGCTCATTAATCACTCCGCACTAGAAGCCAAGCATAGAGACAAAATATACACCATACTTGACCAGCTTCTAGGCATATTGCTCTCGAAATTACCTGAAGAAGTCACTGCTCACATACTCAGTTCATACTCTGTTCAATCAGCACTTACTCACGCTCCACAAGGCACAGGAATCTGGGCGATACAAGGAAGCAACCTCATCGAGGGAAGAGTCATCCACGGTGCTCATGTGTTAGACATTACCCCCACCATCATGAGCCTCCGAGGCCATGCTGTTCAAGATTTCCCACACCAACCACGAACCGATTTATTTTCCACAATTCCGTCCATCACCACATCCCCTGACACAACTAACAGCCACACAGCGCAGCCCTCCCACTCTCACTCTCACTCCCTCCCTTGGGATCACCTATTGGATAACGGCAGATCATGCAACATCCTATCCCACCAGAAGCGGTTTGATCCAGCCCTCGTCAAACAGATTCAGCACAATGCACAACATGGATTTTTCGATTCTCTCCTCCAACAGCAGCGCTTCAGCGAAGCCTGTGTCGCAGGAGAGAAAATGAATACTGATTATCCAAACTCCCCAAAATCAATCATCAACTATGGTTACTGTCTTTTAGCAGAAAAAAATTACCCCCTATTAGCCCAACACCTCAAGAAAGTTCAATGCTTAACAGTAGAGTTCAGTGACACCGTCCAGATAGAATTAAAAATCCTAACAGCTCGGCTCAATCTTCGCACAAACAACCAAAACCTAGTAATCCCTACACTTCAAACTAAGCACATTAATCATCACGCCACCCCATACCAACATCTCAAAATCGCGGGCGTCTTTCGTGATCTTGGAGAGTTCAAAATGGCGAAGATTATCTACAATAAACTAATCTCACAAAACCCACAATGGATCCAACCACGCCTCATGCTTGCCGTCCTGCTCCTCAAAAATCGTGAATACCCCTTGGCTGAGAAAGCCGCCCAAGAAGCCCTAAAAATAGACTCCACAAAGGAACGAGCCCAATACACCCTAGCCATGGCGAGACTAAGACAAGGTAAGAAAACCCTCGCTAACGAAGGAATCCACAGCTTCATCAATAAAACAGGAGGCACCAGACTGATCCAGCGCATACTAAAGTTCACCCAGCTATAAGTTCTACTCTACAAAAGTACAAGGACAGTGCCCATGAAACAACCCACCACCATTCGGGTGATCAAAATACAAATCACTAGCATGTAACATTAACCTATCCGCCATCCCCTCGCTTCCCTCATTCTTATACAAATCACAACCTAGAATAGGATGACCAATAGCATGACTATGAATCCGCAACTGATGCGTCCTCCCAGTAAGCGGACTAAATTTCACCAAACTCCTTCTCGGCAACTCTAAACGCTCAACAACCTCATACTCACTCACCGCCTCCTTCCCTGTCCTCTCACAAATCTTCACCCGCGGAAATAACTCTTTATCCTTCGCAATAGACGCTAAGATCCGCCCCCTATCCTCCGCAACCCACCCATCCAGCATCGCAAAATAACTCTTCCTCACCCCGCGCTCCTGAAACTGCCTATTCAAATACCGCGAAGCCCCCGCATGCAACCCCACCACCATCACCCCCGATGTCCCAAAATCCAACCGATGCGGAAGAATCGCATCAGCAAACGCAGCACTCACACCCTCCTGACCATGGACCAATCGATAATGAACCGAATCCAAATTCTGCGGATTCTTCCCAGACAAACTCAACAACCCACTAGGCTTATTAATCAGTAAAATATCATCATCCTGATAGAGAATTTCAAAATCTCCATCACACCCAGGAACCACAAAATCATCTCCAGAGTTCATCTCCATCTCACTTAATATTTATCATCTAAATTAATCCTCTAACAATTCCATCAACCTCTCATAAGCTTGCTTACTCTGCTGATGACTAGGCATCCTCTTCATCGCCAGCTTATAAGTCTCCCGCGCTTTCTTTAGATCCCCTTTCCTCTCATAAAATTTCGCCAACTTATACTCTATCGGATAGAGAACATTAGGTGGATAATATCGGGTAGGTTGCATCTGCTGATCAATCGCATCTTGGAAAAAACTATACGCACCTACATCACCCACCATCTCCGCAGAGAGCTCAGCATGATAAACCTTCAAAGCCTGCACCAACATCAGATACTGCGCATAATATGGCTCCTCCTTAGCCTCATTTCTCTTATCACTAAGCTCCCTCAAAAGCTTACTGAACAGCTGAGACATCTGAATAGATTTTTCTTCCTTCCCACTATTCTTATAACTCCTAGTCAGCCCATACGCCTGGTATGCCTTTATCACTAAATTAAACATCTCCCTACTCTCATCCTTACTGTTAATTTTCGGCAAACTTTTAAGCGCATTCGTTATCTCTTCCTTTTCACTATTCGCAATAAACATATTCACCCTTAGCATCTGATGGCTCCACGAATTCACCGCATACACAGCAGAGCTCTTGCGCGCCTGAGAACCTATCTCCAACTTTTTCAGAACCTCATTCAGACTCTTCGTATCACCCATCTGATAGTGAACCAAAGCCAAAAATGAATACGCTCTTATTAACCCATCACACTCAGAAATCCCCGCTTTAGATTCCTTCTTCCACTCCTCATAAAGCACCACTGCCTTCTGATAGGAATCCCGCGCCAGCTCCATCTCACCAGTCCGCCATGCAGCATAACCCAGCAGCATCTGCCAACCTGGATAATCCGCTCCATCCTGCTCCACCAGCCACTTCGCATAAGGCAGCACATCCACCTCCTGATTCACAGCATTAAATGGCGCCTCTATCTGCATCATCACATAGAAATTCGTCACCAGTGGATTGTTAGGATTATCATTTAATATCTCCTTCACCCTCTTCACCGCCCTGTCCTGCTTAGCATCTGAACTACCAAAAACATCATACTTACCTCGATTAAAAAATGGCGCCAACAAAGCCAACTGCAAATCACCCGGATACTTCTCAGCCAACACCTCAAACGACCCCGCACCAGCATCCAACCCATTCACCACCAAGCTCCCTATAGCCACAGCATAGTCCCGCTCATTAGTAGGAAATACATACTCACCATCCTCACCTTCACCAGACTTATGCCCCGCTAGACTCACCATCCTATTGATCGCCCTTGCTCGGTATTCCTTCCACTCGTGTTGAGGGTTCAGCAAGCTCATCACCACCCCACAATACGCCATCAAGCAATCCGGCTCCCGCTTCAGAGCCGCTGCAAAATGCCGATAAGCCTCAATATCCCACTGCGCATGCAACAACGCAAACCCTTGCCGCACATGCTTCTGCACCTGCTCATCATTGGTAGAAATAGGAATATTCAGCTTTCCTATATTTTTCCCCTTACCTTCCCACATCTGTGGAATTGGCATCGCTCGTATCGGCTCTGCAATCACTGTTTTGTAATCAAACTTCTTCTGCCCACTAGCCGGCAAAACCGCTAGCATACAAGCAAACATCACAAACTTAGGAACCAAAGAAAAGCATTTCATACCCCCACTATCACCTATTCCCTACCTCATTCAATCAGTAATATGCCTATTTTAAAACTATCCACCACCTCCCCAAGCACTCACCTCAGCTTTTGTCATGAAACATAAATAAAATCATTTCAATTTAACAAAATCCTCTGTAAATCAACACCCATGAGCTGCCGAATCGACGCCACTTTCCAGAACCTAAAGAAAACCAACACCCCCGCATTCATCGCCTACGTCGCCGCCGGTGACCCCACACTAGATCTATGCCTTGCCATCATCACTGGCCTAGCAGATGCAGGCGCAGACGTCATCGAGCTCGGTGTCCCATTTTCAGATCCACTCGCAGACGGAGCAGTAAACCAGCTCGCCGCAGACCGCGCCCTCAAAGCAGGCTGCACACTACCCAAGGTCCTCGACCTCGTCCGCCAGTTCCGCACCACCCACCAGACACCCATCGTTCTCTTCACCTACCTCAACCCCATTTTCTCATACGGCTATGACAACTTCGTCACCGACGCCATCGAAGCCGGAGTCGACGGACTCCTACTCCTAGACCTCCCACCAGATGAAGCCAAGTGCAGCCCAGAGTTTAGTAAACTATCCACACTCAAGCACATCACCCTCATCGCCCCCACCTCACCAGAGGAGAGAATCGCATCACTCGCCAAGCAATCAGAAGGGTTCATCTACGCACTCTCCCGCACCGGCGTCACCGGAGCCCAAGCCGCACCTTCAGACACCATCGGCCAAACCGTCGCAGCCATCAAAAAACACACAGACGTCCCAGTCTGCGTAGGCTTCGGCATCAACACCCCAGACCAAGCCGCCATGGTTGCCAGCGTCTCAGACGGCGTCATCGTAGGCTCAGCCATCGTCAACCAAATCGCCGAAAACGCCACCAACCCAGACCTACCACAAATTGTCACCAACTTCACCAAACCCCTCATCGACGCCACCCACAAAAAAACGGTTTAAATCTCCCACTCCCCACCCTCACCCTCTCCCTCTCCCTCTCCCTCTCCCTCTCCCTCAAGTCTCATCCCCCCAACTTACTTCCTGCGAGTCTAGTAAAATGATCCATCCAAAAAAGCGTAAATTTTCTATTGATAATGATTCTCAATAAGGTTATATAATGCTCAACAAAATGGATCTATCAGACACCAACACCACAAATCACCTCCTAAAACCAACCTGGTCACGCCTGCTACACCGGATGCACACCCTCGGCACCATCCAGCACCGCTATCATAATGCCATAGCCAGCGTATCATCCCAAGGTGAATACCCGCGCCTCCTCACCACACCACGTGAAGACAGAAGCATAGCTATCAATGGAAATCACCAATGGCTATTCGAAAACTGGAAGCAAGTCACCGTCCAAGTAGCTGCAGAATACCACCAAGCTAACTTCCGCTTCACATCAGAATCAGGAGAACTTTTCCATGAAATTAGCCTCACCGCAAAAAGCCAGTGGGACTGCTTTGAGTGCATGCTAAAACTCTTCGAAAACGAAAGTGGCACAATAGAAACACCACCCCAACATCTAACTTCTCAACAGGACTCTCCTAATGCACTTAACAAGATCAACAACAACATCACCCAAGTAGCCAAAGCAGTAAACCGAGAAATCATCCGTGGTAAAAAAGTCATCTGCTCCCTCCCCCTAGCAGGCACATCCATACTCAAGGACCTTGAGTTCAAAAGCCTAATGACACAATTCGGCACAGCCGCGCTCAAGAAACAGCAAAGCAAACTCACCCTAAACCCACTCGCTGTCAGCCATCACAAAATCATCCAGAGCCCTAGCAAATTCTTCACCACACTCTTCGATGTAAACAACAATCCGCTCCTAAGCATCAAGTCAGTATAGCCCCTTCTCCACCAGATCTCCCCCAGACTAGGGCTTCTTAGCCCTATAGTCAGCAAGCTTACGCTCCACATACTGCCTATCCTCAGTAGATAATTTGCTCACACTAGTACTAGACTTCTTCCCATCCGGTTCCACCAGCCAGATCACCCCATCACGGTAACGCACAGCCTTCGCAAACACAGCACGCCCACGCACATCACGCCATGAGCGATACCCCTTACTCGCCATCTCAGACTGCCAGCTAGCATGATCCTTCTGCGCTACACCCGCATCATTCTTCAGCCTACCAAAGTAAAACACCGCAGACCCAGGAGTATACCCCCTATACTTTCCAAACTCCGTCCCCCTAGGCGAAATAATCACCACCACCGGCTGACCCAGCGCTCTATAGCGCTCCTTAAGTCCCGCCACATACCTCTCTCGATCCTTGCGCTTAGCAGTATCCCTCTCCTGTATATTTGAGTCCACCCTCAGCCGTATCACATTCTCATCCGCCCAGTCTTCAAATTCCTTATTGTTAAACAACTCCGCACTCAGCACCTTACACAACGGACTATTCTTAGTCCGCGTAAACCAGATCATCACCGGCTTACCCTCCACACGCGCTTTCTTCATCGCCTTCCCATAATCCTCAAACCATGAATCCAACGGATTCTCATCATCCACTACCAAGCCCTCTAACTCAGCAATCGGCATATCCGGATCCTCCGGCGCCCACACAATATCCTCCTCACGTGTCGTCAGTTGCCCCACTCGCGCCACCACATTTCCACCACTCAATGCCCTCAACCCACGGCTCGGAGTAGACTCCTCATCAATTGCATGTTGATGAGATTGCAGTTCCCCAGACTCCTCATTCATATCCTTCAACTTACCACCCACCGCTCTGGCCGAGCGCGACAGCGCACCACAACTTACCACCCCAGCACCTAGCACCAAGACCATGGCCTTCGCTAAATTATCCCAATTCATTCCGTCTTTCATTCTCAGCATTTTAGCCCCCCAACAGCCAAACTCAAGCCAGCAATTCTTAATCTCAAAAAATTGTAAAATATCCCCTAAAGAATAGGAACAAACAATCGAGCGAAATTCGAAAAAATCCTCACAAAAACATTCTTATCCGCTAGCTCAGATTCTTCAATCCTCATAGAATTTGCAAAGTCATCATTAAGCATCTCCTCCACTTTCTGAATCATCTTCTCAGACTCTGTAAGCATCATGATCTCAAAATTTAACCTGAAAGAACGATTGTCCAGATTCGCTGTACCTACCATCGCGGTATTAGAATCTACAAGCACCACCTTCTGGTGCGTGAACCCTTTATGATACGCGTGCAACTTAATGCCCATAGGAATAAGATCCTCTTCAAACGTATACGCAGCGTAGGCTACAATGATTTGATCCGACTCTTTAGGAAACAAAATTCTAACATCTACCCCGCGCATAACAGCTGTCTGCAAAGCTGTAATCAAACCTTCATCTGGTACCAAATAAGGAGTCGTTATCCACAGCCGTTCTTTAGCCACACTCGCGGCCGCCGCCAAAGTAAGATGCCAAGTATCGAAATCATCTGAAGGACTACTTGCCAGCGAAGTAGCCTTCTCAGAGGTCTCAGATAGATCGCTAAAATCCTGATCCCACCGAACATCTATCAGCTCCCCAGTTCCCCAATAATAATCTTCCAAGACCACCGTCTGGAGCCCCCACACTGCAGGACCTCGTACATGCATATGCGTATCTCGCCAATAACCTATCTCCTCATCCCTCCCCAGATATTCATCGCCTATATTGATACCACCTATAAATGCCTGCTCACCATCTATCACAATGATTTTGCGGTGATTCCTAAAATTCAACTGAAAACGAGAAAGCCATTTCCTCTTGATGCCAAATGAATGGATATGCACCCCAGCTTGCTTTAACTCATCAATGTAGTCATCGCTCATATCAGACGACCCAAAGGAATCATACAAGACATAA
Source organism: Akkermansiaceae bacterium (assembly GCA_051251915.1). Classification (GTDB taxonomy): domain Bacteria; phylum Verrucomicrobiota; class Verrucomicrobiia; order Verrucomicrobiales; family Akkermansiaceae; genus Rubritalea. The sequence goes on along the minus strand of JBPOGF010000014.1, from coordinate 66,255 downwards.
ACTCTCACCCCCTTATTCACCTGTTCAAGCAGAGCATCTTTAAATCGAGTTCCTATCCTGTCGGATTTAATCGTGAAATACTCCACGAGAATATACTCCTTCGCATTCTTTAACTCCTCGAAAACCTTCTCAAATTTCTCATGAGCATCCTTAAGCAGCTGCATTTCATTTCCAGCCGTGCTGTGAACATAGCGAATCTTTGAAACTGCATTGATCAACTCGTTTTCTGATTGATACCCATAACGATAGGATGCCTCTTTGAGCTCATCATACACATCACTCAGCTCATCATGCAAAGACTTCCTAGCTTTCACATAATTATGATAACGCGTTCTTCCCGTCAGCCAATAGAGAGGCACCACAACTATTGGAAGCATCAGTAATCCTCCTATCCAAGCTATCGCCCCCTGGCTAGACCTCACATGCTTAAGAACATGCAGCGAATGCATGACCCCCAAAATAAAGAAGATCACTAACACGAGCCCCAAACACTGAATCACTCCAAAATTCCACGCTAACGTCATGATGATTGAACTACATTCCCCATACGTGTTGAAATATAAATGAATGAGATCAACATCGTCCACCACTCACAATTCATGAATTCTTCTATTTTCATTGTTTGAATACTAAGAATCCTAATCCAACTCAAGAGCATGAGTAAAGATTATTATAATCCACCACCATGGACTTAAAAGCAGATGAGCCAACAACGTAACCCACAAGTAGGGTAACAAACTCACCTTCCCATAAAAACAACCAATAATCCCTACCACCACCATGCCAATTTCAGCCAATCAATAGGCAAATTTATGCCTATCATAAATATTCTCACAAAAATGCAAAATCTCATTGCCAACACTACCCCAGTCGCTATCACTTACGCAATTAGTCAACACCAATCACATGAGAAAACTAACCATTATCTGCTCCATATTCGCACTCTTCGCCACCATTATGCTTGTTCCCGAAGCACATGCTGCGAAGCAACAGCCTGCCTACGAAAGAGGAGAACACGGCCTAGACAGCGACCAGCACGCTGTCTTTCCTAAACCACTCGCCTCATACGAAGAAAAAAAAGCGGAAAACGGAGAAATGGACCTCATGGCCACTCTCAAATACCGCGCATTCGAGCAAGGTGGATTTAACATAGTAGCCACCATCATCTTCATCTGCGCCATCGTTCACACATTCCTTGCCGGATTCTTCATTGAAATGGCACACAAGCACGAACACAGACAAAAAGAACTCAACGAAAAACGCGGCAGAACTGCCTGCGCCAAGCCAGAAGAAGATGCCAAAGACGATGTATCATTCCGCGCCCACCTCTTCCACTTCCTAGGAGAAGTCGAAGCCATCTTCGGTATCTGGGTCATCGCTCTGGTAGGTGCTGTAGTCTACTTCTTTGACTTCAACCAAGCAGTCCAATACGTCGGCCACGATGTCAACTTCACCGAACCCCTCTTCGTCGTCATCATCATGGCCATCTCAGCCACCCGCCCAGTCATCCGCTTTGCTGAAATGATCGTCGGTAAAGTAGCAGGCCTCATGGGAGGTGGAGCCGCAGCATGGTGGCTCTCAGTTCTCACCATCACCCCACTACTAGGATCATTCATCACCGAGCCAGCAGCCATGACCATCGCCGCCATGCTCCTCGCCAAGTGGTTCTACGACAAGAACCCACCCGCTAAGTTCGCCTACGCCACACTCGGACTACTCTTCGTTAACATCTCCGTTGGTGGCACACTCACCCACTTCGCTGCTCCACCAGTCCTCATGATCGCAGAAAAATGGCACTTCGGAATGGGCTACATGTTCATGAACTTCGGTTGGAAAGCCATCATCGGCATCCTCATCGCTAATGCCCTCTACTTCATGGCATTCCGCAAGCACTTCGCTAGCCTCAAAAGCGCTGAAACAACCACCAGCAACAAACTCCGCTGGAACGAACGTGAAGATTCTATCCCTCTCGCTGTCACACTCACCCACCTAGGATTCCTAGCTTTCACCGTTCTCACAGCTCACTACCCAGTGCTCTTCATCGGCGGATTCATGTTCTTCCTAGGCTTCACCCAAGCCACTGGTCATCACCAAAACGATGTCTCCATGAAATCACCACTACTCGTTGGTTTCTTCCTCGCTGGCCTCGTCATCCACGGCGGCTGCCAAGGCTGGTGGATCGAACCTCTCCTCATGGCATTCCAAGAACAAAGTGCCATCCTCATGAAAGGCGCCACAGTCCTCACCGCATTCAATGACAATGCCGCCATCACCTACCTAGCCTCACAAGCACCAAGTCTAGGCATCACCGCCAAATACGCCGTCCTCGCAGGTGCCGTCACCGGTGGTGGCCTCACCGTCATCGCCAACGCTCCTAACCCAGCTGGCCAATCCGTCCTCGGCAAATACTTCGAAGGTGGAGTCTCCCCACTCAAACTAGCTCTATCAGCTCTCGTTCCTACCATCATCATGGGACTCTGCTTCATGCTATTCCCATCATCAGGAATGACCGAAGATCCTAAGATCCAATACGAACTTGAGCACCCAAAAGAAACTCCAAGCCTACCAGGAAACTCCAACAAACTCCACCCAGTAGGCCCCGGCAACTAACAACCTAGCCCTCAAAACACCAAGGCTTCATCGTCCCAGCACAATAACAAATAACCAATTACCACCCATATGTTCACAGGACTAGTTGAAGCCACAGGCACCATCACCGAGATCACCACCCTCGGTGACCAATCCCGCTACAAAATTGCCATCCCATTCGCTAGCGAACTCGCTCTAGGCGACTCAGTAGCAACCAACGGGTGCTGCCTCACCGTAGCCGAACTAGCACCCGGAACCGCCTCATTCGACCTCCTCCACCAAACCCTCAAAGTCACCTCCCTCGGCTCACTCAAAGTAGGTTCCACCGTGAACCTTGAGCGCGCCCTACTACCCACCCAGAGACTCGGCGGACACTTCGTCCAAGGCCACGTAGACGCCACCGGCACCCTCATCGACCTCTCAATCCACGGCCAAGACCACCGCCTAGAAATCTCACTCCCTCCAGAGATCCACAAGTTCTGCATCGACAAAGGCAGCATCGCCATCGACGGAATCTCCCTCACCATCGCCGAACTCGGTGAAACTTCCGCCACCTTCTGGATCACCCCCCACACCTTCCGTGAGACCCACCTCCACACCCTAGAACTAGGCACCCCCATCAACCTAGAAGCAGATCTCCTAGCCAAATACACAGAGAAGCTCCTAGCTGCTAAGCAATAACTCCCCTACGCGCAGCAACTCATGCACCATATGCAGGAGTTCGAAAATTTGTCTGAAGCACAAACACAGCTCAAAATTAAATACCTACCAATCTTTAAACGGAGTACGCGCCAAATAACCATTCGCATAACGCTCATCATCCGAAACACACTCCCCCACCCAGCCAGGCAAATCAAATTTTTCACACTCAGAAGTCAGCTCTATTTCCGCCACCTCAAGACCAGCATTATCTCCAGCAAAAATATCTATCTCCCAAGTCTTCCCATGATGCGTCACCAGATAACGATACTTATCAATCAGCGGACTATCAACAAACTCCACAATCATCGCCTCCGCCTCCACTAAAGGAATCTCATACTCAAACTCATTCCTACTAATCCCACTCTCCCCACCAAACTGCCCCTTCAGCGTAAGATAACCCTTATCTCCTGCAATACGCACCCGAACCGTAGTCCCATTCACAGTATCAATGTATCCTTGCCGGTACCGAACCCCAGCACTAGCAAACTCCTTCCACCCATCATTCTTGATGAGAAATTTATGTTCTATTTCAATCATAGTATGGAGCTGTTTTACGGAGAAATATTTAAGTTAGGAAGCCTTAATCTGTGACAAAAAAAATGAGGCCTCCGGGGGAGAACCCAGAGACCTCTGTACAATCGCTGAAAGGTCGGATTGCTCCTTCCCCAGCGTCCTGCGGTTTGGCACAGGCCTATCTTATGCTTTATTTTGAATCAGATGTCAACTGGTGACTCTCGTTTCGAGATTGATTTGGAGGATGAATTAATTAATAATTGAGACATGGCCAGTGAGAAACCTCAAACCGTTCAAGAGTATATAAACGCCGCGCCCAGTGACGGACAACCACATTTGCTCCAATTACTTGCTATTCTAAATAGCGTAGCAGAACAGGTAGAAGGCGCCGAATCCCTCTTAAAATGGAACACCCCATTCTTCATCGAGCCAAGGTTCATGTTCGCATTTGCAGCATTTAAAGCCCATCTAGGCCTCACTCCCACACAAGTCACAATGGATCATTTCAGAGACAAAGTAGCTCCGTATAAAACCACCAAACACATGATCCAAATCCGCTACAACCAAGAGATAAACGAGAACCTCATCCGGGAAATAGCCGAGCACTGCGTCAAGACAGTCAAAGCCCGTGAAGATGATTCCTTTTGGTAGCTATATTCTCTCTTCTATGAGGACAAAGAGAAGGGTTGCAGTTCTCCTCTTTTGCGTTTATCTATCCACCCATGTCTAGCATACTTGGTCAGAATTTCCGTATTTCCACCTGGGGAGAATCCCACGGTGTCGGCGTGGGCGTTAACATCGATGGTTGCCCACCCATGATAGAACTCTCAGAAGAGGACATCCAGAAAGAACTCGATAGACGCCGCCCAGGCCAAAGCGAAATCGTCACCCCGCGTAAAGAAGGTGACGTCTGCGAGATCCTCTCCGGAACATCAGAAGGCAAAACCCTCGGAACCCCTATCGGCATCCTCGTCAGAAATCAAGACCAACGCCCATCATCCTACACCGAGATGAAGGACAAATACCGCCCATCACACGCCGACTACACATACGACGCCAAGTATGGCTTCAGAGCATGGCACGGTGGCGGCAGAGCATCTGCTAGAGAGACCATTGGCCGTGTAGCTGCTGCCGCAGTCGCCCAGAAAGTAATCCATTCACTCTGTCCAGATCTAGAAATTTTAGCCTGGGTGAAATCCATCCAGCACATCAATGCAGATGTAAATCCAGATACAGTAACCACGGAAGACATCGAATCCAACATCGTCCGCACCGGTGATGCCGCTGTGGTTGATTCCATGATCGATCTCATCAAAGAAGTCCGCTCAGACGGAAATTCTGTCGGTGGCGTAGTCGAATGCGTCATCCGCAACTGCCCAGCAGGCCTAGGCGCCCCCGTCTTCGATAAACTAGAAGCCGAACTTGCAAAAGCCATGATGAGCATCCCAGCCACCAAGGGATTTGAAATCGGTTCCGGCTTCTCAGGCACCCTCATGACCGGCCGCGAGCACAACGATCACTTCTACATGGACGGCAATAACGTCCGCACCAAGACCAACCGCTCAGGCGGCGTCCAAGGCGGCATATCCAACGGCGAAAACATCATTTTCCGCGTCGCGTTCAAACCCACCGCCACCATCATGAGCGAGCAGCCCACCATCACCTCAGACCACGAGGAAACTCTCCTCAAAGGACGCGGCAGACACGATGCCTGCGTGCTCCCAAGAGCAGTCCCAATGGTAGAAGCAATGGCAAACATCATCATCTGCGACCACATGCTGAGACAGAGAGCCCAAATGGGTAAAATTTAATCCATATTCCCGCATTTCACGGTTGATTCCGTGGGATTCTCAGCCTAAAAGCTCCGCACTACTACGAGCAAGCCCACCGGCTCCTCGTCATAACCAATTTCAAACAAGTAAAATATCATGATCGAAAACATGCGCAAATACACCGGCCTCATGGTCGTAGTCCTCGTCCTGCTCGCAGCCGGACTCATCCTCACAATGGGGAATTTCAACGCTAACTCTGGAGGCAGAGGCAAAGTAACTGAGGTCTATGGTGAAGGTATTGACCAAATCCAGTTCAGAAAAATGGGCTTCAACTCACTCGGCGTGATTAAACAACTACAAGACCCAGGACTCACTGGATACGCTCTAGATATGATTTATAATCGCCAGCTAGACATGTATGCCCAATTTGGTTTCTACCGCATGGGCACTAGCACACAAGATGCGCAGAGATTCGTCACTAGACGTATCGTAGTCGCTAAGACTGCCGCAGAATACGGCATCTACCCATCTACCGAGCAAGCTAAGAAGCACATCAAAGAACAAATGTTTGCCCAAGACGGAAACTTCAATGCGGCGTCCTATCAAGCATTCATCAAGGAGATCGGCTCATCCGGACTTCAGGAGGAAGATTTCGTCAACCTCGTAGCGGAGTCACTCGTCTACGACCGCCTCAAAAACCTTATCTCTAGCGGACTCCAGTCACCAAATAACCTAACTGCTCGCTCCATCAAGTTCCAACAGCAAACACTAGACCTCACTAGCATCGCAATCGACATCGACCGCTACAAGAAAGAGATCAAGCCAACTGAAGAAGAAATCAAAGCATACTGGACTGAGAACGACTTCAAATACCTAACAGACCGCACCATCCGCATCAGCTATATAGTTGAGCGCCCAGTATACTCTACACCGAGACCCGTTGCACCAGTACGTGCAGCAGATGCCACCGATGAAGAATTCGCTAAAATCGACGAAGCCTTCCAAGCTGAACTCGCAAAATGGGAACTAGAAGTTGAGAAGCCAGCAGACAACCTAGTCGCAGCTAAACTCGATGACCTCGCATACTTGGTCGATAACTCTGACGGCCTCAAATTTGAAGAAGAAATCACTAATAAGGGACTAAAACTTACCTCTACTGAACTCTTCTCAACGAAAGATGTGCCAGCTGACCTAAAGCTACTCAACTCAAAAGATGGTGACTCAATCGCAGATCGTGTTTTCCAAATCAAAATCTCAGACTCCCTCAAATACCGCATCCCTGCACCAATCAAGCTAGAAGGCAACGGCTGGTTCTACGTAAGATATGACGAGGAAATGAAGCCAGTAACCAAGACTTACGAAGAAGCTAAAGAACTCGCTAAAGCGGACTACATCCAAGACAAAGCACACACAGCAATGATCGAAGACGTAAAGAACCTTAAAGAGAAACTCGCTAAAAGCATCGCTGACGGGACTTCTGCTGAAGATGCCGCTGAAAGCATTGACCTCGAAGCTGATGTCAGAACCGGCGTCACTTACGCAAACCTCGGAAAAGACATCAACGGCCAAATAACTGGCTCTGAGTATGAAATCTTCGAAAACGCAACCATCACTAGCAACAAGTCATTCTCTGAGAAAAACATTGAAGAAGATGATCAAGTCATCCTCGTCTACCTCCATAAAAGAGAAGTGGTCGACACCGCTGAAGCCGTCGACATGCGTGTCCGCATCCAGAACGCAAGATCTGAAATGCTACAAGACTCAGTCTTCCGCGCCTGGATGGACGATGCTGTTACCAAGGCAAACATTCCCGCAATGGAATTCGAATAGTAAAACTTACCTCTAACATACTTACCAGAATGAGCGATGAGCTAAATGACATCTTTGATGACGCAAACGGCTCACTGGCAATCGGTGAGTTTGAAGAAGCCATCGTCGGCTATCGTAAATGCGTGGCCCTTGACGCTGAGTTTTTTGATGGCTGGCAAGCCCTCGGCATGGCACTCATGAAAGTGGGTGAAATCAAGGAAGCTATTGGCTGCGGACTCCAAGCCGTAACCTTAGAACCAAACGACCTCCTTGCCTGGACAGCCCTCTCCCAGATGTATGTGCAAGACGGCAACATCCCAGAAGCTGAAGCCGCCAAACAAAATGCCACCATCCTCGGAATCGGTGGCAAGGTCGATAAGACCAGATCATAGAACATTGATCATCAATTTTTAAATCATCACCAATCATGTCTAAAACTTTTTACACCACCACCGCCATTGACTACACCAACGGCAAACCACACATCGGCCACGCCTACGAAAAGGTCCTCGCAGATGTCATCACCCGTTACCGCAAACTCTGTGGAGACGATGCCTATTTCCTAACAGGAGTAGATCAGCACGGTCAAAAAGTGCAGCAGACAGCCGAGAAAGAAGGCATCCACCCAGGAACTTATGTTCGCAAGACGACCAAAAACTTCACCAACGCCTGGACCGCGCTAGAACTAGATTATGACGGCTGGGCAGAGACCACAGATGACCAACACAAAAAATGTGTAGCCGACATCCTCCAGAAACTCTTCGACGAAGGCCAAATCTACAAGAAGCAATACAAAGGCTTCTACTCCATCAAACAGGAACAATTCCTCACCGACAAAGAGCGCGATGAAGAAGGAAACTTCGGTTCAGAATGGGGCCAAGTAGAAGAACGTGATGAAGAAAACTATTACTTCAAACTAAGCGACCACGTTGCATGGCTGCGCGACTACGTTGAAAACAGCGACAACTTCATCATCCCCTCATTCAGAAAAGCAGACGTCCTAAACGCTATCGAACGCGCTGAAGACAATGACCTCTGCATCTCTCGCCCCAAGGAAAGACTCCGCTGGGGGATCGAACTCCCATTTGACTCAGAATTCGTCACCTTCGTCTGGTTTGATGCCCTAATCAACTACATCTCCTTCGCCGGATACAACAAAGCAGAAGGTTCAGACCTCCCTGACTTTGATAAACTCTGGCCAGCAAACCTTCACGTCATTGGCAAAGACATCCTCGTCCCCTCTCACTCCATCTACTGGCCATGCATGCTACATGCCATCGGTTTCACAGATGAGCAAATGCCATCACTCCTCGTTCACGGATTCTGGAACCTAAATAGCGGTAAAGTTTCCAAAAGTGAAATGACCCCAGAGCAAGCGGACATGATGGACCCAGTCAAACTCGTCGAGAAATTCGGCCCAGACTGCGTGCGCTACTATCTAGTTAGAGACATCCACACTGGCAGAGATTCAAACTTCGACCCAGAGCGCCTAGTCATGCTCTTCAACACCGAGCTGGCTAACAATCTCGGCAACCTCTGCAACCGCGGCCTAAGCATGACCAAGAGATTTCTCAACGGTGCTACTTCAGCAAGCGACTACGATGATGAAGCCAGTCAGGAGCTAAGAGAGCAAGCAGCCGTCACCATTGCAGCCTACAAAGAAGCAATGGATCGCTACGCCGTCTCTGAAGCTCTCGAAGTCGTCATCAAATACATCACCCTCTGTAACCAATACACCGACAAACAGGCACCCTGGTCACTCGCTAAAGACGAAACAAAAATGGCAGAACTAACCACAGTCCTCGGACACCTAACAGAAGTAGTCGCCATCGTCTCCGTCCTCCTCAAGCCAGTAATCCCAGCAGCCTGTGAGCGTATCCAAAACCAGCTTAAAGCTAACTTCCTAGCCGACGTAAATATCAATGACCTTAAGTGGGGCATGATCCCGGTAGGCCAAGAAGTCGCCAAACCTAAACCAGTCTTCCCACGCATATCCCTCGACGAGGAATAACATCGTATTGAAGACTACTTCTGTTAATAAGTATTCATGAGAACTAGTAAATTAAACTGCGCAATAGCGGCCACGCTACTAATGGCTAGCTGTTCTCAAGAATACTCCGTCATTAAAGCACCACACAGAAAAACCCAAACAGGTAAAACTGCAGGAATTGTCCAGCACAGTCACCCCGTCAAAGTCTCTAAGAACATCGGAGTCGGCACCACAATTGGCAGCCTCGGAGGAGCATTAACAGGAGCTAGTGTAGGCTCTGGAACAGGACGATACGTTGGAGCCGTCGTCGGCAGATTCATCGGCGCCTACGGTGGCAGAAAAGCCGAAACCCGCGTCCGCCAAAAAGATGCTCAAGAAGTCATGGTGAAGTTAAAAGGGCAATCTTATAAGCTCATTAGCCTCGACCAGGATCCATTTAAAACTGGCGACCAAGTCTGGGCCACTACAAATATTTACGGTGAGCCACTCACCATCACTCCAAGATAATTTACCACCATGAGACCACCATCACTCCAAACTCAATCCATCTCTGACGCCTTTAACCAGCAAGGCTGGCAACACGAAATCATCGAAGGCCGTGAAGTCATCACCACCGCATTCGATGCCCATCACACCCGCGTCCAACTCTTCGCCCAAGCCTTCACCCAACTCAATGCCCTCAGCATCGTTGGCGAGACTTCCATGCCAATGGATGAGTTAAAAATGCCCTATCTCCTAGAACTACTCCACCGCGCAAACAAACAAATGAACCTCGGTGGACTTGAATACGACCTCGACAGACAACGCGTCGTCTTCCGTATCACCAATATTTTCGAGAGAGAGAAATACGATGCTGACATCATCTCCACCATGACCCACTGCACCATCGCTGAAGTCGACAGAATCACCCCCTATTGCTCCATTATCCAGCAAACAGCAGATGACCTCATCGATGACCTAAACATCGAGCGACTCCTCCTCAGAGAAGACCTCATCCCCCCAGTCCCAGGTGATGAAGACCTCATCTAAATCAGGTTATACAAATATCAGGAATCCACATCCACATATTCATTATAGCCTCCTTTTTTTGTAGTAATCCGTCATACACATACGTATAAGTATGTATATGAAGTACATTGCACCACTCATCTTTGCCCTAGGTTCAGCCCTAAGCTCATTTGCAGCCGAAAGCGAAGCTACCAGCAATAAAAAGCCTAACCTAGTTATCATCTTCACAGATGACCAAGGCTACGCTGACCTAGCATGTTTCGGCGGCAAAACCCTCCTCACTCCCAACATTGACCAAATGGCAAAAGAGGGCGCCAGACTCACCAGCTTCTACGTAGCCGCACCCCTATGCACCCCATCACGCGCAGCACTCATGACCGGCTGCTACCCCAAGCGCATAGACATGGACATCCCATCCAGCCTCACAGTCTCACTCCCCCACATCCCAGAAGGAACAAGATTCCCAGTCTGCCTCGCCGGTGACGGAAAAGGCCTCAACCCAAGCGAACTCACCATCGCAGAAGTCGCTCAGTCAGCAGGCTATAAAACAGGCATGTTCGGAAAATGGCACCTCGGCGACCAACCAGAATTCCTACCCACTCGCCAAGGATTCGAAGAATACTTCGGCATCCCATACAGCCATGACATTCATCCCAAGCACCCCAGAAATAAAATATTCAAATTCCCACCACTCCCCCTGCTGGAAGGAGAAACCGTCATCGAACTAGAACCAGATGCTAATCAACTCACCCGTAGAATCACCCACCGCGCACTCAAATTCATCGACAACAACAAAGACCAAAACTTCTTCCTCTACGTCGCTCACCCACTCCCACACGGCCCACTAGCCGCCTCACCAGAAATTAAAAAATCATACGCGGAAGCTCGTAAGAAAAACAAACGAGCCAAACCCGGCATCTTCCCCACCGTCATCAATGAAATCGACTGGTCAGTAGGCCAGATACTAGATAAACTCAAAGAACACAGCATCGATGAAAACACCATCGTCCTCTTCTCCACTGACAACGGCCCATCCAAAGGCAGCGCCAAACCACTCAGCGGAAAAAAAGGCTCCACACTCGAAGGAGGAATGAGAGTACCCACCGTCATCCGCTGGCCAAAAGCCATCCCAGCCGGCAGCGACAACGACAAACTCATGACAACCATGGATATCCTCCCAACCTTCGCCAAGCTAATCAATGCCAAGCTCCCTAAAGACCTCATCATCGACGGCAAAGATATCATCCCAACTCTAACAGAAGGAAAAGACAGCCCACACGAATACTTCTTCTACAGCCACTGGGGAAATCTAGAAGGAGCACGCTGGAACAACTACAAACTCAGAACCATCGACGGAAAAGACGTACTCTACAACCTCACCACAGACATCTCAGAAAAAAAGAACATCGCCTCACAGCACCCAGAAATCGTCGCCCAACTCAAAGCAGCCATGACCAAATTTGACTCAGAAATGAACAAAGAAATCAGACCAGCGGGCAAAGTAGCAGAACCTAAAATCCTAACAAAATAAATACCCACATGAAATTACTCAACAGAATCATCCTCAGCCTAGGAGCAACCCTAACCACTCTAACAGCCGCCGAGAAACCAAACGTTCTCGTCTTCCTAGTAGATGACCTCGGCTACATGGACATCGGCGCCAACAATCCAAACTGCTTCTACGAAACCCCAAACATCGACGCCCTAGCAAAAGACTCCCTCCTCTTCACAGACGGCTACGCCACCTGCCCCGTCTGCTCCCCATCACGCGTCAGCATGCTCACTGGTAAATACCCCATCACCATAGGCACCACCCACCTCTTCCCAGGTAAAAAAGCCAGCCCAGGAAAAAGCGGCAAATTTGCTCCCGCCCCATTCGTCGCTGAGCTTCCACTAGCAGAAACAACTCTCGCAGAAGCCCTCAGAACCCAAGGCTACCGAACCTACTTCGCCGGAAAATGGCACCTCGGCTACGGCCCAGACTTCCGCCCACAAAAACAAGGATTCGACATCAACATCGGCGGCCACGACAGAGGCGGCCCATACACCGGCAAAAAATACTTCGCCCCATACAAGAACCCTGAAATCAAAGAAGAAGGCCCAGCCGGAGAGCACCTCCCAGCCAGACTAGCGAAAGAAACTTCCAAGTTCATCACTGAATCCAAAGACCAGCCCTTCTTCGCCTACCTCTCATTCTACTCAGTCCACACCCCACTCATGGGACGCAAGGACCTCATCCAAAAGTACAAGAAAAAAGCCAAAGAACAAGGCAACCAACAGTCACCTTCTGATTTCGAAAAAATCCCCTCAGCCAGCGGCAAAACAAACAAAATCCGCGTCAAACAAACCCACACTACCTACGCCGCCATGGTAGAAGCCATGGACCTCGCCATAGGATCAGTCATCGACACACTCAAAGCCGAAGGCAAATGGGACAACACCATAATCGTCTTCACCTCAGACAACGGCGGACTCTCCACCTCAGAAGGCCTACCCACATCTAACAAACCACTCAACGGCGGCAAAGGCTGGATGTACGAAGGAGGAATCAGAGAACCATGGATCATCCGCTACCCAAATGTCACCAAACCAGGCACCACCACCGCCACACCCATCTCAGGCATTGACCTCTACCCCACCATCGCCACAGCAGCAGGCTACAAAGTAGAACCAGAAGTAGACGGAGTTGACCTACGCCCACTCCTAGAAGGCGGAGAACTAAAGCGTGATGCCATCTACTGGCACTACCCACACTACTCCAACCAAGGCGGAATCCCCGGAGGAGCCATCAGACAAGGAGACTACAAACTCTTAGAAAACTACGAAGACGGAACCTTCAAACTCTTCAACCTCAAAGAAGACATCGGCGAGCAAAACGACCTCTCAAAGCAAGACCCAGAAAGAGCCGCCACCATGAGAGCAAAACTCCACGCATACCTAAAAGCCAACAACGCAAAATTCCTCCAATCCAGAAAAGGCAGCCCAGAACCATGGAAGCCATCCTACCTAGAAAATAAATAATAAACGCATCGTTCCCAAACCAGATTTACCCATGAAAAAGCTCATCCTATCATCCATCCTCGCCGCCCTCACACTATCTGCTAACTACACCAGTGCCGCTGAACTCCAACTCACCTATGACAAACCAGCAAAAGACGACCTCGGCGGTAAATTCAAACGCGGCAACTCAGCCTTCATCAAGCAAGCCATCCCCCTCGGCAACGGTCGCCTTGGCACCATGTTCTCAGGAGGCGTAGAACTAGAACGCCTACTCATAAATGACATCACACTCTGGGCCGGAGCCAAACGCGGTGCAGACCCAGTCACCCAATCCGCCTCCCGCACCGGAGGCGCAGAAGCCCTAGAAACCGTCCGCCAAACCTACCGCGACGAAAAGTACGGCACCAAGCCCGGCAGCATGGAAAACACCGCCACCCTCCACCTCTCCACCAAAGAACCACTCGGACACTTCACAAATTTCACCAACATCCAAATCGAAACCGGCCACCAACTCAAGGATGCCAAAGACTACAACAGATCCCTAGACATCAACCAAGGCCTAGGCTCAGTCACCTACAAAATAGCCGACACAGAATACACCAGAGAATACTTCACCAGCCACCCCCACGACCTAACAGCAGTCAGATTCCAATCAACCACCCCCCAAACCCTCAAACTAAAAATCAACACCGACCACAAAATCACCAACCAAGAACTCACCACCAACAGACTCATCCTCACCGGCTCAGTAGCCATGGCCCTCAATGACGTCCACTTCACCCAAGCCATCCAAGTAGACGCACCAGACGCCAAACTCTCCTACACCCAAGATACCCTCACCATCTCAGGCTCCAAAGACATCAAGCTCTACATCGCCGCCTACACAGACTACCTACCCACATTCCCCACATTCACCGGCCGCGACCACGCAGCAGACCTAAACAAAACCCTAACAAAAGCCACCACCCTAGGCTACGACAAGCTCAAACAAGCCCACACCAGCGACATCTCATCCCTCATGACCCGCTGCCAACTCCAGCTAAACCACACCCCATCCGGCCTCACCACAGACAAGCTAGTCCAAAAACCCAGCATAGAACTAGAATCCCTCTACTTCAACTACGCCCGCTACCTCCAACTAAGTTGCTCACGCTCAGCCCCCGTCCCATCCAACCTCCAAGGCCTCTGGAACGCTGACAAAACACCCATGTGGAACGGAGACTACCACACAGACATCAACGTCCAGATGAACTACTGGATGACCGGCCCCGCAAACCTCGCAGAATCATTCTCCCCATTCGCCAAATGGATGAAAATCCTCGCAGAATCAGGCAAACACACCGCAAAACACTCCTTCGGAATCAACAAAGGCTGGTCCATGGGCCTCAACGGAAACGTCTACGGATTCACCGCCCAAAACGAACTAGGCCGCCGTGCCCAACAAGGCGGACACTGGCTCTGCCAAAACCTCTTCGACCACTACACCTTCAGCAAAGATAAAAAATACCTCGCAGAAATCTACCCCACCCTAAAAGGCTCAGCAGAATTCTTCACCGAATTCCTCGCACCCTACAAAGACGGCACCCTTGTCGTCTACCCCACATGGTCACCAGAAAACTTCTACGCCATCCCAGGAAACAAAGCATCCAAAGAAAAAAACAACAAACAAACCTACGGCGCAGCCTGGGACCAACAACTCCTAGTCAACCTCTTCACAGACGTCATCGAAGCATCACTCATACTAGACAAAGACCCACAACTCCGCGCCCAGCTCAGACAACTCCTACCAAAACTCTCCCCACAAAAAATCGGCAAACACGGACAACTCCAAGAATGGCCACAAGACCTAGATGACCCCAAAAACAAACACCGCCACATCTCACACATCATCGCCCTTCACCCAGGCAGAGACATCTCCCCCCTCAGCACACCAGCCCTAAATGACGCCGTCCTCGTCACCATGAAACACCGGGGCGACCTCTCCACAGGCTGGAGCACAGGCTGGAAAACATGCTTTTGGGCACGCCTCCACAACGGAGAAAAAGCCCACCAACTCTACCAATACCTAACCTCCAAAAGAGCCTACCCAAACCTCTTCGACTTCCACCCCCCATTCCAAATCGATGGAAACTTCGGCGGCGCAGCAGGCGTCTGCGAAATGCTCCTCCAAAGCCACCTCCGCAGCATCTACAACGACTCTAACAACATCCAAGAAGCCGCCTACATCGCCTACCAACCAAAGCCAGATAACCAAAAAGAATACCTCGCCACAGTCCCATCAGACAGCATAGCCCACGCCCCCTACATCCTCCACCTCCTCCCAGCACTCCCACCTACATGGAAAGACGGAAAAATCAACGGCCTCCGCGCCCGCGGTGGCCTAACAGTTGACCTAGAATGGCAAAACAACACCCTAAAAACCGCCACCATCACCGCCCAGCGCAACACCTCCTTCCGCATCTACCACAACCAAAAACTCACCAAAGTCATCACCCTCAAAAAAGGCGAAGCATACAAACTCTAGCCTCCCCCCAGACATAGATCATAAACTATTAGACATTAATTCAACCTGTCCGATAGTACCTCCTATGAGCATAAAATCCATCAACCCAACAACAAACCAAGAATTAAAATCCTACGACCCGCTTAGCAAAGAACAAGCGATGGACGCTGTGGACAAAGCCAATGAAGCATTCAAATCATGGCGCCAAACTTCAATTGCAGATCGAAAAAAACTCATGCTCAAGCTCGCCTCCACCCTCCGCGAGCGCAAAGACAATTACGCCAAACTCATCACCTTAGAAATGGGTAAGCGACTCGAAGAAGCTAAATATGAAATCGGCTTCTGTGCCGACATCGTTGAATTCTACGCTAACGGAGCCGAAGAATTCCTAGCTAACCAACCTCTCAAAAAAGACGGCATCAATGCCTACATCCAACACGCTCCCATTGGAGCACTACTAGGTGTAATGCCATGGAATTTCCCATTCTACCAAGTCATCCGCTTCGCCGCCCCCAATATCATGGCGGGAAACACCTGCCTTATAAAACACGCTGGCTGCGTCCCACAATGCTCAACAAAAATTGGAGAATTGTTCCAAGAAAGTGGATTCCCTGAAGGAGTTTTCACTAACCTACACATCCCTTCTGAATTTGTAGCAACGATCATAGAAAGCAATAAAATCTCTGGAGTCTCACTAACAGGTAGCGAAAAAGCAGGAGCCGCAGTCGCTGGCCTAGCAGGAAAAAACCTCAAGCGCTCAGTTCTCGAACTTGGCGGCAACGACGCATTCATCGTGCTCGAAGATGCCGACATGCAAAGCACCATTCAAATGGCCATGAAAGGCAGATTCGTAAATAATGGTCAATCATGCGTAGCAGCCAAACGCTTCATCATCCACGATAAAGTAGCAGACGCATTTCTAGCAGAATTCAAAAAAGCCGTCGAATCCATGCAAGTAGGTGACCCACTCGATGCAGACACTGACCTAGGTCCACTATCTACAGAAGACGCCGCAGTAAATCTCGCAGAGAGTGTCCAGAAAACAGTCGATGCAGGCGCCACAGTAGTCTGCGGAGCAAGCAGACCAGACCGCGACGGCGCATTCTACAACCCAACCATCCTAAGCGGAGTCACCAAAGACATGCCAAGCTTCGACCAAGAACTATTCGGACCAGTAGCCACCGTCTATCGTGTCAAAAACGATGAAGAAGCCATCGCCCTAGCAAACGACTCCTCCTACGGACTAGGCGGTTCCATTTTCACCAAAGACATCGACCGCGGACAAAAACTAGCAGAACAGATCGACACAGGAATGGTATTTCTCAACCAACCCACAAACTCCCAAGAAGATCTACCCTTCGGCGGTACCAAAAACTCCGGCTATGGCCGCGAACTCTCATACCTAGGAATCCTTGAGTTCATCAACAAAAAACTTATCCACCTAGGCGAGAAATAACCCAAACAAATTCTTCTTAAATTGACTACCTAAGGCTACCACTCTGGTAGCCTTTTACTTAGCAACTCCATCTTCTCCAGACTCCCTTGTCGACTCCTCTATTTTCTCCAACTCATCACCGACCGGTGATTTAGGTTTAGAAATCCCTCATCCCCCGCCGGAGGACTTTTTAGGCTTCATTCATGTCGGAACTCCAAAGGCGGGCAAAATCCACATCTGCAGCGCGTAATAAAGCACCAGCATGCCCAAAATAATCATTATATCTTCCATAAGTTACTAATAAGAGCCGCCCCTCCCCCACTATATTCCCTACAATCTAAAATCAATCCGTCATCAACAGTTTACAGCACCCATTAATCTAAGCTAATGTATAAGCATGCCGATACCCACCACCCACTCATCCCCCCAATCAGCATACCGCTCAGACAAAGAATTCTCAGCCCCCGCCGGCTACATCGCCCCTAATATCTGCGCCGCCACAGGCATCATCATCCAAGACGACGTAAAACCCACCAAAGTCTACCTAACCACAGGCGATGGCTGGGAAAAAAGATTACTCTACAAAATCATCTTCTACATCCTCACCACCGCCGCACTCATCATAGCTGCCTTCCTCATCGATAACCGTATATTCACATTCCTAACAATCCCCCTATGGTTCCTAACCCTCACTCTTGCCAACAACTATAAATCCCCCTTCATCCAAATACACTACTCCAAGCCATACCAAACCAAAAGATCACGCAGAAACACTCTCTCCACAATTTTCTACATAGCAGCCGCATCAATCATGATCTTAAGTACACAACCTAAGTTTAATTTCCAAACGTACATCCTATACCTACCCCTAGTGATCATAGGAAGTTACCTCTATAAAAAGCACCCCGTTGCATATGAAAATGAAGAAAACGGACACCACTACTTCAAAGGCGCCCACGAAAACTTCCTCCAAGCCCTCCCTACTGCATCCAACATAAAATAATCTAACAGCAATACCTAGCTCAAGATGCCTCTAGAACTAAACCCCTACACTCCCCCAAAAACATCCGTAGTAAACCCCAACCTAGAATCCAACACCCTAGGCTATCGTGACGGAGACCACCTCATGGTAAAAGAAAACTTCATCGGCCCCCGAGTCTGCGTAGTCACCGGAGATGAAACAGATAAATCCACCCCCATCCCAGTCCAACTACGCTCCAGAACCCCTTGGCAAGACATGCTAAAACCATTTAATCTAATAATGATTCTCCTATGCCTAAGCTATCTTGGCTTTAACCTATATACTTTTAATTCGATCTCCTCATCGTTAGGTTGGACCGCATTCTTTCCCTTGGTATTACTCTTCTCTATTCTGCACTCTAGCACCCGAACACAAGGTGGAGCAGTCCACGTATTTTGCTCGCCACAAATCCTAAAATCAAGACAACTAAGAAGCTACTTTCGCTTTGTACCTATGTTCGCAGGCATAATCCTATTAATTATCATCCCGATGATATCTGGAACAAGATCTTCTAACCTCACTATCATCGGGTTCGTATTATTGTTCATCAACTGGTTACCAGAAAAAAAACTCCTAAAAAGCCGCGGCCGTGAAGGAGAATACCAACGCTTCTCCGGCGCCCACCCAAACTTCCTCAAAGCTCTAGAGGAACCTAATTTCCCCTCATCAAATTGAACAACCTCCCCCCTCACCTGTCCTACTCTCATATGAGAGTCCTGCCTGCCATTTTCTATCTACTATTCCTAGTCGTAAATATAACCCACGCCCAAGTAAGCATCTCCATTGGAGAAGGAACAAACAAACGCCAAACCAACCTCCAGTCCATCCAGATAGAAAACGAAATCATCGGACACATCCTCATCCAAAAATACAAACTCGTCTTCTACAACGACGGCGACGCCAGCACCGAAGGCCAACTCATATGCCCACTCCCAGCAGGCTCCAAAATCGTAGAATACGCCATGGATGTCTTCGGCGAAAAACGCGCCGGCGTTGTCGTCTCCGCAACAAAAGCTCTCCACGCATACGAAAACATCGTCCGCCAAAAAACCGACCCAGGAATCGTCGAAATCGATGAAGAAAACAACCTCTTCAAAATGCGCGTCTTCCCCATCGAATCCCATAAAACAAAAACCGTCTGGCTCACCACCATGCGCATGATCGAAAACAACCAAGTCGACCTCGCCCTAGAAACATTCGGCTCAGCAACCACAACGAAAACCACCATCTCCATCTCCAACGTCTCAGCCCCACCAACAGCCCAAGGATGGAAATTCACCAAAACCCAAAAAGGCTCCTGGACCGCCTCCATGGAAGGTCAAAAGCAAGCCCTCAAACCATGCCTCCTGAATCTCCAAAGCTTACCTGTAACCCTAGCATGGAAAGAAAAAGGAAAGACATACACATCCATATTCTGGGAAGACGATAGCTTTTTCGACATCCATCTCATTAAACAACCAGGAGACACAACCCAACTCTGGTGGGACGGATCAATTAAAGCCAATCACAAAATACTCGATGAACTCCAAAAATGGTTCATCTGGAGAAAATCAGGAAAAATAGAACTCTCTATCTTCCGCGATTCCCTTGAAGCCAAAGAATCCTTCACAGTCAAAGATGGCAAATGCGACTCCCTCATCCAGCGCCTCCAAAAAATCAAACCACACGGCATGGCTAGACCCTCCGTCCTCCCCTGGAATGAACCACACAACGGAGTCATCATCATCACCGATGGCCAGTTCCCCGAGGGCCACCAAGACATCCCAGAAAATCTAACATTCCCCCTATTTACCATCTTAGAAAAAAGCAACAACAACTACCTAAAAGACCTCTCCTTCCTCAGCCAGCACCATGGCTTCCGTAACATGGGCTTAACCTCTATGAGTTACGGAAAAACAAGCTCACACATCATCTGCTCAGGCATTTCCCGTGATCTAAATATCGCAGACGAACACAACCACAAAGCCGCCTACTGGCTATGGGCCCACCAATATGCCAAAAAACTCAAAGCCAAATCAGCACCCAACTCCGAAATCTCAGCATTCCACACCGAGCACCAAGTCGCAGACACCAAACACTCATGGATCGTCCTAGAAAACATCCACCAACACATCCACTACAACATCCCACCCCCAGAAACCCACCCAGAACTAGTAGTATCCTGGAATAAACTTCTCGCATACAAAAAATCAAAACCAAACCATCGCCTCGCTCGCTACGCAGAAAAATGGAAAAAACACTGCGATGAACTAACCAAAAAGAAGCCCACATACCAACATTTCGCCCACAGCTTCATCAATGATGACGTCAACTACTGGCTAGACACCCCTACAGACATCATCGAGCTCACCCCCATAGAAAAAGCCGCTCTTAAACAAATCCACCAACAAACCACCACTGAAACCAACCAACTAGCCATCTCCCAACAGCTCAAAAAATACACCACACTACGTGATACCCTCATCGCCCGCCAAAAAATGATGCCTGTCGCATTTAGCGGCCAACTCAGAAACCCAGGACTACTATCACTAAGATCAGGAACAACATTAAAACAAGGCGTAGACTTATCTCACCCCACAGTCTTCGCCGCCTTAAATAGAGTTGAGCTACACAGAAATGGAAAGGTCTATAAATACAGCATGAAGATCCCTGAACACCAAATTGAAAAACTCTACCCACATGACCGAATATTCATTCGCGAACAAAACTTTTGGGGAGACGGCCGCAATACTCAGCCATCAACAAAAACTCAGCCACTTAAACTCACCAAGACCACCTACCATTGGGATCAGAAAAAAACTTACCTCCAGACCCTCTCCAAAATAGCGCTACTTGACCAGGACAAGTGGTTCAACACCTACCTCACACTCAAAAATAAACACACTTGGACTGCCGACTTCTACGAGGACATCATCTGCTACCTCCTAGATCAAAATGCAAAAAAACTTACCTCTAAAGTCGCTCAAGATCTCGCAGAACTCCATCCAGACAACCCAGAAATCCTCCGCAGAGCAGCCAGAGCATTTTTCCGCAATGGCGAACTCCCCACAGCTAAACGCCTCTTCCAACGCATAGCATTTCTTACTAACAACGCAGAAACCAGCCTCTACGACCTCGCACGCTTACACGACAAACAAAAAGATTACCACACCGCAGCCTCACTCTACTATCGTGCACTCAAAGACAACCACTACAGACATCGCAACATAATCTACCTGGAAGAAATGAACGCCTGTCTCATCAAAGGAAACATCAACCCAGCAGACCTCGGAATAGACTCCTCACTAGTCCGCCATGTCCCACTAGACATCAAAGTCAACCTCATCTGGGACTCCGAGCAATTCGACATCGATCTCATCATAAAAAACACCCTCATTGACAAACACCGAGAACTCACCCATCAACAAAATTTCAACCACTGGATTCAACTAAGCGATATCAGCCACGGCCTAGGACCAGAATCAGCATCGCTCCAGAAACAACTCCCCGGAGAATACACCCTAACCGCCAAATTCCGAGGCGACTGGAATGACCACCACAAAAGCGACACCACCCTCACCATGGAAGTCATCAGGAACTACGGCGCCCCAAATGAAACCCGCCAATCAGTAACTCGCCGCCTCCACGAGTCTGATCAGCAAGTCCTCATGAACCTAAAAGTAGCACCCTCCCATAAGTAAAAATCCCCATCCCATAGCATATACATTCTCAGCCAAACATACTGACATTCTTCCGCTATTTTTTGCTCGCTTCCTAACACCTAATGCCTTGAAATGGATACTCATTTTACAGCTGTAATACAGATGTAATCATAACCAAATCAAACTGATGATAAAAAAACTAATTCTTACAGGTAGTTTACTCGGATTCTCATTTGCAGGACTAAATGCACAAGAACCGCAACCTACAGAAACTCAATCTAAGCCAAACATTCTCTTTATCTTCACCGATGACTGGGGCTGGGGAGACCTCAGTTGCCATGATCACCCATACATCAAAACCCCCAACATCGACAGAATCGCAAACGAAGGCACAGACTTCCAGCGCTTCACCGTTGCCAGCGGAGTATGCTCACCTAGCCGCGCCGCAGTCATGACCGGACACTTCCCCGCTCGCTACGCCATCGATGGCCACTTCGCATTCCCAGACAACAACGCCAAACGAGGAATGCCAGACTGGCTTGACCTAAACGCCCCAACCCTCCCCAAAATGCTCCAAAAAGCCGGCTACAAAACCGCTCACTTTGGAAAATGGCACCTCGCCAACAACATGATCCCAGATTCACCAGCACCCATCAAATACGGCTACGACCAAGCATGGGCATTCAACTGCTCAGGCGTCCAGCTACCAGTCCACGAAGACGTCATCGAATCCATAAAATTCATCAAAAGCGCTCACGCAGAAAATAAACCATTCTTCCTCAACCTCTGGATGCACGAGCCTCACACCCCATTCCACACCGTCCCCATGTTCGAATGGAGATTCCGTGACTTAGAAAACCGCGCAGACCAGATCTACGCCTCAGTCCTCTCACACGCAGACGACCGCATCGGCCTACTCCTAGACACCCTAGATGACCTAAAAATCACCGATAACACCCTCGTCGTTTTCAGCTCAGATAACGGCCCCGCCCGCGCCAAAAGCCCCATCGAACCCGAGCTCTTCTACGATACAGCCACCGGAGCAGGCTACAACACCGGAGCATCCAAAGGCATCACCGGAGGAAGAAAAGGCCACAAAGCAACATTATACGAAGGCGGAATCGGTGTCCCATTCATCGCCCGCTGGCCTAAACACATCCCAGCTGGAAAAATTGATACCGCTTCACTCATCTCAGCCGTAGATCTACTCCCCACCTTCTGCGCCATCGCAGGAGCTGAAATGCCAGCCGACTACAAACCAGACGGAGTAGACATCACTAACATTCTAAAAGGTGATAAAATGCTCACCAGAACCAAACCACTATTCTGGAAACTCTACACCCGCTACGCCGTAGTCAAAGGCCCATGGAAACTCGTAATCAGCACAAAGCTAAATAAAGCAGAACTCTACAAAATAGACTCTGATGTAGCCGAAAGTAACAACCTAGCTGGTAAAAACCCAGAAGTAGTCGCTGACCTCACCAAAGACCTCCAAGCATGGCTCAAAGAACTTCCAGCCAAACCCACTGGCGACGTGTTCTCAAGTGAGCGCAAATCAACCAAGTAACCTGCAACGCTACACCTAGAGATTCATAAAGCCCCCTTGGCGAACCAAGGAGGCTTTACTCATTAACCTAATTAAAAACCCAAAAAATTAAGTTACTGATCAATACTATATAATCTGTGGCTCCGCAAGTTCTAATTATCAATTTTGGTAAATTAATCCTAATTCCCTGTAATCTTCTATTGCAAATTCCCTAAACACCACTAGTCTCCGCTTCACTATGAGCGAGCAAGAAACGCAATCAACTGAGCAAGAACTCATCGCAGTCCGCACCGAGAAAATGAACCAACTCCGTGCTCTTGGGATCGATCCCTATGGACAAAAATTTCCAGTCACCATCACCCCAGGTGAACTTAAAGCAAACTTCGAGAACGACAAACCAGTAACTCTCGCAGGCCGCCTACTCGCTATCCGCGACATGGGAAAAAGCGTATTCTTCACCATCGGAGACGTCCACGGTCGTATCCAAGGCTACCTCAACCAAAAAGGCCTCTCTGAACTAGACTGGCAAGCTTGGAAACTCATGGACCTAGGTGACTGGGTAGGCATCGAAGGTGAAACATTCACCACAGGAAAAGGCGAACCGTCAGTCAAAGTTGAAAAACTCACCGTCCTATCCAAAGCACTCCGCCCTATGCCAGACAAATGGCACGGAGTCTCTGACCGTGAAACAAAATACCGCAAACGCCACCTCGACCTCATGTCGAACCAAGAAAGCGCAGACCTCTTCGTCAAGCGCTCACAAATGATCGCAGAAATCCGCAACTTCCTCCACGAGCGCGGCTTCCTAGAAGTAGAAACTCCAATGCTTCACGGCGTTGCAGGCGGAGCAGCTGCCAAGCCATTTGAGACTCACCACAATGCCCTCAGCATGCCACTCACACTCCGAGTCGCACCTGAACTCCACCTCAAGAGACTACTCTGCGGCGGATTCACCAAGATCTTCGAACTCAACAGAAACTTCCGAAACGAAGGCATCTCACGTCGCCACAATCCAGAGTTCACCATGCTAGAAGCCTACTGGGCATTCTCAGATTTCGAGCAAATGGCTGACCTCGTAGAAGAAATGACATGCCACCTCGCCGAGAAATTCTGCGGTGGACTACAAATCGAGCACAAAGACGCAGAAGGCACCCCTCTCCGCACCATCAACCTAGAACGACCATGGAAACGCAGACCATACCACGACCTCATCAAAGAAGTCGCAGGCGATGACTGGTTCGACCTAACAGAAGAACAACACCGAGCAAAGTGCAAAGAACTAGGCGTAGAAATCTCAGACAACATGGAAGACTACGAGATCACTCAGCAAGTCTTCGAGAAACTCGTGGAAGAGCATTCATTCGATCCATGCTTCGTCACTCACGTCTCCAAAGAACTCATCCCACTCGCTAAGCTAAATCCAGAGAACCCAGACGTCATCGATGTCTACGAACTCATCATCAATGGCCAAGAGATCTCCCCTGGCTACTCAGAGCTAAATGACCCCATCCTCCAGCGTCAACGCTTCGAGGAACAAGCAGGCGGTGAAACTCAAAACATCGACCATGATTTCGTAGAAACCATGGAAAGCGGAATGCCTCCAGCAGGTGGAATCGGCATCGGAATCGATCGCCTCATCATGATGCTCACCGGAGCACCCACCATCAGAGACGTAGTCCTCTTCCCACAGCTGAAAAATAAGGACTAAGCCCTGTTCACAGATTTAATCTAAATCTCTAACTAATCCAGACCTGCTCTAAAATGCGGGTCTGGATTTTTTCCATTTCAGCCCTCTCATTCGGATCAGCATCTTCGTGCCCAGACAAATGAAGAAGCCCATGAATGATATAAAGCATCAACTCCCTTTCAAAACTATTTCCATACGCCGCGCCATACTCACGCGCAGTCTCCGCACTAATCACTATCTCCCCATGCGCAAAAGTGATCACATCAGTCGCACCAGGTATATCCATAAAATCCACATGAACCTGAGCAATAACCTCATCACTCACGATCGATATCTCCACCTCCTCTAACTCAGCCAGAACTCCCCCACCATGTGCAGGATGATCAAGCGCCATTGGCAGAGCCAAGCTCCCACAGCGTGAAAACTTATCTAATAGTTCATCAGAAATAACTTCCTTATTCTGATGATTATATACCTCCAGAGTCGCCATCTTTAAGATTAATTCTTCAACGCATCAGAATCTGAGTCCACTGGCTTATCAGCAGATTTCACCTCCTTCTTCTTCGCAGACTTCTCCACTTTAAACGCTGCCGAAGCTGATCCAAGATCAGATTTTCTCTCCCTATCATCCCGCTTATCTTTCTCCTTCTCCTTTTCCTTTTCCTTCGGATAATCAATGCGGCTATGGAGCATACTTCTAAGAGTAGTTGAGAAACTCTCACGCACCTGCTTCAGCTCCCTAAGACTTAGCCTACAGTTATCAAGCTGCCCTTCAGAAACTCGCTTCATCACCAGTTCATCCACTAGAGCCCGGATCTTACTCGGCGTAGGCTTTCGGATCGTCCTTGAAGCACTTTCTATCGCATCCGCTAAACTAATAATCCCACTCTCCTTAGAACTAGGAATAGGCCCCGGATAGCGGAAATTCTTCTCATTCACCATCGTGATGTCCTCAGCTTTTTCGAGCCCCTTCTCCACCTTCCCCTCTCCCTCACGCTTAAGCTCATTTGCCTTGTGATAGAAATAATAGACCAGCGAGTCACCATGGTGCTCCTTGATCACATCAATGATCAACGGATTCAACTTATGCTTCACAGCCAGATCCACTCCATCCTTCACATGAGCAATAATGACCAGCGCAGACATCGTGGGAGTGATCGTATCATGCAGATTCTCTTCACCTTGGTTCTCAATAAAATACTCAGGTTTCTTCAACTTCCCAATATCATGGAAATAAGCACAGACTCGGCACATCGGAGCATTCGCACCTATACTCTCAGCCGCAGCTTCTGCCAGAGACGCCACCACCAAACTATGATGAAATGTCCCAGGAGCTTCCAACTGAAGTCTCTTCATTAACTTATGGTTCAGATCACTAAGCTCAAGCCAACTAATATCAGTCGTAATCCCAAATATCCCCTCCAGCACCGGAAGCAGCCCACTCACAATCATCGCAATTAAAATACTTACCCCTAACGCACTACCACACTTCTGCCCCAGATCAGCCCAACCATCACCATTATCAGGCAATTCAATCATCCCATAAGTCACAGCTAAAACCAGAACCACCACACCAGCATAAACACCAGCACGGAGTAACGAGCCTCGGCGCCGCACATTCTTCGTCAGATACACCACCATCAATCCACAGAACATACTCATCACCGCATAATGTATCAATGACTCCTTCGGAACGATAAGTAACCCACTGAGCGTAACCGCAAGTGTCGCAAAAATACCTCCCTGCCTATTAAGCAAAACCGATGTAATCATCGGTGCCAAAGCAAATGGCAAAGCCAACAACGCACATTCAGTCCCCCTGAAAATAATCCCCACCAAGTGCACCAAAAGCAAATGCAGAGAAATCGAACCAAACATAAGTATCACCCTGACATTACGAGGTTT
This sequence comes from Akkermansiaceae bacterium, assembly GCA_051251915.1. Classification (GTDB taxonomy): domain Bacteria; phylum Verrucomicrobiota; class Verrucomicrobiia; order Verrucomicrobiales; family Akkermansiaceae; genus Rubritalea. The sequence continues at coordinate 39,134 of JBPOGF010000014.1, read as the reverse complement.
ATGCGAGTGCTGAATCTCAAACACAGCAATCACCGCAAAACAAAGAGCAATCTGTAAAAAAGCAGCCGTCCCAAACAAGCTTTCGTAGCTCGAAGGATTCCGCAGCATCAGAATAGTACTCAGAAATATGAATAACAAGTAAAGCAGAGTTCTCACTCCAAAGCTTCTATCCATTGACCCAGTCAATGAACCTTGCTCGTGCGTTCTTCTTTTCTTTCCAGAAGACATGCCTTGTTGGGCAAGCTTCCAGCGTTTGATTGCATCTATAAATCCCACTTGTAGAATTTCATTGGTTAATATGCTATCTCAGTAACAGTCTAGCTACCATCAATAGTGAGATTTTTCTAGATGGTTTTAGCCAAAATAGCAACCATTCTATTTTTCTACAAAAACAGGCGTAGTATCACTTAAGTCACCAGTCAGCGTTATGCCCCCTGGTATCCACATGCGTGAATGAACTATATCTACCAACGCCACCTTTAAATGCACCTTCAGCACGCATCTTTCTGGCCACTGCAGACACAGTATAAGCAGAAACTCCATTAAACTGAACGTCAACCGCCGTATTTACAAGATGCTGGGACTGAGACCGCCCCCTCACTGCACGGTTATAAGTAGGACTTCTATAGACTGAGACCAACGGCTTCGGTAAAGCTCGCATCCTAGACGCAAGCGCGTCAATCACTCTCAATGTCGCCGCAATGTTCCTCCACATATAGCGTGGTGGCAAACTGTTCGTATTTCTACCTCTTGTCTTAAAATGTGGGTATAACACCGCATAAGGTGATACATTCTTAAGCTTTAAACCCTTGATATAGTTAGCATAGCGCAGGACGTCTAGCCCCTTTGCATCTACCCATGACTGCGGAATCCCTTCAACAGGTCTCGTACTATAGAATAATCCAGCTTTCGCCTCCCTGACACTAAACATTGCGCCACAGGCTGCTGCTGACATCCATCCCATAAAACGACGACGACCTACTAACCCCAGATTCCCTTCCCTCGTATTTGTCTTTGAATCGTTTTGCATCTGAAAAAATAATGTGACTTTTCTTCCATTTTTACCAGAGAAAATTGAAAGAAGTCACTCTTTTTCAACGATCATGAGAAAAAATAACATTTTTATGATAAATTTTGAACGGATTTATGTAACTCGTGTCATATCATACTAGCCCAAATGCCTTCATTTATTTAATGATGCCAAAATATTCTGCACTAAAGGCGGCCCGTGATAAATAAACCCTGTGTAAAGTTGCACCAGTTTAGCCCCCGCCGCAAACTTCTCTTTCGCATCTTCCGCGCACATGATTCCCCCCACCCCAATAATCGGCACCCGATCTCCCAAATGGCTATGAAACGCCGAGATCACCTCAGTTGACTTCTTAGTCACCGGAGCACCAGACAAACCACCAGCCTGCTTCGCAAAAGGCTTACCCTTCACGGATTCTCTATCGATCGTAGTATTCGTAGCAATCAGCCCTTCCAGACCTCCGTCCATAAACACTCTGCTCAAATCCGCGATCTGCTCCTCACCCATATCCGGCGCAACCTTCAGCGCTATCGGCATCTTCAAGCCCGTCTCAGCCATCAATCTCTGCTGCTCAATCTTAAGAGCCTCCAACAACCTCGCCGTATCATCAGCTGCCTGCAGATCCCTCAAACCAGGAGTATTTGGCGATGAAATATTCACCGTCACATAATCAGCCACCCCCCAGCACCCCCGTAGCGCCTTGATGTAATCACTCACCGCATCCTCGTTCGGAGTCAGCTTATTCTTACCAATATTAAATCCTACAACCCCACCATTCTGCTTATAAGTCTTCGCCGCCCTCACATTCTCCACACCCTTATCCACCCCACAATTATTGAAACCCATACGGTTAATAATCGCCTCCTCCTCAATGATCCTAAACAACCTCGGCGTCGGATTCCCCACCTGCGGAAGCGGCGTAATCGTCCCTATCTCTATAAAACCAAAACCCAATCTCCCCAACGCATCAATCGTATTCCCCTCCTTATCAAGCCCGGCCGCAAGCCCCACAGGATTCGGAAATGTCAGCCCCATGCACTCCACCGGCTGAGTATGCGTTTTTACCGTATTCTTTGTCAGAAACTTCAACAACTTCAGACTCTCCGCGCGCCTCAGTATACTCATGCTCACATGGTGCGCCTGCTCTGCATCCAACTTAAAAAGCATCCCCTTCGCTAACTTATATTGCCATTCCTTCATCTCCTAGAAACCTGATTCCTCCCCCCCTACACGTCAAGCCAACATCTAGACAAATGATAGTTCACATCACTAAAAACAATTGGACTCATCCCAATCCATGCCTAAAATGCACCTCATGAAAAAATGCCTAGCCCCACTCCTCATCATCGCAGCCATCATCGCCGCGATGATGCTAGTGAATCCTAAAATAATCACCCAACTAGGCACCTCCCGCGTCATCAGCACAGAGCCACCCATCATCCTCGTCCACGGGTTCAACCAGAGCTCTAACTTCTGGGCCGACATCCACCTCATCAGCGAACTCGAACAACAAGGCACCATCAACATGGGAAGTTTCAACGCTGACCAAGACAACCAACTCCAACTATCAGCCCCAAAAAACATCACCAAAGGACAAACCGCCCTCTACACCCTCTCCCTCCCAGACAAAGGCACCAGAGACATCCGCGACTCTGCCATACTCCTAGAAAAAACCATCGCCCGCGTCATCAGCCGCCATAACTGCGACAAAGTCCGCCTCATCTCCTTCAGCGCCGGAGGAATAGTCAGCCGCGAGTATCTCTCTAAGCACCCAGAACAACACCACATCGCCTCACTCACCACCGTCTCCACCCCACACCTAGGCAGCGAACACGCATGGCTATCCGTCAGCTACCACAATCTCAAGTCCCTGCTCACCGCCATGCAGTCAGACACCAGCGGAAATTTCGTCTCAAAAGGAACCAGAGCCGCCACCGCCTACACACTCGGTAAATTCACTGGCCAGCTAGAACAATGGGGCAACGAAGCCGGCATCGATATCAATTCCCAATGCGCCCTCATGCTCGCCGAACCTGAAAATGGCAACTACCTAGACCAACTCGCAAATTCACCCTACCCCACAGACATCACCTACCACTGCATCATCACCGAAGAAAACATCCTCAACTACGACTGGCACAAACTCAAAAAAGACTTCTCCGTCATCCAGTCTGGCAACTTCACCAACACCGCCATAGCAGACAACCTCCTCGACCTAGCACGCAACGGACTAGGCAAACTCGACAAAATCTCATCACCCCTAAACCTCTCCTCACCCAAGTTCCGCGGCGACGGCGTAGTCTCCAAGTTCAGCCAAGACCTCAACAACATCGCATCCTTTAAAAACAACCCCCACCTCACCGCCTCCTGCACCCACCTAGAATCTGACCACGGCAACCCCGCCATCAAAACCGCCATCCTCCAAACCCTCCGCTAGCTAACCTCCCCCCCCCAGCACATACTTATGTATTGCTAACAGATCCATATTTTCTCATATTAATAGCATCTACAATCCTAGACAAATCATGAGAATCCCATACACCATCATAGCGTTCTTTCTCATGGTGGCTACCTCATTCTCTCAAGACCTAGAGCTGGCACGCGAGTCCCACCCGCACACTCCAGATGACATCCAGCACGCCGACAATCGCTACACCGAAACCGAACTCACTCCCAAAAATAACGTCGACGCTCTCATCATACAAGAATCCTGGCTCCGCTCACAACTAGAGCGCTACCCCACACCTGCCAGCAAAACCTCCCCACCTCAGAAAAATTTCGGCTTCCTCTGCCCCATCCCCACATCAGCATCTAACACTGATCAAGACAACCCTCCTGAAGCTTGGGTTGACCTCACAATAAATAAAAACAATAACATCAAACTGGATGGAATCGCGCTCGTCCCAGCACTCTACTACAAACACTCCACCACATCCAACTACGGTTTCCCAAAACGATTTAAGATCGATATATTCCGCAAAGAAGCCCCACAAACTCCCATCACCATCGTGGACTGGACCACACAAGACTTCCCAGACCCTGGACTATCTCCAGTCATTTTTAATACAAATGACATCCAGTGCGACAGAATTAGACTGACAGTGACTAAAGGCACCTCAGACAAAAATATGAATTTCTTCGCCCTAGATGAGCTACTAGCATTTCGCAATGACAGCAACATCGCTCCCCCAGTAGCAAAGGAGATATCATACTCAGATTCCTATGAGGTCAACCCCTACTGGAGCATAGATTACCTAGTAGACAACACCTACCACACCGGAAAATTACTCGGCGGAAAACCACACCCAACCCCACAAAAAATTGGCGACTACATCCATTATTTCAAACACCTACACAACAACACCACCATCACCATTGACCTTGGCAAAGCATGCAGCCTAGGCAGCGTCGAGCTCTACGCAGCCCATGACCCCAGTTCACCCACCCCATCCATACCACTACCTCAGCAATACCAAGTCCAAATCCTAAGCCACCTAAACCCTAATACCATCATCCGCTCCGAGACCTTTGAACACGGTGACCGTGAAAAAGTAAGACGCCACTACTTCCACTCAGATGAAGCCCGTTTCGTCCGCTTTATCTTCACTAAATTCCCCATCTACAATGACCACCCCGTCCTCGCCATCGGAGAAATGCGGATTATTGGAGATACTAATGAAGACCAAGACATGCTCCAACTTGATAAAAAAATCAACATCACATCCCATCCGCAAAATCAATCCTCACCCGACATCAACACCAACTCCATATCACTACTAATAGACGGCTTCACCAACTCCCACACCATCACATCAGACCAGCTACACATAGAGCAACTAGCCAAAAGAGCCCTCGTAGAAAACGCCCACAACCAAGTCATCCAGAAATTAACCATCGCAAGAGCCACCCAAGCCCAAAGACGCTGGACCATTGGTATCGCACTAGCCTTACTCAGCATCATCATATTCATCCTCATCTTGGTAAATATGAAACATCAGAAAGAACAAGAGATCCTCACTCTCCAAAAACAAATATCAGCAGACCTACACGATGACATCAGCGGAAACCTAGGAACCATCTCCATGATTTCTAACAGACTACGCAAACTCTCCAGCGACACAAAATCACAGGAAAAACTGCGCGAGATCGACCACCTCTCCCAGGAAAGCTACATCTCCATCAAAGAAATCATCTGGCACACTGACACTAAACACGTAAAGCTATCTGACCTCTTACTACAAATCAAACGTACAGCACAAAGCGTTACCAGTGACTGCAACCTCACCTACGCCTTCCAAAGCGAATACCGCGACTCCATTGTCCCAGTCAACATGCGTCGCAACATCATCCTCCTCGTCAAAGAAGCCCTCTTCAACTGCGCCAAATACGCCCAAGCGCAAAACATCCTCATCACAGCAGAGATCACCCCTTCATCCCTCACCCTCACCCTCCAAGATGATGGCATCGGCTTCGACTCCTCTAAAGGCATCCTAACCAGCAGCGAATCCGGCAGAGGTTTGCTCAACATGGAACAACGTGCTAAACTCCTCGGCGCAGACCTCACCATCCACAGCTCACCAGGAAAAGGCACAGAAATCAAACTTAACATGCCACTCACCACTCACACATCATGACAAAACCACTCGCCACCACCATCATCTGGATCATTGAAGACAACGCCCCATTCCGCTCCAACCTCGCAGAAACACTCAATGAAACACCTAACATCCAAGCAACCCGTGATTTCTCAACCTGTGAAGAAGCCATCGAGTATCTCCCAAAAGCAGCTCGGCTACCCAAACTCATCCTCATGGACCTATCTCTTCCAGGCATGTCAGGAATAGAAGGAATAGAACACATCAAAGCCATTTACCCAGATATCCGCTTCATCGTCCTCACCGGATCTGACCAGCAAAAAGATGTCTTCAACGCCATCTCTAAAGGAGCATCAGGCTACCAACTCAAAAACACCGGCATCGACCAAATCATCTCAGGCATCCAAGACGTCATGGCTGGTGGCGCATCACTAGACCCACATGTAGCATCCATGATTCTCGGCGCTTTCCCTAAAAGTAATGGCAAAAAGAACGCCAACAGAAACAGCACAACCACCCCAGAAGAATATGATCTAACAGACCGTGAAATCGAAGCCTTAGAACTCCTCGCAGAAGGAAAATCCATCAAAGAAATATCCTCCATCTTACACCTCTCCCCACACACCATCAAATTCCACGTAGCCAACACCTACAAAAAACTCAACGTCCAATCCCAAGCCGCCGCCGTAGCCAAAGGAATCCGCAAAGGAATTATTTAGACTCAACAAGTAAATATAACTCTCCTAAAAAAACTAGCCGTTTGACTAGTTGACTACTGTACCAAAACCTGAGCAATATATCAGATACAACCCAGTGTTAACCATTAACTACAGACCAACTTTTCAAACAACCACGCACTAAACACACACTATAAAATGAAAAATAAAGCACTAAAAATAGCCTGCATTACAGCAGCTCTATCCACATCAGCTCAAGCAATCATCGTCTTTGAGGCAGATTTTGATGCAGCTCTCACTGCAAACACAGGATCTATCACTTACAACGCTGGTTTCAATACTCAGATCTCAACTGGCACTGGCACTAACGCACTCTTTGCAGACCCATCTAGTGATGCTGGCACCACTGACGCCACAGACATCACACTCAGCACCACTGCTGATGCATCACTTGTTGGAGGGGCCACAGCCGTCATCTCTTTTGATTTTGGCATTAGACGCACCAACGGCGCCAACAAGTCCCACTACGTTACAGGATACGATGCCAACGATGTCATCATCTTCCAACTAGTACTAGGTGAAAACGATGAGTTTGGCAATTCAGGAGCGGATCGCCAAAAGCCTGGCTACGCTACCAGCACAGGAGGATCTACAGCGATCCTTGCCGCTGACTTAGCTTCAGGACCTGTACCTGACCAATATTACAACGCTGGTGACTCTAATCACGCAGACGGATACAATGGTAATGGAGCTACATACGAGCTAACAATTAGCTCTGACGGCTGGGTAATCACAGGCGACGGAAGTTTCCGTGACCCATTCACTACCAACTCACTAGCCACATATGACGGCAGCACTTTTACAGAACTTTCCTATGTTAAAATCACTGGTGAATCTGCAGCAGCTGGGGGATATTTTGATAACATCAGCATCAACGCTATCCCAGAGCCATCCTCTACAGCTCTTCTCGGACTCGGTGGACTCTCTCTCATCTTACGTCGCCGCAAGTAATCCACATTAAATATTAAAGAATTCCCAAGGCCTCCCTGTAAAAGGGTGGCCTTTTTTTGCATCGGCCCCCACATCAAAAACAGAAAAAACCTAACCAAATTAAAAAACTAGCCAATTATCCAGTAGACATTATAAAAAAATCAACTACCCTACTGCATATGTAAATACATCGGATCTGCTTTTGTTCCAAATCCGAAACATCCATTCCATCCACCAAATCATCATGAAATTCAACAATAAAACAGTGCAACCCCCATCAGGCTTCGCACTCATCTCCACCATTATGATCATGTCCCTACTCATGCTTCTCGCAGTAGGAATGCTCAGCTTAAGCTCAGTGGAAGTAAAAAACAGCTCAACAGGTAAAGCCCAAGCAGAAGCCCAAGCAAATGCCCGCATGGGACTACTCATCGCACTTGGTCAAATTCAAGACAACCTCGGCCCTGACGCCAGAGCCACCGCCACAGCCGCTATTCATGATACCGACCCCTCCACCGAAGAGATCGATGGCGTCTACAACCCCCACTGGCTCGGCGCATACAAAACCATCGACCCAAGCAACGTAGACAACTCACTCCTAGACCCTGCCGCACTACGCACATTCAGCCTAGCAAACACAGATTGGCTCGTCTCTCACCCAGACTCATCCACAACCCTTGATCCTAAATCTGCACTCACTGGCGAAACCGTCACCCTCGCCCAGTTCATCAAAGACCCTACCATCACCATCCCCGATGGCGAAGACATCGATAGCTTAGACCCCTCCACCCTCACAAAAGCCCAAGCTGGTCTCGTAAACATCGAAAACCAACTAAGCAGTAACAGCGGTCGCTACGCCTACTGGGTAGCAGACGAAAGCATGAAAGCCAGAATCGACAACCTCGCCGCCATCGATGGCTCAGAGGTCCTCGACGGCACCGTAGTAGACGCAGATACCCAACGCCAAAGCAACTACGAGATCATCCAAGGCACCAACTTCACCTCACTCCTCCCAACCTACAAAGACACCCCTAATGAGCTCCTAAAACTCATCACCCCAAACACCCTCCAATCCCTCGGCCAAAACACCGGCTCAACATGGGAAAACTGGAGTATCCTCAACCAAGATAAATTCACCAACTACTCACGCTCACTCCCAGTAGACGTAGCCAACGGCAGACTCAAAAAAGACCTCACTGCCTACATCAAAGGCACATACACAGGCCTAGACAACCAACCCATCATCGACCCCCGCTTCAACATAGCAGCCACTAAAGCCCCAAACTTCGACCTCATCAAACAATGGGCAAATCTCGCTACAGATCATACAACTCAGCAGCCAGTCACCGCACCAAATACAGCTTCTAGCGGCCAACAAGCGGCTCTTCACCCTGTCCTCACACAAGGTGCCGTCCTCCTTAAACAAGCTTATATTCCTAAAACTCCCGGCACTGGAAAAATTGAGACAGCTTTCATGTTCATGCCTCAGATCCAACTGTGGAACCCGCACAACGTACCTCTAGAAGCTCAAGACTATATTGTTCAAGTTGGCTATAACTTCATCCTCTATATGGACGCGGGCGTTAGAAATAATGATGCTTTCACTTGGACAAATGGAAAACCATACTTCAGTTCATGGTTAGCAGTCTCAGGTCAAGAACCTCTACCATTACACAAGCCAGCTGACAACGAGGACATAGTCTACCAAGACAATAAGCGTTTCTTCACCTTCGTCATCAAAGCCCAAGCGTTTAAGCCTGGTGAATCTCTCGTCTTTTATGCTAAGCCTCCTACTTCTGGCTCAAATCTATCCGGAGTTATATACAACCTCAATCCTGATGCGGACACTGACATCCTAGAGAATTATGATGATGAACAGCAGCTCAACCTTCTTGCTAATGAGGGATCGCTCGATCAGTTCTTCTACATCATCCCTCCTACAGAAGGAACCACCACCACAGTAAATGTCATAAAAAACATCGATTCAAGATCCCCGATTCAAACTGATCCTTGCTTCCGATCTAGAGCTGCTGCATCAGGCATCGGCAATGACGAAGAATCAAATGAAGTACACCTTAACTTATACACAGTAGATAGTTCAGGAAAACCATCCCTAATTCATGCGCTTAAAAAACCGCAAAGAAATGAGCGCTATGGTCATTGGAGGCAATCATATATCCCAGCCCTAGATAACTACCTAAATGCATCAGAATCACCATTAGCTGACATTCAAGATAATGACGCCCTCATCAACATAGGCACATCCATGCTAGCAAGTAACTTTGATGTCTTTAAAGGTGGAGCAAATATGAATAAACCTCCTAACGCAGGACAGCCTCATTCATTTCTAAATCAATGGAACGTCCGTAGCCAAGAAAGCTTCTCCGCTTCTAATGACTGGCCATCATCACTTGCTGCCTCCTCTTGGCTAAACACTTTCTCATTCCGTACCACTGATGTCTTCAAATCCACATGGGAGGGCACTATCAACTATTTTAACAATAATTCCATGGATCGCTTAGGCGGCTGGTGGCAATCAAATGCGAATAACATGACTTTCCCATTTTTTGACTATCCCACAGGAGAATTTGGACCAATGTCACTCGGCAGCTTCCAGCATGCCAACCTCTCACTCTACGGATGGCAACCTAACTACGCATTCGGTAACGCTCAAGCTCCCACTCGTTTTGATCGCCAAGAATATAAATCAGCCACTTATGATGATTTGTTTGATCTCTCATACGTACTAAATGCCTCCACTTGGGATCAATACTACCTCAGCACCATTCCTCAGTCTGGCACAACCTTCACAGACAGAATGAGACTTCCTAACAGCAGAATGAACCTCTCCGTCAGTGCTAGCGAAACAGCAAATCTAATAAATGACCAAGGCTTTGACCTCTCTGCCGCTCACGTTTTCATCAACGGTGGTTTCAATGTCAATTCAACATCAGTAGCATCATGGAAAGCATTTCTGTCAGGTGCTTTGGGCCAGAACGTCAAAGCTCTAGAAGGTGGTGAAGATAGCAACATCGCTACAGCTGCAGCGATGGGTCGGTTCCTAGCTCCACTCCTAGAGGAACCTGAAGATGTTGCTAACGACCGCCTTAACACCCCATTCGATGAGCCTCAAGCGTGGGCTTCTACTCGCACACTCAATGAAGCGGAACTAGCAGCTCTCTCCTCTCGTTTAGTTCAGGAAGTCAAACTCAGAGGCCCATTCCTATCGCTTGCTGACTTCGTAAACCGTAGACCTCAACCAGACAACAGCGTCAGCGGTGATGAGCAGGTATACCAAGAAGTCTTAGGTACTATCCAAGCTGCGATCAATAAAACCACTCTCCAAGATCAGCTAATCAATAGTCACTACTACAATTCTTCCTATTTAGGCAAACACACTATAAAACCTGCAGAAGACTGGTCACCTCTCGATTTTAGTGTCGATAACTCTGCAACTGAAGCAATGTTTGGCTATCCTATCTCTACCATCAATAATGAAGGAGGATTAATCCAGAACTACTCACCAGGCTTCCTCTCACAAGCTGATGTGCTCACTAAAATCGGACCTAGCATTACCGTCCGTGGCGACACATTCACCATCAGATCCTATGGAGATTCCGTAGATAGCTCAGGAAAAGTCCTAGCTAAAGCATGGTGTGAAGCCGTGGTTCAGCGAGTCGCAGAGCCCATGGACTGGGACGGCACTGAAGCCAAACTTATCCAACCAACTCAAGCCAACGAATCAGGATTTGGACGTAGGTTCATAATCATCAGCTTCCGTTGGTTAAATATAAAAGACGTGCAACCATTTACAAATGACGCTTCAATCCTCTAATTAATTTAATCCAAATACCCATTAAACATATGTTCAAGTCAATCATATCACTCGTTACAGTCCTAACCCTCACCTACTTCAGCATCACCCCTGTTTTCGCACAGGCAGAAGACATCGGGCGAATGGAAACTCTACCTAGCTTTAAAGAAGGTGATCTAACATGCAAAGTAATCTGCACATTCAGCCCCAATGCAGATGAACTCTATTATGTCAAAATAGACTCTAAATATTACGCGACGCCCCTCAAGGACGAAGGTATCAGCCCTGCGATCCCAGTAAGAGGAGGAAGATCATTTAATTTGTATAAAAAAACAATAAATGAAGAAGGTACAGAAATCCACGTGCCTGTCATCGAGGCCGCTCTCACTGGCTCAGGTAGCGATTATTTAGTCATTCTTTCACAACTAGAAAATAAACCCATGACTAGTAGAGTATACGGTTTAGGTGCCATCTCATTAGGAGCAAACCAAGTCCATCTCTTCAACTTCAGCCCAGTTGCTCTAGGAATCCAAGTCGAAGAAGACAAATATGTTGCCCAAGTCAATGAACGTATCAGCCATAACTTCAAAGCTGCGGGACGTAATTCATACACCTCAGCCACGGTCGTCATGCGCTATCAAGGTGAAAACAAAATCATGGGCAGTAAACGCATCAGACTCATCCCAGGAAGAAGAGTCATCTTCGTCTGCTTCGCCAGCACCAAACGCGCTAAAATGGGCTCTACCCCACTAGGCATGGTCACCATCCAAGACATGCCCTAGCATTTCCCTTAGCATAAAATTCACCCTATAGAGGCCAGCGCTAACAACAAGTGCTGTTGCCTCTATAATTCTTTATAAGCCAAGCCTATCTTAGAAAGAGTCCCATCTGCATTCCACAAAGAACCAGCCGTCCCCTTCTTCTTACTGAAATAAGCATACCTCTCCACCTTGCGATGCTTCTCTAGCATCTTAAATGATTTAATCGCAAACTCCTCCATCTCCCTCTCTGTCCCGCTCCACCCATTAAACTCCGTCACCCAAATAGGTAAACGATACTTATCGTAAAGATTATCGAGATACTTCTCAAACTGATCAACATCAGTCCCCCCATACCAATGCACAGCCAAGAAATCGATCTTCAACTTCTCCTTCTTAGCACCCTTCATAAATTTATCCAGCCAAGCAAGCCCACCCTTATCACTAGACACCGCCGGACTACCCAATGGCACCCCCTTCTCCTCAGCCAGCTTCACCAACTTCGGCCAAGCTTTCAGTCCTTCCTCCACTGATATATTCCCCTGCTTCGCTCGCTCCGGCTCATTATAGCCCAGCAGATACTTCACATTCTGCTTCTTCCTAATCTGATTAAACACATTATCTCCTAATTTCGCCTTCCCCTTTACCATCGGCACAAACTCAATCTTCGCATTCCTATCTCCCCCCTCAAACCAAGTATAAAACCAAGCCACATTCATCTCTTCATGCCCCTTCACATTCCCCCCACAAAACCCCTTCTTCTCAGAATATTCTTCAGAATCAGCCGCCATAACCGATAACGCCCCTGACAAGCAAACCGCCCCCGCCAAAGTAAGTGACTTAAGAAAATGGCGACGCGGAAAAACAATCTTAGAATAAATATCAGTCTTCATCCCCCCAGCCTAATTTCAAAACCACCCCCTGTCAACCCAGCTATCCAGCCAAAAAATCACCACTAAACATCCACTGATGATCAAGCCATTATAAACCACAACACAAGTTCCGTTTCACCTACCAAGTTCAGTGTTATTCGGTGCATTCCGTGGTCAAAAAAAGTTCCATCGTCCACCACAAAAAAAAAGACCAGCACCCCAGCAAAAGTAATCGCGTGCGGCAAAGCCGTTATACGCGACAACCCAAGCCACCAAAGCACCAGCCCTTTATCGTTTCTCCTTTAAACTTTCCCCTTAAAGCGCCACCGGCGCCCCAGTCTTACTAGACTCATAAATAGCATCAATCACTTTCATCAGAATCAACGCCTGATCCAAGGTATTAAGCGGCTCCGCAGTCCCCTCAATCGCTTCCACGAAATTCGCAGCAGAACTAATGCGTCCCATGTCCTCACACTCCTCGACCTCTATCGTCTTATCCACCGGCTTACCATCTTCCTGCACATAAAGCTCACAAGTATCAATCGCAGTCTCGTCAATCCCGTCTTCCGCAAAAAGTCGCTCCACCTTACCACCAGCCTTCGTAGCTTGGAACACCACAGAAGCCTCCTCGCGCTTGATCATCTCAGCCCAAGAAACCTGGAATGAAAGAGTCTGCCCAGTCTTAAAAGAAATAAATCCATGTGCCGCAGCCTCCACATCAGTCACACCCTCAGCATTATCAGGAATGCCCCATGGCCCCTTAAACTCAGGATTCGTAATATGCGTATCAAACGTCTTACCCATTACATAACTAGGCTCAGGATTACCCATAAAGTACATCGCCAGATCCACCATATGCAACAGATCAATCAACGCACCACCACCAGCCAACGCCTTATTCGTAAACCAACCACCAATCCCAGGAATACCCGTACGCCTAGCCCACTTCGCCTGCGCTGAGTTAATCTCACCCAGCTCACCACTCACCAACAACTTCTTCATCTCACGTGACTCAGGACGAGCACGGTTATTGAAATTAAACATCAACTTCTTACCAGTAGCCTCAGAAACCTTAATCATCTCCTCCAGCTCCGCTGCTGACAACGCCGGCGGCTTCTCACAGAAAACATGCTTCCCTGCATTCATACACTGAATCGCCAACGGAGCATGAAACTTATTAGGAACGATCACTGAAATAGCATCCACATCAGACTTCTCCAGCATCTCCTCCACAGAAGTATAAGCCTCCGCTATATCCCACTCCTTAGCCGCTCTCTCCGCAGCACCAGGTGCCACATCAGCCACTGCTATCAACTCTGCACCTGCCTGTCTAAAGCCCGCCGCATGATATTGGAGCATTCCGCCCGCACCGATAATTCCAAGTTTTGTTTTCATAATTTTTGTATCTTAGTGATTTTTACTAATACAGCCATCCTCAATCCCCCCCACCAAATAATCAAGCCCCTAATTAAAAAACCCACCAAACCAACAACTCAAGCCCCCACACACCCCCATTGACAATTGACCAATCCACCATTGACTGAATCCCAGATCCCATAGATTATCAACTCATGCAAAAGCCATCACTCGCAGACCTCAGGGAAAACTACACCAAGTCCGGACTAGATGTCATAGACGTCCACCCTGACCCCTTCACCCAGTTCCAAAACTGGATGCACCTAGCCATCGCCACAGAAATCGTTGACCCCAACGCCATGACCCTCGCCACCGCCGACGCACACGGCATCCCCTCCTCCAGAATCGTCCTCCTCAAGCACTACGACGACAACGGCTTCTGCTTCTTCACCAACTACACATCACACAAAGGAAAAGACATCGCCCAGAACCCACACGCCGCCATCACCCTCCACTGGAAAGAACTAGAACGCCAGATCTGCATCCGCGGAAAAGTAGTCAAAACCACCCGCCAAGAATCAGAAAACTACTTCCACATGCGCCCCCACAGCTCACAAATCGGCGCCACCGCATCAGCCCAGTCCCACCCACTAGCAGACCGCGCCACACTAGAAAAACGCGAGCAAGAACTCCTACTCCAGTATCCACAAGGCACCACCGTCCCTCTCCCAGAATTCTGGGGAGGATACCGCCTCATACCAGACTACATCGAGTTCTGGCAAGGCCGCCCCAGCCGACTTCACGACCGCATCATCTACACCAGAAAACTTACCTCTGATACCCCCCAGGACTGGAAACTCCAGCGCCTCTGCCCATAAAAAAACTTACCCCTAGCCCTCCCACCAAAACCTCCTCTCTAACACTAGGTCGTTTTCTGCCCCATATCGTTTTCAAATACCCCGCACCTTGTTGTAAAATCACTAGCGTAACCCCAGTATGTGTGAAAAGTTCCAGCAGATAAGCTCTGGATCACATCAGAATCATAACCACGCTATAGCGACCTCACAACATGTCTCACCGATATTCACTTCTCGCCCTCACTCTGTACACATCACTCCTAGGAAACCTAACAGCCCTAGAAAGCGCCGCACCAAAAGCCCCTACCACACCCACACCCAACTACGGCACCATCACAGAAAAAACCCCCTCCATCCCAGAATACTTCTCCTGGATCAACAACACCAACGAAGGAGCCACTGAAGAACAAACCATCACCAACCTAGAATTCTTCAAATGGCTCCATGACGAATACGGCATGCAACTCGGCATCTACGCCTGGGACGCAGGAAATATCGACAGCGCCCAATACTACGGCAACATGGACACCCCCAAGTTCAAATCACAATTCCCCAACGGCTGGTCCAGCATCGCAGACCTCGCAGAATCATTCGACACCCGCCTCGGACTCTGGGGAGGACCAGACGGATTCGGTGACACCCCAGAAGAAGAACAAGCCCGCATCGACCTGCTCGTAAAATTCTGCCGCGACTACCGCCTCCAACTCTTCAAATTCGACGCCGTAGGAACCCAGCTCCGCACCGAAAAACAAGACGCCTTCGCCAGAGCCATGATGGCCTGCCGTGAATACGCACCAGACCTCGTCGTCCTCAACCACAGACTCAACCTCGGCCACGCCAAACCTCACGCCACCACCTTCCTCTGGGGCGGCCAAGAAACCTACATCGA
This sequence comes from Akkermansiaceae bacterium, assembly GCA_051251915.1. Lineage (GTDB taxonomy): Bacteria > Verrucomicrobiota > Verrucomicrobiia > Verrucomicrobiales > Akkermansiaceae > Rubritalea. Next base: position 23,296 of record JBPOGF010000014.1, on the reverse strand, counting down.
CGTCCACATCAAAAACGCCATCACCGCCCCCCACAACCGCGCCGGCGCCATGTCCCGTGGACTCCCACCAGAACTCAAACGCCTCACAGAAGACCACGGCGTATGCATCTCATCATGCCTAGACAACTGGGAAGATGACCTCATCCTCCAAGCCTTCAACCGCAACCTCATCCTCGCCCCACAAATCTACGGCAACCCATGGCTCCTCCGTGATGACGAACTCGCCAAAATGAGCCGCATCTTCAACCTCCACTACCGCAGCCGTGAAATCCTCGTTGAAGGCATCGTCCTCCCAGAAAAAAAATACGGCATCCACGCCGTCGCACGTGGAGATGACGCCACCCGCTACCTCTCACTCAGAAACCTCACCTGGGAACCCATCACCTACGACATCACACTCAACGAAGAAATCGGCCTCACAGACAAAAACAACGTCGAAGTCCGCCGCTACCACCCATCAGAAAATATCCTAGGAAACTACAAATACGGAGAAACCATCCAGATCACAATCCCACCATTCAGATCCTACCTCCTCATGGCCAGCACACAGCCAGTCCCTGAAATAGGCATAAACGGAACCGAATACGAAGTCGTCCGCGACACCCAAGACAAGCCAGCCATCATCAAGCTCCTCGGCCTACCAGGCTCCACATCCACCATCTCACTAAACTCAGGAGACCAAACATTCACCAAAGCATACCTCAACGGCAAACCACTAGACAACATCCTCTCAGACCAAGCCACCATCACCTTCCCAGGCACACCCATTTCACTACCAGCACACAAAAAACTCGCCACCCTCAAACCCATCCCCGTCCCCACAGACGCAGAGCAACTCTACGAAGCCACCTGCTACACCGCAGAAAACAACGCCCTTGAAGTCCAGTCCCTCAAGCGCTCCGGCCCCACAACCGTCACCCAAGTCCAAAAAGCTCGTGACGCCTTCTTCCAGCAAGAACTCTTCTGGCGCAGAGGCATCTGGGACAAATACATGTTCGACGGCAAACTAGACACATTCTTCAGCACCCTCCACTACGGAACAGACAAACGCATCAACGGCGGAGCACTACGCATCGACCTAAAATCCCCACAAGCCCTAGACACCATCACACTCCAGTCACTCTGGAAAAGTGACCTCACACAACAACCAAAAACACAACTCACCGCACAGATCTCCTCAGACCTCACCAACTGGAAAACAGTCACCATCAACAGAACCACAAAATCACCAGACAAAATCCCCGTAGCAGACATCGGCAAAAATGGCGGCACATCATCACTATTCAACACAGACATCCACACCTGGGAACTCCACCTCCCACAACCAAAAACATTCCGCTACATCAGAGTCCTAGACGCCCCTGACCGTATCGCTGAAATGTCACTCAACCTCGGAAACAAAAGCATCAACACCACAAACATCCACGTCACCCACCTCTTCGCACCCTACGCCGCCGCCAAACCCATCGCCGCCTGGGAAGCCACAGTAGACATCGCACCCAACACCGCCGCCGGCAGCTACATCTGCGCCGCCATCGAAGGAGTCCACGGAAAAAACAAAGCATTCGCTGCACTCAGAGTAGACGGCAAATGGGTCGGAGCACCACAACGTGCACCATCCTTCCCATGCGTAGCCTGGGAATACCCAGTAGGACCACATGACAAAAATAACACCTACTTCTTCCCAGTCACAGACGACATGCGAGGCAAAAAAATCGAAGTCGTAGTCCTCAGCCTCACAGGCGGAGGCACAGACCTCAAACCCCACGCCTGGGTCACCACACACCAAGCACCACATGAGTCACTCACACTCACACTAGAAAGATAAACAACACCAACACACACAAAACACCACACCCTCCCACCATCACCCTCCTCAACCCCCATAAACTATAATTTATAATTTAATTGCTTCTTCCCTACCACTCTGAAAAAGTCGCGTCTAATCCCACCACCCTAAGACGTTAAACCATGGCAATGATCCCAGAGGAAACCATCAAGGCAGTCCTAGACTCCACAGACATCGTGGACGTCATCGGCTCCTATTTCCCTCTCAAGCGCGCCGGCTCAGCATTCGTCTGCAACTGCCCATTCCATAACGAAAAAACCCCCTCCTTCAACGTCAACCCCGCCAAGCAATACTACCACTGCTTCGGCTGCGGCGTAGGCGGTGATGCCATAAAATTCGTCAAAGAATACGAAAACATACCATTCACAGACGCCGTCAAAAAACTCGCAGACCGCGCCGGCGTCCCCATCATTGAAGCCGCCTTCGACCCCCAACAAGAAAAACGCCAGCGCAGCCGCTCACGCCTCATCCAGCTCCACAACGAAGCCGCACTCTTCATGCACAAAATGCTGCGCAAATCCCCCCAAGCAGCACACGCACGCGACTACCTCAAAAACCGAGGCTTCAACGCAGAAATGGCAGAACGCTGGACCATCGGCTGGATGCCAGACAACTCCGCACTCTTCCTCCACTGGGCCAGAGAAAATGGCTACACCGGCCGCGAACTCTGCCAAGCAGGACTCGCCGGCCAACGAGACGAAAACAACCCCAAGGCCGGCCTCTGGGTCCGCTTCGGAAACCGCCTCATGTTCCCCATCCACAACGACTACGGTGACATCATCGCATTCTCCGGCAGACAACTCATAGAAGACAAAAACTCCGGCAAATACATCAACTCCCCACAAACACAAATCTTCGACAAATCACGCACACTCTTCGGCCTAGACAAAGCACGCCGTCACATGACCAAAGCCAAATTCGCCCTCATCTGCGAAGGCCAGATCGATGCCATAGTCTGCTACGAAAAAGGCATCCAGAACGCCATCGCACCACTCGGCACCGCCTGCACAGAACACCACGCACGCCTCCTCAAGCGCTACACCTCAGAAGCCGTCCTCTGCTATGACGCAGACAACGCCGGCTACAAAGCCATGGGAAAAGCCTTCGACCACCTCGCCCCCGCAGGCATCCACATCCGCTGCATCGACATGCCAAAAGGTGAAGACCCAGACTCATACATCCAGAAACACGGCGTAAAAGCATTCCAAAACCTCGTAGAAAATGCCAAAGAATACTTCGACTTCAAACTCGACCAAGAATCACGCGAAACCAACCTCACAGACATCCGAGAAAAAACTCGCCTCACCAACGAACTCGCCGCCAGAATCAACCTCCTCTCCAACAAAATCGCCCAAGACACCGTCATCAACCAAGTCGCAGCCCGTCTAGGAGTAGGCTCACAAGACCTCCGCCAAAGCATGAAAAAAGCCTCCCTAGACCAAGCTCGCCAACAAAAATACGAAAACTCCAAAGACCAAAACCTCAACCACCACGGAGAACCCGCAGAACAACCCACAGAACCCACCCCACTAGACTCCTCAGTCTCCGTCCTCTGCTCACTCTGCCTCAGCTCCAACACCGCCCAAGAACTCCTCCGTGAACAACTAGAATCCCTCCACACCCCACTCCAGAACACCACCGGCGGACACCTCCTCACCACCATCCTCTCCCGTAAACCAGACGCCACCTCCAACGGCGCCATCATGGCATTCCTCTCCACCCTCCACCCCGCAGACACCCTCGCCCTCCAGCAAACCCTCTCCTACCGCACCCCAGATGACATCGAGCGCGCCACCATGGACACCACCAACATGATCATCAACTCACACTACCAACGAGAAGAAACCGCCGTCCGCGCCGCCCTCTCCCAACCCGGCCTCTCACCAGAACAAATCGCCCACCTCATGCAGCGCACCAAAGAACTCCAAGACATCCTCAAAAACCTCACCAACCGCTACATCCGCTAAATTCTCTTTCCTCAACACCACCATGCACTCAAAAGCACTCAAATTTCACCTAGAAACCCTAGAATCCCCACTCCCAGCTGGCGACACCCTCCTCCTCAACGCAGAACCCGCCCCCTACCTAGACCACCTCACTGACCACAACATCACCGTCATCACCCAGCTCGCAAACACCCACAACCTCTGGAAAGAAAAACACACAGAAACCCACCACTCCACCGACCAGAAATTCGACCTCATCATCCACTACGCCACCAAGTTCGCCACAGAAAACATCGCCACCATCGGCACCTACATCCAAAACCTCAAACCCAACGGCACCTGGATCTCCATCATCCCCAACAGAACCGGCGCATCACGCCTCAAACGTGACATCACCAAAGCATTCACCAACGTAGAAACCACCTCAAAAGCCAAATGCCGCATCTTCCAATGCTCCCCAGAAAAAAATGATCACGACCAAAAACTTACCTCCAAATGGTCAACCCTAAACACCCCAGCCCCCATCAAAGGCACCAACCTCCTCACCCTCCCCGGAGTCTTCAGCGCAGATAAGATCGACACCGGCTCCCTCCTCCTCGCAGAAATCCTCCAGCAAGAAACCTGGTATGGCTCCGTCGCAGACCTAGGCGCCGCCTACGGCTACCTCTCACACATCATCCTCGGCACCACCCGCCAAAAAATGAAAAACCTCTGCCTCTACGAGCTAGACCACCGCGCCCTCACCTGCGCAAAAATCAACCTCACCAAATCTAACACCAACGAAAAAACCAACATCGAATACCACTGGACAGACGTCACCCAAACCATCCCCCACCAGCGCCCATTCGACACCGTCATCATGAACCCCCCCTTCCACGAAGCCCAAGACGCCTCCTTCACCCTAGGAAAAACCTTCATCCAACAAGCCGCCAACATCCTCAAACCCGGCGGCACCCTCTACCTAGTAGCAAACCTCCACCTCCCCTACGAACAAACCCTAATAGAACACTTCCGCTCCCACCGCCTCCTAAAAGAAGCCCAAGGCTTCAAAATCTTCCTAGCCAGAAAGTAACCTAGCTCACTCCAGCAGAGTTTGATCCCCCAGCAAACCACAATGGTAGGGTTTGATCGCCGAGCAAACCGCGATGCGTAAACTACTATCTAACTACCATACTCCAACTATTCCCACCTCCAACTCCATTCCCTTAAGCCAAACCTTATACTGAGCACATACAAGATCATCCATCACAATCTAATCCCACCATTAACCCAGCCCTGAAAGGGTGACACATACTCCAGCCCACGGTCAGCAAAGCGCAGCCGTGGGTCTAACAACCACCAATGCAAGAGGGCTGAAAGCCTGACACATGCTTCACCACCCCCGCGCCACAAGACCCGGCTTCTCCGTATAAAAACACCGTATCTACCCCTCATTCATTCAACTCAAGAAATAGCACCAGCCCACCACCAGAGAACGTATACGCAGAAACAGCCACAATAAGCTCAACCTCTCACCGAAAAAAATACAACATAAACATCTCACCTACTCAACAGTCTTAGACATCAGTTTGATTACCGAACACCTCCCATTTCGGCAATCAACCCCTTCTTATAGAAAAACATGAAATCAAACCCGCATAACTAACAACCATCCAGAGCCAGCTACCCTGGACCTGTGTCATCACGAGCGAAGCTATACAGAACTAAAACCGATAACCTCGACGTTCACTGTCATCACTTAAGCTTTGCTTTATACGCGACCGCGCAATCAAAGCTATCTTTGGGGTTCTGCAGTTGATTCTATTGGCGTGCATGTTCTATTGGCCTACCGATCTTGATCTTCATCGTCATCCTGCCTTCCTTGGGAGGCGGCCAACTTAACGATTTCCGCAAAGAGTAACTCACAAGCGATTTTGCCCATTCGTGACCAGCGAGCACATCAAGAACATACAACAGATCCGCGACAACTCCAAGGTGGTCTTGGATCTGACCAGCGTCATCAGGGATTCGCCCCGTGTGCGCTACTTTATTGCGAATCTCCACAAGCTTCTGAGATTTTTTGATTAACGGCTTGATCTCCTCCCAAAAGTCCATGTTGCACCCCTTGGCGGTGTGCAACTTGGGAATGTAGTCTCGGAGAATCTTGAATATTGGAGGCGAAGCAACCTCCTCCATTAGCCAAGCTGTATCAGCTGCAATCTGGCTGATATGCATTTTGGTAGCGGTTTCCAGGGCTGCGGTCATTATCAGAATCGCACTACGAGGTGAGTCTAAAGAAAGAGTAACAGCCTCCCGTAATAGCGCATGCCCCAGAGGTTCCATTTGGTCGGATTTAGACCAAAGAGCGTCTAGTTCTTCGTTGTATTCCTTCCCCCAATGGATCCCTATCATTGCAGAAACCTCAAACTCTTTTGATTCTCCATCATCTAACGGAGCAAGGAGGTAGTTGTCTTCAGTCACCCTCCAATAGAGTGACCGATGGGTGATCATCTCTCCTGGTGCATCAATTCCTTGCCTCCAGCGCAGCAACTTTAGGAGGCGGTCAGCTTCCAAATTCAATTCTCCTTCTGCCCGTCGGATCAGCTCCAAGATGTACTCGGGGCACAGGTATCTACGTGGGTGATAATTCTCTGCAAAGGCTCCGTCGGCGGCTATCAAGGTCTCACCTCTCGACAGCAAGGGAAGCTCGATGCCGTCGGCAACTCGGACCATCATCTGATTGTTATATGCGTCGACGAAATGGGCTTGCTCCGACGTAGCTGGATAGGTCGCGTAAACCTTGCACTCTAGACCCTTACAGCGCCTAGATCCGTCATCTTCAGGATCTCTGGGCTTAAGCAGAAAACGAAGATCATAATCACCCCCAGGGGCAAACTCAATTCCTTCCGGCCTATGAGGCTCAAAGTGCAAGCCTTCGACATGCGCGACCAAAACAAAGCAGACTTGTGAATCCTCTTTCATCTAACTCGTTCCGAAAGGGGATTCCCGGTCAACAAGACATCTTGTTTGGTCATGGTGTAGACTGCTACTACAAAGTTATATCTCTCCGTTTTCATAGGCAAATTAATTCAAGTGAGTTATTAATAGTAAACCCACCCCTCTCAGACAAGTCATTTCAATATGTAGATACTTATATTTCGACTCACCTTCACTTCTGATCATTTATTTTAGCATATCACTCTTCAAATGATAGCCGACCATCAACCCAAGCCCGATCACCGATCACTGCTAACCGATCACTTTACCACACAACCCAAGCTTCCCTACCCATCAACCAAGTTCAGTGTAATTCAGCGTCTTCCGTGGTCAAAAAAAACATCAACCAAGCGTTCCATCGTCCACCATTCGTGAAAATTCGTGCAGATTCGTGGTAAAAGAATTACGTCAGGAGCCTGACGGTTGATGAACTGCCTCAGACTAACAGCCAATTAGTGAAAAATGCCGTGACCACCTGGCATCGTTGGCCGTTTGCTCTCAGAGCCACTTGTTTTGGCTTAGCTCATGTGGCGTTCTGGGGGCTGGTGACTGTGCTTTTTTACAGTCGTGGGCGATGGGTATATTGGTCGATCGCTGGGTTTGCGACCTTGAGCATTGCCTTTGGTCTCTCCCTACTTGCCAGTTATCAGCGATGGGATAACTCCGTTGATGGTGTGATCGTCGAACGCGAAGTCATCGCTCGCCAAGGTGATGGATTCATCTACGACAACGCCTTCACCTCACCTCTTCATGCCGGCACGGAATTTTCCATGTTAGAAAAACGCGGCGACTGGTTTCACGCGCGCCTGCTCAATGGCGACACATGCTGGTTGCCGTTGAACAGCGTGGCGTTAGTTCGGTAGAAAGCACTATATTGGAGTATTACTGGGTTATCTTTGAGCCGTTTCGTTCATGCCCATGATAAAAAAATGCGTGCACACGGTCCAACTTCGACCATGTGCACGCAAAGATACCCTCGTCTTAGAAGGCTGCTGCAGAATTAGGCTGCTTTTTTACGTTGGCGGCGGGTTAGGAGGCCAGCGGAGCCAAGGGCGAGAAGCGCGAGGCTGGAAGGCTCGGGTACGGCGTCAATCATCGCCTTTCCGGCAGAGATGCTGAGGGCGCCTCCTGCATCGTTGGTCGCGATGGCGACCAAGTAGCCACCACCCATTCCATCGAAGGAGAACTGGCCGACTGCTTCAAATACAGTGTTGTTTCCATCGAATGAGAGGTTTGCGTAGTTTTGGTCTCCTGCGACAGCTCCGTAGGAAAAGCTGCCACCGGTGAAATAATAGCCCAGATTGAATGAAGATCCTACAGAGAGGTCAGTTCCACTCGTGAAGTATCCACCAGAGTAGTTCATTCGAACTGCTGAGGAGGGGTCCACCGATGTGCCTGCGCTAGTCAAGCTGATATCGATCCCGGTGGGGGTAGCTGGGTCCGTTGATATGTTTTGTGCTCCGGGCCCATAGAAGGTCACCGCTCCTTCAGCAATGCCGCCCGCACAACCAGCCCCAGCAGTTATGGTGAGGTAGGTTCTTAGTATATTTTTTTGTCTTTTCATTTTTTCGTTTTTCATTTTTGTTAACTTCCTCCTCCGTGCATCGGAGGAGGGAAAATTGGTGATGAGAATGTAATCTAGTGGCTTACCCTTAGCGTAGTGGGTGGGGGAGCCTGTCTGTTGCTTTTAGTTATCCGGTTTGGCCAGACCGACCGCGGCGGGTTCCACTTTATTTCGATGGAGATCGGGACGGATGGCTGACACAAGTTTTTCGGGAGCAGAGATACTTTCCCCGAGAAACTCGATGAGTCTTGGAATTTGCGTCTTCGGATTGGAGACGAGCTCAGGGTAGTCGATTTCGAGAAGGTCGACATCTTGGCGCTGGCGAAGTCGGGCAAGGATTTGGTTCTTGTGGGTTTCTTGCGTCTGGATGAGGTGTTGCTTATCGGCGCGGGGTACGCTGCCTTGTCGCTCGAGCATTTTCCATTGGGAATCGACGACTTCCTCGACCGGGCGCTTCATGAAGATGATGCGGTAGTGGTGGCGGGGGGGAAGTTGAGGGATGAGGGCGGAGATGACTTTGATGACCTTGCCATTGGCTTGCTCGATGAGACGGGGATTTTTCTTAAGTGATTTGACCTCTTCCCATTCCCAGTATCCTTCGAGGTTATCTTCATCGGCGTGACGCTTGCCATCGTGCATGAGTTCCATGCCGGCAGCGCGGAGCATCTGCATCATGAGCGAGGTGCCGGAGCGCGGCAGGCCGGAGACGATGGTGAAGGAGCATGGCTCACTGGCGGCTTCTTCGACTGCCTTTTGGGCGGCTGCTGCCCGCTGAGCCTTACGTTCGGCGTGGCGGTCTTTGGCGCGGGCGGCGATACCGTGACGGAGGGACTTGAGGTCTTTTGTGTGTTCGTAGGCTTGTTTGATTTTGATGCGGACTGCGTTGTCTTCGAGCATTTGGGCTTTTTCCCTGCTGCCCTGTCGTTGGTAAACGGTGATGAGGGCTTGAGTGGCGACAGCGTTGCCGGAGTCGAGTTTAAGGGCGTTTAGAAAGGCGTGTTCGGCCCCCTCGAGTTGGTTCAGTGCAAGAAGGGCGGTGCCAAGAATAGTGTGGGCACGGGGGGAGGCAAACTGCAGGCTAATGGCGGCGAGTGCGGTTTCCACGGCAGCATTGTAGTCTTTTTGGAAGAGTTGGCAGCGGGCGCGGGTGAAGTGGGCCTGGATGTTGTTTGGATCTAATCGGAAAAGGGTATCGGATAGTTCGCTGGCTTTTTCAACCTGCTCTAGAGCAATGTAACCACGACACATCAGCTCAAGAACGGGGACTTCCTCCGGAGCTTGGGCGAGGGCAGCTTCGAGGTGCTTGAGGGAGGATTCGGGATGACCTTTCTCAAGTTCGATTTGTCCCTGAAGAATCAGAGCGGCAATGTTCTTACCAAAGGTTTCGAGGCAGATTTCCAGGGTTTCCTCCGCCTCGGTGGTGAGGCCGAGGGAGAGTTGGCATTTGGCAAGGGTCTGAGAGTAGTCGGTGCGCTCCGGGGAGGCATTGAAGCAGTCTTCCAGAAGCGGAAGGGCTCCTTCGTATTTACCGGTGTAGAGAAAGGCGCGGGCCATGTTCCACTTGTTCTCGCGATTTGTCTCGGCTGCTGCTTCAGTAGGGTCGGCGGAAACTGCATCAATGTATCCAAGGTCCACGAATTGCTGAAGGAGGGCTTCACTTTCTTGCTCACTGAGGGAACCGCGCTGCTGCGAGGTGCCATTGGGATCCTCCCAGGTGGGGATGTTTTGAACGGGGCGCTGCTGTTCGAAAAGTTCGTTGAGGATACGGCCTTCCATGTCATCTCCGCTGGGGAGTCCGAAGTGGTGCAGGATCGTGGGGGCGATGTCGAGGAGGCGGGCTCCGTAGATTTCTTGTTGGGGTTTGATACCCGGGCCTTTTGCCAAAAGAACGCCCTGCTCGCGATGCCAAACGGTGATGCCTGCAGGGATACGGGGAGTGAACTTGGGGCGCAAGTGGTCTGAGTGAAAGCCGTGGTCGGAAACGAGGATGACGGTGGTCTCCGGCCCGGCGAGTTGGAGAAGACTCTGCAGCATCATGTCGTGCGCGCGATACGTGCTCTTAACGACGTGCTGATATATCTCGAAGTCCTCATCGGGGATGCCTTCCATCTGAGGGGGATGGTAGTGCATGAAGTGATGGGAGATCTCGTCGATGGCCCGGTAGTAGACGGCCATGAAGTCCCACTCCGGATCGGTCTCCATGAGGTGAGTGGCCGCAGAGTGAACAGAGTAAGCTTCGGCGAGGTGTTCGCGCAGACTGTTGAGGCGCTTGTCGCGGGATTGGTCGATCTTGTGACCGTCGGGGAGAAATGGTTGCAGTATCTCTTCGTCAATCTCGTGGGGACTGACGCGGAGCTCGTTCATCGTCTCCGCGAGGTCCTCAGGCCAGTAAGTGCCGGGCATGGGTGCAGGCCATTCGGCAGGGTCTTGATCAGGAGTAGTGCCCTTGAGATGGCCGAACATGTTGGAGACCATTTTGCCATCGAGCTTTTGCTCACCCTGGGTGGCAAACCAGGAGACGACATGGGAGCGAAGGTCTTTCTCCCCCAACATTTCCCAAAGGGTCTTGCATTTGCGGGTAGCGGCAGAGACGGGGACGATCTGACCACTCACTGGGTCGACCTCGGTGAAGCCCTGCACACCGTGATGATAGGCCATCTTGCCGGTGGCAATGGAGGTCCACAGCATGGGCGAAAGCTGAGGTTCCAAGGTAGCTAAATTCCCGTAGGTGCCACCATCCATCAGACTACGAATGCCCTCCATCCCTCCTTCTTCGAGGAGGTCGTTAATAATTTTCCAGTCTGCGGAATCCCAGCCTATTAACAGGGTTTTTTTCTTTGTATACATGATGCTGAATCAATAACTGCTAGGAATTTGCTTTTTGGGTCAGGTGGTCGGAGGGGCTTTCATGGGGTGATAAGGGGGTTGATTGCTTATTTCAGAATTTCCTAGGAGCAAAATCTATGCCAATTAAGCCAATTTTGAGCATCATGACCTTCTCTGAGGTGGACCCCATAGTTCGACCACTAGAAGACTAAGTTAAGCTATGGTGCAGGAGCTGGATCCCCCGTTGATTTACCTTCCTCTCGCGCAGTCTTAGCAGCAGAAATCACAACTTGAAAATTCTCCTCCTGATCTCTCGCAGGCCTCTCTACAACCTTCTTCTCACACCCAATCAGAAACAAAGTGAATAAAACAAAAACTAATCTCATATAATAAACACCATACAAAACACTTCCATTTGCTTAAGTCATAAACACTACTCCTGCCTCAAATTCTTCAAAAGAGATCATTACACTAGGATCGCGTTCCGCCTCATCCATACGATCAGCAACCTCTTCATCTGAAACCCAATACCTAGGTTTTTCTAGACCATGAATAATCCTAGAGGCAATTGATGCTCTCTGGTCTTCAGGCAGCTTAGCAGCTTCAGCCACGATATCTTCTACTTTCACAATCATAGATTAGACCCTTTTCACCTATCACGCTAGTAAATTGTCAAGACAGCAAGTCAAAACCAAAGCGCACAACCCTAGTCGTTCCATCAACCCAAGCCCGATCACCGATCACTGCTAACCGATCACTTTACCACACAACCCAAGCTTCCCTACCCATCAACCAAGTTCCGTCTATTCCGTACCTTCCGTGGTCAAAAAAACATCAACCAAGCGTTCCATCGTCCACCATTCGTGAAAATTCGTGCAGATTCGTGGTAAAAAACTTACCCCCACTAAAACCTCTCAACAACAGCACTCGCACTCACCCCTCGAAACCCATCCAAAAACCCATCAGCAGCCGACAAATCCTGCCCATCATTAAATCCATTCTTCAGCCCAATCACCTTCATCCCAGCACGAGTTGCTGAACTCACCCCAGCCCACGAATCCTCAATCGCCATACAACAATCCACCCCCACTCCCAACCTCTCAGCCGTCCTCAAGTAAATCTCCGGATCTGGTTTACCAGCACCATTCACCTCCGAAACAGACAAAGCCACATCGAAAATTTCACCAAGCCCAAACCGCTCCAGAACGATATCCAAAAACTCCCTCAACGAAGAAGTCGCCACCGCCAACAACACCCCAGACTTCTTCAAACCGATCAATAAATCCAACACCCCATCTAACAGCTCACACCGATCCACATACACACTTCTAATCGCTTCATGATACTCCTCCTTAAAATCACCATACTTACCTCCATATTCATATTCATCACACAAAAGCTGATAAAGCGGCTCACAACCCAACCCCATAATCCTCTCTCTATCATTCGCATTCCACCTAGGAACCAATCGCCCAACCAAATCACTCCCCACATCCTGCCAATGCTTCTCAGAATCAACCAAAACCCCATCCATATCAAAAATAATAGCCTTCACAGCAATCAATGTTTCATCCTTCATAAGTCACACAATGAATGCCACGCTCAGACCCAGAGGTCAAACGATCAAAAAACTTACCTCCAATAAAATTCCACACCGCCATACTACTCATCAGACAAAACAGCAACCCGCTCCCACCGCCTCCTCAAAAAAGCCCAAGGCTTCAAAAGCTGCCTAGCCAGAAAGTAACTCCTCAATTTTCAGATCACACTAAGAAATTCAGCAATGCGAACAGATAAAGTGAAAATGACGATGCTAATGAAAATGAAAACTCCTATGAGATACGTGTTAGTTTTATTAAAACGATATCCAATACCGATCACAATAGAATTCACCCCCCCTGCAAACAACATCGGAATCGCACTACAAAATAAAATCCAGGAGACACTCACTAATGACAAAGCTTCAACTGTAATAGCCACACCAACCGTCGCGCCAAGTAAGGGAACAACCACTGCAAACAACAATGCAATCAGCCATATTCTAGATGTAGGTCTACGCTTCTTCATAAAATTCTACATGAGACAGATTTCGATAATCAATCTTCTAAGTAATACTCATAACATGATCCACCCAAAATCACCAATATCAAATAATCACCTCCAATAAACCTCCAAAGCACGCTCAATATCCTCCCTATCAAACTCGTAATCAGGATGCTCTAACAGAAACATCAAAAACCTCCGAACAACACCACGCTGATCCGGTGACAAAAAATCAAACCTCTTTCTGCAATGCTCCTTCAAGTAGGTAAAACAAAATGACAATTTATGCTCATACTCCCCTCGCAACTCCGCAACCATAAAAGCAGGCAAATGAAACCTTAATCCCAGAGAATCAAAAAAAGACAAACTACTATAGCACTCATTCAGATCATTAGAACTAATCTTTGACCAATCCTCTTTTTCATCTCGCTCTCTATTTAAAGCACACACCTCTTCAGTCTCGTAATTATCTAAACCCTGTGCCTCTCGCAAACCGATACCAACACCCAGTTTCACCCCACTAAACCCATCAGTAATCTCATCTATAAGTCTATCTGCTTTCATCCCTAGTTCGAATAGCAAAACTGCATCCTTCAAACCATCACCTCAGTATCCTGAAGCGTGCATCTCCTTTATCTCCTCTACAGTCACACGTCTCATACCCCCTATTTCCCTTTTAAAGCATAGCTCCGATACTGCTCCACCTGTGATTGCTTACTATGATACTTCCTTGAAATATCGCCAGCCAACCACTCCCTAAAACCATCTGCCTCCTCCTCACTCAATGGACTAGGAACCCTCACCCCACCACGCCCTCCAACAGCATCTCTCCTCTCCCACAACCCAATCAACATCATCCCCACCCCCAACAACATCAAATACCCACAGATCGCCTCAAGTGATTTCTGTTTAGAATAAAATGCAGTCGCCTCCACTTGCCCTCCCCAACCAGCAACATCCGACCAAGTAATATCCTTAGAAAAGATGTGTATAAAGGCAAAGAATAGAAAGACTCCTAAACCAAGTTTTGTGTATCTATGCATGATTTTAATAACGGTTCACTTGTACAAATTATGCGGTTTTCTCACACATTCGCAATAAAGTAATTTAAATGAATGCACTAAACCCTACTATCATTATTTCTCTATTCCAGTTTCAGAGCAACCAAGCTAGGAAAATATAAACTAGTTCGCCATATTTGCTCAGCGTAATTCGGAGCTACTCACCAAGATCACAACTTTTTCCTTAAAAAATCTATCGCATGACTAACCGACCCTTGAGGAATTAAAAACGTCCCAATATGCCCTCTCCCCTTCACCCAGTATATCTCATGCTCAACACCCAGTTCCTTAAGTCGTTTCTCCCAGTGCTTAACATGAAGAGGAGGCACTAAATCATCCTCACTGCCATGATAAATAAATACTGGCGGAAAATCCTTAGTCACCTGGTCCACCGGTGTAGCCTGTTCATACAACTCTGGTGACTCATCATAAGACTCACCAATAAAATCCTTAACTAACGGAAAATCCGGATCCACACGCATAAAATGCGGCGTCCCACCAGCTACTACAGCCTTGATCTTTACACCAGCTGGCATCTCGCGCATCGCTGCTAGCTCAGCTAAATGACCACCAGCCGAGTATCCATAAACAGCAGTACGTTCTGTATCTATTTCAAGTTGCTCCTCATTATATTTGAGCCATTTTAATGCCTCAACTAAATCATCCACCGGCGCAGGAAAATGAAACTCTGGAGCCAACCTATACGTCACGTTAAACACCGCAACACCCTGCCTCGCAAGCTTACGCGCAATCCCCCCCATCTGATACCGATTATCATTCTCAGCCCATCCACCACCATGCACTAGCAGCACCACAGGAGTTTTACCCGCAACCTTCGGCTTATAAAAGTCCCCCTTCACCACCTGCTTCCACCCCTCCGGAGTATAAGTGATATCCTTAACACAAGTATACCCCACCTTTATCCTCTCGCCAGCCAACCCTTTCTGCGTCTGATGCACACAACTCAAGTTCATCATCCCTCCCACGCACATACAGCTACACACAGCGCTTTGATAAGCAAATTTCTTGTAGTTCATCACCAGTCCAAAAAGTTAATGATTACTTGAGGCAAACACCCCCTTGATTTTCCGATACGCCTTCTGCACAGCACCAAGCGTCTTCATCGTCTTATGATGATAATTCTCACTTGCTGTCACAATCAACGCCCTGCAACCACTCGGTGAAAAATGCTTCCCATGATGAGTCCCTGCATCTGCTCGGAAAAAATCCCCCGCATTCAGCATCACCCCATCAGACTCCAAGTCACCCTCTAAAATATAAGCCATCTCCACCCCATGATGATCATGTGCAGGAAACTCACTCCCAGGCTTCACATCGATCATCGACACCACAAACCCATCCTCCTTACGCGCAGACAACTCTAACAACTGAGCCCCCTTCACCGGCAAATTTATCCATTCCTGATCACCCTCACGCACCAACATCACCCCATCCTGCTCAGATGACTTTTCTACCTTCTTAAGCAGATCAGCTTTCACTGATCGAGAAATTTCCACCTTTGTCAGATCCACCGCACTCAGTGAAACATCAGCACACACATCCACCATCTCAGCGAATACCTGCTTCTCCTCATCACTCGCCGTGAGAATCCATGCATCATAGATCACTTGCCCCTCAGCATCTAACCCCTCGGTCGCATACTGAATCGCCAAATCCTCTACCTGTTCTTTACTCATTATAGACATGGTTACTTCAAATTAATCCTTACTGAGGCATTGTTTAAGTTTCAAAAGCCCGCGTCGAATACGTGCTTTCACCGTCCCTAACGGCGCCTCTAGCTTCTCAGCAGCTTCTTGCTGAGTTAAACCTTGATAAAATACCAGCTCTATCGCCTCTTGCTGGTCTGGATTAAGATCCTGGAATCCCGCCAGCAATTCCTCATTCTCCGCCTGTGGTGCCAGAACCGCAGTCTCTTGCTTCACAATATAATTATCCTTCAACACCACCATCCCCTCAGACTGACGCATCAGCTTCCGATACCGATCATAAGCCTTATTCTTAGCAAGAGTTACCATCCAGCTAGTCGGCTTACCCAGATGAGGACTATACATTCCTGCCTTATTCCATATAGCCAAGAAACTATCCTGAAGAATATCCTCAGACTCAGCCTTATTATTCAAGACTGCCATGATTACCGACATCAGCAACCCAGCATGTGCTTCATACAGATCTGACAGAGCATTCACATCATGCTTAGAAACTCGAGCTAGAAGCTCAGCTGTTGCTTCAACAGAGAGATGCATCCCGGAATCAACCATAGGCACTACTCTAGTTTCTGTTTTATCTGGTATCATCTTAATCTGCTCATCAATTTCCCAGCCCTCTCTGAGGAGGGTTGGCAATGCAAAGATTGAAGGTGCTATTGAAGGCGTCATCAACCATTAAAACGATTTATTTTACAAAATGGATGCATCAATCGCACTTTTCATGAAATCCCATCAAGCCCGCATCACGATTCCCTATTCTTCCACCCACTCGCCAAACGCCTCAACATCTGCGGAAATATAATCAAATGCAACGGATACACCGCATACCAATACACCCGCCCAAACACACCCTTTGGCCGAAACGTCGCAACCTGATGTAACCGATCACCATCAACCTCATACTCCAGCCAAGCCTCACCTGGCAACTTCATCTCCGCATACAAAATCAACCTCCCACGCTTCCTATCCGCCAAAATAACTCTCCAAAAATCCAGCGCATCCCCAGCACTCAACTCACTAGGATGCCTCCTCCCTCGGCGCATCCCTATCCCTCCCACCATCTTATCCATCACCCCTCTAATCTTCCACGCCCACTGCATTGATGGCCACCCAGCCCTACCACCCAAACTCCAAATAGCATCAATACACTCATCCTTAGAAACCGTAATTTCCCGAGACCTATCATCCTTGAAAACACCATGCTCCGGCACATTCACATTCGCCAACTGCTCATGGGTCAACGAACCACTCACCAGCGAGCCATACCAAGTAGAAGGCACCATATTCTGCGCAATCTTAGAAAACGCCTTATCAATAGCCTCATCATAAGTCAGCAACGTCTGCGGAATCACCTCCGTAATTCGGTCATCACCACACACCGTCTTCATACTCAAACTATCAATCAAGTTCTTCGCCAGATGAAAATTCGTTGCCGTAAATAACTGCAACCAATGAGACGACAACTTAGCACTAAAAAATGGCACAGGTATGATCAACCGAGTCAACTTTCGTATCTTCGCATAGCTCCTCAACATATCACCATAACTCAACTGCTCAGGCCCACCCACATCATAATCTTCACCTTTACAAACCTCACTCTCAATCACCCCCACCAAATAATAAATAATGTTCCTGATCGCAATAGGCTGACACTCCGTACTCGCCCACTTAGGAGTAATCATCACCGGCAACTTCTCCACCAAGTCCCTAATAATCTCAAAACTAGCACTCCCACTACCCACAATAATCGAAGCCCGTAAAGTAGTCAGAGGCACCATAGAACCCTCTAAAATACGCTGCACATTCTCCCTAGATTTCATATGCTTCGACAGCACAGTCCCTTCCACATCCTGAGGCAACAGCGCACCAAGGTAAACGATCTGCCCACAGCCAGAACCTCTGATCCATGAAGCAAAATGATTCGCACACTCAGCCTCCGCATCCATAAAATCCCCCTCGGAACTCATAGAATGCAACAAATAATAAGCAGCATCCACCTTCTCAGAAATCTGCGGTAACTCCTCCACACTAAAATCAGCCTCAATAATCTCCAACTGCCCCCCTAAAGAATCCACCAGCTCCTGTCGCAACCTATTCCTATTCCGAACCACCGCCAGTATCCTATACCCACGCTCACCCAGAGCCTGTATCAACCGAGTGCCAATGTATCCATTAGCACCCGTCACCAAAACCGTCTTTTCAATACTCTCACTCATACAAATTCACCCGTAACATCGACCTCCCAGTCGATAACTCCTCCCAAATTCAAAATTCCACATTCTACATTCAAAATTACCTTAACGAACTCATCCCCCCATCAACATTAAATACCTGCCCCGTCACAAACGCAGCATCATCACTCACCAAATAACTCACCAAGCTAGCCACACCAGAAGCAGCACCTATCCTTTGAATAGGATGACGAGCAGCAGACTTGGCTCGCTTCTCATCAGAATTCAGTAACCTATTCACTAACGGCGTATCTGTCAGCCCCGGCGCTATCGCATTCACTCTAACCCCAGCAGAAGCTAGCTCACTAGCTAAACTACAAGTCAGTCCCTCCAGCGCTCCCTTCGCCATACTGACCGAAGCGTGAAAGGCAAACCCCGTCCGCGCAGCCACAGATGAAAACATCACCACAGATGCACCACCCGCAGATAGCGAATTCTTCAAAGCAGGCAACGCCGCCTGCACCATCCGTGCCGCACCAAAGACATTCACCTCCATATCCGCCCTCATCTGCTCACTATCAATCAGGTGAAATGACTTCAACTGAATCGTACCAGGACAGTAAATCAAAGCATCAAGCACATCTGGCAATACAAGCTCACTCTCACCTCCAACTAAAGCATCATAATACTGCACACTATCCACACTCTCAGAAATCTCCTCCGTTTTCCGCAGCGCCAAATGCACCTTATACCCTGCCGCAAGTGACTGCTTCACCACCTCTGCACCTATCCCACTATTCCCCCCAACAATTAAAACAGATTTTCTCATCATAATCACACCCTAGCACACAACTCATAAACACACCAACCCCATGTATATTATTTTTTCAGTAAATTCTGAAAAACAACACAATCAAACAAATCTATCATTAACGCACCACACTCACCTAGCTATCCCTAACCTTAAGAAGGTTCCACTATTGTCCTATTTAAAAGCCCAAACGGTATAATTGAAAGAATAAGATCTTCTGGATGGTAAAAAAACACAACCACCATACTATAGCATCATGAAAAGCATTGCACCCATCATCGCACTCCTCACCGCAGCTTCCCCACTCTACGCTCAGACAACCACACCTGATGCACCCACCACCACCGTCTCCTCCACCCCAGTCCCCCGCGGAGACTTCTGGTTAAACCGCCACAACAACCAAGTCAAAAACGCCAACACCACAGCAGATAAATGCCAGCTAGTCTTCATCGGTGACTCCATCACCCAAGCATGGCAAACTCCCGGCAGACAACTTTGGAAAGACAACTTCACCCAATACAACGCCCTCAACCTCGGCATCAGCGGAGACCAAACCCAGCACGTCATCTGGAGACTCCAAAACGGCGCATTCCCAGAAACCCTCAACCCAAAAGTCGCCGTAGTCATGATCGGCACCAACAACACCGGCAGCCGCCAACCCAAACCCCCACAAGACACCGCAGACGCTATCAAAATCATCATCGACGAAATCCACCAGCGCTCACCAAGAACCCAAATCATCCTCCACGCCATCTTCCCACGCGGCGCCACCCCCACTGACCCCTTGCGCATCGTCAACACCCAAGTCAACCAAACCATCGCCCAGCTAGGAAAGAGAAACTACGTCCACTACCTAGACATCAACAAAAATTTCCTCACACCAGACGGCACCCTCACAAAAGAAATCATGCCAGACCTCCTCCACCCAAAAGCCAAAGGATACAAGATCTGGACAGACGCACTCATCCCCGTCATCCAAAAACTCATCAACGACCCACTCACCTCACCCACAGGCTTCAAAGCAACATTCGTCCCCCTCCCAGCCGAAGGACAAGGACTCACAGAAATCTGGAAAAATGGTGAAAAAATCGCCACCATCAAAGACGCCAAACCAATAGCATTCAGCCCCACCTCTGACATCCTACTCCTCAAAGAACACGCCCCAGACGATGACACCAAACCCTACCTCCTCGACATCGGAAAATCTCAATTCACCATCAAAGGAAACCGCCAAGACCACGTCTTCGGTAGCCGCTACGTCACCTCCGCAAAATGGTCACCAGACGGCACCACCATCACCCTCACAAACGCCCCAGGAATGAGCGCCAAAGACCAAGAAACATTCAAAGTCGCAGACCTACTCAAGTAATAACACCCACACCAACACCAACACCCACCAAACTTTCACCATGAACCTCAAATACACTACCCCCATCAGCCTCGGACTCACCCTCTCCCTAGCCTGCTCACACCTAGCCTCCGCCCAAGCCCAGCCAGAACTCATCGACATGGTCGAGCTAGGAAAAGAAACCTTCCACGCCAAAGGCTGCGTGGAATGCCACTCAGTCATCCAAGGAGACACCTCATTCAAAACCGGCCCCAACCTCTACCAAACCTTCCAGCTAAAACCAGCCCAACACCAAGTCATCGACACCGACAGCAATAAAACCATCTCACTCGCTGCAGACTTCCTCTACCTCCAGTCCTCACTCTCCAACCCCGCCAGTCACCTCGCCATCAACACCCAAGGTGACATCAAAGGAATAGCATATCAGCCCATCATGCCCGCCTACTCAAAGGCCATCATGTCCACCCAAGAAAAACGCTCACTCTACGACTACTTCCTAACTCTAAACCCCAAAGAAAAAGCAGGCCCAGCCAAGCGCATGGTAGAAAAAGGTAAACAACCACCCTACAACCCAGACACCGCAGCAGACAGCGTAAACGCCCGTGACACCACAGTCGTCTACCGCGCCTTCGTTAACAACGGCACCTCAGCCCGCGGCATCCACATCGGCCAGACCAACGCCCAGAACTACTCCTTTGACCCCTCCACCCTCGGCATCGACGCCATCTGGACAGGTCGCTTCCTAGACATCCGCGGAGAAATCAAAGGCCGCGGAGGAAAACAATCAAAAATGGGCATCGACTCCCGCCCATGGCCAAAACAATACAAATCCATCCTAGCCCCACTCACCACCAAAGGAAAACCCTTCTCAGCAGCACTCCTAAACAGCTACGCAACAGACCTCCCCACAGACACACAAGCCTTCGCAGACAAACTCCCATCCATCACAGGAAAACTCACCAGCTACACCACCACTGACAAACCCACCATCAGCTACACACTAGATGGAAACCAAGTCAACCTCACCTTCGTCATCGACACAAACGGCACCCTAAACGCCACCATCACCGGAGAACTCAAGCAACCACTCACCCTCACCTTCCCACCCAAAGCATTCAAAAACATCCAAGCCAGCACCGGTAAAATCGACAACCAAAAAGGAACCTGGACACTCACCACCCTCTCCACCCCAGTCACCTGGACAGCCATCCCTAACAACCCAATCACCGGAGAAGACAAAGGCAAACTCCTCCCACAAGTCATCAACTCCCCATTCGCCTGGACACCCTCTAACAACAAAGGCCAAGACATCATCCAAGGCTTCAGCATCACCGAAGCCCAAGGCCCCACATACGCCAGCGAAACCACACCACTATTCGAGCCCCTAGCCATCGAATTCGAGCAAGACGGCACCCCCGTCATCGGCTCACGAGCAGCAGGCATCTGGAAAATCAAAAACAACCAATGGCAACCCTACGCCCTCGGCGCCTATGACGTCCTAGGACTCACCATCATGCCAGACGGTGATCTCATCGTCGCCCAGAAACCAGAAATCTCACGCATCTCAGACACTGACAAAGACGGCACAGCAGACACCTACCAAACCCTCACCGACCAATTCAGATTCGCCGGCAACTACCACGCATTCAACCACGGCCCAGCCATCGACAAAGACGGCAACATCCACTTCAACCTCAACATCCAGCACGCAGGCGACAGAGTCTACTCCATCCCAAAAGGCAGCGACATGAAGCACAGCGCCTACAAAGCCGGTGGCAAATACATGGGCGCCAGCGGCGGCTACAGAGGCTGGAACATGCAGCTCACCACAGACGGTAAAACCATCCCCTACGCCAGCGGACTCCGCAGCCCAGCAGGTCTAGCATTCTCACCAGATGACAAACTCTACTATACAGAAAACCAAGGAGAATTCGTAGGCACATCCAGACTCTACGTCATCGAAAAAGACAAATTCTACGGCAACCCATCCGGCCTCATCGACCTCCCAGGAGAAACCCCCGCCACCCTAGACAAACGCCGAGACGAACTCATCAATAACCGCCAACTCCCCAGCGTCCTCTTCCCACACGCCCTCGTCGCAAACTCCCCCGGACACCCAGTCTGGGATACCACAAAAGGCAAATTCGGCCCCTTCACCGGCCAAATCTTCGTAGGCGACCAAACCCTCTCTAACATCCACCGCGTATCCCTAGAAACCGTCAACGGAATCGAACAAGGCTGCGTCCTCCCCTTCGTCACCGGCCTCCCATCCGGAGCCATGCGCCTCACCTTCTCACCCACCGGAGAAATGTGGGTAGGTCAAACCGGCCGCGGCTGGGCATCCAAAGGAGGAAACCTCGCAGCACTCCAAAAAATCACCTGGGACAACAAAACCAGCCAAGCCATCCACAGAATTGAAGCACGTAAATACGGATTCGAAATCTTCTTCACCCAGCCCGTAGACAAATCCACCCAAGACACCTACAACAGCACCGTCATAGAATCCTGGTATTACGAGAACTCATCCACCTACGGATCCAAACAACACGATAAAACGCAACAAGAAATCGAAGCCACAAGATGGTCCACAGACAACAAATCAGTCCAGATCGCCATCAAAGACTTCACCAAAACAAACCTCCGCCCCACCCCAAGCGCAACCCCACGCCTCTACCGCATCAACCTAAAAAGCACCGCATTCGGCTCCAACCACTCAGACTTCCAAAGCACCGCCTACTACACCCTCATCACCATCCCTAAGAAATAAATAAGAACACCACTGGCGGCGCAGGTGAAGTAGAAATGTAATCACCCTCACATTCTACCCAACACCATCCACATCTAAACGACGCAAACTAAGCGGCCTAAAGAAATCATTCACAAATTCCCATTCTGGACAGACCCGAATGGCACTCACTTAAGCAGATTTTCTGTAGTTATTTCGGTGATGGATTTCTGTAAATATGTGTCTTGG
>JBPOGF010000013.1:0-136009 GCA_051251915.1 Akkermansiaceae bacterium | reverse complement strand
CCAAGACACATATTTACAGAAATCCATCACCGAAATAACTACAGAAAATCTGCTTAAGTGAGTGCCATTCGGGTCTGAGTCAAAATTAACATAGCCTAACTCGTCTAAATAAATATTTAGATTTTTGAGTTCTTCATTCTGTTTATCTGTTAGATCGTCAATCGCCGCCAGTTGTGCGCGTCTGATTAGTTTTTTATGTGTATGTTGATCTACATCAGATTTAAGTCCGAACATATCACTCATTAGAATCCCACTATAGCCAAGTCCTCTTGGACTTAGCTCTGGAGTTTTGGCTGAGATTTTGAAGTCCTCATCAGCACTCATTACCTGCACTTGTTCCTTCTCTAGTTCAGCTATTGCAAGCGGATGGTGAGTTACCATCAGAAGGTGGCTGGATTTAGGGCTAGGAGCAAACTCGTGGAGAAAGCTCAGATACTTGGAAGCCCAATTAGGGTTAAGATGAGTGTCGGGTTCGTCTAAAAGAAACAGAGAGTCCTCGTCACCAGTGAACTTGAGTAGTCCTAAAACAGTTAGTAACTGTTGCTCTCCTTCACTGAGTTCCTTGAAAGAAAGAGGGGTGTTACTGCCTTTGACTTTAACGCGGATGCTTACTTCTGAAATAATTTCTGAAAGTAAGGTGCTTTCTAGCATTTTAAAGAAGACGTCCGGTGCTAAATCTTTAGCAAATGCTTTAAGTTTAGTTACGTCTTGTAGAAATAGATGAAAGAATTCATTTTTCGTGTTAGATCCTGTAAGCGTAGTGTCCTCGTTTCTGGTGATTTTGAGTGGAGCTAAGGTGTATTCATATAAAGTATCAAGAAACTCACGTACAACCCCTTTGGCACCCCAAAATAGCTCTATCTGCTTTTTCTTGTCTTTGCACCATCTGGGTTTTCTCATGACAAAGTGAACCGAATCGAGAGCTTCAATACCTACGTGTTCTTTGAGGAATTCTTTTTCTTTTGAGTTGTTTTCAGAAAGAAAGAAAGCCAAGAGCACGAACTGACTGTGGTTTGGTTTAGCATAAAAGAGCGGGCGGATGTCACCTTCGAGATTTACATTGCTCTTTAGAAGTTGGTTGTAAAAATCTGTTCTGTGTTTACGAAAATATTTTTCTAGTCGATCACTAGGTCCAGAGTAATAGGCGAATGTATATTTTGGTAAATAGCTTGAGTGTCCATCTTTGTCGCGTTTGACCTTAGATATCGGTATTTTGACTGTGTTCTCGGCATTATGTAACTGTAATGAAATACTGTATTGTTGATGGGCGGTCGTTCCTCGTTTTGGATCGGCATCTACAACAAGGGATTTTTTCTCATTGGCTTGTCCCATACTGTATTCGATTTGATATGAAAAAAGAGGGGTTTCTCCTAAATCTAGATTTCTGAAAATGGATACCAGCGCCTCAAGGACGTTAGATTTTCCAGAACCATTTGAGCCCACGATTACGGTCATGAGGTGATTTTCATCAAAATCGACTAGAACATCGTCCAGATTTTTGAATGGAGATCTAATATGTAGTTTATCAATTTTCATTTTTAGCTTTGTGCTTGGCTGAAATAGTCGAAATCACCAATACGTTCTTTTGTTAATTTGCCTTCCTGTAAAGATTGACGTAATTCTACGAAGAATTTTTCAACTTCATCAGTTTCTGCATTAGAGGCGTATCCACATAACTTAAAGAGCTCATCTGTTGATGTCTGAGGCTTAAGTTCTGGTAATATATCTTGAAGTGACATAGTTTTGTTATTTTTCTTAATTGTTACTTTTTCACGAGGGGGTTTTTTAACCGCTAGTATGTTTTTGTTTTCTTGGATCATGCGTCTAAGCATTTCACTGGCAGGTTCGTCATTTGAGTCTTGTGGATCGAGTTCTCCGCGGAAGGCTTTGGCTAGTAGGGATTGGGTGAGTTCGGTGTGTTGCTTGATGAGTTCGTTGTGTAGGGCGGATATGGCATCAATCCGTTTGAAGGCGGTTTCTAGTAGGCGGACAATTTCGGCTTGTTCGGCTAGGGGTGGGAGAGGAATAGGTAAGGACTTAAGAATTTTCATATTTAAAACATCCATAGTTCCACCATGAGAAATGATCTTAAAGAAGTTTTTTACTGTAGATGAGGCAAGTAGCTGTTGTATATATTGGGGGTAACAACCTGAATCATCGAGTGATATCTTCACGAGACGAGGGTTAATGATACCTGGAAGAGCATCCTTAGGAACTATCATTGTTTTTCCGATCGTTCCAACTAAACTGACTAAAAGATCCCCAGGAGCTACTTTACATGATTCTAATGTTTTGTATCTATCTTCTCCGATAAAGTAATTGCCAAAATAAGGATCATCTTTAATTACTTGCTCCTGACCATAAATTTTATAGCCAGTTTCAGTATAGAACTCTTTTTTCAATGCTGAACCAAAAGGACCAGCTTTCATGGCATATTTCTGACACTTAGTTAAGTTGTCAAAATTAGCCCATTGCCAGCAGTTTGGAATAGAAGGTAGATTTGCTGTATCAGGAAGAGCAGGCTTTTTATATTTATCTTTCCAATTCTTAGGTGGGGTTTTGCCTTTTACTTGGTATTTTTGGAGTTCGGATTGCTGCCATTGTTGTTGGCGTTCTTGGCGGAGACGGGTGAGGAGGTCTTGGGCGGATTCTTTTTGGATTTCTTTGGTTATTTGTTCTGCACGCCAGGCTTTGGTGAGGTCGCCTCGGAAGGCTGAGGCTAGGAGGCTGGAGCGGTAGTTCTCAAGTAACTCGGGAATCGCCGCCAATGCCTCGCTTGAGCCCTCTATCCGCTGCTGACACTTGTCCAGCTTCGCTACGATGCGTTTTTGTTCGGGTAGGGGAGGGAGTGGGAGAGGAATGGATTTTAATTTGCTTTGATTTAGCTTAAGACGCGTAGTGCCTGTTATGTATGGTTTATAATCAATCTGTAAAAGGTAATTGAGTAGATATTTGTTAGACGAGTTAAGTGTTAGAACGTGTGCGTGATTGTTTACCCAGAATTTTCCTGATACTAAATAAGCCACACCTTTGTGAGGTTCTAAAAAAGGTGCTGCATCTTCTCCAAGAAGAACATATTCACCGTCAAATCTATAACCATCAATTTTACCAGCTTCACCAGTTGCTCCATAATAGGGAAAAAGCTTAGTAGAATCTTTCCCTGTTATTCTAGCATGCCTTTCAGTGTTGTTTACAGGTTCACGCATTGAATCGTGAATTTGGCATGCTTCACCAATTGAAGAGAGAGTCCAGCCCTTCGGTAATTTACTCATACTAATTCCTCCTGTAGCTTAGAAATGGCTTTTATAGCTTGCTCCAGATTTTTTTTAATGTCATCGGCGATGATTTCTGGTGCAGGGAGATCCTCTGCAGCTGTTGTTGAATCATCACGGAGCCAGGTTATGTCTAGGTTCTCATTGCGCTTGGTGATGTCTGCTCTGCTGTAAACTCTGAAGTTTCCCTTTTCTCCCTGATCCTTGCGCTTGGCTGTGCCATGCGGGCAGTCGCCAAAGGCTTCCTCGAAGGGGGTGAGTTCTTTTTCTTCGAAGAGGGTGCGTTTGCCATAGCTGGGGGCATTGGTGCGGAGATCATAGAACCAGGTGCTCTGGGTGCAGCCTACTTCTTGGGTTGGCTTCGCTTTGGTGCCTTTGGTGAAGAAGAGGACGTTTGTCTTTACTCCAGCAGCATAGAAGATGCCTGTGGGGAGGCGGAGGATGGTGTGGAGATTACATTTATCCATCAGGTCACGGCGGATGTCTGCGCCTACGCCATCTTCAAAGAGGACATTATCTGGAAGCACGACGGCGGCTCTGCCACCGGGCTTGAGCCCACGGTAGATGTGCTGGAGGAAGGCGAGCTGCTTGTTAGAGGTGGTGAAGGTGAAGTCATCTCTGAGATCTTTGCCAGAGCTGCCGCCCTTGGAGGTGCCGAAGGGGGGATTGGCTAAGATGATGTCTACTTTAGGGAGTTTGCTTCCCATGGAGGTGAGGGTGTTGCCGAGCTGGACGACTCCTTCTGAGCCGCCTTCCATGCCGTGGAGTAGGCAGTTCATGAGGGCTAGCCGTCGGGTGTCTGGGACTAGCTCTACGCCAAGGTAGCATTCGGTGCGCTGACGCTTACGGTCTATTTCTTTGAGATCATAGAGGTCGTCGGTATGCTCTTTTATATAGGTGTCTGCGGCGATGAGGAAGCCAGCGGTGCCGGCGGCTGGGTCTTGGATGGTTTCTCCTGCTTGCGGCTGGACACAGCGCACGATGCTATCTATCAATGCTCGTGGGGTGAAATACTGACCAGCTCCCGACTTGGTCTCGGTAGCATTTTTCTCCAGAAGTCCTTCATAGACATCACCTAGGTCATCTTTGTCACTGCCGAACCAGTCGAGCGTATCGAAGGTGCGGACGAGTGCTGCGAGGTGACGTGGCTCACGGAGGCTGGTCTGGGCTTCTGCGTAAATGGCTGAGACCATAGGGTCTATCACCTTATGCTTAGGAATATTTTCATCTTTGACTGCTTTGCCTGTCTTCTTCTTGAGCGCCTTTTTCATCACCTCTCGCTCTTCCTCGGTAAATTCGATCTTACCTGTAGAGAGTGTTAGAAGGAGGAATTTGTAAAAGTTTAGCTGATCGATGCCACTTCTATCATTTATATCTGGCCATCTATAGCCCTCAGGAAGACGTTCTGTGTATTTCTCATTCACTCGTGCTTTTTCGTGCTCCATCTTGATGAAGAGTAGGAGGACTAGCTCGGTGACGTAGTCAGAGTAGTTGATACCATCGTCGCGGAGGACGTCACAGGTTTTCCAGAGTTTCTGGACGAGAGCGTTTTGAGTCATACGTGTGTGTGATTTGAAATTTGAGGATTTGAAATTTGAAAGTGATTAGGCGGATTCCCAGAGGTGATCGGATAGTGTGGTGAGGACGGAGTCGAGTTGCTTGCCTAGCATGATATTGAGACGCTGAGCTCCACCGTCTGCTGAGAATGCATCGTTTATGAAGTCATTGTCGATAACGACTTCATGGGTGAGCTGATTCGCAAGACGCTCTAGCCACTTTCGCTGAACTGGGCTCCATGGGTGGATTGCGTAGATGTGACCCATGGCTAGGTCGACACGTTGCTTGAATGAAATGAGGTTCTCACCGAGAGCGGCTTGTCTGATGTAGCCGATGATGCTGGCGGCTATGTCTTGATTGGTAGTATTGCGCCAGGCGGTATCTAGATTAGCGCGGCTGAAGCCATGCTGATCTAGTAGGAGACGGACTTCCTTTAGCTGAGCACGTGTTAGATCCTTAGGGCGGCTGACCACACACTTGATGGCTGCTGATTCATTGAGTTGTTTTTCAATGAAGTGCTTGAAGTCTTCTAGGTAGTCTTCTGGCTTGGAGTGATCGCCATAGCTCTGCTCGCGGAGAACCAGTTTATCTGGGTGATCTGATATGATAGGGTAGAAGTAGGTGCCTAGAAGATTTTTCACCTGTTCTAACTGAGGTAGGAGCTGAGTGTGCTTTTCAAAGAACTGCGCTGCTTTTTCAGGACCAAGGTCTCTCACGTAGGTGTGGAGCTTGGCGGGAGAGACTTCCATTGATTCCTCCATTTCGCGGAGCTTGTCTTTAATGTCAGGTTTGCGCTCAGCCTCCTTTTCAGCTTTACGTAATACGCGCATGAGTTTTTGACTGATGGTGTCTAACACATCTTGCGCGTGAGTGGTTGAAGAGCCTTTTGGTTTTGGGAGATTGTGAATCTCTGGTTCTTTTAATTCCTCGATCAGCTCGGAGAGTGTGATCTTGGGGTCTTTCACCAATGGCTTCATGGTGTTGACTTTTTCGAGTGTCTTGTAGATGTCTACAGGGTCATAGATCTTGAAAGTAACCTTGCCTATCTCATCACAGCGGCGAGTGGCTCGTCCTATCATCTGCTCGTATAAGATACGGGAATTGATGCGGCGGAGGAATACTAGGTGGCAAATCTTAGGCACATCAATACCAGTGGTGAGGAGATCGACAGTGATAGCGATGGAGGGATAGCGTTCGTTTTTAAAGCGCTTGATGAGGAGCTTTACTTTATCGCTCTTGCCGGTGATTTTACGGACGGAGGCTTCATTGTAGCTATCGCCATATATTTTTGAGAACCTTTTATCCAAGAGTGTTTTGACCATGTCAGCATGAATGTCTGTGGCGCAATAGATGAGTGTCTTTTCATCGCCATTTGGGTCAATTTCTTCTGCGAGTTGCTTGCAGATCACTTTGTTGAATTTCTTAGTGATGACGCGCTTGTTGAAGGCATCTACCTTGAAGTCCATGTTGTCCTCAAGTTCTGCGGCTTCGGTTTTCTTGGTCTTGGTATTGATGGCGGTTACTTTTTCGCCTTTCTTGAACTTGATTCCGTTCTGGCTGAGAAGAGTGACGTAGCGGATAGGTGGCTCGTGATCGATCAACCAATCGTCAGCAACTGCTTCGCGGTAGGAGTAGGTGTAGACTGGCTTGCCAAAGATGTCTGAGGTGTGCTTAGCGGGAGTAGCGGTGAGACCGATCTTGACAGCATCAAAGTAATCAATCACCCGACGATAGCTGGATAGGTAGCGTGCGGCATCTCGGTTGCTAA
Source organism: Akkermansiaceae bacterium (assembly GCA_051251915.1). Taxonomy (GTDB): domain Bacteria; phylum Verrucomicrobiota; class Verrucomicrobiia; order Verrucomicrobiales; family Akkermansiaceae; genus Rubritalea. The sequence goes on along the minus strand of JBPOGF010000013.1, from coordinate 129,412 downwards.
GTTCTCCCTCGGTCATTTCCTGATCTAGGGTGTATCCACGGTGGGCTTCATCGACGATGATACAGTCGTAGGCATCCACATTGGGTGTAGCGTCTGAATTGAAGATACGCTGAACCATGGCCTGGACGGTGGAGACGTGGATGCGAGTTTCAGCCTCGGCTGCCATGTCGCCCAACTCAGCGATATTGTAGATGGTGGAGAGTGTTTGATTTTGCTCTAGAGGGGCTTCTCTGAATGTGTCGAGTGCTTGGTCTCCAAGAGCGGTGCGGTCGACTAGAAAGAGGATGCGCTTGAATCGCTCTGCCTTTAGGAAGCGATACATGAGCCCGACGATGGTGCGGGTCTTGCCGGTGCCTGTAGCCATGGCGAGCAGGCATTCGGTCTTGCCTTTCTCAAGAGCGGTTTCGACTTTCTGAATGGCTTTCTGCTGGTAGTCACGGAGCTTGAGGTAATCGAAACCTTCTTTTTGCAGTTCTTTCTCTGCGTCCTCTTTACTTCTTTTGAGTAGATCTAGGAGACCGTCTGGACTGTGGAAGCTGTGAAGTGGTCGCTTGATGTTAGAAGGCTTGCGGACATCACGGAACCAGGTGCCGGACTTTTCTTTGATCTGTTTAACGAATGGTCTGCCGTTGGATGAATAAACGAATGGCAGGTGATAGTGGCCTTCGGCATCGTCTGGCCAAGGGAGTATGCGTCCTTCGATCTCGTAGGCGGGAGTTACGGCTTCAGGTGTGGTGAAATCAAGTGAGTAGCGCTGGGCTTGAGTTATCTTACCTGCAACGTCTAGGTTGTTACGCTTGGCCTCGATGGAGGCGATGGGAATGAGTCCCACAAAAAGCACATAGTCTGCGGGTCCACTGGCGGTGGGGTATTCTGCAATAGCGAGGTTTCTTCCATGCTTGGGGCGGGTTCCTCGTGCGTGGCGGAGTTTAATAGAATCTGCTTCCCAGCCAGCATCGATAAGCTGCTGGTCGATGATGCGCCGGGTGGTGGCTTCATCCATTTCTTCATCGAATGCTAATCCAGCAGAAGCGATTGCTTTTTTAGACGGCTTCTTAGGAGGCTTTTCATTCTCTTTGATGGCATCGAGGAAGTCTTCTTGAGCCTGTTTGAGTTTTTCTTCTGTTTCAGTGGCTAAATCAAGGGCTGCGATGAGATCTTTGTATTGGCTCTGGGATTCTTCCTCTGCGGCTTTTTTAGCCTGTCCGAGATCAGAGGCTAGGTTCTGTGCCGCTAGAGTAGCTTGTTTCTGTGCGGTGAGTTTTGCGCTGAGTTTGGCCAGCTCTTGTTTAAGTTCTTCGGAATCATCATAGGCAGCTGGGGGAGGGATGAATGCAGAGGGTTTGAATTGTGGGTTGTGAATGGTGTGAAACCAAACAGCTATGGCACGAGCAAGCTTTAACCCGAACACGGCCTCTGATTGAGTAGCTTTAGCATCGTGAGTTGCTGTATTCCCCAACTTTCTGAGTCGGTGCATGGCATCCGACATCTGCTCTGAAATGGTCCCATTATACTTCAGCTCATTTATGCGGCGAGCATTGTCCATTTCACGTTCATTGCCTAACACTGATGTTAGAACACACTCTAAAAGTTGGCGTAGACGGACGAGGCACAGGTCTGGACTGCTCATGCATAAACCTTCAGCATCTGCCGCCAAACGATGAAGGTGAGGATGCGCTATTTTGAGGTATTGAAAGTTAGGTGATTTCACAATGCAAAGACTGGATGCAATCTAATGGCAATGTTGTTAGTATGTGAAGGAAATAATGGATAAAGAGAGTTTGATACAGTTTTTAAAAGCGGGAATGCCCAAGGTAGAATATGTCAGTTTAATCTGCTAGATCAATTATTCGACAATAGACATTGATAAGTTGTTATTTTTTTGTGCTTAGCTTGGTGGGGGCTTTGATGGATCTAGTGGGTTATAGTTGACGGGGTTATGGTAGGTTTTTTGTGTGGTTACTTGGGAAATTACGATAATTTAAAAGATATTTTGCAACTTTATTCTGAAATGTTAGTTAACTAGTTAAATATGGAACTACGCTCAACGACGAAACATAAGATTAGCTGCTTTGAGGCTGCGGCGATTAAGGCTAAATGTTCGGACTTGGGGGTTCTTTATGAGGTGATGGATGATGCTAAGAAGCTGAAGGTTTCGGTGATTGATGCTATTTTGGATGCGGAGCTGGTGGATGAGGAATTGTTTCTGCAAGAGATTGCTCAGGAAGTGGGGATGGAGTGGCGTGAGGTTGAGTTGAATTTAGGAGAAACCGTGACTGAACTGAAGTCGGTTTGTGGTGCGGCTTTGGCGATCCGTTATCAGGTGTTGCCTGTTGCTCTTGCTGATGCTGTTGCTGGTAAGTCTCTGACGGTTGCTTGCTATGATCCTTTTAACTTGAGTATGAGGCAGATGGTGACTCGGTTGATTCCGGCGAAGGTGTCGTTTGTGATGGCTAGTCGGAGGAATGTTCGTGCGGAGTTGGGGGCGATGTATGGTGTGGGTGCGGATACGTTTGAGAAGATTTTGGAAGGTCGGGATCTTGATGTTGAGCGGTTGCTGGATAGTGATGAGGCTTCAGTGATTGATGATGATCAGTCTGAGGAGGCTAGTGTCTTGAGGTTTGTGAATCAGATTCTACGTGAGGCATTGGTGCAGAAGGCGACGGATATTCATGTGGAGCCGCAGAAGAGTGGGATGTGCATTCGTTATCGAGTGGATGGTCAGCTGCTTGATGTTCCGGTGCCTGAAAATATTAATGCGTTGCAGGATTCTGTGATTGCTCGCTTGAAGATCATGTCACGTCTGGATGTGGCAGAGAGACGCGCTCCGCAGGATGGTCGTATTCATATGAGCAATAAGGGACAGTCTGTGGATGTCCGTGTTGCGACGATACCTTCGGTAGAGGGTGAGACGGTTAGCTTGCGATTACTGAACCAAGATAAATTTGATATTGCGAAGCTGGATCTTGAGGATTCGGTGAATGAAGGGATACGCGAAGTGCTCAAACTGCCGAATGGAGTGATTTTGGCCACGGGGCCGACTGGTTCTGGTAAATCAACGAGCCTGTATTGCTTTTTGGATCACTTGAATGATCGTGAGACGAGGATTGTTACGATTGAAGATCCTGTGGAGAATAAATTGCAGGGTGTGGTGCAGATTGCGGTGCGTCCGGAAGTTGGGCTGAGTTTTGCGCAGGGATTGCGTTCTATTTTGAGAGCTGACCCTAACATTGTGATGGTGGGGGAGATCCGTGATACGGAGACAGCTGAGATTGCGATCCGTGCTTCATTGACTGGTCACTTGGTTTTCAGCACACTGCATACGAATGATGCCTTGGGTGGAATTAGTCGATTGTTAGATATGGGGATTGAGCCGTTTCTTGTGTCGGCATCGGTGCGGGCATTTTTGGCTCAGCGGTTGTTGAGAAAGCTCTGTGGTGCGTGTAAGCAGCCAACTGAATCATTTGGTGAGGAAGAAAGAAAGGCGCTGCATATACCTGATGATATCCAGGGAGTGCCTTATCATGCTGTGGGTTGTAAGGAATGTCGCAATACGGGGTATCGTGGACGAGTGGGGATTTATGAACTTTGTAAAGTAACCCAGACTCTCCAGGATATGATCTCAAAAGGGGCGGATGCTCAGGAGATTGAAAATCAAGCTTACAAGGAAGGCTTCGAGCCGATGAGGATGTATGGATGGCGCAAGGTGATGAAGGGGATTACTAGCATTGAAGAAGTCTTGTCATCTACTCCGGGGAGCAGAGAAAAATAAGAACCTATGTCGGCTAGCTTTAAATATAATGCTTTAAATGGATCAGGAGAAAAGGTTTCTGGTGAAATCGATGCGTCTTCTAAGTCGGAAGCGATGCGCAAGCTATTGGGTGATGGTTTTCAACCGATCACTGTAGCGCCGTTGTCTGGTGAGAGTAAGTCTAGGGCTGCGAAGGATGATGATGCACCCATCCCTCTGAGTTCTACGGATGTGGTGGCATTTACTGAGGAATTGGCTGAGTTGTTAGAGGCTGGTTTGCCTTTGGAGCCAGCATTGTCGTCGATGTCTCAGCGGGACGAGAGTGGGAAGCTGAAAGAGATATCTAGTCGTCTGCGCAAGTGGATCACAGAGGGGAATCCTATGCATAGTGCGTTGACTAGGACGTCGAAGAGTTTTGATCCGCTATACTGCAACCTGGTGAAAGCTGGTGAGGCTAGTGGAAGCTTGCGGACGATTCTGCATCAACATGCGATCTACCTGAAAGCGCAAATGGAGCTGAAGTCCAAGTTGATTTCTGCGATGATTTACCCTGCCTTTTTGATGATCGCTTGTATTGGGGTTGTTTGTGTCTTCATTTTCTATTTGCTACCTCAGATCACTACTTTGTTGGATGGGATGACTGGTGGGAAACCTTTTGGTGTTGTGGTAGCGATTCAGCTAGGTGATCTGTTACGGAACCATTGGATGACGATGCTTTTGGGTCTCATTATTCTGATGTTTGTGGTCAAAATCTGGCATACTGCGGAGAAGAATAAGCAGGCCTGGGATAGGTATAAACTGAAGATTCCGTTGTATGGGCAGGTGCTTACCTTTGGTTTCTATGTGCAGTGGCTCAAAACGCTAGGGAATCTGGTGGGGAATGGGGTGCCCTTGGTTGAGGCGTTGGAGTTGACTCAGGAAACGGTGACAAATCGTCATGCGAAACATCACCTTAAAGACTTAATTTTGAAGGTGAAAGACGGCTACAAGCTGACTCACTCGATGCGCTCGGCGAATATATTTACACCCAACATGATTGACCTTATTGGGGTGGGTGAAAGCACAGGGAAACTCTCTAAGGCGCTGAATAGAGCCTCGGATTACTACGACAAGCGATTGAATATACTGTTGTCGAATTTAGTCGGCATTATCTCACCAGTGATCTTGATCAGCATGGCGTTGCTGGTCGGCGCTTTGTGTTGGACAATGATTCAAGCCATTTACGAATCGATCGGGAACCTTAGATCAAAATGATGCAGACTCGAAACATAAACAGAAAACCAAAAGGCCCTCGAAAAGGGTTTGCGCTCATTGCTGTCATTTGGGTGGTTGCGTTTCTGTCGATGATTCTGAGTGTGACGATCATGCTGTTGCAAATCGATGCGGAGTCGACCATTTCTGATGAACACGAGTTTAATGCATGGCTGCAAGCTCACAAGGGTCTGAGCTATGCGTCTCATCCTGATATTGAGCGTGGGGACGAAGCGTTGATCTATGAACCAGAAGGTTTAGAGGAAGGCTACAATGTGGAGATCAGATCTGAGTCTTCTAGAATCAACTTAAACTATGTGATCAGAAGGGGTGATAAATTACTCCTTAAAAATCTATTTAATCACTGGCTCAATGACGATGAGAAGGCGACTGAATTAGTTGATGCGATGGTGGACTGGGTCGATAAAGATGATGTCGTGAGCCTGAATGGTGCTGAAAATGAATGGTATGAGGAACAAGGGTTTGAGGGGCGTCCGTTCAACCGGAATTTTCAATCATTGGAGGAAGTGAGTTTAGTCAAGGGGTTCAATGAAGTAGAAGCTGCAGATCCGAATTGGAAAGAATGGTTCACTTTGTATAGTGAGGGAGGGATCGATATTCATGAGGCTGAGGCAGAGATACTCAGTGTGGTAGCAGAAACGGAATTAGACAATGCTGAGAAGTTTGTGCAAGACATCAAAGGTGAGGACGGCCTGCTGGGGACGACTGATGATGTTAGACATGCATCGGTCGCCTTGGCGCTAGATTCTCTCGAATCCGAGCAAATCAACCGAAGGCTTATACTTAATCGATTTATCTTGCAGGGTGCGACACTGAGAGTGGAGAGTGTGGGCCATTCTGGAGATTATCGTAAGAAAATTCAAGCGGTCATTCGTCGGCAAGGTGACGTTCCACATGTCCTTTATTATCAAGAAACAATTTTAGAAAGTGAGTAAACTACTTAAACATATTTTATTGCCTGCTAAGGAGCTAGGCTGGGAACTTTGGCTGCTGGGCCAGGATGGCTGGACGCTGGAGAAATCGATACCAGAAATGGATGATTCGACGGTTATTCCGAAAGAGACGAGAATTGCTTTTCCTGTCAGTGCTGTGGCGACGGTGCCTATGGTGATCCCTTCAGCGGATAGTGATACTCAGAGAGGGATAGCGCAGTTACAGATGGAGCAGACTGGATTGGTCAAATCAGAGTCTAGCAGCTGGGATCTTTATCAGGTAGATGCAGAGAGTTCACTGAGTGCAGGGGTTTCTTTGGTGGTGGATTCGATAGTGCCTAGCAAACAGATTCAGGAGCAGACGTTTGATGTTGCGGCACGGTTCTATAAGGTGGGGGATTTAGACACGCTTCTTTGTAAGCGAGAACAGGGGAGATGGGTGACTATTTGTTATAAAAACGCTCAGCCATTTTACTCAGAGTTAACGGATTCGGCAGAATCGATTCTAAGACAGATTAAATCATTACTGACCCAGTTTTCGGTTCAGGGGATAGAGTATGATCCGCAAACGTTGATCATTGAAAAAGATGAGAATTCTGAGTGGAGAGATCATCGGGAAGAGCAACTAAAGAATGAGCTGGGAATCGCTACGGTACTGGTAGATTCGGTTAGCTTGGCGACAAGTGAGCGAGAGGATCTTAAGCTGATCCCTGGCTTTGTTACCGAGTCACGAACCAAGGAAACGCGGAATAAGAAGATTAAGATCGCTGTTTTGGCATGTCTGTGTCTCTATGCGATAGGTTGCTTGCTCATCTACATGCAACATAAGCAAACTGAAAATGAAATCCAACAAGTTCGGAATGACGTTGCTGCACTGGAACCTCAATGGATCGTGTATCAGCACAATTTATCACAACTCAGCGAGCTCGATGGTTTACTGACTAATCAATGGCCATTGGCAACCTATGAAAAGGTGGCATCGCTTCTCCCTGAGCATGAGAAGCTGCAGTTTGAGGCCGTGGAGGTAGAATCAGGACGAGTGCTGATCAAAGGAGTTTCTCCTAATATTAATCTTATCAATGAGTTGCATCCTGCGCTCATGAACGAACCTTACTTCAGTGGATACATCTGGACTGTGCCAGTGAAAGCTGAGGATCAAAAAACAAAGCTATGGAATTTCACGATGGAAGCTACTAAGAAAGGAGGTCAATAATGACTAAAAGAGAAAAATACTTAGGAGGCATGCTATTGCTGATTTTGGTGGTCTTGGCTCATGTATTCATCGGCGTTTCCTTGAAGAAAAAACATGCAAGTCAAACGGCTGAGCTTGATGGATTAAAAACTACTTATAGGAATTACTCAATGATGGAGGCCACCGCGGCACTTATCAACGAGGAGGTGGAGTGGGTGAATGAGAACGCACCGCCAGTAAAGAGTTTCCAGAATGCGCAGACAGATCTGCAGAATTTTCTCAGTTCTTCTAGCAAAGCGCTCGGGTTTAATCCTGATACGCAGAAGTTGCTGACCTTACAAGATGATGAAGTAAGCGACAGTATGTATAAGAGTGTGAAAATGCAGATCGCAGCCAGAGCAACAGAAAAGCAAATCTACCAATGGTTAGTCGAGATCCATCAGCCTGAGAAAATGCGTATCTTGAGCTACCTCAAACTGACCCCTCCCGCGAAAGATTCTCAATTGATCCATTGTGAGATTATCGCTGAACAATACATTAGTAGTGAGTAATTTATGCTTGCTTGGATCGATAACTTTTTAATATAACTAAAACTATGTGTAGCATGAAATCAATTAACTTTATTCTCTTAGCAGGAGTCTTCACTCTCAGCACGTCTCTCGTGAAAGCTGAGATACCTGAGACTCCTGAATTCAAAAATTACGCGAATTTATTAGAGCGTTCCCCGTTTAAAATCAAAGCGGTTAAGAAGGTGGAGAAAGTAGAGAAGGTCACACCTCCTGAACCAGAACCGGAGCCTGAGCCTGAGCCGACGACCGACTATGAACTCCGTGGAGTAACTAGGTTACAGGATAAATGGATGATTGTGATGGTGGATGTGAAAGAACCTACTAAGAATATCATCATTGAACAAGGCTCTGCTAGTGACTCGGATTTGAAGTTGGTAGACGTGACTCAGAATGTCGATGATTACAAGCTCACATCGGCTACGCTTAAGGTAGGTGATCAAGTGCTTAAGATTAATTATAACCAAGAAAGCCTAGCTGCTAATTACAAACCTGCTAAATCAAGTTCATCGGACCGCAAAGGAGGCGATAGAGGACGCGGTGGTGATAGAGGAGACAGAGGAGACAGAGGAGACAGAGGAGACAGAGGCGGCAGCGATAAAGAAAGACGTGAGCGGATGGAGAAATATATGAAATATATGAAAGAGAGGAGTGAGAGGTCGAAATAGACATCTCATTTTTCTGACATCAAAGAAGTCGAAATAGGCATTATTTCTCTTCAGCTTTAAACCATTTAATACTTTAAAATACAATGAACTACCTAAAATTTACTATCCTGGCCAATTTATTACTCATTCCTTCGATCAGTAATGCACAAGGGCCTGCGCCGGCGCCGGCTCCCGCGACTACACCTGAGCCAGCAGCATTGGTCCCAGTACCAGCAGAAGCAGAAGCCCCAGTAGTAGCTCCGGTGCAAGATCCGGTAGTGCCGCAAGCCCCTGTTAAGCCAGCAGAGCCGATCGAGGCGCCTGCACTGATTGACTTAAATGATAATCCTAATGCTGTTCCAAGGGCATTAGGTGACCGAGTGCGTAAAGAGGCGATCGAGCAACCATTTATGACGGGCGACGTCATGGCTAAACTTTACTGGGAATGGACTGGTAAGCGTGTTCTTGTGAGTAAGGCGGCGATGGCTAAGCAAATCAGTTTTGTACAGCCTGGTGGACTCACTTATAGTGAAGCAGCTGAGTTACTAGAGCAAGCGGTGTTACTCGAAGACATGGTGTTCCTCCCTAGTGTGAATGATCCTAATGTGGTGAAGCTCGTCTTGGCGACGAACTCTCGTAAAAACGGAATTCCAGTGATCCGTAATGGCGGTGTGTTTCCTGAGGGAGACAAAGTGGTGACCTATGTCATGACGTTTGACCACATTCAGCCTGATGAGGCGATGAAGGTCTTTAACTCGGTGGTGAGCGAACTTAGTCCACAGGGGTCGATCGTTTCGGTTCCGAACACCTCTTCGCTGATCATTACTGAAAACACAGCACTGATTAAGAGTCTAATCGAAATCAAGAGTAAGATCGATATGCCACAAGAGCTTTCAATGAAGAAGATGTTTGAGCTTGAGCATGCTGATGCAGAGGAAGTAGCGACTCAAGTTCAGGAGATCATGAATTTCAGTGCAGAGCAAAGTTCGCTGATGAATGCTAGTCCGAATGCGGCTCCTGCGGCAAATGATAACCGTGGAGGACGAGGCCAGAATAACAATAACAATAACAACAACAATAATAATACGACTCTCAATACGGCTCAGAACTTAAATCTGATTAAGGTCTTAGCGATTACGCGAACCAACAGCCTTTGGGTCATGGGTAGACCAATCGATATCGAGTTTGCTGAAACGGTGATAGCTGACTTTGATAAGCCGATCAAGCGTAGGAGTTACTCCAAGCATAAGCTGAAGTTCCTCTCTGTTTCAGAATTCTTACCAGTAGCTAGCAATGCGATTTTAAGAACAGAAAGCAGCACTGCGAATGATTCCGCTGCGAGCGCAAATAATGCGAATGCGAATCGAGCTAATACGACTGCGACGACTACAGGAACTGACGGAAGTCTGGCTGAAAGTGAGCGCTTGGAATACCCTGAGTCTCTCTTGGTCGGGAAGACACTTCTCGTAGCAGACAATGCGAACAATTCACTCATTGTTCAAGGTCCACCACAGAGTATCAGCTTGATACAAGAGTTGATCAAAGAAATGGATGTTGCCTCTGAGCAGGTGCAGATCACGGCTATTTTCGGTAGATACAATATCACGGATAGTAGTGACTTCGGCATAGACTTCGCTATGTTGAATCAATCGAGCGACGGGAACAGCATTGCAGCACAGAATCGCACGGGTTATCCTTTGCTAGTAGATCCATCATCTCTGACGACGACTACTACTGATGAGAATGGAGTGACTACAACTACGAATGCTATTCCTGATTCCATCGCGGGTCTTTCTATCTATGGGAAGATAGGGAACAACTTCTTGCCAACGTTGAGAGCGCTGCAGTCATCGGGGAATTTCAAGCTGTTATCTCGACCTACTATTTACACTACGAACAATAAGAAGGCGGTTCTCTCTTCTGGTCAGAGTATTGCGGTGCCGACTAATTCATTGAGTCAAAGCACGGGTGTTGTTGGGACTGTTTCTCAGAGCACGAATATTGAGTTCAAGGATGTGGTGCTTAAGCTTGAGGTGATTCCATTGGTAAATTCTGATGATGAGGTGACTCTACAGGTTTCATTGACCAATGATACCATTGTGGGTAGTCAGACGATTGACGGAAACAGCATTCCTACTATTGGCAAAGAAGAATTACTTACGACGATTACTGTTCCTAATGGCGGGACTGTGGCGTTAGGTGGCTTGATCACAGAGCGGGACTCGGAAGATGTGAGCGGAGTTCCTATACTTAGCAAGATTCCTGGTATCAAAAAGCTATTCACTTCCACTACTAAATCTAGCATTAGAGAGGAATTAGTGATCTTCATTCAGCCTAGAGTCGTTAATAATGACGCTACACTCCAAGCGATGAAGGAGAACAATAAGAGATTCTACGAGCTAGCCGATGGTGCTGATCGATTTGGTGAGCTCCTCCCTAGACTAAAGGAAGAGCTGCCTGTGGATAAAGTAAAAGCGACTCCTAAGAATAATCGATTCCGCTCTAGTAGCAGAAGGTAAGAGTTTTGTGTTTCATTAGAGATCTAGCCTTTTCATCGAGCCGACTCCAAGCCACTATTATCAATATGAAGAACTACCATTCCTTTCCTGCCATTGTATTCTGCGCTGCTGTTAGTGTTACTACTGCCTCAGCTCAGGATGCATTAGATGATGTCAGCCCTAGTATTAATGATCAGTATTCGGCTCTGATGAGGCAGGAGGCTGCCATGTTAGAGGCGGAGAAAGAAGCGATCTATGGCATAGAGGCTCTTACCTCGTGGCGTTCTGAATATGTGTATCGAGGTTTTTCTCTCGCTAGTAGTAGCATGGAGTTTCAGTTGGCGGCTCAGATCGCACTTTCCGATGATATTACTCTCGATACAGGAGTATATTATGGAACGGAGACGGGGCGGGGCGATTTTTCTGAGCTGACTGGTTTCGTTAATCTTAGCAGATCAGCTGGAGATTTCACCTACTCAGCAAAGCTTGCTTACCATGAGTATGGGCAGTCTATTTTTGATTCAGGAATGGATTTAGGGCTAAGTATGAATTACCAGATTAACGATGCCTTTGATGTCTCAGGGGCGATTAATTATGATACTGGTGCTGAAGGTTTCTATTTCGAGTCGAAGCTATCTTACTATGAAGAAGTGGACTCTGACTCATATTTGATGTGGGACGCAGGTGTTTCAGCGGTAGCGGATTATTATGATCGAGATGGTGTTCACCATGCGTTTTCTAAACTGTCGTATACGTATAATGTCAATGACTCAGTTTCGGTTTCTCCTTATGTCACCGCTGTATTAGGTATCCACGATGAAGCGAAAAACTATTTGCTTGGTGGAGTTTATTTTGCGGTGAGCTTCTAGTGGGTAAGCTGCAATAGAATAGAACAAGAGATGGGTTAGGGCATCTAACACGAGAGATTTTTTACCACGAATCTACACGAATGATCACGAATTTGTGCACGATGAAGCCTTGTGAAATAGATTTTGAACCACTGAAAACACGGAATTACACAGAACTGGCAGAATGAAGCAATTTTTATTGGCTTTCTACTCTTGGGGGGATCCAGAATGTGATGGTTTCTAGGTCTTCGTTAGATAAGTGGCTGTAGGTGAGCCTGACGTGGGTTGGTTGTCCTTGATCGACGGTCCAAGCGGTGTACCAGGTGTCGTCTGTGGCAGAGTAGATTTCCCATTGAAGTGAGGTGAGGTTACTGATGAGGGTGATGCTCTGCTGGTATTCAGTGGAGATTTCAGTGGTTGTTTCTTCTGTGTCTTCGGTGATGAGGCTTTGCCACGACGCGGTCGCATCGATTAGGTCTTCGCTGTTTTTTGTGGCGGTGACGGCAAAGAGGGTGGCGAAGTAATCATTTTGTAGGCTAGGAAAGAATGTGCTTGGGTTTTGGATGGTAAGGTTTTGGAGGGCAGAATCTTCTTCTGTGAGGGTGATCTGTGCATCATAGGGAAGGTTGATGAAAATACGCTCGAGATAACTTTCAAAAGCGACTTTATGTCTATGTTGAGTTTGGTTGACAACGACGCTCTGGCTGAGCATGGCGGAAGCATTCGTGATGGTGAAGACAGAGCCAATGAGGAGCGCCATGATGCCGATTGATAAGATGACTTCTAGTAAGGTGAAGCCATTTTTCGGAGCGACCATTCTATGATCGTTGCAGTGCCTATTCCTAGTCCCAATCCCAGCCCCTGAACTATGGTGAAAATGATGTTTCATCTGGTTTGGTGTAATGGGTAGTAGTGAACGGTGTTTGCTGATTTGCTTTTCTCGATGCCATCTTCATCCCAGTAAAGAGTGATGTTGATCTCATACATGTTCTCCAGATTTACCTCTAGGGAGTCTTCGTTCTGGGTTGTGTCGGTGTATGGTGTGACGACGATTTTTGCGGTGGCGTCATTAAGCTCCAAGGTGACGTCGCGAGGGAATTCCTCTTCCGTGACCGGCAGGGTGATGACCTCTCTCATGAGCTTTTGCAGGTGAGTTTGCGACCATGATTCGCGGTTGATCTCATAGCTGACTTTGGCAGTTTGATTGAGAGCAACGACGATACTGGTGACAGCAATACCGAAGATGGAGAAGGCTAGGAGTGCTTCCATGAGCAGAAAGCCTTTTCTGGTCTTGTTGTGGCTATTGTTCACAGGCTTTGCTGAGTAGCTCGGGTATGCAGAATGAGTGAAATGCATTTTCATCGTTCTAATTCTTAATAATAGCGGCCGTGAGTGGATGAAATTGGATCTCAGCTGATGATTTTTCGAGCTGGATCATGATGGACATTTCTTCACAAATTCCAGAAGAAGAGAATGCCCAGACTGCTTTGTCGTCGAGAGTTCGTATTTGGTGCCAGCCATTGTCTGCTAATCGTTTGCAACTAATAGAGCTGTTGGGTGGGAAGTCGACTTTGTTGGTAGATTCTGAAGTCGGTTGAGTTTGGCTTGGGTCTGTGCTTTGCCAGATGTGGCTGGGTGAGATGAGAATGTATTGAGTTTGTTTATCGATCTTAGCTTTGGCCAGCGATCTTTTGGTTAACTTCTCAATTTTTAAGGGGAGGGTATGCACCTCGTCTGAGGCGTCATTAGAAAGCGCTATAATGGAGCCTGCTACGACAATGGAGACAACCACCATCACAATCATCAATTCCATCAGAGTGAAGCCTGACCGTGATCTGGCTCGATGCGTGTTCTGTGGAGCGATGTTCAATGTGTTTCGATGTGAAAGTGGATCGAGTCTCTTTATGGTGGGTTAGGAGTGCGCAGGATGGTGATTATTGCTCATCTTGGGAGCTAATGTCATCGCCTCCGCCTTCTTGTCCATCGGCTCCATAGGAGATGATTTCGTAGGTAGTGGGATCTTTGGTTCCTGGCAATTTGTAGATATAATCATTGCCCCAAGGATCTTTAGCGAGAGCTTTGATAGGTGAGTGGCGTCTTGGGATAGGGTCTTTGGTTGGTTTAATGACCAGAGCTTCGAGACCTTGTTCTTCGGTTGGGTAATTGCCTCCAAGAGTCTTGTATTGAAGGAGAGTGGCACTGAGTGCGCGCATTTCGTTTTCGGCTTTCTGAATTTTAGGGCCTTCATCAAAGTCTCCGAGTAGGCCGATCATGCCTCCAGCTAGGACTGCAATAATCCCCATGACGATCATCATTTCCATGAGTGTGAAACCTTTTTTCGGCGTATTTCTGATATTGATTTTCATAATTTAAAAATAGTTTTAGCGTGAAGACTTGTCAAAGCAAAACCTGTGACTTGAGTTCAGTGTGTACTTATAACCATCGAAAGGGAATAATGTTGCGTTTTAAAAGTAAAATAATGAAATAAAGCAAGCTCCGTCAACCCACATCGCCGTCGTTTCGTCTCTATAAATTTATATCTAGCGCATTTCATGCGGTGGTGTTTTAGAATACCCTTCGGGCTGGGGAGCATTACACCACCTGCCTTCGTTGCTCTTCAGTCACGGATATTCATCCGCTCCTTCATCACGCCTTGACATGCGCTGCAATGCTCTCCAGCGCCGACAATGCTGGTTACCGGAGGTTGCTTAAGCTATTTTATGGGAAGGGTGATGGTAGAGGTTTGAATTTTGAAGTGTGAATGTAGAAGTGTGCTAGGATTGATTAGGTGGAGGATGGTGGGCGATCAAGTTAGGGATTTTTCACCATGAATCTCGCGGATTTTCACTAATATGGTGCACGATGAAGCTATTCTTAAGTATTGTTTCTGGCTAGAGGGGAGGGGGTAGGAGTTAGGCGTCTTGTTGCCATTCGGGTTTGCCTTCGTAGGTCCAGCGGTAATAGTCGGCGAGGCGTAATTTAGTCGAAGCATCTTCGTCGATAAAGATCTTAGCTGTTGGATGGTGCTGGAGAATCGATGCTGGAACGATGGCTGAAACAGGACCTTCAACCATCGCGGCAATGGCGTCTGCTTTGCTCTCTCCGAATGCGAGTAGGAGATTCATACGAGCATCCATAATCGTTCCAATTCCCATGGTGATGCAGTGACGAGGCACCTGTGATTCATTACCTTCGAAGAAGCGGGCATTGTCGGCCACAGTTTGACGGGTAAGGGTTTTGATTCGGGTGCGTGAGGCAAATGACGAGGTTGGCTCGTTGAAACCTACGTGTCCATCTGAACCGATTCCTAAGACCTGTAGGTCGATACCTCCAGCCTCCTGGATCGCTTTCTCGTATGCAGCGCATGCCATTGGAACATCAGTTGCCATTCCGTCGGGAATGTTAACGTTGTTGGGATTGATATTGATGTGATTGAAAAGGTTGTCCCACATGAATCGGTAGTAAGATTGTTCGTGTTCCTTCGGGAGTCCGATATATTCATCGAGATTGAATGTAGTGACCGCGCTGAAATCAAGTCCTTCCTCCTTATGCATACGGATGAGCTCATTGTAGAGCTTCAGCGGCGTGCTGCCAGTAGCCATGCCAAGCACCGCGTTTGGTTTTTCGTGTATTAATCGAGCTACAACTCTTGCGGCAGCTTTGCTACCCGTATCCATGTTATTATTGATGATTATTTCCATTAGAATATTTCTGTTAGATTGTCGGATGTACCCAGGATTTTACTAGTATCAGTGCATTGAGTGAATGCTTTGTTTTCCCAGCGGCTCAAGCGGTAAAGCGTGGCGAATTTGAAATTAGGTGCGGCACCGCCTTGTCCGCCAACGAGTTCTCCACCACGACGGACGTTATCTTGCATCCAAGCAGGAAGCAAGAGGTGGTATGGATTACGCGCAACTTCTTCGACATGTAAAGAGGTAGCGGCAACGAGGTCGGCCAGCGTTTCAGCATCAGCTTCGACCATCAAGTTAGGGCTCCACATGGCGCCCCAAAATTCTGTTTCGACGACTGTGCAGGTGAAATCAAATGGCATTTCAGCGAGAGCCTCTAACACTAGGTGATGAGTGGAGATGTGTCGAGAATTCCAATCTTTGACATGTGGCACGAGAATGACACGTGGCTGTTGCTCAGTGAGTATGGAGACGATGTCGTCCTTTTCTAAGGCCTGATAACATCCGGGTTGTGCGGCCGTATTGCACTCGGGGCCGCGATAATTTGACCAGCCTAAATAGTTACAGGCGTTATTGAGTTCCTCGGCGCGTCCAGCTTGGCGGGCTTCGTCACTGCCGTAGGTTACGGGAATGTTGATCACTTGCATACCGGCCTCACGCATCAGGCGCAAGGGGAGTAGGCCTATGATGCATTCATCGTCAGGATGGGGTGAGAAGATTAGAACCTTGTCTGAAGACACTACAGGCTCATATTTTCCAGATACACGGAGAGAACTTGCGGCTTCAACATTTGCTTGTATTTCAGTTACAAATTTTAAGTAGGGATTATTCATGGTAGTTATTTGATTATTGCTAGGCTGGCTGCGGCTACTGCTTGACCATGCCTCTTCATTTGTTCCTCAGGCATGCTGATATTTATTGTTGATGCCAGATCGGGAAATTCAACCTGCAAGACGAGCTCGGCGTTTTGAATAATGATCTGGCCTCCTTCACCGGCAGTGACACCGCCGAGAACTAATAGGTTACGAAAATCATAGATTGTTGAGTATTGCGCGATGGTGTAGCCGAAGCAAGTGCCGATGGTTTCGTAGATTTTTCGTGCGCGTGGGTCGTTTTCTGACATTAGTCTCCGAACTTCTGCAAGCTGTTCGCCGTATGGTGTTCCTGTTTTGAAATCAATACCGGCTAGTGGAGCGAGGCGCGCTACCCCTTGCTGAGAGAAGAACTGAACTCCGCAGCCTGCATCTCCTGACCATTCGTCTACTGGTCCATCTATGCGGTAGTCGACGGGGACAAAGGCCAGTTCGTTGAGCCAAGAGGTGATGGTTCCCTCTGGGGTGACATAGCCTGCGGCGAGACTTGTTCCCATAGAGATACCGAGTACCGCATCATCCTTCAAAGACATCGCCCCTGCAAGAGCGGTGACTTCACCGTCGTTGGCGACTTCAAATGGGATGCCATTCCAGGCCTGTTTAAGCTTTTTAAATATGGGACGGACTTCGGTATCAAATTTATCGTTCTCTACGCCCCTGAATAGTGAGGAGACGCGCACTTCGTTGTTAACGTAAACACCAGCTGCACTGCCGCCGATAGCATCGACGTGTGGCAAGTGTGTGGCAGCACGTTGTAGCGAGTCCATGATCGCATCATAGTGATATTGAGGATTCTTTTCAAAGTAGGGGTTCCATTTAATTTGCTCTGAGAAAATGACTTCTCCGTCGACCAAGGCCGCGCATTTACGCTCACTTCCGCCGAGGTCAAATCCGATACGGCAACCATCGAGATGACGGCCAAGAGCCGTGGTTTCATGGGTAGGGTCGGAAATCATAGAAGCATCTACCTGTTCGATCTTTAGCGCAAGATCGAAAAGCCTTACTCCGATGGTTTCAGAGTCAAACTGGCCAATTTTAGAATCTGAGTAGTGTTTTTGCAATCGGTCAAACAAGTCATCAGGTCCAGCGAAGAGAATACGGTTTCCTCCCACCGACCAGATTAGAGTCTTAAGTGTTCTTTCCACGTAGCGCAGGCTCCGCTCTGAGTCGGGGAGGATCTTTAACTTGCGACGAGCTAGCACGGTATTGTCACGGCATAGACCAAGGGTCACGGATAGGGCGCTTCCTTCCGCATCCTGCTCAAATTTTTGATTCCAAAGAATGGCAGGAAAGAAATCAGGATCTAGGCTTGGTGTAATTTTCATCTGTAAAGTGTGGGTGTACCGACACATCGATATTCTCCATTAACGGAAGCAAATAAATACTAATAATTTGCCAAAATTGATCAATTTTTAACAATATTGACTATTTCTTAATGAGGTATATCTTCCCAGTATGGATCCGATTAAGCCATCTTTGCTCGATCTTTCCGAGCCGAAGGACTACTTCAAGGGAGCGGGGGAAGATACGCTACCAACGCCGCGAAATATCCTTTTATTTACTCGGCAGACACGCGAGAACTTGCAACAGAATGCTGTTCAGAACCGCTCTCATCATAGATTTGTATTGTCACTTAATTTCAAGACACGGGGGCAAATCCAAATCAATCATCTGTCGCATGCATTTAGCCCAGGGCAAGCGTTGCTTATTCATCCTTATCAGTTTCATCACTTTACCCAGTTAGATTCAGATCGAATTCAGTGGTTATTCTGCACGTTTGAATTGGAGCCTGGTGGGTTTCTGGAGCCATTACGAAACTGTGTGGTGACACTAACTTCTGAAACTCAGAAGCTCATTAAAGAATTGTTAGAGGAGTGGCATTCAGAGCGGCATAGCCATGAACTACAGGTGGTCTTGTTGCATGTGCTCACAGCACTTAAGCGAGATCTGCAAGCGACTGCAGCGGATCTGCCTATAGCGGTGCCAGACAATTTGCTTCGTAAGATCAACCGCTTGTTAGTGGAAATGCGGGGGCGAATTGTCTTAGTTGCTGATTTGGCTAAGCAGTTAGATTTGTCTGAGTCACGACTGCGCACAGTGTTCAGGAATACAGCTGGCATTTCATTAGGGAGTTATTTACAGAACTACCGGATCAATCGCGCGATGTCTCTGCTTAGAACGACCACTTTGTCATTAGCTGACATAGCTGAGGAGGCTGGGTTTGGTTCACCTCAGACGTTCAGTCGTTGCTTTAAGAAAGAAACAGGGAGCACGCCAAGAAGCTATAGACAGAATGGAGGGGGGTTATGAATTGTGAATTATGAATTATGAATTATGAATTATGAAGGGGGGGGCTGAACTGGGTTGAGGGATTTTTGACCACGGAATGCTCTGAATAGACGGAACAGGGTTGATGGAACTTGAACTTGGGTTGTGGGCTTGGGGTGATGTTCTTGGAGCTTTGACCTGTGGTGCTGTTCGCTTAATTACGCTGATCTTGGTTGATGGGGGACTTAATTACTTTTGGGGCTATTGATCTATATCGACTACCATGAGTGAGTGGTCTGTGACGCCGTCGATACGCTCCTGGTGGGAGTAGTAGACATCTTTGATCACCTTGTTGAATGAGGGACTGGCTAGGGCGTGGTCTAGTCTGAAGCCGTTGTTGTAGCCGCGTGAGAACCAGGTGAATTCACGGGCTTCTGGGTTGCGGTTTCTCCAGGTGTCGATCCAACCTTGTTCGAGTAAGGCGTCGAATTGTGGGGCTGAGATGAAGGTGGCGCCGGCTTCGTCTTCGTAGTGTCTCCCTGTATTGAGGTCACCCATGAATAGTGATTTTTCGGATAGGTAGTGTGGAGGTAAGTTTAGGAGGAAGTCGAAGACGGGTCGTTTGTATTACATGCTGGGCATGTAGACTCCGAAGATGTTGAGGTCGGCAATTTTTACTAGGAGGACGCGAGAGGTGAAGTCTCCTAGGTCTGGGTCGGAGAGTTGTCCTGGGAATGTTGTGGATTCGAAGGGGATGCGGGAGGCTGCGAAGATGATGTTATCACGGGGTGCTGCGTGGGGTGCTGATTGGTAGAGGTAGCCAGCTTCTGTTAGATGCTCGCGTAGGTCTGAACCGGCTTTGTTGTGTCGGTATTCATTGAGGAGGATGACATCGGCGTCGTAGGTGAGGAGTGCGGTTGTTAAGCGTTCGATACGTTTGCCGCCGCCGTGTTGGAGATTCCATGTGAGTATGCGCATTATTGTTTTCGTCGGAGGATTATAACTTTAAGCTAATCTGGATTTTCTCCATTCTAGTGCATCAGGGAGAGGGTGGTAGGCGTTGTCTTTGGGGAGAATGATCGGTTGGTTGGCTAAGTTGATGAGTTCTTTTTCTCCTGGTTGCCTTGGGTCGAGGTCTTGGCTAGCAAGCCAAATGAGGCCTGGGCTGGGAGCTATGAGGGATTTATCCATAGCCCAGTGATGGTTTTTGCAGAGGGCTAGTCCATTACGTGGGTGGTCGTTGTAGCTTTCCGAGAAGGGAATGATGTGGGCGGCATCGACGATGGTGGAGCCATCGGGGCGGTGAAGGCTCAGTCCACAGGCGGCACATTGGTGTTCGTAGACTTGGGTGACGATTTTTCTAAAGCCTGCCGTACGTGCGGGTGTTAGGTATTCGGCAAGTTCTTGATTGAGATTTAGATTGATAGGTAACTGTTGCAGCAATGAGGTCCGATGCTGTGGAAAGTATCGAGAGATTAGAACTTGGCGGAGGCGTGAGCGAGTGGCTGAGTCATTCATGGCTGCCCATAGAGTAGGCTCTAGTGTGGCACCTTGCATGATTGAAGATAAATCACGCATGGCTGGTGGACTACTTAGGGTATTGATTATTGCTTCACTCCCGGGTGTTGGCTGGTGACTCCAAAATGGTTCGCTACGCATGTAGAAAAGGGATTGATCGGTGTGTTGCGATCGTTGAGTTCTTTAACTACTGCGAAATATTGGGAGAATTGTCGTTGCAGGTCTTTTGAGAATGGGATGAGGTTTTGCTGTAGGGACCCCATTTCAATGAGATCCATGACGGCTAAAAGCATGATTGGTTTGTGGGGGCGTTCATGAGCTCCAACTATGCCTGTGTTGAGGTTGTAGAAATACTCTTCGTAGTGATCTATTGATTTCAAGTTATTGCTAGCGTGGTTGATTGAGTTTTGGGAGGTTTTGTTGTGGTGATGGGATATTTATTTTCCTCCGGCTAGTTTGTAGACTTCTGAGGCGGCGGCTAGGAAGGCTCCTACGCCGTAGACTTCTGATTTGTTTGGGAAGGAGTCTCCGGGGGCGGCGCCTACGGGCTGGACGTAGCCTAGGAGGCCGTCTGGCTGGACGGAGGCGGTGAGGGCGGACCAGCCTTTGGTGATGGTGGGGAGGTATTCTGTTTTGTCTAGGATGCCTTGGTTGACTCCCCAGGCTAGGCCGAAGATGTAGAATGAGGTGCCGCTGGTTTCTTTGATGGGGTAGCCTTCGGTTCCGCCGAGGAGTCCCATGGACCAGGTGCCGTCTTGGCGTTGGAGGGTTTTGATTTTGGCTGCCATTTGTTTGAATGTGTTGAGGTAGAAGTTGTTGTGTTTCCAGTCTTGTGGGAGGTCTGGGATCATGAGGGCGAGGCCGCCGAAGACCCAGCCGTTGCCGCGTGACCAGAAGACTTTTTTGCCGTTGGCTTCGCGCTCAGGGAAGTAGCTGGTGTCGCGGAAGAAGAGGTGGTTTTCTTTGTCCCAGAGGAGGTCGTAGGTGGCTTGGTATTCTTGGTGCATGAAGTCTAGGTATTTTAGGTCGCCAGTGACTTTGGCGAGGCGAGCCCAGACTGGGGGGGCCATGAAGAGGGCGTCACACCAGCCCCAGCGGTGGTGGGAGTCGGTGTCTTTTCCCCATTCTAAGGAGCCGGTTTTTGGGTTGGCTAGGATCCAGTCGAAGTGCTCTTGTGTAGGGGTGAGCATGGATTTGTCTTTGGTTTCTTGGTAGAGGGAGAGGTAGAACTGGCCGACTGCGTGGTCGTCCGCGTGGTAGGGGCGTTTGTGGAGGGTCCAGTTGTTGCGCTGGCCGATGGTGGTGAGCCATTGGGTGTATTTTGGGTTTTTGGTGGTTTTGCGCCATTGGTCCATGCCGGTGTAGAGTGCGCCGTTGTGCCAGGCGAGGTCGTGGTAGTTTTTGGATCGGTCGCCGTTGGCGCGGGCTTTTTTGCGGCCTTTGTCTGAGAGGGCGCGGTATTGGGCGTGGGTGTCGAATGTGCGGATTTGCCAGTCTGCTACGCGGTTGCCGATTTCTAGGATGGCTTTTGGTTGTAGTTTGGATTCATCTGCGTGGGTTGAGGTGGAGAGGAGGGTGAGGCTGATGGTGGTGGTGATGAAATTTTTGAGTGATTTGATCATGAGTTTTGAATGTTGTATGTTGAAGTTTGCTTGGGTTGATGGGTTTTTGACCACGGAAGGTACGGAATAGACGGAACTGGGTTGATGGTTGCTTAGGTTGTGTGCTTGGGTTGTGACCTGCGGTGCTTTACCACGAATCTGCACTAATTTTGACGAATATGGCTTGGGTTGATGGGGGTGGGTTATCTGCCCATCCAGCCGCCGTCTACTAGGAGGGTTTCTCCGTGGACGTAGGAGGCTGCTTGGGAGGCTAGGAAGATGGTGGGGCCTACGAAGTCTTCTGGCTTGCCCCAGCGGCCGGCGGGGATGCGGGCGAGGATTTGTTCGGATCGGGTGGGGTCTTCTCTTAGGGCTTGGGTGTTGTCTGTGGCGATGTAGCCAGGGGCGATGGCGTTGACGTTGACGCCTGAGGATGCCCATTCGTTTGAGAGGGCTTTGGTGAGTTGGCCGATGGCGCCTTTGGAGGCGGCGTAGCCGGGGACGGTGATGCCGCCTTGGAAGGTGAGGAGGGAGGCGGTGAAGATGATTTTTCCGCTGCCACGTTCTACCATTTTGGCTCCTAGGTCGCGGCTGATGATGAACTGGGCGTTGAGGTTGACTTCGATGACTTGGTCCCAGTATTCGTCCGAGTGTTCGGCGGCTGGGGCGCGGAGGATGGTGCCGGCGTTGTTGATGAGGATGTCTGGGGTGCCGTGGTTGGCGAGGATATCAGCGGTGAATTGTTTGACGGCGCTGCGGTCTGAGAAGTCGCATTGGTAGGCGGTGAATTTACGGCCATGGGCGGTGACGGCTTTTTCTGCTGCTGAGCCTGATGTTTCTAGGGAGGCTGAGACGCCGATGATGTCGGCTCCTGCTGCGGCTAGGCCTTCTGCCATGGCTAGGCCGATTCCGCGTTTGCATCCTGTGACTAGTGCTGTTTTTCCTGATAGGTTGAATAGGTTCATGGTTGAATTTTGAATTTTGAATTTTGAATGTTGAATGTTGAATTGTGAATTGTGAATTGTGAAGTTTGCTTGGGTTGTGTGCTTGGTGCTTTGACCTGCGGTGCTGACCGCTGAAGTCGCTGAATTACGCTGAACTTGGTTGATGAAACTGCTTGGGTTGATGGATTTAATTTTTTACCGCGAAATACGCTAAATACACGAAAGGTTGATGGTGAGCTTGGGTTGTGTGCTTGGTTGATGGAAGTGCTTGGGTTGATTGTGGGTTGGTTATTTGTTTCCGATTAGTTCTGGGAGGTAGGTGGAGAGGGCGGGGATGTAGGTGATGAGGAGGAGGACTAGGATCATGGCGATGTAGAAGGGGAGCATTTGTTTGGAGACGCCGGCGATTTTTGCTTTGCCTACGCTGCAGCCTACGAAGAGGCAGGTGCCTACGGGTGGGGTGCAGAGGCCGATGGAGAGGTTGGCGATCATGAGGATGCCGAAGTGGATGATGTCCATGTCTAGTTCCATGGCTACGGGGAGGAAGATGGGGGTGAAGATGAGGACGGCGGGGGTGATGTCCATGAAGGTTCCTACGAGGAGGAGAATGACGTTGATGATGAGTAGGATGATGATTTTATTTTCTGAGATGGAGAGTAGGGCTGCGCTGATGAGCTGGGGGATCTGCTCGGCTGTGAGGAGGCGGCTCATGGCGGAGCTGGTGGCTACGAGGAGGAGGACGACGCCGGTGGTGCGGGCGGACTTGGCGAAGAGGTCTGGGAGGGCTTTTAGGGGGAGGTCGCGGTAGAGGATGCAGGCTAGGAAGAGTGCCCAGACTACGGCTACGGCGGAGGCTTGGGTGGGGGTGAAGAGTCCGGAGAAGATGCCGGCGAGGACGATGACTACGAGCATGAGGGCGGGGAAGGCGCCTTTGAGTGCTGGGATGAATTTGGGGGGGGCTGTGTCTGCTGCTTGGCCGTAGCCGCGTTTTTTGCAGACGATGATGCAGACTAGCATGATGGCTAGGCCGAGGAGTATGCCGGGGATGATGCCGGCGAGGAAGAGGGCTGAGACGGAGACTCCTGAGGCGACGACGGCGAAGACGATCATGACGTTGCTGGGCGGGATGAGGAGGCCGGTGATGGAGCCTGCTACGGTGACGGCGACGTTGAAGTCTTTGTCATAGCCTTTTTTGTTCATTTCTGGGATGAGGGTGTTTCCGATGGAGGATACTGCTGCTGCGGCTGAGCCGGAGATGGAGCCGAAGAGCATGCAGGTCATGGTGTTGACTAGGGAGAGTCCGCCGGGGAGTCTTCCTACTAGGGTGGCGGCGAAGTTGATGAGGCGCATGGCTAGGCCTCCGGCGCCCATGATGTCTCCCGCTAGGATGAAGAAGGGGATGGCTAGGAGTGAGAAGTTGTCTACACCGTTGATCATGTCGCTGGCTACGTTTTGCCAGACATTGGCCTCGCCTAGGGAGATGGATGCGAGGAGGGTGGCGATGCCTACCGAGAAGGCGATGGGAACTTCTAAGAGGAGAAGACAGATGAAGGTGATGATGAGGATGGCGAGGAACATCTGTTAGTTTCTGTTAGGGTTAGAGGTAAGTTTTTTGCTAGCTAGGAGGTGGGCGATGGAGGTGGTGGAGATGAGGATGCCGGCGAGTGGGAGGCTGGCGTAGAACCAGCCTTTTGAGATTTTGAGGGCGGGCATGGTTTGGCCCATTTCGATGCGGCCGATGACGAGCTGGTAGCCGCCGTAGACGAGGACGAGGAGGGCGAAGAGGAGGATGAGGGTGTGGCTGAGGATGTAGCTGGCGTGCTTGGTGGGGGTGTCGAATTTGTCGACTAGGATATCGAGTCCTAGGTGGCTGTGTTCTGCGTAGGCGAGTGTGCCACCGAGCATGATGATCCAGACGAGCATGAAGCGGGCGAGTTCGTTTGCCCAGACTGCGCCGAGGTCTAGTTTGTTGTCAGCGATGATGAGGATGACGACTAGGAGGAGGATGGCTAGGCTGATGGCGCTGGTGGTTTTTAGGATTTTGATGGTTGCGGTGAGCATGGGTGGAGAGTGTGAATTTTAAAGTGTGAATTTTGAATTTTGCTTGGGTTGATGTGGCTGGAAGCTTTGGTGGTTCTATGGTTAGGAGATCTGCGATCCGTCAGAGGTTGATTGGTTATTGGTCATTGGTGGGGGGAGATGAAACCATGGTGCTTTGCTTGGGTTGGGGGCTTGGTTGATGGTGATGGGATACCCAGGGGTGTACCCTGGGCTGGATATGTGTTGCCCTGTTAGGGCTTGGGTTGATTAGGTGGGTGATGGAACGGGTGCTTTTTTTGGGGGGGTATGTCGGCTTTGCTGTGCGTGATTATTTGCTTTTTGGGCTTGGGTTTTGGGGAGATTGGAAATCTCGGGCACTTTGTTAGAGGTTTTTGATGCGTTGTTTTAGTTTGCCTACTTCGGATTGGGTGTCTGGGGTTGTGCCGGTGTTGATGAAGGTTTGGAAGTCGTTTACGTTTGGGTGGTGGATGGTGACTCCTTTGGATTTCATGACTTCGACGGCTTTGTTGGTTTTTTCTGCCCAGAGTTTTCTTTGGTAGACGCTGGCTTCGTTGGCGGCTACTTGGAACCATTCTTTTTCTTGATCGGTGAGGGTTTCCCAGAGTTGGCTGGAGATTTGGAGGATGTCAGGGATGCGGGAGTGGTGGTCGAAGGTGAAGTGCTTGCAGACTTCGTAGTGGGCTTGGGCGACGAATGTGGGTGGGTTGTTTTCTGCGCCGTTGATATTTCCGCGCTGGAGGGCACCGTAGATCTCGCCGCTGGCCATGGGGTTGGGGACGGCTTTAAACTTTTGCATCATGGCGATGGCGACTGGGTCTTGCATGACGCGGATGATTTTGCCTTCGAGGTCGGCTGGGGTGGTGATGGGGTCTACGGAGTAGAAGTTGCGGCTGCCGGCATCGAAGTAGCAGAGGCCGCGGAAGCCTGATGGGTTGCCGTTTCCTCGGTCTGTTAGGTTGTTGAGGAGTTCTTTGCCGATTTCTCCGTTGAGGACGTTCCAGTAGTGGTCGTTGTCGCGGAAGAGGTAGGCGGTGGAGAAGACTTCCATTCTTGGGACGAAGCTGGCGACGGGTGCGGCGCTGGTTTTGGCGATGTCTAGGCTGCCGGTTTGGAGTTTTTCTAGGTATTCTGTTTCTGAGCCGAGTTGGCCGTTGGGGAAGATGGTGCAGGAAATCTTACCTCCGGAGAGGGCGTGGAGGCGCTCTGAGAAGAACTCGATTCCTTGGTGTACTGGGTGGCTGTTGGGCTGGCTGTGGGCGATTTTTAGTTGGTGTTCTTTGCCTGCGGTGGTGGATGAGGAGTTTGATTTTAGACCTCCTAGGCTGGCGAAGATGGCGCTGGCGAGGAGGGCGCCGCAGAGGATTCCGAAGATGAGGTTGCTTTTTTTCATTTTTATCTGGGTTGATGGAACTGGGTTGATGGATTTTTTTTGACCACGGAAGGCACTGAAAAGACGGAACCTGCTTGATGGGTATTGAACTTGGGTTTTGTGCTTAGGTTGTTGCCTGCGGCGCTTACCACGAATAGCACGAATCTTCACGAATGTTGCTTGGGTTATTACTGCTTGGGTTGATGGATTTTTTTTGAACCGCTGAAGTCGCTGAACTACGCTGAACTTGGATGATGGGTAGGGAACTTGGGTTGTCGCGTATGAGGGCTTTGGCGCATGCGATTGCTTGGGTTGGTGAGGAGATTGGAAATCTCGGGCACGGTGGTTATCTTAGTTCGGTGATTGGGAAGCCGTCCATGTCGTCGAAGCGTTGGTTTTCTCCGCCCATGCCCCAGATGAATGCGTAGGAGCCGGTGCCGGCGCCGGAGTGGATGGACCATGATGGTGAGAGGGCGATGTCTTTTTCGCCGAGCCAGAGTGCTCTGGTTTCTTGTGGTTCGCCCATGAAGTGGCTGATCTTGTGGCCTGGTGCTACGTCAAAGTAGCAGTAGACTTCTGAGCGGCGGTCGTGGGTGTGTGGTGGCATGGTGTTCCAGATGCTGCCGGTCTGGAGGACGGTGAAGCCCATGACGAGTTGGCAGGACTGGATGCGTGCTTCGCAGATGTATTGGTAGAGGTGGCGTTCGTTGGCTTCTTCTGGTGAGCCGAGTTCGAGTTTGTTGGCGTCTTCGATTTTGGCGTGGGTGGTGGGGTATTCTTTGTGGGCTGGGTAGCTGAGGAGGTAGTACTGAGCGGGTGAAGATGCTGAGTCTGAGTTGAATGAAATTTTCTGTGATCCGCGGCCGATGTAGAGGCATTCGCGGTTTTCTAGGGTGTGGGTGGTGCCATCGACTGTGATGGTGCCTTTTTGGCCGAGGTTGATGACTCCGAGTTCGCGGCGCTCGCAGAAGTAGTCTGAGCGGAGTTGGTCGCCAGCTGGGAGGTCTAGGGTTGCGGATGTGGGGACTGCGGAGCCAACGATGGCGCGGTCTAGGTCTGTGTAGACGAGTGAAATTTTACCGTCATCGAAGAGGTCTTCTAGGAGGTAGGAGTTTCTGAGTTCGGCGGTGTTGAAGTGGGTGTAGCTGTCTGCGCTGGTTGTTCTGTGGTTTCTCATGTTGTTTGTATCGTTAGTAAGTTTATCGTGATTCTTGTGAGTGTTTTGCGTTCATTAGTTGGTAGACGTCTTGGGCGGAGCAGAGGACTGCGTCTCCTGGGGTGCTCATGGTGAGGGCTGAGGCGGCTGCGCCTTGGAGGATGGCGGTCTGGGGGGATGGGGTATTTCTTGAGTCTAACATGTGGGAGATGTAGCCAGCGGCGAAGGCGTCTCCGCTGCCGATGCGGTCTAGGACGTGGATGTTGGTGAAGCCATCGATGTGGGTGATGGTGCCTTGGTCCCAGATGGTGGCTGCGTAGTCGTGATCGCTGGCGGAGCGGATGTGTCTGCGGCCGAGGGCGATTTGTTGGAGCTGCGGGAATGCGGTGGCTGTTTGTTGGATTAAATTTTCTAGTTCTGTTAGGTCTTGTGGTGGGGCTGTGTGGGTGAGTATGGGGGCTACGCCGAAGAGTGTGTCGCAGTGATGTGCGAGGGTGGAGTTGAGTTTGGCGGCGGCTTGTGGGCCGCCTCGGTCTTGCCATAGTGAGCCGCGGAAGTTTGGGTCATAGGAGACGTGGACGCCGTGTTTGCGGGCGGTAGTCATGGCTTGCTGGGCTACTTCTGCGGTTGATTCTGAGAGGCCCGCGAAGATGCCGCCGGTGTGGAACCAGCTGATATTTCCTGATGAGAAGATGGCGTCCCAGTCGAAGTCTGTGGTGGTGAGTTGGCTGGGTGCTGAGTGACCGCGGTCCATGCAGGCTTTTGGTGGGCGGTGGCCGAAGCCTCGTTCTGCGAAGTAGAGTGGGTTGCGGACTTGTTTGCCGATGCCATCGAATTCTCTCCAGAGGATGTTAGATGTGTCTATTTCTGAGCTGCGGATGAGTTGGTGGACGAGGTGGCCGAGTTCATTATCGACCAGTGCGGTGGCGATGCTGGCTGGGATGCCGAAGCATCTGCTGACTCCGCGAGCTACGTTGTATTCGCCGCCACCTTCTGAGAAGGTGAACTGGGTGGCAGCTCTGAGGGGGTGATCCCCTGGGCAGAAGCGTAGCATGATTTCTCCGAGACTTAGGAACATTTTGAATGATGAATTATGAAATTTGAATGCGGGCTAGATGGTGGCGGCTTGTTTGATGAGGTGGCTGATCTGGTCAAAGTCTCTGCTGCTCATTAGGTTGGATGGGGTCATCCATGAGCCTCCGCAGGCTAGGACGTTGGGGAGGGTGAGGTAGCTGTTGATGTTGGTGAGTGAGATGCCTCCTGTTGGCATGAATTTCATGTCTGGGTAGACGCTGGCGTATGCTTTTAGTAGGGCTGCGCCTCCTACTGCTTCTGCGGGGAAGAGTTTGACTAAGTTTAGGCCGAGGTCGATGGCGTGGGCTACTTCTGTGGGGGTGACTACGCCTGGGATGATGGGGATGTCTACGGACTGGGCGTAGGTGATGACGGCTTCATTTAGGCCTGGGCTGACGAGGAATGTGGCTCCGTGGTCGATGGCGGCTTTGGCGTGGTCGACGGTGAGGACGGTGCCGGCGCCGGTGATGAGGTCATCGATCTGGGACATGGTTTTGATGGATTCTAGGGCGGCGGATGTGCGGAGTGTGACCTCTGCGACGGGGAGTCCGTTGGTTACTAGGCTTTCGCCCAGTGGTAGGGCGTTTTTGGCGTCTTCGATAACTAAGACTGGGATGATTTTACAGGGAAACATGGTGGTTTTTTGGGACTGTGTCCGGTTTTGGAGATTGATTTATATGGTGTAAGTGTTTCTTTACAAGTTGTAATGATGTATAATTTTCAATTATGGAATTTATATATCTAAAACTGTATTTTAATGGGTTGGTTGGTTGTTTCGTGGACGTGATTTAGGACATGGGTTCTGAATTGTCTTTCGGTTGGGGCATCGACTTGTTCCCACATGGTGCCGACTTGCCATTCGACTGGGCGTTTGAGTGATGCGGCTAGTTGGACGTAGATGTGTTTGTCATCACGGCGGACGAGGTGCGTGTTGTTCTGACCTTTTTTGAATTTAGAAACGATGCCACCTTCTGGGAGGATGATGGCGGTTCCTATGTTGCCGGCGTTGTTTTTCTCAGTTCCGAGCATTTCCCAGAGGGCGATGGCTTGGTCTGTCTGCATGATTTGTTGTGGGTGCTCGAAGCCTCCGGTTTTGAGTTTCTCAGGTTGGTGGACGTAGAGTCCGGTGGCTGGGCGGATGCCTGTGACGTTGCCTTCGGTTTGGAATTCTGATTGGGTGGTCAAGAAGTGCGAGCCTGAATCCATGGTGATGGTGCGGATCTCTGAAACCTTACCTGTGGCTATTTCTACGGGGTCGTAGGTGAGCTGGAAGCGTAGGCGTAGTGGGCCTTTGTCGAGGATTTTCCAGGTTTTGAATTGTGGTCCGACGGTGAGTTTTTTGTCTTTGTCGATGAAGCCTAGTCCACCGGCGCCGAGTGTGTAGCCGACTTTGTAGGCGTCCATGCCGTTGCCTCGGTCTTTGTGGTATTTTGATGGGCCTTCTTTGTACCAGTCGTCTATTACTAGTCCTCGGCTGCGTTTGTTCCAGATGTCTACTCCGCTGCTGGGTTTTTCGACTTTGGCTAGGGCTGGGCCATACATGCGGAATGCTTGGCGGTCGTTTTCCCATGCGAAGTCATCGTGCCGTTCTGGGACGAATCTTAGGTGTAGTTGTGATGGGAGGAATGCGGGTTGTTCATTGGTGAGTTTGTAGATGCGGAGTTTGTTGGTTTCGTTTGGCGTGAGGTTGATTTTTGTGAGGAGTGTTTCTGGGGTTCCGTCGAGATCTTTGTCGAATAGCTGGATGGGGAGAAACTGACCTGTGCGGGTGTCTTGGACGGCTATATTTTGTTCTGTTAGGCCGGCGAATTTGGAGGAGGCTTGGTTCCAGTCTAGCTCGATGACGCTGTTTAGGCGGTTTAGGGAGCTAGGGTTTGTGACGGTGATGTCGTGATGGGTGGAGCCTTCTGTTAGTTTGAGTTTGTGGAGCTCGTGGGAGGCGAGGAGGAAGCCGCCTACGCCGTAGGTTTCTGTTTCATCCATGGTGACTGATTGAGGGTCTTTGCCGATGGCTTGGACGAATCCTAGTTTGCCATTTGGGTGGACGTTTTTGACGAGACGGTGCCAGCCTTTTTCGATGCTGGGCATGTATTGATCTTTTTCTAACAGTCCGTGGTTGATGCCCCAGGTGAATGCGTAGGTGAAGAATGCGGTGCCGCTGGATTCTGGTGCGGTGTATGTGACGGGGTCTAACAAGGCGGTGCTCCAGGAGCCGTCTTCGCGTTGGATGGCTTTGAGTTTGGCTGCCATTTCGACGAATAATTTTTCATACTTTGGGCGGGTGGGGTAGTCTGATGGCATGTTTTCAAGGGTGTGGCAGAGGCCGGCGATGACCCAGCCGTTGCCGCGAGCCCAGAATACTTTTTCGCCGTTCTTTTCTTTGCGGTCGAAGTAGGTGGAGTCTCTGAAGAAGAGGTGGCTTTCTTTGTCGTAGAGGTAGTCGGTGGTTTTCCACCAGAGCTTGTCCATGGTGTCTAGGTAGTCAGCATTTCCTGTGGCTGAGTGAAGAATGGCGAGGGTGGGAGGTGACATGTAGAGGGCATCGCACCAGGCCCATTCTCTGAGGTGGATTTTGTTGACCCAGAATAGTGGTTCTTCGTGTGGGCGGGTGATGAAATCTTGGAAGATTTTTTCGGTAGGTGCTAGCTGATGGGGGAGTTCATCCTGCATGTATTGCCAGAGGTGGGCGCGGCCTACTGCGTGGTCATCTCCAAAGCCGGGGCGTGGTCCGAGGTGGTATTCATTGCGCTTGGACATGTCGCGGAGGTGGTCACTGTAGTGTTTGTTTCCCGAGGTGTGAACGTGTGCAACTATGCCGGTCCAGAGTGCGCCGTTGGTCCAGTCTGTGTCTGGTTTTTTAGAGGGGTTCTGTAGCTGCCAGTCGGCTACGGCATTGCTTACTTTGAGGATGTCTGTGGTGGTGAGGAGGGCAGAGAATGATGGTGTTGATAATTTGTCTGCTGCTTCTTGGGGCCCTACTTCTTGGGCGTGAGTGACTGGTTGCGTGAGCAATAATGTGCTGGCAAACGTGGTGAGTAAGACGGTTGATTTATACATGATTGAGGTGGTTTTGTGGCTTGATGTTTTTACCAAATTCATTGGAGAGTTTATTGGCTGCATGGATGACTTCTTTTGCTATTTCAGCGATCCTAGACTTTGGGAAGCGAGAGGTGGCGGCGGTGGTGCCGATGGCGCCGACGATTTGGCCGCTGGCGTTGAATACTGGGGCGGCTAGGCAGCGGATGTGGTAGTTGTACTCGATGTCATCTACGGCGTAGCCTTTGCGTTTGATGCTGGGGAGCTCTTCTTTGAGTGATTCTTTGGTGGTGTGAGTTTTGTCGGTTCGCTTGGTGTAATCTAGGCTGTCCATGAGTGCTTCTGCTGCGGCTTCTGGGGCGTGCGCGAGGAAGCATTTTCCGGATGCTGAGCAATGGATGTCAGCGAGGGTGCCGGGGCGGCTTGCTACTTTTAGGGCGTGTGGGCTATCACACACTTCGATGAGTAGCATGTTGCGGCCGGAGAGGATGGCGAAGTGGGTGGACTCGTGGATCTGGGTGGTGAGTTGCTGGAGGATGGGGACGCAGATTTGGCGTTCTGGGATTTTGGAGACGACTTGGAGGCCGAGGTTGATGAGGCGGTGGCCCATGACGTATCCTTTGCCTACTTTTCGGACCATGTTTTCGGATTCAAGGGTTTTGAGAATACGGTAAACGGAGGTTCTTGGGAGTTCTAGTTCTTTAGCTATTTCACTGGCGTTTAGGGTCTTCTTAGATTTTGTGAGCAGTTGGAAGATATGGCAGGTGTTTGCTATATTAGGGATGTTATAGTTACTCATTGTGCATGATTTATCAAAGGGTTTTTACTTGTCGGGTAATGTATGGTTTTTTTATTGGGGAAGGGAAGCTAGAAATGTAGATGTGTTTCATATGTGGATAGTAATGGTTTATATGTGAACTTTGGCAGCTGGGTGGCGTTGATGTTTGTTTTCTCTGCTTTGCATGGGCTTAGAATTGCTATAGGAGTATTTGCAAACGTGTAAATATGAGTGAGCCTGTTAAGAATTATTGTTGTGTGAAGATTGATCGTCCATTGGTTTTAGATGGGTTTATGAGTGATTCGCTGTGGGGGGCAGCTCATTGGACGGATGATTTTGTGGATATTACTGGTGATCCATCTTTGGCACCTAGGTTTAGAACGCGGGTGAAGATGTTGTGGGATGATGAGTATTTCTATGTGGCTGCTGAGATGGAGGAGCCGCATGTGTGGGGGACGATCACGGAGAAGAATGAGATCATGTTTAATGATAATGATTTCGAGGTGTTTATTGATCCTGATGGGGATTCTAAGAATTATTATGAATTTGAGGTGAATGCTCTGAATAGTATTTGGGAGTTGAGCTTGCCGGTGCCTTATAGTGCTGGTGGAGTTCCTATTTTGGGGTGTAATTTGGAGGAATTGGTTTCTAAAGTGGGGGTGAGGGGGACGCTTAATGATCCTGGGGATGAGGATAAGGGGTGGTGTGTAGAGATGGCCTTTCCTTGGCGGGAGCTGGCTAAGTATAATTTGAATAGGGCGACTCCGCCTGAGGTGGAGGATGTGTGGCGGGTGAATTTCTCACGGGTGCAGTGGGAGCATGAGGTGGTGGATGGGGAGTATGTGCGGGTGCCACCGCATGGGACTGATTTGTGCTCTGGGTTGAATCCGGAGGATCAGGAGCATGTGGAGGATAACTGGGTGTGGAGTCCGCAGGGGGTGGTGAATATGCATATTCCGGGGCGTTGGGGGGAGGTTGTTTTTGTGGGTGGGGGATAAGGGAGGAGCCGCACGCGATTTGTTGGGAACTTGGGTTATGGCTGGATGCTTTTGGTGTTTTTGGTGTTGAGCCGCGAATCATTTATCTAGGCTTGAAGATGGAGTGGTTGTTCTTGATTTTTGGATGGGGATGGATTTTGATGGGGGTATGGAATTACTTGGAGTTTATGATGATCAGGATGAGGCTGAGGAGGCTAAGGGAAGAATTAGTGGGGCGCATCGGTTGGCTAGTGATAGGGATGATAATCAGGTGGTTTGGAGGTTATTTGGGACTCCTTCTTGGGGTAACTTTTATGCGTTGGGGATGTATGAGTTGCCGAAGTTGAAGGAGTTAGTGGATTTGAGGAAAGCTGGGGGGGAGTATGATAGGGAGGAGCATGAGAGGATTATTAGTAATCTGGGGTCTGTGGTGAATACTTATGGATTGAGGATTCCGGAGCATTGGGTGTGATGGGAGGGAAGAATATTGGTTTGGGTTATGTGTTTGGGGTGATGGTAATGAATAGGTCAGGCGTTCTGAGCTACTGGGTGATGGGGAGTAATTTGAAATAAAAAAGCCTCAGAGGGTTAGTCTGAGGCTTTTTAAATTGGTGGAGGCGGCGGGAGTTGAACCCGCGTCCTAAATGTCTTCTAAGTAAGTTTCTACATGTTTAGTTAGCAACTTTTGTTTAGAGGAGAGGTCGCTTGCTAACCACTGATTCTCGCTCGATTTTCCTGTTTAGTCTTACTAATCACCCCGGAAACCCGGGCTCATAGCCAGTCCACTAAGTTTGCGCGGCGGCCCTACGTGGACGATCAGGCGGCGGCGTTACTGTCAATTAAGCAGCAAGTGCGAGCTCATTAGAGTCTGCAATTATTTTTTTGAACGGCTTTTTAAGAGGCCAACCGATCAACCTCTACATGCGACCTATCCCTCCAACATCCAGTCGAAACCAAAACGCCCCCGTATGATGGGTAAGTATTTCTTTCCCGACTGTTCATTATGTGAACAGTTCTTGGAGATTATTTACCACAGGATTTAGTTAAATCAACTTATTATTGGGAAAAGGGGGGGAGTTGCTCGTTGGCTTGGGCTTTGGTGGCTTGGGTTGATGGGATTTTTTTGAACCACGGAAGACACTGAAAGCTCTGAACTTGGTTGATGGAGTGGGACTTGGGTTGTGGGGCTTGGGTTGTTGGGGAGATTGGAAATCTCGGGCACTTTATTTGCTTGGTGATTTGGTGGGGGTGGGGTTTATTTGCGGGGCATGAATGTAGCGGGTAATGAGTTTGCGCTTTTGAAGAAGGCGGATGGTAAGATTCTTTTTGGCGAGGGGCCTTTCACTGAGGTGGAGGCTTGTCCGAAGAGTGGGGTGGCGTTTTATGTGAATGATTTTGCGCTGACGGATGCGAAGCCTTGGAAGATTCCTTATTCTGTTAGGGAGATTGATTCGGTTTCTGCGGGGGAGGGTGAGGCTTTGGAGGTGGAGTGGGAGGAGCTTAATCCGGGGGAGTTTGCG
Source organism: Akkermansiaceae bacterium (assembly GCA_051251915.1). Classification (GTDB taxonomy): domain Bacteria; phylum Verrucomicrobiota; class Verrucomicrobiia; order Verrucomicrobiales; family Akkermansiaceae; genus Rubritalea. The sequence goes on along the minus strand of JBPOGF010000013.1, from coordinate 94,843 downwards.
AAGGTTTTTTCGGAGATTAATCAGGCGATTGGTAAGGGGGAGATAGAGAAGTCTGTGCCGGTGGCGGCTGAGCGGGGGAAGGTTGTGTCTGGCGGAGTGGGGAGTTTGTTAGATTCGTTGAATACGCAGGAGGAGGCGTTTTTTCCTTATGCTTGGGTGAAGGGTGATGCTGGGTTTTGTGGGTTGACGCCTGAGGTGTTGTTTAATTTTAGGAAGGGGAGATTGAATACGATGGCGCTGGCGGGGACGGCGATGGCGGGTGAGCAGGAGGTGTTTGCTTTTGATGAGAAGGAGATTAGGGAGCATGAGTTTGTGGCGCAGACGTTGGTGTCTAAGTTGTCTGATATTGGGATGGTGACGAAGAGTGAGCGGAGTATTTTGGATTTGGGGTCTTTGGTGCATTTTCATACGCCGATTGAGGTGTTCTTGTATGGGGATAAGAATATTGATGATTTGATTAGGAGGTTGCATCCGACGCCGGCATTGGGGCCGTTGCCTAGGACTCAGGAGACGATGGAGGATTTGATACGTTGGAGGGAGATGTTGGATTGTCCGGCTTATTTTGGTGCTCCGTTTGGGGTGTTGGAGGATGGTGTGTTTCATGCGGTGGTGACGATCCGTGGGGTGCATTGGGAGGGGGATGAGATTTGTGTTCCTTCTGGGTGTGGGGTGATAGAGGCGTCGCGGTTGGTGAATGAGTGGAGGGAGCTGGGGTTGAAGCGGGAGGCGGTGAAGAGGAGTTTTGGGATTTAGGGCGCTTTGCTTGAGGGGTTAGCAGTGATCAGTGATCGGTGATCGGGGCTTGGTTGATGAAACGGCTTGGGTTGTGGGCTTTGGTTTTGACCTGCGGTGCTTGAACCACGGAATGCACTTAAAGCACGGAACTTGGTTGATGTTGTGGAAGCTTGGGTTGCGGTTTGGGGTGGATTGTGTATGGTTTTGTTATGGATGAGTATGATAGACGGCATTTTATTAAGACTTCGATTCCGGGGTTTTTGGGGATTTCTATGGCGTTGCCTGCGATAACGGCTTTTGCTACTAGGGCTAATGCTTTTGAGGGGAGGTTGAAGGCGGATGGGTCTATTAACTGGGATGCATTTTTATCGGCTATTGAGGTGGAGGCTGGGAAGCAGCATTTGGATAGCTGGAATGAGGTGGAGTATGTGAAGCAGGCTGCTGCGATTGCGGCTAGATTGGATTTGAAAGATCCGAATTTGGAGAAGGCTTTTAGGATGACGAAGGAGAGAGGTGTGGGGAATGGGCGCGTGGATTTTTCTAAGTTGGAGAAGCAGGTGGACTATCATGTGACGCTGGTTCAGTTTGAGAAGGGTGAGGAGATTTTACATCATGATCATCCGGAGATGACTGGGGTGTTGCTTTGTGCTACGGGGGAGGTGGAGGTTTGGAATTATGATTTGTTTGCTGAGAAGGCGAATAAGAAGGATGTGCTGTTGAAGCAGACGAGCCATGCGATGCTGGCTAAGGGTAAGGTTTCTACGCTGACTTCTAAGGAGAGGAATATTCACCGAGTGGCTGCGCGGGAGTTTACGCAGTTGGTGGATATCTTTGCGCCGCCTTATGATAAGGAACGGATCCAGAATAGTAATTGGTATAATGTGGATCCTGAGGGGTATAAGGGGAAGACTGATGGGTTGTTTGAGGCTACTAGGAGGTAGGGAAGGTGGAAGGATAAAGGATAAAGGATAAAGGATAAAGGATAAAGGATTGGGCTTCTTTTAGTTGAAGGTTTATTCTATGATGCGAGAGACACGGAGGGATTCTGAGGTGAGGATAGATTGGAATTTTTGGTAGTCGGTTTCGCGGTCGGAGGAGTGGAGGCAGTAGGTGTATTTGTCCCAGTGTTGCATTTCTTCTAGGGAGTTTTTCATGCGGGTTGCGATGATTTCTTGGCTGTCGGTTCCTCTGCCTGTTAGGCGGGTGAGGAGCTCGGCTTCGCTTGCTGGCATGACGAAGAGTTCTACGAGGGCTTGCTGGATGAGTGGGTCGGTGCAGGTGCGGATCTGGTCTGCGCCTTGGACATCGATGTCCATGACGACGTCTTTGCCGGCTTGGATGTGGGTGAAGATTTCTGATTTGAGGGTGCCGTAGTGGTTGCCGTGGACTTCTGCGTATTCGAGGAGTTCTTGGTTGCTGATCTTTTCTTTGAAGTCTTCTGTGGTGAGGAAGAAGTAGTCTGTTCCGTGGGTTTCACCTGGGCGCGGGGGGCGGGTGGTGCAGGAGGTGGCGTAGCTGGCGAGGCCGGCGTCTGATGCGCGGCGGCAGAGGGTTGTCTTACCGGAGCCGGATGGGCCGGATACGAGGAGGAGCATTCCTAGGCGGTTAGTAGATGAGGTCATGGTGAATGGTGAATGGTGAATTTGGCTTGGTTAGTCAAGCATTCTGGCTATGCTTTTGATTTGTTTGCGGCGGATGAAGATGACGGTGGAGGAGAGGATGACTAGGGTGATGGAGAAGTAGGCGAAGATGTCGTTTAAGCCGATCTTGGTGGCGTGGGCGATGACGGCGCCTAGCATGAGGCCGAGGCTGAGGATGGCTCCGTGGACGGCGGAGTTTGGGGTGAGGAGTAGGGCGCAGGCGGTGGCTTCTAGGAAGCCGATGATGTAGCGACCGGTGGGTTCCATTTCTAGGAGGCTGAAGAGGGCGACGGACTCTGGGTGGCTGGTGAGCTTGAAGTAGGCTGCGGGGGCGATGAGGCCGATGATGCAGAGTTGTAGGATCCAGCTGAGGATGTATGCGGGCTTCATGATGAGTTAGTTTAAAGGTGATGGGTTAAATGTTAGGGTTGTGGAGGAGTGCATTGATCTGGTCTGCGAGGGCGGTGTCGCTTGGGATGTAGAGTTGATCGATGCTGATGTCTTTTGCGTCACGGATGCCGGATGCGGCGAGCATTTCGTAGAAGTCGTGTTCTAGTGCGTGGACGTAGTTGGCAACGCGTTTGGCTTTTTCTTCTACGATGAGGCCTTTTTGGAGTGTGGGGTCATGGGTGGTGATGCCTACGGGGCAGGTGTTATTTCCGCAGAGCATGGCTTGGATGCATCCTAGTGAGAGCATGAATCCGCGGGCGGTGTAGATGGCATCGGCTCCTAGGGCTAGGGCGATGAATTGTTTGCTGGAGTTGATGAGTTTACCTGATGCGATGATTTTGAGGCGGTCTCTGACTCCTTCGCGGACGAGGATTTTATTAGCTGAGTAGAGGGCTGGCATGAGGGGCATGCCGTAGCCGTCCATGAAGGCTTTAGGGGCGGCGCCGGTGCCTCCTTCTGCTCCGTCGATGGCGATGAAGTCTGGGAAGACGTTTTGTTTTTTCATTTCGATGACCATTTCTAGGAACTCGGAGGTCTTGCCGATGCAGAGCTTGATGCCGACGGGGATGTTGCAGATGTCTTGGACGTGTTTGATGAAGGCGATGGTGGATTTTTTGTCGGTGCACTCGATGTGGTGTGCTGGGGAGACGACGTCGTGGTCTCTGGATACGCCGCGGAGTTCGGAGATTTCTTGGGTGATTTTTTCTTTGGGGAGGAGTCCACCTTTGCCTGGTTTGGCGCCTTGGGAGAGTTTGATTTCTACCATTTTGATGGTGGGTTGGGCGCAGAGTTCGCGGAGTTTGTCGTCGCTGAGTGAGCCATCGAGGTTACGGACGCCGAACTTGGCGGTGCCCATTTGGAAGATGAGGTCGCCGCCTTCTGCCATGTGGTATTTAGGGGTGCCGCCTTCGCCGGTGTTCATGCCGATGCCGGCGAGGCGAGCGCCGCGAGCGAGGGCTTGGACGGCGTTCTGGCCGAGTGCTCCGAAGCTCATGGCGCTGATGAGGTAGGGCTTGGTGATGGTGTAGGTGTTTGTGAGTCCGCGTTCTTCGCCGAATGTTAGAGAGTATGGTTTGATGTCTTTTTTATCGACCGGATACATGGAGTGGCGGATTTTGACTTCTGAGTTGTCGAATTCTAGTTGTGAGCCGAATGATGAAGCGGAGTCGATTCCTTTTGCTTTGCGGTAGATTTCTGAGCGTTCGATGCGGTTGAATGGGCGTTCTTCGGTGTCGTTGGCGAAGAGGTATTGGCGCATTTCTGGGCCGATGCTTTCTATGATGTAGCGGGCTTGGCCTAGGATGCCGAAGTTTCTGAGGATGGTGTGTTTTTTCTGAATGCAGAGGTAGAAGAGGTTCACTACGGTGAGTAGGAGGAAGATGACGGTGAGGAAGTGGAAGTAGAAACTTACGAAATATCCACCGAAGAAAAAGAGGATGGCCATGGCTGGGATAGCGAGGTTCGCGAATTTGGAGATTTTGTGTAAGTCGATGGATGCAGCCATGGTTGGATTCTGGCAAATGAAGGGTGGGGATGCAAGTGTTAGGAATTAGGAATTATGGTGGGTGGGATGTCCTTGTGGAATTTATGTCTTTATTTTGATAGGGGTGGGGGTAGGGTGCGTATTAGATTAGCACTTTACTGTTTATGAAAAATTACCTGCAAATGAAAATTTCCTTTAAATGTCTTAGTTTGGTTTCGACTGGGTTTGTTCTTCTTAGTTCCGCGCTGGCTTCTCAGGCGGCTGAGGCTAAGCCTAATTTTGTGATTATTTTTACGGATGATCAGGGGTATGGGGATTTGGGGTGCTTTGGGTCTACGACGATCAAGACGCCGAATATTGATCAGATGGCCGCTGAAGGGCGGAAGTTTACGAGTTTTATGGTGGCGTCGCCGGTTTGTTCTCCATCGCGTGCTGCGTTGATGACTGGGAGTTATCCTAAGCGTGTTGGGATGCATAAGGGGGTGCTATTTCCAAGTAGTAAGAGGGGGCTGAATGCTAGTGAACATACGATAGCTGATCATTTGAAGGGGCTGGGTTATGCTACTGCTTGTATTGGTAAGTGGCATTTAGGGGATTCTGTTGAGACGTTGCCTACTAGTCATGGGTTTGATTATTATTATGGGATTCCTTATTCTAACGATATGAATCATCCGGATAATAAGGGGAAGCCAAAGTTGAGAGGTGATGGGCTGGATGTGCTGTGGAAGGATCAGGGGTCTGCGTTGACGAAGTGGAAGACACCGTTGATGGAGAATGAGAAGATCATAGAGATGCCGGTGGATCAGCGGACTGTGACTCGACGCTATACTGATAAGGCGATAGGGTTTATTACTGAGAATAAGGATAAGCCGTTTTTCTTGTATCTTCCTCATTCGATGCCGCATATCCCGCTGTATGTGCCGGATGATGTGTATGATGGGGACCCTAAGAATGCTTATATTAATGTGATTGAGCATATTGATGCTGAGGTGGGGCGTGTGATGGATACGATTAGGGAGTTGAAGTTGGATCAGAATACGTATGTGATCTTTACAACGGATAATGGGCCGTGGTTGCAGTATAGGCATCATGCGGGATCTGCAGGGAAGTTGCGTGCTGGTAAGGGGACTACTTTTGAGGGAGGCCAGAGGGTGCCTTGTGTGATGTGGGGGCCGGGGAGAATTCCTGCTGGGACGGTGTGTGATGAGTTGATGACTACGATGGATTTGTTGCCGACGATTGCTAAGCTGGCTGATAGTGAATTACTTAAGGGGCGAAAAGTTGATGGTTTGGAAAGTTCAGCATTGTTGGTTGATGGCAAGGCGAGTAGTCCACGTGATGAGTTTCTTTATTATGCGACCAGAGGAGGCTTAGAGGGGCTTCGCAAGGGGAAGTGGAAGTTGATTTCGAAAAATCAAGGGAAGAAGGCTGTTGTGATGTTATTTGATCTGGAGAAGGATGTTTCTGAGAAGAGTAATGTGGCTAAGGCTAATCCAGAAATTGTGAAAAAACTTACTAAACGGATGTTAGAGTTAGATGCTGAGATTAGTAAGAATGCTCGGTTGGAGTGGGGCGGGAAATGATAGTTTTGTAGGGTGATGGGCGTGAAATAGTATGTAAAAGCGAATTTTGTGTTGCATTTTGCACCAGTAGAATGCAAGGAGGCGTCGTTAGAAGCTCAAGAGGAGCTTCTTGAGCCGCTAATTGATAGGTTATAATCTTCATAGATGAGGATGCAGGTAGATCATGTGCGGCGCCCCGTAAGAACTAAAAATACGGGAAATTAACCGACACATTATTATGACTGATATTACGTTTGAGGGCCTAGGGCTCTCCAAGCCATTACTCGATGCTGTGAACTCACTTGGGTTCGAGCAACCATCACAAATTCAAGCGCTCGCAATTCCGCGCATTCTCAATGGGGATGACATTGTGGGGCTCTCTGAGACAGGATCTGGAAAGACAGCTGCATTTACTTTGCCTGCTCTGGAAATGATTGATCTGGACTCTGTAAAGCCTCAGGTGCTGATACTATCTCCAACTCGTGAACTTTGTGTTCAGGTGTGTGAGGAAGTGCAGCGACTAGGGAAGAATATGCCAACAATGAGGGCTGTGCCAGTGTATGGTGGAGCACCTATTGACCGCCAGATCAAGGGCCTACGTGGTTCACAGATGGTGGTGGGAACACCGGGGAGATTGATGGATCATTTACGCCGTGGGACTTTGCGCACAGAGGATTTGAAGTTGGTGATTCTTGATGAGGCAGATCGCATGTTGGACATGGGATTCCGTGAGGACATGGAGGAGATTTTAGGACAGATCAAGGGTAAGCGTCAGACGTTGTTCTTCTCAGCTACGATGAATCGTAATGTAGAGAGATTGATTAAGACTTTTGGTAAGAACCCGGCTACGGTTGAGGTAGAGAAGAAGACTCGGACAGTTGAGGCTATTGACCAGATGTATTATGAGGTGAGAAATCGTTCGAAGGTTGAGGTTCTTTCTCGATTGGTGGATACGATGGCTCCTAAACTTGCTGTGGTATTCTGTAATACTAAGCGCAATGTAGATGAAGTGACTGAGTCGCTTCTGGCACGTGGATATGCAGCGGATAGGCTTCATGGTGATGTGACTCAGCAGATGCGTGAGCGTGTGTTGAAGCGTTTCCGTGATGGGACTGTTGAGATTCTTGTTGCTACTGATGTGGCTGCTCGTGGTCTTGATGTTGAGGATGTGGAGTGTGTGTTTAACTATGATTTGCCACAGGATTTTGAGGATTACATTCACCGTATTGGAAGAACTGGTCGTGCAGGAAGAGAAGGTAAGGCTGTGAGCTTTGTGTTCGGTAAAGATGTTTATCGTTTGCAGGGGATTGAGAGATTTACGAGACAGAAAATCCGCCGTGAGCGCATCCCTACTAAGGAAGATGTTGAAGGTAAGCGTGCTGATATTTTGTTTGAGTCCGTGAAGGAAAAAATCGAGGAAGGTGGATTTAAGGATTATAAGCATTACATCGACCGCTTATTAGAGCATGGTCATACAGCTACTGATATTGCTTCAGCGTTGTTTGCTCAGTTGAAAGATAAGGAAGGTAAAGAGGGAGAGGAAATCCAGGAAGATAGACCTGGTGGTGATAGAGGTAATGATCGACGTGACCGTGGGGATAGACGCGATAGAAATGACCGTGGAAACCGTCGCGAAAGAGGTGATCGTCCTGAAAGAGGTGCACCGAGAGAGCGCTCTGAGAGAAGCGTAAAGCGTGAAGGTGAACGTCGGAACGATCCTGATCTTAAGGAAGGAATGACTCAATTGTTCATCGGACTGGGTAGTAAGCTGGGAGTGAATCCTGGTGAGATTGCTGGGATGATCTATTCTGAGTGTAGCATTAAGAATGGCTCACTTGGTAGAATCCGTATGTTCCCGAAACATTGTTTGGTTCAAGTGCAGGATAATGATGCGGATAGTATCTGCACGGATCTGAAGCGTGCTAAGTTGAGAGGGAAAACATTCCCTACTTACAGAGATAGAGATTTATAGGAATTTAGATATCTGATTTTTTAGAATAGAGCCGATACGTTAAATGCGTGTCGGCTTTTTTTGTTGAGTGGGAGGCGCGCTGGTTGTGAGGTTCTTTGCTTGAGTCTCCAGTGTGGTTGGGTTTAGTCTAACAGCATGGAGATTCCTTGGCAGAAAATTTTACCACATGGCGGGCGTGCATTTATTAGTGGGGGGGCTTGTGTTCCTTTTGCGCTGATTGATGATTTACTGAGTCATGCTGATGACTTTAAGGATGTGGAGCTTTGTCATGTGCATACTGTGGGAGATACTCCGTGGATTGAGCCTAAATATAAGGGGGCGTTTAGGACGAATTCATTCTTTATGTCGCGCTCGATGCGGGCTGTGGTGGAGACTGGGCAGGCGGATTACACACCAACTCCTAGTTCTGATATACCTCGATTATTTGCGCGCGGGATTTTGCCATTAGATGTGGCAATCGTTCAGGTGAGTGCGCCGGATAAGGATGGGATGGTTTCGTTAGGATTGAGTGCAGATGCGGTTTATTCAGCGGTGAAGTATGCTAAGTGTGTTGTGGCTCAGATTAATACGAAGATGCCGAGGACTCATGGTGATACGGTAATTTCTCTGAAGAAATTTAACTATACGATCACTAGGTCTGCGGCTCCAGCTGTTCAGGATAACTGGGTGTATAATGAGGCTAATCTGCGGGCGGCGGAGTATGCGGCGCAGCTGATAGATGATGGGGCTACGATTCAGGCGAGCATGGGGAATAGTCCGCAGGCGGTGCTGACGAAGTTGTATAAGCATCAACATCTGGGGATACATACTGGTTGTTTTACGAATGAGATGATGAAGCTGGTGAAGAAGGGTGTGGTGGATAATTCTTTGAAATCTTATCAGAAGGGGGTGTCTGTGGCGTCGCATTGTTTGGGGTCTCGTGAGTTGTATAAGTTTATCAATGAGAACTCGGAGATTGAGTTGTATGGTAGTGAGTTTACGAATGATCCAAGTAGAATAGGGAGACAGAGGAATATGGTGGCGATTAATGGTGCACGTGAGGTGGATCTAACAGGTCAGGTTGTTAGAGATTCTAGGGGGCATCATTTTTATGGTGGGATGGGAGCTACGCAGGATTTTATACGTGGTGCTGCGATTAGTAAGGGTGGGTTGCCGATTATTGTGATGACTTCAACGAATAGTGCTGAGGATCAATCTAGGATTGTGACTGGGTTGACTAAGGGGAGTGGGGTTTGTACTTCTCGTGGTGATGTGCATTATGTGGTGACTGAGTATGGGGTGGCTAATCTTGTGGGGCAATCGATAAGGCAACGTGCATTGAGGCTGGTGGAGATAGCGCATCCTAAGTTTAGGGAGAATTTGTTAGAGGGAGCTCGTGGACAGGGTTGGATTCCTAAGACGTTTGGGTTTTCGCCTAAGAATGTGCATAGTGAGAAGGAGGAGATTGATACTAAGAAGGTGGAGTTTGGGGGGATAAAGTATGTGGTGAGGCCGATTCAGCCTAGTGATTTGAGGGCGTTGCAGGAGTTTTTTTATTCGCAGGATCAGGAGACGATTCGGTTGAGGTATGGGCATGCTAAGCCGGATCTGGATGAGATGAGTGCTTATCATTTGGCGAGTATTTCACAGGATAAAGATTTGGCGCTGGGTATATTTTATAGGGATCATTATCGGGAGTCTTTGCGTGCTACGGGGAGGTTTTATTTAGATGAGGGGGCAGGAGCTAAGGGGGATAGTGCGGAGGTTTCGTTTTTGGTGCATGAGCGGACTCGTCGCTGGGGGATGGGAAATTATTTGTTAGGAGAAATGGCGGAGATTGCTCGTGATCGTGGGGTGAAGAAGTTCTGGGCGAGTGTGCTGAAGGAGAATAAGTCGATGGGGGGCTTGTTTGTTAGGATGGGGGCGGAGAAGCAGTCTTATCTTGGCGATGATAGTGATGAGTTCTGGATGGATACTGCGCAGGTGGCGAAGAAGGCTAGGAAGATAGCGGCTCAGCGGAAGAGTCATAGGGGTGCTGAGGATGCTGCTGTGGAGGTAAAGAAGGATCTGAAGCTAGGGATTTATCGGTCTGAGAAGATGTTAGAGCATGATACGGGGAGTATGCATCCGGAGTCACCGGAGAGGTATCAGGCTGTACTGGATATGCTGAAGTCCTCGCGTTTCAGGCATGATCATTTGAAAGGTCGGAATGCGACGGTTGGTGAAATTTTGTTAGCGCATAGTCCTGAGTATCATGATTTGGCGAAGTATGATATTGAGAATTTTGCGGAGACGCTGAGGACTGGAGATACGGCGGTTTGTGATGTTTCTTATGAGGTGGTGCAGGCAGCAACTGGGGCGGTGCTGAATGCGGTGGATCAGGTGGCTGGGGCTAGTGGTAAGAATAGTAGGGCATTTTGTGCTGTTAGGCCGCCGGGGCATCATGCGAATAGGGATCAGGGGATGGGTTTTTGTATATTTAATCATGTGGCGATAGCGGCGCGGTATGCTCAGAAAACTTACCTCTATGAGCGAGTGGCGATCTTGGACTGGGACGCGCATCATGGGAACGGGACGCAGGATATTTTTTATGAGGATGGGAGTGTGTTTTATTTCTCAAGTCATCAAGAAGGGATTTTTCCGCATACTGGATTAGCGAAGGAAAAGGGGGCGCGCAAGGGCAGGGGAACTACTTTGAGTATACCGCTGAGGGCAGGTGCTGGGAATTGTGAGATTTTGGAGGTCTGGGGGAAGCCGTTATATGATCAGTTGAGGAAATTTAAACCTGAGCTGATTATTGTGTCGGCTGGGTTCGATGCGGCGGTTGGTGATCCGCTGGCAGATTTAATGGTTACTCCAGAGGGATTTGGGGAGCTGACAAAGCTAGTAAGGGGGTATGCTGATGAGTTTTGTGAAGGGAGGTTGATTTCTGTGTTGGAGGGGGGATATGACGTGGAGAGTTTGGCGGCTTGTGTGAAGGCTCATTTGAGGGCTATGGAGTAGGGTGGATTGGTGGTTAAGACAAAAAAAGGGGAAGCACGGATGCTTCCCCTTTAATACTACCATGGAAATGAGATGTTAGTCGTTGTATGCTGCTACACCGTGTTCAGCAACATCGAGACCTTCTTCTTCTTCCTCTGCGTCAACTCTGATACCGAGTGTGAACTTAAGAGCAAGGCAGAGAACGAATGAGATTACAAATGCGAATGCACCTACAGCTGCGATGCCAGTTAGCTGAGATCCCATGCTTACGGTGTCGTTACCACCATTGAAGAATGGAAGAGCGAGAGCAACTGTTCCCCAGATACCTACGATACCGTGAACTGATACAGCACCTACTGGATCGTCGATTTTGACTTTATCGAAGAAGAGCACTGAGAATACTACGAGAGCACCACCGATGAATCCTACGATGATAGAACATGGAACTGTGATTACATCAGGTCCTGCTGTGATAGATACTAGACCTGCAAGGATGCCGTTAAGAGCCATTGAAAGGTCAGGCTTCTTAAGAACTGCCCATGAGATGAAGATGGAACCGAGACCACCACCTGCTGCAGCAAGAGCTGTAGTAGTGAATACTAGTGATACTGATGCTGGATCTGCAGAAAGAACAGAACCACCGTTGAATCCAAACCAACCGAAGAAGAGGAGGAATGCGCCGATAGCGGCTAGTGGGAGTGAGTGTGGAAGAATAGGCTTAAGTCCATTTGCTGTGTATTTGCCTCTACGAGCACCGAGAACGATGATAGCTGCGAGTGCTGCGAATCCACCGAACATGTGAACTACTGTAGAACCAGCGAAGTCATAGAAAGGGATTTCCAATTGGTTAAGGAATCCGCCACCCCAGTGCCATGAACCGGCGATTGGGTAAACGATAGCTACAAGGATGGTAGCGTAGATCATGAATGAACCAAGCTTAACACGCTCAGCAACTGCACCTGAAACGATGGTAGCCGCTGTAGCTGCGAACATAGCCTGGAAGATGAAGTCAGCCCAGTATGTGTAGTCAGCATAGTCCTTGGTTTCATTAGCAACGGCGATGGCTGCGTCAGCTGCGTCATAGCCAGCCATTCCACCTATTTTCAAGAATCCGTTAAATTCACCAGGGTAGTGAGTGTTGAATCCGATGAAGTAGTATGTGAGGAGACCCATACAAATGATGAATACGTTTTTGAAGAGGACGTTGACCACATTCTTTTGCTGGCAGAGGCCAGATTCGAGTGCGGAGAATCCAAGGTGCATAATAAAGACGAGTGCCGCTGAGATTAGAATCCAGAGGTTATCGATCATAAATTTCACATTAGCTGTTTGTTCTGCAACTTCCGTTACAGTAACTGCCGCTTCTTGAGCGTTTGCTATCCCCATGAGGAGAAGTGAACCAATACTTGTAATTAATAATTTAGTTTTCATGTAGTTTGATAATTCATTACCTCTTCAGCAATTGGTGTGCCAAGTTTTCAAAACGTGGTGAAATAATGAATAATTCAGATGAAATAGATTATTTCTCAAGCTGTGTACTAATATACAGGCAAAAGCGTGGTGGAACACTTTAGATAGGTGGAGATCACGGGAAGTTAAATGTTGACAGTTGGCATGAAATATGCTGTTTTTGCTCTCGATGAACAACAAAATACGTACAACAATACTCGGAGGCCTTTTATCAGCCTCGATCGCATCACCAGCACTTGCAGGTGATTTCTCAGCACCTATCGAAACAGTAGCACCAGCTAACGAAATGTTCAGCTTTGGTGCTGGTTATCACAGCACATATTTGTTCCGTGGTATCAACTTCGGAGACGACATGGTAGATGCTAGCCTTGAAGCTACTACTACATTAGGTTGCTTTGATCTAACAGCGGGAATCTGGACAGCTAATGTTATTAACCCAGGACAGAATACAGATCTTGAGACAGATGTATACCTCAACGCTAGCAAAGACCTAGGTTTTGCTACTCTTGATGTTGGTTATATCCTCTACTACTTCGACAGAGCTACATCAACAAACACACAGGAAGTGTACCTTGGTCTTAGCAAAGAAGTTGCAGGTTTCGGACTTAGCGCTACTTACTACTATGACTTTGATCAGTTTGACGTGAGCTACCTTGAGCTTGGTGTTGAAAGATCATTTGCTATTGGAGCACTTGGTGAACTAGACGCAGCTCTAGCTATCGGCATCAACCCAGAGGACAGCGAGTTCACACACGCACAAGCTACTATTTCTAAGTCAATCGAACTTAATAGTGCAGTTTCTCTTACACCATACGTGTCATACTCATACGCTATCGAAGACGTTGATTCAAATGGAACAGTACGTGACGACGAGTTCGTAGCGGGTGCTTCTATTGGCTTCAGCTTCTAATATTTCTGAGTTTAACTACTTATTAATTGATAACCTAAGATTGGCTTCTGCTGATCTTAGGTTATTTTTTTGCAGGGTAGCACGGGTTGAATAGCCATTATGAATAATGCTGTGCCGTGTTAGGTGGAGGGGAGATGAGGGAGTTGCTGTATAGCGTTTGAACTATTAGAACTATGACGGTTATATACCGAAACATATTTCTCTTGAGCTGGGGTCAGTCAAATGGAATTGCTAGGAGTGGCTTGGACTAGGCTGGTATTCCTTACATGATTTCCTGGGTGAACTGTTCTTTGTTGAAGATGTTGAACTGTTCTGGTTCTTCTCCAAGGCCGATGAAACGGGCGGGGATGTTTAGCTCTTGATAGATGGAGACGATGATGCCGCCTTTTCCTGAACCGTCTAGTTTGGTGACGACTAGGCCATCTAGTTCGATGGCTTTGTTAAATTCTTTGGCTTGTTGGAGGGCGTTTGAGCCGGTGGTGGCGTCTACGACGATGAGCTTGGTGTGTGGGGCTGTTTCGTCTTGTTTGCCGATGGTGCGCTCTATTTTAGCGAGTTCTTCCATGAGGTTGTGACGGGTGTGGAGTCTTCCGGCTGTGTCACAAATGAGGAAGTCTATACCTAAAGAAATACACTTTTGATGGGCTGTGTAGCAGACGGATGATGGGTCGGCATTTGGAGCTCCAGTCATGATTGGAATGTCGATACGCTGGGCCCAGACTTCGAGCTGTTCTACGGCGGCTGCACGGAAGGTGTCTGCGGCGGCGACCATGACGCTGTAGCCTTGAGATTTTAGGTGATGTGCGAGCTTGGCGGTGGAAGTTGTTTTTCCGGTGCCATTTACGCCTACCATGACGATGACGTGTGGGAGGCCATCGGTGCGTGGTTTGATGGGGGCGGTGTCTTCTGGGAGGATGCTGGCGATGTGTTTTTTAGTGGTGTTTACAACATCTTCTGCGCTGATTTTACGACCCATGGCTTGGAGTTCATCGATGATGGTCATCGAGAGTCTGGCTCCGAGGTCTGCGGAGATGAGATCTGCTTCTAGTTCGTCCCAGTCGATCTCCGCTTTGTTGGTGATCTTGTTGATTAACTTTTTGAAGAATCCTGCCATGGGTTTGTGTGGTATGGTTTATGCGCCAGTGAGGAAGTTGATAACGTCGCCGTCTTTGACGACGTATTCTTTTCCTTCTGCGCGGAGGACTCCGGCTTCACGTGCGGCTCCTACTGTTTTGTGTTTGACGTAGTCATCGTAGTGGATGACTTCTGCGCGGATGAATTGTTTCTCAAAATCTGTGTGGATGACGCCGGCTGCTGCTGGTGCTTTATCTCCAGCTACGATGGTCCAAGCGCGGGTTTCCTGCACGCCTGTGGTGAGGTAGGTGCGGAGGCCGAGTAGGTGGTAGACGCCTTTGATGAGTTCTGATGCGCCGGAGTCTGCGATTCCCATGTCTGTGAGGAATTCTTTGGCTTCTTCTTGGGATAGCTCTGAGAGTTCTTCTTCGATCTGGGCTGAGAGGACGACGGCTTCTGCGCCTTGAGTTTCTGATGCGTATTTACGGACCTTAGCGACCATGTTATGGCTGTCTGGGTCTGTGAGTGCGTCAGCGAGTTCGTCTTCTGAGACGTTGCAGGCGAAGATAGATTTTTTTGATGAGAGGAGGAAGAAGTCTTTGAGGAGAATGCGCTCTTCGTCAGACATTTCTAGGGTGAGGGCTGGGTTTCCTTCGTTTAGGTGCGGTAGGAGTCTCTCGATGAGGGCTACTTCAGCTTTAGATTCTTTGTCTCCACTTTTTGCTTTTTTTGAGCGAGACTGGAGACGTTTGTCCATGGCTGAGATGTCTGCGAGGATGAGCTCGGCGTTGATGATCTCGATGTCGCGGAGTGGGTCTACGCTGCCGAGTTCGTGGATGATGTCGTCATTTTCGAAACAACGAATGACTTGGACGATGGCATCTACTTCGCGGATGGTGGCGAGGAATTTATTTCCTAGACCTGCGCCTTCAGAGGCACCTTCTACGAGTCCTGCGATGTCTACGAATTCGATGGCTGTGGGGATCAGCTTTTTAGAACCTGAGAGTTCGCTGAGCACGGCGAGTCGTTCGTCTGGGACACTGACTACGCCAATGTTCGGGTCGATGGTGCAAAATGGGTAGTTAGCCGCCTCCGCTTTACGGGTGCGAGTGACTGCGTTAAAAAGGGTTGATTTCCCTACGTTTGGTAATCCTACTATTCCTGCCTGGAGCATGGGCGAGAGGCTAGTAGGGAAATGTGGAGATGCAAGTATTTAATGGAGCTTTGCTTAAGGAAAAAAAGGAAAGGAAAAAGGGGAAAGGCAGGGTGCTGTGTGGGGGAGGTTTTAGGGGGTTATTTTTCTTGTGCATCTGCAATTTCGATCATCCATTTTAGTGCGGGGACTTGGTGGGGTTTGCAGTTGAAGTGGGCTCCTGGGTGGGATTCTAGTTTGACGTTCTTGGCACCATTATTTTTGAGGGAATCCATTACTTTTTGGTGTTGTTGTGGATTGGCGATTTTATCTTTGGCGCCGGAGCTGAGGAAAAAAGCGATTTTGTCGACTTTTTTTCTGTCAGAGCTTTTCTTGATAAATCCTCTGGCTCTTTCTGATAGGTCTTCGTTGCAACCACCCATGAATGAGCCTACTACATTGGCGCCTTCGTTAATAAAAACGCCAGTTGCCCAGCAGCCGTTTTTAGCTCCACCGGAGAAACCGAAGTGCATTTGTCTCCATTTGTTTTCGGTCATACGGGGCCATTTCTCAGTAAGGATTCTGTAGAAGTCTATGAATGGTAAGGTGGTTTGTAAGCTCATGTGGTGGACTGCAGCAATGATGGTATTTTCTACTTGGAGTAAACTAGAATTCCCTTTGATTGCTGCGATTGGGTTACCTTCACCAGCAACAAAGACGAACACAAGGTTGTAGTCTTTGTTGATGGGATCAAAGTCTTTTGGGACTAACAAACCAGCAGGATAAGATGTATTTTTTCCCTTACTAGTTACTACTGGGATTTTGAAATTGGTTACCTGTCCAGGTTTAATCTTATTTCCTGCGATGATGAATGCTTGATCTTTTAGATTTTGGGCTTTCGTTTTGTTTTCTAGCTTCAAGGCGATTAGAAAGTCTTGATCTGCGGCACTGAGTGTATCAATAGCGATGGTCGTTTGCTTTCTGTTCTTTTTGAGTTTGAGTGTGACTTCTGTATCAGAGAGTGTGACTAATTCGGCGCTGAGAGTTTTGCCTTCTTTATTGGTCCATATTCTATATTCGGCAAGTAAGGATGGAGATAGTATGCAAAACGTCATGAGATAGATGACTGTTACTAATATTCCTTTGGATGTGTTCATGAAAATAGCTTACAGTTGCTGAATTTTGGGTCAATTGGAAAGATGTGGATTGCTAATTAGAGTGATTAAGTTAGCGATGAAGTTTGCTGTAATGGGGAGGAGGTTTTAATTGTGTAGGTTTTATGTTTTTGGTGGTTTGAGATGACGGTCGGGGAGATGGTTGTAGGGCCTAGAGGAGTGGTGGTGTAGGTGAATTTTTATGGTGAGGAGAGAAAAGTTTGGGTTGGTTGAATCGAGGGCTTGTGTATTTGGATTTCTGCGATTATTGATGTGACCGTAGGCCTCTCTGGAAGAAGGGATTTCGGGCAGGAGGTAGCTCCGATGAACAACGCAATTTATAAACGATGATGAAGGAAAAGGAAAATATTGAGAATGTGGAGCTGAGCTATCTTTCGATGGATGATTATCAGGAGCTGAAAGCTGCGATGATAGAGGCATATTCTAATGTGGAAGATCCTTATTGGGAGGAGGAGCAGATAGAGGCGTTGATCACTAGGTTTTCTGAGGGGCAGGTGGTGATCAAGGTGAATGAGCAGATTGCTGGGTGTGCGCTGTCGATCATTGTGGATTATGATTCATTTGACGATAGGCATACTTATAAGGAGGTGACTGGGAATTATACGTTTGATACGCATAGTGGGGATGGGGATGTACTGTATGGGATAGATGTGTTTATTAAGAAGGAGTTTAGGGGGTTGCGGCTGGGGCGGAGGTTGTATGATTATAGGAAGGAGCTGTGTGAGGAGTTGAATCTGAAGGCGGTGGTGTTTGGGGGGAGGATTCCGAATTATCATAAGTATTCTGATGAGCTTTCACCTAAGGATTATATTGCAAAGGTGAGGCGGAAGGAGATCCATGATCCGGTGTTGAATTTCCAGATCTCAAATGATTTTCATCCGTCTAAGATTTTGAAGAATTACTTGGATGGGGATGAGGAGTCTGAAGATTATGCGGTTCTGTTAGAGTGGGATAATATTTACTATGAGAAGAAGAGTAAGAAGGCGGAGAGTGTGAAGAAGGTGGTGCGACTGGGGTTGATTCAGTGGCAGATGCGACCTTATAATAATTTGGATGAGTTGTTAGAGCAGGTGGAGTATTTTGTGGATGCGGTGTCTGGATATCGGTCAGATTTTGCTTTGTTTCCGGAGTTCTTTAATGCTCCGTTGATGGCGCAGAATAACCATTTGTCTGAGCCGGATGCTATACGTGAGTTGGCGAAGCATACGGAGGATATTGTGGCGAAGTTTTCTGAGTTGGCGATTAGCTATAACATCAATATTATTTCTGGTTCTATGCCAGAGATGGTGGGCGATAGATTGTATAATGTGGGGTATCTTTGTAAGCGGGATGGAACGAAGGAGAGGTTTGAGAAGATACATGTGACGCCTGATGAAGCGAAGGTGTGGGGGATGGGGGGAGGAACACAGGTTAAGGCGTTTGATACTGATTGTGGGAAGATTGGGATTTTGGTTTGTTATGATGTGGAGTTTCCGGAGTTGAGCCGATTGCTGGCTGATGATGGGATGGATATTTTGTTTGTTCCGTTTCTAACAGATACTCAGAATGGTTATTCTAGGGTGAGACTTTGTGCGCAGGCTAGGGCGATTGAGAATGAGTGCTATGTGGCGATTGCTGGGAGTGTGGGGAATTTACCGAAGGTGCATAATATGGATATTCAATATGCGCAGTCGATGGTGTTTACGCCTTGTGATTTTGCATTTCCTGCAACTGGGATTAAGGCGGAGGCTACACCTAATACGGAGATGATTTTGATTGCGGATGTGGATATTGATCTGCTGAGGGAGTTGAATCAGTTTGGGAGTGTGCGGAATTTGAAGGATAGGCGGAAGGATGTTTATGAGTTGAGGAAGCTGTAGAGTCTTGGTAGGTTATTGGTGGTGGACATTTGCCAGCGGCGCTAACCACGAATTTGTGTATGATGAAGCTTTGGTGGAGTGTGCTTTTTGAACCAGAAAGAACGCTGAATTTCTCTGAACTTGATTGTCTTTTGTGCGTGATTGTTTTGGGGGGAGTTGTTGGGCTTGCTAGGGGTAAGTTTTTTGGTAGTGTTTGAGGTATGGAATTTGATATTGATAGGGACGTTGTTAGAGACTTGGTGAGGAAAGTTGGGGAGTTTCAGATGGGGTATTTTAGGAGGATGGATAGTGGGGCTACGGAGGTGAAGTCACTTAGGGAGACGGTTTCTTTTGTGGATGTGGAGTCTGAGAAGATGTTGCAGGAGGGGTTGATGCCTTTGGTTGAGGGTGCGGGGTTCTATGGGGAGGAGAGCGGGAGGTCTGGGGCGCAGGATTTGGTGTGGATTGTGGATCCGCTGGATGGGACGACGAATTTTTTGAGCGGATTGGATCAGTTTTCTGTTTCGGTGGCTTTGGTGGAGAACGGTGTGCCGGTTTTTGGGGTGGTTTATAAGCCGTTTAGTAAGGAGCTGTATGAGGGGGAGCAGGGTGAAGGCGTGAGATATAATGGGGAGTTGATGAAGCCTAGGATGATTAGTGAGCCGGGTGAGGCTATTTTTATGACTGGGTTTCCGTATCGGTCACCGGAGCGGGCTGAGGGATTCTTTAAGGCGGCGGCGAAGATACTGACGCTTGGGCGTGGTATTAGAAGGTCTGGGAGTGCTGCGTTGGATGTAGCTCAGTTGAGTTTGGGATGGGTGCAGGGCTTCTGGGAGACGGATTTGCAGCCTTATGATGTGGCTGCGGGCTTGGTGATGTTGAGGGAGAATGGGATAATTGTGAGTAATGAGAATGGGGAGGATTTTAATATGTTTACTGATACGTTGATGGTAGCGGGGCAACCGGTAGTGCATGGGGCGTTGTTGGAGAGGGTTAGAGAAGGGTATTTGTAGTAGTGAGGCTGATTGATGATGGATTATTTATGAAGCTACTGTGGAACATTGTTTGTGTTGTTTTGGTGGTGGCTATTGGGTGGTTGATTGGGGATTTGTTGGGTGGGGTGGTCGGTTCGAATCGAGATTATCGGCTTTGTTGCATGATAGGGGCTATTGTTTTGGCTATTCTTGTGGTGTTGCCGCAAGTTTTTATGTGGGGGAAGTGGAGGGATTTTGGCGAAGAGTGTTTTGGGGTGCCTGCTATGGTTTATGCTGTGGTGTTTTTTGTGCTTGCGATGGTGGGGAGGTTTTAAATGAAATCATGTAGAATCATGAATTTGCCTTAGATGGAGTTAATTGATTACTTGGATATTAGATTCTCACTCACAGATGGTGATAGGTCGAAGTTCTGAGAGAATATTCTTGTAGGTAAATCATTAACCGTTAGAACCAGTTTGGTTTCTGAAAATCAACGACTCTAATCAATGTCAAAACGAGGTAGAAATATAGTTTATGCAGAAGATCCCATACGGCCTTGGTTTGAGGTTCTAGAGGGTATGGGGGAGTTTACGAAGATCCGTTTTGGGAGCGCTAACACGGGTCACTCAGGTCATCAACAAGAACCTAAGTGGATCTATCGTGATCATCAATGTTTTGACGGCATTGGGGGGTTGATTGATGTACTCAGAGAGATGGGTATTAACTATGATTCTTCTGATATTCCTACCACTGGTCACAGTAACAAGGACTCTTGGTGGCCTTTTCTTAGAGGGATTCCTGAATTGATTTTTGCCAAGCGCAAAAGATTAGATTTCCTTCCACCTTTACAGAATAGCAGGCCAATCCCTGGGAAGTCATTAGCTATAGATAGCGCGCCGGAAGCTGTGGCATGGCATGCATTTACTGAAAGTGAGACTAGTGATATTATTAAAAAAAGTAAGTTACTTGGAGTCACTGTGAATACATTGCTCATCCATACTTTGGACCAAACGATGAGAGAGTCGTTGAAGGATAGAGAAAGTGTAACTACCTGGATGTTGCCAATCAACATGAGGGGGGCGGTTGAGATGCAAAGAGAAACGATGAATCATTCATCGTGTATCAATATTAAGCTTAATTCTGTGAATTCTTTTGATGATACTCATAAGACAATATATTCAGCGATTAAGAAAAAACAACATTGGCAAAACTGGAAGGGATATGTGGCTGGTAAATGGATGAGCGAAAAAGTGAAAAGAAAACTGCTGATAGAAGACAAAGCTATGTCTCAGTGGAATATGGGATGTTTTTCGAATTTGGGTGTTTGGGATAGTGGTAAAAAGTTGGATTCGTTGGATACTTGGTATTTTACGCCGCCTGTTATTGAATGCCAGCGCATCGCAGTTGGCTGTATTACGTTTCAAAATAAGCTTAGTTTAACCATGCAGTTACACCCTTTGCTAAGTTTAGACTCTGAAGTAGCTAGAACCTGGATCTCAGATTGGGTGAAAAGAATTAAATTTAACATTTCCAAATAATATTCCTTCTGCTATTAAAGGTTACTGTATATTTAATATTTATTAATAGCTCTATGAGCAAAATTATCATGAAAAATTATTTAATTCTATCGTCGTGTTCTATTGCTTTGTCTAGCTTAACCCATGCTGTTGGCTTTAGGCTCCCTAACCAGGATCCTGATGGCATAGCGCGAGGAAATGCTTTTGTAGCAACAGCTGATAACCCTTCGGCTATTTACCATAATCCGGCAGGGATCACGCAGCTGGAGGGGAGACAGTTGAGTTTAGGGTTTTATAATATTAGTACAGATATTGATTACACTGGAGCTTTTGGGAAAGCTGAAACTAAGAGTAACGTGCAAGTTGTGCCTCAGTTACACTTTGTTTATTCACCAGAAGACTCACCATGGTCCTATGGTTTAGGAGTTTACGCTCCCTATGGCTTAGGCATTGATTACGGTGATGATAATCCGTTTAATACTCTAGCGCAAAAAGGATCGCTCGCTTACGTTAGTGTGGCGCCCACAGTAGCTTATAAGCTTTCTGATTCCTTATCTATTGGAGGAAGTGTGACTCTTAACTATTCTAATATTGATTTTGATAGGGCACTTACCAGTGTTACTGATCGTTTCAGTTTTGAGGGGAATGACTTAGATGCTGGCTTGAATTTTGGAATGTTATGGCAGCCTCATGTTAAGTGGTCATTTGGTCTTAGTTATAAATTAGAAACTCAGATGAATTACGATGGGCGTTCCAGAGCGATGGCTGAGTTTAGTCCAGACACATCTTGGTTGGATACATCTGCATCACTAGTTTTTCCGCAGAATATTGACTTAGGCGTATCATACAGACCTAATAAAGATTGGAATTTTGAGTTTAATATTGATTGGACAGACTGGGATGCCGTGAATGTAACTACGCTATCAGGTACCGCACTAGGAGATGTAGATTTTCCATTTAACTATGAGTCTAGTTTTATGTATGAATTTGGAGTTACACGTTATTTATGCAATGGTTACTATGTGAGTGCCGGCTATATTTACAGTGAAAACTCAGCTCCTGACTCTACATTCTCTCCGTTGAACCCTGATGCAAACCTCCATCTGTTTAGTGTGGGAGTGGGGCATAAAACAGATACCATAAGCTGGGCTCTAGGTTATCATATGGCCTATAATTCAGGGAGAGATGTTTCAGGCAATACTGGAGTCTCTCTTGTGGGGCAAACTGCGGATGGCAACTATCATGTGCTGAATCAAGCGATCAATTTATCAGCCAGCTATAAATTTTAAGAATAATTTTTCAGTATTTAAAATTACATCATGAATCATTGGCTAGTGTTGTAATTCGATACTTACTTGAACAATAGCCTAAAAAGCCTACTGATCAAACAGTGGGCTTTTTAATAAAGCGATTTGAATGGATTATTATACTTAGAGTCTATTCCAGAACATATCGTTGTCAGCCAATGATCTAGCTAAAGCTTCCCATACAGGTTCATCAGAGCCTGGCAACCTATCGAGGTCAAAGGATACTCTTAATCTAACTAGGGAATTGCCTGTTTCTGGGAATACATCAAATCGAGCACCAAAGTGGCCTAATTTGAAAAGTGAGACAACAAAATTTACGACGCCTTCAATAGGAATGTTAGTATCAGTAGAGTGCCTTAAATGCTTCAGGTGTTTAGAGATAAGGCGTGAAGGTAAGCGAAGTTCTAGACCACTTTTCCTGATTTCCATAGTACACTCACCAGCATCTGCTAGTATTAGTTCCAAGCTTTTGAAAAATGGTTCTATTAGGTCTAGGATTCTTTCTTCGGTTCCTGGCCACGACAATTCTTCGCTGTTTTCACGAAGTCTCATGAATGATTGATTAGCCAGAGACTTCTCGAGCATCTTATTAACGTCGACTGATCCATTGGTTAGTCTTTCACCTTCGGTGAAATCATTTGGAAATGCTTGAGATACTGTTTTGAGGAAGTTTAAATGCTGTTTGTAGATATTATTCCATGATGTTGCTACAGGATCTGAATCCGATACGCTGTTATCAAAGTCATCAATATCAGCCAATTGTGCGATAGCACTTAGAGCTTCGTCTAGGTTCTGTAAATTTTGAGTACTAAAAACGGTCATACTGGCTAAAGACAGAAGTCTGTCTGAGCCGGCTAACCCTTGCAGGCTTGAAAGCTTATGCTGAAGGAGACTATCTCTTTCTCTCACAAGTTCATATAATTCAACTGCTCTTCTTAGAGTGATTTCGAGGTCAGCGATTTCCCATGGTTTAGTAATATAGCGATAGATTCCTCCTTTATTAACTGAGTCAATAGCAGCATCCATATCCGCGTATGCAGTTGAGAGAATACGAACGGTTGAAGGTTTGATTTCAGCTACTTTCGCTAAGAATTGTGAACCAGTCTCTCTGGGCATTCGTTGATCAGTAATAACCACACCAATTTTTTCTTGATGCTCTTTAAATACTTCTAATGCGTGAACTCCGTCATCTGCAGTTAGTATTGTGAATTCTTTTTTAAAGAGGCGAGCAAAATATTTCCTCGTTTTTTCTTCATCATCAACAAATAAGATACTTGGCTTGTCTTCGTTTAACATAAATAAGTGGTTGTATAATTTTTTGGTATGGTGATCGCTCAGACAAATTAATCATCAATCGAGGCTTCTGGCAATTGAATAGTAAAAGAAGTCCATTCTCCTTTCTCTGAATCACATGAAATGAGTCCTTTATGGCTATGTATTATTTTCTGACAAATGCTTAATCCTAGGCCCATGCCTTCTCCGACATCACGTTTTGTGAAAAATGGATCAAAAATTTTATCTAGCTCTTCTTCATCGATGCCCACGCCGTTATCAGTAATGGATATTTTAATTCCTTTTCCCTGATCTCCTATCATTTGGATTTTTATTAAGCCTTCTCTATCCTGCTCTTTTGTTGCTAAGCTTGCATTAATTAGCATATTTGAAAGCACTTGGCCAAGCTGTAATTCATTGCCTAAAATAAACAGGTCATCCTGAATGTCTACTTCAATTTTAGTGCCATCAAGTTTATTTCCAGAAAGTTTACATGCTGTTTCATATATTCTATCTGCAGAGACTTCATTATACGCAGAATAGCTATCTCCATGGGTTAGAGCGCGAAGATCTGTAATGATTCTGATCACTCTATCTAAGCCCTCAGAAGCATCTCCGACGGTTTCTTTAAAGTCTTCTTTTTCATCCTCTGTAATATCATCTTCAAATGTTTTTAATGCATGAAGAGCAGTTCTTACGTAGTTTAAAGGGTTATTTACTTCATGAACAATACCAGCGCTCATCACAGCCAGAGAAGAGACCTTTTCTGCTTTTACAACAGTAGCTTCTTGCTCTTTAATTTTCTCTAGAGCTTTCTCTAGCCGGGCATTATTTTTGCGAAGTTCAACCTCGAAAAGATAATTCATAATGAGGTTATCGACTCTTGTGTGCAGCTCAGCGCTTGAGAAAGGTTTACTTAAGAAATCGTTCACCCCTAGGTTTAGGGCCTCAAGCTTGTTGACTTCATCTGCTTTGGCTGTGACTAGTATGATCGGTATTCTTTCCGTGCTAGGGTGAGCTCTGAGTAGACTTGTGACCTCCAGTCCATCCTTACGAGGCATCTCTAAGTCTAAGACAATAAGATCAGGTAAGTACTGTTTGGCCTTTTCCCATCCTTCAGCACCGTCTGAAGCCGTAAGTATATCGTATTCGCTTAGCTCTCCACTGATAAAGCTCCTCAAGTCTGGTTCATCATCGACGATGAGTATGGTGTGTTTTTTCGATGCAGCCCGGCCGTCATTATAGAAATCAATTGTAGCTGAGGGCTCGATGGTGTGACTCTCCATGCGGTTCACAAGGCGTGCCTGTGTATTGAAGTCTTCAACAATATCCATTTTCGTATTATCATCAGCAACGAGTTCTAATTCTGGGCAGAAGGTTGCAGGTATAAATATATTAAATGTTGTTCCTTTATCAATTGTGGATTGGAGGTCAATTTCCCCGTCCATCGTATCTACTAGATTTTTTACTAGAGCAAGTCCTAGTCCTGCACCACCATGTTTCCTTTTGGCTGACATATCAGCTTGCCAAAAGCGCTCAAAAACCATGGGGATGTCCTCGCTTTTCATTCCTTCTCCATTATCACTTACTTCTAGTAATATTCCGTCCAAATTGTAGTTTAAGCTGAAATTAATTTCACCACCTGCAGGAGTGAATTTCACGGCATTCATGAGCAAGTTCAGAATGATTTTTTCTATAGATCTACGGTCGACCCATGCTTTGAGCTCAGGGCTACCTGTAAAATTAACCTTTATTCGTTTTTTCTGTGCTAGTATTTCCACACTGTTAATGATATCTTCACAAAATTGATTTACAGCTGTAGGTGATTTATTAACAGGGTATTCAGATAGGTCCAATTTGATCAAGTCTAGAACTTCATTGACTAATCTGAGTAGCCTCAGACTATTTGATTTCATGAGCTTTAAATGTTCATTAGCTTGCTCGTCGTTCCATTTAGCTGCTTTATGGGTTAGTGTCTCAATAGGGCCCATTATTAGAGTTAGCGGAGTGCGTAGCTCATGACTAATATTAGCAAAGAAGCTAGTCTTAACTCGATCTAGCTCGATCATTTTAAGGTTTTGTTTTTCTAGTTCTTTTTTACTACTCTCGAGTTTTTCTAATAGAACAAATTCTTTAAATCTTAATTTTTCTGTAAATAAAACTCCGCAACTCGCAAATACAGCGGTGGCGATGATATAAAACAAGTGTACAAACCCATCAGGTTTACTAAAATTCTCTAATGCTAGCAAAATCAAATAAAGACTAACGCAGGCAACTGAATTGATAAGACTATCCCGAAATTGCCATCTCAAAAGCATCGAAGAGCAGACTAAGACTAGAATTAGTCCGCCATAATAAATAGAATTTCCTCCATTCACTAAATACATGATGGCTGTGGCACAGACACTGGGTAATATTGCCGCACTATAAGCCCCCGCGGTATGTAGCTTGTGATTATTAGAATAGTGCAGTAATAACCACGCCAAGATCAATCCGGCTCCGGTTATTATTCTTAAGAAGAAGAAGGGGAGGACATAATCTGGGTACACCCAAATATCCAAGAGAACCCCTAACATGGTAAACAGAAACGATAAAATTATCGCAGTCTGATAGTTAGGCTTTCTAATGATTTGCTCAGATAATTCAAATCGTTCACGCAGTGCGTAATCTGCTGAATTTTCTTTAGTTAATCTCATGGTTTACTGATCTCTAGGAAAAGATTTACGCCCGTTTCATCTGCTGTTAGATCGTGCGTTACACCCATCGTGTTTGGAATTAGATCTAGCATTCCCTCGTTGTCTCGGTATATCAAATTCCATTCCAGTAGCAGTTCCATGCCTCCTATGCGAGGGTTTGTGTCAGAAACATTTGTGACTATCACTTTGCCACCTGGTGCTATTAGCTTATAGAATAGGCTGACTAGTCTCTTACAAACTTTCTGGGATAAGTAGTCAAACAGGCCTGCACAGTAAACTAGATCGAATGATTCCCACTCCATATCGATATCGCCTCTATTGGATTGTCTCAATAATTGATTTACTGAGCGTTCTAGGTAAGTGACATCAACTGTTCTTTGGTGCTTAGTCTTTAAATCAGATAATACACCACTGGTGTATTGAAGGGTTTCTAAATTAAAATCTAATAGTGTGAAATCTGCAAAATCAGACTCGGAGTCTTGTGTTATAAATCGTTGGATTTCTTGAGCTGGCCCACAACCGAGATTTAATATTCTTGGCCGCCCATTGTTCATGCTCTTAGCCTTAGTGATTTCCCGTATAGAGTCATGAAGGTAAGTGATTCTATTACGATGAGCTATAACGGGATCCATTCCAAGAAACGCATAGTTGACTAACTTAGCAAACATGCTGCATCCTTCGGAGCTATCTCTCAACATCATTGCCACCATTTCATAGTCACCCGCATAACCTAATGGTTTTTGGAATGTCCTGAAAGGAAAAGGGGCACAGAGTATGAAGGGGTGTAGATGCCTTCTGATGTAGTATTTGTATGAGTTTAAGTGTGCTGGATCTATCGTTTTATGGATACGTTCAAGCGCATCCATATGAGGGGAGAACTCCATCGTAAATTGTTCTCTAATGGTGGCTAGAATTTCACGTTCTTCATTGTCGCGTTTTTCATCGCTAAGGGATTTTACGCTTAGTTCAATTTCGTTCACCCAGCGCTCAATGCCCATGAGTATGCTCTGCATATCTGCAACAATGAGCTTGAATTCATCAGACAATTGATGAATCTCTTTCCAAGACTCTAGGTAGTTAGTAAACTCAGTATCTAAGTTTTTGTTGCCGCTTTCACGTCTTTTATGTAAATCGACATCGTACCAAGTTCCAGTTAGTGAAACCTCACAGACTACTAGAACCCCTGTATTTATAAGTCCAGAAACCACAGCTTCGCCTTCATAAATTAGTTTTCCTTGCATTTTAATCTGAAAATCTTGAAGGACTTCAGATAACTGCATAATACTGTATGGGTTATATACTTCGAATGAAGCGGAATAACGGCTTAAGTTTAATAAGCTAGCTTGGATAGCTTCACCATTGGAATTGTGGCAACTTATAGTTTTTTCTTGGTTATTGAAGAAATTCATTATTTATCTTTACTGAATTGGGGGATACCTTTATATTTAAAAAATCTTAGGGATTTTCTTATTTAAAAAGTGAGATTTTCATTTATTAAGTCATCTAATTGGTTTAGATGCACTACAAAGAATATATTTAGAGCCATGACAAGGATAAAACATAAAATCACTAGAGATGGAAACAGAATTTTGATGAATGATCACATCGACATTCTTGAACTTGCTGAAAAACATAGGTTTCGGGTTAAGTCTGTCTGTTCAGAAATTGGGCTTACTAGTGTCCAGTTTGAAACATTGATGTTAAAGTTTTTAGAGATTCAACCCAAAGACTTGTTTCGTAGGCATCGTGCTTTGATGGCTCGACGTCAAATGATGGAGGGAGCCTCAAGTCATACTATTTCAGAGTCTCTAGGGTTTAAGAATTACAGTCATTTCTGTATCGAAATTAAGTTCTTCTATGGAATTCCTCCTCAAAGGTTATCTAAGAAGTTAACCGCTTATCAATAGCTGCTGAATTCTTGAGACTTTTTCATGCATTTGTTGAAAAGCAAGAGGCTGCGTTTATCTAGTGTTGTTGGAATGTGACCAAATTCATTACCAAAAATAATCGACACTTGGTGATGAGATGTTTATTAGTATAGGCATTATGAATAAACTATTTCTTTGTATTTCAGCAGTGGCTGTTGGGGTGTTCTCATCATGTTCAGCTCCAACGGGGTCTTTTGGTTATTATCCTAAGGCTTTAACTCCGAATAATCCATCGGATGTGGAGATTAAGGTGAGCACCGGTGCTCGTGCTGTGTATGTGGTGGAGGGTGACCGGGTGTTACTTGCTACGAGGGCTGGAGTAGGTAGAGCGGGTTCTCCTACACCTGGGGGGAACTCTAGGGTGGGGCGTAAGGATGCTGATAAACGTCGCATTTCTAATCCTGATGCGGGCTATCCTATGCCGTATTGGGTAGAGTTTGCGGGTAAGCCTGCTTATGGGTTTCATTGGGGTTTTGTGAAGCCTTATCCTTGTAGTATGGGGTGTGTGCGTTTGCCTTGGCATGTGGCTCCGCAGTTTTATAATTTAGTCAGGGTGGGGACTCCTATTAATGTGAGTGCTAGTCAGAAGTGGGATTCTAGTGTTGGTGCTAAGTTGCCTGTGCTTGATGATGGTCCTTTGCCTAATCCGCCAAGATCATATATGAATAGTAGTCAGCTGTTTAGTGATATTCAGAATCATCGGGTTCCGCCTGTTTATCGATAGGATATAAAGCGATATTACTAAAATTCTCTTATGATGCAGGTATAAGCTTGCATCATTTTTTTTGTCGAGTTTTGAGGGAAGGTTAGTGGGGTATGACAGGAGATGAAAATATTGCAAACTGTGTCAACTCATGAAAATAGAGTCATCTCTTTTCCTGTGCTTGTGTATGAATTTCACCTTTGGTGAGAGGGGGGCTTTGCGGTAGGAAATCGCCGCCATGGGAGGGGTTGATTGACTTCCGACCAGAGTTCGGAGACACTTATTAGTGCTTTTTGTTTAGGGCGTTGTCGAACCAGTTTCCGCCGCCTAGGTTGTTGTTGTCGTTGCGGTTGTTGTTTCTTGGTTTGTGGTTTTTGTTGGCGCTTCGATTTTGGTTTTGTGATGTTCTGTTAGGTACTTTTGCTCCGCTTCCGGTTGTGTCTGGGTTGGCTTTCATGGAGAGGGCGATGCGGTTGCGGGTTAGGTCAACTTCGGTTACTGTGACTTGGACTTTTTGGCCGACTTTGACGACTTCTGCGGGGTCTTGGATGAAGTGGTCTGCTAGTTGGGAGATGTGGACAAGGCCGTCTTGGTGGACGCCGACGTCTACGAAGGCTCCGAAGTTGGTGACGTTGGTGACGATGCCGGGGAGCTTCATTCCTTTTTCTAGGTCTGAGGGTTTGTCGATTCCTTCTTGGAAGCTGAAGTGCTCGAATTGCTTGCGGGGGTCTCGGCCGGGTTTGGAGAGTTCGGCTAGGATGTCTTTTAGAGTGGGGAGTCCGACTTCTGCTGAGACGTAGTTTTGGAGGTTGATTTTGTTGCGGGCGGTTTCGCTTTTTAGGAGGTCTGGGATGGTGCAGCCTGCGTCGGTGGCCATTTGTTTTACTAGGGCGTAGCGTTCTGGGTGGACTGAGGATTCGTCTAGGGGGTGTTTGGCGCCACGGATGCGGAGGAAGCCGGCGGCTTGTTCGAAGGCTTTTTCTCCTAGGCGTGGGACTTTTTTGAGTTGGGCGCGTGAGGTGAATGGGCCGTTTTCGTTTCTGTAGAGGATGAGGTTTTGGGCGATGGTGGTGTTGAGGCCGGAGACGTAGGAGAGGAGTTGCTTGGAGGCGGTGTTTACTTCTACGCCGACGCCGTTTACGCAGGAGATGACGGTGTCGTCTAGGCTGGATTTGAGAGAGTTTTGGTCGACGTCGTGTTGGTATTGGCCGACTCCGATGGATTTTGGGTCAAGTTTGACGAGTTCTGAGAGTGGGTCCATGAGGCGGCGGCCGATGGAGACTGCGCCGCGGACGGTGACGTCTTTGTCTGGGAATTCATCACGGGCTACTTCACTGGCGGAGTAGATGGATGCGCCGGATTCGTTGACGATTACTATTGGGATGGATGATGGGAGTTTGGCGAGTTTGACGGCGCCTTCTGCTTCACGGGATGCGGTGCCGTTGCCGATGGCGATGGCTTCGATCTGGAATTTCTCGACGAGTTTGCGGACTTGCATGATGGCTTCTTTTGCTTGTGCTACTCCTAGGGTTAGGTGGAGGACGGTGTCGTAGAGGAGGGTGCCTTGGGCGTCTAGGACGACGGTTTTGCAGCCGGTTCTGAATGCGGGGTCGATGGCGAGGGTGCGCTTTTGGCCTAGTGGGGATGCTAGGAGGAGCTCGCGGAGGTTTTCTGCGAAGACGCGGACGGCTTCTGCGTCTGCGTCTTTTTTGGTTTGCATGCGGAATTCTGTTTCTAGGGAGAGTGAGAGGAGGCGCTTGTAGCAGTCTGTGATGGTGAGTTCTAGTTGGTCGTTGATGGGGGTGGCGGGGAGGAAGTGTCTTCTGAGGGCATTTAGGGCTGTTTCTTCATCTGCGGAGATGCGCATGAAGAGGAAGCCTTCTTTTTCTCCACGGCGCATGGCTAGGAGGCGGTGGGATGGGACGTCGCGGAGGGGTTCTGACCATTCGAAGTAGTCTTTGAATTTCTGAGCGGCTGGGTCTTCTGCTTTTGACATGAGGACGCGGGAGGAGATGGTGCCGGTCTTTTGGATGATTTGGCGGATGTCGGATTTTGCTTCTGCGTCGTCTGCGCAGCGCTCGGCGAGGATGTCGCGTGCGCCGGCTAGGGCTGCGGCTTCGTCTGGGACGGCTTTGTCTTTGTCGTCGCTGATGACGATGTATTGTTTGAGGGTGGTTTGTGGGTCGGTTATATTTTCCCAGATGAGGTCGGCTAGGGGTTCTAGGCCGCGTTCGATGGCCATGGTGGCGCGGGTGCGGCGTTTTGGTCTGAAGGGGGCGAAGACGTCTTCTAGGCGGGTCATGGTCTCGGCGGCGAGGACTTTCTTTTTGAGGTCTGGGGTGAGGAGTTTGCGTTCATCGAGGCTTTTGATGATGGCGGTGCGGCGGCGTTCTAGGTCGCCGAGCTGCTGCATGCGGTCGCGGATGGCTGTGATGGCGATTTCGTCTAGGAGGCCGGTGGCTTCTTTTCGGTAGCGGGAGATGAATGGGACGGTGGCGCCTTCTGCGAGGAGCTTGGCGGTGGCTGCTACTTGGATGTCGCGGATGCCGAGTTCTTTGGCTATCTTGGCGGTGAAGTCTAGTGCTGGTGGTGTGGGGGATGAAGCGGCTGAAGGGTTGATAGTTTGTGATGTCATACGGCTGTGATTCTTAGCAAATTTATGGGAGTGAAAAGACAGAATTTTGCGAGTGATGATGTATTGTTTTTCAATGGTTCGAATTTTAAAAAGTTGGTGGGTTTTGTGTTGGTCTGGAGCGGTATTGGGTGATGTTTTTTAGATTATTAGGAAGGTTTAGTTGATTATTTATATGGGTTTAAAGTTGATTTATGTGATAGAATTTGCGGATTTATTTTACAATTTTTTATTGATTTGAAATGGTGTTCATGTTAACACTTTTAGTATGAGTGCGACAATGACAGTGGAGAAGACTTTGAAGGATGTGTTTGGATTTTCTGAGTTTAGGCCGAACCAGGAGAAGTTGGTAAGGGGGGTGCTGGAGGGTA
This sequence comes from Akkermansiaceae bacterium, assembly GCA_051251915.1. Classification (GTDB taxonomy): domain Bacteria; phylum Verrucomicrobiota; class Verrucomicrobiia; order Verrucomicrobiales; family Akkermansiaceae; genus Rubritalea. The sequence goes on along the minus strand of JBPOGF010000013.1, from coordinate 63,041 downwards.
AGGATGTGTTTGGGGTGATGCCTACTGGTGGGGGTAAGTCTTTGTGTTATCAGTTGCCGGCGGTGGTGCTGGATGGTTGTTGTGTGGTGGTGAGTCCATTGATAGCGTTGATGAAGGATCAGGTGGATGCGGCGCGGGGGAATGGGATACGGGCGGCGTTTTTGAATAGTACTTTGGACCCGATGGAGATGCGTGAGGTTGAGGAGGCTTATAGGAATGGGAAGTTGGATTTATTGTATGTGGCGCCGGAAAGGTTTGGGGCTGGTGGGGTGAATGGTGGATTTGTGGAGTTGTTAAGGAGTTGTGCTGAGGGTAGACCGAGCTTTTTTGCGATTGATGAGGCGCATTGTATTTCTGAGTGGGGGCATGATTTTAGGCCGGATTATATGTTTTTGAGTCGGTTGAAGTTGATTTTTCCAGGGGTTCCTGTGGTGGCATATACGGCGACGGCGACGGAGAAGGTGGCGGCGGATATTGAGAAGCGATTGGAGCTGGAGGGTGCGGTGAAGGTGCGGGCTTCTTTTGACAGGAAGAATTTATTTTATGAGGTGCGGACGAAGAAGGACTGGGAGCGGCAGTTGGTGGATTATGTGAGTGAGCGGAAGGGGCAGAGTGGGGTGGTTTATAGGACGACGCGGAAGAGTGTGGAGCAGACAGTGGATCTGCTGAAGAGGAATGGGGTGAATGCGCGTGGGTATCATGCGGGAATGGATGCGGATGTGCGGGCGAAGGCTCAGGAGGGATTTATAAGGGATGATTGTGATGTGATTGTGGCGACGGTGGCGTTTGGGATGGGGATCGATAAGGCGGATGTGAGGTTTGTGGTGCATGTGGATCTGCCTAAGAATTTGGAGGGGTATTATCAGGAGACTGGTAGGGCTGGGAGAGATGGGGAGAAGAGTAGTTGTTTGTTGTTACATGGTTCTGGTGATGTGGTGAAATTGACGCGGTTTATTGAGGATATTGGGGACGAGGTGGAGCGGGAGCGAACTCGTGGGTTGTTGCGGGCGATGGATCGGTTTGCGGCGGTGCCGCAGTGTAGGCGGAGGGCGTTGTTGGGGTATTTTAATGAGCGCTATGTTGAGGGGAATTGTGGTGGGTGTGATTTCTGCTCGGGGGAATTTACGGCGGTGGATGCTACGCGGGATGCGCAGATTGTGTTGTCTGCGGTGGCGCGTACGAATGGGAAGTTTGGTGCGGTGCAGGTGTGTGATATTGTGGTGGGGGCGAAGACGGCGAAGATTAAGCAGTTTGGGCATGATGAGTTGAAGACTTATGGGGCGGGGAAGGATAAGCCGAAGGGATATTGGCGGAGTGTGATTGATGCGTTGTTGACTGGGGAGTATTTGGTGCTTTCTAAGGCTCAGTTTCCGGTGCCGGGGATGACTCAGTCGGGGTGGGATCTGATGATGGGGAAGGGGCAGAATGGGGGTAAGTTTTCGATGCAGGTGGATCAGCGGGTGGAGCCGGAGAAGATGGGCGGGAGGTCTGGTGGATCAGGCAGCTATGGGAGTGATGAGGAGCAGGTTTGTCATGAGGGGTTGTTTGATTATTTAAGGTCACTGAGGAAGGTGGAGGCGGATAAGGCGGAGGTGCCTCCGTATGTGGTTTTTGCGGATAAGACATTGCGGCAGATGGCTGCGGTGATGCCGGAGTCTTTGGAGGTAATGGGGAGATTGCATGGGGTGGGTGCGGCGAAGCTGGAGAAGTATGGTGAGGTGTTTAGGGCTGGGGTGGAGCATTATTTAGGGGAGAATCCGGATGTAAGGGCTGAGAAGGTGGAGATAGAGGGGCTGAAGACTGTGGCGAAAGCTAGTACTAATTCTGGTGGGGGGAAGCTTAAGCGGGGGTTGAGTGAGACTTATAAGACGACTTTAGGGATGCTGCATGAGGGGATGAGTGCGCAGGAGATATCGGATAAACGGGGGGTCGGTTTATCTACTGTGGAGGGGCATGTGGCGCGGTTGTTTGAGGAGGGGGAGGCGCTGGAGTTGCGGGACTATGTGACGGAGGCGGAGGAGAAACTTTGTTTGGAGTTGATAGAGGAGCATGGGGCGGCGGCTTTGAAGCCGATTTATGAGGCGTCTGGGGAGAAGTTGAGTTATGGGGTGATTAAAATTGTGATGGCGGTTAATAAGGAGTGAGGCTTGAGTTGTTGAGTCATTGCAATTTTTGTTGTTTTAAGTGTTTGGGATCTGCGATCTGTTATCGGTTGAATAGTCAATAGTCATTGGTGGTGGACGATGGAGCTTAGTTGATGGAACTTAAGATTGGAGTGGGTGTTGGGGTTAGTAGCTGAGGTTTTTTCCTTTTGGTTGTGGAGGTAGGTCTGCGTTGTGGGGCTTGTTGGTTGTTTTTTGGAAGAGGATTATGGTGGGGTGGTTTTCTGTGTTGGTCCAGGTTTTTAGGGGGTGCCAGTTTGGGTTGTTTTGGAATGCTGTTAGGTTGGTGCGGGGTTCTAGGTTGGCGTATTTTGATTCCCAGATGTAGCGGGAGCCGATGGGGAAGGTGGAGAGTGGGGCTAGTCTTTCGGTGCGGAAGGTGTGGGTGTCGGGCTGGTCTGTTAGATAGTAGAAGTAGACGTCGGCGCAGTGGGTGATGGGGTTTTGATTAGAGGTGTGTTTGGGGTTTTGAGATTGTATTGATTGTGAGTATTGGATGGCGGTTTGGAGTTGTTTGGCGTGTGGGGAGGCTTTGTCGGTGGGGGCTAGGAGGGATTCTTTTTTGTGGGCTTTGCCTGCCATGATGTTTTTCCAGTCTTGGTGGATGTTTTGGTAGTTGGCCATGTGAAGGCCGTTGTAGATGATGAGGAGCAGGAAGAAGGTGGTGTAGTATTTTGTGTATTTTGGGTAGCGTGAGTTGTCGGTGATATAGCTTAGGGAAAAGGCTGCGAGGAGGGCGAAGAGGGGGGCCATGGGCATGAGGAAGTGGTAGTAGCCGCCGGATGCGAATGAGCCTTTCCAGAAGATGATGGAGTGGAGGATGAAGTAGGCTGGGTAGGTGAGGAGGATGAGGCTCCAGTTTTTGAGTTTGTTTTTGAGAATGAGGTAGGGGGCGATGATGGAGACTAGGATGATGAGGGTGCCTACGTTGTCTTTTAGCATGGGGAGGTAGTGGAAGAGTGATCCGTTGCCGTAGATGTCTGTGGGGTGGCTATCGAAGTAGACGGCGAATGGGACGTGGCCCTGAGTGAAGTAGGCGCAGAGGTTGAGGGTGAGGATGGGGAGGATGGTGGAGAGGCCTAGGAGAAGGCTGTATTTGAGAGATTGTTTGAGTTTGGGGATGGGCTTTTTGTGTCGTAGTTCGTGGAGGATTCCATTTGGTTGGCAGATTATCCAGAGTCCCCAGAGGGCTGAGATGAATAGGCCTTCGTGTCGGATGAGGGAGAGGTAGCCGAATGCGAATGCGGCGCGGTGGAGTCTGCCGGTGAGAGCTAGGTAGATGGCGAGGATCCAGACGAGCATGAAGGGGGCCTGGGTGAGGACAGGGTAGCTGAGTTCTGGGTACCATGGCTGGAAACAGAGTAGGATGGGGATGCTCCAGGCGTGGCGGATTTTGAGGAGGATGGCGACGCGGTAGCAGATGAAGACGGCGAGGGTGGAGAGGACGAGGGTGTAGATGCGTGTGGCTGTGAGGCCGATTGGGGCGATGAGGCTGTGGATGATGTTTCGCCCGGGTCTGGCCCATTCGTCTAAGAGGACTTCTGGCCAGTTGATGGCGGCTTTTGAGAGCATGAAGTGTGCGAGTTCGTCGTCTAGGATCCAGCCTGTGGAGTTTAGCAGGCGGTAGAGGGGCCAGAGGAAGCCGATGAGTAAACCTAGACCGAGCAGTAGTTGCTGGGTGCGGATGGTTGGCGGTTTGTCATTGTGCTGGTGTGAGCTCTGCTCCATGTGAGGGAGGGTAGGAGAATTATCGGGTGATGCTAGGAAAATTATGCTGGAGGCTGCTTGAATTTATTTGATTTTTGTTGGAAAGAAGTGGGGGTGGTTTAGCGTTCTTAGAGAATGTTATTTAGAATTGTTAGGGGTGTGAGTGTTGCTGTTGTTTGTGCGTGTTTGTCGCTGGGGGTGCGTGGGGAGGAGGGGCTTGAAGAGTATAGGGAGAATTCGTTGGCTGAGTATCATAAGTATAAGGATGTGTTGAGGAATGATAAGTTGGTGGGGGGATGGTCTGGGGGACGGTTTGTATTTGGTTGGGAGGATGAAGAGGGTGAGAAAGAGTATTTTTCGATGACGCCGGAGGGTGAGAAGGTTCGTGTTTCGGCTAAGGAGTTTGCGAAGTTGAATAAGGCTGAGTCTAAATCCAAGTCTGGGGGTAAGGGTAAGAAGAAGGGTAGAGGTGGTGAGCGATCGCCTGATGGGAAATGGCGTGTTGGTGTTGATGAGGGGAAGTTATTTTTGGAGGAGACTGGTAGGGGTAAGGGTAGGGGGAAGAAGTTGTTGATGGAGGTGGATGCTGAGAAGATGAAGTTTGGTAAGGTGTTGTGGGCGCCGGACTCGATGAAATTTGTGATTAGTCGGGTGACGCGGGGTCAGGAGAGAATGGTGACGATAGTGGAGTCTGCGCCGGAGGATGGATTACAGCCTAAGTTGCATGAATTTAGGTATGACAAGCCAGGGGATGTGATCGATGTGGCGGAGCCGGTGGTTTTTTATGTGGATGGGGGTGAGGCTTTTGTGGCGGATGAGTCGTTGTTGGTGAATCCGTATGAGGTGGGGGATTATGAGTGGCGAGATGGGCGGTTTTTTACGTATGAATTTATTGAGCGTGGGTTTGGGAAGCAGCATGTGATTTTGGCTGATGTGGAGGAGAGGAGTCATCGGGTTTTGATTCGTGAGGATAGTGATACGTATGTTTATGCGTTTCATACGTATCGGCATGATGTGGCTGGGGGTAAGGAAATCATTTGGAGTTCTGAGCGAGATGGGTGGAATCATTTGTATTTATATGATGGGGTGACTGGTGAGGTGAAGAACCAGATCACGAAGGGGGAAATGACTGTGCATGATGTGGAGTATGTGGATGAGGATAAGCGTAGGATTTTATTTACTGCGGGTGGTGAGGTGGAGGGTGTGGATCCTTATTATAAGCAGTGGTATTGGGTGAATTTTGATGGGTCTGGTTTAAGGAGGATTACGGATGGGAAATGGAATCATGGGTTGGAGTTTTCTGAGGACTATGCGTATGCTGTGGATACACTTAAGGGAGTGGATAGGGCGGCGGGGTATCAGATGATAGATGGTGTTACGGGTAAGGTTTTGGCTGATGTTGGGTCTTGTGATTTGTCTGGGTTGGAGGCGAAGGGGTGGCAGAAGCCGGAGGCGTTTGTGAGTAAGGATAGGGATGGGAGGTTTGAGATTTGGGGGACTATTTATTGGCCGAAGGGTTTTGATCCGGGTAAGAGTTATCCGGTGATAGAGAGTATTTATGCGGGGCCGCATGGTCAGCATGTGCCGAAGGAGTTACGGGTGTGGATGGCGGGGATTCATGAGTTGACGATGCGTGGGTTTATTGTGGTGAAGATAGATGGTAAGGGGACGCATCAGCGTTGTAGGGAGTTTAGCCATTTTTGTTATAAGAACTTGGTTGATGCGGGGTTGCCGGATCGGATTAAGTGGATAAAGGAGGCGGCGGAGAAGTATCCGCAGATGGATGTGGCGCGGGTGGGGATTTTTGGGGGTTCTGCTGGTGGGCAGAGTTCTACGGGGGCGGTTTTGCTTCACGGTGATTTCTACAAGGCGGCATTTTCTGACTGTGGGTGTCATGATAACCGAATGGATAAGATTTGGTGGAATGAGCAGTGGATGGACTGGCCGGTGGGGCCGCATTATGCTGAGCAGTCCAATGCGACTCATGCGGCGAAACTTAGCGGTAAGTTATTCTTGAATGTGGGTGAGATGGATACGAATGTGGATCCGGCGTCTACGATGCAGTTAGCTGATGCGTTGCTGAAGGCGGGTAAGGATTTTGAGTTGTTGGTGATGCCAGGGAAGGGGCATGGGTGTGCGGAGAGTTCTTATGGAAGGTGGAAGCGGGCTGGTTTCTTTCTTGATAGTCTTGGGTTGCCTGAGTAGGGTGACTTATTCAAATTATACACTTAGAGTTAGTTAATCATCTGAATTTAGAGATACTGTGCCATATTGAGGATAGGGTTTTCCGGATCTTTGCGGTAGCTGTTTGGCCAGTATTTCTATTTGTGGTTTGCGCATTTATTTGTCGTTGTGGCAAGAAGTGGGCTTCTGAGAGGGTGGGGTTTGATTTGACGTTATTTTTTGGATTTTTCTTTTTATTGGTTGCTGTGTTGCAGCGTTTTGAGTGTTTAAGGTCAGATCTGGAGAATCATGATTTTTATGGTGTGGGGATTTATTTGCTGACTATGCTTTTTGTGGGATCTGTGTCGGCTTGTTCCTTTGGGTTTGGTCTGCGGTGCTTTAGGACTCGACCGGAGTGGAAATTTCAGAGGGTTAGGATTTGTTTGATGTATTTGTTGATGGGGGGAGCCATTATGTTGATTGTTGTGCAGTGGGTTATTTTGTTTTTGTTTGTGAAGTGATGTTGTGAAGCTTGGGGATGGCTGAGGTGTAGAGGTTAGTTTTTTTGGTGGTTTGTTCAGAGGCTAGGAGGTAGTGTGTATGGATGAATTATGAGGAGGAGTTTCGGGGGAGGTTGACGGAGATGTTTCTTAAAGAGAGTCTTATTCCTGTGGGTATAATGTTTGTAATTTGGTTGGCTGTGGGGCTGACGCGCCGGTTTTATTCTGACGAGGAACGGTTTTACTTTTTGATGGCTTGTGCGTTTGTGTTTGCGTTGTTTCCGTTACCATTGATGAAAGGGTTTTCACCTCTATATGATTTTGTTCGGATGGTTCATTTTACCTGTGGGCTGAGCCTTGGGTATTTGGCGTTTCGACAGGAGGGGCTGAAGGGGCTGAAGACCATGTCTAGGGAGAGGCGGAGGTTTTTGGTGTATGGTTTGCTTTTCTTGTTATGCTGCTTTTTGGCGAGTCTGCCTATGGCGCTATTTTAGCGATAAAGAGTGGAGATGGTGTTTTAGGATTTGAGCTGGGGGTAAGTTTTTGTGCATGGGGATTTTGGTGATCCAGGGTTCTCGGTTGAACCAGGTGCGTTGGCGTTTGGCGTATTGGCAGGTGGCGAAGAAGATGAGTTCTTGGCAGCGTTCTAGGGAGATTTCTCCTCGGAGGTGGGATTGGATGTCGCGGATGCCGATGGCTTTTTCGCAGGTTTTGGAGAGGTGAGGGTGGGCGGCTACTTCTTGGATGGCGCCGGATTCTATCATGAGTTGGGTACGGGTGGCGATGCGTTGGCGGAGTTCTTCGCGGTCCCAGTCTAGGAGGATGCCTCGGAGGTGTTTTTCTGTTTCTGTGGTGCTTTTTTCCCAGTCTGTTTTGAGTTTTGACATGGGTTGTCTGGTGAGGAGGCAAATTTCTAGGGCGCGGGTGACGTAGCGGCGGTTTTTGAGGTTGGTCTGGGCTGCGCCGGTGGGGTCTAGGGTTTGGAGTTGGGTGATGAGGTCTTGTTCTGGTAGGGCGTCTAGTTCGGCTCTGAGTTGGTCATTTCCTGGTGGGAGTGGGGATGGGCCGTGGGTGAGGAACTTGAGGTACATGCCGGAGCCGCCGACGATGATGGGGGTTTTGCCTCGGGATTGGATGTCGGAGATGATGGGGGTGGCTAGGTCGAGGTAGCGCTGGGCGTCGAAGTCTTCTGTGGGGTCTAGGGTGCCGAAGAGGTGGTGTGGGGCTTGGGTGAGTTCGTCTGGTGATGGTGCGGCGGTGATGGTGTCGAGTCCGCGGTAGACTTGGTAGGCGTCTGCGTTGACGATTTCTCCGTTGATGTGGTTTGCTAGGGCGATGGAGATGCCGGTTTTTCCGGTGGCTGTGGAGCCGCAGATGTAGATGGGGCGTAGGCTGGATGAGTCTGGTTGCACGGTGGGCATTCTATCTGAGGTGGGGTTATTTGCTAAGGAAAAAGCGTGAGAAATTTTGGGAGGTTTGGGTGGCTAGGTCTTCGGGGGGGAGGTTGAGTTTGGTGGCAAGTGCGGTCTGGATGGATGGGAGGTTTGCGGGGTGGTTGATGGTGTTGAGTGGGTGGTTGATGATTTGCTGTGGTGGGAGCATGTCTGGGGCGTCTGTTTCTAGGAGTAGGCGGTGGAGTGGTATGTGTGAGAATATTTGTAGTTGTTTGTGTTTTCTGGGGTTTAGGTAGTAGCCGGAGAAGGAGAAGTAGGCGCCGGCTTTGACGAGTTCAGGGATGAGTTCTGCGGAGCCGTTGTATGAGTGGAGGAGGAATCCGCGTTTGGGGAATGATTTGTTTCTTAGTGTATCGAGGAACCATCCCCAGGCTTTGAGGATGTGGATGGAGATGGGGGCGTTTAGCTCGCAGGCTAGGTTTAGCTGGTGAGTGAAGGCTTCTTGCTGGGCATGGGTGTCGAAGTCTGGTATCCAGCGGTCTAGGCCGCATTCTCCGATGCATGGGGTTGGTGAGTCTTGGAGGTAAGTTTTTAGGAGTGGTTTCCAGTCTGAGTGGCATGGGGTTTTCCAGGGGTGGAGGCCGTAGGATGGGATGATGAGGTCTGGGTGTGCTGTGGCGAGTGCCTGGACGCGTGGCCAGTCTTCTGGGGAGGTTCCGTTGACGACGCAGCGGGTTATTCCCGTGGTTCTCATTTCGGCGATGATGGTATTTATGTCTTGGAATCTTGGGTCTTGTAGGTGGAGGTGGGCGTCTTGCATGGGGTGGATATTATGATTAGGGTCGTTTAGAGGTTTAGGTGCCTTTGGCACGTCAGAGGTTTATTGGTCATTGGTCATTAGTCCAGCATGATGGTCGGGCATGATGAAACTGAGTGAAATGGGTGTTTGGTTGACAGAAAAAAGGGACACGGAGTGAATCCGTGTCCCTTAAAGTTTGTTTGATGTTATTGGGTCAATTAATTATGACTTATAACGAAGGCGCTTTTTATGGCGATTCGCCTTTTGGCGTTTCTTGCGCTTGTGCTTATTGATCTTAGTCTTACGCTTTTTCTTTAAGTTTCCCATTGTGGTAATTTCTTGTTTTGGTTAGATTGTTCGATGTTAGTGAACGAGTTTATTGAGCGGATACTCGATGATTCCTTCTGCGCCAAGTTCCTTTAGTGTAGGGATGATTTGGCGTGCGATGGATTCCTCAATCACTGTCTCAACTGCTATCCAGCCTTCTTCAGCGAGCTGAGAGATAGTTGGTCGGCGGAGAGATGGTAAGGCTTTTAAAACATTTTGCAAGGAATTTTCGGGTAAGTTCATTTTTAAGCCTACTTTATCGCGTGCTTCAAGTGCTGCTTTGAGCATTAGGACGATGTTGTCCATCTTGTTTTTCTTGAATTCGTCTTTCTGAGCTTCTTTGCTGGAGTAGAAGTGTGGGAATGATGTGAGTAGGGTGTCAACGATGCGGAGCTTGTTGGCACGGATGGAGCTGCCTGTTTCTGTGACGTCTACGATGGCGTCTACGAGGTCAGGGACTTTTACTTCTGTGGCTCCCCATGAGAATTCTACTTCTGCTTTGACTCCTTTTTCTTCTAGATAGCGTTCGGTGATTCCCATGCCTTCGGTCGCGATGCGTTTGCCTTCGAGGTCGTGCACGCTTTGGATCGGTGAGTCTTCAGGGACTACGAGAACCCATTTGGTAGGGCGTGTGGTGGCGCGTGAGTATGGAAGCTCAGCTAGATCTACGAGATCTGCACGGTTTTCGTATGCCCAGTCGAGCCCTGTGATTCCGCAGTCTAGGAATCCAGAATCGATGTAACGGGCGATTTCTTGGGCACGGATGAGGTAGATGTCTAGCTCTGAGTCATCTGATGATGGGCGGAGTCCGCGGTCAGAGAGGTAGACGTTGTAGCCCGCTTTTTCTAGGAGTGCGATGGTCGGGTCCTGGAGTGAGCCTTTTGGTAATGCTATTTTGAGTGTGTTAGCCATGTAGCTTGTAATGTGTAGTGAAAATAGAGCGGGCTTATGGGGGGAGAAAGTTGGTTAATCAAGGCAATTATCTATGAATTAGCACTTTTTGTGTCGAATTGACGTTGCTTAGGTTGTTTTTTCTGCTATACGATGCCAGTTCCCCCAAGGAGTTAACTAATTTTAAAGAAAATGTTTGTAGATAATATCAGAGTTTATTGTAAGGCTGGCGATGGCGGTAATGGCGTAGTTCATTTCCGTAGAGAGAAGTTTAGACCGAAGGGTGGACCGGATGGTGGTGATGGTGGAAATGGTGGCGACATTATTCTACAGGTGAGCCCGCATACGGATAACTTGAAGGAATTCTTTTATGATCCTAAGATCGTGGCGAAGAGTGGAGTTCATGGAGCTGGTGCTCGTAAGCATGGTAAGAGTGGTAAGACTAGAATTGCTAAGGTTCCACCTGGGACTGTGGTTTATAAGAGTCCTGCGCTTACTATTAAGGATGCTGTGGAGATGGAGCGTGGAGAGGGAATTGATTTGGATCCTATTGCTGATCTTACTAAGTATGGGGATGAGTTCCTTCTCTGTAGTGGCGGTAAGGGTGGTAAGGGAAACTTTCACTATAAATCATCTGTTAACCGTTCCCCTGAGGAGCACACGCTCGGGACAGAAGGGGATGAAGGGGTTTATTATTTCGAGCTAAGAAGGATAGCTGATGCGGGTATGGTAGGATTTCCTAATGCTGGAAAGTCTACGCTTGTGAGCAAGCTTTCTGCTGCTGAGCCTAAGATAGGATCTTATCCATTTACGACACTGAAGCCGATGGTTGGCGTGGTGGAGTTTCCTGGATTCAAGCGTTGTACAGTTGCTGATATTCCGGGGTTGATTGAAGGAGCGCATGAGAACAGAGGTTTAGGTCATGAGTTTTTGAGGCATATTACTCGCTGTCACGTGTTACTATTTGTGGTGGATATGGGTGGTGTTGATGGGAGAGATCCTATTGAAGATCTGGAGATTTTGCGTACTGAGATTAGCATGTATGATGAGGATCTTGCTAAGTTTGAGTGGATCATTGTGGCGAATAAGATGGATCTTGAGGGAGCAGAAGAGAACTTGGAGATCTTCAAACAGAGATTCCCTAAGCAGAGAATTATACCGATTTCAGCTGCTGAGGAGCAGAATCTAGAGGAGTTGAGAGGCTATCTTGAGGAGACTGTGGCTTACCGACCTAAAGACGAGGAGCAGGGGTAGTTTTCTTGCGAAATACTCGCTGTTGGATCAAATTAATAAAGTTATGAATGTAGAGAAATTTATGCAGTTTGATTGTGACGCGGCTGTTAGCTCTCTGATATTTATCGCCGCTGCTTACTTGCTATCTTTACCTATAGGTTGGAATAGAGAGGTGGCTGATAGATCAGCGGGTATAAGGACTTTCCCTTTAATCGGGGTGGCTACTTGTGCCTTTGCATTGCTGGCAGGTGGACTTGCGGAGGCTAGTGCATTGCCGCGTATTGTGGGGGCTGTTATCACGGGGCTAGGTTTTCTAGGGGGTGGTGTTATCCTGAAGCAGGATAATAAAGTTAGTGGTATGTCAACGGCTGTGTCTATTTGGGTGACTGGGGCTATTGGTTTATCTACTGGTTTAGGTAGAATAGAGATAGCACTTATGTTGTCTGTCGTTTGTTATCTGTCCTTGCGGTATGGGAAAGTAGTTAAGTAAATTAACAGTATATCTCAGGGAGGAGTGCCGTTTTGTGTTTAAGTTGAGTTCGTTTTGAATTGCTTTTTTAGTTTATTCTCATTCGGTGGACGCAGGGGGGGGCTAGAGATGTCGTAGAGGACTCTGTTGATGCCGTCGACTTCGTTTGAGGATACGGCTGGAGACTTTTTCTGAGGAGTGGGGTATCTTGAGGAGCTGGGGTGATTTTTGTTATAGAGGTGTTTATAAATTTTTTATCAGGCACAGATGTTAGTTCATTTGTGCTTGCCTGGTTTGTATTATCTGTTTTGATAGCGATGTGCTTTTAGGTTAATCATAAAATCTATATGTGTTTATAATGTCATGAAAAATTTTTCTCTTATATGTCTAATGTCGTTGTGTTTCAATGGAGTGTTGTGTGCAGCTGAACCTACAGAATCTAGAACTTGGACATCGGTTGATGGTAAGACCATTACGGCAGTGGCGACAGTCTTCAGTGATGATGTGGTGACCATGCTTAGGGCTAATGGTAGGACGGTGAAGGTTCCGCTTGCTATGTTGTCAGCTGTTGATCAGGAGTTTGTTATGGCTCATTTTGCTGAGGAGCCTGATGTGGAGGAAGAGCCGGTGGGGGCAAAAGTTGAGGGGGGCTCAGGGAAGAAGGTTGTAAAGGCTGAGATTGGTGGTCCTGAGTCATCTAAAGATGAGTCATTTTATTATCATTATGTGCCATCTACGGTCAAGGTGGGAGGGAAGGTTTCGGCAATGTTTTATACTGGTGCTAGTCCGGGGAATGCGAGAAATCTTCAGTTAATGGTTCCTGCGTCTGAGTTGACGGGGATGGTTTTGATTGCTTGTGGAAATTCTAGTAATAAGGGGAAGGTGAATGGTACGCATATTCATAATAATTTAATGCATGCTTTTGATAAGTTCTCGTTCGATAAGGAGCGGGTGTTTTTCACTGGTGGTTCTGGTGGTGGGGCGCGTGCATTTTGGAATGCTGCTCATTATAAATATGGAGGGGCGATGCCGATGATAGGATATATTCCTGACGAGACGCCTCCTAAGAGTGGATTTTATTATGTGATTACTGGTGCGCGTGATTATAACCGCTATGCTTCTGCTTTTGCAGTGGATGAGATAGGGCGTAATGCAACTTTACGGATTGCACCTGGTGGTCATGGCGGGCTAGGGCCTGAGCCTCCGAATGATGGTATTATTTGGCTGTACACTAGAAATGCATATTCTGGTAAGGCTACTTCGGAGGAGATAGGGGCGTTTGAGACGAGGTTTTATAAGTATTTAACAGAGGATTTAGCGGATTCTCCTGGAAGGGCTTATTATTGGACGGATCATTTGTTGAATACGTGTAAAATGACTGGTTCTAATAAGTCACAGTTTGAGAGTTTACATAGAAAGCTAGAGGGTGATGAGGCTGTGGTTAAGTATCTTGAGGGTAGGGTGGCTATTGAGAAGTTTGGAGAGAAATATTTGGCTCCTATTGGACCTGGTTCACGTATGAAGCATACGACTAAAGAGATCCAGAAGGGTGCGGCTAAGCTTCTTGAGGAGTATATTGGGGTGCCTTGGGTGGAGAAGGTGGCTAAGCAATTAGGAGAGAAAACTAGTTAGCGTACGTTTTAGTTATTTAAAAAACGGCACCTAAGCGAATGCTTGGGTGCCGTTTTGTGTTTAAGTTGAGTTCGTTTTGAATTCCTTTTTTAGTTTATTCCCATTCGATGGATGCTGGGGGTTTACTGGAGATGTCGTAGAGGACTCTGTTGATGCCGTCTACTTCGTTGAGGATGCGGCTGGAGACTTTTCTGAGGAGTGGGGTGGGGAGGTCTACCCAGTCTGCTGTCATGGCGTCTTCTGAGATGACGGCGCGGAGGTTGGTGGCGAACTCGTAACTGCGTTCGTCTCCTTTGACTCCGACGGTTTTTACTGGGATGAGGCCGGCGTATGCTTGCCAGGTTTTTTCGTACCAGCCGCTGGCTTTTAGTTCTTCGATGAAGATGGCGTCGCAGTCGCGAATGATGTCTAGTTTTTCCTTGGTGAGGTCACCTGGGCAGCGGACTGCTAGTCCTGGTCCTGGGAATGGGTGACGGTTTAGGATGTCTGGGGCGATGCCCATGGTGGCTCCGAGTTCGCGGACTTCGTCTTTGAATAGTTCAGCGAGGGGTTCGAGGACTTTGCCTTGTTTTTGCATTTCTAGGATGCGAGCGACTCTGTTGTGGTGAGTCTTGATGGTGGAGGCTTTTGAGTTCTCGTTGGATGCGGACTCGATGACATCTGGGTAGAGGGTGCCTTGGGCGAGCATTTCTGCGTTGCCGACTGCGTCCCAGAAGACGTCGATAAACATGTTGCCGATGATTTTGCGCTTTTTCTCTGGGTCCGCTTCTCCGGCGAGTGCTGTGAGGAATCTTTCTGAGGCGTCTACGACGGTGATGGGAACTCCCATGCGTTTGAAGTTGGCTTCTACTTCAGCGGTTTCGTTTTTGCGCATTAGGCCTTGGTCGACGTAGATGGCTTGGACGTTGACGCCGGCTTCATTGAGAAGGACGGCGAGGACGGTGGAATCTACTCCGCCTGAGACTCCACAGACGACTTGTTTGTCTCCGCAGCGTTCGCGGATTTCTGCGATGATTTCTTGTTTGAAGTCTTCGATATAGAATACAGCGAGTTCACCGGCTGTATCTAGGAAGTTTTTGAGGATTTGGGTTCCTTCGTGTGAGTGAGTGACTTCTGGGTGGTATTGGATACCGTAGAAGGAGTCTCCCCACTGGAGGGATACTGGTGTTCCGTGTTGGTTTTTGGCGATGACTGTGCAGTTGTCAGCGAGGTGATCTACGGTGTCTGAGTGGCTCATCCAGACCTGGCTTTCTGCTGAGATGCCGGAGTAGAGTCCTTCTGTTGTGACAGGGAAGAGACCTGCTTGGCCGTATTCGCGGTGTTTGCTGGATTTTACGGAGCCGCCGAATTTGATGTTGAGGAGTTGCATTCCGTAACAGACTCCGAGGACGGGGACGTTGTAGGATTTTAGTCGCTCGAAGTCGATGTCTGGTGCGTCTTCATCACTGGTGGATGATGGTCCTCCTGAGAGGATGATGGCTCCTGGTGTGCCGATATTGGCGAGGTTTTCTGGTTGGTAGAGTTTGGCGAAGTAGCCTAGCTCACGGACGCGACGGACGATGAGTTGGGTGTATTGGGAGCCGAAGTCTAGGACGGCTACGTGGTTGATTTCTTGCATGGTTAGCTGATTTGAAATTTGTGATTGATGGTTTAAATTGGAGCTTTGCTCTAGCCTACTGGTTGGTAGTTGGTGGGCTCTTCTGTGATGGTGATGTCGTGAGCGTGGGATTCACGGAGGCCACCTGCAGTGATCTGGGTGAATGTGGCGCGCTCGCGGAGTGAGTTTAGGCTGTCTGCTCCGACGTATCCGAGTCCTGATTTGAGTCCGCCCATGAGTTGGAATATGACGTCTGTGAGTGGCCCTTTGTATGGGACGCGACCTTCTACGCCTTCTGCTACCATTTTGCCGGAGGCGTTTTGGCTGTAGCGGTCTTTTGATCCTTTGTTCATGGCACCTAGTGACCCCATGCCTCGGTATGACTTAAATCTTCTTCCTTGATAGTGGACCATGTTTCCTGGTGACTCACGGGTTCCAGCGAGGATGGAGCCTAGCATGACGAGGTCTGCGCCGGCCGCGATGGCTTTTACTACATCACCTGAGTAGCGGATGCCGCCGTCTGCGATGACTGCTACGCCTTTGTCTCGGCAGTAGCCTGCGACGTTTTGGATGGCTGTGAACTGAGGCATACCTACACCTGCGACTATACGTGTGGTGCAGATGGAGCCGGGGCCGACACCTACTTTGACGGCTGAAGCGCCGGCGTTTACGAGGTCTTCTGCGCCTTGGCGGGTGACTACGTTCCCTGCCACGATGGGGGTGTCTCCTAATCCACGGAGGGTGGAGATGACTTCCATGACGCGGCTGGTATGACCAGTGGCGGCATCGATAAATAGTGCGTCTGCTCCAGCTGCGATGAGTGCTTGTGCACGCTCAACGCATTCTGGTCCTGGACCTACTGCAGCTCCACAGCGGAGTCTTCCATTGGCATCTTTGGCGGCGCTGGTGAATAGGAGGCGTTTCTCGATGTCAGCTCCTGTGATGAGACCAGCTAGTGTGCCATCAGAGTTAACGAGTGGTAATTTTTCGATACGGTTTACGTAGAGGATGCGGCGTGCTTCTTCGATGGTGGTGTTGGCCGGTGCTGTGACGAGTCTCTCGATGGGTGTCATTACCTCAGAGACTTTGCGTGTTTCGTTGGCGCTGTGTCTGACGTCACGCTCGGTGACCATTCCTTCGAGCATTTTTCCTTCACCTACGACTGGGAAACCTGCGAATCCTTCATCGTTCATGATTTGGCGAATCTCAGCTACGACCATATTTTTGTTAACGGTGTATGGGTCGTAGATGACGGCATTTTCTGAGCGTTTCACCTTTGAGACCATGGCGGCTTGTTCTGCGATGGTGTTGTTGCGGTGAATGACGCCGATACCGCCTTCGCGGGCGAGTGCCATTGCAAGTTCAGCTTCTGAAACTGAGTCCATGGCTGCGGAAACGACTGGGATATTGAGCCCAATGTTTTGCGTTAACCATGATGAAATGTTCGTTTCGTTCGGGATCACAGCGCTGTGCTGGGGAACGAGGAGAACGTCGTCAAATGAAAGTCCTAAAGAAATCTCTGCCATGTGGGAGACAACTCTAAAGGTGTCTGATATGCAAGTCTAAAGAATACGATTTTAGGACTTTTTGTAGTTAGGCATATCAGTTGAAAGGTGAGAGAGGTAACTGATGAGAGGCTTGCTTTTATGTGGTGATATGATGGATTGTTTACTGATGAGAATTTATTCAAAATAAAAATCTTGCAAACTTCGAGTATAAGGGATAATTCCAATCCGCATCTAACACTAGTTGAGACTTATTCGAGTTTCATCGAGATTGAATAGAGGGGCATTAGCTCAATTGGTAGAGCGCCTGCATGGCATGCAGGAGGTCAGCGGTTCGATTCCGCTATGCTCCACCATTTCATCATTATTTTGAATTCAGTGAGAAATGGTAATAGTGGGGGGTGACAATGGAGGTGTCGGACTAGGTCTCGCGAAGATGACTAAATAGATTGCTTTTTTTATGGCATCTGACACAGAACAATTTAGAATACTTAATAAATGATAGCAGGAATAGAATTGGCAAAAGCATGCGCGCTAGCCGCAGACGAAAACAAGGCAGAAGACATCAAGGTGTTGGATGTACGTGGATTATCACCGATCACGGATTTCATCGTGATCTGTTCTGGCACATCAATGCCGCATCTTAAGGCAATCATGCGCGACATCGGTAAGAATGTGCAGGAGAAATATGATGAGCAGCCGCATAGTTCTGATGGGAATCCTGATGCACGATGGGTAGTGTTAGATTATGTCGATGTGATGGTTCATGTAATGTTAGAAGACATGCGTAGTCTTTATGCTTTGGAAGACCTCTGGGAGACTGCAGCGGTGGTAGAGTGGGAAAACTAATCATTGATGATGTAGCATCCAGTTTTTTCGATGGAACAAATCTATGAATTAGCCAAATTTATTGCCGTGGGTGCTGCTTGGGGCATGTTTTGGTTGGCTGGGCTGGGTTTGGTAAAGAAATCGTTATCGAACTCGGGTTTGTTGCAGTTGTTGATTTATGTATTTATCATCACGGCGGGGATTGCTGCTGTTGTGATGTTTAAGGATTTGTATACGGAGTATTCTGGTGCTGATGCAGCTACTAAGGAGTTAATTCTTTCTAGGTATACAGGGAAGGATGGTTGGATATTAATCCTCAAACTTGTGGTGTCGGCGTCTCCTATTTTGTTTCTAATTAAACCGATCAAGTCATTAAAGATCTTGGTCGCATTAGTGGCGGCTTGTTATGTGTTGATTCCGTATCATCAGACGATAGTTGAGTACGTTACGAAGTAATTATTGAGCGAGGAACATCGATTTGAGTGATGTTCTTTTATTTTATTCGATGACCTATTTTTGTAGATTGATGTATTCTGATGATCATGAATCTGACATATCAAGTCAAACGGATCGGGGTACTTTCACCTCCATTGCCATGGGATAAGCCTGTGGTGGATGATAGAAATGGCCAAGAAGTGGTGGTCATGCTGCATGGGTTATGGCGTTCCGTTAGGGCTATGCAACCGATGGCTAGGCACTTATCTGTGCAGGGTTACACTACGGTGAATCTGCCATACGCATCGTTTCGGCGTGACTTAGATGAGTTGGTAAATGTGGTTAGAGCTGAGGTTCAGCCGTGGATAGAGCAGGGTAAAACAATTCATTTTGTCACGCACTCGCTAGGTGGTGTGGTGGTGAAAAGGTTGTTAGATCTGTTAGAAGCTAGTCAGGTTGAGAATATTGGTCGTGTTGTGATGCTAGCGCCGCCTCATAGAGGTAGCGAGATAGTAGATTGGCTAAGAAACTCTCCCCTGAGACCGATCAAGAGTGTGTTAGGTCCAGCGGGGGAGTTTCTAAGTAGCGAGCGGATGGCCGGATCTCGCCAGTCTGAGGAATTCCGTGCAGGGGTGGAGGCTGCGGTGATTATGGGAGAGAAAAGCGCGTTACCGTTTTTCAGGAAGCTTCTAGATGCTTCAAATGATGGGATAGTGTCAGTGGAAAAGGGGCGGTTATTTGGGATCAAGGAATTCAAAGTGGTGAATGCAGATCATACTTTTATCAGCAGCGATCTCCTCGTGATGAAGATGGTGAATGATTTTATTAGGACTGGAACTATGGAAAATGCTCTAGTTAGCGATTGATACTTGATCACCATAGGGCTTTTGACATATCTTACTGTTATGTCAAAGAGTCCAACAAAACACACACTTAAGGTTTTTCTCTATGAAATTTCTCCACAGATCTGGCGGAGGTTCACTATTTCTGGTAGCGCGACGTTCGCTGACTTGCACGAGACTATTCAACTGGCAATGGGCTGGGAGAATAAACAGCAGCATGAATTCCGCTATGGCAAGGGCAAGAATTTGACCAATGTCATAGGTCCGAATGATGAAGATATAGTGGTGGAGGGGAAATTTAATGATGAGAATGAGATCAGTATTGACGAATTTCTTAAGCGCAAAAAATTACCTTTACGGATGCTTTACAGGTATGACTTTTTAGAGGACTGGGTGCATGAGTTGGTGTTTGAGCAGGTGAAGGAGTTAGACGAGGGCGAGGAAGTTGATGCTGAGTTACTGGAAGGGGAACGGGCATGTCCTCCAGAGGATTGTGGAGGGACTTGGGGGTATATGAGTGCGCAGGAAGGTGACGTGGCGTGGATGGATGATGACTTTAATCCGGAACTTTTTGACCCGACTGTAGTTAGTTTACAAATTAACTAATCATGAAAACTCGCGAGAAAATACTGAAGTCGGCATGGAGGCTTTTTGCTAAGGATGGCTTTGAGGCTGTTTCCGTTAGAGATGTTACTCAGGATGCTGATGTGAATCTGGCATCGATAAATTATCATTTTGGGAGTAAGTCTGGTTTGATTCAGGAAATTGTGATTGAGGTGTTAGTTCCGATGAATAAACAGAGAGTTCGATTGCTTAAGAAAGCGGGGGACGAATGTGGTGGGGTTGAGAATGTGAAGTTGAATGCCTTGATCGAGGCATATATACGGCCTGTAGTTTGTCCTGAGGAATATGGTGGTTGTTCTGATATGCTTGCTAGGTTAATGGCTAGATATTTGATTGACCGAGATTACGATGTTCCTATGAAGGTGTTGGACTCGTTCGGTGATGTTTATCAGATTTTTGGGATAGCAATACGAGCTCAGTGTCCGGGGTTAGTTCCTCAGAAAGCGTTGGAGAAGTTGATTTTCTCAACTGGTGCAGTCTTTATGTTCCAATCGTTTTCGGGACTGGCAGCAAAGGCATCAAGGAATGATGCGGCGCTGGATGTTGATGATTACCTTAAGGATGCGGTGGCATTTTGCGAGGCTGGGTTTATGGCTAAATAATACCGCGTGGAGAGGTTTTAGTCTCTCCATGGCTTGAGGCAGAGTTCTTTGATTTCTTCACCCATCATGTAGCAGCATGGGATGAGGAAGAGAGTGATCGCTGTGGCAAATAGGATGCCAAAGCCTAATGAGATGGCCATAGGGATGAGGAACTGAGCCTGGATAGAAGTCTCAAACATGAGGGGCATGAGGCCTACGAATGTGGTGATAGAGGTGAGGATGATGGGGCGGAATCTGCGTGCGCCAGCTTCCATGACTGCTTGTCTGAGTGGTGTTCCTTCGAGTCTTCTGGTGTTGATGTAGTCAACCATGACTAGGGAGTCATTCACAACGATTCCAGCTAGGGCGAGCATGCCAAATGAACTCAAGATGGATAGATCAACTCCTAAGATGGCATGTCCCCAGATGGCTCCAACGATTCCGAATGGAACGGCGAGCAGGACGTAGATGGGTTGTAGGAAGGACTTGAACGGAATGGCTAGTAGCGCAAAGAGGGCTAGCATGAGGAAGAGGAAGAGAATTAATGTGCGGTTATTAGAGTTGAGATGGTCTGCCACTTCACCGGTGTATTTCCATGATACGGATGGGTATGCAAGGCAGAGTTCATTCATTTTATCGGTGATGGTTGGCTCAAATTTTAGCAGTTCGCTCATGCCTGTGGCGATGGCTCCGAAGTTGTAGATTCGCGAGTTGTCTTCGCGCGTGATTCTAGGTGGAGTGGTTGTTTCCGCGATGGTGGCGAACTGGGAGAACGGTGCTGTTTGTCCGTTGTTGAGGTTGATGCGTAGTGACTCAAGTGTGTGGAATGAGGTGCGCATTTCCTTGGGGAGTTTTAGCATGACCTTGATTTCGTCTTCTCCTCGCTGAATTTTCTGGATTTGCTGCCCATAAAACGCTGTGCGGATTTGGCTGGCGATGGCGTCTTCGGTTAGCTGTGATTGCTTGGCGATGGGTTTGAGAGCTATCTGTAGTTGGCGTTGTCCTTGGGCGCGGGTGCCCCATGTAGAGGTGATGACATCTTGCTCTTTGAGCCATTTGCGCATTTGGGCTACGACGATGTCTTTATCATCTTCGTTATTACCTCTGAGTTGGAGTGAGAGTCCGCCGTCGTTTCCTCTATCTGAGTGCTTGCCTTGTGTTTTTTCTCCTCGGATTACAAAGCGATCAGCTCCTTCGATAGTGCCTGTGAGTTCTTGCCATTTGGCGACAATTTCAGCATTTCTGACGTGGTTGTTGACACGTAAGCTGGGTGGTGTGACTTCTAGTTTCACACTAGCCTCATGGTCTCCTCCTTGGCCCCAGCTGGATCTGCCCCCTAGGGTGCTGACTACATTTCCAATGATGCTTTTTCCTGAACCTTCATCGATAAATGATGCTCGGAGAGGTTCGATGGCTTCGAGGATTTCATTGAGTTTGGCTTCGGTGATTTGTCGCTCGGTTCCTTCTTTCATTCTTAGGTC
Source organism: Akkermansiaceae bacterium (assembly GCA_051251915.1). Classification (GTDB taxonomy): domain Bacteria; phylum Verrucomicrobiota; class Verrucomicrobiia; order Verrucomicrobiales; family Akkermansiaceae; genus Rubritalea. The sequence goes on along the minus strand of JBPOGF010000013.1, from coordinate 41,871 downwards.
TGCGGAGAGGAAGTAGCGCTCGGTTGATGGAATGAAGTTAAATTTCATGCGGTTGGTCTGGTAGCCACGGGTGATGGCTAGGATACCGATGAACAGGAGTAATACTGCGTAGCGATGTGAGATAGCTAGTTTGAGGATAGGTGTGTAGAGTTTATCGACAAACCAATGCATCATGTTCGCCACTTTGTCTTGGATTCTGGCGACGATATTGCTGTCTTTAGATACAGGTTTAAGGTTTTTGAGGTGTGCGGGGAGGATAAATTTAGACTCGATAAGGGAGAAAATGAGAACTGGGATCACGACTAGTGGGATTTGTTTAGCCATGTTGCCGATGTAGCCATCATCAAAATACATGAGTGGTAGGAAGGCTACAATGGTGGTGATGATGCCGAATGTGACGGGAGTAGCGACTTCTTGGGTGCCGATGATGGCGGCCTCCATGGGCTCGTGTTTGCCAGATTTGACTTTGGCGTAGATGTTTTCGCCTGTGACGATGGCGTCGTCTACTACCATGCCGAGAACGATGATGAAGCCGAACAAGCTCATGTTGTTGGCAGTCATTCCGGTGTAGTACATGGAAATGGCGGCACCTGCGAAGCTGACGGGGATACCTATTGTAACCCAGAAGGCGATTTTGGGGCGTAGGAAAAGGCCTAGTAGGATCATGACTAGGACGGCGCCTTGGAGGAGGTTAGTGAAGAGCGTGTGTAGGCGGCCTCGGAGACTGACGGAGTCATCATCCCATGCTGCTAGGTGGATGCCGGGTGGGAAGGTGTCAGCGGCTCGTTTGATGTAGTCTTGAACGATGTCTGCTGTGGTCAGTGCGTTTTCTCCATCGAGCCGCATTATTTCAACCATGAGGACAGGCATTCCGTTGAGCTGGGATTCCTTTTGTTTCTCTTCAAAACTATCAATGACGTTTGCTACATCTGAGACTCTAATGGATGCGCCATTTATAGATTTAACGATGAGGTTTTCAAAGTTTTCGCCGGTGTAGGCTTTGTTGTTAGAGCGGATGGTGACGTTTTCTCCGTTGGCCTTGATGCCGCCAGCAGAGACATCTACGGATGCTCGGCGGATTCCGTTGACGACGTCGTTGAAGGTGAGTCCATAGGCGTCTAGTTTGTCTGGGCGGACTTCGATGGAAATTTCTTTTAATCCGTCACCTTTGATGTCGACTTTTGAAATGCCAGGTAGAGCTGTGAGGTCGTCGCGCACTTTTCTGGCAGCGGTGAGTAGGACCGTGTCGGAAAGGTCGCCGTAGACGGCTACGGAGATAACTTCTTTCCAGTTGGCTGTATCGGGAATATAGAAGTCGGGTTTGTCATCGTTTTGGGGGAATGTAGAGATCCGTTCGACGCGAGACTGAATCTCGGTTTTCATGTCTTTGATATCGACATTATCTGTGACGTAGACTTCGATCTGAGCTTGGTCTTTATGTGCGTGAGCGGTGATGGACTTGATTCCGGCAAGGTTTTCAAGTGCTTTTTCTACTGGGAGGATGATCTGAGTTTCAATGGCGTCAGGTGACGCTCCTTTGTAGGGGATTTTGATACCTACTTGTGGGAAGGTCATTGCTGGTTCTACTTCGACACCAAGCTTATAATACGAGAGGTATGATCCATACAATATAATGGCTAACATGAGAACGTTAGCAGCTACGTGATTTTTAGTGAACCATCTGATCATAAGTTTTGTGTGAAGTAGAGTTTGAAAGTTTGAAGTGGATTGAACTTAGCTGGGGCTTTTATGTTGCGCGGCCCAATAGTCTAATCGTTCTTTGATACGTTTTTCTAGACCGTTTTCTGTCGGAGAATAATATTGTCTGCCTTCAGGAAGATACGCTTGCGGGACGTAGTTTCCTTCATAGGAATGAGAATAATGATATTCTAGTTCGGAGTCTTTGGTTCCAGAGGCTGATGCGAGTTTTTTACGAGTGGGTGTGCGGAGGTGAGCAGGGACGGCTAGTGTCTTGCCATTTTCAACATCGCTCATCGCTTCATTGAGTGCTGCGTAAGCGCTGTTAGACTTTGGTGAGGTGGCTAGATAGACGGTGGCGTGGGCGAGAGGGATGCGGCCTTCTGGCATTCCGAGGAATTCAAATGCTTGCTGGGCATCCATGGCGACGCGGAGACCATTCGAGTCTGCCAGACCGATATCTTCACTGGCTGAGATGACCATTCTGCGAGCGATGTAGCGTGGATCTTCGCCAGCGACTAACATTTTAGCTAGCCAGTAGAGAGCTGCATCAGGGTCTGAGCCGCGGATGGATTTGATATAGGCGGAAATGGTGTCGTAATGAGCATCTCCTGTGGCATCATAGACGATGGCTTTTTGTTGGATGGACTCGGCTGCTATTTCTAGGGTTAGATGGATCTCGCCGGTGTCATTTTCTGGGGTGGTGAGAGCTGCTAGTTCGAGGGCTGTTAGAGCCTTGCGGACATCACCATCTGCTTTTTCTGCAATGTGTCTGAGGGCATCTGGATCTGCTTTGATGGGTTCTTTGCCGAGGCCCATTTCAGTGTTTGTTAGTGCTTTTTTTAGCACGGGAATGAGATCGTCTACGCTTACGGGGTCTAGCTGGAAAATTTGTGAACGGGAGGTGAGGGGAGAGTTGATGTAGTAGTAGGGGTTATGCGTCGTTGCTCCAATGAAGCGGACGGTGCCACGCTCGATGTGCGGGAGTAAAACGTCTTGTTGAGCTTTGTTGAAGCGATGGATTTCATCGATGAATAAGATGGTGGTCTGATTCCGCAGCTGTTTCCAGGTGCGGGCTTGGGCAATTTTGTCGCGGATCTCGCTGACGTTTGACTCGACGCCGTTGAGCATTTCGAACCGAGAATTGGTGGTCTGGGCGATGACTGTGGCTAGGGTGGTTTTGCCTGTGCCTGGTGGTCCGTAGAAGATGAGTGATGAGAAGCGGTCAGCTTCTATGGCTCGTCGCAAAAGCTTACCTTCGCCTAGGATGTGTTGCTGGCCGGCAATGTCATCGATGGTTTTGGGGCGTAGTCGGGCGGCGAGGGGCTGATCATGGCTAGGTGCATTTTGCTCACTAGCGTTGCCCTCTGGAGCGCCGTCTGGAAATAGCTCACTCATGAGATGCGACTAAGATTCCTTAAGCCTTTCTAGACGTTTGGTTTGCTCATCTAGGATGAAGATGGAGCGTTTGAAGTCGATCAATGACTCGAGCTTTTCTGCTTCTTCGCGGGAGCGTTTGTCGATCTTAAGAACCATTTTCCCCATTTCTACGCCCGGGATTTTAGCTACTAGTGAGGGGTCTGAGATGCGGAGGATGATGTCGCGAATTTTCCACCATTTTTTCACTAGTTCTACGTGCTCGATCTGGCCGTAGGGCATAGTGATGGTTTCGACTTCAGCATTGCCCCCACGGAAAACGTTCCCTTTCACGCGCCAATCGATCTCTACTTCATCAGGCATGAAGCGAACTTTTCCCTCTACGTGATCTTTGCCTAGGTGATCAGTAGCGGGTATTTCAAATTGGATTGAGATGGGGTTTATATCTACCATTTATTCTTTATTTTTAGTATCGATGACGATGGTGACTGGGCCATCGTTGGTGAGTGAGACTTGCATATCTGCGCCGAACTTACCAGTTTGGCATGGTTTTGCTAGATGAGAATTTAGCGTGGTGATAAATTTTTCATAAAGAGGCTTTGAGATTTCGGGGCGGGCTGCTTTGATGTAGGACGGGCGGTTCCCTTTTTTGGTGGAAGCATGTAGTGTGAACTGTGATATGATGAGGGCTTCGCCAGCGATGTCAGTTAGTGAGAGATTCATCACGCCTGCTTCGTCGTCAAAGATGCGTAAATTAGCTACTTTTCGGCAGAGCCATTCTGCATCTTCTAGAGAGTCATCATGCTCGATACCTACTAGGACAACGACTCCGCGTTGGATTGCGCCATGGACTTCCCCAGAAATCACTACTTGAGCGGACTGCGCTCGTTGAATAACCACTCTCATATTGTTAAAGAATTAGTTTAAAAAGGGGTTCTCTGGAGTGAGGGAAATGATGTGATGGAATGGAGAAAGAACCTGCATGGTGTTTTTCCATAGCGTTTCATCCTGAGGCATACTGAGTAATTTTGGGATGGCTGGGGCTATGAACCAGACGTAATTTTCTAGTTCTTTTTCAAGTTGCCCTTTGGTCCAATTACTTGAACCGAGGTAGGCACGTATGAGAGAGCCGCTTTGGCTCATGGTTTCGATGGCTTCTTCTGAGGAGATGGAAGGTTTGCATTTTAAATCACCATTTTTCTTCCATGAGAAGCTAGCAAAACTTAATTGATCCTCAGCGACAGGGCCGCCGTAGTATAGAGGTAAGTTTTTCAGTGTTTCAAAATGGTTGCTGCACATGTAATCTCCCACGGTTTTGCCGGTAGGGCGATTTAAGATCAGCCCTTCGGCCCCTGTGGAGCGATGGGTGTGTACTAAGATCACGGAGTCATCAAATACGCCATCTTGAAGGGATGGAGAAGCTAGAAGTAGTGAGCCATTGATCGGCGGATTGAATGAATGAGCAGGTATATTCACAAGTTTACCTTAAAACTGCAATCATCTGAGGTCAAGTGATAGTAAGGCTAGAATACGGGTAAATTCCATTTTAAAATAATCCTAGGTTAATGTTGAAAATATTTTTAAACTTGGGCGAACTAATGTAAACTAGTGGTCATATTTTGCTTTATCTCTCATCTGGTAGCAGGCAGAGTATGGCTATGATTCGCATCTTAACATTGATTCTCTGTATCGGCCTCACTCATGTAAACGTAGCTTCTGCTAGCGGAAAAAAGGCTCCACCAGTGTCTATCACGTTCCATTTAGAGGCTTCTAGTTTAGAGGGGAAGAAACTGAGTATCCCGGCGAAAACTCCTATGGGGACCAAATATATTCAGAAGTCGCCGTCATTTACTACTAAAGATTTTATTGCGTATTATCCGTTTGTTTCTCCTCATGAAAATGAGATGTATGGAGTTACTCTACAGCTTAGGAAGACTGCCGCGACAAGGTTGAAGATGATCTCTGCGGCAAATAAAGGAAAATACATCGTTGTAAACATTAATGGAAGAGTGGTGGATATGCTTTTTGTGGATAAAATGGTCGATGGTAGAGTGATTACTATCTGGCGTGGCGTTGATCCTCAATTCCTAGCGTTGGTAAACCCGCTTATACCTAAAATAGGGGAAGATCCTAAGGATTGGAAAAAGCGGCTTAAGCTTGAGAAAAAAGCGGCTAAAGCAAAGCGATAATTTTTCTTGAGACGAGCTATGAAGATCTCACATTGGCTGACTGCCGTCGTTGCTGTTGCACCCTTGTTTTCTACACTGAAGGCTGAGGAGCAATTGTTAGGACTGAAATTACCTACTTATAATGATCATATTTTCGGTTCCGAGCCGCAGAAATTTTACATGTATACAACTCGACATTTCGAGGGAGTGGATTCTAAACCATGGACTGCTGGGCAGTATGGGTATGTGAGGAATCTGCGTAGAACTCCTGAGGGGGTGATCGGTACTAGATTTCATGAAGGCGTGGATATCCGACCGATGAAGCGCGATGCGGCGGGACGACCGCTAGATTTAGTTCGGTCTATAGCTAAAGGGAAAGTTGTCTATGTTAATAGCGTAGCGGGGAATAGTAATTACGGGAAATATGTCATAGTCGAACATGTTTGGGGACCGCGGTTAGGGGCATTTTATTCGTTGTATGCGCACTTGGATGAAGCAGACTGTGAGGTTGGCCAGCCAGTGGATGCGGGGACAATTATTGCAAAAATGGGTTATACTGGAGCTGGGATAAACCGTGAGCGTGCGCATCTTCATTTAGAATTGAATGTGATGGCGCAATCAGATTTCTCGAACTGGTTTGCACACTATTTTGGCTCTAATAATATCCATGGAGAGCATAATGGTCTCAACATGAATGGGCTGAATATAGCAGAGCTGTTTATTAGGCATCGTCGTGATCCATCTCTTAAGCTGAGTGACTTTATCAACAAGATTCCTGTATATTTCAAGATTACTATACCAAGGGAGGGTAGTGTGGCTCTGGATATAGCCAAGCGTTATCCGTGGATTAGGAAAGGTGATCACAGTAAGGCGACTCCTTCGTGGGAGATTAGTTATGCCTCATCAGGTTTTCCGTTAGGTGTGACTCCTAGTTTGAGAAAGGTGAGTAAGCCAGTAGTGAGCTATGTGAAGCCGACTCAGTCAGATCATAGGTATCATACGAAAGGGTTACTCTCGGGAACAGGTAGGTCAGCTAGTCTGACGTCGATAGGGATAAGGACTGTGGCTTTGCTATCGGGGGATTTCCCTGTTCCTAAGGCTGTAGTAGAGCCTGAGACGCCGGTTACTGCCAGACCCACTCGATAGGGATCTCGATGCTTTCGTGTAGGCTTTGATGCACTGGGCAGGTGAGTGCTGCATTGATCATTAGGTCCTTGTATTTATCATCTTCTGCCATTGGCATGTTGATGGTGAGGGGGAGCTTGCTGATTCTGCGAGGCAGGTCTTCTGACATGTGCTTTTCAACTTTAAGAGTAAGGCCATCTAATGAGATTCCTTTTCTTTCAGCCACTATTCCCATAATGGTAGCCATGCAGTTTCCTAAGGCAGTAGCTACTAGATCGGTAGGAGAGAATGTCTCGCCTTTGCCGTTGTTGTCTACTGGTGCATCGGTGGATAAGGTGCTTCCGGAAGGATCGTGAGTAGCGTCGCAGCGGAGTTCGCCGGCGTAGTTGATAGAGATAGTTACCATGAATTTGTATTTTTGTTAGAGTGATGGTTTGAGATGTTATTCAGAGAGGAAAATCATATTGATGTCCTGCTTCTTGATAAAGAGGCGTTTCTTGCCAGGGGGCGTTTTTTCGTTATCGATGTAGTATGATCCTGAGAAATGGACTTCGATGTATTCTTTACTGACGATGATTTCGAATGGTGACTGGATAGTCCATTTCTTGAGCTCAGAGCTAGCGCCTTTATAGCGGATGAATAGTTCACCGGTTTGATGCTGCCCAGATAAGGAATCTAGTTCGGTTTTAGTTGGTTCGAGGTCTGGTGTTGGTGGGTTGACGGTTAACTGGACAGGTGTCGACTGGCTATCAGATTTATTGCATCCACCTATGATGAAGAGGATGGGGAGAAGTAAGAATCCGATATGAAGCTTGCTTGCCATGCTGAATCTATTTTTTAAGTTGTGATGGTTTCATCTATATCTTCAAGATCATCTAATTCTTTGGGAAGGTCTGCGAATGCGGCGTATTCTTCTCCATTGTTAGAATTGATCTTTCGTTCCCAGATATAGCGTCTGAAGAGAACTTTTACAGCAGCTGTCATGGGTACAGCGAGGAGAGCTCCGAGCATGCCACCTAGGATGAGAGACCAGAAGAGCATTGAGAAGATTACCGTCATCGGGTGAAGTCCTACCGATTCGCCTACGATTTTAGGTGCGGTGACGAGTGAGTTTATCTGCTGGACTACTACGAAAATACAAGCGACTGCGGCGACGTATGCCCAAGGATTAGTTCCTAGTAGCCATTCATGGGTGTGCACTGTAGGGCTGGAGAAATGCACATAAGCGATAAAACATGCTGGTACTAAACAGATGATATTACCCACAAAGGGAATCACACCGATGATGCCGAGGATGAGACCAATGAGGACACCGTATGGTAACTGGAAAATGGCGAGGGCGATACCTACGAGTAGGCCGTCTATCATTGCCACTAAGACCTGACCACGGAAGAAGGAAATGAGATAGCCGTTGATTTCTGACAATGTATCGACCACTTCGGTTTTAAAGCGGGATGCTTTGAGTGGTACATAGTCATGCCAGTTGTTCTTGATCGCTGAGCCTTCTTTAAGGAAATAATAGAGATAGATGGGAACCATGGCTAGGCCGATTAGTAATCCTAAGGTACCTAGAAATGTGGTTGTTCCCGATGTGATGAGCTTGCCTGCTAGAGCAGCGACTTTACCGGCATTTTCTGAGAGGTAGTTTGCTAGGTTTGTTTCAGAAAACTTTGGCTTACCTGAGTTTTTAGTGGTTGTCGTTGCGGTTTCTTCAGGCTCGGGACTCGTTGTGACGGCAGGTTTATGATCGGTTTCTTCATGTTTAGAAAGTAGAGAGGAGAAAACAGGCTCAAGCCATGAATTTTCGCTAACTGATTCGATCGTCTTTTGGATTCTGTCTCCAATTCTGTTACGTTGATCTTCATCTGTTACTTGCTTAACAAGAGGAGGGATAACGATTAAGGCTAGGGCGGTTAGAACTAGTAAGAAGGAAGCGAAAACAGAGAGCACTGATTTAAACCTACTCATACCCTTGCGTTGGAGCCAAGTTACAATAGGGTCTAACAAGTAGGCGATCACCCCAGCGACCGCGACGGGGAGGAGCACTGGCTGAAGGAAGGACAAAGCATTACTGGTGATCCAGATGAGACCGACTAAGAGGAGGCCGATCACGAGTATCGCTAGCCCTGTGGCAGCTTTCCACATGGTTTTTCTTTGGTAAGGGGTAGGGCCATTTGTTTCCATATGCGTAATAAAAGCGTAAATAGATCAACAATGCGATGGTAAAATGTTGTGTTTTTTTATAACCGTGTTGTTAGTAGTGTCATGGATATAACTAAAATCGTGACCCACCCCGGAGGTGCTCACAAAGATGACTTTTTGGCGTGTAGTGTGATGATATTTCACCATAACGTACCTATTTTCAGGCGCGAGCCAACACCGGAGGACATAGCTGACCCTAAGGTTTGTGTGATTGATGTTGGTGGTGAGCATGATCCTGAGAAGAATAACTTTGATCACCATCAATTTCCTAGGGACTATGTGCCTACGTGTGCGCTTTCATTGGTGCTTAGGCATTTTGATCTTTATGAGGAAGGCCGTAAGTTTTGTGATTGGCTGGAGCCTGCTGAGTGGTTTGATACGCGTGGGGCAGTGAAGACGGCGAAGTGGCTTAATGTGGATCGTGAGGTGATGGCTAAATTAAATTCACCGCTGGATATCACTTGTTTAAGAAGGTTTGCGAAGCATACCGAGCTTAAGCCCGGTGATGTGATCTGGGAGCTAATGCGGATGGTGGGTGAAGACTTGGTTTATTATATTAGTAGTGCGAAGGAACGACTCGTATATATCGCTGAGAATGCGGAGGTTCTTGATCTCGGAGGAAATTTACAAGCTCTCTTTATGCCTAGAACGGATCCTATGCCTGGTGAACCATCGGCGGGTATGGGGAAATACATTGAGCTAGAGCCCAGTGCGCAGAAATGTGTGGCGATGATTTATCCAGATAGAAGGGGAGAAGGTTATGCTATTTCTCGTTTCAATGATGATGTGAGGTTAGAATTTACGAAAGTGAATCACTGCGATGATGTACATTTTGCGCATAAATCTGGGTTTCTAGCTAAGACTTCGGCGACGGAGAAGGATAGGCTGATTGAGCTGTTGAGGATGGCTTGGGCGGAATAGTTTTGATGATGTGTCTTTTAAAGTATTATGATCCGTCAAATGAATATGATTTTTGTTGTTATCATGAGTCTGTCTTTTCATGTATTTGCTGATGAAGGTAGTACCTTGGTTTTTGATGACGTTGCAGATTTATACATCTATAAAGATGGTGAAGATCCTAGTAAACCCGTGATTAAGAAGATCAAATTGAAGACCTTGAAAGGAGATTTGAGGGAATTCATAGTCATTGAAGCGTTAAAAGCGCAAAAGAATGATGAGGATTTAGCGGGGCAAGAAGTCCATGTTACTCCTAAAATGGATGACAGTTATTATCAGATAACAATGGAATTACGTAACAGTAAAACAAAGAATTATGTAAGGCTACGTTATGGATTGTCCAAAAAAAAATTAAGCAAAAACGAAAGGTTAAAAAATACCAAAGGGGGAAGGTTGTTAATTGCATATCTCCAAAAATCACTCGAAAATTACAATCTGCAAAAGTCAGATGCAAAATAAATTCATCATGTGAACTTACTGGTTCCATGATTACTGAGCCTCAAGATCTTAGTTTATTAATAAGGTATTCGGTGACGGTTGGGTGTTTGATGTTTTTTGCTCCGGGGTAGACGGTTTCGCAGGGGACGTTTAGGGTGTCGCACTTTGCTTGGAGGTGGACGCCGAAGATGGCGGAGTGGGTGGGGTCTTTTTCGTGCTTGGTTTTGGATGGGGGCTTGGTGAAGGACATGTAGGTGGCGGGGTCGTCTTTAGTGAGGAGTGCGTAGGGTGAGTATTCGTTGATCTTGTGGAGGAGGCTATCTCTCTGAGCTAGGAATGTGGCGAAGTCTTTGACTCCGAAGGCGTGGCCGCCGTATTTGCTGTTGGTGATCCATTGTTGCATTTGTTTGGGGTCGAGCGTGGTTTGGGGGCGTGTGACTGCTACGCAGGTGAGGCGGGTGGATTCTCTTGAGACCGGGTCATCGCTTTTGGGGTCGGCTAGGTCATCGTGGTAGGCGAGCCAGAGGCTGGTGCAGGCTCCTGCTGATCCTCCCGTGGCGGCGATCTTGGATTTATTGATGTTCCATTCTTTGGCTTTGCTGCGGATGAATTGAACGGCGCGTGCGGCGTCGGTCATTGGGCCTTTGACGTGGGGGTCGAGGTCTTTGGAGTGTTTGATGAGTCGGTAATTGATGGCGGCTACTGAGATGCCTGCTTTTAGTAATGCTTCGGTGTCTACGAAACGGTCGATCCATTCTTTACTCCCTCCGTTCCAGCCTCCGCCGTGAATGACGATGACTAGGGGTGTGGGGGTGTCTGATGGAGCTTTCCAGAAGTCTAGGAAGTTGCGGTGGTTTTCTCCGTAAGATACATTGATGAGAGTTGGCTTGGGGACTGAGGCTGCGTAGCCATTTTCTTTCTCTGCGGCTTGGGAGAGCTGGGAAATGGTGAGTAAGGTGGTGATGAGGCAGAGAGTTTTTATGAAGTATTTTGAGGAATGTGAACGTGAGATCATATTCTTTTTTATCGATTTTAGAGGCGTTGGTAAATACAAAGTGTACGAAAAAATCCCTAAGGTTGCCTGGGGAGGGATCAGACAGCCTTAGGGACTAGTTGTGTGCTACGAAAAAATATTCTATTATGTGTGTTTTCTAAAACGCCATGTTGAACCAAGCTCCGATGACTACTGCGTCATCGATGTCGCCTGCTCCGCCTGGGTTCTGAATGTATTGAACGGCTGGCTGGAAGTATGAATATGGTGTGACCTGGAAGCGGTGACCTAGCTCGTAGGCGATTTCGTAGTCTACTTCTTTGCCGATTTTCACACCGTAGTCATCGCTTAGTTTACCGTAGGTTGCGTGGAAGAATGTGTGATCATTTTCACGGCAGGCAAATAGACCTTTCTTGTTAGCTCCAACACTGATTTGGACTGGAGTTTGAGCGATTTCGTCTTTATTTGCCCAGGTGGCTAGACCGAAGACTTTGAAGCCTTCTGAGATCTCTTTTTCACCGTGTGCGTAGAAACGAACAAGTCCGTCAGCTTGACCTGTGCCGTCTAGTCTGTCGAAATCACGGAATGAGGCGATAACTCCAGCGAAGACTCGGGTGTCTTCACCCTTCGGAGTCCAGTCATACTGAGCAAGTACTGATACTCCGTCGTCGCTAGTGTAGTCGAAGTTTAGGCCGTTATTGGTGAAGTCCCACTGGTCTGGTCCAGTCTGGTAAACACCGAGTTGGTATTGGTGTTCTTCAGTAGCGTTGTATTTAATGCGACCACCCCAAACTGCATATGGGAACGATGTGATGGAGTTCTCTAGTAGAGTAGCGCGGATGGGTCCATTGATAGCGGTGTTGGATGAGAATCCGTAGATGGATGATTTTGCGAAATCATTGTCAGCTGATACACGTCCATACTTTATTGACCATTGATCACTAAACTTGGTTTCGAGGTATGCTTGGTAGAGGTAGCTGACCTGTCCGCCGAAGATGGTAGTTCCGTCATAAACAGCACCGATGTGTTTGTTGACTGTGTCACCATGTCTGTGAACATATGAGATCTTGGCTGTGGTTCCTGTCCAGCCTGCTATTTTTTCGAGATCAAGGTCTACACCTCCGTAGACCTGACCGGCGTATTCACCGCCATTATCTAGACCGCCGCTTACGTTATGTGCGTAGATTGAGTCATAGTAGAGGAATGGTTTGATGCCGTTGTTTGCAAGCTTTGTTCTGGCTCCGTCCCAATCGCCGGTGAGGGTATCTCGTTCAAAGTCTGTTAGCGCAACTGTTGGCTCTGTTAGATTAAAGGCTGGCACCTCTTCTGCTGCGAGAGCTATGCCAGAAAAGGCTATTGTCATGGTTGTTGCTAGTTTCTTCATGGTGTATGTTTGGTTTGTATTTTTAGTTTGCTGCTTGAGATTTGGGCGCAGTTGTCCCGTGGAAATGTTGTTTATTTCTGAATTTATTATAGTTAGGTCTTATTCTTGACCGAAGAGGAGTGCTTGCATCTGACGTGAAATGTCTGAGTTTTCATAGAGTGCAGTGATCATGCGTTTGTATTCTTCGGTGAATGATTTATTGTTAATGATATCACCAAAGACGGATGTTAGTTTTAGGAATGAAAGTTTGTCATTATCTGTTCCAGAGGCTCCGGTGTGGAGTTCATCGCTTAGTTGATCGATGACTTCTAACTTATTACCGTGTCTGTCTGTGTGCTTGTCTGAGTAGTAACACCAGGCTGCGATGACAAGGGCTGCGTATTCTGTGCTGCCATTGCGCTTGAGGTTTTCAGTGATGGTTGGGATGAGGAAGACGGGAAGCTTCGATGAGCTTTCTAGGCAGATGCGGACTAGGCTGTCTTTGACATTGGGGTTACCAAATCTTTCTAACAAGGTGTCTTTGTATGCTTCGATGTCGATGCCGTCGACTGGAGCTAGAACTGGTGTGGCTTCGAAGTCCATGAATCTGCGGAGATAGGTGGCAAATAGGGGATCTGCTACGCAGCTGTCGATAGTTTCGTGGCCGTGGATGGATCCGAGTAGTCCTAGGACTGAGTGTCCGGCATTGAGGAGACGGAGTTTCATAGTCTCGTAGGGGGTTACGTCTGGAACGAATTGTGCGCCGACTTTTTCCCACTGAGGTCTTCCATTTGAGAATGTATCTTCGATTACCCATTGGCAGAATGGTTCGCAGGTGACGGGCCATTTGTCTTTGATGCCAGCGTTGTTTTTGAGTGTTTCCATGTCTTCTGCTGTGGTGACTGGAGTGATGCGGTCTACCATGGCATTTGGAAAGCAGACTTCGTTTTCGATGTAGGCCGCGATGTCTGGGTCTTGTTCATGGGCGAATGCTAGGAACATTTTACGAGCCACATCGCCATTGTGCTGGATGTTATCGCATGATTGGACGGTGAATGGTGGAGTGCCTGCTTCGCGGCGTTTTCTGAGTGCTTCTGTTAGATAGCCGAAGATTGTTTTAGGCTGCTTTGGGTAGGCTAGGTCGTGGATAACGTCTGGGTTCTCGAAATTGAATTTACCGGTGGTTGGATTAAAATTATATCCGCCTTCGGTGATGGTGAGTGAGACGATCTTGGTGACTTCGCTAGCCATTCTGTCGATGACTGCTGTTGGGTCATCACAGCCGAGCATGAAGTCGATGATGGAGCCGATGACGCGGTTCTCGATTTTACCGTCTGGGTGTTTGACTATGAGGGTGTAGAGGTAGTCTTGTTTTTTTAAGACGTCCGCAATTTTACGATCTCCTTCGCGGAGTCCAACACCACAGATAGCCCAGTCAGTAGCGCCAGTAGTAGCTAGCAGCTCGTCGGTGTAGTAGGCTTCATGCGATCTGTGAAACCCGCCTACACCTACGTGCATGATGCCGGCAGTTAGCTTGCTACGGTCGTAGCGTGGGCGAACGATAGCTTCAGGCAGAAGCTGTAGGTTTTCTTGGTTTAATCTGATGGGTGTATCCATGGTGTTGGTTTTTCTACGTTCAACAATGAGTGTTAAGATTGATTAAGATGCTTTTCTGTTTTGGATGCAGTCGAGAGCTACGGCGATCATGAGGACTGATCCTTTGATAACCATTTGGACGAACTGGCTGATGTCTAGGAGGACGAGGCCATTGCTGAGAACTCCGAGTATGAGGACACCAGCGAGGACGTTTGAAATTTTGCCAAATCCACCGGCGACACTTACTCCACCAAGAACACAGGCTGTTAGAACATCGAACTCGAATCCTTTACCTGCAAGAACCTGGCCGGAGTTAGTTCTAGAGAGGATGACGACACCTGCGACACCTGCGAATAATCCAGAGAGTGTGTAGACTAGGTATTTTACTTTCTTGACGTCGATTCCTGAGAGCTTAGCAGCTTCTTCATTACCCCCAACTGCGTAGAAGTATCTGCCGAAGAATGTTTTGTTGAGGATGAATCCGCCGAGAGCCATGACTACAGCCATGATGATAACTGGGATGGGGATGGGGCCGACATAGCCTTGACCAATGACAGCGAATGATGTCACGAATCCGTAGATGGGGAGGCCTTCACAAATTAGGTAGGCGATGCCTTCGATGATGATCATCATGGCGAGTGTTACGATGATGGATGGCATCTGGAGGGTGGCGATGATCCAGCCATTGAGGAAACCAATGGCGGCAGCCATGGCAATCACGATGACTACGGTGAGGACTGGATTTAGGTTGGCATTGACCATGAGCCAGGCGGCTACGATGTTAACTAGGGTAATTACTGAGCCTACTGAGAGGTCGATTCCTCCGAGGAGGAGAACGAATGCGAAGCCGACTGCGCAGATGCCGAGCATGGAAACCTGGCGGGCTACGTTGAGGAGGTTGTTGCTTACTAGGAAGTTTTCAGAAGCTGCGGTGAAGAGGACGATGAGTGCGAGGAGGACGACCCATATTCCATAAGTTTTGGCGAAAGAGGTGATACGAGATGAGCCTTTGTTGGACTCTTTTAAAGTGTCTGTAGTTGTCATGATAGTAGTAGGTTTGATTGGTTTTAAATGGTGGTGATTGGATATGATTTGGTTGGTTAGGATTTAGAGGCAAATCCCATGATAGTTTCTTGGTTGAAGTCTTTGCGGGCGAGTTCGCCAGTGATTTTTCCTTCGTGGATAACGATGATTCGGTCAGACATTCCCATGACTTCTTCCATTTCTGAGGAGATCATTAGGACGGATTTGCCGGACTCGACGAGGTCGTTTACCAGTTCGTAGATTTCTGACTTGGCTCCCACATCGATCCCGCGGGTGGGTTCATCGAAAATCACGAGTGAAGGGTGTGTGGCTAGCCACTTGGCGATGATTGCTTTTTGCTGGTTGCCACCACTGAGGTTTTTGATTTTTTGATCTAGTGAAGGAGTTTTGATGTTGATGGCTTTGCGGTAGTACTGGGCGATTTTTTCCTCTTCTTTTTTGTCGATGGTGAAGAACTTAGAAATTCTTTCTAGGATGGAGATGCTAATGTTTCCTCTGATGTCTACTTCGAGCAGTGCGCCTTGTTTCTTACGGTCTTCAGGAACCAGGGCGATGCCTTCTGCGATAGCTTCTTTGGGGATTTTAGGGTTGATTTCTTTTCCTCCGATTCTTACGCGACCACCTTTTCTAGGTGAAGCTCCAAAGATGATCTCGGCTAGTTCTGTGCGGCCAGATCCGATGAGGCCTGCTAGTCCGAGGACTTCGCCTTTCTTGATGTTTAGATTGATATTTTTTACGATGCTACCTGATAGGTCTTCGACTTCTAAGAGAACTTCATCTTGGATACAGTCTTTGCGACTTGGGTAAGTTTCAGTGAGTTCACGTCCTACCATAAGGGTTACTAGGTCATCTAGGTTGGTGTCCTTAGTGTTCATGGTTTTGATCTTTTCTCCATCGCGGATCACGGTGATGCGGTCTGAGAGTCTGAAGATCTCGTCCATGCGGTGAGAGATGTAGACGATGGTGACACCTTGCGCCTTGAGCTTTTCAACCATGACGTAGAGGGCTTCTACTTCTGTTTGGGTGAGTGGGGCGGATGGCTCGTCCATGATGAGCATTTTGGCATTTTGTGAAATGGCTTTAGCAATTTCTACGAGTTGCTGGTATCCGATGGTCAGGCTACCTACGAGTGCTGATGGATCGATTTTAATGTCAAATTGCTTGAAGATTTTAGCTGCTTCATTTTCCATGGCTTTGTGGTCGATGACGATTCCTTTACGGATGGCGCGACCGAGGAAAATGTTTTCTGCTACAGAGAGTTCGTCAACAAGGTTGAACTCTTGGTAGATGACAGCCACACCGTGCTGCTCAGCGATTTTAGGTGTGAGGGAGGTGAATTCCTGCCCCTGAATCACGACGCTACCTTCGGTAGGGATAACGGCACCGGTGCATGTCTTAATAAGAGTGGACTTGCCGGCACCGTTTTCTCCGACGATTGCGTGGACTTCGCCTTCTATGATGTCGAGGCTAACATTATTGAGGGCGACTACACCTGGGTAATGTTTGGTGATGTTTTTCAGTTGCAGGAACATGGTTTTGTGGGTGTTGGTTAGTGATTACTTAGAATATTGATCTACGTTATCTTTGTTAACTGGGATTGGGTTACGGTATATTTTAGCTGGTAATTCTTCACCGTTAGCAAGCTTCTGAACGAATCCGAATACTTTATCAGCGACGTCTTGGTCAGTGCCTGTGACAATGACGCTCATTCTCACTCCTTCGTTGTTTTTGATGGCTGAGAGCTCTGGCTTAGTGGCGTCTACTGCGAAGATACCGAAGTCGTCTGCTAGTTTGCCACCTGCTTTAGCTGCTTCATTAGCTCCTACTGAGCCACCACCACCGATACATGCTACGATTTTAACATTTGGGTTAGACTGGAAGATGGTCTCCATTTTCGTGATGCCTTCCTTAGGGTTGATAGCGCTAGTTTCAGCGACGATTGTAGCTTCTGGAGCGAACTTATTGATTGCTTCACGGATGCCGTTGCCACGCTCTAGGAGAATAGGGAGTTGTGGGTAGTTAAGGATAGCTACTTCTGTTTTTCCACCATGCTTAGCATTGATGAAATCTGCGGCTTCTTTACCTACAGCGAAGCCGAGGTCGTAGTTGTTAATGAGCCAGCGAGTGTCGGCGTTTTCGATATCGTCATCCCAAGAGATGATCTTTACGCCAGCGGCTCTTGCTTCCTTGCATGCAGCTTCGATTCCTGATGGATCTGCTGGGTGAACTATGATGACATCCATTCCGCGAGAAACAAAGTTTTCGATTTGCTCGATTTGTTTGGAGACGTTGCTTTCGCAAGCGACGTAGTTCATTTTGGCGCCATTTGCTTCAGCTACTTTTTGGATGGCTTGGCAGTATCCTGACCAGGTTGGGTTACTGAGGTCTTGGACGGTCATGCCGATTTTTATTTGGTCTTTGTCTCCGCCGCTTCGGTTACATCCGATGCTGATAAGGGCAGTTACGACTGCTAGTAGTGCTAGTATTTTATGTTTCATATTAGTATTTTATTGTTGGTTTGTTTAGTTGGTTTTATGAATGAACTTTGGTTTTTGTTAGATCTGTGGGGAGGCGTGGTGTGGCTCCTTTTTGTGAGCAGACAAATGCTGCGACTTTATTGGCGAACTGGTTCACACGATCAAGTGGCCAGCCTCTGAGTAATCCTGCGCAAAGTGCTGCGGTGAATGAATCTCCGGCTCCTACTGTATCTATTGATTTAATTTTGATGCCTTTGGTTTCAGCGATTTGTTGTTCACTAACGAGGATGCTTCCGTCTGCACCTTTTGTGTAAGCGATGAGGTAGAGGTTGAATTGTTTTCTTAGTTGAGCGAGTAGCTCAGATTCTGTTCCTTTGAGGTTAAAGTAATCAGCAAGGACTGGTAATTCCTCATCACTTAGTTTCAGTATGTTTGCTAGGATAAGAGAGTCTTCAATGAGTGATTTCGAATAAAAGGGTTTTCTGAGATTCACATCAAAAATTTTGAGTGCTGAAACAGGCATTGCTTTGATAAATTGGCGGATGGTGTTTCTTGTTTCAGTGGAACGCTGTGAGAGGGAGCCAAAGCAAACAGCATCTAGTGATTCTGCGAGTTTTTCCATTTCAGGAGTGAATGAGAGGTAGTCCCATGACCTGTTTTTTAAAATGTCATAACTTGGCTTGCCTTCATCATCGAGTTTGACCATTACACGACCTGTGGGTTTGGTGGTGCTGACTTGGACGTATTCAACATTGACTCCGAGTTTGTTGAGTTCATCGAATGTGTTGTTGCCAAGTTCATCATCTCCGACGCAACTGACAGGGTAGGCATCAGCACCGAGTTGATAGCTGTGGAAGGCAAAGTTTGTAGGGGCTCCGCCGAGACGAGTTCCGTCTGGAAATGTGTCCCAGAGAATTTCTCCAATGCCTGCTATTTTGAATTTATTTGTCATTCTCGTTCTGAGTTTAAGTTGGTATGAATCTTCCTTGTGTTAAGCATGTAATCATTTCATTGATTAAATGTCACTAATAAACGTTACTTACGGGTTGACATTTTATTACAAATTATTTACATTTCATTCATGAGTGATTCAAAACCAAGGTATTTACAGATTTATAAGGAATTATTACATCAGATCCATAGTCAGAAGTTTTCGGTTGGTGATTTGTTACCTACTGAGAGTGAGCTATGTAAGGAATACGAGGCGTCTCGTCCTACTGTGGCAAGGGCTCTGAAAATGCTTAGTGATGAAAAGCTAGTGAAGCGTAAGGCGGGGTTTGGGACACAAGTTCTAGCTCCGCGTAGATCATCACTCTTAGCTGGGCTATTGATTCCGCAGCTCTCTGAAATTGAAATTTTTGAACCTATTTGTGCAAGTATCGTAGAGACTTCTGGGATGGAGGGAATGAGAGTGATCTTACCTTCTGATCTTAATGCTGGAGATGACTTGAAGGTGCTAACAGAATCGTTAGCTGAGCAGTTAATTGAGGCTCGCGTAAAAGGTGTATTTTTTGCTCCTACTGAACACGTGGATGAGCCTTCTGAGTTTAATCAAGGGATTATCGATAAGTTGAGAGATGCGGGGATTCATGTTGTTTTGTTAGATAGGGATATTTATCGTTGGCCGCGACAGACTCAACTTGAGTTGGTGAGTATTGACAATGTTGAGGCGGGGTATGTGGTGGCTACACATTTGTTAGATCAGGGGTGTAAGAGCTTGGCATTTGTGGCGCGAGAGAATCCTGCGACGACGATTCAGCTGAGGAGGATGGGGTGTAGAGAGGCATTGGTGCAACGGGGTAAGGACCCTACTAGTTTGATCACTGTGATTTATGAAACTGATGCTCCAGAGAAGGCGGCTGAGGAGCTGGTGGAGCGAAAGGTGGATGGTATTATCTGCGCGAATGATGCGACGGCTAGTACGATGCTGCGGAGTCTGTTAGATGCTGGTGCGGAGATTCCGAACAAGGTGAAGGTGTGTGGGTTTGATGATGTTAAGTATGCGTCTTTACTGAGTGTGCCGCTGACAACTTATAAGCAGCCTTGCCGTGATATAGGTAGGGCGGCGGCTGAGGCTATGATTCAGCGGATACGACATCCTGATGCTCCGGTGCAGAGGATTACGTTGCAGGGTGAGTTGATTGTTAGGAGGTCTTCTGGAGGTGATTGATGGGTATTAGTTGTTGATGGATTTATGGAAGTAGGATTTGTTTTTGTTTTTGTTTTTGATTTTTCTACAGGTTTTTATGCCACGGAAAACGATGATGGATAACCAGAAGGAGCCGATAAGTAGGATGGGGTAGGCTGTGTATATTTCGACTCCGGTAAGCATGATTTGGTTGCGGTAATCTTGTTTGATGGATGCGTTGGTGGGCAGGTTGTTTTGTTGATAGGCTGCGATGAGTTTATAGGTTAGTGTGGCAAGGGTGATGAGCAATCCGATGAGAAGTGGGATTTCTTTTTTAAGGTCAGATACAATTTCTGAATCAATAGGAGGTACACTTTTAGGATCCGGATCTATCAGTTTTTTAGGATTCCGGTCTATCGGTTTTTTGATCTGCAGTGTTATGCTTTGATTTTCAGGTGCATGATGTCCTGATTTATCTATTTGCCACTCTGGGTGCATACAAATATTATAGGTTTTATGGTGTGCTATTCAAATACTTTTTCGCGCCAGAGTTCGAAGGTTAGGAGCATCCAGAGTTTGATTCCGTATCTGCCGGGGCCTTCGTTGGTGGTGTAGTTGAGGAGTTGTTTGACGCGGTTGGGGTCGAAGATGCCGGTTTGGTCTAGGCGTTTTTTGCTGAGCATTTTTTTTGCGTAGCGTTTCATTTCTCCTTTGAACCAGTAGTGGACTGGGACTCTCATTCCGCTTTTGGGGCGGTCGATTATGGAGTCTGGGAGTTTGCCACGGAAGGCTTGTTTGAGGATCATTTTCTCGATGCCGTTTTTGAGTATGTGTTCGCCAGGTAGGCTCATGCAGAGTTGGATGAGGCTTTCATCGAATAGTGGTGAGAGGGGGGTGAGGCCGTTGGCGCCGAGCATGCGTTCGACTTTTGGGAGGATGAGGTGGGCGCCTTTTTGGCGCATGTTTATGAGGAGGAGTTTTTTGAGGAAGGAGTCTGGTTTGGTTTGTTGGAACATGGGGCTGAGGATGGATTCTAGGTCATGTTCTGGGTTGATTTTGCGTTGCCATTCTGGGGTTAGGAGGTGATTGATTTCCTCGTAGCTGCGGCGGTAGGAGGCTAGGTAGGCTTTTTCTCGGTGGTTTTTGCTTTGTGGTTGTTGGTCTCCGTACCAGTGGTGGAGGAGCATGGTCATGTTTTTAGGGCCGCCGAAGATGGGGTCTCCGCCTTCGCCGTTGTAGACTCCGTGGTAGCCTTGGGCGGCTACGTGCTTGGCTAGGAGGTAGTTTGGCATGGTGACAGGGTCGCCGATGGGGTCGTTGAGGTGGTTTACGATTTCGTGGAGGTAGGGGAGGAAGCTTTTGGGGTTCACTTCTACTTCTTCGCATTCAACGTTGGTGAATTCTGCGACGGCGCGGATGTATTCTAGTTCGTTTGGGAAGTGTTTTCCGAAGTGGATGCCGAAGGTTTTTACTTTGTCTGAGCCGTGTATTTCTGCGAGTGCAGCGGTGACGATGCTGGAGTCGATTCCGCCGGAGAGGAAGACTGCGAAGTCGGTCATGGAGGCTGGGCGGGTGCGCTCGATGCTCTGGGTGAAGCGGGTTTGGAACTCTTTGATCCAGTCGGAGCTGGTTATGGTTGATTGGAGTTCGGGGGTGAAGTAGCGGTGTTGTTGATGGGTGTGGGTGTGGGTGCTGAAGTAGGAGCCGGAGAGGATTTCTTTGATGCCTTCTAGCATGGTGTTTTCGCCGGGGACGTAGCTGAATGCTAGGTATTGGGCGAGGGATGAGGGGCGGATGGTGGGGGAGAAGTTGTTGGCGTGGTGGAGGATTTTTGACTCGGTTGCGAAGTGGATATTTGGGTCGATGGTGGTGTAGAAGAGGGTGCGTCTGCCGGATTTATCTCGGAAGAGGTAGAGGGTTTCTTGGTGGTGAATGAGTCCGGCGTAGCTGCCTGTTAGAGAGTCTAACAGATTATGGATGGAATTAGGGTTAGAGGTAAGTTTTTCTAACAGATTGGTGGTTTCAGCGCGGGGTATGCCAGCGAGGGCGATGAGTGAATGCTCGTTGTGGATGATTCCGGCTAAGTTACTGGAACATGGATCTGAGGCGTGTGCTAGGTGGAGGTTTTTGAAGTGGGTGGTGGTGATTTTTTGCAGGCCTTTGTGTCTGGCTTGTGCTGTCATTTGGGCGAGTTTGGAGTCGTCTCGCTGACCGATGAATCCGCAGAGTAGGCTCATTATCCGAAGTCACATGAGACGCCTGAGTCGCTGTTTGCGTTTAGGGCTGTGTAGGCTGCTGCGATGGCTACACCGTTGACCATGCAGTGATTTAGCATGGGGTTGAACTGGTGGTAGGGGATGGCGTGTGGGGGGAACTTATCGTTGAATTGATCGATTATTTTTTTATTCAGTTTGGTTTTCAGGAGGTGTTCGTGGTTTAGGCCGAGGTCGGTGATTGTTTGTTGGTTAAGTTTCCATTCGTTGAGTGGACTGCGGAGACGGTTGATCATGTCATCGCCAGTTTTTCCGGTGTTGTGGAGGGCGTAGATTTCTAGGTCTGGGTTGGCATCTATGAGTTCCTTTACCTGTTGTTTGAGGTAAGTAGGGTAGAAATTTTCGCTGATGATGACGACTCCATTTTCGGTGTGGAATTTGTTTGTTATGAGCCAGTCGACTTGGACATCGTGTTCGCAGATGAGTAGTTTGGCGGCACCGTAGTCGTAGATGTCTGGTTCGTTAGCTGATGGGGGTTTTTCTAACAGTTGACGAGTGGTGAGCATGTTTGCGAGGTAGTCTGGTTCGTCTTTTTTCTTGGCGCTTTGCTTTTGCCAGTGTTTGAGAAACTTGTTCCATCTTCTTCTGGATAGTATTTTCCTGCCCATTATTACCGCTGTAAAGATGAATATGGGGAGGATGAAGAAGGCTGGTGTTAGGCCGGATTTAATCAAGGCATGAAGAAATGCCGTGAGGAATACGCTGATGACAATAGCTCCAATGAGGCAACCAACTGTGGAGGGTTTACTTTGTTGTGCTATGAAGCAGTAGAGCTCGTCTTCGGTGTAGCGGTAGGTGCCGCTGCGGGAGAGTTTATCGATACATTTGATGAAGTAAGGGTCAGTGATTGATTTACTTCCGTTGTAGTGTTTTTTGGGGTCAAAGATGAATTGTCGTTTGCAACGGAGGCATTTCATGCCGTCTTTGCCGCGTTTATGGTCGTAGTTGCATTTGGGGCATCTCATGTTTTTTTAGAGGATGGTTTTGTTAACCATTGGGTGGTTTTGGTGGGTGGGGCCGTAGTCGCTATCTGGGTGATAGGCGATGACTCTGAGGTCATGGTTTTGAGTATGGAAGCTATGCTTGCCGTCTTGAGGAATGTAGAAGATGGAACCAGGTGTTAGAGGTAAGTTTTTCTCTGGGGTGATGCAGGTACCGGTTCCACTGATGATAACGCCTAAGCGGAGGGATGGGTGGGTGTGTTGAGATTGTTGAATTCTGGCTGGAATGTGGAGGAGGTTAAGGCAGGGATCTCCCATCATGACAGGTGAGATGAGGAGGGAGTCTGTGCAGCCATCGATGTAGGTGAGGCGGCCTTTTTCTTCGATGGGGCCGCCGATTTGGAAGAAGCCGTGGTAGTCGAGGCGTGACATGATTATGGCTTTCCCGGTGGTATTAGTGGAGATGTTAAGGCTTTGAGTGACTGAGAAATACATGCCTTCTGTTAGGGTGTATTGATTGCCTGCGTGGTGGAGGTTGATTTCACCGTGTTGGACGTAGCCGAAGTAGGTTTTGTGGGTGCTAGAGGTAAGTTTTAGTTCGTCGTCACAAAAATAAAACAGCTCAGACGCAAAGGTGTCTGAGCTGAGGTCTTTGAGTAATCCGTGCTTGGGAGCGAAGATTTCCATGGTGGTGATTAGTCTTCGACTTCAACTACCATGTTGATCTCGACTGAGACATTGAGTGGTAGAGCTGCGGCACCCATGGCGGTGCGTGAGTGGATGCCTTTGTCACCGAATATTTCTACTAGGAGATCTGAGCAGCCATTGATGACGGATGGGTGACCGTAGAAGTCTGGCTCTGAGTTAACGAAGCCGTTGACGGTGACGATTTGCTTTACTTTGTCTAGTGATCCGACTGCTTCTTTTACTACGGCGAGTCGGTTGAGGGTGATGATGCGGGCGGCTTCTTGAGCGGTTTCTACTGTGGTGGCTGTAGGGACTTTGCCGGTGAATTCATCGGTGACTGGTGGGATGCCACCTGCGAGGAAAAGTAGGTTTCCTGAGCGGGTGTAGTTCACATAAGAGCCGGCTGGTGCGGGGACTTCTGGGAGGGTGTATCCGAGTTCGTTGATTTTAGATTCGATAGACATGAGGGGTAGTTGTTGGTTATTGGGTTGTTATGCTTTGTTTGCCGCGGCGTGATCTAGGCCAGCTTGAACAAATCCGGCGAAGATGGGGTGTGGTTTGTTAGGGCGGGACTGGAATTCTGGGTGGAACTGGGCACCGATGTAGAATGGGTGATCTGTGATTTCCACGATTTCTACGAGGCCTTCTTTAGCTGAGACGCCACTGATTTTGAGGCCTGCATTTTCTAGTTGTTCGCAGTATTCTGGGTTGAATTCGTATCTGTGGCGGTGGCGTTCAGTGATTGTTTCAGCTCCGTTGTAGAGTTCTTGTGCTCTGGTTCCTGGGCTGAGGTTAGCGTCTGATGTGCCGAGGCGCATGTTGCCTCCCATGGTGGTGAGTTTTTTCTGTTCTTCTTGGAGGCAGATGACTGGGTGGGCGGTGTCTTTATCGAATTCTGTGGAGTTTGCGTTTTCTAGGCCGCAGACGTTACGTGCGTATTCGATGGTGGCGATTTGCATACCGAGGCAGATGCCGAAGTATGGGACTTTGTTCTGACGGGCGAATGTGGCTGCGACGATTTTGCCTTCTGTTCCGCGGTCACCGAATCCACCAGGGATAAGGATTCCGTCCATGTCTTTTAGTAGTGTGGCTGGGCCTTCTTCTGCGATTCTTTCTGCATCTACTTTGTGGACATTGACGCGGGTGTCATGGTGTGCGCCGGCGTGGGTGAGTGATTCGTAGATGGATTTGTAGGCATCGTTGAGTTCGATGTATTTGCCACAGACTGCGATGTTAATCTCGTGAGTGGGGTTGATGACACGGTCAACGAAGCGGCGCCATTCTTCTAGGTCTGGGGTGACTGATTCTAGGCCTAGACGGTCTGAAACGAGGCGGTCAAGTTTGTCTCTGCGGAGATCTAGTGGGCATTCGTAAATGGTGTGAGCTACGTCACGGAAGGCTACTACGTTTTTGGCTTCAACGTTACAGAACATGGCGATTTTTGCTTTGTTGTCTTCGTCTAGGTCATGCTCAGTACGGCAGACGATGATGTCTGGCTGGATGCCGATTTCACGGAGTTTGGCGACTGATTGCTGGGTTGGTTTGGTTTTGATTTCTCCTGCTGCGGCGATGAATGGGAGGAGAGTGACATGGATGGAGCAAACGTTAGGTCTGCCTACTTCGAGAGCGAACTGGCGGAGGGCTTCTAGGAAGAGGTGACCTTCGATATCTCCTGTGGTGCCACCGATTTCTGTGATGATGACGTCTGCATCACTAGATAGAGTTACCTGGCGGATGCGCTCTTTGATGATGTCTGTGCAGTGTGGGATGAACTGGACGGTTTTGCCGAGGTATTTTCCTGCGCGTTCGTTGTTGATGACGTTTTCGAAGACTTGACCAGATGTAAGGTTATTGAGGCGTGTGCACTCGCAGTTAGTGAATCTCTCGTAGTGGCCGAGGTCGAGGTCTGTCTCTGCGCCATCTGCGAGGACGTAGACTTCGCCGTGCTGGAATGGTGACATTGTGCCAGGGTCTACGTTGAGGTAGGGATCAAACTTTTGGATGAGGACATCGAGTCCGCGGTGCTCCAGAAGTGTGCCGAGTGAAGCTGCTGCGAGTCCTTTTCCTAGTGAGGAAACGACTCCGCCAGTGACGAAAATATATTTTGTAGGGTGTGCCATGATGATTGAATGTGGTAAAAAAATGAGTATTGTTAGATCTTGTTTTGTTGAGCTAAGAAAGTTTCGAGTTCGTTTGCTTGCTCCAGTGTATCGATTCCACCGGAGATGTCGTCAGTGATGATGACTTTAATGCGTGCTCCGTTTTCTAGTGCCCGGAGCTGCTCTAGACTTTCTGCAAGTTCAAGAGGTGATGGACTCCATGTGACGAAATTTGCAAGGAAATCTCTTCTGTAGGCATAGATTCCTTTGTGGCGGTAGAGTGTAAGCTCTGGGCTGGCTGAACGTCTGTAGGGGAGTGGGCTGCGGGAAAAATAGAGTGCGTCACCGTTTAACTTGAGCACCACTTTGACTACGTTTGGATCGTTGATTAGCGTGTCTTCAGTGAAGACATTGGCGGCTGTTGCTATGGCGAGATCAGAATCTGCGAGGAGTGCGCTGGCGAGTTCATCGATGAGGGTTGGCTCGATCATTGGTTCATCGCCTTGGATATTGATAATGTGCGTGGCGTGGGGAAATTTCGCCGCGGCTTCAGCAAGCCGGTCGGTGCCAGAGGGATGATCAGGAGAAGTCATCACCACTTCCGCGCCAAACTCCTGAGCAGCGGCCGAAATACGCTCGTCATCAGTAGCGACAATGATGCTATCCAGATTCGAGCAGTTCTGACAACGTTCCCAGACATGCTGAACCAAAGGTTTACCAGCAATGATATGGAGAGGTTTCCCAGGGAAACGTGTAGAAGCCCAACGAGCTGGAATCATCCCAATAACGTGTGTTGTAGTATCAGAAATCGCGTCCATGACGTAAGCTGCGCCACCTTAGGAACCTTGACTGCATGGTGCAAGGTTCTTTTTGGGAATTATGTTAAGTCGGTTTCATTCTTATGAGCCCGTAGAGGTGGCGGCTACGTGGGGTTTGCTGCCGCTACCTTTCGCGGCTGTGGAGTTGTGTTGAGCTATTAATATTTGTAGTCTGCTCCGTCGCGGCTTAGTTGGCAGCTGTGCTCTATTTTTTTGAGGGCTTCACTGAGGTCTTTTACTTTTGCGGACATGCGGTCAGCGAGGTCTTTTTTCTCGTATGGGTCCTTGCTTAGGTCATAGAGTCTGAGGCGGGATTTGTTGCCTTTGGTGGCTTCGCGGAGGAGCTTGTAATCTCCTCGAATGATGCTTTTACCATCGATGCCGGAGATGAGTCTGCGGTAGCCGAAGTAGAGATCTGTTTCACGGGATTTTACTTCTCCTGTGATGATGGGCATGAGGTCGATGCCGTCGATAGGGCGGTTGTCTTTGCTAGGTAGCTTGTAGCCGGAGATTTTGGCGATGGTTGGGAAGAAGTCGATGGTTGAGCATCTTACTGAAGTCTCTAGTGGTTTGATTTTCCCTGGCCAAACGACGCATGCTGGGACGAGGATTCCGCCTTCGTACATTTGGTGTTTATGTCCTTTGAATGGGCCTGCTGATGCGGCGTCTTTTTTAACTAATGGGTCGGCTGGGCCGTTATCGCTGCAGAAGAAGATGATGGTGTTATCTGAGAGGTTTAGTTCTGTTAGTTTTGCTCTGAGTCTACCGATCTGATCATCCATGGCGGTGATGCATCCGTAGTAGTTCTGTTTGAGTTCGCCGTGTTTTGAGTAGCGTTTTTTGTATTCTGGACCTGCTACGACTGGCTCGTGAGGGGTGTGGAACCAGACAGTGGCGAGGAAGGGTTTGTCTTTGTTTGCCTCGATGAATGGGATGACGCGATCCATGATGACGCGGCTGTCATCACCTGAGATGTTATCTTTAGCGAGTTCTCCATTGTGGACATATGGGAAGCCTCCTTTCCAAGTGCCACCTTCTTCTGAGCCCCATTTGGACCATCCTTTAGGAGTGACTCCTGGATCCCATGTTGGGACAGCGCTGGTGGTGGCGAAATATTCATCAAACCCGTGGTGTGATGGAGGTGAGTAGTATCCGCGAGTGCTAACTTCTTCTGGCTTGACCCAGCCGATGTGCCATTTTCCGAAGAAGCCGGTAGCGTAGCCTTGTTTTTTGAGTGCTTCTGCTACGGTGATTTCTCCGACGCGCATGCCGCCAGTGTGGGCTGCTAGGATGCCGTATCTGAATGGGTATCTCCCAGTGAGACAGCTGCCGCGGGTGGGGGAGCAGAGTGGTGCGGAGGCGTAGAAGCGGTCAAACTTGACACCTTCTTTTGCCATGTTGTCAAGGTGTGGTGTGTGCAGATCTTTATTGCCGTTGAAGCCGACGTCTCCCCAGCCTTGGTCATCGCTCATGAGCATAATGACGTTTGGGGTCTTGGTGTCAGCTGTTACTATACTAGCGAGTGAGAAGCTAGTGAGTAGGGTTAATAGTTTGAATTTGATTGTGGTTTTCATGGGTTTAATCGTAAGTTGGGTTTATTTTGAAACAAAAAGAAGGCATACAGGGATAACCAGCATGCCTTCGGTGAGAATGAGTTTTTCTGGGTATTAGTTATCGTTGGCTGGTGCGTATTGCCGTGTTTTGGACACTAGTACCTAGTTTCTGAACATCTTGACCTACACCGACGAAGGTGTTGCATGATGTAGTGGTGAGGGCTGCTACGACTGCTGTTAGTGTGATAATACGTTTAATCATGAAAGAAATTTAAAATAGAACCTACCGATGTAAAGAAAATATGAGCGTTTCATAACTGGTCAGGATTCGTTTCATATTTGGTCAGTATGAAGTGGATTCTGCTGGGGCTGAGTTTTTTATTTGATTTCGGCTAATTTCCCACTTAACTAGTAGATATGACAAAACACAAATTATTGGGAATGGGGCTGATGTTTAGTTTGGCTGCTGGGAGTGTATCTGCGCAGAAAACGATGGAAGAGCCTGTGAAGGAAGCCTACGAGGCTAAGGTTGAGGCGGCGAGAGAGGGAGAGTGGGTAGATTTATTTAATGGTAAGGATCTTAAAGGCTGGCAGAATGTGTATGGCTTTGGAGATGCAAAAGTGGTTGATGGTGTTATTGAGCTTACTGGAGATAAGAAGTTCTTCCTAACTACTGAGAAGACGTTTGCTAATTTTGAGTTAGAGGTGGAGATCATGCTTCCTGCTGTGGGACCTGCGAATAGTGGGGTGATGTATCGTTGTCACGTGGATAAGGATGCAGGGAAACATAAGATCTGGGGTTACCAAGCTGAGTGTGACCCAACTAAGCGCGCTTATACTGGTAGACTTTATGATGAAGGTCGTCGTAGATGGGATCTGTTAACTGAAGAGCAAAAGAAAATTACTAAGTCAGTGCAAGCTCCATTAGGCGAGTGGATCAAGTATCGTATCGTGGCAAATGGTGATCATTTGCAGGTATGGGTGAATGGTGAAGTGACTACTGATCTTCATGATGACAAGGATGCTGCAGGCCATATTGGGATTCAGCATCATGGTGAGAAAGGTAAGACTTATAGTTTCCGTAATATTAGAATTAAGGAATTGAAGTAGAAGGTATTCCCCTAAACGCGGGAAGCAGGAAGCGAGAAGCGGGGAGCCGCAAGCGTGAGGATTCCATTTTGGGATTGTTCTAGAAGCTTGTGGGTTGCTCAATGCTTCTCGTTTTTTTTGTGTATGAGATGGCTGTA
Organism: Akkermansiaceae bacterium; assembly: GCA_051251915.1. Lineage (GTDB taxonomy): Bacteria > Verrucomicrobiota > Verrucomicrobiia > Verrucomicrobiales > Akkermansiaceae > Rubritalea. The sequence goes on along the minus strand of JBPOGF010000013.1, from coordinate 12,689 downwards.
ATAGAGACTTGCACCTGAGCGTTCATTCGCTAGTCTTCGCGTCATGAAGATAGAGAAATTTGCGAACCAATTTGTATGCGATCTAGTGGCTTACGAGCCGGGGAAACCGATTGAGGAGACAGCGAGGGAGCTTGGGCTAGATCCTGAGACTATTGTGAAGGTGGCTTCGAATGAGAATCCGCTGGGGCCAGCTCCTATGGCATTGGATGCGATTCGTGGGGCAGCTACGGATATGCATATTTATCCTGATGGTGGTGGCTATAAATTACGTTCTGCATTGGCTGAGAAGTATGATTTAGGGCTGGAGAATGTGGTGCTTGGGAATGGATCGAATGAGATTATTGAGTTGTTGTGCCATTGTTTTTTGAATGATGGTGCGGCGTTGATTGCGGCTGAGCATGCTTTTGTGGTTTATAAGTTGATGGCTACTTTGTTTGGAGCGAATTATGTGGAGGTTCCTGATCCTAATTTTGTTCATGATTTGGATGCGATGGCTGCGGCGGTGACTGATGAGACGCGGTTGTTGTTTATTGCGAATCCGAATAACCCGACTGGGACGATTGTGGATGAGGAGACGATAGACCGTTTCATGGCGAAGGTTCCGGATCATGTGGTTGTGGTTTTTGATGAGGCGTATTTTGAGTTTGTGAGTGATGCACCTGATACGTTGAAGTATGTTAGAGAGGGTAGGAATGTGATTGTTTTGAGGACGTTTTCTAAGGCTTATGGTTTAGCGGGTCTTCGGATTGGTTATGGTTTGGGCGCTCCTCAGGTGACGGCTATTTTACAGAAGGCGAGGCAGCCATTTAATACGAATGAGGTGGCTCAGCGTGCGGCGTTGGCTTCGCTGGCGGATAAGGCGCATGTGGAGGCTACGGTTTCTAACAATGCGGAAGGTTTGGCGTATTATGAGTCATCATTTCAAGAGATGGGGCTGGAGTATGTGCCGAGTAGGGCTAACTTTGTGCTGGTGAATGTGGGTGATGGTGATCGTTTGTTTGCGGAGATGCTGAAGCAGGGGGTTATTGTGCGAGCGATGCGTGGATATAAACTTCCTGGCTGGGTGAGAATCTCTGTGGGGACGAAGGCTGAGAATGAGCGTTGTTTGAGCGTGATGAAGTCTGTTTTGGCAACATTTTAAATGAGTGCTACTTCTACAACTGTTGCTGCGATAGCATCTGCGCCTGGCGTGGGTGCTGTGTCTTTGATTCGGATTTCTGGGCCTGAGGCTGTGGCGATATCTGCTGATGCGGTGCGGTGTAGAGGTGGGCTGGAGAATGCCGCTGAGCGGTATGCGACGTTATGCAAGGTGATTTCTAAAACTGGCGATGTGATCGATGAGGTGCTGGCGACGGTGTTCAGGAATCCGCGGAGTTTTACGGGGGAAAATGTGGTGGAGCTGGCGTGCCATGGTGGTGTGCTGGTGACGCGGCGGGTGCTGGAGCGGTTGTTAGAGTGTGGTGCGCGGTCGGCGGAACCGGGGGAGTTTAGTAGGCGTGCTTTTGAGAATGGGAAGTTAGATTTAACTCAGGCTGAGGCGATCATGGATTTGATTTCAGCGCAGACGGATTTAGCGATGCGGGCGGCGCATGAGCAGATGCAGGGGAAGTTGGGGGACCAGAGTGAGGCGTTAAGGGAGAAGTTGATAGGGGTGGTGGCGCATGTTGAGGCGTTTATTGATTTTCCTGATGAGGATATTGATCCTGATACTGGGGCGGCGATGTTGAAGCGGATTGATGAGGTTTTGTTAGGGATTGATCAGATGTTGTCTACTGCTGAGCAGGGGAGGATATTGCGTGAGGGGGTGCGGACTGTGATTTGTGGTGAGCCAAATGTGGGTAAGTCTAGTTTGTTAAATGGGCTGTTGGGTTATGAGCGGGCGATTGTGAGTGATGTGGAGGGGACTACGCGGGATACTGTGGAGGAAGTGGTGAACATTCAGGGAATTCCGTTGCGGTTGATTGATACTGCGGGAGTGAGGGTTTCTGAGGATAAGATTGAGCAGCAGGGGATTATTCGTTCTGAGCAGCAGATTGAGTTAGCGGATTTGATTATTGAGGTAGTGGATGGGTCTAAGTCTGGGAAACGGCTTTTGACTGATGAGCAGATTGGTGGGAGGAAGCATGTTTTGGTGATTAATAAAAATGACCTTGGGGTGGATGATTTTTGGAAGGATGCTGATGGGGTGAAGATTTCTTGTAAAGGTGATTCAGCTGATGAAGCGGGGTTGGATCTGCTAGGAAATAAGATAGCTGATGAGCTTTTGCTGAGTGAAAATGCCTGGGGTGGGCACGCTGTAGCGATTAATGCTCGTCATCAGGAGTGTTTGAATCGAGGGAAAGTTGCTCTTGCTGCTGCGCGAGAAGGGCTGGCTCTGTCTGTGGGGGCGGAGTTTGTGGCGCTAGATTTACGGGATGCGCTGGAGGCTATTGGAGAAGTTGCAGGGAGGGTTGATACGGAAGAAATTTTTGATGCTATCTTTGGGGCGTTTTGTATTGGGAAGTGACGCGAGGGGCATTAGATAGAATGGAGTACTAATTGAGGCTATTAATTCTACTGAAAAATAGTCATATTTATGCCATCATACACTCATGGACTATGATGAGGATAAAGCCGATGAGGTTGTGTTGGCGCTTTTGTTATTGAATTCGGTTGGGGATGGGAGAGTTTGGAAGTCTATGCCTTGGGAGGTGATGGATAGGCTACATGAAAAAGGATATATTTCTAATCCAGAATCTAGGAATAAATCAGTGGTGTTTAGTGAGGAGGGTGAAGCTCTTGCTGAGTCTCTTTTTGAAAAGTTGTTTTCAAAGTAGGGAAGTAAGCGACGAGGTGTCGTTTTACTTTTTGGGGATGGAGGCGTGGATTTGTTCTAGGGTCAGGACGGCGTAGCAGGTTACTAGTTCTGGTTGGTTTTCCCACCAGCGGCTGTTTTTGTTGACCCATGAGCCGTCTTCGCGTTGGGCGGTGAGGAGGGTTTTGGCTAGTTCTTGGCGCCAGTCTATTTTCTTGCCATCTTTGGTGGTGATGGTGTCGATGTTGGCGGCTGTTAGAGCTTTAGCCATGACGTTGAAGTAGTAGTAGAGTCCTTGGAGCCCCATGCCTGGGTTTTCTTTGACGGTATAGTTGTTGTTGAGCCAGTCTGTGACTGCGGCTACTCGTGGGTCGTCTTTTCCTAGGTCAGCGTAGACCATGGAGAGGAGGCCGGCGTAGGAGATGGAGCCGTAGCCTCTGAGGGTGGTGGTGCCGTCTGGATTCTCGATGTTTTCTGTTTTGGAGTTTCCGGGGAAGTAGACCATGGAGCCATCGTTGCCGATGCCGGGTTGGTCATTGGTGGCTTCTAGGTTTTGGCAGCGTGAGATGAACTGAAGTGCTCTGTCCCAGTCTAGTTCTGGTTGTTTTTCTACCTCGGAGTCTTTGGCGTAGACTTCGGAAATTTTTATGGCTTCGATGGATAGATAGGTGTTCGACATATCTGAGTGCGGGTGGCTGCCGCCGTAGCCTATGCCGCCATGGTATTTATTCATTGCTTGGTTTGTAGAGTAGTCTGCCTGTTGGCTGATGAGGAATGCGCGGGCCTTGAGGATGGGGTCTTTGTGAGCTGGGTCACCAGATGCGGCGAGTGCCATGATGCTGGTTGCTGTATTGTAAGTAGCGAGGCCTTTTACGTAGACTGCACCGGTCTCGTGCTGGGTGCTGAGCAGCCATTTGTATGCTGGTTTGATGTGTGCTGGAGTGTTTGAGGCTGCTAGATCTGGCGCGCGCATGGCTGCTGTGATGGCAAGAGCTGTGTAGGCTGGGATGGTGTCGTCTTTCCAGAATCCTTGCTCATTTTGGACGCTTTTCAGGTATTGGTTACCGGTCTTAATGGCGTTTTCCATTTCTAGACGGAGAGATAGATAGGGTGCTTCAGGGTTTACTGCTGCTGGTGCCTGAGCTGTGAGGATGGAGCTGGTGATGGTGAGCGTGCTTAGTGCGATGACGCTGGATGTGATCATTGATTTCATGGTGCTGGTTAGTTAGATGAATATAGTGGTCTTATTTGTTCTTTTTTGCTGGGAATTCTGGGGTGATGACGATGGTTACTTTGGTTCCGAAGGCTGGCATTTTTTCTGTGACTGGGTGCCAGAGGGTGTCGTCTTCTCTGCCTTCACCCGCGAAGTTAGCCACGGCTCCTCTATCGGTAAAGATGGCGATGAGGTCACGATTTAGTTCAGCGGCGAATTTACCGTTGTGCATAAATGAGCCACCATAGGACCATTTTGCGCCCTCCTTAACGGAAGCGAGTGTTTTTTCGGTTTGGGCATTTTGGATGAGTTCATTAATGTTGAGGCTGTGAGTTTTCTTGGTCTTTTCATCCGTCCAGTGGATAGTGGTGGTGAAATATGACTGTGTTTTTTCTTCGTCGGTAGCTTCTTGAAAGGCCTCAGTTGGGATATCGTTTACGAACTGGCGGTAGAGAGATTTGTTTTCTTTAAATCCTAGGAGCTTGAAGGCGATGTTGAGGTTAATGGGTCTGACATCGGTGATGAATAGTGTCTCATGAACTTTTCCTTCTGGATTAACTAAGGCATACTCTACCAGGGTGTCAGTGATTTCGGTTGCGGCATCAAAGCTGATGGTGCGTTTCTTAGTGTCGATGGTGATTTTTCCTAGCTTGTATGTTGTCTCGTTGATTTTCTGAAGCTTAGGGGCGGGAGCTACAGCGACATCTGAACCGTCCTTAGAGATGGCTTTCTCTGTTGCTTCCTTCGCTTTTTCAGGTGAGTCGATGTGGTCGTGACCTTCATGTGCTTGCAGGATGGAGCATCCGGCGGTGACAGTGTAGGCGAGTGAAGTGAGTAGGGCTCCTTTGGCCGGTTTGATGAATGTTCGCATGCGTTTGTTAGTTAGAAACGGTTCGGGTGAGGTGTTTCTTATCAGAAATGATTATTTTTTCGCGTAGCTAGCGCGGAATGCGTCCATTACTTTGTGGAGTTCTTGTGCATGAGCTACATCGGTAGTTTGCTTGCACTTCATCGCTAGCACGGTCATTTGGTGAAGCTGAGTGAGTTTGAGAAGGTAAGCGTTTTTGTCGGTATTTGCTTCATCTGTCTTGATGCGCTGGGTGAGGAAATACTGGGATACGACTTCTTGGATTTTTGTGGCGTGGATTTCTTTATTGTTTACCCAACGGATGAGTTGGTTGGCATTTTTACCTGGATCTTTTGAGAGCTCGTTGATTTCATTCATTGCCTTTTCGATGGTAGAAAGATGGGTGTGAAGGTCATTGAATACGTTATCATCTGCATAGATTCCGCAAGGAACTTCACAGTGTGCTTGAGCTTGTGGAGTGAGCGCTGTTGTAGTGAAGAGGGCGACGAGAGCTGCTGATGATGTGATGCTAGTAATTAGTTTCATTTTATATTAGTAGAATAGTTTGTTGAATGGATTAAAAACTAGCACAGCTATGTGATGGATCAATGTCAATTCTGAGAAGAATGTAGATTTTATTCAGGCTGAAGTGGTAAGAAAAAATGATTTACGCCTAGCATTGAACTCAGATTGTGGCAAAATCTAGGTATTGAAAGAAATCGATACAACTTTGGGGAAAGGGACGAGTAAATGGATGACCGCAGGGATGTGCTTGGCTATCTCGGTGGTGTTGCATGTCGCTATTGCAGTGATGATTTGTTTGAGAATCATCATGCTGCAAACTGAGGTTGTGGAGGTCAAGAAAGAGGTTGAGGAGAAGGATGAAATAGTTATTTCAATTCAGCTTGATCCGGTGAAGCCTCCCAAGATTGTGCCGCCGCCTAAAAATGCTCCATTAACTCCGCAGGAACTTAAAGAGTTGGCTGCAAATAAGCCGTTGCTTGAGCAACCTAAGATACAGCCCCCGAAGCCGAAGGATTTGCCTCAATATGCTCGCACGACGAGTGATCAGTTGTCGGGTGATGTTCCGGATACGAATCTTCAGGGGGAGAGGGATACTATAGCGGCTAGTAATGCGAGTGTAGTGGCTGGAGCACCTGATAGGGCTTCAGTGCAAGGTGTGAAGATGAAGGATGGTTTGGAAGAGACAGTGGACACGACTTTTCAAGATGGAAATTTCGAGCATATGAATAAAGGAGGTGAGGCATCTGAGGCGCGGATAGTGCCTCCATCTGAATTAGAGCCAGATAAGGACAAGACAGCTAAGGTGGATCAGGAAGAAATAAAGAGTAGCGTAGAAGCGACTGAAGATCTTGGTGAGGAGTTGGATAAAGGGAAGCTGGCTGAGACTAATAAGGAGAATAAAGAATTTCTGGATACTCAGCAGAAGGTAGCGATGAATGAGGAGATGCCTACTGCTAGGAATGTGGGAGCGAAAGAAATGAAAGGTTTAGAGGAACAGAAAAAGACGATCGCGAATAATGAGCATGATCCTGATGGGCTGAAGCAAAAGTCTCAGGAGGAAAAGCAGAAGAAACAGAAGTCTCAGCCTAAGACGGCGAAGAATAAGAGTGCTTCTAAGAATGCTGAGAAAGGGTTTAGATCTGAGGCTAAAGCGACGGTGATGGAGGGGACAATTTCTAGACGGAGTAAAATAGCATCGAAGAATGTGAAGTCTACGCCAGAAGGCAAGTATATGGCGCAAGTTTCGAAGCTAGTGGAGCAGGAATGGCAGCGTAGATGTATGATGCATGCTGATCTGATCCAACCGGGGACACTACGCATTGGGTTTATGGTGGATGAGAATGGTAAGGTGACTAACATAAATACGATTGCTCAAACGATGGGGAGTGAGAACCAACGGAGCCTTACCTACCAGGCATTGACTACGGTGAAAATTCCGCCGATGCCGAAACAAGTTAAAGTGAATCAGGGTGGGGATCCGCTCGAATTCCGCTATTATTTCCGATTTCAATAACCAATTTTTAACATCATGACACACATAGCCCAAGCCGTAGTAGCTGATAAGAACTTCCTCGATAGCATTATTTCCTTTATCGATAAGGGGGGAGTTTTCATTTATTTTATCATCCTTTGTTCCATCGCTGCGATGGCTGTGATGCTGTATCAAGCAATGCTCTTGGTGCGGCAGAAAGTGATACCTGAAAGCTTAGTGCAGAGCATGAATGCTTATGTTTCCCAAGGGGACGAGGAGTCTACGCAAAGTCTTAATAGTAGCAGAAAGGCGAATCCTAGTGTGTTGCAAAAACTTTGTGATGTGGTGCTGGAGCGTCATGACCGGAAGGATGTGGAGATTCAAGAGGCTGTGCAGGTGAGTGCTCGTGAGGAGATTCATAAACTGCAAGTTGGCATTCCATTTTTAGAGGTGATTATAGCGATTGCGCCGTTGTTGGGGTTACTTGGAACAGCTACTGGACTTTTCACGGTGTTTGAGGGGGTGGGAGCTGGTGAGGAGAAGTATGAGGAAATGGCTCAGGGTATTTCTGAGGCATTAATTACAACTGTATCTGGGCTGGCTGTGGCGGTGCCAGCGGTGATTGCGCACGGGTATTTTAACCGTAAAATTGATAGTTATTCTGCTAGGTTAGAGGTGGTTATGGATAAGTTTGTGGGGGCTTACTCGATTGGTAGAACTTTAAAATAATCAACTGTTAGAATATGGAATTTCATCGTAGTAAAAAACAAACACCGACGGTGCCGATCTTGCCGTTGATCGACATTTTGACGATCTTGCTGATCTTCTTTGTGGTGACAACTCAGTTTAAAAAGAAGCGTCATACGTTGGAGATAAATTTGCCTTCTGTTAGTGCTTTAGCTACTCAAGTAGAGGTGCGGGAGAACTCGGTGATTGCGATTTCGAAGGACGGGAAGTTTGTGCTGAATGCGACTCGAGTGGAGCGTGATCAACTGCTGACTTACTTAAAAGCTTACCAAGAAATCAAGCCTGATGCGAGGTTTGAGCTAGAGCAGGATGAAGGAGCAACGGAGAAAGATGAACTGTTCGCCCTGGAAACATTGACTCAGGCTGGCTTTAAGTATATCTCGAAACGCGTTCGTTTGACGGGAAATAGCCCGCAGGCTGAACAATAATTCAATTTTTTAATAACGTAATGATCCTCGAAATAGTCCAATACGGAGAGCCTGTCCTAAGGAAGAAATGTGTTCCTATCACTAATGTAGATGCTGATCTAGAGAAGCTGGTAGAAGACATGGTAGATACGATGCGTGATGCAGAGGGCATAGGTCTGGCTGCGCCGCAGATAGGCAAGGACATACGTTTGGCTATTGTTGATGTGGCGCATGATCCTGAGTGCGTGAGTTTCTTTAAGGTGGATGGTGAGGATGCTCAGCTTGCTGACCATATGCCGCTCGTATTTCTTAATCCGGAGTTGGAGCTCAGTGGGCCTAAAGAGGCGGAGCAGGAAGGTTGCCTGAGTATTCAAGAGATCAGGGCAAAAGTGAAGCGTCCGACAGTAGTGAAAGCGCAAATGCCTCAGCTTGACGGTAGTGTGAAAGTGATAGAAGCGGATGGATTGCTTGCACGAGCGATTCAGCATGAGGTGGATCATCTTAATGGTATTCTTTTCACTGATCGTATCAGTAGCACGACGAAGAGTAGGCTGAAGAGAAAGCTTAAGGAGCTAGGGAATACTGAGTGGGAGCGGAGGTAAGTTTTTTTGAACTGGCGATGTTTCTATCTAGTAACTGGCTTATTTTCTTAGGGTATATTACATGATAAAAAAACGTTACCAAGTCTGATTATTTGGTATTACTGGTGAAGGGTTTTACCTTTTTAGAATCACACTTTTGTTTCGCCAGTAATGATTGAACCAAGCTACGCCCAGCTCATCACAGAGCATCAACAGAAAATCTATGGATACATCTATTCATTGATTGGGAATAGCGCATCCTCATGGGACATTCTCCAAGAAAGTAATTTGGTGCTCTGGCGGAAACAATCCGATTTTACCATGGGTAGCAATTTCCAAGCATGGTCATTCAGCATCGCCCGTTTTCAAGTGCTGGCCTTTGTTCGTGACCGTAATCGTGATCCACTTCAAATTCTCACTCCTGATCTACTCGAAACCTTTGCAGAAGATATTGAGGCGGAAGCAGAGGCTTATTCTCAGCGTCTGGACGCCCTTCAGCATTGCCGTAGTAAACTGAAAATCAAGCACAGTAAACTCATTGATCTGTATTACGTTCAGCAAATACCGATCAAAACCATTGCCTCTATGCTCGAATTCACCCCAAATGCAGTGAAACAAATGCTTCTAAGAACACGGCGGAATCTACAAAACTGCATCGAACTCTCACTTCAAAACAAAGCACCATGATCCCTGACGACACTAATAAACTTCCCGATGAACAACGGGACTGGATCGAAGCCACTCTTCTCGACGCAGGTGAGGGACAAGCCAGTGTTTCAGATATAGCTGTGCTACGCGATTTATTAGCTGAAAGCGAAGAAGCACGTAGAATCTACCTCCAGTTCAATCAACTGGATTGCCATCTGAGTATGGCTTCAGCTAACCCTGTTGATATAGCACCACCCGCTGCCGACAATTTCATCCAGAAATTACGACCTAATCATCTAGTCAGCGCCCTAGTAGGAGCAGGTATTGCAGCGTTGATCACATTGGTTTTCACTATGTCATCACGCACTGACAACGATGAAATCACTCAATCAGCAATACAGCCAGAAATGCCTCTAGTCTCACTTTACTCCGAGTATGATACTCAATTCAGTGAAAATAACACGCTAAATTTGAATGACTTTGAAAAAGGTTCTATGTCACTTGATCGGGGCATTGCTCAACTCAATTTCCGCAACGGAGCTCAAATTGTACTCGAAGGAAAGTGTGGGTTTGAAATCATCGATGAAATGACCGTGGTGCTGACCTATGGAAAAATATGGGCCTACTGTCCACCAGAGGCGCATGGATTTAAAGTAATCACACCTGGTGGACGAGAAGTCATTGATCTAGGCACCGAGTTTGGCATCGAAGTCAGCTACCAAGGTAAAACTGATGTTCATGTGTTTGATGGACTAGTTAACGTCGTCGACCCTAATAATGGCATCCAAGAAATCACAGCAGGCAAAGCATACCAGTGGAACTCAGAGTTAGCGCCCCCGACAAAAAAAGGGGCTGATTATGGCAAATTTATTACCTCTACGGACCTAAGGAATAAGCGTATCCGCTCTCATCACGCCAAAATGCTCAAGCGTGATGATCTTATCCTTTATTACGACTTTGTCCAAATCAGCGACAACAAAGTAGTTAATAAAGCGCTCAATGCAGCCGAGTCAACGCATGGCAAAATACATCGTGCTAGTCTAGCTTCTGGCAGATTCACCCCGCGTAGTGCGCTTCAATTCGAACGACGTGGCAGCAGTGTTGAACTAGAACTAGAAAGGCCAGAAGATGTTAGACAGTTCACCATGGCACTCTGGGTAAACATTGACCAATTACCATCAGCGCTATCTACACTTATCAACTCAAACGGATGGGAATCTGGTGACATTCATTTTCAAATCACTCGTAGCGGTAACCTTAGAACTGGTCTACATGGTGGACGAGCATATCAGACCGAGACCCATAGCATACAAGCAGGTCAATGGCATTTACTGGCTACGACTTGGGATCTAGACACTCAAGAAGCCCAGTTATATTGCGATGGTAGAAAACTAATATCCTCGCGATACACTAAGTCTGTACAATACCAATCAAAAGACCGTTTTCAATGGGGGCAATGTCAGATTGGATCATGGAAGCCTTTGACCACACAGCTAAACGACATCCGAGACTTCAAAGGGCGGATTGATGAAATGATGATCTTTGATCATACACTATCTGATGCGCAAATTGCGGAACTCTATGAGTATGGTAAACCTTAGATCACTTGCTGTTTTTATTTAAAAGACTTAGTCAATAAAGGGGTTTCAATAAAGTTCGATAATTTTCGTAACCAAATAGTAGTTATGGGTATTTAACAATACAGGTAAGACTTACTCATTCCGAGTAAGGACAAAATCAATAAACCAAAATAACCATGACTACAATAAAAACTCGATCCCTATTCTCAGCAGTGGTGCTAGGTATAACCTCGACCGCCCAAGGTGCCACAATCAGCGTCGGCGACCAGCTTCTACTAAATGGCGGATTCGAGAATCCTACACCAGCCGCCAACGGCGACACAGACCCTGATGACTGGAATGTCATCGAGACAGCGTCAGCATCAAATCCGGGACGTCAGGTTCGGACGCGAGCTATTAGCCCTACCCCCCGTAATGGTAGTTCCGCGGTGCAATTCAGCGCAGGTAACTCGGATCCGCTTGGTCAAATGTGGCAAACGGTCGAAGTCAACGCTGGCTACGAGTTCCAGTTCGAAGTCTTTACACGGCTTACCAATAGTACTCAAGCAGCTACCTATAATTATTTGGTAGAACTACGTGATGGCACTGGCATCGCTGGTACAGTACTTGCCTCTTACGACACCGCAACCGATTTCACTGGAGATTTTAACAATACCGCGTGGCAAGGCTTTACACTGGACGTCACTGCAACCAGCAACTTTCTGACGGTTCACATCACCGACCAATCTACAAGCCTCGATAACAATGCCGATGCGACTGGACACAATGACGGCAATGACTTTGCCCTTGATGATGCAAGTCTGACCGCTATCGCAGTCCCTGAACCATCATCAGTTGCTCTTCTCGGGCTTGGCGGTCTCACATTGATTCTACGTCGTCGAAAGTAGGGTTTCCTCTAAGAGCTTTTAAAAAAAATTCATCGGTTCTTTCTTTCCTGAGAGGATCGATTTTTTTGATTATACGGACGTTCTTATTGTCTATAATTATAACAATATAAAACCACACTCCTTTATGAAGACCAAGATAACTACCTTACTTAAAACTTTACTCGTTCTGAGCTGCACTTCCGCTCTCCATGCTGCTCCCATCACATGGGGATCGGCCACCGAGACCACGGGGAAATCTAATCTCATTGAAGGAAACATCATTCATGCTTGGGGTGGAGGAGCTGCGGCGACTATCACTAACGGAGGAAGTAACGGGACGTCCTCGTATACATTTAGTAATGTTACCTACTCAGACTTCACCTTTGCTCCAGCAACTACCGGTCTGGCATTCGCAGACTCTTCAAATGGTGCTGCATCTACAGGGGATGTGAACATGGACAGCCTGCTCAAAACCCTGACCTACACCAATACTGGAACGACTACTGGAACCCAAACAATTAGTGGACTCACAAGTGGCGAGACTTATCAGATTCAGATCTTTTTCAATGACCAACGTAATAGTCGTTCGATGACATTTGGCGATGGCACCACCACCGTCGTCGTTTCTGGACAAGGGGCGAACTGGGGACAATATGTCATTGGGACATTTACAACTGATGCGACCACCCAGACAATCACTCATGCCACCAATGGATTTGGCAACTTGCACGTCAATGCGATTCTCATCACAGACGCAGCCTCCACTCCTTCTGTAACACTCACGACTAGCAGTCAAAGCGTTTCAGGTCCTTACACAGTGGGTATTACCTTTTCTGAAGCTGTTACTGGGCTTGAGGAATCTGATTTCACTGTCGCAAATGGCACTATTCAAGCCTCTAGTCTCACTGGCTCAGGAGCTAACTGGACTGTCACGAATGGCACGGACTTAAGGGTACTCATCGATAAATTTCTGTTAGAAAATACTATCAGAAAAAGCCTGTCTATGGTTG
>JBPOGF010000012.1:0-138717 GCA_051251915.1 Akkermansiaceae bacterium | reverse complement strand
CTCATTTATGAGGCAACGGGAGCTATTCTCGGCAAGACTAAGTTTTTTTCGGTGTCCGCTTCAATGAGGCAACACGCGGGTTAGCTGAGCTAATTTTAATGATTTGTGTCTCGGGGGATTTATGCCAGCATTTGGCATGAGCTGTAATAATGAAAGACTCACGATTCCACAGTATGTGATGGCGCTAGCGCATGTTGCTAGCTTACGGAGCGAGGATCCGTATCGGAAGGTGGGGGCGGCTGCGCTGGATCATGATAATAGGGTGATAGGCACGGCTTATAACGGATTGGCACCTGGCTATGATGCGCCGGAAGGGTTCTGGGATGACAGGGACAAACGGCAGAAATATATGCTGCATGCGGAGGTGAATCTGTGTAGTCTTTTCAAGCGTGGTGAGGCAAGAGTGATAGCGACGACAACGCTACCTTGCACTTCGTGTATGCAGACTCTGTGTGCGTATGGAGTGGAAGAGATCTATTATGAGGAGGAGTACAAGTCGTCTGATGCTAGGGAAATAGCGGCAACTTATGGGGTGAAGCTTGAGCAGGTTATGAGTTTTCCGAAGGCTGAGTTTTAGGGGAAGCTTGGGGAACGTGGGGAGCGGGGCTGTGCCCTTGGGAGCGTGAAGCAGGAAGCCGCAAGCGAGTTCTAGCAACTTTTCAATTCCCGGTCTACGCTTGTGGCTCCACGCTTTTAGCTTCTTGCTCCCGAGCGAAGCTCTGATCCGGGATAGGTTTTGTTAGGTTCTTAATCTGTTCCAGTGCGGCGAGGGTTTCCTTGGCTCCGAGTGAGATGAAGTGTTCATAGCGCTCGTATTCATCCCAGGCTGAATCTTTGCAGATAGGGTAGATGGCGACTTCTGCTTTCTCGCAGGCATCGTGTGCGATTCTGATTTGTGAGGCTTTGAGACTGCGTCTTAGGGTGTCTAACATATTCCCTTTTGCGACTGGGTTGTATTTTTTGCCGAGTGAGGAGATTTTTGATCTGAACCAGGCGCTGGCGGTTTCGGTGTCATCTTGTTCACCTTCTAGGACTACGGCTTCTACGGCTTCGTCTGAGTCTAGGTCATCTAATGTGGGGGTGGTGCAGATGGCGATGATGTAGTCTACATCGGTGTATTTTTTGAGAGCATTGACAGGGACAGGGTCGACTACGCCCCCATCGACACAGCGGACGCCGTTGACTTCTACTGGGACGATGATTCCGGGCATGGCGCAGCTGGCGTGGACGGCTTCTAAGAGGTCGCCGGAGTTGAAGACTACTCGCTGGTAGTTTTCAAGATTAGCGGCGATGGCGATGAATTTTCTGTCGAGTTCTTCGATCTTTGGTTTGCCGATGGTTTTCTCTAGGTGGTCTTTGATTTTATGGCCATAGAAGAGTCCTTTGATGGGGGGGACGGCAGGGTCTGCGAGTTTTTTGAATGAGTCTTTGTCGCCCATTTCGGCGGCGAGGTGGATCATTTGATCAGCAGAAATGCCGGATGCCCATAAGGCTCCGACATATGCGCCCATGCTGCAGCCTGCGACGGCATGGATGGGGATGTCATGATCTTCTAGAACTTTCAGCACTCCCATGTGGACTAGGGCTTTTGCTCCGCCGCAGCCCAGAGCTAGTCCGATGCGGGGCTGACGCATGATGGACTCTGTTTTTTGGGGATCTGGCTTGATGAGTTTGCTGATGAATGTGGGTAGCTTCATAGAGGGTGAATTACTTTTAAGAACTAATCAATAAGGGGAACGAGCAGATAGTCAAATCTTGAAATGGACGTTATTTTATTTAGGGCTCGTTTTAAAGCAAGTGGGTCGTTGGGGCATGGTGCTCAGACTTGGGCTAGTGTGCTATTTTTTGTAGATGACTGAAGTAAGAAGGTGAGATGAAATAAGCAGTGATGGAAATGGGTATTCTAGGGGCTGAGTGTTTGGGTGCTCGGAGGGTAAACGAAGCCTACTAAAATGGAGTAAATGTGGTGTTTTTGAGTTTTTTTGAAGAATCGGCTTTACAAGTAACGGAATTTGGGTAGTTTTCGCCCTCCAACCACAGATTTTTTAAAGATATGAAAGTTTTATCATCACTAGCTTCAATGAAGCGCCGCCACGAAGATTGCCAAGTTGTAAAGCGTAAGGGAACCCTTTACGTTATTTGCAAGACAAACCCTAAATTCAAGGCTCGTCAGGGCACAACACGTGGCACTAAGCTATCTAAGAAGGGCGTTAAGTAGTCCTTTATAGATTTATAATTAGTCTATTTTATGAAAGCTCTCTTCTGTAATGGAAGGGAGCTTTTGTTGTTTATTTGAGGCTAATAAATTGTCCAATTTTACAAGTTGGTGATTTGTGGCTTTTCAGGGGAGGGTGGATCAGTTAATTGATAGTCTATGTTAGAAAATGAGCCATTAGGTGAGGGACGAGCGGATGTTGCCGATACGGTAGCATTGCGTAGACGTCCGACGTTTGCCATTGTTTGTGGTTTGCTGGGGCTGATGGCATTTATTCAGCTGGTGATGGTGGGGGTGGCGTTGGCTAGCAGAGTGGGCGAGACGCGCGTGGTAGAAGTGCTTGAGGCTGGTGAGGTGATGAAGGTGTATATTCCTACTCTGGCTGATGAGTTGCCAGATGTGGAGAAGCAGAAGCCTAGGAGTTATGATGATATTTTAAAGGCATACGGTAAAGATGGTGAGGATGGTGCCGATTATAAACTGCATGTTCCGCAGAGAAACATTCCTAAGCGGCGAACACCAGGTGGAAGTATCCGACCTGAGCCATTAATGGATCAGGGGAGGTTTATGCCGATTAAAAATAGTAGGGTGGAGAAACTCGTGGAGGAGGCGAAGGGGCTGCATTTATCTGGTGATGTGGTGCGAGCGATCTTGAAGCTGGCTGAGGCTGAAATCATCGATCCTGATGAGCCGGCGATCATTTATCGAAGGGCGCTGGTATTTGAGGATATGAGGAATTGGGAGCGAGCGGGCGACGAGTATGATAAGTTATTTGGTCTCGGGCCTGAAGTGGGGGCTTATTATGAGATAGCAACTGATAAGATAGCTAATGGAGTGAAGGATGCTCCGGATGTGGTGCCATTTCATCTTGGAAATGTGGTGCAGCGGGTGAGTGCGGATCAACTTAGAGCGCGGGTGACTATACCGGTGAGGAGGCTTACGAAACGGGAGATTGAGCCTTCGCAGATTGATGTGAGGATTTTCTTTTACGATATCGTGGATAATAAAGTAGTGGAGCCAGTGCCACAGCAGCGAGAGCAAAACATAGCGAAGCGCTGGGTGACTGAGCCAACTGACTGGTCGGGGAATGTGGAGGAGAGTGCTGAGGCTGTGTATCAGCTGCCTGAGTTGGAGCTGGCTGATGTGCATTTATTTGGCGAAAGGCGCTACTTTGGGCATGTGGTGGAGTTATATTATAAGGGTGAGTTGATGGATCAATTCGCATTTCCTGGCCGACTCCATGGGATACATGCTAAGGATCAGTATAAGCAGCACGTTGATCCGGAAATGCTTCCATTTGATGACTTTCCGGATCTGGAAGGTCTTGATGGTGAGGGAATGCTGTTACCAACTTTAAAAGAATGAAGCAGATGTTGCATCTTATGATTGTTATTTTTAGGGGATATGGCAGGTTGTTAGAGAATTTATAGAATATATGTCAGAGACTGAGCAAAGATTGACACCTGGTATGCAGGTGGGGGATTACTACTTACAGCAACTTGTGTATGAGGGGGAATCCACTCGTACATGGCTTGCGCATCAGGTCTCAGTCAACCGCGAGGTGATAATCGATAGTCTCAACCGTGCTGTGCACGGGAATGAGGAGGTGGTGGCTACCTACCTTAGTGATGTGAGGACTAAGGCGAAGGTGGATCATCCGCTTATAGGATCGGTATTTGAGGCGGTGAGGCAGGAAAATATTTGTTTCTATGCTAGGGAGAAGATTCCAGGTGAAACATTAGAGGGCAAGATCTTGAAACGTGAATTGCTGAGGCCTCAGGAGATTGTGCATGTTATTAAGCAGGTTGCAGATGCTAATCTTTATTTAGAGGCTAAGAAGCTGGCATCGTTGCCTTTGGCTCCGAATCAGTTATTCATCTCTGACACAGGAATGTGCCGAATGGTTAATATGGCAGTGGGTGGTGAGCGTGACTATGCAGTGTCTACTCTGGATAAGGTGATGCTGGGTGAAAATTTTGTGAAGTTGTTGAAGACTGATGAGCCTGGAGCAACTCGAACTCGTTCATTGCTTGGCTACATGGCTGACAGGGAGAGAGAGATCCCACTGACATGGGCTCAGGTGAAAGAGCTTTCAGAGGGGGTGGAAAGACAGCTAGCAGAGCCGCTGTCTACCACATCACTTCAGAGTTCTACAATGCTGCTCCCTAGATCTGGGCTGAATAAGCAGAAGATGAGGAATATTGGTATTGGTGTAGGAGTATTGGCTCTAGGTGGGCTGATAGCGATGGTGATGCTGCGGGAGAAGCCACCTAAAAAACGTGATTTGGCTGATGTGGTGGAGGTGAATGTGAAGCAATTTATGAAGCAGCATCCGGATGTTAAGTTGCGAGAGTTTACGATTGATGCTCACGAGGTGACGATTGGTGAATATGCAAAATTTCTCAAGAGTCTGACGCCAGATATGGAGGAGCTGATTCAGCATGAAAGCCAACCTAAGTATAAGACTGCTTATATTCCTGAAGACTGGGAAGCGATGTATGATGCTGCGAGGAGTGGCAAGGAATGGAACGGCCTCAAGATGAGTCTGAACTGTCCTGTGGTGGGAGTTGATTGGTGGGATGCCTATGCGTTTGCTGAATTTAATGCGAGGAGATTGCCTACGCAAGATGAATGGCGTGCGGCTTTGATGACTTCTGGTAGCAGGCCCATGAGGCTGAAAAGTTCATCCTGGGGAGCGGTGGATCAGGAGAGTGAGGATATCACTGAAAACAAAATTTACGGACTTGCTGGGAATGTGGCTGAGTGGTGTCTCAAGTTGAGCAAGCCAGAAACTGACCCAATGGCTACTGAAAAGAAGCCAGTGATATTTGGGGGGTCATATACGGATGATTCCAATGCGAACTCGCGACGCTGGCTGGATCCGTCTGGAGGAGATAAAGATGCAAGAGATTTACGACGTCCATACATTGGCTTTCGAACTGTGGGGCAACCCAATTACCAAGATTAATAACCTAACAAGACTATGAAACAGATATTAACGATTTTCTCCATTACGATGCTGGTGCTTTTACAGGCGCAGAATGCCTGTGCACAATTAGCGGTAGCCTCTAAAATGACTAAAAAGCAGTATGTTGCATTTGAGGATGTGAAGCTTGCGGTGACGATGACGAACCGTGCAGGTCAGCCGATTGAATTTTCTAATAAGCTCGGCAGGAAGTGGATAGAATTTGTGGTAGAGCGGGGAACTGGACAGCCTGTTTTTGCGAAGCAGGACGCGGTATTTGCTCCAATGTTGCTTAATACTGGAGAGACGCGGACATCGAGTTTCAGGCTTAATGATAGTTATGATCTTAGTCAGTCTGGGAATTACACGGCTTATGCTGTTGTGCGTATGCCAGGGCAGGATGTTGATGAAGGGACGCGATCAAGCAAAGTGCATTTCACTATCATCAAAGGACATGCTTCATGGAAGCAGCGTGCTGGTGTGCCGGGTGCACCTGGTGACACGCGGGAGTATAGGATCATGAATGTGACTTCGAATGAATTTACTGAGTTATTCGTGCAGGTGGAAGATGTGAAGCGTGGAAAGATGTTAGCGACTTATTCAATGGGGAGGAATCTTGCATTTAGAGATTACCAGGCGACTTTAGATAATAAGAACCGTTTGAATGTTTTATTTCTTACGACTCCAACGATTTATAGTCATACCGTTGTGGATGCATCAGGTAGGACGGTGCGCAGACAGTACCACAAGAAAGGGTCTGGAGGGACTACGCCTAAGCTGATCACTACAGACAGTGGAATAGTAGGTGTTATGGCTTCAACTCCTTACGATCCGAAGAAGGAGCAAGATCTCCGCAGTAAGATTCACAATCTATCTGAGCTACCTATAGGCATGTAGTTGAGGTTTCCTTGTGTGGGGGGAGAGGAGTGAGATTTTAGCGGCTTCTTGTGATCATTTTTTGCTGACATGGGGGAGTGATGATCTAGAGTGGGGGCATGAAGATAAAGCATGTTCTTACGGCGGATCAGTTCACTCGTTCTGATCTGGATACCATTATGGCGCGCAGCGCGGAGATGGAGTCAGTTATTGCGTCTGGTGGGTCTAAGATGTGTGATGGGAAGATTTTAGGGGCGTTGTTTTATGAGCCTTCAACGCGTACTAGACTGTCATTTGAGGTGGCGATGATGCGTTTGGGGGGGAATGTGGTGTCTGAGACTGATGTTACATTTTCATCTCAGACTAAGGGTGAGGTGATGGAGGATACGATTAGAATAGTGGGAGGATATGCAGATGTGATTGCTATCCGGACGAAGATGAAGGGTGAGGCTAAGCTGGCTGCGCATTATTCTCCGGTGCCCATTTTGAATGGTGGTGATGGAGCGGGCGAGCATCCAACTCAGAGTTTATTAGATTTATTTACTATCGCGAAACATCATCGGATAGGAGAAGAGAAGCTGAAGGTGGCTTTTGTGGGGGATCTCAAATATGGAAGGACGGTGCACTCGTTGGCCAAGGTTTTGAGGAATTATGAAGGAGTGGAGATTTCATTTGTGGCGCCGGAGGTGATCCAGATGCCTAGCGAGTATGTATTAGATGGAGACAAGATTCATCATGATCTGGATGATGAGGTGATATCGCAGTCGGATGTTGTATATGATACTCGGATGCAGAAGGAGAGGTTTGATGATCTAGATCAATATCACTTAGTGAGAAATGCTTTTATTTTTACGCCGGAAATAGTGAGTCAGATGAAGGGGACTGCGACATTGATGCATCCTTTGCCACGTGTGAATGAGATTCAGCAGTCGGTGGATGCTCTTCCTCAGGCGAAGTACTTCGAACAGGCTCAGAATGGAGTGCCGGTGCGAATGGCACTCATTGCTGAGGTGTTAGGGATGTAGAGTTTTTTGCTATTACTCCTCCAAGGCGAGATTTACGCCTTTTTCTACGTGCTCTTTTTTGAGTGGGTAGGTGGGGAGGAGTATGGCTGGTTTGTCTAGAGATGCTGGGTAGATGACATTCACGGGGATGCTAGAGCGGTTGAATTCTTCGCGGAGTGTTCTTGTGATGTCTGGGTTTGCGTGGGTCCAGTCTGCTCGGAGTGCGACTACATCGTTTTCGAGAAAGAACTTGCGAAGGTCTTTGGCGTTTTGGCCGGTGAATACGTGGTTTTTGTTGGCTTTACAGGTGAGGCAGTTGTCGGCAGTGAAATCTACGTAGACACGTTTTCCTGATGCTCTTAGCTCGGCGACTTTTTCTATGGACCATTCTTCCCAGACGAAGCCATCCTCAGTGACTATTTTACCCCCGGCGGTGGTAGGCGGTATGGTGTGGACGGCTTTATTGGTGGTCCAAAATGCGAGGCCGGCGAAGAGCAGGGTGAAGATGATGGCTTTATAGCGTGTGGCCTTAGGTTTGTATGGTAGTGCCCACTGACCGTAGATATAGAGAGCAATTGCGATGATGAGGAATGACCAGAGGAGCCATTGAGCACCTGATTTTCCTGTGAGTGTCATGAATGCACCGAAGAAGAAGATGACTGCTGCATACATTGGAAACGCCATTATTTTCTTGAATGTTACCATCCAAGCGCCCGGTCTAGGGAGCTTCTGGATGAGCTTAGGCATGAAGGAGAGGATGATGTATGGTGAGGCGATGCCTAGGGCGAATATGGTGAAGACGAATAGGGCAGGGATGGGGTCTAGACCTGTGGCGTAGCCCATAACAGGGGCAACGATGGGGGCTGAGCATGGTGTAGCAATGAGGGTGGTGAGTAGTCCGGAGAAGAATGATCCGCTATAGCCTTTCTTTTGCTGGAGATCTCCACCTACACTAGTGAGCTTGGTACCCATTTCAAAGAGTCCGCTGAGATTTAGCCCCATGATAAACATGATGATGAGGATGATGGAGAGGGCGATAGGGCTCTGGAGGTGGAAGCCCCAGCCGATGTCATTTCCTAGTAGCTTGAGAGTGATGAGGACTCCAGCTAGAGCCCACATGGAGACGACGACACCGAGGCCGAATGTAATTCCGTGCCATTTGATCTTAGATGAGTCTTCGCCGGCTTGCTGGGCAAAACCGGTGATTTTTAGGCCAAGAACAGGGAAGACACAGGGCATGATGTTTAGGATTAGGCCAGCTAGAAGGGCGAAGGGGATGACTGTGATTAGGGTGAATGATTTTTCAGTTGAGCCATCGAGTGAAATGGCTTTTTGGGGAGTGCTAGTTGTGTCTGCTGAACTGGAAGTAGCATTAGTGGGGGTGAAGCCGCCTTCCCATGCTGAGGTGATGAAGATGCTATGGTTCTCGCCGGAGAGAGGGGTGGAAGGGCTATGGAGAATGCCGCTGATATGGTCTAGCTTTTCTGCTGGGTCTGGTGAGAAATCGTTGCCTTCGTTGAACTTACCTGAGATGGTGAGGGCGCCTTGTTCTGAGGTGATGTTGATAGGGTTTTGGGCATCGAGTTGGCCGTTGTATTCGTAGAATTTGGTGTCATCTGGGAGTTTGCTGCTTGAGGCTATTTTGATCTCGATGAGCTTGTCTTTTTCGCTGGCGGTGATTGTCCAGTCTGATGGGATGGCCTGGGTGGGGATGTATTTTTTCTGATAGTCTGTGAGTTCAGCACTGTAGGCAGGGTTGTCTATGGTTGACTCAGAAACGGTGAAGTTGAGAGTGTGCTGGCCTTCTTCTTTGACGCAACTTTCCTTGCAGATTTGCCAGACGGCGTTGGCGGTGATTTCGAATGAGTCTCCGACTTTGAGGTCTGCTGGAGCTGTGATTTCGGTGATGAAGTAGTTGGT
This sequence comes from Akkermansiaceae bacterium, assembly GCA_051251915.1. Classification (GTDB taxonomy): domain Bacteria; phylum Verrucomicrobiota; class Verrucomicrobiia; order Verrucomicrobiales; family Akkermansiaceae; genus Rubritalea. The sequence continues at coordinate 129,737 of JBPOGF010000012.1, read as the reverse complement.
GCCATCGTAGCCGTAGGAGTCGAGGCCGAAGGAGTCCATAACGTGAGGAGTGGGGAAATGGAGTGCGGAGGCTTTGAAGCCTGCTGGAAGCTTCCAGTCTACAGATGGGATCATCGAGATTCCGATTCCATCGTTGTGGTAGTAGGAGTGCCACTTTGTGGGGTGGCTGAGTTTTAGGGCAATTTTGAATTTCTCACCTGGGGCCACGGACTCTGCATTACTGATGACTGATGAAGTGGATGTTTCTTCGCCGCCGCCTTCAAAGCCGAAGGGGTCAAGTGGCTCACCAAACTGGGCGGATGCGGGTTGTGAGATGAAAATGATGCTAGCAAGACAGAGTAATGAAGTAAGAAATGTTTTCATGGTTGATGAATTGGAAATATTGGCGTGAGATTAGCGAAATTCGTGGCTTTGAAAAGTGCTTATGTGACGCTTTCTACACAGGTAAACGTCCCCAAAGAGAGATTTATTCCTAAAAGGGTGTAAAAAGTTGATTTTACCTCGAAGAAAATGGCGAGGTGTAGGTTTTCAATCTGGGGCTATCTTGGTCTAGCAATAAGGATGCCGGCGTGTTTTTTGAACTTATTAAGGTAGCCTGAGATGGTGCTATCTACGACGACTTTTTTATAGGTGGTGGAGGCGTGCATGAAGCGGGCTTGGCCTTTGTCGTCCTTGATAATGATGCCTACGTGTGAGCAGTAACTTCCGTTACCGTGTCTAGCTATGCCGATGATGTCGCCATTTTTGAGGTGTTTTTCGATGCCTGGTACTTTGGACTTAGGCACCATTTTAACTGTCATTGCGGTTATTTCTCGCTCGGACTGGGCCATGAGGGGGCGGAGTTCTGGGTTGTGCTTGAGGTAGCGGTAGTGCTTCCAGAGGAGGGACATCTCGTTGCATTGGTTCGGCATGGTGACGGTGGGGAACTTTCTGGTGATGTCGTCGATGTTTTTGCGTTTATCGTTGTCCTTGTACCACTCTGCGAGATAGTGGATGCGGTCTAGGTAGTTTCCTTTGCAGACGCCGCCACGGTAGCGGGTGTGTTCTATCTGGGCGAGGAGGTCGCTGTGGGTGTAGCTTTTTTTCGGAGTCTCAAGCATTTTGGCCATGCCCATGACTGTTTCGAAGAATGTCCAGCAGTCTAGTCCGCTGAAGTTTACGGAAGGGGACTCGATTTTGTTATGGATTTCGAGTGTGTATGCCTTGTAGGGGATTCCTTGTAATTCGAGTGCGATTTTAGCCATGCGGTCTCCCATGGGGAGGGCGCGCCAGTTTCCGGCGATGGCTTTCTGGCTGATTTGCTGGAATTTTTGCTGGCCGATAAATGTGACTGACTGAGGGAGCATCTCTGCTGCCTGAGTGTGGGGGGATAATATTGAGAGCGAGAGGGTAGATAGTGCGATAGCAAGGAGTCTGGAGGTAAGTTTTTTTGGGGTCAATAAAGATAAGGAGATCATGCCTAATCTATAGTGTATTTTGTGAGGGATGCAATCTACCATATTCGGATGTTAGGCGATTATGGTAGATTGACGCTGGGAAGGTTGACGCTGGGAAGGATAAAAGTTTGGTGACTATTTTAAATCATGCTGTTTGGTTCTGCCGTTCTCTTGGACCTCGGTAAATATGCCGCCTGTGCGCTTGGCGATGTCTGCCATGGCGTCTTTTGCCTTTGGTTCCATGAGGGCAATGCAGTTGATGATGACTCCTTTTTTCTTAGCATCTCTGCCGATTTGTTTGGCAATGTCTTCTGTGTTTTTACCGGCGGTGCCATCAGTCATGAAGAAGATGATGTCTGGTTGCGGGTTCATCTCTAGTGCGTATTCGATGGGGCGATCCCATTTAGTGCCGTAGATCATAGGGGTATCTTTGATGATTTTTAAGCTTTTCTTACGCTGTTCTTTATCTGATCTGATCCATTCTGCTGGGGGGACGCCAGCTGAGCCTTTGCCTTTCCAGGCATATTTTTTTCCGTCGCGAGTGAATGAGGCGGCTTGACCTTTACCACCGCCATGGATCTCATCACCAGCAACCCATGCTGGGCCGGCGAAGAAGATGAGTTGGTAGTCTACAGTGTCTGGTAAGTCTCTAACTGATTTGGCTAGCTCTTTTTTCATGAGTTCGAATTTCTTGCCTCTCATGGATGCTGAGTAGTCAATGACGTAGGCTATGCGTTCAGCTTTGACGCTTTGTTTAAAGAATGAAACGCCACCTCCGCCGCTTCCTGAGCCTGTGCCGCTGCCCCAGCCGTCGCCGAAGTCATTTCCGTCTCCAAAGTCTAATGATGGTTCTGTGATGGTGACATCGGGCACTGGGACTGCTGTGGGTGAAGGGGTGCTGGAGGCGATTACTTTTGCCATGGATGCTGACGGTGAAGAGGGCTTTTTCTGCACCTGATCAGTCATTTCTGGCTTGGTGATTTTCTCTTCTGATTCTACGCCAGAACTGTAGGTGACGAGTTCCTCGGTATTTTTAGAAATTGTGGCTAACGCTATGTAGAAGAGGATGGCAACTAGTAGTGCGCAGGAGAGCAGCGAAATGATTATGGCTGAGATGGTGGAGTTTCTTTTCTGGGCGCGGAGTTGCTGTTCCGCTTCAGGAGAAAGTTGTGCGTGTTGGCTCATGGTTTTTAATTTTGTTTGGTTTATTTTTGTTTATAACGGATACAGAGTTACTTAAGTGGGTGTGTTGCGTTGGTTGGTTTGTTTGTCATACAGGTTTTGATGATCAGAAAAATGCTTATTTTAGATAATGTGAGTTGGGTTTAAATGGATGGAGTGGTAAAGCCTAGATGAATCTGTAGGAGGATTTTGAGTAGATTGTATTAAAATTGATGGGGTTTTATTTCTTATTAGTAAAATATTGTGGCTGAAAAGAAATCTGCCACATCCGTGAGGTTGGGCGAATGTGGCAGATAGTTCATTAAAGGTATGTAGCTAAGGTTATTATTTGAGTTCGTGTTGGATGATTTTGCCGTTAGGCTGGACTTCTGTGAAGACTCCGCCGGTGCGTTTGGCGATGTCGCTCATTGCTTTTTTAGCTTTTGGTTCCATGAGGGCAACGCAGTTAATGACTATGCCATCTCTTTTCGCTTCACTTCCGAGTCGTCTAGCAACTGATTCACTTTCGGAGCCAGCAGAGCCATCAGTCATGAAGAAGATGACATCTGGCTGGGGGTTCATGTTGAGAGCCATTTCAAGTGGATATTCCCAGACTGTTCCGAAGACCATTGGTGTGTCTTCGATGAGTTTGAGACTTTGCTTGCGTTTGCCTTCGCTAGATTTGATCCATTCCGCTTGTTGCATTTTGGATTTAATCTTTGGACGGTATCCATGAGCGCCACCTGTAGTGACCCAATCGTATTTTCTGCCGCCACTGTTGATAGTGAAATCTCTGTCTTTACCTTTTTCAGCAATGATCTTGTCGCCTGCTACCCATGCAGGGCCTGCGAAGAAGATGAGTTGGTAGTCGATGTTATCTGGAAGTCCTTTAACTGATTTAGAGAGTTCCTTTTTCATGAGTTCGAACTTATTATTGCCTCTCATGGATGCTGAGTAATCGATTACGTAGGCAATGCGCTCGGCCTTGACGCTTTGTTTGAAGAATGATGCGCCGCCACCACCACCGCCGCCAGCACCTGAGCCACCGCCGCCCCAGCCATCACCAAAGTCATTACCGTCACCAAAGTCTAGTGAAGGTTCTACGGCTGTTTCGTCAGGGACTGGGACAGCTGTAGGTGATGGGGTGTTGGCTGCGATTACTTTAGCCATAGATGATGAAGGTGAGGATGGTTTCTTTTCAACCTCGTTATTCATTTCTGGTTTGGTGATCTTTTCGTCAGTTTCTGAGCCGCTACTATAAGTAACGAGTTCTTCGGTGTTTTTAAAGAGTGGGGAAAGTGCGATATAGAAGAGGATGGCGACTAGAAGAGCGCAAGTGAGAAGCGAAATAATGATCGCTGAAATGGTGGAGTTTCTTTTCTGTGCTCGAAGCTGTTGTTCTGCTTCTGGGGATAGTTGTGCGTGCTGGCTCATGGTATAAGTGGTCTATTTGTTGATAAGAATTTACTCTGAAATTATGGTTAATTTGAGCAAAATTGCTAGTATTAAAGTTGAAACGTGTAATACAATTAGTTTCTTAGAAAAAAAATAAATTAATTTTTGGGTGTTCTGTAATCACTTGCAAAACATAAAAAATGGGTTTAGAGGGCACAAGCGATGAAATTTAAATCACTCATAAGCAGGTTTTTGGGCCTAGCATGTCTATCAGGAATGACCCTGTCATGTAAGCAATTACCGAAAGAAATGGAAGTAGTTGAGCGCAGGGAATTGTGCCAGTATGATGATGTTTCCGTGTTTAAAAATAATTACGAGTCATTGGTAGGCACGCAGCCGCTGGAATGGCGCAGGGTGAATAGAACTGAGTTTAGGATCTTAAACTATGCTGTTGGGGGATCGACCGAGGTTGCAGTGGGGCAAGTGGATGGAGGGGGAGTTCTGGCGAATATGAACCGCTGGAAGAGAGAATTTGAGCTAGAGGTTCTCAAAGATGTGAGTGGTCTTGAGACGATAGAGATGTTTGGTGGTAGAGAGGCTCAAGTGATTCAGCTGAAGGGGACGTTTCAGAAGAAGATGGCAGGAATGCCGATGAAGGCAGAAGGCTGGGCTGTGACAGGAATTATTTGTGATGTGGGAGGAGGGAGCTTGGTGACTATTAAAATGATGGGGCCAGAGGCGGAAGTGGTGGATCAGCAAGGAAATTTGATGAAATTCGCAGAGACTCTACGTATCAATGATCTCCAGACTCCGGATGAACGATCTAAGAAAGATGCTAAGGTTGAGAAAACGGAGGGGGGATACTAGGATGTCTAAGAAGAATAAAAACATAGCTGTGCGGATACTGGATTTCTTTTCTAGTTATTTACTCTGCGTTATCTGCTTAGTCCTGCTAGGTTTGTTGGTGTGGTTTAGCACACTGGAGATGCAGGATATTGGTTTGTCTGCGGCACTGGATAAGTATTATAGTAGTAATAAATTCTGGGTTAAACCTGAAATCAATGGCGGGAAATCTCTCTTTATATGGTTGCCTGGTGCTTACTGGGTTTGCTGTGTGTTGTTTGTGAACATGATGCTGGGTGGTATTTTGAGACTTCGAAAGGGTTGGAGGAATATTGGTGTGGTGTTGTCTCACATGGGTATTGTTTCTCTTTTGGTGGTAGGATTTGTGGATCATCATCGTTCTATCCATGGTAAAATGGAGGTTTTTCAAGGTGAGCGTTATGATTATGCTACGAAGTTTGATTATTCTTCGATAGAGGTGTCTGAGTTTAGTGCTGAGGGTGAGAAGAAGAAGCCTTATGTGATAAAGCATGATATGATTTCAGATCTTGAGGAGAGGATGCGTAGGTTTACTTTTGAGGAGTTGCCGTTTGATCTAGAGGTGAGGCATTTTCAAGAAAATGTGGTGGTGATGGATGCTTCGCAACAGGCTAGAGGTAAGAATTCTGGTGAGATCGTGGATGGCTTCTTTCTTCATCCTGCGAAGCTGGATACTAGTACCGATTATTATAACTACGGGTGCTATGTGCTGGTTAAGCCTAAGAATGGCGAGCCTTCTAAGACGTTGCTGTTGTGTCGATCAATCGCGTTTCCACAGACGTTTTCTGTTGGAGGTAAGCTTTACGGGGTTGAGATGCCGAATGAGATCTGGAAAATGCCGTTCAAGGTGGATTTGATCAATTCTGTGGGTGAATATTACCCTGGGACGCGCAGACCTAGTAAGTTCCAGAGCACGATAGCTTGGACGGGTGAGGATGAGGAGCAGGAGAAGATTCAGACGATTAAGATGAACCATCCTATGCGCTATAAAGGATTCACTCTTTATCAGGCGAACTGGAATGAGCCTATTAATGGGTTGGAGTTTTCAGGATTTGAGATAGTGACAAACCCTGCGGATCAGTGGCCGAAGGTGTGTATGTGGATTTCAGCGATCGGGTTGTTGATTCATTTTGCATTTAAGTTGTCGAAGTATTTAGAAAGAGAAACCAGAAAAGAGAAGGGAATCAGAAAAGAAGATGAACAAGAAAGTTAGGGTTTTAGGGTTCTCGTTGACCATGCTAGTTATCCTCGCTGTGGCGGGGATGGGGATAAAGAGTCTCATCGTGAAGTCACCGCCGAAGGATGTGGGTGGTTATACGAAGTGGGACGAGCGCGTGGTGGAGGAAATGCGTAGTTTGCCAGTGCAGGATGGTGGAAGAATAAAGCCATTTCAGACGCTTGCTAGGCGGTATATGTATGCGATGCATGGTGACCGGGGGATGAAGATTTTGTTAGAGGGTAAGAAGGAAAAGCTTACCCCTACTGAGTGGCTGATGGATGTGATGTTCCGTCCGGAGATGGCAGATCATTTACCAAGTTTCCGAGTGGATAACTCAGATATCTTGGAGCAGGTTGGGATGGATGTGCAGTCGCTAAGAGACCGGTATAGTTTTGACCAGATCAAGCCTCACCTCACTGAGTTACAGAATGCGTATGAGGCGATTCACAAACAGATAGGTAAGGCTGGTGAGAAGAGTCTCTCTTCTGAGCAGGAGCAGATGTATGCATTTGCGAGACTTCTGCAAACGTATCACGGGCTTAAAAATCCTTTCATTCTTGATGAGGAGTTGAAGAAGGCTTCAGGGTTTCCTGATCTAGAGAGCTTCTTTGCGAGTAACCGAGCTGAGAACCAACTTGAGATGGTGAAGCAGGCGGGTAATGATAAAATGCAGGTTATCGGTGTGCTGGATGGCAAGATAGTGGCTGATGCTATTCTGATGAGTGGGATCAGTGATTTTGGAGAATTTTCTAAATTGATCATTAATCCTACTCCAGGGGAAGAGGCGTGGTCCTCGGTGGGATCAAGATTTGCTCCTGTGGCGAAGGCTAATATGGAGGTATATCAATTTTATGCGAGTCAGGTAGCGGCTCTGAAAGAAAAGCATGGGGCGCTTACTGCAGATAGTGTGGATGGATTTTTTGATGATTATTTACCCCTTTTTCAGGCTTATACGGAGAGGCTTCCTCGTTATGAAAATGAACTAGAGGGCTTTAAGAATAATACGCGGTTCCCTGAGGTGGTGATGGATGAGGCGATAGCGCTGGAGAAGCTGCAAAATGCATTTACCTCTGGTGATGCTGGGAAGCAGCTGGATGCAGTAAGCGCGTTTAAGAAGAAGTATGAGAATCATGTGCATTTCGGTGATGAGGGGGGGCATATTACTGGTGAGATTTTGCTTAACAAGATGAGTTACTTTAACAACGGAATCGCAATTCTTTTGTTTGCTGGGATTTTGTTGATTGTGATGTGTCTTTGTATTGGGACTAGACTTAGTCAGATCATTTACTGGTTTGTTTATGGACTTACGGCCTTGGCTTGCTTGTTTACTGTGGCGGGTATTGTGCATCGTTCATGGATTATGGATCGGTCGCCGATTGGCACACTTTACGATACGATGCCATTTATTGTGGGAGCGGGCTTGCTGTTGCTCTTAATGATAGAATGGATTCATAAGAAAGGGATTCTACTAGGTGTGGCGATTTGTTTTGGAGTGGCTGTGCTGTTCTTGGCGAAGAGTTTTGAGATTAGTGATGCGCGTGATCAGATGGATCCTTTGGTTGCGGTGCTGAAGTCTAATTATTGGCTATCGACTCACGTGGTAATGATCACGCTAGGATATATGGGCGGCATTGTGGCGGCTTGTATTTCTCACTTTTATATTATTGGTAGAGTCTTTGGCGTCATCGATGATAAGGAGACTAGACTTTACTTGACGAAGATTGTTTACGGGATGGTGGCGTTTACTCTGCTGTTCAGTCTGATAGGAACTATTCTTGGTGGTATATGGGCGGCTGACTCATGGGGGAGATTCTGGGGCTGGGATCCTAAAGAAAATGGTGCACTACTCATCGTGATCTGGATGCTGGTGATACTTCATGCTCGATTAGGTGGATACATCAGAGAGATAGGCACGCACGTTTGTAGTGTTTTCGGTTTTATGGTGATTGTGTTCTCATGGTGGCATGTGAATTTCCTTGGAGTGGGGCTGCACAACTATGGTTTCACAAGTGCTAAGGCGATGACTAATATCTGGGTTTTCTATGGTATGGAGTTTCTGATCATGATGGTTGGAATGGCGATGGCCTTGGTGGTGATGGAGCAGAACCGCTCGAAAAAGCTGGCTAAGAAGTTAGCGCAGGCAGAAAACACAAATTAAGCTGAAGTAGAGCAATGCAAGATTTAAAGATAATAAAATTAGGAGTTTTGGGTTCTGGTTCAGGTTCAAATATGCAGGCTATTATGGATGCTATTGAGGTCGGAGATCTGAATGCTGAGATTGTCTTAGTGATGTCAGATTTTCCTGATGCTTATATATTAGAGCGAGCTAGGAATGCAGGCTTGCGCGCGGAAGTGATCGATTGTGGTGGTTTCAAGACAAAGTTTCCTGATGATAGTCAGGCTGCCGTGGCTGCGATGCTCAAACATGCAGGGGTAGATATTGTCTGTCTAGCTGGTTTCATGCGTTTGGTGAAGCAGCCACTACTAGATGTATTTCCGGGTCGAATTCTAAATATCCACCCATCTATTTTACCTGCTTACCCAGGGCTCATGGCTTGGAAGCAGGCTGTTGATGATGGAGCTACTGAGAGTGGCTGTACAGTGCATCATGTGGATGCAGGGATGGATACTGGTCCGATCATTCTTCAGGCGAAGGTGCCTGTTTTAGCTGATGATACAGCTGGAAGTCTCCATGAGAGAATCCAGGTTCAAGAGCATGAGTTGTATCCAAGGGCTATCGCTAAAGTGGCGGCTGAATTAGAGCACATTAAGTAAAATTGTAGCTACTGGAATTGTTTTAAAGACTTGGATTTGCAGCGTAGCTGATCAGTCATAGAGACTTATTTGCTCCTTCGCAGAGCTTTGACTAAACACAAAATCTTAGCACCAGTGATCTCAATTTTATTTATCATGTGCTCAAGTAACTTTCACAATCACTAGGCCACTATGGATACTTTGAGAGGATGCCTTGATAGGGGAGCCATTTGGCCCAAGGTCCGCTCTGAACGTCTAGGTCATCTACGAACTTCCAGGAGACTTTTTGGCCACTGCGGACACCGAGGAAATCACGGACTGCTGGGCTGAGGTCGATACCGGCATTGTTGTTGCGGTTTTTCTTGGGTTGCTTTCCGAGGAAGACATATTCGTAATCATTGGTGTAAAATGGCCCGCAGTCTTCCCATTGGGCGTAGCAGATTTTGTTACCATGTTTGATGGCAATCCACTTACCCTTACAAACTGACTCAAATTTGCTTTTGTATTCTTCGTGATACCAACTGATTACTTTTGGGGCTTCTTCTTTGTGGGAAGAGCCATTTCGAGCAATGTCGTTATATGGAAGAGCGATGTAGAATGGGTTCATCTTAGGCTGAAATTTTTTAGGGCGGAGACCTACACGGTTGATGGGGCAATCGACGCCTCCATAAGATTTCATCCAATTGACATCCCATGAGCTTGCGTAATTGTGCACAGGGTTGGCTTCACAAGCGTCTTCTCCGACCCAAAAAACGGTGGCTGTGATGTTATTTCTCCACTCAGTTGGGTTCTTTTGATCGCGGCTGGTGGATGCGATAATGTTTCTAGCGCTGACGAATTTCTGAGAGTTAGCAGCTCGGTTAGCCACATTTATTTCATCGTGAACCATGAGCCAAAATGTCTGAGCCTTAGAAAGATTAGAGAAAGATAAAGATAGTAAAAGCACTACGATCACATGGCAAATAGGCTTGCTGGTCTTTGTGTGCGTAGTGGGAACTTTATAACTATTGGGGGTTCTTCTCATGAAGTATGAGTAGGGTTAGCATATTTCATTAATATAATCAAATAATATATTTCACAAAGTTTTAAAAAAAGTGAACATTTGATATAAATGAGGTGAATTTAGCAGTTTGGGAGTGAGTATTTTAATAAAAACGCCTAAATTGTGCCGAAAATGCGATCTCCGGCATCTCCTAGACCTGGGCAAATGTAGCCTTGTGCATTTAATTCGCGGTCTTGAGTTGCGATGATGATATCTATGTCTGGGTGTGCCTCATGTAGGGCTCGAGTTCCTTCAGGTGCAGAGAGAAGGCCTACAAAGGTGATTTTCTTTGCGTTCTTTTTTTTGAGTTCATTGACTGTGGCGATGGCTGATCCACCGGTCGCGAGCATGGGGTCTAGGACGATGACCTCGGCGCTGGCTAGTTCTTGAGGAGCGTTGAGGTAATAAGTTTCAGGTTGTAGGGTTTCCTCATTTCGAGCCATGCCGATGTGGGCGACTGAGGCTTCTGGTAGTGCGGCGTGGAAGCCTTCGATTAAACCTAGCCCAGCTCTTAGAATAGGAACTAGGACGATGGGCATGGCAAGGGTAGGGAAGAGTGCCTTTTCAATGGGAGTCTGGACTTCTATGTCGACGGTGGTGAATCTGTCAGTGACGGAGGGAACCATCATCATGGATATTTCTTGGGTAAGTCTCCTGAACTCTGCTGGCTTGGTAGACTCGCAACGTAGCTGTGTGATCTTAGAGTTAATGACGGGATGGTTAAGAATTCTGATCATGGAGACATTTATAAAGTGTACCTAGATTGATACAAGGGAGAACTTGCCAGATAGGTGATGAAATGATAATAAAATAAGTTCTATGAGTTGGCTTGAAAATGTAGTGCGTGGGGTGCCAGGAATTCTAGTTTTTCTATTCATTGCTTGGGCGCTGAGCAGTCACCGAAAATCTATTAATTGGAGGATTGTTGGGGCTGGCTTGACGCTACAGTTCTTGATTGCGATCTTGGTGCTTAATTTTAAATCCGTGGCGATTGTGTTTACTTATATTGGTGGCTTTTTTTCACAAGTGTCTGATTTCACGAAAGTGGGATCTGAATTTGTGTTTGGGAGTCTAGCGAGTGGTGATGGGGTAGGGTTTGTGTTTGCCTTTCAGATCTTGCCGACCGTGATATTTTTCTCGGCTCTTACTTCATTACTTTACTATTTAGGTGTCTTACAATGGGTAGTGAAGGGATTGGCGTGGGTGATGAGCAGGGCTATGAAGTTGTCTGGAGCGGAGAGTTTGGCGATGGCCGCTAATGTGTTTTTAGGTCAGACTGAGGCTCCGCTGATGATCAAGCCGTATATTAATAAGATGTCTCGTTCTGAAATAATGGCGTTGATGACTGGGGGGATGGCGACTATAGCAGGAGCGGTCATGGTGGCTTACATTGCTATTTTAGGTGGAGATGATCCAGAGGGTAAGAAGGAGTTTGCGAAGATATTACTTTGTGCGTCGCTGATGAATGCACCGGCTGCTCTGGCTTTGGCCAAGATTATGGAGCCTGAGATGGGGGAGGTGGATAGAGACCTAAAGGTGAGCAAGGAGAAGGTGGGGTCGAACATGCTGGAGAGTATAGCGAACGGGACAAGCGAGGGGCTGAAGCTGGCGTTGAACATCGGGGCGATGTTGATCGTTTTCGTGGCGTTGATAGCGATGATTGATTACGGATTGGGAAATTGGGTTGGGGTAATCGGATCTGAGGATGGAAATCTGAATACAGCGATAGCGTCAGCAAGTGATGGTCAGTTTACGTCGCTGAGTTTGGGGGCTATCTTAGGATATGTTTTTGCTCCTATCGCGTGGCTGATAGGGGCTTCTGGAGAGTTGCTTAGCATAGGCAAGCTCTTGGGGATGAAGATGGTTTCAAATGAATTTTTCGCTTTCATGGAGCTTGGTCAGATGAAGGATGCGGGGACGATTTCTTCACGCAATGTCTTCTTGTCGACGTTTGCGTTGTGTGGCTTCGCCAATTTTTCTTCAATTGGTATTCAGTTGGGGGGGATAGGAGTATTGGCACCTGAGCGTAAATCAATGATCGCGGCTCTGGGTATGAAAGCTTTGATTGCGGGTACGCTGGCAAGCTTACTCTCTGCGACAGTTGCAGGAATGGTGCATGTGGGGGGGTAGATGAGGGAGGAAGGAGCGGAATTAAACCATTCCTAGTTTCATTCTGCCTTCTTCCGTGATCATGTCTTGGTTCCAGACTGGATCCCAGACTAGATCAACGCTGGCGTCTTCGATGCCTTCGATGGTCATGATGCGTGACTGAGCGTCTGCAGCGATGACTGGACCCATACCGCAGCCAGGTGCGGTGAGTGTCATTTTTACATTTACTGTGGTTTTACCTGCATCGTTTTCTTCTAGAATGCAATCATAGACTAGGCCTAGGTTAACGATGTCAACTGGGATTTCAGGATCATACACTTCTTTGAGTGAGGCCCAGACTTGGTCTTCTAGGGGGGCATCTTTGAGAGCTTCAGACTGAGCAGATTTCTCAGCTTGTTCATTTGGGTCGATGCCTAGCGCATCAATATCCTTGGATGAGATTCTGGCTAATCCAGCTTGGGTAGCAACTGTGTAGGTGCCACCGAGTGTCTGAGTGATCATCACTGGGGTGCCTTGAGGTAGGGTGATGGCGTCACCACTAGGGATTTGAACCGCTTCGACTTCGCGCTCGAGTATGATTTCTTGATGCATAGGACTACTCATGCCTTAGCTCATAGAAAATGCAAGTGCGAAGTGATGGAGGAAAATGGTAGAGGCGGAGTGTTGGTCTGTTTTAAATTTAGTAATATTTGAAGTGGCGTTATTGGATGTGGGGAATTTTGTACGTGCTATGGTGGGTTGAAGTATAGCATGATTTTGGGTATGTCAGAACAACTTCAGCGTGTAGCCAAGAGATTGATCAGTAAGCTTAGCGGTTTGCGCTTCTCCGAGCCAGTGACGCATACTTACAACCCTTTGGTTTACGCTTGGGAGCCGCATCAAATATACCTAGAGAGATTTGGTCAAGGTAAGAAGCGGGTGTTGTTCTTGGGGATGAATCCTGGCCCGTGGGGGATGGCGCAGACAGGTGTGCCATTTGGTGAAATATCGGCGGTATCTGATTGGATGGGGATTAGTTCCTTAGTGGCAGCACCTGAGAACGAGCATCCTAAGCGACCAATTCAAGGGTTTGGCTGTCCTCGATCTGAGGTTAGTGGAAAGCGTTTGTGGGGTTTGTTTTCTGAGCTCTATCCCAATGCTTGTGACTTCTTTGCTGATCATTTTGTTACGAATTTCTGTCCGTTGGTATGGATGGGTGAGACTGGGAAAAATATTACCCCTGATAAATTGTCGCGTTCTGAGATGGAGCCTGTGGATGCTGCTTGCAGGTGGCATTTGGCTCAGCAAATTAATGCGATGCAACCGGAGTTCCTTATCGGTGTTGGAGCCTTTGCTGAGAAGCAGTTTAAAGCAACAATTAAGGAGTATATGCCTGACTATAAAGGTAAGATAGGAAGGGTTCTACATCCATCGCCAGCGTCACCAGCGGCTAATCGAGGATGGGCGGAAGCTGCGACTAAACAATTGAAAGAGCAAGGGGTTTGGTAGAAAGATAAGGTAGATCGTAGTTAGTAATTCTACGACCTACCCTTTCTTGGGCTGGGAGGGAACAACTTATGTTTTCCGTGACTTGAGGAAAACCTGCTTTTGATCACACACAAAGATCAAATAACTTATGAATAAAAACATGAATTAAAATATATATCATCCAGTTGTGATATGTGTCACAACTGGGTGTTACGTTGAGCATTCATTCCTTGTTTCTTAAAGAGCTCAGACATGGATATTTGGTTTTCGTTCAATATTAATTTCTTTGTTTAAATAGTTGTTTGATATCCACTATTTTATCTGTAGGTTATTTGTATGAAAAGATGGGTTATAGTCAGTGTGAGTATCACGGGAGTTTTATTTTGTGGTGTTGCAGATGCGCAAAAAAAAAGAAAGAAGAAGGTTAGGAAGCCTGTTGCTAAAAAAGTTATTAGCGCTAAGGATATATCATCGTTTATTTTCGACCAAGATCTGTGGGATACTACGATTGCTGACTTTGAGAAAGCCCCGGAGAATAAGAGGTTTGGTTTTGAGTGGCAGTCATCAGCCCAAAAAGGCCTTCGTTCAGTGGGGACTGGGTTTAAAATGTTGGATGTGCCAGCGGGTGAAACTGTAATCATATCGAACGAAGGTAAAGAGTTGAAGGGGATCTCGATTTCTTTTTATAACAAAGGTGATAATGGCCCGACAACGATCGCTGTGTTTAATCGTCTGGCTAGTGAATTGGAGCAGCGTATTTCAGAGAAGTTGGCTATGCAGCCTAGAGTGGAAGAGAATAAGGGTACTGTGGATTTAACACGGTTTACTTGGGAGACTGAGGGAACATCATATAGGCTTGAAAAATCGAGTTCAGGTAGAGTTCAACCAGAGTTTTTGAGATTTAGGTTGATGTCAAACAAGACGGCTAAACAGGGAGAGGCTACTGCAGATCGAACTTCGTTGAGGAAAAATGTGGTGCGTGATAAAAAAACTGGTGATGTTTACATTGATAATATTCCTATGGTTGATCAGGGTAAAAAGGGTTATTGTGCTTGTGCTTCTGCGGCTAGGATTTATCAGTATTATGGGAGAACAACAGATCAGCATGAAATAGCTCAGCTAGCTGGTTCTAGTGCTGGAGGGGGAACTTCGCTTCGTGAGATGGTGGGGTCATTGAAGAAGGTGACAGGTAGTCTTAACTCAAGGGTGAATATTTTATATGAGTATCCTAAAGGTTTGAGTGATGATGATCCGTATAGTAAGCAGCTTGTCAGTGGAATTAAGGAGATGATGCGTGATGTTAATTCTTATCAACAGTTGGCTAAGAAGACAGGGAAAAAGGGGATTCCGTTTGCGGGGGAGAAGGAATATACTCGGGTTTCTAGTAAGCAGTATATTAGCTTCGATTACTTTACTCAGAAATGCGATCCGGAAACTTTCCGAGAAGTGATGATGCAGAAAAACTCGTTTTCGAGGTTCCAGAATAAGATTGAGGAATACATTGATCAGGGAATTCCCGTAGGTTGGTGTTTGAAATTAGGGCTGTTCCCTGAGCCAGGCCTTCCGCAAGCAAATGGTGGGCATATGCGTCTGATTATCGGGTATAATGAGGAGAAGAAAGAACTTATTTATTCTGATTCTTGGGGTGAAGGGCATGCGAAGAAGAGTATGGATGCGGGGAAGGCATTTAGTATGACGAATGCTATCTTGGTTCTTCCTCCTACAAAGTAGAATCATCATCTTAATTAGCTCTACTAATGGGCTATTAATAAGTAGATAATTTGTTAGTTTCGGCTTCACAGGCGATGGTAAACTAGATTGACTGCGGTTATGTATCCGACAGCTTTTCAAGACCATTTAAGTTCTACTATTTCTGAAATCAAAAACGCTGGGCTGTTCAAGAGCGAGCGTTATATAGCATCCAGTCAGAATTCCACCGTCACGCTACAAGATGGTAGTGAGGTCATTAATATGTGTGCTAATAATTACCTTGGGTTGGCCGATCACCCTAGGGTGGTAGAAGCTGCCTCTGCTGCTGCTAAGAAGTGGGGATTTGGGATGGCTTCAGTGCGTTTTATTTGTGGAACTCAGACGCTTCACCGTGAGTTAGAGGAGAAGATTTCTCATTATTTAGGTACTGAGGATACAATTTTGTATCCATCATGTTTTGATGCTAATGGAGGATTATTTGAGGTGTTGCTTACGGCGGAGGACGCTGTTATTTCTGACAGCTTAAATCACGCTTCTATCATTGATGGGGTTCGTCTGTGTAAGGCGAAGCGTTTTCGCTATGCGAATAATGATATGGAGGACCTAGAGGTGAAGTTGAAAGAGGCGGATGAGGCCGGGGCAAGGTTTAAGCTAATTACTACTGATGGGGTTTTCTCGATGGATGGGATTATTTGTCAACTGGATAAGGTTCATGCGTTGGCTGAGAAATACAATGCGATCGTGCATTTCGATGACTGCCATTCTACGGGATTTTTAGGTGAGCGCGGCAGAGGGACGCATGAGCATTGTGGGTTGTTTGGCAAAATAGATCTCACTACGGGGACGTTAGGTAAGGCGCTGGGGGGTGCGTCAGGTGGTTATACCTCTGGTAAGAAAGAGATAGTGGATTTGCTGCGTCAGCGTTCAAGGCCGTATCTCTTTTCTAACTCGGTGGCGCCA
This sequence comes from Akkermansiaceae bacterium, assembly GCA_051251915.1. Classification (GTDB taxonomy): domain Bacteria; phylum Verrucomicrobiota; class Verrucomicrobiia; order Verrucomicrobiales; family Akkermansiaceae; genus Rubritalea. The sequence goes on along the minus strand of JBPOGF010000012.1, from coordinate 113,602 downwards.
GTCATCGCGGCGGCATCTATGGAGGTGTTTGAGATGTTAGAGGAGTCTACTGAGTATGCAGACAGGGTGAAGGAGAACACTGAGTATTTCCGCTCCAATATGGCATCTACGGGCTTCACGATAGCCGGAGATGATCATCCTATCTCGCCGGTAATGCTAGGAGATGCTGCGCTTTCGCAGAAGTTCTCTGAGAAACTGTTGGAATATGGAGTGTATGCGATTGGTTTCTTTTATCCAGTAGTGCCGCATAATACAGCTAGAATACGCACTCAGATCAGTGCAGCCCACACGAGGGAGCAACTTGATAAGGGGATAGAAGCATTTATTAAAGCGGGGAAAGATTTAGGGGTGATTTAATCAAATGATGATTCTACATAAAGATGCTGAAGGGGCGATACGACGAATGCAGGATAGTTCGCATGTGCTTGCTTTCCTCAAGCAGTTAGAGCGCTATCCCGCGAGCCCTGGTGACAACTATGAGCTTGATCCTAGGGGTAATCCGATTCAGTTCAAGGTGCTGAAGAGGCACGTATTGATTTATTTCCGTGATCCATTTGCGAACGAGACTAGGATTATGGATCTGCAGAATGTGGAGCAAATTTAATCCTGATATGAGCACAAAAAAAGACGTATCCGAAGATACGTCTTTTGAAATTTTTAGTTACTACTAATTCAGAGAATTAGAGACCTTCTACTGTGATTCCCATTTGGCGGCATGTTCCTGCGAGGATTCTACATGCTGCTTCTTCGTCATTCGCGTTAAGGTCAGGCATCTTGATCGCTGCAACTTCGAGGAGCTGAGCTTTTGTGAGCTTAGCTACTTTGATCTTGTTAGGTTCACCTGATCCTGATTTGATCTTAGCTGCTTTTTTGAGGAGCACTGCTGCAGGTGGCTGCTTAGTGATGAATGTGAATGAGCTGTCCTTGAATACGGTGATTTCAACTGGGAGGAGATCTCCTGCCTTTGCTTGTGTTTGCGCGTTGAAGTCCTTACAGAACGCCATGATGTTAACACCTGCTTGACCGAGTGCTGGTCCTACTGGTGGTGATGGATTTGCTTGTCCAGCTTGAATCTGGAGTTTTAGAATTTGTTTTACTTCTTTAGCCATAATGTTGCTAATGTTTGTTGTTGATTATTGTTGTGGTTAATGATGCCGCTATTCACGGCTACATAGAGAGTGTTTTTAAGTAGCTGTTGTAGTTGGTTTTACTCGCCAGCTTCTACTTGCCAGAATTCGAGTTCTACTGGTGTTGCGCGACCAAAGATAGTTACTGACACGCGTAGTTTTCCTTTTTCTTCGTCGATTTCTTCCACGATGCCTGTTTGGCTCTGGAATGGACCGTCGGATACTTTTACTTCGTCTCCTACTTCGAAAGCGATCGCTGGGCGAATGTTTTCTTCACGTTCCTTGATCTGAGCGAGCATGGCGTCAACTTCACGTTGGCGCATAGGGATAGGTTCATTTTTAGTGCCAGCGTAGCCGATGATGCCATCGGTTTCTTTCATGAAGTACCAAGTGTTTTCTTGGAGCTGACCGTCCTCTGTGTAGAGGTTCATGTTAACGATGATGTAGCCAGGATAGAATTTTTTCTTTCTTTCTGTTTTCTGCCCACCTTTACCTACTGCTGAGACGATCTCTTGAGGAACGAGGACTTCGTAGATGAAGTCTCCCATTTCTTCTGCTTCAACCATGCGCAAGATACGGTCACGAACGCGTTGCTCTTGACCGGAGAGTACGTGAACTACGTACCATTGCTTGTTTGGTGGTGGAATTTTTGGCATCTGAGTGTTTAGATTATCGTTAAGATGAAGTTAATATAAATTGTATGACTTGTGGTTCGTCTATGTTTAGCAATTAGAAGCTAGTTGAGATGAACTTGATAGCCTTGGAGAGAAGGAGATCAGAGACTGCAACGAAGCCAGCGAGAAGGACAATGGCGATCATGACGACTACTGTTGAGTCGACGAGCTCTTTGTATTTCTTAAGGCCTTTGGCTTTTGGATCTGGATCCCAAGGCCATGTAGCCTTACGGAGTTCGCCTCTTACTTCGCCGATGAATGTTGAAATCTTCTGAAACATGTTTTGTTGTTATATATTTTGTTAAGGAGTGGCAGGGCCGGAGAGACTCGAACTCTCAACCAATGGTTTTGGAGACCACTACTCTACCAATTGAGCTACAACCCTGTTTGTTTTACTACTCCTTGTTACTTCTTGTTGCCGACTTGACTTGGTTATCAAGTGGGCAGTTCTTTTAATGCGATTTAAGGGTACTTCAAGCATTAAAACTTGAAGCACCCTCGAAATCCAGTTTTCAGTCACGTAATGTGCTGAATCCTAGCGCATTAAAAAAGTGTGCTTTATTCTAGAATAACTATTAATTAGTCTAGGATGTCAGCTACACGTCCTGCACCTACTGTGCGGCCACCTTCACGGATAGCGAAACGCATGCGTTTCTCCATAGCGATCTTAGTGATGAGTTCAACTTCCATCTCAACGTTGTCACCAGGCATAACCATTTCAACTCCCTCAGGAAGCTTGATAGAACCAGTAACGTCAGTTGTTCTGAAGTAGAACTGTGGACGGTAGTTAGAGAAGAATGGTGTGTGACGACCACCTTCGTCCTTAGATAGAACGTATGTTTCTGCTACGAACTTAGCGTGTGGAGTAACTGAACCAGGCTTAACTACAACCTGTCCGCGCTCTACGTCGTCTTTCTTAAGACCACGAACGAGGAGACCTACGTTCTCACCTGCACGACCTTCGTCGAGAAGTTTACGGAACATTTCGATGTCAGTGATCGTTGTTTTGATGGTGTCTTTGATACCAACGATTTCAACTTCTTCCATTTTCTTGATGATACCACGCTCGATACGACCAGTGAGAACTGTTCCACGACCAGAGATCGCGAATACGTCTTCCACAGGCATGAGGAATGGTTGGTCAACTGGGCGCTCTGGCTCAGGGATGTAAGAGTCAACCGCAGCCATAAGCTTGAGGATGTTCTCTTGGTGAGTTGCGTCACCTTGAAGTGCGAGAAGAGCTGATCCCATGATTACAGGGATGTCGTCTCCAGGGAACTCATACATGTCGAGGAGTTCACGGATTTCCATTTCAACGAGCTCGAGGAGTTCCTCGTCGTCTACCTGGTCAACTTTGTTGAGGAATACTACGATCGCTGGAACACCAACCTGACGAGCAAGAAGGATGTGCTCACGAGTTTGTGGCATAGGACCATCAGCTGCTGAACAAACGAGGATAGCTCCGTCCATTTGTGCTGCACCAGTGATCATGTTTTTAACGTAATCGGCGTGACCTGGGCAGTCAACGTGTGCGTAGTGACGTGTCTCAGTTTCATACTCAACGTGTGCTGTTGAGATAGTGATACCGCGCTCACGTTCTTCTGGAGCACCGTCGATTTCGTCGTATGCTTTAGCAACTGCACCACCTGTTAGAGCAAGTGTGTTTGTGATAGCTGCTGTGAGAGTTGTTTTGCCGTGATCAACGTGACCGATGGTTCCTACGTTGACGTGCGGCTTGTTTCTTTCGAATGCTTCTTTAGCCATAATATTTATTTTTCTTTTTTTGCGCTTTAATTAGGTCTGGCAAGTTGTTTGTCAGACTGGATTATTTCGATATGATGTTAGTTACGCTGGAGCTCTTGGGCGGAATTGAACCGCCGACTTCATCCTTACCAAGGATGCGCTCTACCCCTGAGCTACAAGAGCGTAACAGTGTAATTGATACCATTACTAGTTGCTTGCCGAGTAAGTTGACCTACTGACAGGCGGGCGGAAAGTAGCAGAGGCGGCTGATCTGTCAAAATAAAATTGAATTGTTTGGCGTTTTTTTTACAGAGAATTGTCTTTTGGTGGGATTTAAGGCTAATTCGCCATTGTGTTGTAAGTGTTTGTAGCTTGACCTATTTAAAGTGCTCAGTCAGACTTTGATATTATGGAAAAGTTAATTATTATTGTTTTTGGAGTTTTATTTATGATTTTCCCTACGGTTGCTGCACAGGATCCGATGGTTAAGGCTCGTTTGGAGGCTATTAGTAATCAGTTTAAAAAGTTGCCATTGAAAAAGCGGGAAGAGTTTATTGTGTTGAAGAGGCGTGCCACTAAAGAGAATAAGGAGCAGAGGTATTTTAGCTGCATCGTTACTATTGATAAAGCGCTACATATTTTCTCCGAGGATATGGATCTTATTTGGCTGAAGGGGATTTGTCTTGCACGGATACACGATGTTGATGGAGCGACTGAGCAGTATTTGAAGGTTTTAGGGATTAATATTAGCCATATGCTGGCGCTAATGAATCTAGTGGAGATTCATTTCTTTTCTGGTGATTTTGAGGAGGCTTCGAAATATGTGAACTGCATCAACTGGTTAAGAAGGGGGGAATCGCTGCCGCTGCTTGATTTTAAGCATCTGGTTTGTTTGAGTAAGCTATCTATAAAGCAGCCTGATAAATACAAAAACGAGATAAAGAGGCTGAGTTCTCTCCATTCAAGTATGGATGATACGCCTTATTTTTATTATGTTAATGCGCTACGTGAATTTGAATCGGGGAATAGATTAGAGGGGGAGGTGTGGTTATCCCGAGCGGCGACAGTCTTCGCTGATGCGAGATTTATAGATGTTTGGAATAAAGTCCTTTTGGATTCGCATGTTGTGGCTGGTTATGAGATTGAATTAATGCGTGTGGATATTCAGGAGGGGTTGAATTATAGAGTGTGGTTGGGTGGTGTTGAGGTTCTGAAATAGCCTTAGGACTTGACATAGTAAAGGTTATTGCATTAATTAGAAACCTAAATAAAAACATTATGAAACTACTTACCGTAACTGTATCCGCCCTGCTAGTAGTAGCCTCTTCCTTTGCATCCGCTCAGGATCCAGTCGTGGCTAGCCGTCTTAAGGTTATTGGCGAGAGATTTGAAAAGCTTCCGCTTGAGGCTAGGACTGAGTATGTGAAGCTTAAGCGCAAGGCGACTGAAGCTAGTAGGAATCAGAAGTTTTTCACCTGCATGATCGCTATTGAAGATGCGCTTAATATTTTCCCAGATGACATGGATTTGATCTGGCTGCATGGTATATGCAGGGCACAGATTCATGACGTTGATAAGGCGATCTCTTATTACGATGAAGTGCTAAAGATTAACCCGAATCATATTCCATCTTTGATGAATTTGGTAGAGATTAATTTTTTTGATGGTCGCTATCAAAAGGCTACTGATTATATGGTATATATCAACAAGCTGATCAAAAGCAGGGGAGATACTTCATTGCCACTATTAGATTTTAAATACCTGATTTCGATCTCAAAGTTAGCCAAAGATAGTCCTGGCAAGTATGATGCGGAGCTGAAGAGAATGTATGAACTGCGTAGTTATATGGAGGATAACCCTTATTACTATTATGCAAATGCTCTTAGAGAATTCGATTCGGGTAATAAGCAAGAGGGGTTGATCTGGATTTTGAAGGCATATTTGATCTTCAATAGCCCGCCGCTTATCGAGACCTGGAATAAAGCATTAGTGGATACTGGCTTTATTGGAGCTCACGAGATTATGTTTAATCGGACTGAGGTCGAGGCAAGATAAAGAAACGGTAGTTTTAATTTTCAGTCGATAAATAACGTCAAAAACTAAGATAAGTGTTGCAAGACGCGACGCTTTAGCTGACGAGGGGCTGGAATCCCAAAAATATAATGAGCAGTGAAGCATGCTATTGTAAGATATCAACAAGCTAACCTGTATAAATATACAATATTCCCCAAACTAGAAAGCCATACAATGAACCGATATAAAATCAAACGTAGTCTCGGAAACGGGCGCTTAGGGCAGGTTTACCTTGCTGAGGATACAGTCATCGGAAGAAATGTTATCTTGCGTCAGTTTACTATTCCTAAAAATGAAGACCGAAGTGTCTTTGATAAAAAGTTTTTGAGCCTTGTAAAAGATCTATCGAGTGTGGAGGACGCTAGTGTTCTACCTGTGATAGATGCGGGTATAGAAAATGATACAGCTTACATTGTAGGAGCATCTGCAAATGGCAATACTCTCCAGAGCATGCTCGGGAAGGGGATGTTTAGTGTGCAGGATGTGTATGATCTAGCTGAGCAGCTTTTGGAGGCGCTAGGTCAACTCCGTCAGTATGGATTTTTCCATTACCACTTTAGGCTTTCGTCAGTTCTGGTTCAGAAAAAGGCTAATGGAGGTAAGCATTTCCTCCTTATGGATATGGGCTACAGTAAACTCATGCCATTGATTCACGGTCCAGGTTCTGAGAAAAAGATGATAGCCTCTGCCTTCGCAGCTCCAGAGCTCTGTGCAGGTAAGCCGATGGGGGAAATCACCAGTATCTTTATGATTGGTCAGCTATGTTACGCTATGTTGGCAGATGGTCATCCACTCGCGAAATTGCCATTAGCAACCGCTAAAGCTAAGCACAGAGTTGGTGAGTTGCCTTATATCAGTGGATTCAGAGGGGATATTCCTGAGTCATTTAAGGTGTGGATGTATAGGTTAATGAGCCCAAATTGGGAAGATAGGCCTCAATCTGTTGAAGAAGCGCTGGCGCAGATGCCTTCTCTTAGTCAGTTTCAAGAAGAATTATGCCGTGATGTTATTCAACCTCAGCCGTTTCCAGTAGTTCTGGAGTCATAATCGATAATGGCTGATTTAGGAAAATGGAATAGTCTCGAAGTGGTCCGTCTTGAAGACAGGGGTGCTTATCTTGATGGGCATGAATGTGGTGAAATCTTGCTGCCTACATACGAAGGTGGGCAAGGAGCTCAACTGGGTTCGTGGATGCGTGTCTTTATTTATAATGATTCAGAAGATCGACTGATTGCGACGACAAAGGAGCCTAAGATTATAGTGGGTGAGTGTGCCGCGCTTAAGGTGGTACAGGTCAATCAGGCGGGAGCATTTTTGGACTGGGGTTTGAGCAAAGATTTGATGTTGCCGTTTGGTGAGCAGAAGAGAAAAGTGAGTCAGGGGGTGACTATCATGGTGCAGGCTTATGTGGATGAGAAGTCTGGCAGGATTGCTGCGACTACTAAGTTGGGGAGGTTTCTGGGTAAGGAGAGAAGGACGTTTTTAGAGGATGAGCAGGTTGACATCATTGTGGTGCGTAGATCGACTAATGGTTATAATGTCATTGTTGAGGGGACGCATTGGGGGATGATCTATCATGATCAAATTTTCCAGCCAGTGAGTATTGGTGATCGTTTAAAGGGGTATGTACTCACACTGCGTGAAGATGATAAGGTAGATATTATTTTACAGAAGCCTGGTGCTGAAAAAGTAGGCACTCTTGCGGAGCAGATTATGGCTAGGCTTAAGCAGGGGAATGGTTTTCTTGATGTAGGAGATAAGAGCGATGCGCTGGCTATTCAGGCGATGTTTGGTGTGAGCAAGAAGACTTATAAGAAGGCGCTAGGGCAGCTTTATAAGGAGCGTAAGATTGCTTTTGCTGATGGTGGTGTGAAGTTGCTTTAAGAGGCTAGTTTACTTTATAGCTGCGGCAGCTACATATTTTTATGTGATTCATGATAGAGGAGGTTGTTGTGCCAGAATGGCTTTGGCAACCCATGTCCCTGTGGCGAAGCAGGCTTGGAGGAGGTAGCCGCCGGTTGGGGCTTCCCAGTCGATCATTTCTCCGGCGCAGTAGATGCCTGGGAGTTTTTTGAGCATGAGGTTTTGGTCAAGCTCGGACCATTTTACACCGCCGGCGCTGGAGATGACTTCATCTATGGGGCGGGGTTGGGTGAGAGGGATGGGGAATTTTTTTATGGTGTGGGCGAGTTTTTCGACGGTAAGGCTTTCTTCTGTGGGGAAGTGATGTTTTAGGAGGGAGTGGGTGGCTGCGTTGAGTTTCCAGCGGAGCTTGGCTTCGTGGATGAGGTTGCGTTTAGCAGACTCCATTTTGGCAGTGAGTTGTTCTTCTGTGTGGCTTGGTTTGAAGTCGATGGTGATTTGTGGAGATGGGAGTGATTTGATGGCTGCGCCTAGTTTGTAGATGGGGCCGCCTTCGAGTCCGTATTTGGTGATGACTAGTTCACCGCCGATGGATTTTTCTCCGGCGGTGACGATGATGTTTTTGAGTGGGAGGCCTTCGGCTTCTTTGATGAAATCTTCAGGCCATGGTGTTTCCCAGCCGCAGTTGGCCGCGGTGAGTGGGGTAAGGTGGATGTTGTGATTTAAGAATATGCTTGTCCATTCACCAGTGGAACCAGTGTTGCGCCAGGAACCTCCGCCAAGGGCGAGGACTACGGCGTCAAATTGGAGGGTAGTTTCTTCATGGTTATCTGGGGTGGAAAAACTTACCTCTACGCCATTTTTGGAGCTGCTGAAATTGGTGCAGTGGTGGTTGAATGAAAAACTTACCTCTAGGGCGCGCAGTTTGTCGATCCAGCGCTTGAGGAGGGGGGCTGCTTTCATTTCTGTGGGAAAGACCTTTCCTGAAGACGCTACGAAGGTGGCGATACCTAATTCGCCTGCCCAGTAGCGGAGGGCTTGGTTGTCGAAGTTGGAGAGGATTTTGTTCCAGTGTTGATGGGGGAGGTCGGTGCCGCTGTATTTTTGGAGAAAGGTTTCCCAGGGTTCATCGTTGGTGAGGTTAAGGCCACTTTTACCGGCGACTAGAAATTTCCTGCCAGAGGAGGGTTTGGAGTCGAAGATGGTGACTGAGGCTCCTGATTCAGCGGCGACTTCTGCTGCGCGTAGTCCGGCCGGACCAGCACCTATGATGGCAATGTTTTTGGTAGGCATTTTGTTACTGGATGGATGGGATGATGGAGTATTGTTTGTAGTCTTTATCTAGGAAGTGCCACCACTCAGAGTGGATGTAGAGGAAGCCTGCGGTGTGCATGGCGTCTTTGAGGATGCGGAGATTTCGTCTCACTACGGGGCTGGGATGGATGTAGTGTGGGGATGCTTTGTTGCTGAAATCATCGAAGTCAGTGGGCATCGGGGCTGGGGATCCATCAGGGAATGCGAGGGTGACGTCGACTGCTACTCCGTGAGTGTGGAGGGATGGGTTTTCGTAAGGATTAGCGACAAAGTTGGAGTCTTGACCGGACGAGTCCCAGAGGGCGATTTGGGCAGATTGTGGGCGGTAGGCGTCCCATATCTTAAGCCGATAGCCGCTTTCTGTGACGAGCTGGTTGGCGTGGGCTAGTCGCTTGGCGGTGTTTGGTCTGAGGAGGGTGGGCATATCAGCGGGGTAGAGCGGTTGTTTTGTGATGTTGTTGCTGGTTTTGTAGCGTAGGTCGGTTTGGATACTTGGGTCAACTTGCTGAATCTTCACCATATCGTGATAATTATAGGGATCGTGAGTGCAAGAATTTAACATAATTAGCATGATGAAGGCTGAAAAAATGCGGAGGAATTTCATGGCGAGAGGGTGATGGATTTAGTAGAAGTGATCAAGGGGTAACGAAAAAATCATTGAAAATTGTGCAATCTGGCTTGCTTTATTTGGGGTATTTGGCACTAAGCATATGCGATGAAAAAATTTGGTGACCTAGAAATTCCTGATGGTAGCTTTGAAGCTGTGATATTTGATTTAGACGGAACTTTAGTGGACTCTATGCCGGCGCATTTCCAGGCATGGCGAGAAGCTTTAGCTCAATTTAATGTACCCAAAGATGTGTTCCCTGAGGACGTGTTTTATTCGATGGGGGGTAGACCGACTAAGGATATTGTGGTGGAGCTTAATGGCGAGTTTGGGCTTAACATAGATCCTACTGATGTGGCTCTTGCGAAGAGAGAGGCATTTATGAATTTGTTAGATAAAGTGGAGATCAATGAAGATGTGGTCAACTATGCTAGATCAATGCGCGGCAAGGTGCCTATGGCAATAGCTACTGGAGGTACCCGAGTGGTGGCTGAGAAGACGCTTCAGGCAGTAGGAATTAGCGACTTATTTGATGAAGTGGTGACAGCGAATGATGTAGCGTGCGGTAAGCCTGCGCCAGATATTTTCCTTGAAGCTGCTAGCAGACTAGAGGTAGATCCTACAAAATGCTTGGTGCTGGAAGATGCTCCTGCTGGGATTATGGCTGCTCAGAGCGCGGGGATGGAAGTGGTGACAGTGCCAGCTCCTTTCCATTGTGTGAAGTAGTGATTTAAGGTATTACTTGTTAGAAATCTGATTTGGGCCGGCGTTTGCGGATACTGACTCGTCCACCGTTGGCTTGCCTGAGTGGGTCGAATAGTTGGTCCATGCCGACTTCTTTGATTTCGCAGACTTGTGCCATGAGTTCACCTAGTTGACCTTTTGGGAACCCTCGTTCTTTAAACCATGTAAGGTACTCTGGAGGGAGATCCATGATGGGTACTCCTCGTGGAGGGTGGAAATTTGGGCCGAATTTTCCGAACGGCATGCAGGCTTTTCCTATTTCTCCGAGTAGGTTACGGAAGTCATCGCGGTCTATATCTGTAAAATCCATGCCGGTGAGTGATTGAGGCTAGCGCTGGATTTGTACACTTAACAGGCAGACATCATCGTTGTATTGCTTGTCGTGAGAGTGTTCTTTAGCAATTCGGCTGAGATTATGGATCGAGGATTCTTTCGGGTCTCGGGTGTTGTTCATGGTGTCGATCAGCTTTGTCATTCCTAGCTCTTCTTCCTCGGCGTTTACGACTTCGTAGATGCCATCCGTGTAGAAGATGACTTCTTCTAGGTCATCGAGAGGGATGGTGGTGGATTCATACTCGCTTTCGGAAACTAGGCCTAAAGCGGTGCCTGTTTGAATTGTTTTTGCGTCTAGTAGTTTATAATGTGAGTTTCTTTTTAGAATTGGTAGGGGGTGGCCAGCGCAGGCCATGGTGAGTGATCCAGCGCTAACATCGATGACGCAGTAAATGGCGGTGGAGAACATGGTGATGCCGGCTTTGAATAGGATATGGCAAAGTCCATGGTTTAGGCATGATAGGAATTTTTCTGGAGAGGCTGCTGATTCTTGCTCTTTGGAAATGAGGCCACGAATCATGGCGACAATGAGTGAGGCGCGAACTCCGTGGCCCATAACATCACAGAGTAAGATCCCCATTTTGGTTTCTGATATAGGGATAGCCTCGTAAAAGTCTCCAGCTAAGCCGTGCATCGGGATGTGGGTGACAGCGAAGTCAGCGATGTACTTGCTGTTGATCTTGTTGGTCAGATCAGTGGGGAGCGATGGGATTTTCTTTGCTAGGATTGCCTGCTGGACTTCGGATGCGAGTTTTAATTCTTCTTTGTATATATCATTTCTATCCTTGTAGGTCTGGGCTACCTCAACGAGACGGGTCTGGGTTTTCACGATGTCTGAAACGTCATTGGTGACTCCAAAGGTGCCTTTAATTTTACCATTGTGATCAAGCCAAGGGTACTTGCTGGTGATGCACCAAGTCTCTTCATCGCCGTCCCAAATCTCTTTTTCTAGGGTGCCATTGAGTTTTTCCATAGATTCCATGATGGTGACTTCATCTTTGAGTGACTTGTCAGCATGTCTGGCGTCAAAGAAGTCGTGGTCGCTTTTGCCTATGATGTCTTTTGCCTTTGAGAGGCCCATTTTTTCTGAGGTGGCAGTGTTAGCCATCACGAATTTGGAGTCTTTGTTTTTGAAGTAAATATTTACTGGGATCGATTCGGCGAGTAAGTTTAGTAGGTGCTTTTCTTCTGCTAGTAGCAGTTCAACGCGTTTGCGTTTAGTGATATCGATTACTGATCCTGCAATGAGTGTTGGGGTGCCGGAGCTATCTCTCTGGCTGGCTCCGCGAATCCTGAACCAACGCGGAGAGCCGTCAGGGTGTTGGTAGCGGCAGTCCGCACCGAAGGTTTGTCTGCCGGTGGTTTTCATGAATGCCTTTAGTTTTGCCTTGAGTTTGACTGTGTCTGCTGGGTGATAAAGTTTATCGATGTCCTTGAACAGATGTAGAGCTTGCTCTTGGTTTGTAACTCCCATGAACTCGAGGAGTAATGAGGAGTAGTGGATTTTATCTTCTAACAGATTCCATTTCCAGATGCCTTCGTTGGATGCTTTGAGGGCTAGTTCTAAACGGTTTATTTCAGGTGTGCTCATGGGGAGTTGTTAGACTATTTCTAAATGGAGTAAGCAGACGTCATCTTGGAATTGGGTGTGTCCCATCCATCTGGCGGCTTCACCATAGATATGGTATGGAGTTGATGAAGGTTGTTTGGTTTGTGCGTTGGTGAAGGCTTGTTGTAACTTTTCTATGCCCCAGTCTTCATCTTTATTGTTAGACGCTTCATAGATGCCGTCTGTGTAGAGTAGCATGCTTTTTATATCTGCCATAGGGTAGATGGTCTCTGGGTAATGTGCTCCTTCACATATTCCAAGGGCTGAGCCTTTCTTTCCCTGAGTTTTGTCGTCGGTAGGCGCGTCGGTGTTGAATTCGATCAATGGGAAATCGTGGCCAGCGCTGGCAATGGTAATTTTGTTAGAGTTGAAATCTAGTAATGTGTAGCAAGCTGATGCGAAGAGGGTGATAGAAGCTTTCTGTAGGATGGCTGTGAGGCCTTCATTGATTTCTTCTAGATAGCGGGCTGGTTCTGATGCTAGGTGCTCGGCTTGTTCCATGAGTCCTCTAATCAATGATACGATAATCGCAGAGCGGACTCCGTGGCCCATCACGTCGATGATGAGGAAGCCGATTTTTTTCTTAGAGACGGCGATAGTGTCGTAGAAGTCGCCTGCGAGTTCTGAGGCTGGAGAATATAGTGTTTTGATCTGGACCCTGTCTAGCCATTTGGCAAGTGTGGCATCCCAGTCTGGGGCATTCTCAGGCAAGATAGCACGTTGGATCTCGGTGGCAAGCATCAGTTCTTCTTGGTAGCTTTTGTTTTGCTGTTGGAGGCTGATGGCTAGGTTTTCTAGTTTTTTCTTGGCTTGGATGAGGCTGGTGACATCGCATGAAATCCCGTAGGTTCCCAGTAGTTCGCCTGAGCTATCGTACCAGGGGTGTTTTACTTTTTGGACATAGGAGTCTGGCTTGTGTGGCCATTTTTCTCGCTGAATGACATCGATCACAGATTTGCCAGTCTTCATGATTCTAAGTTCTTCTTGTCTGGTGGCGTGCCAGCTTTCTGGAGAGAAGAAGATCTCGCCTGATTTGCCGAGAACTTCATTGGTATTTTTTTTCCCTAGCCAGTCGACCTGTCGTTGGTTGACGAGTGTGTAGCATGAGTTGGTGTCTTTGAAGTAAACTTGGAGGGGGATGTTGTCGATGATGAGGCGGAGCATGTTTTGTTCTTCTGCAACCATTTCTTCCGCGAATTTTCTTTTTGAAATATCTATCATTGAGCCGGCTATTCTGACGGCTTCACCTGACTCTCTGATGACAATTCCTCGGATACGGATCCAGCGGGACTTGCCATCTGGTCTGCGGATTTTGCAGTCGATTCCTAGATGCTCTGCATCAGGGTCTTGCAATGTTAGGGATAGGACCTCATGAAAATATTCAAAGCTATCATCATGAACTATCTCCTCTGGATGAGCCATGATATTAGGGGTTGAGGATTTCTCGTATCCTAAGAAATCGATGATCCTGTCGGAGTAAAAAATCTCACCACTGCCTACATCCCAATCCCAGATTCCTTCATTAGAGGCCTTGAGGGTTAGTTCTAGAGTTTGCTGGTCAAAAACATCCGTCATTGTTAGTTACTATCATCTACCTAAGTGGATATAGCAACGCAAAACGACCTCAATTGTGAGTTCTTTTTTGAAACTATTCTTTTAGTCTAACAGAGGTGCCGCAGAAGATGCACCGGAACCATTTAAATACGATTGCGTGGAATGCCGTGGGTAGCATGTAGCCAAAGATTGGCCAGCGGTGAGCGCTTTTGTGCTTCAGACATCTTTTGGGAGCAAATTGCTTTTGGTTGCAAATAGGGCAAGATGCTTGTTGTGCAGCTGTGAAGTATATAAAAATGGCTAAGATGCCTAACAGCGGAGCCCAGACTGCCCACCAATATTGATCTCTGTCTATGAGGACTAGTGATGTGATGGCAAAAGAAAGGAGAATCATAAAATTCACTAATAAAAATGAGTGGCAGCCAGACTTGAATCTAGAGGTATTTTTGTGGAGAACACCTTTAATGTAGAATTTAGAATCAGGGCTTACACCTTCGTTCGTCTCTTTTCTGGTGGTTTTTGTGAGGTTGATGCCATTGTCTCTGTCTAGAGATGCGACTGAGCTTCCTTCTTGCTTGAAGGTCTCCATTTTTAGGATGCGATTTTTGTCGAGGATTGGTGACTCTTTGGAGGTGAAGACTGGGTCATCAAAGAGGCCTGTTTTTTCTGGCTCAGCAACTTTACTAGAAGGTTGTTCAGATACGACGTTGTAGTTAACTGGAATAGATTCTTCTTCGTCGTAGTGGCGCAAAGCTTGTTCTTTATTTAGAAAGCGCACTGTGCCGCTGGGTAATTCAGCTAGGTCGATATGATGTTCTTTAATAAAGTTTTCTGACAAAGGGACAGCAAAAGGGGTGTTGAGTATTTCTTTTGGCTCAATGAGTAAACTGGGGTCTATTTCTGGTGCGCTATCATTGATTTTCTTCCCGAGTTGCAGTTCAATTGGTTTGAGCCATTGTGCGACCATTGCTCTACTGGGCTCAGTGTCGATGATGTCGAGCACGTTATTCGCCTTGATGAGTTCAGTGGTGATGTCTGCGATAGGATGATTAAAGATAGTTTTTGCGTCCACGTATCCTGCAGCTTCGAGTAGCTCGATAGCTTCTGGCTGCATGTTTTCAATATCGTGAATGGGTTTCATGGACATAGTGATGATTTACTGTTTTTGAGTTAGTCAAACAAGAGAATACGAGATGCTAGAGGGAGGCAGAGGGAGTCGGCAAGCATTAAAGTGATCTGAGCCTGAGGCTAGCTCAGAGCTGCGCGCATTTCCTTAAGTTGGGCTAGTTTGTTCTCCCATTCAGCGAGGCGGTCTTTCTCTTTTTGAACGACTTCTGGTTTGGCGTTGGCGACGAATTTCTCGTTGCCGAGTTTTTTACCAGCGCGCATGACCTCTTGGGAGACTTTTTCGATTTCTTTGTCGAGACGGTTTTTCTCGGCATCGAGGTCGATGAGTCCGTCTAGTGGCATGTAGATTTCACCGATGGCAGTGACTGCTGCGGGGGTGCCTTGTGGGGCATCGTAGGTGGCGTCCAGTTCCATTCCTTTGGCGCCAACTAGGGTGATGAGTGTGTCACACTGGCCAGCTATCCAGTCTTGTCCGCTGATGGGCTTGACGACAAATTTAACATCTTTGCTAGCTGCAAGATTGTATTCTGACTTGAGGTTTCTGAGGTTGCTGGCTGTGGAGTAGACGGCTGCTGCTTGGTTAGAATAGGCCTGGATGTCTGATGCTGACATGCTTGCTAGGACTGGGGTGTTATCTATCACGTTGCTCATGAGGAATTCGCCTTCTGAGGTGTAGCCCATTTTGGCGGAGAGTTCCTCGGTGATGTGTGGCATGAGTGGGTGGAGGTGTGCTAGGTAGCGTGCTAGGACGGTGTCGATGACTGCTAGGGTGCGTGCTTTTGCGTTGTCGTCATTTGATCTGAAATCAAATTTGATGGCTTCTAGGAACTTGTCACAGTATTCGGTCCAGAAGAACTCGTAGAGGTGGCCGGTTACGTCATTGAAGCGGTAGCTTGTGTAGGCTTTATCGAGGTTGATAGATAGCTGGTCTAGCTTGGCTAGGATGTCTACGTGGTGCGGATCTAGTTTCTCAAATGACTCTAGTTTGATAGACTCTGTGCCTTGCATTTGTCTGAAGCGGCAGGCGTTGTAGAGTTTATTGGCGAAGTTTCTGCCTTCTGAGATGGTGTCTTCGTTGAATTTGATATCGGTTCCTGTGGGGGCGATTCTCATGAGTCCGAAGCGTAGTCCGTCTGCACCGAACTTGTCCATGAGTTCGATGGGGTCTGGGGAGTTACCTAGTGACTTGGACATTTTGCGTCCTTTTTCATCTCTCACGATGGAGGTGAAGAATACGTTTTTGAATGGTAGTCCGTCTGCGAATTTGTAGCCAGCCATGATCATGCGGGCGACCCAGAAGAAGATGATGTCTGGGCCTGTGACTAGGTCAGCAGTTGGGTAGAATTTGTCTCTTGTGGCGTCATCCATAGTGGCGAATGGCCAGAGCCATGAGCTGAACCAGGTGTCCATGACGTCTTCGTCGCGTTCCCAGTTTTCTTCATCAGAGGGTGGGGTGGTGCCTACGTAGATGTCGCCTGCTGAGAGGTCGCTTGAGTCTAGGGATTCTGCTTCTTTGAGGTCGAAGACTTTGTCTTTTTTATACCAGACTGGGATTTGGTGGCCCCACCAGAGTTGGCGGCTGATGCACCAGTCTTGGATGTTTTGCATCCAGTTGGAGTGGGTTTTGACCCAGCGTTCTGGGCGGTATTTGATGTCGCCGTTGAGGACGGCGTCTGTGGTTTCTTCTGTGCACGGGTATTTTAGGAACCATTGCATGGAGATGCGTGGTTCTACGGGGACGTCTGCGCGCTCTGAGTAGCCGACGGAGTTTTCGTGTTGTTCTACTTTGATGAGGAGTCCTTTTTCTTCAAGCATGGCGGCTGCTTTGCGGCGAGCAACGAAGCGGTCTAGGCCGTCGAGTTCTGGGAGTTCTGGGCAGTTGATGGTTCCGTCTGGGTGGAGGACGTCGATGATTTCTAGGTTATGGCGTTGGCCGATCTCGAAATCTGCTTTGTCGTGTGCTGGGGTGATTTTTAGGGCACCTGTTCCGAATTCGATATCTACGTGTTCGTCTGCGATGACTGGGATATCTGCTTCAGGGAATGGGCGTCTTACTTTTCTGCCGACGTGTTTTGCGAAGCGTTCATCTTTAGGATTTACGGCTACGGCGATGTCGCCCATGAGGGTCTCTGGGCGGGTGGTGGAGATTTCTAGGAACTCGCCTGGTGCGTCGACGAACTCGTATTTCATGAAGAAGAGTTTTGAGTTTTGTGGTTTGGCGATTACTTCTTCGTCAGAGAGTGCTGTGAGGGATACTGGGCACCAGTTGACCATGCGTTTTCCACGGTAGATCATGCCTTCGTTGAAGAGGTCTACGAATACTTTGGCTACCCATTCTGAGTATCCTTCGTCCATGGTGAAGCGCTCACGGTCCCAGTCGCATGAGCAGCCTAGGCGTTTGAGTTGGTTGATGATGATGCCGCCGTGGTCTTCTTTCCAGTCCCATACGCGTTTGAGGAATTCTTCACGTCCGAGTTCGCGGCGTGATGTTCCTTCTTCTTCGCGGACTTTTTTCTCTACCTTGGTCTGAGTGGCGATGCCGGCGTGATCTGTGCCTGGGAGCCAGAGGACTTCTTTTCCTTGCTGGCGTGCACGGCGAGCGAGGATGTCTTGGATGGAGTTATTTAAAACATGGCCGATGTGGAGGATGCCGGTGACGTTTGGTGGTGGTATGACGATGGAGTATCCTTCTTTGGAGGAATTTTCATCTGCGTGGAAACAACCGTTGGTTGTCCATTTTTCGTACCACTGTTTTTCAACAGCCTGTGGCTCGTATGCTTTAGGTAGCTCTGACATAGTGCGGGATGGGATGCCAGAAACAGCGCGCTTTGTAAATCCTATTTCGTGTTAAATAGAAATGTAGTGATTTAGCGCGCTGTCGGATATATTTTAGAGAATTAGATCTCGATGTCGCCTTCAAAAACGAAGTCAGCTGGGCCGCTGAGTGTTACGTTGGTGAAGGTGTTCTCGCCGGTGCGCTCGAAGCCGATTTCTAAGGTGTCTCCTCCAGCTACGTCTACTTTTACTGGTGATGGAGCGTCGGTAAGGAGGTTATGGATGAGTGCAGCTGCGCACATGCCTGTGCCGCATGCTAGGGTTTCACCTTCTACACCGCGCTCGTATGTGCGGATGGCGATGTGATCTGGTGCGAGGACTTTAGCGAAGTTTGCGTTGGTGCCGCTGGGTGCGAACCTTTCGTGATAGCGGATGGCGGCGCCGTTTTTGACGACGTCTAGATTAGGGAGGTCATCGATGAATGCGACGGTGTGAGGGACGCCGGTGTTGAGAACATGGATGTCTGTTCCGAGTGAGTCTATGTTGCAGTTTGTGCTGAGGTCTAGGTCGAATGGGTCTGACATTGCGATGCGGACGTTTTCGCCGATCATTTCAGCGCTTAGGGTTCCGGCGATGGTTTCGAAGGTTACGATGTCTTTGACTTCGTCACCGAGGTGGGCTGTGAATCTGCCGAAGCAGCGGGCGCCGTTGCCGCACATTTCAGCTTCTCCGCCGTCTGCATTATAATAGCGGAATCTGTAATCTGCTCCATGTTGGGCGGGTTCTACAGCGAGAAGGCCGTCAGCGCCGATGCCACGATGTCTGTCACAGATTGCTTCGATGGTGTCTTTATCGAGATTGATGGAGAGGTTGCGATTATCGATGACTACGAAGTCGTTGCCGGCACCGTTCATTTTGTAGAAATGGAGTAACATATTGGTTGATGTGATGTGTTAGAGGTAAGTTTTTGCACGTTAATGCGATCATCTGGTTTGTCAATGCTGAGGGTGATGAAGTTTCTCCTATTCCAGGTGTAGAGGGGGGGGAGGTTGAAGTGGTAAAAAAGAACCCCACTCTGAACTTGTCAGAGTGGGGTATAGATATGAATCTTAGTATTGTATTAAGACTAGCTGACTAGCGCTTACGACGAACTAGAAGTCCGAGTGCTCCAAGTCCGAGCAATGCTGTGCTTGATGGTTCTGGGACGGCTGCGATAGAAACGTTGTCTACGAACATGTCGTATGCTTTAGCTCCCTCTTTGATCTCTTCTTCTGTAAAACCTGTGTTACTGAAGACAAGTTCGAATTTGCCCTCGGCTGCTTCGATATGCTTTTTATCGAGAGTGAAGGTAAATGACTGGTCAGTAGTGAAGCCGTCACTTTTTTCAGTGAATATTGATGAAAAGTATGGGCTTTCAGAACCACTACCAGGATAGAGTGCTATACTTGCAGTTTGCTCTGTTTTAGCTTCATTAGCCATGAATGAGTCAAAGGAGATTGTGTAGGTGCCTGCTTCTTTGAACTCAAGACCTTGATGTGCTAAATTAGCGAACTCTTTTTCGCTGGCTCCGATTCTTAGTGAGGTATCTTTAGTTTCGATTTCTTTTCCTGTTTCTTTTCCTGTTTTTGGATCGATTTCTTTCACCATGTAGGT
The DNA here is from genome assembly GCA_051251915.1 of Akkermansiaceae bacterium. Lineage (GTDB taxonomy): Bacteria > Verrucomicrobiota > Verrucomicrobiia > Verrucomicrobiales > Akkermansiaceae > Rubritalea. Next base: position 94,405 of record JBPOGF010000012.1, on the reverse strand, counting down.
TCTCTGATAGAGGCTCATGTCGTTGACTAGTTTCCAGTCAGTAACAGTAGCTGTAAAGTTAACTCCATCTGCTAATTCAGAAGTGTATTTTACACCTTCGCTTGCGTCAGAAAACAGTTCGAAATCTCCATTTGAAACAGTTTGTGCGAATGCTGTGCCACTTAGCGCAAGTAGCCCGATGATTGTGTTCATTTTTTTCATATGTATTATTTATACTTAGGGGGTGATTGGTTGCTTTTTAGCAACCGTGCTGCAAAGAAGTTAAAAACTGTGGGAGTAGGTATTTAGCTGTTTTGCTTGTTTACTTACTCTTGCTGATTTCCCTTCTACATAAATATTTGTAATTTATTTTTTCATAAAGTAAAGATTTTTTAATAATAAACATGATATTTTTTAAAAAAATAGACAATTGGTTGTTTTTTTTGCGTATAAATGGTGTGATTTGTGTTATTTTGGTAATGGGTGTGCCTGATTTTTATTTGGCGGGGGGGTGAGTTTATTGAAACTAGTTTAGACATTTTGGGTTTGTTGCTTATGATGGTGATATGAAGTGTCCGTCTCTTGAGGATAGAATAAAAGCTACGCGTCGTCCTGCTGATCAATCTGTGGTGATGCGGCAATCATGGGGCGAGTTGTTGTTTTTGCATTGGGAGGTGGAGCCTGCCGAAGTGCAGGCGACGTTACCGCCCGGGTTGGCTGTCGATACGTATGATGGAAAAACTTACCTTGGGGTGGTGCCATTTTATATGAATGGGGTAAGGCCTCCGTATTGTCCTGCTGTGCCAGGGGTGTCTAATTTTCTAGAAATGAATGTGCGGGCGTATGTCTATGATGAGTATGGGCGTCCGGGGGTGTGGTTCTATTCGCTGGATGCGAATCAGATGCTGGCGGTGAGGGTGGCGCGTAAGTTTTTCAATCTGCCTTATTTTGATGCTGTGATGAGTGCTACAACGTCAAATGGAGAAACGCACTATCGCTCGATGCAAATAGGTAGTGAGGAGGAGTCTGTATATCGATACTCAGCGGGTGAGATGTTGGGGGTGTCAGAGCCTGGTAGTCTTGAGTTCTTTCTGGTGGAGCGCTATTATCTATTTTCTTATAACCAGAAGAGGAAGAGGTTGTTTTCTGGGCGGGTGAGTCATGAGGCGTATGCATTGCATGGTGTCACTGTGGAAGAGTTTTCTGACTATCCTGTTGAGTTGGCGGGATTTGATCGGCCTGATAGATTGTTTGAGCATGCGGTGATGTCGCATGGGGTGAAGGTGGAGGTCTTTGGTTTGAAGGAGGTGTAGAATTTCTTTAGGGGAGGGGGCGTTTGTTGTTGAAATTTACTCAGATGGGAGTCCGAGGGTGACTACGAGTAGGCAGATGAAGCAGAGTAGGTAGAAGAGGATGCCTCGTTTCATTTGCCATCCAGTTTGTTTGAGGACGACGATGGCTAGTAGACATTGGATAAAATAGTAGAGGGCGAAGGCGCGTGATGCGTAGGCGATGATGGAGTTGACATTGCTTAGCCATGTGATGGCGACTGTTACTATGAGGATGAGTAAATATGCGTAGCGGATTGGGATTTTGTTGTTGGTGATTTCTTCTATAAGTCCTCCTGCTCCCTCATCGTCCGCAACGGCGGCGGTGAACTGGCTGCCTATGGCGGCGATGGTGAGCATGATGGGGAGGATAACGGCGATGGGTGTGGTCATTTGGATGATGGCGGTGACGTTGCCTGACATGTCTGACTGAAATAATACCGTGACTAGGGCGAGGAAGATGATGTAGATGGCGCTTGAAATAATTTGGGCTATTCGCATGGTGCGGATTCTTTCGTCGGCTGAATGTTTATCTCCTAGGTAGCGTGATGTCTCGAATCCTTGGACCACGATGAGTAGGCCTAGTAGGACTCGGATGTCGTTAAAATTGATGTTTGAGTCGATGTTGGGAAGTTGCCATTGGTGGCTTGTGGTTAGGTGGATGTTGTAGTAGGCGAGAGCTACGAGGAGTGCTCCTATCATGCCGAGGTTTAGGGCTACGGCGTATTTCTCGAGCGATTCTAGAACAGCTAATCCTTTCCAGAGTCCTATGCTGCCGATGAATACGAGTAGGCTGGTGGTTAAAATATTTGAGATGATTTCTGACTCTGTGCCAATGGCGCTGAGGGAGAAGGCGGCTAGGAGCTGGAGGTAATAGGTGATGGAGATGAAGTAGGCGATAGCGAGGACGATCTGTGATGTGCGGGCTATCTTTTGTGTTATTCCTTGCTGGTGTGCTATGGGTTCAAAATGTTTGATGTTAAATCGCATTACGGATCCGACTCCGTATGCTACTATTAATAGGATCATCATGCAGAATACTGCGTAGTAGCCTACGGTGCTGCCGAGCAGAGGGGCGCTGACTAGGAAGCCGCTTCCCATGATGGAGGCTAGAGGTGTCACTGTTGCATTCCAAGCGGAGGAGTTAGAAAGCTTTGGGGAGAAGGCGAGGTAGCTGCCTAAGAGTAGGACTACTGCTACGATCACTAGATTTAATATCATGAGGTTATGCTGAGTTTGAGAGGGGGCTTGGTCAAGTCTGCTTTGCTCATAAGATGAGTTGCTTTAATCGTGATGATTTATTAGCTGCATGGTGGTTGATTGATGGATTTTTCGTTTGTTCTTTTGGGTGGTTTGGGTAGCTTGTGTCGCATGTCAATCGATGTGAAATTACTGAGTGAAATATGTAAGGCTCCTGGTGCTCCTGGGTATGAAATTGCAATTCGTGAGTTGGTTCTTAAAGAGCTAAAAGGGCTGGCTGATGAGGTCCGGGTAGATAATATGGGGAATGTGATTGCTCTCAAGAAGGGGGAAAGTAGTGAGATGAAATCGATGGCAGCGGCTCATATGGATGAGATCGGGTTTATTGTTTCACATATCGACGATAAGGGGTTTGTTAGATTTCGTCCGCTTGGTGGATTTGATCCTAAGACGCTGACAGCTCAGCGGGTGATCATTCATGGGAAGAAAGATATTCTTGGGGTTATGGGTTGTAAGCCGGTGCATATTATGAAGCCGGAAGAGCGCGGTAAGAAGATGGAGCTTAGTGATTTCTTTATCGATACAGGGCTTACTAAGAAGCAGCTGGAGAAGGTTATTGAAATTGGAAATCCTATCACTCGTGAGCGTGAGCTTGTTGAGTTGGGTGATTGTGTGAATGTTAAGTCGCTGGATAACCGAGTGTCGGTTTATGTGCTGCTGGAGACGTTGAAGGTGATCAAGGAGAGTGGTGTTAAGCCGACTTATGACTTTTATGCTGCATTTACGGTTCAGGAGGAAGTGGGGCTTCGCGGGGCAAATGTGTCAGCGTTGCAAGTGGAGCCGGATTTTGGTTTTGGATTAGATACTACTCTGGCGTGTGACACTCCAGGTGTACCGGCTCAGGATATGATTACGCAGTTGGGTGAGGGTGCGGCGATTAAGATCATGGATAGTTCTACAATCTGTGATTATCGGATGGTTGCATTTATGAAGAAGATGGCTAAGGAGAATAAGATCAAGTGGCAGCCAGAGGTGCTTCCTGCTGGGGGTACTGACACGGCGGCGCTTCAGCGAATGGTGCCGGGTGGTTCTATAGCGGGTGCTATTTCAATTCCTACGCGTTATATTCATCAATCGATTGAGATGGCTCATACAAAAGACATTGATCATTGTATTCAGTTGCTAGCGGCTTGCGTCTGTGGCCTGGATAAAGGTGACTGGGAGCTTTAGTGTCTGGAGGCTAGATCATGAGGGGTTCTGGGAGATTGGGCAGGGTTGCGGTGGTTGGTTCTGGCGCTATAGGTATTTACTATGGCGCTCGATTGGCTGCGGCAGGTGAGGATGTGCGCTTTCTGTTGCGGAGTGATTTTGATTATGTGAGGGAGAATGGGTTATGTGTTGAGAGTGTGGATGGAGATTTTTTGTTAGAGGATGTAAGATGTGAAAAACTTACCTCTGACATTGGTGAAGTTGATCTGGTGATCATTGCGTGGAAGGCGACCGCTAATCATTTGGCTAAGGAGGTTGTTACTCCGTTGATTGGTGCGGATACTCAGATTTTGGTGTTGCAGAATGGGTTGGGGAATTGTGAGTTTTATGCTGAGTTGTTCGGAGCTCATCGAGTGTTTGGTGGGTTGTGTTTTGTGTGTATAAATCGTGTTGCCCCAGGCCATGTGCATCACACTGCTTCTGGTTTAATTAGGTTGGGTGCTTACGCTGAGGCCATATGTCCAGCTGGGTTTGTGGGGGTATGTAATGCTGCTGGATTTCCTTGTGAGTGGGTTGAGTCGCTTGAGAAGGCTCAATGGATGAAATTGGTGTGGAATATTCCGTTTAATGGCTTGGCTATTGCGGAGGGAGGGGTGGATACCGAGATGATGTTAGGTGAATTAAGGTTGGAGAATGAGCTTCGTGCTTTGATGGCTGAGGTAGTGAGTTGTGCTGCTGCGTTTGGTCATCATATTGAGGGGTCTTTTATCGATCATCAAATAGAAATTACGCGACCGATGGGGGCGTACAAGCCGTCGAGTATGATCGATTTTGTGGCTGGCTTACCTGTAGAGGTGGATGTAATCTGGGGGGAGCCGCTTAGGCGGGCTCATGAAAAAGGTGTTCCAGTTCCGAGGTTGGAGGTGCTTTATGCGAGGATATGTAGCTGTATTGGAGGATGTTAGGTTAAAATAGCCTCATCCCTTGAAAGGAATGAGGCTGTTAATTATCCCCCGATAATATAAAACCTTAATGAGAATTAAGGAAACTAGAGGGTAGTGAATATTCATTTTAATAATATCCTATTTGCGCATGTTAATTTTATTAGCTGAGGAGCTATTGATTCAAGTGTTGTTTGGTGAGTTTTGGAGGGGGGGGAGGTTAGAGCGAGTGTGGTAGATTGTGGGTTTTTCGCTCTTGAATGAATGGTCTGAAGGTGAGTGGGGGTGGGGCGGTGTTTGCTGAAAAAATGAGCCTCATTCCTAGAAAGGAATGAGGCTTTTAATTATCCCCCGATAATATATAATACCTTAATGAAAATTAAGACTCCTTAAATATACAGAATAACCTACTTAATACTATCCCATTTGCGCATGATGATTTTGCGAGCTTAGATTTTGTTCTGAAGTCTGATGTTTAGTGAGGGTGGGGGAGAATAAAGAGAATTTAGTAAAGTCTGGGGTTGTAGCAGGAAATGAATGATCTCGAGGAGGGAGAGGCGGATCTGGTGTTTCCGGGCAAAAATGAGCCTCATTCCTAGAAAGGAATGAGGCTTTTAATTATCCCCCGATAATATATAATACCTTAATGAAAATTAAGACTCCTTAAATATACAGAATTATTAGATTAACGCAACTTAAAATTCCAAGTGCTGTAATTTAGGTTGTTGCAGTCTGTTGTAGAGTGAGTTGTGTTTTGTCTAGGGGTGTATTGCTTTAAGGTCCTTTAGTCTGGGAATACGATGGCTCGGTTATTGTGGATGATGGTGCGGTCGTTGACGTGGTAGCGAATGCCTCTGGCTAATGCGTCGCGTTCACTGTCGCGTCCTAGGCGCATGAGGTCTTGGGCTGTATGGAAGTGCTGGACGCGTTTAACTTCTTGTTCGATGATGGGGCCTGCATCGAGGTCGGCAGTGACGTAGTGGCAGGTGGCGCCAATGAATTTGACTCCGCGTTCGTAGGCTTGGCGGTATGGGTTGGCTCCGATGAATGCTGGAAGAAAAGAGTGGTGGATGTTGATGATCTTGCCGCTGAATTCTTGGCAGAACCAATCGGGGAGGATCTGCATGAATCGGGCGAGGACGGTGAGTTCGACTTTTTGTTCGATGAGAAGTTCTCGAATTTGCTTAAAACCATCGGCTTTTTTATCGCCATCCATTTCTATATGATGGAATGGGATACCGGCGTTTTCGGCAATGGCTTGACAGGTTTTACGGTTGCCGATGATGGAGGTGATTTCGATTGGCATTTCACCTAATTTAGTGCGCCAGAGGATTTCGTTTAGGCAGTGATCAGTCTTAGTGACGAGGACTGCTGCTCTCATTTTGTAGGGTTGCTCTCGGAAATGCCATGTGGCGTGGAGTGATTTTCCTAGCGTTTTGAAGCCATTGATGAAGTCATCGATGTCTACAGAAAGATTTGTAGTGTCTATTTCGACGCGGGCGAAGAATTTTTCATTGGGTGAGTCAGTGAACTGTGAGAGTTCGATGAGATTTCCTGCGTAGTCTGCTACGTATGAAGCTATTTTTGCCACGATGCCGTGTTGATCTGGGCAGTCAATTTTGAGAATAAGGCCTTTCATGGGGTTAGTAATAATCAGGAATGTGGTATTTGCGCCAATACTTTTTTAGGTGGTGGTGTAAATTGCTATACCAGGTAAATGTATCATAGAGTTGACAAGATTTTATGAGTGGCATAAAAATAAGCTATGGAACAACAAATCAATCCGTATGAGGCTGGACAAGCAACTCAGCAAGGACACAGCGATCCTTCTGCAGAAATGCCTGTTACAGCGGTGGCTTTATCTTCGCTGATAAGTACTAAGTTTTGGGTGTCTCTTGTTGGCATTACTATGCTTATTACGATAGCCATTAATCTTATAGGCATGGTTTTCATGGGGTCGCAGATGCCTTCTGGTGCGCCAGCGGGGTTCTTTGTGGCTTGGATAATACCTCTGGTGATGATCGTGATTCAGGTTATTTTAGCGCTGCGGTTAGTTCAGTATGGTAAAGCGATTGGGAGGTTAGAGGGGTCCGCTAATAATCAAGATTTGGAGCGTGCGATGGAGGTTCATACTAAATTTTGGAGACTAGCAGGTATCGTTGTCATTGTAATGTTTGGTCTCATGTTATTGGGTATGATCATTGGTTTTAGTACGATAGCTTAAAATTAATAAAAATTTAAACACACAGAAATTATGGAAAATCCTTATCAACAAAATCAACCTCTAGGGTCTGGAGGAAATCTGTTCCAGTCGGAACAAGGAGTCCGAGGTATATCGGCTACAAGTATTGCTCAATCGCATCTCTACGCATCCAGGGGCTGGGTTCGATTTATGAGTGTCTTAGGTTTTATTTATTTTGCAATAATGGTGCTGGGTACATTTGGTATGCTTGCTGTAGTTGGTCAAGTAGGAGGATTTGCGATTATAGGCCTGTTATTGATGATTGTCATGACAGTGGTGGTATTTTTGCTCGCAAATAGTCTCTCAAAATATTCTGGAGCTATTACAAGAACAGAAATAAGCCGTAATCCTGCAGATCTTGAGACGGCTATTTTGTATCAAATGAAATTTTGGAAGCTAGCGGGCATTTTAACCCTGATTGGGTTGGTAATGGCTATATTGGGGCTCTTTGTTCCATCTATTGCTAGAATGTTTTAAGCAATAAAGTTTATTTATTCATGACCTGTCATCATTTGTTATGACAGGTTATTTTTTTTATAGGGAAGTTCTGCTCACCCCTCCAAATTAAGGCTTTGCAAATTATTTTTGTAGTTGGTTGGGAAAAAAATGAGAGGATGTCCATTTTCGGGTTGCCAGAGTTGGTTAGATTTCCATACTAGTTCCCCCAAGAAATATCTTAAGATTAAGCTTGTGAAAAATTTCACAAGCGTATACAAGCACCGCATCTAAGCACTACAATTCATGGCTAATTACTTTCCTCGTTGGACAAATATACTACCGCTGAAAATCGCGATCTGCATTGGCGCGCTTGCGATTGGCGTAGTTACCGCATTCACTTATTACGCAACTCCTAAGGCTCAGAGGGTTGGGTATATGCCGGATCAGCCGATCCCGTATGACCACGAACTTCATGTGACTCAGTTAGGGTTGGACTGTCGTCATTGTCATAGTTTTGTTGAGAAATCAGGTCAGGCTAACGTGCCGACTGCGAATACTTGTGCTAACTGTCACGTAAAGGGCGGTATCAAATCTGACAGTGAGAGGTTAGCTCCGCTTTTCGATGCGATCGAGAGTGGTAAGCCTATTCAGTGGGTGCGTATTCATAAGGCGCCTGATTATGTTTTCTTTGATCACTCGGCTCACCTCGGGCGTGGGGTGTCATGTGTAGAGTGTCACGGTCAGGTGGATGAGATGCCTGTAGTTTATCACGCTAAGAATCTCAGCATGGGGATGTGTATCGAGTGCCACAGAAATCCAGAAGATGCGCTTCGTCCTCTTGAGGAAGTGTTCAATCTGAAATACAGCGCGTCTGATTACATGAGTAAGAATCCAACTGCTGCTGATAAGGTGGCTAGCTATATTGAGGATAAAGATTTAGATCTCGAGCTTACAGATAGCGATGACGCGCAGAAGGCAATGGGCTTGATGCTTAAGGATCACTGGAATGTGCAGCCTAAGGAGAGCTGCTTCACTTGTCACAGATAATTTTTCACAACTAATTTAAATTTAACTTTTCGTCAGAAATGAGCAAACGCAAATGGCATCACCCAGACGTTCCTGTTGAGGAACGCGGAACTAAGGTATGGCGCAGCGCCGGAGAACTAGAAGATACACCTGGCTTGCGTCAATGGGTGGATAAAGAGTTTCCGCGTGCATCTGAAATGATGCGTGATGAGGATGATCGTGAAAATACACGTCGTGATTTCCTTAAGTTAATGGGGGCGTCAACAGCTCTTGCTGGACTTGGTTTGGCTTCATGCCGCAGACCTGAGTCTTTGATTGTTCCGTTTCTCGACTCAGTAGAGTGGACTATTCCAGGTAAGCCAACTTACTATGCGACTTCAATGCCTAGCGCTACTGGTGCTGTGCCTTTAGTTGCTGCTAACTTTGAAGGTCGTCCTACTAAGTTGGAGCCAAATAAGCAGAATCCGGGTGCTAATGGTGTGGATTCACACACACAGGCGTCAATTCTAGGTTTGTATGATCCTGCGCGTTCACGTTATTTCCTTGAAAATGGTAAGTCTATTGGACGAGATGTCGCAGTGGCTAAGCTCGGTGAATATACCAAGAGCGGTAAATTCGGAATCATCTTTGGTGAAGACGATTCGCTTACGAGAACTGATCTGATTGCTAAAATTAAAGCGAGGCACGCAGGGGCGAAATTCTATAGTTATGAAGCACTTGCTGGTGCTGGTAAGAAGGCTTCAGATGCTGGTGTTTTCGGTAAGCATGCTACGGTGAAGGCTGATTTTGCTAAAGCGCGTAAGATTTTGTCACTTGATTGTGATTTCCTAGAGTTAGATAAACAAGGTGGAGTCAAGAGCTTCTATGATCGTCGTCGTCCAGAGGGTGCGGGATACAATGAAGATCCTGTAGCTTATGAGAAGCAACTTAACCGACTCTACGTTGTGGAGCCTACTTACTCTGTAACAGGTGGTATGGCTGATCACCGTGCGCCATTGGCTCCGAGTCAGATGGGGAGATTCATTAGCCAGCTTGCTAGTTTTGCTGGTGTGGGAGCAGCACCAACTAAGGCGTTCACTGGTAAGAAGCTTGATTGGGCTAAGAAGTGTTTTGATGATCTTAAGGCTGGAGGAGGTGTGATTCTTCTCGGTAGCCGTTATGCTAAAGAGCTTCATGATGTGGTATATCTCATCAATAAGGCGATCGGTGCATATTCAGCAGGCGTTCTTGTTGCGCGTAAGGGTAAGCAGCACGCTGATTTGGGGACGATCGAAGATTTTGCGAAGGAAGCGGGTTCACTTGAGACAGTGATTCTTGTTTCACAGGCTAACCCGTTTTATGAGAATCCTACTATTGGTGGGAAATCATTCACTGATGTGGTGGCTGATAAGAAGGTAATTCACTGGGGTGACCAAACTAATGCGTCAGCAAATGCTGCTACGCTTCACATTCCTGCTGCCCATTATCTTGAGAGCTGGGGTGACGGATTCTCTGGTGATGAAGGGCTTTACACGATTGTTCAGCCAATGATTCTTCCGCTTTACGGTGGAATCCAGGAGTTTGAGTTACTTGTGGCACTCACGGGTGATAAGGTTTCACTCCATGATTCATCTGACGCAAGCGCGGTTTCGCCAGCATATGATGTAGTGAAGAGCGTGTTTGGTGCGCAGGTCAAAAAAGGTGGCAGTAAGGCAGCTAAACAGGCTGACTGGAACACACTTTTAAGAACTGGTTTTAATGCAGATTATCAATACGAATTAGCATCAGCAGGTGCGGCTCCTAGTGTTTCTCTAAAGGAAGAAGCTGAGCCTGCAAGTGCAACTAAGCCGGATATCGTATTTGCTACTGACTATGCAGTTCTTGATGGACGCTATGTGAACAACGCCTGGCTCCAAGAGGCGCCAGATCCGATTTCTAAACTGACTTGGGATAATGCGGTTTATATGTCACCAAAGACTGCGCAAGATTTAGGCCTTTACGAAGATATTGTTGAGCTTGAGAAAGCTGAGAAAGCATGGTGGGCTAGCCTCGGTATAGCCACTGGCACCGATGTGAAAACTACATCAGTCTCTGAAGACGGTGAGGGTCCAAGTTTATATGGCCCAATGGTTGAATTGAAAGTAGGGGATCAGATGGTGGAGGCTGTGGTTATCGTAGCATTCGGCATGGCTGATAACGTGATTTCATTACCACTTGGTTATGGTCAAGGTTACGATAAACACTGGGAAGATAATTTTAAAGGTGGAGTTTCTGATTATACAGTGAATTCAGCAAATGTTTCATCAGTAGGTGTGAACACTGGATTCAATGCATACACACTGAGAAGTGCTGGAACTAGTGACTACTACGCTGGTGGGATTTCCATGGGTAAAGTAGAATCCAAACGCTATAAGCTAGCGAGAACACAGGAGCACCATTCAATGTATGGACGTGCGCTTGCTCGTGAAATTTCAACAATGCCAACTGAGCCGGATGGTCACGATCACCAGAAGGATTACAAAGAGCAACTTTCTAAAGTTAGAAAGCATGGTATGGACTCACACGCTCCGCAGAATGTGGATCAATACAAGCCAGTAAGTAATGCTAAAGGGGAAGACGGCAAAGACCGTATTCACCTTTGGGATAAGTCACACCAGTGGGCGATGTCTATTGATCTTAGCACATGCACAGGTTGTAATGCCTGTTTGGTAGCTTGTCAGGCTGAGAATAACATTCCTGTAGTAGGCAAAGTGCAAGTGGCCATGGGTCGCGAAATGCACTGGATCAGAATGGATCGTTATTTTGCTGAGACTCAGGATCACGGACATGGCGATCATGAACATGTAGCTACTAACCCATCAGAAGATTGGGACAAGCCACTTGAGATGATTCCTAACCCGGTAGCTTGTGTGCAGTGTGAGAGTGCTCCATGTGAGACTGTTTGCCCTGTGAATGCTACTGTTCACACAGAAGACGGATTGAACTCAATGGCTTATAACCGTTGTATCGGAACTCGTTACTGTGCGAATAACTGCCCATACAAAGCAAGACGATTCAATTTCTTTGACTACAACAAGCGCAACCCGCTTCTGCACAAGAACCTTTACAAAGGACCATTTGGTGAGAAGCAAGAAGGTGATGCTAAGTCACTACAGCGCAATCCGAATGTTTCAGTTCGTATGCGTGGTGTGATGGAGAAGTGCACCTACTGTGTTCAGCGTCTGTCAGCAGCTAAGATCGAAGCGAAGCAAAATGTGAAGCGCGGCGTTCAGAAGTCTGGTAAGCCATCAACAGAATTTAAAGTGAATCACGAGATGCTCATGTCACCTGCAAATAGTGTGACCGTAGCCTGTCAGGACGCCTGTGGCGCTGGAGCTATCGTATTTGGTAATCTTCTCAATAAGAAGGATGACATCCAGAAGACGAAAGCACTCAGGGACGAGGATCAAAACTTACCTGCACACGTGCAAGGTGAGTTCAAGAACCCACGGACATATGATCTACTAAACTACATCGGAACACGACCTAGAACATCATACATGGCACGTGTGAAGAACCCGAACCCGGCAATGCCAGGAGCGACTAATGTCGGTAGAGCAACGATCAACATGCACTAACGGTTGAGAACAGTTTAATCAGTATCAAATAAAAATTTAAGATTTAAGAAAATGGCAGATAACGAAAACAAGGCAGAGCAAAATGATGGCAGCATCACTCTTCCCGTATTTGAGCGCGAGAAGCTGATTCTCAATGGACGTTCATATGCTTGGATTACCGACCGTATTGCAGGGATTGTGGAAAAACCACAGCCTCTACTTTGGTGGTTACTATTCATCCCGTCCGCAATTATAGCACTTGTTGGTGTTGCAGGCGGACTTATCTACTTGGTTTCTACCGGTGTAGGTGTCTGGGGAAATACAAACCGCACGATGTGGGGTTGGCCGATTGTTAACTTTGTTTTCTGGATTGGTATTGGTCACGCTGGAACGCTGATCTCGGCGATTCTGTTCCTGACGCGGCAAAACTGGCGAACCTCGATTAACCGGGCTGCGGAAGCGATGACGATCTTCGCAGTATGCTGTGCTGGTATTTTCCCTGCGTTCCACGTTGGTCGTGTATGGATGGCTTGGTTCCTAGCTCCTATTCCGAATGCGAATGCGATTTGGCAGAACTTTAAATCACCACTCTTGTGGGACGTATTTGCGGTTTCTACTTACTTCACCATTTCATTGATTTTCTGGTATCTCGGAATGGTTCCTGATTTGGCAACTATCCGTGACCGGGCCAAGCCTGGTATCCGTAAGTTTGCTTATGGTATTTTCTCTCTCGGTTGGAGAGGTGGTAACCGTCAGTGGAGTCATTATGAAATGGCTTATCTTCTACTAGCAGCACTTTCTACACCACTCGTTCTTTCAGTTCACTCAATCGTTTCGTTTGACTTCGCGACCTCTACGGTTCCGGGGTGGCACACCACTATCTTCCCGCCATACTTCGTGGCAGGTGCTATCTTTGGTGGATTCGCGATGGTGATGACGATCATGATCCCGGCGCGGTCTATCTACAAGCTGCACGATATGATCACGATGAAGCACATCGAAAACATGTCCAAGATCATTTTGGCAACAGGAACCATCGTTGGTTACGCCTACTTGATGGAGCTCTTCGTGGCTTACTACTCAGGTGGTAAATACGAGATGGAAGCATTCAAGCTCCGTATCACTGGTCCTTACTGGTGGGCATACGTGACAATGATGTTCTGTAACGTTATTGCTCCACAGGCTTTCTGGTTCAAAGCATGCCGTGAGAATCTCTGGGTCGTTATGGGAATCTGTATGTTGGTGAACATCGGTATGTGGTTCGAGCGATTCGTAATCATTGTTACTACACTTCCACGTATGTGGCTCCCTGGTGACTGGAAATACTACGAAGCGTCACCAGTGGACGTGATGACATTTGTCGGAACTATCGGTATGTTCCTCACGCTATTCTTACTCTTCTTACGCTTCTTACCATGTATCAACATTGCTGAGGTGAAATGGACACTCCTCGAGAGTGACGCACACTTTGACGATAAGCAGGCACATCCTGATGAAGGAGTAGAAGCAGAGGCTGCATACCAATACGAGATTGATAAGAATCGCAGCATGGAATGCTAAGCTAAATCTAAAGTAACAATTTAATAACAACTAACCAAATCACAAGACAGTGAGCACATCAGTAAAAAGAGTTTACGGTTATCTAGCCGAATTCGAAAGCGCATCAGCCCTCTACAAGGGTGCTGAGAAAGTGCGCGATGCCGGATTCAAAAAATGGGACTGCTATTCACCGTATCCGATCCACGGGATGGACGATGCGATGGGACTAAGACGTTCTATCTTGCCTTATTTCGTATTTTTCGGTGGATCAACTGGTCTACTTACAGGATTCAGTTTGGCATACATCACACAGGTAATGATTTACCCAACAGTGGTGCAGGCTAAGCCAGCGAACATTTTCACAACATCGGCGTTCTTCCCGATCATGTTTGAGCTTACTATTTTATTCTCAGGATTTACGGTTCTGTTCTGTCTATTGGGCCTCATGGGTCTTCCTAGATTGAATCACCCGTTATTCGCAAGTCGTCAGTTCCACCGTTCTACTGATGATGGGTTTTTCATCGCAGTAGAAGCTAGGGATCCAAATTTCTCACCAGAAGATACGAAGGCTCTGCTTGAAGAAGCAGGGGGCAAAAACATCGAACTCGTCGAAGAAGAAGACTAATTTACCTACCAGATAAGATTCAATCATCATGCGCTACTTTTTTCTCATATACGCACTCATCATCGTTTTCGTCATAAGCACGTTCGGATTCAGAGGTGACAAATTCAAAAAACCACCAATCCGCATCTTCCCTGATATGGATGAGCAGGATTTCATAAAAGGTCAGAAACCATCCGACTTCTTCAAAGACGGAATGGGGTCACAGCAGCCAGTTGCAGGCACAGTTCCAATGGGGCACACTACAGAAGAAACTGCTGAGTCTGAACTTCGTGGTTATGGTAACAAGGAAACTTACCTCCACACAGGTAGATTCAACGAGACTAACTACGGAAAAGGCTTCCCAACGGAGCTTGAGCTTGATCAACCAGAGAACGTTACAGCACTTCTAACTCGCGGGCATGAGGTTTTTGGATTCAAATGCGCAGTTTGTCACGGAGCTTCAGGTAACGGTGAAGGCACCGCGAAAGCAAATGGTTTTGTAGCAGCGATCAGTAACCTTCGCGAAACGAAGTTAGTAGAAGGTAATATCTATGACGTCGTTGTGAATGGCCGAGGTAACATGGGGCAGATGGGGTCAGACCTTCCACTCTATGATCGCTGGGCAGTAGTAGCCTACGTGAAAATGCTTCAAGCTAGCGCGAAGGCAGACTACACAAATCCGAAAATCAAAGAGATCTTTGACGCAGGAAGCACGAAGTAAGCAAATTTTAATCAATCATCTAACACACAATTTAATCTAACAGTCCCATGGCACACAACGTCACATCAAAGGACCTCCCACTAAACGGGGAGCAGGTAAAGTCTAGCGACCTCGCCTTGCCTAAACTTATCTCACTAGTAATCTTCATCGTAGGAGCCATTTTTAGTTTCTTCCTATTTACGAATGATACATTCGGAGACGGATATTCCTATTCCTGGTTGTTCGCTTTCATGTTCTTCATCTCACTCACTCTTGGTGGTTGTTTCTGGACAACGCTCCACAACGTGACTAATTCAGGTTGGGGTGTTTCAGTCAGACGCTTAATGGAGAACCTTGGTTTTGTATTCCCGTTCATGGCAGTGATTGCAATTCCTTTGATGATTCCATCAGTGCAAAACGATCTCTACGAGTGGATGGAAACTCACCGCGATATTGCCACTGAGTACATTGATGCTGAAGGTAATACTCACGAGAATGATCGTCACCAGATTGTAACACTAGATCATGCTCATGTAGAAAAAACAGAGCACGGCGCTTACACATCACCTGACGCAGCGACTTTTAACGCAGCTCACGAAGCTCTACTCGCTCAAAAAGCGTGGTATATGAATCTACCTTTCTGGTTAGTCAGAATCATTTCCTTCTTTGCTCTACTAGGTGCTGGTATTTGGATTCAGAGAAAGATGTCAATGGATCAAGATGTTGATCCGAAGCCAACTTGCGCTCGTCTGATTAAAACTCGTCAGCTTTCTTGCATCATTATGCCTATCTTCGCGGTAGTAGCCACATTCATAGCCCTCGATTTCATGATGGCGCTTGATTACAAGTGGTTCTCCACAATGTATGGTGTGTATTTCTTCGCCGGCTGTGCACTGAACTCAATGGCTGTTCTCATGTTGACTCTCGTTTGGCTTCGTAAGAAGGGGTATCTCCAGACAGTGACTAGCACTGAGCACTTCCACATAATGGGTAAGCTATTGTTCGCATTTGTTGTCTTCTGGGCATACGTATCATTCGCTCAGTTTATGCTCATTTGGTATGCAAACATCACTGAAGAAACTTCCTACTTCATCCTCAGAAATACTGGTGCATGGTGGGGCTGGAGTTTATCACTCGTGTTCGGCCACTTCGCACTTCCATTCGTATTACTACTTCCACATTATGTGAAGAAAGTTAACTGGATGATCGTTTCGATCTGTAGCTATATTCTGATCTACCACATTATTGATCTCTACATCGCTGTGATCCCTGAGCGTGGAGTCTCACTTACACATGGTGAAAACCTCTTCGTTGAGCATGCAGCTTACTTAGGTGATATCGTGGCATTCATCACAGTTGGTGCGTTCTTCGTCTTCATGTTCCTTCGTAACATTGGTAGCTCGAACACTTATCCGAACCGCGATCCTCGAATCCTGGAGTCAGCTAATCTTCATAACTAAATTTAATCAGAATCTAACATCATGGAAAATAATCTACGTGACACACCACTTCGCCGCTTCAACACCTTTTGGTGGGGACTCGCACTATTCGTGGTTTTCGGAATTATCTGTTTCGTTATCAAGAACTTCATACAAGACGATAAGATGTATAGCGCTGACACAGAAGTAGGCAAGGCGCGCCTCCTCAAGCGTGAGCAAGTGGATGTCGCACAGGCAGCACTTCTCGACTACAAAAAAGAAGGTGACAGCGTTCAGCTTCCACCAAGTGCTCTCTTCTCAGTAGCTAGCGAGCTTAAGCTAATCGATACTCAGCCAGCAGACGCTGGAGTTCCACACAACAAGGAGTATAAGTAATATTTCAATTCATTTAAGACGAACAAACATAATTTCATGGCAACAACAACTAGTCCAATCTTAGAAGACACCAAGCTCAGAGCAGACATTGACCGCTCTTTGCGTCATCCGGTGATGTTCTTTTTCACAAGCGGTGCTGCATGGTTAGCAGTGTCACTGGTTCTTGGTATCATTGCTTCTGCAAAGACCCACTCACCAGATTTCCTTAGCTGCTTCTCCTGCTTTAATGTTGGGCGCACGATGCCCGCGCATATGAGCACGCTCATCTACGGTTGGGGCGCACAGGCCGCTTTCGGTGTGATTCTCTGGTTGATGTCCCGTTTGTCTCGTCAAGAATCAAAGAAATCTGGCATCATATTAGCAGCTGGCCACGTATGGAATGCGATGGTAGCAATCGGAACTCTCTGTGTTCTTGCTGGTGCAGGAACTGGTGTTGTCTGGATGGCATTTCCTAAAGCAATCATGATCACTCTACTTGTTACCTATTTCGTGATTGGCATTTGGGCAGTGATTGCTTTCCGCGTTCGCCGCGGTGGTCACATCTACATTTCCCAATGGTATCTTCTTGCCGCACTTTTCTGGTTCCCATGGGTATTAGTATCAGGCATCCTCTTTACTCAGCTTTACTTAGGTGATGGACATCCTTTAATGATAACTGCATCTACAGCGTGGTTCAGATCAGCATTGATGTTTCTTTTCTTCACTCCAGTAGCAGCAGCAAGTGCCTACTACATCACTCCTAAGGTGACTGGTAGACCGGTATACTCATATAATCTCGCGATCTTCGGATTTTGGGCACTAGCAATAGTTGGACCTTGGGCTGGTATGCAGCGTATGATGGGGACTCCAATTCCTTCATTCCTGCAGTTCCTCAGTGCAGGTGCGGCAGTTCTTTTGATTATCCCAGCAATGGCATTCGTTATCAACATACTTAAGACAGCTAATTCTAACAAAGAAGCAATGGCACACTCACCATCACTTCGATTCACGGTAGCTGGTGCAATGGGCATGCTTACCTTTGCTGTGCTCGGTGGATTTATCGCTTTACCTGGTGCGCTTCAATATACACAGTTTTCAACTGCACAATACGGACTAGAGCTTACCGGGCTTCTCGGATTCTTCTCAATGTGCATGTTCGGAGCTATCTACTTTATCGTCCCACGTATCACTAATCGTGAATGGATCTCAGCTGGTTTGATTAGTCAGCATTTCTGGCTCACAGTTTACGGTGTGGCATTCATCGCATTGTTCTACACACTACTTGGTGGATTCATGCATGGTTACACACTTGAAATAGTAGGAGAGCCTACTGAAGCTGCAGTTGGTAGACTTTACCCATATGCAATTGGTCTTACGACTGGCTTTGTGTTCATCCTCATAGCGACATTCTTGTTCTGCGTTCATCTACTACTGATGTGGCTAAGACTTGGTCGCCGCAGCAGCCATCCTACACTTCTTGCACGTCACGCTCACTCAACACCACACGGACCAGAGGGAGATCTTGATAAACTCGACACCCTGGATTCAAACGCCTCCGCTAACTAAGCGATCACTAATTTACAGCTAACCTACTTCACTAGAATACGATGACAGTTAAGACATTTTTCTACGGACTCATTGCCAGCTTTGGTCTTCCATGGCTCGTTATGCTTGCAGTCCCATTTGGTACCATGCGCACACTCGAAGCTCCTCAGTATGATGAGGTGAATGATGAGCGAACCGACCTTTACATGCCGACACATAGTGGCCGTACCGGTAATGGATCACTAATTTATGCACAAGAAGGCTGTGCAATGTGCCACTCACAGGTGACACGTCCAACCTACGCTGGTCAGGATGTATTCCGTGAAGGACAAGGCGGAACGAAGAATGACGCTGAGAGGGGAGATACACGTAGAATCACAAACGCTTGGGATTTCCAAGGTGAAGACCGCGCTCACATCGGGGAGAGCCGTATTGGGCCGGATCTAGGAAACTTTGGAAATCGTCTGGAAGCACTTCAGGCAAGTGAAAATGCTAGAGTCGCAGAAGCTCTGGGCATCAAACTTGAGAAGGAAGACAAGACACCAATGACTCAGAAAGAAATCAATGCAGTGCTTGGTGACAAGGCATTTGATAAAGATCTCTATGTTTACAAGCACCTCTATAACCCTCGCAACGAAGGATTAGATGATAGAGGTCAGGAGAACGAGTGGTCAGTATGTCAGTCTAACCCACAGTTTTTCACTAAGATTGGTGATTTTGGTCAGGGAGCAGTTGATGCAGTTGCTGTAAAAGACGGCGAGCAAATCATCCCTAACGATAATTGCCGCGCAATCGTCAGCTATTTAACAAGTCTCAAGAAAGATGGAGCGGTTCCTTATGCGATGCAGTATGCAAAGGATAAAAAGAAAGCTGGGAAATAAAGCATCCCTCTAGTCTAATCAACTTCATTTAAATCATCCGTAATTAATCATCCAATATTTAACAACATGTCAGTTCAACTAACAGATCCGAAAAAGCCTGATCTTGAAGAGTCCACCAATGTGGCTGAGCAGCACGCAGCAGTGTCTCGTGCATCCGCAGCGGCATCACGTGAGCAACAAGTGCGCGAGAATGGACTGGAGCCAGTGTCTATCTGGATCTTCATCGCCGGAAGTATCGTAGCTATTATCGCAGGTAGTGTTCTCTTCAGCAGTAATAACCTTTTCGGCTATGATAAATTTGTCAAAGCTGGTTACGTGCAAGCTGACGAAACAGGCGGGCCACCACCAGTGCCTCAGGGCGAGGTAGAAGCAGTTTACATGGCGAAGGGAGCAGCAACGTACAAGAAATGCATGGGTTGTCACCAACCGGATGGTAAAGGAAACTCTGCATACCCGCCTCTTGCTGGATCTGAATATGTAATAGAATCACCAGTGGCTGTTTTAATGGCTGCAATCAATGGTGTGGATGGTCCGATCACAGCAGCTGGAGTTAGCGTGAATAGTAATATGGGACCTCAGCTACATAAGAGCACAGAAAATCTTGAAATGGCAGCTCTCGCGTATTATCTACAGAACAGCTTTGGTAACAAAGTAGGCAAAATTTACACTCCTGAGCAGATGGATCAAGTCAAAGCACTCAACAATGAGCGCGGAGAAGGGAACTGCACAGCAGCTGAACTCGATAAATACAGAAAAGTCCAACTTACTGGAGATCTCTTCGAGCCGAAGACAATCATCAACAAGAAGACTGGCGAGGTTATCGTAGCTGAGTAATACCTAGATTTTTAAAACACCATTTAACTAACAACAACCAACTTTCACAACCTATTAGCTTAATCGCTAACAAGCTGAACTTAAAATTATGAGCGCTGACGACCATCACGATCACCACGATCCGCCATTCTGGCAGAAATACATTTTCTCTACTGATCACAAAATGATTGGTATTCAATACGGCATTACTGCTTTGCTCTTCCTCCTTTTCGGGTTCTTCCTGATGATGATGATGCGTTGGAGTATCGCTTATCCGCAAGAGCCAGTGCCTACATGGATGAGCTGGCTATTTACTGATGAATGGAAAGCTAGATGGCTTACTGCTGGTAAAGTAGAAGGTGAAACTTACAACATGTTTGGTGCAATGCACGGGACAATTATGGTCTTCCTTGGCGTGGTTCCGCTCGGCTTCGGTGCCTTTGGTAACTATGTGACTCCGCTCCAGATTGGTGCGCCAGACATGGCTTTCCCTAAGCTTAACTGTGCATCTTACTGGCTCTATGCAGTTGGTGGTATCATGATGTGTGGCTCATTCTTTCTTGAATCAGGCTCCGCTAAATCTGGTTGGACAAATTACCCACCACTTTCCTCGTTTGCTGACTCGCAGCATCCAAACCAATTCTTCACAGGACAGACCCAATGGCTACTCGGCCTGGTCTTCTTGATATCTTCATCCTTGTTGGGATCGGTGAACTTCATTACAACGATCATTAACTTACGTGCGAAAGGCATGACTTGGATGCGTTTGCCATTCTTGGTTTGGGCGATGCTTGTTACTGCATTCCTTCTTCTTCTAGCATTCCCACCACTCGAAGTAGCTGGCATTATGCAGTTGATTGACAGAACAACAGGTTCATCATTCTTCCAGCCATCAGGTCTATATACAGATGCTGGAGCAGCTGATTATGCAGGTGGTGGTTCTCCATTACTTTATCAGCACTTATTCTGGTTCCTAGGTCACCCTGAGGTGTATGTTCTCCTTCTACCATCTATCGCATGTGTGGCAGAGATTATACCTACCAATACCCGTAAACCACTCTGGGGCTACAAATCCATGGTGTATGCGGTGCTTGTGCTTGGTTTCCTATCCTTCATCGTATGGGCTCACCACATGTATCTGACTGGTATGGGTAGTTCAGTTTCTACATTCTTCCAGACCACAACTGTTCTGATCTCAGTTCCTTCAGTGGTTCTTATTACATCACTCTTAATCTCGCTCTGGGGTGGCTCTATCAGATTCTCGATGCCGATGATCTGGGCTTGTGCTTTTCTTCCGATGTTCGGTATCGGTGGTCTCACTGGACTACCATTGGCGTTCAACTTGGTGGATCTTCACCTTCATGATACTTACTACGTGATCGGTCATTTCCACTATGTGGTAGCACCTGGTATCCTGTTCGGACTCTTTGCAGGTATCTATTACTGGTATCCTAAAATGTTCGGACGTTACATGAGCAACACACTTGGACATCTTCACTTCTGGCCATCACTTATCTTCATTAACCTCGTGTTCTTCCCTATGTTACTTCAGGGGATGGCTGGTTTCCACCGTCGTTGGTATAATGGTGGTGACGGTTACCTCGTGGGGCCAGACTCGGCTGACGTATTTGGACAGACAGTTAGAGAATGGATTGGTCTTAACCAGTTGATGTCTATTTCAGTATTCTGTCTTGCTGCGGCGCAGATCCCGTTCATCATCAACCTCTTCACTGCCTGGAAAACTGGTAAGAAGGTGGAAAATGACAACCCATGGGATGCAACCACACTTGAGTGGGCGACACCAACACCTCCGGGACATGGCAACTTCACATTCGATGTTGCAGTCTACCGTGGTCCATACGAATACAGCCGTCCTGATTGTAAGGAAGATTTCTATCCACAGTGGCATGAGCCTAAGGATGAAACATCTTCTGAGCTCGATGCAGGGATCAAACCTAAGGACAGTCATTAATTCTATTCACTAAGCAATTTTAAAATCAACATTCACTAGACATGGAAATCCCATATATCGTAAATGCCCGTAAAGATACGGGTCTGAATAACTCTAAAATAGCGATCTGGCTGTTTTTGGCCTCTGAGGTGATGCTCTTCGGTGGGCTATTCTCCTCATACATTTTCTTGCGTATTTTCGCAGATTATCCTTGGCCAGAGCGTGTGTTGCCTGTTCTTCCTGGACTTGTAAATACGTTCATCCTTATCGCTTCATCTGTGACGGTGGTATTTGCTTGGGCTTCCCTCAAGCTTAGGAACTGGAAAGGTTTCGTAGGTTATATGGGATTCACTATCGTCTGCGCAGCTGTCTTCATGGTGCTGAAAGGCTTTGAATACAGTGCTAAACTCCATCACCAAAACATTCAGTATAATGACTGGACTAATGTTGAAGGACATCTTCATCCTGAAAAGGACGGACATGGCGGTAACAAGTATGTAGTCGAAGCCAATGAAATCAACTTTGATCTTGGTAGCTATCATGGTCCATACCTTGATGAAATTATCGCTCGTATTGGTGATGCAAATGTGACAGCAGCTAAAGATATCGTCATTAACGTTTTCGAAGACGACAAGCTTATTCAAAAACCACTTATTAAAGCAGGAGAGAAAATTTCTCTTGAAGGCGAAGGTGAAGGTTCATTGCGATTCCTTCTTGCTGAAGCTAAGGAGTCATTCATTGAAACAAGAATGCACAATGAGCAGGTGAAAGAGTCATCACTAAGACAAGCATGGAAAAATGTTAAATCTAATGAAGGTGGTCGTTTCAATAAAGTGCAAGATCTCACTCAATATGATCAGCCAAAGAAAGACGCGGCTAACGAGGAGAATACTAGAATTCTTGAAAGCGGAGATTTCGGAACGATTGTTACCAATTCAGGCTTGCTGAAGGTTGCTGTTGATAATGCTGAAATAAAAATCAATCCATCTTGGGGTAGAATGTCTGCTTCTAAGAAAGGTGACACAACAGCCATTTCTCTACTAGATAAGACTGCAATCCTTGGTGTAGCAGGGGATTCAGGAATGGATATTGATGTTGACGCTGTGGATCACAGACATCTTGTGATGAAGGCTCGTGACCGTCAGTATAGCCAAGAGCAGATCGATACCATGATTGAAGACTGGTATGCTAAACTTGGTGATAGTGAAGGTGCTGAGCAAATCAGAACTTACTGGTCAATGCACAAGAAGTGGCGTGCACTTTGGACTGATAAACTTACAGCAGATTATGGCTTAGACGATAATGGCGAGTCAAATCGAGTTCCTATCGATATTGAGATGTATCGTATGACTTGGAAGCAGATGGCAGCCTACAAGGCTATCATTAAAGAAGGTGAAGAAGTTACTTTGGAGAATGTAACAGCAAATACACCAGGTATGATTGATGGCTTTACAGGAGCTAATCATAAGAAATACCATGACAGTTTCCCTCTACTCCACGTAGCAAGAAACGACATTAGATTTGAGTCAGTATTCTCACCTAAAATGAATAACTATTACGCGATCTACTTCACTATCACAGGTCTACACGGCTTACACGTTATTGGTGGTGCTCTCGTTCTCGGTTACTATTTGTTCTTTGGACGTAAGATGTATCTTGCTAATCCGGAGTGGCTTGCTAACCGAGTAGAAGTAGGTGGTCTGTTCTGGCACTTTGTTGATCTGGTTTGGATCTTCGCATTCCCAATCTTCTACCTCATGTAATTGAAGCAACTTATCATTTTTAAAATAATTCAACATTAATTTCACATTATGGCTGACTCACCAGAAGCAATTCAAAAATCACTCAAGCTCTACAAGTTAATCGGGCTAACCTTATTTATCTTCACGGGTATCACTGTGGCAGTAGCCACTGTGCCTGCGCTGGACTTTGGTGAACACGGGTTCGATCATGTAGATGCTATCATAGGACTGATCATCGCAACATTCAAGGCGAGCTTAGTAGCGATCATTTTCATGCACCTTAACCACGAGAAGAGGGCAATCTACTGGATTTTCCTAGGAGCTTTGTTCTTCGGATTAGTCTTGATCTTGCTCTTTGCATTTGGCTTCCTAGATCCAATCACATTTAAGGGAATGATGCCTGACGGAGTCGTTCAATAATAAATTACTATCTCAAAATACCATGTCACTACGCGCATTCCACATCTTATTCATCTCCTTCGTCACCTTGTTCTGTCTAGGTGTAGCGATCTGGGCGTTGTATATAGAGCGGGAGAATCAGGACGTAGTGTTTAAGATCCTGGGCTATTCGTGCGCGCTTGCTGCAATCTGTCTCCCTATTTACGGAATCAGTTTCTATAAAAAATCTGCTAACAAATTCAGTTAAAAATGATCTCTCAATCAATCCAACACATTACTAGTAACCTCACACTTGCTTGCCAAGCATGTAGGGGAGCCTTTGAGCACGGTGGGAAAGACGCTGCCGGCTGGGCTATCATGTTCATGCTCTGCATCATTATCCCAATGTTAGCGATGGTAGGGTTCTTCATTTATCGTATTGCTAAGCGCCAGAAAGCACATGCTGACAGCCAGTATGACGACCCATTTCTAACCGACAACAACTCTACTAAATAATATACTATCATGTTTATTCAGAACATATTCAACACAATTGCCTTTTCACCAGCAGAGTGGATGGGACTACCTAAGAATTACTCTCAACACGGTGACACAGTTGGTCACATGATTGATGTGGTTACTTGGTTCATGATCGCGCTCTTTATCGGTTGGACTATCTTCTTCATCGTTTCGCTGATTAAGTTCAGAGCTAAGAAAAACCCTAAGGCTTCTTATTATGGAGTAGAAAGTCATCTTTCTACTCACCTTGAGGTTGGAGTGGTGATCGTAGAAGCTGTACTTCTATTAGGTTTCGCATTCCCGCTTTGGAGCGAGAGAACTGATGGCTATGATCGTATCCTTTCTGAGAATCCAGTTCGTGTGAGAGCGGTTGGTTTCCAGTTCAACTGGAATTTCCATTATGCTGGAGAAGATGGTAAGTTTGGTTACATTGATCGCTCACTCGTTTCTAAGAAAGGTGATCCATGCATTGTGCCAGACGATAAGAATGGTTGGGATGACTTCACTGCTGATAAACTCAGAATTCCAGTGGGCAGACCATTGATTCTACAGGTGACTTCTACTGATGTAATCCATAACTTCTCAATCATCCCAATGCGTATCCAACAGGATGCTTTCCCTGGTAAGGATATCCCAATGTGGTTCACGCCTAATGAAGAGATGGAGACATCAGTCGTTTGTGGACAGCTATGTGGATCAGGTCACGCGAACATGGTTACGACTATGACGGTTGAGTCTCAAAAGTCATTTGCATCCTTCCACAAGGAGCGCAGTGATGCTTCTAAAGCTGATTCTGAAAAAGCTTTTGCGAGCAGTGCGGAGTAACTCAGATAGTTAATTAATTTCATTATTTTAGAATAAATTGCACGGGCATTAGACCGTGCAATTTTTTTGTCGATAAGAAGAGCACCAACAGATTTAAAGTAGTTTTTAGTTCTCACTTTACGAAGTGCCTTCATGTGCTAGTTTGAAGGTATGAAATCTATATTCACATCCATTATTGTCGCAGCGTTCGCCCTCGTATCATCTGTTCAAGCTATTGAACGTAAAATAGTAGAATACAAAGACGGTGATACTCTACTTGAAGGTTACCATGTAGCCACTGCTTCTACAGATGTGAAACAGCCATTGGTAGTCATTGTTCATCAGTGGAAGGGGCTTACTCAGTATGAAAAGGACCGTGCAGATGCACTAGCTAAGCTGGGTAATAATGTTTTCTGTGTTGATATTTACGGTAAGGGAATCCGTCCTAAGGATAATGCTGAGGCTGGGCAGCAAGCAACGATTTATAAAAATGACCGCAAGCTATTCCGCCAACGATTACTTGCTGGATTAGAAACAGCAAAGGGGCTTGGAAATATTGATAAGAATAAGATCGTGGCGATCGGGTATTGTTTTGGAGGCACTGGTGTGATCGAGCTGGCTCGTGCTGGTGCTGATGTTAGCACGGTGGTGAGTTTTCATGGAGGGCTTGATTCTCCGAATTTGAAAGATGGAGCTGATATAAAAGCTAAAGTAGTGGTGCACCACGGTGCGGTGGATCCTTTTGTTAAGCCGAATGATCTCGCTGCTTTCATGAACGAAATGATGGTTAACAACAAGGAGCTGGTGTTTATTTCTTACCCAGATGCAGTTCATGCATTTACGCAGAAAATGGCTGGCAACGATCCTAGCAAAGGAGCTGCTTACAATAAGCTAGCCGATCAGAAAAGCTGGGCGTCATTACTCGCTTTACTTCATCAGCTAGCGCTCGCTAAATAAGGTGGTATTTTTTAGGGTGCGATACTTGCTGAGAGGACGATGTTGTCACCGGTGCTACGGTAGCGTTTGGCAATGTCTGACTGGGGGAGGTCCATACTTAGCGTGCGCGCCTTGATGAGCTTTAGACTACCGGTTGAGAAATCTACTGATGAGAATGAATTACCAGGGACTCTAATTAAGCCAGATTTCACAATGCCACCGAGGGGGTCAACGTATTTGATGGGGAATGAAGTGGCACTTGATGGAATGGATGCGGGTATTTCGTAGAGGACGACGATGTGTCCTTCTACTTTGCTTCCAGCTAGGTGTTTGATGCTTAAGATAGCAGGGAATCCACTGCGAAGTGAGCTTTTCAGCTGACGGTGAGTTCGCTTCAGTAATGCGGTGTGTGGTTCGTTTGCTTGAACGTAGTGTGTGGTGAGTTTGAGGTTTGGTAGTGAAAGGTTCTGTCTATTTTGGAAGTCATTGGCTAGGTCTTTGAGGTCGATGGAGCTGATGCCGGTGCTGTTTTCCCATCGTCTTGTTCCTGGTGAGTATTTGGATGCTACGTTGCCGTAGTTGTTGGCGATGAAGTTAAATTGTTCTTTATCGGTAGTGCCTGCAATTTTATTTGTAGCAGATTGCCATTTCGGGGAACCGAAACGATATGCATTGATCAGTGAGGAAATTCCACAGCCATTTCGGTGGACGGTGTTTTGATTAATCGCTTTTGCTGTTGAGGCTGGAGCTTTTATATTTCCTTGTATCCCTGTGCAGCTAATGGAACCTATTGAGGTTAGAATTAGCGAGAGAGAGATGAAGGGTTTTATAAAATGGCATTTATTAAACATAGATTTATTTTATCAAAATTCTTAGGTGTGTGGCAATGATTAACCTCGCGTATAATCGATCTTTTATGGTAATTTGTTGCTAAATATGGCAATAATAGATGTATGAAAGAAGAGTTTGTTTTATCAGGACTAAAACCAGATGAGCTGATGGCTCGTGGTATGCTGACGGAAGCAGGCAGTGGGAACCTAAGCCACTGGGTGCCTCCAGCGGTGAACCAACTAGAGCGCATCGTAACAGGCTATAAGGTAGATAGCATGATAGCTAAAGGCGGTATGGGTGCGGTGTATAACGTGACGCAGAGGGATCTGAATCGTGTCTGTGCTTTGAAGTTATTGCCGCTTGAGGTGAGTGAGGAGCCGGGGTTTGAGGATCGATTTATTTTAGAGGCTCGAGCAATGGCAAGCTTGAACCACCCGAACATCATGACGATTTATGATTTCGGGAGGACTAGTGAGGGGCATGTTTATTATGTGATGGAGTTTGTTGATGGTCTGGATCTGTCTGAACTTATTAAACAAGGTGACCTTGAGGAGTCTAGGGCGATGGAGATTTTGATGCAGGTTTGTGATGCGCTAGAGTATGCACATGAGAGTGGCTTTGTGCATCGGGATGTGAAGCCGGCCAACATCATGATCGATAAGTTGGGGCGGGTGAAGGTGACGGACTTTGGTTTAGCTAAACTGCTGAACAATGACACAAACTATGGGGTGACAAAAGTGGGGCAGGTGATGGGCACTCCCGACTATATGGCACCTGAGCAATCTACGGGGCATGGAGTAGATTGCCGCGCAGATATTTATGCGTTGGGAGTGATGCTTTATGAACTTCTGACAGGGACTTTACCCAAAGGTATTTTTGCACCTCCTAGTCTGAAGGCTCAGGTTGATGTGAAGTATGATGAAGTGGTGATCAAGGCGATGCAGCAGCAGCCGGAGCTTAGATTTCAAAATATAAGTGAGCTCAAGTTATTGTTACAAGATGCTCATCAGTCATCGATATCTCGGGCTAAATCAAAATTTAAATCAAAGTCTAAGCAGAAACCTAAATGGAGTTCGACGGATACCAAGGCGTGGACAATAAGTGCAGAGGGTGGGCAGACGGAAGCGTCAAGTAATGGTCTTAAAGCTTTCATGGGTTTAGCTTTCATCGCTCTTATTGGAGCAGGTGCGTATTGGTACAGTCAAAATGGAGGTGAAAATTTCCCTGTCCAAGATAAGCCGAAATTGGCTGCAATTGATAATATAGGAGAGGTTGATGTCGCTGTACCAGTTGATAATACAGATGTGGTTAACCCTGTTCTAGATCTAGTTGATTCAGAGATACACAGTCTGGTGCTAGATATCAAAAGTTCTAGGAATGAACTGATAGAGCAAGAGAGGCGAGCAGAGCAAGCAAGGCAGGATGCTTTACTTGTAGAAGAAAAAAGGCTTACTGAAGAGGCTGAGCTGGCTAAGCGCGCAGCTGAGAAACGTGAATTGGCTTTTTTAGTGGCTCAGAATAGTCAGCTAGCAGTT
This sequence comes from Akkermansiaceae bacterium, assembly GCA_051251915.1. Classification (GTDB taxonomy): domain Bacteria; phylum Verrucomicrobiota; class Verrucomicrobiia; order Verrucomicrobiales; family Akkermansiaceae; genus Rubritalea. Next base: position 65,896 of record JBPOGF010000012.1, on the reverse strand, counting down.
CAACTGTCTGAAGGTGGGGAACGTTTTCCTGATGATTTTAGCAAGGCAGTGGATTTGGATCTGTTAGAGGATGGAGCCCGGGGAGGAGATGTGGCTGCTCAGTTTTTGTTGGGTAAAATGTATCAACAGGGAATAGGTGTTAGTCAGAATGAGGAAATAGCCGATGGCTGGTATAAGATGGCATCTGCACAAGGGCATGAAGGAGCTAAGCTATTGTATAGAGAGAAGTTTTTTGAGCTGGGGTTAAAGTATTATCACGGCGATGGGGTTACTCAGGATTATGGCAAGGCGTTAGAAAATTTCCAAAAGGCTGCTGAGAGAGACAATGTGATAGCAATGAATTTGTTAGGCTGGATGTATGATGCGGGTGAGGGAGTGGAGAAGAATCTAATGCAGTCAACGAGTTGGTACCGTAAATCAGCTGAGCTGGGCTATGCTAGTGCGCAGTATAATCTCGCTGAATGTTATAAGGAGGGATATGGGGTGGAGAAAGACTTCAAGGAAGCTATGAGCTGGTATCGTAAGTCTGCGGAGCAGGGGAATGAGCGTGCTATCCCTCATCTTGGAGATTTCTACCGTGAGGGAATAAAGTCAGGTATGGATCCTAAGGAAGCGGTTAGGTGGATCACTGAAGCGGCGGAGAATGGAGATGCTGCATCACAGTGTGATTTAGGAAAGCTCTATGTTATTGGCAAAGGTGTGAAGCGCGATCCTAAGATGGCTGTTAGCTGGTTACGCAGGTCTGCTGAACAGGGTTATGCTAGAGGTCAGCATAACCTAGGGAAGTGTTATGAAAATGGGATTGGTGTGATTAAGAGTGATAAGTCTGCGTTGGAGTGGTATATGAAATCTTCAGAACAGGGTCATCCTGAAGCACAACGAGACCTAGGTAATATGTATGCTGATGGAAAAGTGGTAAAAAAAAATAGCTCTAAGGCTGTAGAATTACATCTCAAAGCGGCTGAAGCTGGCATTGTAGAATCTCAGTATAATATGGGGGTTTTTTATACAAAGGGCTTGGGTGTTAAGAAGAATTCAAAGCTTGCTGTGAAATGGTATACGATGGCAGCTGAGCAGGGTCATATATTGTCTCAGTATAATTTAGGGGTGTGTTATTATAATGGAGTTGGAGTAGGTAAAAGAAGTGCGATTAAGGCGAAGGAATGGTTTACAAAGGCAGCAGTAGGAGGCAATGAAAATGCCAAGAAGGCGCTCAAAAAGCTAAAATGAGTGATAATTATATTGTATGTATAATAGTTAAGCTTAAGGATGATAATCAGAGATTAGATGACTAAGAATACAGATAATGCGGGTGATACTGAGCTGGGTAACTATAGAATACTCAAGCAGGATGGAGCATTGTGGACACTTGGTAAGGGGGCATTTGGGACGACTTATAAAGCTGAACATAAGCACTTAGGTGGAGCCTATGCACTCAAGATTATCAATGATCAGTTCAATGATAGTGAGCAAGTCAAACAGAGATTTCTACGTGAGGCAAAAGCTACTTTTTCGTTGAGCTCCACGAAAATAGCGCGGGTTCATGACTTTGGTGTTGAAGGTGGGGTTTTTTATTATGTGTTAGATTATTGTGATGGTGGGAATCTACAGGAATATTCTTTAGCGAATGGAGCCCAGCCATGGTCAGTGGTGAGAAATGTAGCATTACAAATTCTCGAGGCTGTTTCTGAGGCTCATCAGAATGGCTTCCTCCATAGAGATCTTAAGCCTTCTAACATCATGCTGCAAAGGCCTGATGATATCGACTCACTAAAATTGATCGATTTCGGGATGGTGAAAGCCTTGGAGGAAAGTGGTATAAAAACTGAAGATTCTATGCTGACCGTTCAGGGGTCATTCATGGGGAATCCATTGACTGCATCACCAGAACAACTTCACGAATTTGAGCTAGATGAACGGAGTGATCTGTTTTCACTTGGTGTGACTTTATGGTATGTGCTTTGTGGTGGTTCTCCATTTGGTGGAGCGGCAACAGCTAGTCTGGTGCATACGAGACTACAGGAAGAAGAATACAGTCATCAATTACCTGATGATCTTGAGGAGGATGGAAAGTATATTTTAGGGAGGCTTTTAAGTAAGAAAAAGGAAGATCGTTTCGCTACAGCGGAGGATGTAATCCGAGCGATCCGTGAAGAGCAGTGTGCTGCTGAGGCGGGAGAGATGGAGGCGGATTTAGTGGCGGAAGTAGGTCAGGAGTTGGATTTAGAGCTCATTCATCATTTTTCATACGGGGATTATTTTTATGCCACAAATGAGGCTGAGAATGAGACTAGCACTTTATACAAACCTAACAGCAGCTCTGTGCCTCAACTGGAGCTAGCTTTACTTGAGAGTAAATTGGAAGGGAACCAAGTGATCCAGTTTGTGAGTTATGGTGAGCATAATGGTGAGAGGGTTTATTATTGTGAGCCATTACTTAGAGGTAAGCTTTCTGGTCTGTTGAAGTCTCATAAGAAGCTGAACATTGAAGACTATAGATTAGTTTTCGAGAAGTTAGGGAAGGCCATCGATCAGGCGTCGAATGCTGGATTTACTCAGCTAGAACTTGATGATAAATTTATTCACTTAGGAGATACTGATCACCCTCATAAAGAGCCTCTGAGTGAGGAGGAGTGGTCAGAGTGTGTGAAATCTGATAAGTTAGAGGTAATGATTTTGCCTCGTTTGGCTCCGAATGATGATAGTGAACTTAATATGAAGACAATTGCAGGTGAGGATCTGGCTCCTGATTCTGTCACTGGGTTTGCGGCATTGGTTTACAGGCTTCATACTGGAATGCCAATTAAGCAAACTGCATTTTTAAGCAAAACGGCTTATGTTCCTAGTTCATTATTTTCTGAGGAAAGTAATGACTATTTGAGAGAGGTGATTGGGGCTAGTGAGCATCCTGAATCTTGTGCTGAAATGTTTCATCATCTTTACGAGCTGAATGTGAATGGGAAGAGCATGAGTTCTGAGGATAGTAAAATTTCAAACAGTGTGGAAATAGCTTCTCCAGTGGTAGTTGATAGAGCGTCTCTTTTAAAGGGAGATACAGTTCTTGCTCGGGAGGACGAGGTGGCGGAAAGGAAGGAAGAGGAGTTTAAAAAGGTAGAGCGGGAGATGAAACCTCAAACCAAAACGGAAGCTCGGGCGGGTAGCGTTCCGAAGGATAGCACTAGTGTTTCCAAGGGGAAGACCAAGGGGGTGATAGCGGCAGGGTTATTAGTGGCGGTTGGGGTTGTGGGGTATCAGGTTTTTCAGGCTAAAAATACTGAGACCGCTGTAGCGGGTATGGGTGGAGGTAGTGAAGATTCCCATAGTGAGGAGGGGGAGCTAGTTCCTGCTGTGGGGAAAGTGGAGCTTGATCCAGAGGCGGAGGCTCGGAATGAGAAGCTGCAGCAGGAAGCGTTGGCTGCTATTACTGAGATCAAAGATTTAGTGGGCTTGAAGCAATATAATGAGGCTCTGGCTGGAGTAGATGCACTGGAGAAAGGTGAATGGGCGATAGAAACTTCCGTTTTGAGAGCCGAGATAGAGGGGCTGATAGGGGATGAGCTTAACTTTACTCAGAAGCAGCAGGAGGAAGCGGCCAAGCAAGAAAAGCTACTCGCTGAGCTAGAGGAAAAACAAAAGCTTAATGCGGCTAAGGAGGAGAAAGAAGCGCTTGAGGCTAGACAGATCTGGCAAAAGGAAACGGCAACAGAGCGAGATATGCTGTTACTCGCGAATACTCAAAAAGAGAAGTCGCTTAATTTCATCGCCACGAATCAGCCTCTAGTGAAGGTCAAGAAACTATCTGACGATGGTAACATGTGGGAAGCGCGAGTGGAGTTAAGGAGGCCTGGAAATACTCCAAAAGAAATCACTCTCAAATTTAATAAGAACAAATTACTGAAAAAGAATAGTGAGGCGATAGTCAAAGTGCTGGGGCCTCATGTGGAGAAGGTGGAGGGGGAGAAGCTTTTTCATTGGCAATTAGTGGTCAAAGATGCGCAGCTAGAAAAACAGCTGGTGAATTTTAACCATCTAGTGACTGAACAGAAGAAGACGCTGTTCCTAAAGCAGCAAAGCATCAGGAAGAAATACCCTCATCTAGCGAAGTATTTCCCTCAGTAAGTGAGTGAGGGAAAAACTTACCTCTAGGTTGTGGTTTTTAGAAGGGGAGTCCACCGCCTTTGCCGCCTTTTCCTCCTAGGCCTTTCATCATGTCCTGCATGCCTTCCATGCCGCCCATTTGTTGCATCATTTGCTTCATTTTACCGCCTTTACCGCTGAACATTTTGCGCATTTCTCCGAACTGCTTGAGGAGCTTGTTGACCTCGATGATGGAGGTGCCGCTTCCTAGTGCGATGCGTTTTCTGCGGGTGCCTTTGATGATTTGTGGGTGTTCGCGTTCTTTTGGTGTCATGGAGAGGACGATGGCTTCCATGTGTGCCATTTTCTTACCGCCGAGCAGGTCAGTGGGAAGTTGTTTTTTAAGCTTTTTCATGCCGGGGAGCATGCCGAGGATTCCATCGAGTGGGCCGAGGTTTTTGATCATGTTCATCTGGCTGAGGAAGTCGTTGAAGTCGAACTTGCCGCTTTGCATGCGCTTGGCAGCATTCATGGCGTCCTTCTCGTTGATCTTGTCCGCCATGTTTTCGACCATGGAGACGACGTCGCCCATGTCGAGGATTCTGCCCGCCATACGGTCTGGGTGGAATTCTGAGAGAGAATCTAGCTTTTCACCTTCACCGATGTATTTGATCGGCTTGCCGGTTACGGCGCGCATGGAGAGGGCTGCACCACCGCGGGCGTCACCGTCTAGCTTGGTGAGGACGATGCCAGTGATGCCTACTGCTTCATCGAAGTGTGTGGCTACTGATACTGCTTGCTGACCGGTGGCTGCGTCTGAGACGAGGAGGGTTTCTTTAGGGTCGAGGAATTTGTGGAGTTCTTTGAGCTCGGAGATGAGCTTTTCGTCGATTTCTTGACGACCAGCGGTATCGAAAATGAGGACGGTGCCGTTTTGGACCTCGGCCCATTTGAGGGCGTCTTTAGCGACTTTGATGAGGTTTTTCTCCCCTGCTTCTGGTTTGTAAACTGGGACATCTACTTGGGCTGCGAGGGTGGCTAGCTGCTCGATGGCTGCTGGACGGTAAAGGTCACAGGCTATGAGGAGTGGTCTGCGACCTTCTTTCTTGAGACGTAGCGCAAGCTTTGCTGATGTTGTGGTTTTACCTGCACCGTTGAGACCGACCATGAGGATGCGTGCTGGTGGGTTTAGGTCTAGTGGTGACTGGTCGCCACCGAGGAGGGCGGTGAGTTCATCATGGAAGATTTTGACAATCTGCTCGCCTGGCTTGATTGACTTGAGCACTTTTTCACCCATTGCCTGTTCTTTGACCTTGGCGATGAAGTCTTTGGCTACGGAGAATTCGACATCGGCTTCGAGCAATGCGAGGCGGATCTCACGGAGAGCATCTGAGATGTTTTTTTCGGAGATTTTGCCTTGGCCTCTGAGTTTTTTGAAGACGCCTTCGAGATTGTCTGAGAGTGAATTGAACATGAGATTGATTATTGGTTACTGGTTAATGGGGGAGTGTGACTCTAGTGAGTCATTTTTTAAGGGAGTGCTGGTGCTGTTTTTGGGGTGTAAGCGGCTTCTTTGTCAATGACGAATGTCCATTCCATGGCGGGTTGGTAGACTTTGGCGTCGATTAGTTTCCATTGGACAGACACGGTGCTGTGGTGGGATCTGAGGCGACGGTTGACTACCCAGGAGATAGTTTTGGTTTCTGGGTTGTAGACGGCGGGCACTTTGCCGAATCCTGCGACGCGCATGATGAGGGATGCTTCATCAAGGTTTTCTATCTTGGAGAGGTTGGCTGCGATGAGGGGCATGCGTTCACTGATCTTTTCACCGGCTGAGGGGGAGACTGTGTGTGGCATTTCTTTTTTGAAGATGGCGCCTGAGGTGCTACGTGAAATGGCATTGGCTGAAAAGGTGGTGGCGTGTTTGAATATGTAGTCGTGCTTGTCTTCTCCTAGAATGACGTAGCGTGGGATGAGGTTGTCATCTGTCTTGCGAGTGACTTTGCCGGGTCTGACTGTAAAGAGGTGCTTGTAGCCGAAATTGGCAGCGGACTCAAACATCTCAGGTGTGTGGAGTCCACCTGGGTAAACGTAGGTGATGATTGGGGTTTTGAATGTTTCTTCTAGAATTTTCTTAGATTCACCGATTTCGGTGTCGATGAATTCTCGATATTCATCAGCGCCTGCACGCTGATGTTTTCTTATGATCGATGGCATGGGGTGTGAGACGGAGTGCGAGCCTATAGTGCAGCCATTTTGCATCATTTCCTTGATCATTTCTGAGGTCATGGAGCTGCCGCCTGTGTCGATATAGTTGGTGTAGAGATAGATGGTGAATGGGTAGCCAAATTCTTTGAGGATGGGGTAGGCTTCTTCGTAAACTGACTTCCAGCCATCATCGATGGTAATGAGTATGGATTTGTCAGGGATGGATTTTTTATGTTGTTTCCAGAGGATGAAGTCTTCGAGTGTGATGACGCTGAGTTTGAGGTCTTTGATGGCTTGCATCTGTTCACGGAATTTTGACGGACGGATGACCATTTCTTTCACGGCGCGTGTGCTGGAGAAGTCGTGATAGCCGAGGACTGCGACACGGACATGGTCCTCGGTGGGGTTTGATTTGGAATCAGGTGAAGGAGCAGCTGAAGAGGTCACAGTTGTCTGAGCCTGAGCTGAGAATTGGCAGAAGATAGATAGGAGTATAAGGGCTTGTTTTATTTTCAGCATGTTCAGTGTTTTCATCATGGATTAGGCATTAGGTGAATAGGCTAGTGCTCTTGGCTGAGAATGCAAGGCAGGAATGAGCAGGGATTTATGGCTGATCTGTTGAAGGTTTCTGTTAGATAAATATCAATTTCTCATGGACATATGAGAGAGGTGACGCATTGTAGGAGTATGGCTGAACTTACACTTGTTTCGAATAGGCTCCCGATCCGCATCAATGATTCTGGAGAAGTAGAACGCACAACGGGGGGCCTGGCTTCAGCTCTTGAGGGGGCTGGAATAGAGGGAGATTTTTCTTGGATAGGCTGGGGTGGGATTTGTGAGGAGGAGATAGAGGATGTGGTTGCTTATGAGAAGAAGCTTGCTGAGGTGGGCGTGAAGCCGGTGTTGCTTAGTGAGACTGAGCTGGATGGGTATTACGAAGGTTATTCTAATTCTACTTTGTGGCCGTTGTTGCATTATATGGTGGAGAGGGCTAGATTTGATCCGCAGTGGATGGAGATGTATAGGAAGGTGAATCAGAAATTTGCAGAGGTGGTGGCGAAGGATACTGATGAAGGTGGGATGGTGTGGGTGCATGATTATCATTTATTTTTATTGCCTGCGATGCTGCGCAAGTTGCGACCAGATTTGAGGATAGGGTTCTTTTTGCATACTCCGTTTCCGTCGAGTGAAATTTTCCGAGCTCTACCGGATAGGCAGGAGATTTTGGCGGGGTTGTTAGGTTGTGATGTGATTGGATTTCACACTTATAATTACATGCGGCATTTTAGATCTGCATTGTTGAGGATTTTAGGGACGGAGGATGAGTCGGACGGGATTTGGCATGGGAATCGATTTGTGAACTATGGGGTTTATCCTATTGGGCATAACCGGAGTGGGTTTAAGAAGGCGATGAACCGTGTGGGCTATCGCAATGCGTTGAAGTTGCATAAGGAGAGGCTTGGTACCGGGAAATTATTACTGAGTGTGGAGCGACTGGACTACACGAAGGGAGTGCCGCAGAAGCTGGCGGCGATCCGATTATTTTTAGAAGAGAACCCGGATCAGCGGGCGCAGGTGAACTTTGTGATCATTGCTGTGCCGTCACGGGTGGGTGTGGAGGAGTATGATGAGCTGACGGAAAATGTGCAGCGTGAGGTAGGGGCTATTAATGGTGATTATGGTGAGGTAGGGCATTCGCCGGTGCAGTTTTTACACCGTGGGTTTCCGATGGAAGAGTTGGCGGCGTTCTATGCGTTAGCGGATGTCTGCTTGGTGACACCAACTGTGGATGGAATGAATTTGGTGGCGAAGGAGTATATTGATTGTAAGCGCAAGCAGCATGATGCGCGAGCGGGAGTATTGATCCTGAGTGAATTTGCGGGTGCGGCACAAGAGATGTCTCATGCTCTGCAAGTGAACCCGCATGATGCTCATGGGGTGGCGAGAACGATCAAGGAGGCATTGTCGATGACTGAGGATGAAATGTGGGATAGAGTGCGTGCGATGCAGGCGAGGTTGGCAAGAAATGATGCCGGTGCGTGGGCTAAGATTTTCTTAGGAGATCTGGAGGGTGCAACTACTGATGAGTCTGGAACGATGGGGCATGAGACGATGGGTGAGGTGAGTGAAGAGATGGTAGCCAGGGTTGGAAAGGGTGAGCAGATTGCGCTTCTATTAGATTATGACGGGACTCTACGTGACTTCGTTGATAGACCAGAGGATGCGATCCCTGAGCCGGATGTATTGGAGTTGTTAGAAAAATTTAGCAAGCATCCGTTAGTGAATTTGGCGGTGATAAGTGGTAGACCTAAAGATTTCCTTGAGAAGCATTTTGGGCATCTGACAATCGATTTGGTTGCTGAACATGGTTATTTCTGGAAGCGTCTAAAGGACGGCCAGATTGGTGAGTGGGAAATGTTAGACCAGCGAGCGGACATCGCATGGAAGGATGCTGTGTTACCTCATTTAGAGTGGGCAGTGACGCTAACTCCCGGGAGTGAGATTGAAGAGAAACGTTCTTCTGTTGTTTGGCATTATCGTAGGGCGGATCAGGAGTTTGGGTTATGGAGAGCTAAGGGGTTATTGTCTGAGTTGACATCTACCACAGCGAGCCTACCAGTCTCTGTGCATCATGGGCAAAAGATAGTGGAGGTGGCTAGCCAATTGGTAAATAAAGGTGTGGCGGCGGATATGTTGATCAGAGAGTGGCAACCATCGATCGCGCTTGCGGCGGGGGATGACCAGACTGATGAGAATATGTTTTCCATCGTGCCACCTGAAAATGTTCACCTACATACGGTGAAAATAGGTGAAGGTTCTACAAGAGCTGAGCATCGTACAACTATCGCGGGACTGCGCGCATTTCTTAAAACTATAGCTTCAGCAATTTAAAACTTTATGACAAAAATGGATACTTCACATACTGACGATTACGATTATGCAATTATCGGGAACGGGCGAACTTGTGCACTGATTGATGGCAATGGGTCTATCGTTTATGCATGTATGCCCGATTTTGATTCAGGCACTGTATTTGCTTCAATTCTCGATGAGAAGAAGGGTGGGCAAATGGGGGTGAGCATGGAAGACGGGGAGGTGGTGCAGCAGGAATATTTACGTAATACGGGAATTCTTGTGACACGATTTAAAGGTGATGCTGGGGAATTTGAGATTGTAGATTTCATGGCTCGCTATACATGGGATGGTAGGTCTGGGTCTAAGCATGATGTATCTAGTGACATTATCCGGGTGTTGAAACCGATTTCTGGTAAGCCTAGGATTAGAGTACATTATGATCCGCGATTAGATTATGGTAGGTTAGAAACGCGTAGTGAGGTGTTTGGTGATGCTCGGATTAAGAGCACGAGCACGGGAACGCTGGAGGGCCATAGAGATGTTTATGAATCATGTTATCTTTACTCGGATCTGGATGTTGGGGCTATCATAGAGGAAGAGTTGATTAATTTAGAAAAGCCTAGCTATTTACTGCTTAGTTATAACGATAAGGTGATGTCACCTGATGAAGACACGGTGCAGTTGATGTTGCAGAGGACGCATTCTTATTGGTTGCTGTGGTCAGCTAGGACGCATCGTTGTGACTTATATAGTGAGCAGATTTTGCGTTCAGCGATTACATTGAAGATGCTGCAATTTTCTCCAACTGGAGCAGTATTGGCAGCTGGAACAACGTCGATGCCGGAGACTATCGGTGAGGAAAGGAACTGGGATTATCGATTCTGTTGGATACGGGACGGGTCTATGACGGTGTCTGTTTTACATAGAATAGGTCATCCGTTGATGGCTGAGAGGTTTATTGACTGGGTGATGCAGACGACTCCGAGTAAGGATGATGCCTTGCAGATCATGTATGGGATCCGTGGTGAGAAGAATCTAACAGAAGAAGAGCTGGGCCATCTTTCTGGTTATCACGGGTCTGCGCCAGTACGTATTGGTAATGCGGCTTATTTCCAGAAGCAGCATGATATTTATGGGATTTTGTTAGATGTTATTCATCAAGATTTAGAAGCTCGTGATAGAACTCCGGAGTCATTGGATAGGATATGGACGAGAGTGAGATCTATTGTGAATACGGTGGCAGCTACTTGGAGAGAGCCGGATAAGGGCATCTGGGAGATCCGTGGTGATGAGCAGCATTTTGTATTTTCGAAAGTATTGTGTTGGGTGGCTTTAGACCGAGGTGTGAAGATCGCTGAGATGTTGGGGAAGGAAGTTTGGGCTGATAAGTTTAGACCATTGCGTGATGAAATACATGCGGATGTGTTAGAGAAAGGTTGGAATGAGAAGAAGCAAAGTTTCACTCAGTCCTATGGGGTGGATGACCTTGATTCTTCGAATTTGTTGATGGCGGATTATGGATTTATTGATCCGATGGACCCTAAATTTGTTTCAACAGTGAATCAGAGTGATCGGGAGCTGTGTCGTGGAGGGTTGATGTATCGCTATAAGAACTGCGATGATTTTGGTGAGCCGAGTAGTGCGTTTACTGTTTGTTCGTTTTGGATGGTAAAGGCATTGGCTAGAACAGGTAACCGGGAGGAGGCGCGGAAGCGGTTTGAGCAATTACTGAGCTATGCAAATCCGAAGGGGTTGTATGGTGAGGATCTGGATTTCGAGACGAAGAGGCATTTGGGGAATTTCCCGCAAGCTTATAGTCATTTGGCTCTGATTGATTGTGCGCTTGAATTAGCTGAAGATTGTGATGAATACATGATTGAGGCGTAATTTTTATTTAGAACCATCTCAAGTAGGTGATTGCCTATCGGGGGGAGTCATTATATAAAGTGAGCAAGATGGAAATTAAGAAAGACAAGAAACCAGTAGTTTTGATTATCAGAGATGGTTGGGGTGTGAACCCTGGCGGCAGCATGACAGCGACAAAGGATGGGAACGCGCCAGAGTTGGCGGCGACTCCGTTTCACGACATGTTGTATCAGAAATACCCGAAAGGGATGCTTAGTGCTTCAGGTCTGGACGTGGGGCTTCCTGATGGTCAGATGGGGAATAGTGAGGTAGGTCATCTAAATCTGGGTGCTGGTAGAGTGGTCTATCAGGAACTTACGAGAATCAATAAATCTATAGCTGATGGCGAAATGCCGGAGAATGAGGTTCTGAAAAAGGCGTTTGCTGTAGCGAAGGAAAACGGGAAACGATTTCATTTTATAGGGCTAGTATCTGATGGTGGTGTACATAGTCATCAGGATCATTTGGCTGCATTTGTGAAGGCTGCTGATAAGGCTGGGGTGGAGGATATATTCATTCATGCGATCACTGATGGGCGTGATACTTCTCCGACTGGTGGTGTGGGGTATCTGGAAAGACTTCAGCGAGATATCTCAGGGACTAAGGCGAAGATAGCTACAGTTATTGGTAGATATTTTGCGATGGACCGTGACACACGATGGGACAGGAATAAGCTAGCTTGGGATGCGATTGTACTTGGTCGAGGGACTGAGTGGGAGGGCTCTGCGAGTGAGGCTGTGGCTGATGCTTATGAAAAGGGTGAGACTGATGAATTCATCAAGCCTTATGTTCTTGAAGGCGTTGATGAGCAACGGATCAATGATGGAGATGTGGTGTTCTGGTTTAACTATAGAGCAGATCGTGCGCGACAGATTTCTAATGCATTTCTTGATGGAGAGGCGTTTGAAGGTTTCGATAAGGAGGTGCATCCTAAGACACATTACGTGACTCTAACAGAGTACGATGCTAAGTATGATTGTGAGGTAGTATATAAGCCTAGCAGCATGAAGAATGTGCTAGGAGAAGTGGTTTCAGATGCTGGGAAGACTCAGCTAAGGATCGCTGAGACTGAGAAGTATCCGCATGTTTCTTACTTTTTCAATGGTGGTGAGGAGGTTCCATTCCCAGGTGAAGATCGCTACGTAGCGAAGTCTCCGCAGGTGGCGACATATGATTTACAGCCAGAGATGAGTGCGCCCGAGGTTACTGAGACTTTGGTTTCTAGACTTAAGGATTATGACATGGTGATTCTGAATTTTGCGAACCCCGATATGGTAGGGCACACTGGCATAGTGAAGGCTGCGATGAAGGCTTGTGAGGCGATCGATGATGGAGTGAAGGCTGTGGTTGAGGAGACTCTGAGACTAGGCGGTAAGTTGCTAATCACGGCGGATCACGGTAACTGTGAGAAGATGATCAATGAAGATGGTTCTCCACATACCGCGCATACGACTAATTTAGTACATGCTATTTATGTGGCTGAAAATGCAGGTTCTGTGAGGGTCAATGATGGTATTCTCGCGGATGTAGCGCCGACATTGTTAGATATGTTAGGTGTTGAAAAGCCGGTTGAAATGACTGGAGTTTCACTGCTTGAGTAGATTTTAGGGGCCGCTTCTACAAGTGGCTTAGACAATAGATAATTAGCAAATAGGGGAATTTACCTCTTTCCATGGGTGGTGATTCACTCTAGTTTTTATCTCCTATGATAAAAACCATGAATCTACTACTCGCAGTATCTGCGTTCGCCGTCTCTAGTTTGTCAGCCGATGAAAAGGCTGACGCAGAAGGTTTTGTTCCTCTCTTTGATGGTAAGTCACTGAAGGGGTGGACCGCTGCGAAGAGCACTGGAGAGAACAACTGGGGCGCTTTTTCTGTGAATGAGAAAGAGAAAGCGATCCATGCTTATGCAGGTGAGAAGCCTGATTCTAAGCAGAAGTCTGATTGTCTCAATTCCGAAGCAGAGTTTAGTCATTTCATACTGAAGGTAGAGTATAAGTGGTTAGGGCCACGCTTTGCTCCACGTGAGAAGATGGATAGAGATGCGGGGTTGTTGTTTCATGTGCATGGCAACTTGAAGAAAGTATGGCCGTTGTCTGTGGAAATGCAGATAGGTGAGTCTGATGTGAGCAAGAGTGGGAGAAACCGTTTCCATTCTGGTGATCTATTCGTTTTGGGGAAAGATCTCCGTGCGAAGACTCCTCGTATTGGCGGGTCGTATTCTAAAGATGGTAAACTTGTGACGGGTAAAGGTTGTCCAACACAACTTGGTGTTGAGAAGCCGAAGGGGGAGTGGAATGAGATGGAAATCCGTGTTGAAGGTTCTAAGAAGGCGACGTTTATTTTGAATGGTGAGGAGGTGCTTGAGGTGTTTGACATGGAGGAGAAAAACAAAGACGGCAAGTATGTGCCGCTGAGTAAAGGACGTATAGGTCTCCAGGCTGAGTGGGCAGAGATTCTGTATCGTAATATCCGTATCAAAGAGTTGCCTAGTGACGGTAAGTAGGCTTTCTTATTGTTAGATCTGGTTGCTCTTAATTTTAGTCTCTGCTTTTTAGTGGGGCGTTTAAGAGCAAGCTGTCTAGGTCTTTTAGGTTCTGCTGGGCTATGCCGATGTATGTTTTTTCATCGTGATAATGTGGAGCAGCCGCTTTGATGGCTTCGACTTCATGGGCTAGGAATCTGTGCTTTGCGTCATGGACGTGATCTTCTGGATGACCTAGGGCTTGGAATAGCAAAACAGCGAAACTTTGTTCACCTGCACTGGTGTCCATGATGCCGCGTTCGCGCAGGGTCTGCATGACTATGGCGGTGGATGAGAGGGATAGGATCATGCCCATGGCGAGGGCTTCTTGCCAATTTATGTTTAATAATAAGGCTGCGGCGGCGAGGACTAGGGTGGTGAGACCAACCTGAAGGCCTCCGAGTCCGAGGATAGGGCCACGCATTTTCCAGAGTCTAGATAGATTGATCTCTAGTCCGATGACGAACAGCATTAAGACAACGCCGAATTCAGCGAAGTGCATTACTTCTTCTTGATTTTCTCCAACCCAGCCGAGGGAGGCGGGGCCGACGATGGCTCCTATAAATAGGTAACCGAGGACTGCTCCTACTCCGAAACGCCTACCGAGTGGTGCGGCTAAGGCAGCGGCTAGGAGGTAGATGAAGCCATTGAAAAATAATTGTTCATTCATTGCAGAGGGATGGTAGAGTTACAGAGTGAGTATGCAACTAGCAAAGTCTAGCGATGTTGTGGAATGCTGGGTTGGTTAACCGTTCTTAACTATTCTGGTTGTATATAGTCAAATCTGTGCTATAAGGATTTGATAATGGTCTGGTTAGACTATTATGGACATTACCTTAAATACTGGTCTTACGATGAGAAAGCTCCCTACAAAAACCACTTGTATAACAAGCAGAGCTACTGTTTGTATACTATCATTGTGCCTAGCTGGTACTGTTTTGCCTCTGAATGCACAAGAGGCTGTTGCAATAGTGGATGATAAGAAGGGCGATCCCATGTTGGGCTTGGAGAGACAGGGTGATGAGCTATTAGACTTTCTTTTCGATAGTGTGATGGGATTGGCTAGGCCTGTGACTTGGGAGGATGCGATAAAGGTTCCGATAGAGGTTACGACTACCAATAAAACGGCGCGCGAGTATGCCAGGCAGGGTTTTGGGCTGATGCAGTGTGGGTGGGATATAGAGGCGCATAGGAGTTTTGTTCATGCGTTGAAGTTTGATCCTGATTGTTTAATTTCATATACTGGTCTGCTCTATCTTAGTGCGACGAACCACAATCCGAGTCATGAGGTGAAGACTGATCTTATGGAGCGGGTGGATACTCTTTATAAATCGAAGAAGGATGGTGAATATGTTTTCAGACAGCAAGAGCGCCTTTATGCGGAGCTAGCGATATCTAGGTTGGAAGGTAATAAGGTGGCACAGCTGGAGGTGTTAGATAAGTTAGTGAAGGAATATCCGATGGATTTTCAGGCGCTGATAGGCAAGAAGGTTTTGATGAGATTGCGCACTGGGGCTGTGACGGCTGAGGAGCAGCAGGAGAAAAAAGATTATGTAGCACTGCTGATGCGACGCTATAAATACACGCCGATGCTATGGGTGTATTGGATGCTTCTGCATGACTATGAGAAAGATCAAGGTGTGATAGCGTCTCAAGTTTTACCCGTGGTGAATAAGCTAACGGTGTGGGCGCCTGACTTACCAACGTTTGTTCTGAAGAAGGGATATTTTTTGCGTAAGGCGGGACAGTTTGATAAGGCGGATGCTGAATTTAGTAAGGCTGAGAAGTTATTTGCTGAATGGGGGAAGCAAAGCGAGATACATGATGAAGCTAATGCGGGTTTGTGGAAGGCGCGGATCTTTAAGGTGGTGAATTACTATGATATGGGGGAGTTTGATAAGGCGATCAAGTTAGCAGATGAGATGGCTAGGTCAGATGTCAATGTTAGCTTTAAGAGTGAGATGCGCGGTATTTTTCTCTGGGAGGTTAAGACCTTATCGACGCGATTATATCTTGCACGTGGAGATGAAGGAGATCTGGAGAGGGCGAGAGATGCGCTTCCTACGAAGGAGTATAAGACTTCAGTAGAGGAGTATTCCGCAGTGACATTTTACTACCAAGGGCTGAACGAATACATTGCGATCCGAATCTTGCTCCGTGATGGACGGATGGATGATGCGATAAAGATACAAGCGAGACTGGGGGAGACGCTGGGTAAGACGAATAGTCAACGGTTAGAGAACTCTAACACTTTTGTAGATAAGAATTATTTCTTTCGTGGCTTTGGTGCTCTACAGATTTACTTTGAGCATAGTAATGCGCTCATGAGCCTGCTTAACGATGATAAGAAAGGCTATGAAACACTTATAGAAAGCGCACGAGAGAAGCTAGACTTATATGGAGGGCTTAGCGTGCTGCCGAAGCATGTGATGCAGGATCTGTAGGTCTTGAGGTAAGTTTTTTTAGCCTTTGATCTCTAACAACATTTGGGCGTTGTTGTTGAATCTCTTGAGGAAGAAAGTAAGTCTCTCCATGGCTTCCTCTGGACGGTGACCTGCGAGTCCCCGGCGGATGAGATGAATCTTGTGGAGGCTAATCTCGGGAAGGATGAGTTCTTCTCTGCGTGTTCCTGATTTGAAGATGTCGACTGCTGGGTAGATGTATTTTTCTGCGATGCGACGGTCTAGGACGAGTTCCATATTGCCGGTGCCTTTGAACTCTTGGAAGATGGCGTCATCTGCACGTGAGTTGGTGCCGACTAGTGCGGTGGCTACGATGGTGAGTGAGCCGGCGGTGCGGGTGTTCCGCGCTGCGGCGAAGAGCCTACGTGGCATTTCTAGTGCGCCGGTGATGATGCCTCCAGACTGAATTCCGCGGCCTCTACCGGCTGTTTTATCTCCACCCATAGCTGCATTGTAGGCGCGGGCTAGACGGGTGATGGAGTCCATGAGTATGAAGACGTGTTCGCCGGATTCGACGAGTCGCTTGGCGCGCTCGACGCAGAGTTCGGCTACGCGGCAGTGGTTCTTGGGGCCGGAGTCATTTGAACTGGCGTAGATCTCTGCATCGGGTAGGCTGTGTCTAAATTCTGTGACTTCCTCGGGACGTTCATCGACGAGGAGGATCATGAGGTGCATGGTGTCATCGTACTTTTCTTGTACGGCTTCTGCCATGTGCATCATGAGAGTGGTTTTGCCTGATCTAGGTGGTGAAACGATGAGTCCGCGCTGACCTCTGCCTACTGGTGCGATGATGTCTAGCACTCTGGTGGTGAATCTGTCTGCGGTTGTTTCTAGTGAAATTCTTTTGTTAGGGTTGACTGCTTTTAGCTCTTCAAAATGTGGGAGTTTGCGGGCTTCTTCTGGAGTTTTTCCGTTAATGGTATTGATGGTGGTGAGCTGGAGACCACGTGGGCCTTGCATGGCTTCACCGTGAATCCATACGCCTAGTCGCAATCCTTGAGTGCGGATGAGGTCTGGTGTCACGAAGACATCGTCTGATGCTTGGTCTAGTCCTTTATCTAGGGATCTGAGGAATCCAAAACCTTTTGGCGCGAGTTCTAGCATGCCGTTGATTTCGACTGGCGGGCCAGTGAGTTCGACTTTTTTCTCTGAGCGCTCTTGTTGGTTGTTTTGGTTATTGCGACGATTGTTTTTACCGCGATTATTGCGGTTGTTTTTGTTGCGGTTGTTATTGCGGTTATTATCGTTGTTGTTGTTGTTGTTGTTGTTGTTGTTGTTGTTGTTGTTGTTGTTGTTGTTGTTGTTGTTGCCGCGTTGATTATTGTTGTTGTTATTTTTATTTTGGTTCTGCCTTCTATTCTGATTATTATTCGAATTCTGATTTTGGTTATTGTTCTGATTCTGCTGAACTTTGCCTTTGCCTGGGACTCTGCCTCGGCGTTGTTTGTTGTTCCGGTCTGAATTCTGATCAGATTGCTGGGAGTCAGATGACTGCTGAGCTGGCTGAGAGTTTTTTTGTGGTTGCTCTTGTTGTGGTTGTTCTTGTTGAGGCTGCTTCACAGGTTTTGCTTCTTTTGCTTCTTTTGCGACTGGCTTGTCAGCTGGGGGGGTGTCGGAGGTGACTGGTTTGGCTACCTTTTTAGCAGTTTTTTTTGCCGCTTTTTTGGCGGTTTTCTTGGCTGTTTTTTTAGCTTTCGCTGGCTTAGGGGAGTCTGAAGTTAGCTTTTTTTCTGGCTGTTCAGAGTTTGCTGATGTGGTATCGCTCATGAAATTGATGGATGGGTATGGTCGGGTATAGTCGGTGAAATGATGTGAGGACGTAGTTTGGGATTTTGCTCTGTTAAGAAATAAACTGGCTACATTTCACGCGTCATATAGATGGTGAGTTGTGGCGAATTGATTAAGAGTAAATCAAGGTTAGAGGTTGCAAAGAGTACCTCTGAGTCGTTCAACAGAGACATTTCTATCAAAATAGGGAGACTTGGCAAACTTTTTTTTATGATTGTCAGATGTGTCGCTCCAGAGTTGAATCACAGGCGTGGCATCTATAGAGAGTGTAATGATACGTGCGTCTGCCGGAAGTGGTAAGACATGGCAGCTGGCTAACCGATATTTAGCTCTGCTGGTGCTGGGTGTGGTGCCGGAGAAGATAATAGCGCTTACGTTTACGAAGAAGGCGGCGGGTGAGTTCTCTGATAGGATTTTGACAAGATTGGCTGTAGGGGCACAGAGTGATGTGGCAGCTGGCGAGCTAGGGGCGGACATTAAGCGTGCTATTTTAGGTGATGAGTCAATGCCGGCGTTGGTAGAGGGGGCGATAGTGCTGCCGGATATGAATGTGGATTTTTTCCGCGGGTTGTTGAAGAAGTTGGTAGATAGCATTGATCGGTTGGCGCTTTCGACGCTGGATAGTTTTTTTGTGAAGCTGCTGCGCAACTTTGCGTTTGAGTTGGGTATGTCTGGCTTTGATCTGGTGCAGGGGAGTGAGCTTGAGGCGGAGAAGATGAAGGTGTTTGCGGATATATTTAATTCATCCGGCGGAGCTGAGGGTAGGAATCTAGGTAAGAGGATGAAGGGGTTTGTGCAGGCATTTCGCCAGACGAGTGGTGGTGATGAGGCGATCCGGGTGAACGAGAGGTTGAGGGAATTTGTGGATCATTATCAGCAGCGCTGGCTGAAGTGTCCTGATTCGGATAGCTGGGGGAATGAGAAGGCTTTGTGGCCGGATGGTCTGCCCTGGAGTGGGAGGGGGGGATATGCTGTTAAGGCGCAGCGTGTGATAGATCTGTTAGAAGGGATTACTTTTGCTGATAAGCGGTATAATAAAGCATTGGTAACTGTGGCTGAAGGGTTACAGGAGAGGGAGGGGAAGGCTGGGACTCCTATTGGGTTGGCGGGGAAATTTCCGACATTACTTGAGCATCTAACAGATCTGAAAGAGGGATCATTTGTTGATACTTATTATAAGAAGGAGATGGTGGTGGATGGTGAGTTGGCTGAGGCTCTTTATGATTTGTTGAGCACATTGGTGGCGGATGAAATTATTGCGAAGTTAGAGAGGACTCGGGGTGTGTATGAGGTGATAGAGGCTTATGAGGAGAGGTATAGCGCGAAGGTGAGGGGGCAGGGGAGACTGGGGTTTTCTGATGCTACGTTGTTGTTGTCTGGGCATGAGAGTGTGGGGCTGTGGGATGAGGTGAGTAAGGATTTGGTGGAGTTTAGATTTGATGGGAAGTTTGATCACTGGATGTTGGATGAGTTTCAGGATACGAGTAGGCCGCAGTGGGATGTGATTAGGAATTTGATTGATGAGGTGGTGAATGATATTGAGGGTGAGAGGTCGTTGTTTGTGGTGGGTGATACTAAGCAGGGGATTTATGGTTGGCGTGGTGGTGAGCCGAAGTTGTTTGATGAATTGGCTGAGAGGTATGCGGATCGGCTCCATGAGTATCCGATGGATAAGTCATGGCGTTCGTCTAAGAGCGTGTTGGAGTTGGTGAATAAGGTTTGTAATCCTAAGTCGAAAGGGATGGCGCTGTTTCCTGTGAAGGCGGTGCAGAGGTGGAAGTTCCAAGACCACGAGGCGGCTCTAACAGATCTGGTTGGGCATGGCTGGGTGTGTGAGATGGACGAGCAGGATGAGCTAAGTGTGGATGAGGTGCGGATGGGATGGATAGGTGAGTTGGTGAAGAAGTTAGATCCTGTTAGGCGAGGGTTGAGCTGTGCTATTTTGGTGCGTAAGAATGCTCGTGGCCGTGAGATTGCGGAGTATTTGCGTGAGCATCATTCTGATACTCCAGTAGCGGTGGAGGATGAGCTGTTAGTGGGTGAGGAGAATCCGGTGACGGCGGTGTTGGTGGATGCGTTTCGTTTTTTATGTTATCCAACGGATACATTGGCCTGGTGGCATGTGCAGTTGAGTCCTTTTGGGGGAGTATTTGGTGGGGAGAAGGATGTGGATAATATGCAGGGGCGCTGGTATTACTGGACGCAACAGATTTCAGTTAGAGGGGTGGATGTGATTTTAGGTGAGTGGTGTGATGCGCTAGCTAAAGCGGTGAATTTGTCTGAGTATAGTATAGGGAGGATGACTGAGTTGAGGCAGGCTGCGGCGGACTTTGCTGTGAAAGGTGGGGTTCTAACAGATTGGCTGAGTGAGGTGGAATCTTGGAAGCAACGCGAGGTGACACGCAAGGGAGTGGTGCAGATAATGACGGTGCATAAGGCGAAGGGATTGGGCTTTGATAGTGTGATCTTGCCAGATCTTGAGAATTCGTCATTTGATGATGAGAGTAGGGTGAAGGTGATAGAGTCTGACCAGGCGGGGAGTGATGGTAGGCATGTGATGATGGCACCGGTGAAGGATGTAAGAAATGCTGATGCTGTGCTGAGGGGGGAGATGGAATGTTGGGCTGAGGAGCAGTGTTATGAGCAGTTTTGTGTGCTGTATGTGATGCTGACACGGGCGGTTCATGGGACTTACTGTTTATTGGATGCGAAGAAGAATAAGCCTTCTTCGCGGAAGAGGAATGAAGCGGACTGGATACGTGAATCTTTAGACGGGTGTTTGGAGAGGGATGAGAGTTTGGGTGAATTTTCTGGGAGGTTATTGTTTGAGCATGGGAGTTGGGATTGGCTGGAGGCTAAACCACTTAGAGAGTGTGAGGAGGGTGATGCTTCTGAGGTAGTCAAGCTGCCTGATGCTGATCCGAGGCAGGCTAGTGTGTTGGCTGGCGGTAGTAAGAAGAGAAACTTTTCACAGATGCTTATGGATAGAGGCGGTTTAGAGTATGGGGATTTGGTGCATCAGTGTTTTGAGAGTATTAAGTGGTGGGATGGTGAATTGGCGTGGGTGGGGGATGAGCAAGTGGGTGCTATCGTTCGTGAGTGTGTGGAGCATTCTAGTGTATTGCCGTTTTTTGAGTCGCGAGAGGGCTTGAGGGTTTACCGTGAACAGGCGATAGAATCTATAATAGATGGTGTGTGGGTGAGTGGGGTTATTGATCGTTTGTTGGTGGAATTTGATGAGAGGGGGAGGGCGTTGAATGCAGCGATTATGGATTTCAAAACTGATAAGGTTGAGGAGGCAGCTGAGTTGGTAGAGCGGTATGGGGAGCAGTTGAACCGTTATAAGCGGATGATCTGCCAAACGTATTCTTTAACTGAAGAAAATGTGTTTGCTGTGATCCTTTCGACACATTTCAGAAAGACAATAAATCTCTAGCGGAATGTTAGAAGATGGTTTAGCTTAGGTGTCATGAAACCAGAAAAACACCATGCAGCTCCTCACGAAAAAGATTTTACAGGAGGAATGTCTCTCTCGCCTCAGTGCTCCTATATAGGTACAACGGGGGAAAAGGAGGTGGATGAAAAGGTCCGTGCATTAGCAGAGGAACTTAGTTCTGGTGATAGAGGCTGTATGTTGGCGGAGATGATGGTTACGGCTGTGAGGTTGTCACGGGGGATTGCTTCTGATGGGGACTTTAAGATGATGAATAGAGCGCTTAAGGAGATGCGGCATGCGAATGAGATTTTCGAGCCGTATCGTGGTAAGCGGAAGGTTGCGGTGTTTGGGTCAGCTAGAACACAGCCTGATGAGGCAGAATATCAGACCGCTGTTAGATTTTCGAAGCGACTTACTGAAGAGGGGTATATGACGATCACTGGTGCGGGTCCTGGGATCATGGCTGCGGGAAATGAGGGAGCGGGGAAAGAGAATAGTTTTGGGTTGAATATTAATTTACCTTTTGAAACTTCAGCTAATGATTTTATCAATAATGATGAAAAGCTGATTGATTTTAACTTTTTCTTCACACGTAAGCTTTCGTTTGTGAAGGAGGCTGATGCCGCGGTGGCTTTCCCTGGCGGGGTGGGGACGATGGATGAGTTGTTTGAGGCGTTGACTTTGATTCAGACGGGTAAGGCGACTGTGTATCCGATTGTGCTAATTGATGCAAAGGGTGGTAAGTATTGGAAGTTCTGGATGCAATTTATGTCTGAGCATTTGATGCGCTTGAATCTTATTTCAGAGACTGATTTTGCGTTGTTTAAAATCACGGATAATATCGAGGTTGCTATTGATGAGATTGTGCAATTTTATTCTAATTTTCATTCGTATCGATACTGTGGTGACAAGCTTGTTCTTAGGATTGAGCGGGCACTAACAGAAAGTGCTGTGGAGAAGCTACAGATGGATTTTTCTGATATCTCGAAAGATGGAAAAATTGAGCAGACTGGGGCTCTTGAAGAGGAATTTTATGAGGAGGATCTGAAGGATATGACTAGGATTGTGCTGAGGCATAAGCGTAGGGATTTTGGTAGACTTAGGATGCTTATTGATGCGTTGAATATTGCTGAGACTGTTTAGTAACTTGCGAGATGAATGTGGATTTTCTTATTATTGGCCAGGGTTTGGCTGGTAGTGCGCTGGCTGTGGCATTGATTGATGTAGGAGCATCGGTCTTGGTGGTGGATGGTGAGGATGCAAATTCAGCTAGTAAGGTAGCGGCGGGGCTGATTACGACTGTGGCAGGGATGGGGATGAATCTTAGCTGGCGGCAGGGTGAGTATTTACCGGAGGCACTGGGGTATTATCAAAGGTTGGAGGCGCTATCAGGGAAGCAACTTTTTCATCCGATGGATACGTTGCGGTTGTTTGATGGTGAGAAACAGCGGGTTAAGTTTGAGAGGAAGAAGGAGTTGCTTGAAGGGTGGGTGGAAGATGCTGTAGATGAGGATTTAGGGCAGTGGAATGCGGATGATGGTGGGTTTGTGATGAAGGGTGGTGGGTGGTTGGATACGAGGTTGTATCTGGAGGTGATACGGGAGATTTTAGGGGGGAGGTATCGGTGTGATACGTTTTTAGAGGCTGATCTTTTGTTTGGTGGGGGCGTTGTTAGGTGGAAAGATATCGAGGCGAAGAGGGTTGTGCTTTGTCAGGGGGCGCGAGGGTTGAGTGAGGATGGGTTGTTTTCTTATTTGGAGCATCGGTCTGCGAAGGGGGAAATTTTAACGATTTGTATGCCTGATGCTAGTGAGGAGAAGATAGTGAATCGGAATGGTTGGTTGATTCCTTTGGGGGGTGGGCGCTTTAAGGTAGGAGCAACTTATGAGTGGTCAGATATGGGGGGAAGCGCTACTGAAGAGGGTAGGGCTGTGGTAGAGGGGAAGATCCGGAATCTCACTGATATGCCTTATGAGGTGGTGGAGCATACGGCGGGAGTTAGGCCTATATTGCGCAAGAGTCAGCCGTATATAGGGCATCATCCTGATCACCCAGAGGTAAGTTTTTTCAATGGGCTGGGGAGTAAGGGGGTGACGACCGCTCCGAGTGTGGCTGCGCATTTTGCGCAGCATTTGGTGAATGGGTTGGAGCTGGACCCCGAGTTGTTGTTATGATACTGATTATAGTCGAGGTGGAAGGGAGAAGAGGTGATTCATGTTTGGATAATTACACACGGTCATCACGTAAAGGAAAACATTGACAAATAAGGTTGGTCCAAGGTTTTAGAGTATTAATAACTATTAGGATGCTTAGAAATCCAAATAAATTAGATTACTCAGTGGTTTGTTCGCAGATTTTGAAAAATTCATCATCATTTAAGATTCGATGACAGTAGGTAATTAGTGGCATTACTTAGGAGAAATCCTCTTCATACTAGTCAGTGTATTTTTGTGGAGTGAAATTGTTTTCTGGAATGATTGAATTTACTCAGATTCAGAAGGATTGGTTTAAAGAGAGGATTGAACTACGAGGTGTTATCCTTATCGTACACACTCTAATCGATCTATTTACGCTCATGGACTCGAAGTCCTGTGGAAGTTGTATCTTGGAGTACATTAAAAATATACGCATAAATGCTACAATCTAAGTACTTTAAAAGTTAAAGCAGAATAGTTCCGGGGCTTGTTATGTCAACACTGGAGCATAAAGAGTTGATGCCATCGGGTATTAGAGACCTTGTGCCTTGAGGATCATTCATAAGTCCGAATGGAAAATATTGTGGGGAATCTAGTCATAGTAAGAGGTATGGCTCATCAATTATTGAAATTATATAGAAGGCTTAAACAGTCACTTTCTATTAAGCTGATGAGGGTAAAGTCTGACTGATTGGACTCAGAAACCATCTCCTCTCCCTAGCTAAATGTCCGCGGGTGAGGTTTTATTTAAAAAAAATATTGATGTTTTTTTATTAAGTGATAGGAATTAACTTATTATATTAATAATTTAAAGGAATGTAATATACTCACCCCCTTATGAAAACAATAAACATTATACTAGGGATATCACTAGGCTTGACTTCAATGTCGTTTGGTGTGATCCCGTTTGAAGTCGAAACAGATTCTTCAGGATCATTCACGCAGGGTAACTATACTGGCGATGGTGTTGTCCAAACTGATGTTGAAGCTGGTGATTTTGCTAATGGAGTCAAAGATAACTTACTGGTGGAAGGGCTCACCAGTGGTACATTGAGCTTTGATACAACAAGCGTTAGCCGAATTTTAACAGAGGATCTGGTTACCACCTTTAATGTATCCTTTAGTGGAGGGTCTGGTGACCTTTACGTTGCTAACTCAGCAGACTATGATGACGGTGCACTTTACCATAATTCTGTTGGATTTTCTGGTTTGACCGGGGTAACCGCTATAAATTTAACCATCAATTACAGTGAGTTTCTCGCTGGTCGGAACTCTTCGGTCTCTAGTGCTACTTCACGACCATTGTTGGCTGCCTTGGGATTAGTGGATGCAGGCGCTGGCCTAGGTCTTAGTAACTTTGACGTCGACATGAGCATTGGTAATGCTGTTTATTCATTGAATGGAACCGATTTTACAGCAGGTGGTCCCAATGTTGCTAGTTTTGCTTCAGATGCATGGGAAACTCCGACTGGCGGAGGGCTGAATTATAGCGATGTAAATGGCTTTAGCGAACTCGTTGGTTTAGGAGGTAACAGTGATGGATTTTTACTAGTTCGTGGATTTGATTTTGATGGAAATGGCTATGACACAACAGATGCTACGAAATTTTATGCTGATACAATGACCTGGACCATCACACCCGGAGATGGTGCCGCAACTTTTTCAGAAGACACACATTTTGTGTTCTCATTAGATGGTCAGCAGTATTCAAATGTGGAAAACGTCCCTGAGCCAAGCGTTTCGCTACTGAGTGCACTATCTGCTCTAATGGCATTAAGTTTCCGCCGTCGTAATTAACTTGAGGGTGCTCAGCAATCCTTGAAAATAAAAGACAATTCTTGTTTCTAAGAATTGTCTTTTTTGCTCTGCTAGGCAGAGCCCTCTGACTAAGAAGCAAGAGAGCCACTAGGAAGACAGCAATTTTATGATCGTTAGGTCGTAGCTAAAGCAAGCTAGTAAGCAAACCATTGCCTTGATGAACAAGAACCAGAAAAAAGGCTTCAATATGAGATGATAAGTCCAAAATCAGCAAGGAAGGTGTTGCCTTGTGTGTGGCGGGAATAAATTCGGAAGTGCTAAGAAATCAGCTTCATACTTCTGAGAAGAGAATTGAGAGCTGAGTCTGAATTCAGCAGATGGCATAGTAGTCTCTGATAAGCTCGGAAGATGAGGTAGACTAGTAAGAACAATAACATTGGGTAACTATGGAAGATATACGCTAAACAAGAGTGAGAGCTACCAAGTTTACCGGATGGTTTTCTAGCTTCAGAGGAATTTAAAGAGCATTATAAAATCACTGATTTTTATATACCTAATGGTCTGCATACATTGCTTGGAATGGCGCTGATCTGTCTATTGAAAGGTCTAAAATAGAAGTAGCTAGTATTCTATTTTATCGAGAAGCGAGAGGAAAAGAATTATCTAAATTTACTGATTAAAATTTTTATTGTTCATTCGAGATAGGATTTTCTTTGCTTGAGCTAATCTCTTTAAAATATCAGGGTGCTGAATATTAAGTGTGTCTAATTTGTTGATCAATAGTTGAGCCGCGTCAAAATTGTGTAAAAGCATTTCGCATTCGCAACTAAGCCAGAGCATTTTGACATTATGCTCATTACCTCGATAAAATAACTCTTTTGCAGCTTCGGTGTCTCCAGAATTTTTTTTGATGAGCCCTAGATTCAAAGCGGCAGGCAGGTAGTTAGGATAGATTTCTAGAGAGTGTTGGTATTTTTCAGCTGCCGTCGAGATGTCTCCAGTTTGTTCATAAATGACACCTAGATTATACCAAGCGATGTAACTCAGTGAGTTCACCTTAATAGCTTTATGATAAGAAATAATGGCCTCATCATACTGGTTGTTTAGTTTTTGAAGAGTGGCTAGATTTGTCCATCCGATTTCAGCTTCAGGTCTAGCTTCTGTGCTATGGGTAAATAAGGTCCAGCTGTTCTTCCAAACATTGAGTTGGTTCCATGATAGAATGCAATATAATAGCGGTAGAGGGACGATGATCCATGTTATTTTTTTTCTCTGTGTAATAGTCGTCGCTAAGGGGAATAAAAGGCCAGCTAAGGCAATGTAGACGTAACGATCTGTCGTGAAGCTAGAGCCAGTATAGAAAATTCCAGAAACAGGTACTAGGCATATCAAAAACCAAAAAATACCAATAAAGAGCGTTGGGTTTGAATTCCGCTTTAACCAAGTCAAGAAGACAAGAGTGATTAAGCCAAGCCATGCCACTAGATGAAATGCTATATGTAATCTAGGATACTCATAGTAGAAATTTAGATCCCAAGGCACAATGATACGGTAAATATAAAACCAAAATGCCGAACCTGTAGTGGTGAGTCTTCCTATGAGCGATGAGCGCTCTATGAAGAATTCATGAGATCCTCCAGACTGCATGACAATGGATATGAGTGAAATCACTATAGCTGCAGCAAACCAAAGAGCCCATCGTTTACTTTCTTTAAAGATAAATGAAATACCCCAAGTTTTCTCCTTCTTAAGGTAACCACTGATCAAGATTAATAATGCGGGAAGGATGACGACTGATGCCTTACTGAGTAGAGCTGCTACAAAGAAAGCTAATCCAAACCGCTCCCAGATTTTACTAGAAGAAATACTTTTGATGGCGCAGCTGAGTGAAGCCCAGAAGAATAAGCCGCTGAGAATATCCTTCCGCTCACTAATCCACGCGACTGACTCTACTTTCAATGGGTGGACAGTCCATATGAGAGCAACAATGAATCCAGCCCAAATATTACCTAAAAGTTTATAGGAGCTCCAAAATACCAAGGGGATGGTCATCAGATAAAGGATTAGATTTGTTCCATGGTGTCCTCCAGGGGTATTGATGCCGTAGAGCTCAACGTCTAACATGTGCGAGATCCATGTCAGAGGGTGCCAAAGGTTTTCTATTCCTCGGTGAGACAGTTCGCCAGCCTGACTTTGGTAAAGAAATGCCCATTGGATACTTTCTTCTGTCAGGCCTTGTTTCACAAAATGGTTTTCATATACATAAGCAGTGTCGTCATAAGAGACGTAATCAAACGATATAGACTTACTGTATAGAATGGAGCCAATAAGAACTAAGATTACTACTAGATAGAGCGGCTGTTTTTCAGTCATGAACGCGTTTGGATTAATTATTACTATGAGAGTAAGTAGATGATTTCTAATTACATAGTGAAGTAATTTAGTGATCAATAAAAAAGCGTTTTCTTCATTAGGGGAAGAAGACGCTTTATAGACTCCTTTGATGGAGAATTACGGTGTTATTTAGTTGTCTAAGATGTTTTGATTGGGGCTTTAATGATGCCCTCTGATGACTCTTGTTTGAGTCTGAGCTGGCCGCAGGCGGCATCGATGTCGTGTCCTTTTTCGATGCGCATGGTGGTGACAACTCCGGCGTCACGGACGGTGTTGCGGAATTTGTAGCAGTGTTCGTCATCTGGGCGGACCCAGTCTAGTCCTTCTACGGTGTTGTAAGGGATGACGTTGACGAGGGCTTTGAGTCCTTTTGCGCGTTTGGCTAGGATGACAGCTTGCTCGATGGAATCGTTTACTCCTTTGATGAGGATGTATTCGAGGGTGAGTCGTTTGTTGCTTTTTTCTTTGTAGTAGTGAAGGGCTTGGAAAAGTTCATCGATATTCCACTTTGAGTTGACTGGCATGATCTTGTCCCGGACGTCATCTGTGGCTCCGTGGAGTGAGATGGCGAGGCGGATTTGCTGCGGTCTGTCAGCGAGTTTTTTGATCATTGGTGCAAGGCCTGATGTGGAGATGGTGATGTGGCGGGCGCCGATGTTCATACCCCAGTGCCCGGTGATGATGTCGAGCGCTTTTTCTAGGTTTTTGATGTTGGCGAGGGGTTCTCCCATGCCCATGAAGACGATGTTGTTGATTTTTTTGCCGGAGAGTTCTTCGACTGCCATGAGTTGGCCGACGATTTCATCAGAGGTAAGGTTTCTGGCTAGTCCGGCTAGTCCGGAGGCGCAAAATTTGCATCCGTATGCGCAGCCTACTTGTGAGGAGACGCAGGCTGTGAGTCGGTCTGCTTTGTCTCCGTAGAGGCCTTTAGAGGCGGGGATGAGGACGGTTTCGACGTAGCGTCCGTCGTGGAGTTTGAAAAGGTATTTGCGGGTGGTGTCTTCTGAGCCTTGGACGGTGACTTTGGAGAGGGTTTTGAATCTAAATTGTTGGTTGAGTTTCTCTCGTAGTGGTTCTGAGAGGTTGGTCATTTCTTCTATGGAGTTAGCGCGGTGCTTGTAGATCCATTCTAGGACTTGGGCTGCGCGGTATGCTGGCTCGTCGTGTTGTTTGAAGATTTCCACAATGTCATCTTTCGTTAGCCCGAGTAGGCTAGGAAGTATGGGTTTAGCAAATGGTGGGGTAGATGTGGGTTCCGAACTCATGGTGTGATGATTTTAATGAAGTAACTAAAAAGCGCAACTTCAACGTATTATGATACGAGCGAAGTTGCGCTTAGATATTTTTATTTAACTGAGAAGGCTTATGCTTCTGCAGTTTCAGTGGCGTCGTCTACTACTTCATCTGAAGCATTAGCAGGTGTGTCAACCCACTCAATGAGAGCCATTGGAGCTGAGTCTGAAACACGAGCACCGAGCTTGATGATGCGGCAGTATCCACCTTGACGGTCTTTAGATGCTGTTGCTACGTCTTCAAAGAGAGCTTTAACAGCATCTTTTTGGCGTAGGAATGCGATAGCTTGTCTGCGTGCGTGTAGGTCACCGCGCTTACCGAGAGTAACCATTTTCTCTGCAACTGGGCGGAGTGCTTTGGCTTTTCCAAGTGTGGTGCGGATCTTACCGTGCTGGATAAGGCTGCATGTGAGGTTTGCTAGAAGTGAGCGACGGTGCGCTGAGCTTCTTCCGAGTTTTACTGTCTTTTTGCGATTTCTCATCGTGATATTTCTTTCTAGTTATTGTTGCGACTATTCGTCGTCATTTAAGTTTTGGGCGATGAGGTCAGCGAGACCCACCGGTGCTTCTTCCTCTACGCTGAGACGTGGAGCCACGATTGATGGCATTGGTCCGCTGAGGAGTGATGGATCAAGTGACATTCCGAGTCCGAGTCCGAGCTCTTGGAGTTTGTCTTTGATCTCATTGAGTGATTTCTTACCGAAGTTACGGTATTTGAGCATTTCTGCTTCTGACTTGAGAGCGAGCTGTCCAACACTTGTGATGTTTGCGTTGTTGAGGCAGTTTGCGGCACGAACTGAGAGTTCGATTTCGTTTACGCTCATGTTGAGAAGTTTTTTGAGTGCTGCATTTTCTTCTGATTGCTCAGGAGCTGCATTCTCAAATTCTACAGCATCGTCATCGTAGTTCACGAATACATCGAGGTGATGTCTCATGATGGATGATGCTTGGAGAAGTGCTTCAGCAGGATCGATGCGACCATCTGTCCAGATGTCGAGATCGAGCTTATCAAAGTCAGTCATCTGGCCAACACGAGTTTGACCTACTGAGTATTTAACACGAGTGACTGGTGAGAAGATAGAGTCAATCGCGATCACGCCGATAGGCATGTCAGGACGTTTGTTCTCGTCTCCAGTGTTAAAGCCGCGACCTACTTTGATTTCGAATTCACAGTCGAACTTCGTCTTACGGTCGAGTGTACAAATGAGTTGATCTTTGTTTACTACTTCGTAGATGTTGTCGTCAGTGATGTCACCAGCAGTTACAGCGCCTTCTTTCTCCACTTTGAGTGTAAGAACGCGAGGCTCTTTATCATAGTGCTTAAATTTCACCTTTTTGAGGTTGAGGATGATGTCTGTGACATCTTCTACCACTCCAGCTAGGCTAGAGAACTCATGTTGCACACCAGCGATGCGCACAGAAGTGATTGCGGCACCTTCTAGAGATGAGAGCAATACGCGGCGGAGTGAGTTACCGATAGTGTGACCAAATCCACGCTCGAAAGGCTCGGCGGTGAAATGTGCATATGTATCAGTCTCAGTGTCCTCGTCCTTTACAAGACGGTTAGGGATTTCGAAGCGATCAAGATGGATTGGCTTGGACTCTTCTACTTCTTCGTTTGTTACTTCTTCGTTTGTTGTGTCTTCTGACATAATTGTCTGTATGTTTAGTCGGGTTTCCGCTCTGGCGAGATTGATTAGCGCCGCTACCATAGCATTGCTCAGAGGACCTACGACTGGATTGACTTCTCGCGGGGCGGCGAATTAAGGCGAAAAACGGCTAATTTGCAACTCTATTTTTTAGTATTTCGGCTTTTTGCTATTGAGTTAGATTTGTGGAGGGGTGAATTTTTGCGAAAGTTACAAAATGCTAAAACTTAGTGATCCATGAAAAAAGTGAAAAAACATGCAAAAAAGGTCTTGCACCTTACGAGTTTTTAGTTAGTTTGCTGCCCGCTGCGAGGCACTTCGCAGAGTGATTGATGGAGCGGTAGCTCAATTGGTTAGAGCACCGGCCTGTCACGCCGGAGGTTGCGGGTTCGATTCCCGTCCGCTCCGCCACTCAGTTGTTTAATATAGAAGCTCCGCTGGTTAAGCCAATGGAGCTTTTTTATTGCGGTGGTGAGTTTTTTTGTTTTGAGGAGGCTTTAGGTTAACGGCTTAGTATCACGATTCTCCTTGGTTCTGTGTGTATAGGAACTATGCTGGGAGCATAAAACTACCGCGCGTAATGGCGTCTTAATTTCCCATGAAAGCTCTCACTTCTGTTCTATCCGCATTTCTAGAAAATCAAACTAGCCGCCGCAACTTGATGGCGCTACTCAGGTTGGTCTTCTTCCTGATCCTGATTGTCACAACCTTCAGTATTCTTTTCCATGTGATCATGGAGCGCGAGGGTCAGCATTTCAGCTGGACTACGGGATTCTACTGGACTCTTACTGTTATGTCTACGCTGGGGTTTGGTGATATCACGTTTCAGTCTGACCTAGGTCGCGCATTTTCAATTATTGTTTTAGTTACAGGAGTTATTTACCTGCTCGTCCTTTTGCCTTTTACATTTATTGAATTTTTCTATGCACCTTGGATGAAGGCTCAGCAGGCTGCTCGCGCTCCTCGAGAGTTGCCAACTTCCATGAAGCGGCACGTGATACTTACTTTACATGGCCCGATTACAAAACTACTCGTTAAGATGCTTAAAAAGCAACAGCATCCTTACGTGGTTCTTGTACCTACGCTTGCTGAGGCATTAGAGCTTCACGAGCAAAATGTTCCTACTGTTCTTGGCGAATATTCTGATCCTGAAACTTATAGAAAGCTTCGTATTGAACAAGCGGCGATGATCGTGACTACACGCTCTGATATTATAAACACTAACGTCACTTTCTCCGTTAGGGAAATTTCTGATAATATTCCTATTGTTGCTTCGGCGCGTAGTAATGCAGCGCGTGATGCTCTTGAGTTATCAGGGGTCACTCACATACTGAGCTTGGAAAAGATGATGGGGGATGCGTTAGCTCGGCGAGTAGTGGGGGGTGACTCTAAAGCGCATGTTATCGGAGTCATGGAGGATCTGGTTATTGCTGAATCAGCGGCTGCAGGCACTGATCTAGTCGGCAAAACAATCGCGCAGAGTGAAATTAGATCTCTCACAGGGGTTACTCTTGTTGGGTTCTGGAACCACGGGAAGCTGGAGCCTGTAGAACCTGATACCCAGATCCAGGAATCCTCGATCTTTATCCTCGGGGGAACTCAAGAACAAATCGATAAGTACAACTCAACTATCGGCTACCAGTGCTCCAAGAAAAGTAGTGTTGTTATTATAGGGGGCGGTAGAGTTGGGCGCGCCACTGCGCAGGCGCTCGACGAGCAAAACGTCGACTGGAAAATGATAGAGAAGCTTCCTGAACGAGTCAAATTTGCAGACCGTACTATTGTTGGTGATGGTTCAGAATTCGACTTAATGGTTGAGGCTGGAATGCACGATGCCTCAACCGTTATCATTACGACTCATGATGATGACACGAATCTCTACCTTACCATTATTTATAGACGCTTGCGTAGAAACCTTCAAATTATCTGCCGTAGCACGCAGGAAGAGAATGTCGAGCGGCTCCATAGGGCAGGAGCAGACGTAGTCCTCTCGTATGCAACTATGAGCGCCAACACTATTCTTAACTATCTCCGGGGTAGTGAAACTCTTCTTTTGGCGGAAGGTGTTAGTATCTTTACTGCAAACACTCCAAAATGTCTTCAGGGGGTGACTCTTGCGGAGTCTCAAGTCCGCTCTAGAACGGGTTGTTCTATTATTGTTGTAGAGGTTGATGATGTTAGGGTAATCAATCCTGATCCAGATGTTGTTTTACAGGCTCATCGACCACTTATTATGATCGGCTCATTAGAGGCTGAGGAGAAATTCTTTGAAAGCTATAAAACATAACATACTCTAAGCGTTAGGTGGTTGTTTTTGGAGTTCTGAACTAGTTGAGAGTGGTGTTAATAGCCTGTTGGGAGTGCTCAGTGGCGTTGAGTTCTGGTGAGGTGAGTTTGTCGTCGCCGTCGCTATTTTTCTGTGCTCTGATGATCTTTTTGATGTTTAGCTTGTTGCTATCTGCGATCAGGCATAATCTTGCCAGCTTGCCTATGCGAAGTTCAAGGTCTGATAATGGGCTGATAGTAGCGGAGTCATCAGCTCTTCTAGCTAGTCTTTTGTCTTGCATCATGGCGTCTTTGTTTTTCGCCAATTGGTCAGCGGAGAACCAGCAGAATAGATATTTATCAAATATTATTAGATAATTATTATTGTTGAGGGGTTTTACCTCGAAGTCGATCTTGGTGTCGGCTAATAGCTTTAATGTGGAGCGAGCTGAAACTACGTGGTCGGTTAGAGGCTCAATTAATAGAACGCAGGTTCCGTGTTCGAAAACGGCAAAGGAGTTCTGTTCGGTAACCATGTTGGAGCAGTTTTTAGCAATAAGATCTATATTGTTGGTGAAGCTGTTTTTGTTAAGATCTTCTGTGTCTGATGCACTGGTATTGTCTTTCTCTGACAGCTTATTGGATATGGCTATTTCTACTGGTGTTGGGGAGTCGTGTATAGCCGATGCCTCGGTTGGGCTTGGTTTTGTGTTGGCGTCTGTGTTCTGCTTGAAGTGCAGTAATACGGCTAATATACCTACAACTGACATGACGAAGAGTGAAATCCAAGTGAGTGGAGGCAATTTGAAGCCTTTTTGGTTTGGCGTGAATCTAATCCTTGGTGGGGCTGATTGAATAATAGGTACCGATTCAATTGATGTGTATTCAACTGAATTTTTAGCTGGAGGGCTATTTCGAGTTGTTGGCTTATTATCGATCACGTAATATATTGGTTACTATATATTGCATCTTATGTACCTAAATCATTTAAGCAAGCATAAAATTAAGACAGCTTAACCGATTTATTTTTAATATTGGTGTTATTTTTGAAATTTTCTTGTCATTTTTTTAATATTTAGGTAATCTTAATATAACGAAGGTCGTAATAGGTTACTAAATTAGTATTTTAGTTATCCTTATTACCTAAGTTTAAATAAAAGTATCACTCAGAAGGTGTCTAATAGTATGAGTACGAATGTTGAATTACTATTTCCTGATAATGATTGCTAATCAATACTGTTGAGTATTCTCCTGATCTATAAGGCTCAACGGGCTAAGTAAAACAAACGGTCCTACTTCTCCCTAGTTAATTAATAGAACACGATAAAAATTATGAAATCTACTAAACTTAGTGATACCGAGATCTATTCTATCATTGCTATGGAAATATCGACATCTCGCCTAGATGGAGCATGTCGCGAAAAAGCTGAGCTTGAAAGTGGTGGGAATTATGATCTTATGATTTCTAGGTATTTTTTAATGCGTATTGAGGAATTAAAAGAGAAGAACGTTGAGTGTGGCTATAAAGAAGCGGCTTTAGAGCAAAGGAAGGTTGACGCGGCTAATAAAATTATTCGTAATCGAGTCAATAAAGTTAAAGGTCGTTCGAGGTTGATGGGGGTAAGACGCGATGTGTTTTTCTCCTCGATAATATGGAATGTTATTCTTATTGTGAGTACTATTAGCGCGATGAGTGCCTATCTTGTGCTCAGAGGGGATTCATTACAAAACTTACCCTACGCTTCGATCATCGGTGTGCTCATTACATGTTTAGTTTTGCCTTGCGCGTTATCAAATATGACATTGAAGAGTAATCCCATTCAGTATCGGACTATTTTGTCCGCATTTTGCATCATTATGTGTCTTGGGTCGCTTGTTAGCGGACTGTTGCTCATGAAGAAGGGACCTAGGGTTATGGTAGGTAATGTAGAAACTTCAGGATTCATTGAAACCTATGATATGGAAACTCAGGATTCAGAGGGGCACGAGGAGCAGGTTAATCTAGAATACTCTAACGAGGACTATTCAATGTGCGACGAAGAAGTCTTTAGAGCGTATTACTAGTTTGTTTATTGATTGGGGATCTACTGGATTGAGTTCGTTGTTGGGGGCATCAGGGGGCTATAGATAGCAGGTGGGCTACCTTGCTGATGGTGGGGTTGAAGTGAAAAGCTTCTCTCCTTTAATGAAACTATTGTGATTCATTAAAGGAGGATGGTTGTCTCTTTTGTGTTTGTGACCTGGAAATGATACCAGTTTCGTAAGCTTTAGAGGAAGTAGTCTACACCTGCTTTGAAGAGGGCTTGGTGTTTGTTTCCTGGTAGGTTTTTGGCTACGTTAGTGCCTCGGCGTTCGGTGTGGCCCATTTTTCCTAGGATTCTGCCGCATGGGCTGGTGATGCCTTCGATGGCGAAGACTGAGCCGTTGGGATTGTGTTCTATTGCCATGGATGGGTTGCCTGTTAGGTCGGTGTATTGGGTGGCGATCTGTCCGTTGGCTGCTAGGGCGCGGACGTCTGCTTCGGTGGCGATGAATTTTCCTTCGCCGTGTGAGAATGGGACGTTGTGGAGGTCACCGACACTGGTGTTGGCTAGCCAAGGTGACTTGGTGGAGGCGATGCGTGTGGTGGCGTAGCAGGCGATGTGGCGGCCGATGTCGTTGAATGTGAGTGTTGGCTGGCCGGCTGATGGCTGGCGGAATTCACCGTATGGGACGAGGCCTGTTTTGATGAGTGCTTGGAAGCCGTTGCAGATGCCGAGGATGAGGCCATCGCGGTTCTGGATGAGGTCCATGACTGCGTCTGCGACTTGTGGGTTGCGGAGGACGGTGGCGATGAATTTGCCTGAGCCGTCTGGTTCGTCACCTGCTGAGAAGCCGCCTGGGATCATGAGAATTTGTGATTCTTTGATTTGCTGGGCGAGTTCTGTTAGGGATTCTTCTACGTGTTTAGAGGTAAGGTTTCTGAAGACGGAGATGGTAGCGTTTGCTCCGGCTTCGTTGAACATTTTGGCAGAGTCGTATTCAGAGTTTGTTCCTGGGAAGCAGGGGACTATAACTTTTGGTTTGGCGCCGGTGATGATGTTGGCTGACTTTTGATTTGTTTCGCCAGTGTAGCTGAATGTGTCTAGTTCGGTGTGGGCTACGGTTGCCTTGGTGGGGTAGATGGTTTCTAGGGTTCCGGTCCAGGCTACAAGTAGGGTGTCTAGGCAGATTTTATCACCATTTACGATGAGGGAGTTTTCCTCGTGTGTGGTGCCAATTTTCTGGGCGTTGAGTGATGCTGGGAGTGTTTCTCCTGGTTTGACTTCAACGAGCCAGCTGAAGTAGCGTTCGCGGTAGAGTTGTTCTGCTTGGATCTCTGCGCCGATTTTGTTTCCGAAGGTCATTTTGGAGATTCCTACGGCGATGCCACCTTCTGCGAGTGAGTGGATGGCGTTGATTTTACCTTCTGCGTTTTTGGCGTAGAGGACGGAGGCGTGAGTTTTTAGGATCTCGAAGTCTGGGCAGTGGTTGGTGTCACGTGGGACGCTGACGAGGTAGATCTCGCTGCCTGCTTGTTTGAATTCTGGTGAGATTGTTAGAGATGCTTTACCTGGTGCTACTGCGAATGAGACGAGTGTGGGGGGGACGTCGATGTCGTTGAATGTGCCGGACATGGAGTCTTTTCCGCCGATGGCTCCGAGTCGGAGTTCGTTTTGAGCGGTGAAGGCTCCTAGTAGGGCTGCGAATGGTTTGCCCCAGCGGGTGGCGTCTGTGCCGAGTTTCTCGAAGTATTCTTGGAGGGTGAGGCGGATGTCATCGATGTGTGCTCCTGATGCGACGATGCGGCAGACGGATTCTGTGACTGCGTAGAGTGCGCCGTGGTATGGTGACCAGGAGGCGATGTTTGGGTTGAAGCCCCATGCCATGTGTGATGTGGTGTCTGTGTTGTTTGAAGGGTTAGCGCTGTCTGATGGTTGCCCGCAGTCTACGGGGATTTTGGCGACCATTGCGTCTACTGGTGTGAGCTGGTCTTTTCCGCCAAATGGCTGGAGGACTGTGCTTGCGCCGACTGAGGAGTCAAACATTTCACCGAGCCCTTTTTGGCTGCATGAGTTGAGTTCTGAGAGGGCGGTGGTGAATTTTTCTAGGGTGCCTTCAGCTGCTACTACGGATGGTAGTGCTTTTGTGAGTGGTGATTCTTCTGGTGGGGCGGTGACGTGGACTGATGTGTCTAGTTGGACGCCGTTGGTTTCTAGGAATGCGCGTGAGAAGTCTACGATTTTTTTGCCTTTGTAGGAGATGACGAGGCGACCGGAGTCGGTGACGTCTGCTACGTGGGTGCATTCGAGGTTTTCTTTGTCGCATTCGGCTTTGAAGTAGTCGACTGTGGATGGGTCTACGCAGATTGCCATGCGTTCTTGGGATTCTGAGATGGCGAGTTCTGTGCCGTCTAGTCCGTCGTATTTCTTAGGGATGTCATCTAGTCTGATGTCTAGTGATGGTGCTATTTCTCCGATGGCAACTGAGACTCCGCCTGCGCCGAAGTCGTTACAGACTTTGATCTTGGGTGCGAGTTCTGGGTTACGGAAGAGGCGTTGGACTTTGCGTTCTGTTGGGGCGTTGCCTTTTTGGACTTCTGCTGAGTTGTCTAGTGCGGTGTCTGTGTGTTCCTTGGATGAGCCGGTGGCTCCGCCTACGCCATCGCGGCCGGTGCGTCCGCCGATGAGGAGGATGACGTCGCCGGTGGCTGGGCTGCCGCGGAAGACGTTTTTCTTGGGTGCGGCTGCTACTACGGCGCCGATTTCCATGCGCTTGGCTACGTAGTTGGGGTGGTAAACTTCTGAGACTTGGCCGGTGGCGAGTCCGATTTGGTTTCCGTATGAGGAATATCCGTGAGCGGCTCCTTTGCAGATGACGCTTTGTGGGAGTTTGCCTGGGAGTGTGTCTGCGAATGGGGTGCGTGGGTCTGCGGCGCCGGTGACGCGCATGGCTTGGAAGACGTATGAGCGGCCTGAGAGTGGGTCACGGATACAGCCGCCGAGACAGGTGGCTGCGCCTCCGAATGGTTCGATTTCTGTAGGGTGGTTGTGGGTCTCATTTTTGAACATGAGGAGCCACTCTTGGTCTGTGCCGTTGACGTCTACAGGGATGACGATGGATGCGGCGTTGATTTCTTCTGAAATTTCTACGTTGTCGAGTTCGCCGGTTTTGCGGAGCTCTTTCATGCCGATGAGGGCGATGTCCATGAGGGTTTCTGGACGGGTGGAGATTTTATCTCCGTAGACGTCTTCTCTGGTTTCTTGGTATTTGGTGTAGGCGTTTTTGATGACGTCTGCGCCGTCGTCGAAGTCTACTTTGGAGATTTTGGTGGCGAAGGTGGTGTGGCGGCAGTGGTCTGACCAGTAGGTGTCGAGCATTTTGATCTCGGTGATGGTCGGGTTGCGGTTTTCTTCATCGCGGAAGTAGTCACGGGTGAAGAGGAAGTCTTGGGCGCTCATTGCGAGACCTAGTTGGTTGCGTTTTTCGCGGAGGGTGTCATCTGATGATGTGATGAACCAGTCTAGGATTTCGACGTCTGCTGGTGTCTCGACTTTGAGTTCGAGGGTGGCGGGGATGTCCATGGATGCCTCGCGGGAGTCGACGGCGTTGATGGTGTAGCTTTTGATGGCTGTGAGTTGCTCAGCGGTGATATTTCCGTCTAGGATGACGATGGTGGCTGTGGCTACGAGGGGCTTGGCTTCTTGTGTGAGGATCTGGACGCACTGGGCGGCGGAGTCTGCGCGTTGGTCGTATTGGCCGGGTAGGTATTCTACTGCGAAGACTGTCTCGTTGTTGAGGGTGGTGATGCTGTTAGAGGTGGTGGCAATTTGTGGCTCTGAGAGAATGAGGTTGGCGGCTTGGGCGAACTGTTCATCTGTGAGGCCATCGACATCGTATCTCTGGACGATACGGATATTTTTTAGTTCTGATAGATTGAGATTTTCTTTGAGATCATGAAAGAGTGAGCGAGCTTGAGCATTAAACTCAGGTTGTTTTTCGACGAATAAGCGGTGCATATGTATGACTTTTGTTAGAAGTGATTAGGTGAGAAATGGACTAGTTTAAGATGGATTATTTTCTAATCGGCTCGATGGGAGCTTGGGCAAGGAATTTGAAGCTGTTGACATCTGTCTGGACGGATGGTGCTTCTTTGATGTCTATAGTCCAGCGTTCATCGTCCTGGCCTCTGTAGAAAATGAAGTTTGAGAGCTCGGTAAAGCCATCGGTTCCGTAGATAGTGATTTGGTTTGTTCCTGAGGTTAGGAATTTACCATCACGGAACTCGTGGGTGAATGGATCACCTTTTGGTCTTAGCTTGCCTTGTAGACCTTCTTCGTAGCTGTAGAATACTGAGCGGATGACTCCAGAAGTTGAGTCTGGGGCTAGGGAGATAGTTGCAGCTGGGACGAGTATAACACCGTATTTAGTATTGTTACCGACGGGCTCAGACCACCAGGTTTCAATACTTACTATATTACCGAATTCGCCTTGTGCTGGCGTATTAGCTGCGTAGCTTTTTGCGGTGTTGAAGTCGTGTTGATTTGAGGCATATTTGATCAAGTAGCCAAAGATTGCGATGATGGCAATATAGCAACATATTGTGGCAATTTTCTCAGCGGGTGATTTTGTGCTTTTTGGCTTTGTAGGAAGAGGTGCTGGGACTGAGGCTGGAGCTGGTGCGGAGTCGGAGCCTTCAGCGAGAGCTTCGGCGTTTGCTGAGGCTAGGATCTCATCGACGTCTTTATTGGAGATGTCAGGAAGTTCTTCAATTTTTTCACCGCCTTTGTGTCTTTCAAGTGAGCTCATGATCTCTTTGTCACATGGTAGCTCGATGTCGACTTCGCGTTCTGAGATTTGCTTGAGTGGTTGATTTAATTTTTTCTCGGCGAGGATTTTGTCTATTTCCTCTAGTTCTTCAGCGGGAGTTTCTATGTCTTGTGGATCGCTCTCTAGATTCCAGAAATTTTGGTCATCAGAGGCGGCTTGGTCCGCGTTCTGATTTTGTTCTTTGTGGTTCTGGTTATTAGACTGAGATTTTTTGGACATTTATGGGCAGTGATTGGTTGGTGTTGGACTTGTAACGGTGAAATATGGATTTGGCGAGTGGGAAAAAGGTCGAATTTGGAAGAAATTGACAGTTTGCTGGTAAAAATTGTTGCTTATGTGATAATCCTAGTCAATCAATGAGCCGTCCACCAAACCAACCAAAATAATTTATGGCAGATAACGAAGATAAGAATCCGGAAAATGTAAAGGGAGAATTTTATGTAGATAGCCAGTGCATTGATTGTGATCTTTGCCGCGAAACAGCACCTAATAATTTCACCCGTGAAGATGATGAGGGATACTCTTATGTCTTGAAGCAACCTGAGAACGACGAAGAGCGTGAGCAGTGTGTGGAAGCGATGGAAGGCTGTCCGGTAGAGGCGATCGGTGATGATGGTAAGGATGGATAGGAAATCCAGCAATTACTCAAAATTTAATAAGAATCAGGGCTCGCGTTCCATTGAGTGGATGCGAGCTTTGGCGTTAAGGCAGTGGCGCCATGGGGAGCCAGTGAAGGACCCAGTGAGGAATATCCACCATGCGGGGGAATTTCTCGACAAGCTTTTAGAGGAAGTGGGTGCTAGTGGTAGTATCGAGGAGAAGCAGTTGCATGATGCATGGGCTAAGGTGGCGGGGGATTTTATTTATAAGAATAGTAAGCCTGAGTCGCTTAAGAAGGGAGTGTTGGTCTTGAGGGTGGTGCAGCCTGCGCTGAGGTTCCAGCTGGAGCAGATGAAGGGGAAGTTGTTACAGAATTTTAAACGAGAGCTCGGAGAAGGGGTGATCAGGACTATTGTTCTAAGAGTATGAAAAAACATTGGATATTTGATTGGTCAGGGACGCTTGTGGATGACATGGGTTTGGTAGTATGTGCTACGAATTATGTGCTCGGGGAGTATGGGAAGGTGGAGATGGATAGGGAGACTTTCAGGCGTGAGTTTTGTCTGCCGTATGAGGATTTTTATAAGCGGTATTTGCCTGAGGTTGCGATGGAGGAAGTGGAGGCGAAGTTCCGGCATGGGTTTGGTATTTCTGAGGTGAAGGTGACTGTGTTGCCTTATGCGCGGGAGTTTTTGGATTCGTTGAAGGCTCGTGGTTGTAAGTTGTATGTGCTGAGTAGTATGTGTGAGGAGGCGTTTGGCGAGCAGGTGGTGGAGTTAGGGATGGATGGGTATTTTGAGGAGACTTATGCTGGGGTTCTGGATAAGCGAGAGGTGATAGGTGAGATGATGCGGGTGCATGGGATGGGGCAGGACAATACGGTTTTTGTGGGGGATATGACTCATGATGTGGATACGGCGCATCATGCGGGGATTATGAGTGTGGGGGTTTTGACGGGGTATAATCATGCGGCGGTTTTGGCTGCTTCTGAGCCAAGTGTTATGGTGAAGGATTTGTCGCTGCTTCAAGGGATGATGGGGGCTGAGGTGCAGGAGCCTGATGTGGTGAAGATTCGGGGCCTTGAGTTGCCGACATTTATTGGGGTTCCTGATGAGGAGCGTGAGGGCCAGCAGGTGTTGAAGGTGCATGTGGATATGGTGCCAGAGGTAAGTTTTTCTGAGTTGGGGGATGATATGGAGAGGGGGGTGAATTATTATGAGGTTTCTCTGAGGTTGAAGGAGGTGGCGATG
Organism: Akkermansiaceae bacterium; assembly: GCA_051251915.1. Classification (GTDB taxonomy): domain Bacteria; phylum Verrucomicrobiota; class Verrucomicrobiia; order Verrucomicrobiales; family Akkermansiaceae; genus Rubritalea. Next base: position 24,388 of record JBPOGF010000012.1, on the reverse strand, counting down.
GAGAGGCCGAGGAAGTTGATAGAGACTTTGGCTGAGGATTTGGCGGGGGTGGTGATGGATGAGTTTACTGTGGTTAAGGTAAGGGTGGAGGTGGAGAAGTATATTTTGCCTGATACTGAGTTTGTGGGGGTGGAGATAGTGCGAGGATAGAGGGTTTGGAGCTTGTTTTTGGTGTTTTTTAGAATTACTACTTATTTCTTTTTAATTATCTCATATGTATCAAAAGGGCTGTGTTTCTATGTTGTAGTTATTTAACTTAGGTTGGATGAGTGATATGCTGAAATAAAATATCAGAAGTGAAACAAAAGGTGAATGTAAGCATTTACCTAGTAAAAATACCTTGTCTGATGCGTTAAGTTTTATTATTTGTAAGTCACTAAAATTAATGTGACTATGCAAAGAAAAAAATGAAGACTTTATTCCAGACCCTAGCCATCTCTCTGCTGGTCTTGCCCGCTTTGGGATTCTCTCCTGCAACTCCGTGGCGGCATGTCGTCGCATCAGGAGACAAATTTGTATTCGTGATGGAACCGGGGAACTTCGATGATGTCCCCGCTAAGGGGATCGCCTATAAAGCTACTCGGAATAGCTTCCAGAAGATGTGGTCGTTGGAGGGATGGTATGAGTTTCCCGGTGATGTGCTCCTTTCGGCGGACGGCAAGACAGTTGTACGGATTCGTGAGCGTTTTCTAATGCAGGACGGCTCCTTTTCAGACGACGAATCGAAGGAGTTTCTGACAATTTTCCGCCGTGGTAAGCGTGTCGCTGGTTACACCGCAGAGGATCTGATCAAAGACCTCAAGGACGGCATTCGATTTGATGGCTTCTCAGGCATGAAGTGGGTGGATCGACGCGATGGTTTTCAGCCGCGTGTCGCTCCAAGTGAATGGCATCACGTTGATACGGTCACCAAAGGTGAAGTGACGATCTCGAGTCATCCGGATGTGCTCCAGCTTACTACGCTTGAGGGAATGGCTTTTCTTTTCGATCTGAAGAGTGGATCGATACTATCAAGACGAGTGCTCAATGAGGAGAAACCCTTGGGGTCGGATGATCGTGATCCCTTTGCCGCAGATGCCGATCCGCTCAAAACAACCCAAGCGGAACAAGATAATGCGGTGAAACGTGAATGATCAATTAGGTTATTTGTGCATTTAGTTGTAATGGTTTGGGGTTGTTTTGGTGTTTTGCTGTTTTCTTTGAGCTTTCTTGACAGCTGGGTTGCTACTTGGGAATGTTCCTTAATAAATGGCTTCAGAGTGAGAGCGATAGGGCGATTGAATGTGAGTGATGGCAATTGTATCCTTGTGGACATCTAGTCTGATGTAATAGGTTGTTTTCATGATGGGTTTATTTTTAGGTTCTGTTGTTACAGATAATATTATGGATAGGTTTCTTCGCCCTTGTGTCAGCAAGATAGTTTACGAAGATGCTAGGCTTATCATATTTTTTCAATACGGCATGGCTCATGATGAGCTTGAGTCATAGAAGCTAGTCTAAGAAAATGGTGAATTACGAGGCGCTTATACCCGAAATGCGGGGTGGTTGGATTGATGTTGATGGTTGGCTCTATAATCAAGGCAGCTACGAGCTATTGATAGCGTGTGGGTGGCTTTTCTGGCCAACCTTCATAGAGTATAAGGGGTGTATCATTCGTATCACTCACAATGATTACGAAGGGAACTTTGGTAGGTTGACATCAGACGGTCCAGTCCAACGAGGATATGTAGAAGAGCGACTTAACCGGTTAGAGCTAGGTGACATCTTCATTGGAGAGAAGAGCTTCAATATGGAGCAGGCTCTTCACATTGGAGCGCGCCTTGAGCAGATGTGGCGTGCGAAACTGACAGTTGATTTTCCGGACCGTAAGTTTCATTTCTCATTCATCGTGCATGAGGACGACAATCCGGAAGACTTGGAACTTACATTCTGCCAAGATGAATCTTATCAAATTACGGGCTAAGAAAACGTGCGTGGCTACGGCGGACAAGTTTCCTTGTTCGTTAGGCTCTGGGGAGCCTGCGCAGCGGTGCCATCACATCTGATATTCTATAAAAATATGACTACAAAGAACTACACTATATTACTACCTTTTATACTATTGATCAATTGTTGCGCCATCTCAGCACAAGAAGAGACCTCTATTAAGAATTTTAAATCAGTTAGTGAAAGACGGCTCGAAATCATATCTGATAAGATTGAAAGTATCGGGTGTATTCTGAATAAGGACGCTGTAAGACAAGCTGAAGATGGACGAGCAATAGTATTGAAGCACAAAAGCGACCCAAGAGGAGATGTTACGGTTACGTTCAAGCATCTTGTTTTACCTAAGGGGAACTGGGTTTTATGCTCAGCTAAGAACTCATTAGAAGGGGCTGAGATTGAAGAAGCTCCAGCTACGCGACCGAATCGCATGGAAGTCGTTTCTGCAATTATTCACGGTCGAGCTATTAATGTGACACCAAGAGATGATAGTTTGGTAGATAATCTCTTTGTAAGAGGTTTATACGCGAAGATAAGCAGAACTTCAGGATGGGACATTAAGATGGCACATTCACTACATAAAACCTCAACAACATTCAGCTTTAATTATGAAGTTCCTGCGGTTTCTACGGAGTTTAAGAAGAAATTTAAAGAAGGTGAAATACCTCTCATTAATATTTTGCATAAGGATAAAAACGGTAAGTTAATTACTGGGGCTCTATACTGGTTCGAGAACAAAGCTAAGGATAAATAGTTCAACATCAGCCGTCTCAGACTTAGAAACTTCCAAATGGCTTATGACTTTGCTTTACAGTTTATATGGCTCAATCTCTATCTAAGTCCTTAGATGTCATCATTTTCAGTTATCATAGGGAGACGCTCCTCTCAACCCTATGCTGGTATCATATTAGCCTTCAGCTAAACGGCATTTGAGATGTAATGTTATGAAATCAGAAGCTGTGTATAAAAGTTAGGGTAGCTGGTTCTGGGTGGGGTTAGTTATGCGGTTTTAATTTCTTGTGTGCGTTTAGTCTGATGTCTTATGTTGTTTAAATGATGAGGTTAGGTTTTATTATTGCAGGTAATTTTTTGGGTAGGTTTTTACGAGCTTGTGTCAGTAAGTTAGATCACGAAAATTTTAAGCTGATTATACTTTTTAACCATGACACGGCTCAGGGTGAGTTTCAGTCATAGAATCTGGACAATAACAATAATGAAAGAAATCAAAGGGATAATCGAATTCAATAGACCGCTATACTGTAAGGGTGATATTCTGGGTGAGCAGATTGATATTAAGATTTCTGGGCACGCCGGCACTATCAGCTTTCCGTGTATCGCGTCTGATGATCTACCGAATGATGTTAGATCAAGGAGGGGCTTAATTGGCCCCGAGAGGGCTAGAAGATGGAAGCAGGGTGAGGAATTGCTGTATTGGGGGCAGCTTATGTCGTATCCTACCAGAGAGGCCATCCTCCCAGGTAACGTAACTGCCACGATATATAAAGCCTTGTTTGAATGTTCTATCGCCTCGGAATCAGTAAATAGTGAAGTAGAAGACATTTATCATAATCTTTCAGATTGGTTAAAGTTGTTGGAGCAATTTGTAATCATTCATACCACACAAGGATCTCGGGCTAAGTTTTCAAGGTGTGACGGCTTGGATAAGATCGATTTATTCGATACTGAGGGTGGACAGTTGAAATATATTACTCCTAAACAGTGCCATTCAATTAATGTGTATATGCCTCACAGCTCAACAGCGCTGAATGTAGATCAGCTTCGTGATTCGTGTAGGGTTGCTTCCAATGGGAATCAACCGCAGCTCTGCTACCGCATGCTATTGGAGGCATATGAGGCGATGAGAAGTGAAGATTACAGGAAAGCAATTATTGAAGCAGCAACAGCTCTAGAAATTTGTTTTACCATCCGAATAGAAGAGGAGTTCATCCTGCAGGGCATATCCTTCGGGGATAAGTTGCTTGGCAAATTTAGGATGCTCGGAGGGAGGCTAGAATTAATTCGCTTGTTAGATATAGATGTTCCGGGCAAAGACTATGTTAGCCTAATTTTAACTCCTCGTAATGAGGTGATACATAAAGCTGCTTTTCCTGATCGAAGCATTGCGAACCAAGTTATCGGAGAAGTAGAAGCACTTATGAAACATCTTTTACCACAAATCCACGAGAACTAAATGCTGGTCCAATAAGATACTATACTGAAATATGTGGAGGGGAGTGAGTGGAGTTGTTTGTGGTGATTGAACGTTTGTATGGGGTGGGAGTTATTTTTTGATTTTTTAGTGAACAAGTTGCTATTATGTAAAAAGTGGTTAATATGTAGGTGTGAGTATGAATAAAATGACTATAAAATTACAGGAGGCGCTGCAGGCTGGGCAGCAGTTGGCGATGCGGTCGGCGCATGCGGAGTTGAAGAGTAGCCATGTGTTGCTATCGCTTTTACAGCAGGAGGATGGGATTGTTACGCCTATTTTGGAGAGTGCGGGGGTGGATATTACTGGGTTGAAGGCTAGTGTGGCTAGTGATTTGGCGGGTATTGCTACGGTTAAGGGGGCTACTAGTGAGCCGCAGTTGAGTTATGGGATGAAGTCGACTTTGAGTGAGGCGGATAAGGCTAGGGAGAAGTTGGGGGATGAGTTTTTGAGTGTGGAGCATTTCTTGCTTGGGGCGCTGAAGGATGGGAGTCCGGCTGGGAAGTTGTTGGCTGGGGCTGGGTTGACTGAGGATAAGTTGGAGGCGGCTTTGAAGGAGATTCGGGGTAGTCAGAAGGTTACTGATGAGGATCCGGAGGGGAAGTATCAGGCGCTGGAGAAGTATGGGGCGGATTTGACGGCTCGTGCTCGGGCTGGTAAAATTGACCCGGTGATAGGGCGTGATGAGGAGATTCGACGCGTGTTGCAGGTGTTGAGTCGTAGGACGAAGAATAATCCGGTTTTGATAGGTGAGCCTGGGACTGGTAAGACGGCGATTGCTGAGGGATTGGCGCGGCGTATTGTGAGTGGTGATGTGCCGGACTCGATGAAGGGGAAGCGGTTGATTTCTTTGGATTTGGGGAGCATGATAGCGGGGGCGAAGTATCGGGGGGAATTTGAGGATCGGTTGAAGGCATTTCTTAAGGAGGTGACGGATAGTGATGGGGAGATTATTTTGTTTATTGATGAGTTGCATACGATTGTGGGTGCTGGTGGGAGTGAGGGGGCGGTGGATGCGTCTAATTTGCTGAAGCCGCAGTTGGCGCGTGGTGAGTTGAGGACGATAGGTGCTACGACTCTGGATGAGTATAAGAAGTATATTGAGAAGGATGCTGCGCTGGAGCGTAGGTTCCAGCCGGTTAAGGTGGATGAGCCTAGTGTGGAGGATACGATAGCGATCTTGCGTGGGTTGAAGGAGCGGTATGAGGTGCATCATGGGGTGCGGATCAAGGATAGTGCGATTGTGGCAGCTGCGAAGTTGAGTGATCGGTATATTTCTGATCGGTTTTTGCCGGATAAGGCGGTGGATTTGATGGATGAGAGTGCGTCTCGATTGAAGATAGAGTTGGATTCTATGCCTACTGAGATAGATCAGATAGAGAGGCAGTTGATGCAGTTGGAGATGGAGCGTCAGGCGCTGGAGAAGGAGGAGGATGCTGGTAGTGAGAAGCGGTTGGCTAAGGTGAATGAAGAGATGGCGAATCTTAAGGAGTCGGTTTCTGGATTGATGGCGCAGTGGAGGAATGAGAAGGAGGTGATTGACATTGTGAGGGGTGCTCAGGAGAGGATGGAGGAGCTGCGGAATGATGCTGATGTGGCGAAGCGGACTGGTGATTTGACTAGGGCGTCTGAGATTACTTATGGGGCGATTCCTGATGCGGAGCGGGAGCTGGAGGAGGCTAAGGTGAAGTTGCTTAGTTTGCAGCAGTCTGGTCGGATCTTGAATGAGGAGGTGACTGAGGAGGATATCGCAAGAGTGGTGGCTACTTGGACGGGGATTCCTGTGAGTAGGCTGCAGGAGGGTGAGCGTTCTAAGTTGGTGAAGATGGAGGAGCGGCTTGGGGAGAGGGTTATTGGACAGCGGACTGCTGTGGATGCGGTTTCTAATGCTGTGAGGCGTGCGCGTGCTGGGTTGCAGGATGAGGATAGGCCTATTGGATCGTTCTTGTTCTTGGGGCCTACGGGTGTGGGTAAGACTGAGTTGTCCAAGGCGTTGGCGGAGTTTTTGTTTGATGATGAAAACGCTATGGTGAGGTTGGATATGTCTGAGTATATGGAGAAGCATAGTGTGTCTCGTTTGATAGGGGCGCCTCCGGGGTATGTGGGTTATGATGAGGGTGGTCAGTTGAGTGAGCACGTGAGACGTAAGCCGTATTCTGTGGTGTTGTTTGATGAGGTGGAGAAGGCGCATCCTGATGTGTTTAATGTGTTGCTTCAGGTGCTGGATGATGGTCGGATCACTGATGGTCAGGGGAGGACGGTGGACTTTAGGAACACGGTGCTAATTATGACTTCTAATATTGGTTCTCAGTTTATCATGGATGAGAGTAATGTGGAGCAGCGTGAGGCGAAGATTAATGAGGCGCTTAGGGGGCACTTTAGGCCGGAGTTTCTGAATCGGATTGATGAGACGGTTATCTTTGATCGGTTGGAGAAGTCTGAATTGGGGAGTATTATTAAGATTCAGTTAGAGAGGGTGAAGCAGAGACTTCTCAAACAGGGGATAGATATAGAGCTTACTGCTGAGGCGACGGAGTATCTTGCGGATAAGGGTTATGATCCTGTTTATGGAGCTAGGCCGTTGAAGCGGGCGATTCAGAAGTTTCTGTTAGATCCGTTGAGTATGGCGGTTCTGGAGGGTTCCTTTGCAGAGGGGGACGTGATTAAGGTGGAGCTTGTGGGGGGTGAGCTGAGCTTTACGAAGTAGGGGGATAGACTTGTAGGTATTTACCCAGCTTCTGGATTTGTCCGGGGGCTGGGTTTTTATTTTTTTGAGATAAGTGTAATAAATTATTGACTGTATCGAAGTTTCAGTTATTACTGAAAACAACGAAAGAGAAAAGCTATGAAAAAAGTTAATTTAGATAAGGGGGTGAAGAAGGTGGAGGTGTTTTATGATGGGGGGTGTGGGATGTGTAGGACGTTTATGGGGTGGTTGGAGAGGCAGGAGCGGGGGTGTGAGTTGGTTTGTTTGGATTATCGGGGTGAGGAGGCTAGGGATGTGTTTCCTGGGATTGGGGATTATGAGCCTGAGAAGGAGATTGTGGTGCGGATGGAGCAGGGGGATGGGGAGTGTGAGGTTTATGTGGGTGGGGAGGGGTGGGTTTGTTGTTTGTGGAGCTGTGGGAAGTATCGGGATCTGGCGGAGAAGATGAATGGGTGTGTGTTGTTGCCTTTGGCGAAGAAGGTTTGTTATTTGGTGAGTAGGAATCGGTTGGGGGTGAGTAGGTTGTTTTTTAGGAGGAAGAATGCGGAGATCGCTGCGGAGTTGGAGAAGGAAGCAGAAGTCACTAAAATAGGTTGTGAGGGAGGGTGTGAGTAATGAGTGTGGATTTTGTTGATTTTAGTATTTATTGGGCGGGGTTTGTGTTGGGAATGATTATTGTTGCGAACTTTATAGCGCCGAAGAAGCTGGGTTATGAGAGGAACTTGGTGAAGATGGAGCCGTTTATTGCGGAGGTGTTTAGGGTGCATTGTGGTTATACGGTATTGACGATGTTTGGGATGTTGTTGGCGTGTGTTTTTTATACTGCTGAGTTGAGGGTTGGTGAGGGGGTGGCGTTTGGGGTGAATTTGTTTATGGCTTTGTTTTGGGGGAGTCGGGTGGTGGTGCAGGTGTTTTTCTATGATAAGGAGATTAAGAAAAAGTACCCTGTATTTAATGTCCTATTTTTCACGGCCTTTGCTTATCTGGCGGTGGTGTTCACTTTTTTAACCATAAAATAATAGAAAGAATAAAAACAATGAAAGCAATTGAATGGAGTTATATTAGTTATTTAGCAGTGGCTGTGCCGTTGACTATGTATGTGGCTAGGAGCCTTTATCAGAATGGTAGGGTGTTCTTGGTGGAGTGTTTTAAGGGGAATGAGGAGCTGGCTGACAGTGTGAATAAGCTGTTGCTGGTGGGGTTCTATCTCATCAATCTGGGGTTTGTGAGTCTTTACTTGCAGACGGATGCAGATGTGGCTGGATTACGAGGTGTGCTAGAGTTACTTAGTAAGAAGGTGGGGTTTGTGATGCTGATGTTAGGAGCGATGCATTTCTTTAATTTGTATTTGTTTACTAGGATAGGGCGGAAGCCTGAAGGTGGTGGTAACTGGGATAAGAGGGTGACTAGTCACTAGGGGGAATTTACTGTGAGTGATTATTTAACATTAACAGTGGCATTGAAGCTGGCGGGGATTGGGCAATTGGTTCTGGTCCTGGCTAGTGTTGCTATTCCGAGGTGCCTGGATTGGAAGGGTGGGTTGGCTGGGTTGCAGCCTTTGCTGAGGCAGATGTTTTGGACGTATGCGGTTTATATTTCTGTGATGCATGTGTTCTTTGGGGTGGTGAGTTTGTTTGCTACTGAGGAGTTGTTGGGTGGTGGGTTTGTGATGACGGCGTTGTGCTTGTTGATATTTGGGTGGTGGTTTGCGCGGATTTTGATTCAGTTTTTTTATTTTGATAAGACAGGGTTGCCGGAGAGTGTGTTTAATCGGGTGGCGGAGGTTGGGTTGGTGATGTTGTTTGGATTTTTGGCGGGTGTTTATGGATGGGCGTTGTTGGTGGTATGGGGGGATTTGGTGTGATGGTTATTTGGCTTACGTTTTTGGGATTGGTTGGTGGTCAGATTTTGCTGGCGGGGGTGCTTGGGGGTAAGTTTTGTAGGGGAGGGGTTTGGGGGATGTTGTTGGGGGCGTTGGTGTTGATGCATTGGGTGGCACTTGATGAGGGTGGGTTTATGCGGATGGTGTGGATTTGTAGTGTGTTGATGGCGGGGATGAAGGCGATAACTTATCGGGAGTGGTGTGTGGTGGGGGGGAGGCGGTTGCCTTGGGGTCGGTGGTTGATGTTTAGTTGTTTGTGGTTTGGGATGGATCCGGGGGCGTTTGTGGCAAGGAGGAGGGTGGAGTGGAGGAGTCATGTGGTGGTGGGGAGTGCTTGTTTGGTGGTTGGGTTGATGGGGGTGTGGGTTTGCTATTTGCTAGATGTTAGGAGTGTGTTGTTGTTGTTTGTGTTTATGAGTGCGGGGTTTCACTTTGGGGTGTTGCGGTTGTTGACGGGGTTTTGGCGGATGATGGGGTTTCCGGTTCGGGTGTTGTTTAGGAATCCGTTGGTGATGCGTGGGTTTCAGGATTTCTGGGGTAGGAGGTGGAATCTGGCGTATTCACAGATGATGGCGCGGGCGGTGAAGCGGCCGTTGGTGGGGTTGTTGGGTGAGCGAGGGAGTTTGTTTGCGGTTTTTGTGGTGAGTGGGTTGTTACATGAGTTGGCGATTACGGTGCCTGTGGGTGGTGGGTATGGGTGGCCGACGTTGTTTTTTGTGGTGCATGGGGTGGTGTGTTTTTTTGAGAGGGGTGATAGTAGGGTGATGGCGGTGGTGTGTGGGATGATGTTGGTTTTGGGTGTGCCTTATTTATTTGGTGAGAAGTTTGTGGATGATGTTATTTTGCCTAGTAGGGATGTGATGGAATATTTAACGATAAGAGAGAAATGATGAGTGAAGAGAAAGCAATGATGATAGCGGGGGCGAATGGGTTCATGGGGAGGTATCTTAGTAGGTATTTTATGGATAAGGGGTGGCGTGTGTTTGGTCTGGCTCGGCGGATGAAAGGGTTGGCTGTGGGGGTGGAGTTTGTGAGGTGGGATGGTGAGACATTGGATGAGGAGTGGGCTGATTTGTTAGAGAGGGTAGATGTGTTGATTAATCTGGCGGGGAGGACGGTGAACTGCAGGTATAGTGAGGAGAATAAACGGCAGATCTTGGAGTCACGGGTGAAGAGCACGGCTGTGCTGGGTGAGGCGGTGGGGGCTTGTGCTGATCCGCCTAGGGTGTGGATGAATGCGAGTACTGCTACGATTTATGCAGATACAAGGGAGAAGGCTCATACTGAGCGTGAAGGGGTGATAGGTGAGGGGTTTAGTGTGGAGATAGCTAAGGCTTGGGAGGGGGCATTTGATGCGGTGGAGATTGATAGTTCTGTTAGGAAGATAGCTCTACGAACTGCCATCGTGATGGGTGAGGAGAAGGGGACTGTGCTGGAGGTGCTTCGGGGTTTGGCGAGGAAGTATCTGGGTGGGAAGATGGGGGATGGCGGGCAGATGGTTAGCTGGATCGATGTGAATGATTTTTGTCGAGTGGTGGAGTGGATGATAGAAAATGAGGGGGCGCGTGGGGTTTATAATGTTGCGGCGCCGGTGGCTCTGACGAATGAGGAGATGATGAGGCGGGTGCGTGAGCAGGTGGGGGTAAGTTTTGGGCTTCCGGCTAATGAGTGGATGCTGGAGGTTGGGGCGTTTTTTATGCGGACTGAGACTGAGTTGATTTTGAAGAGTAGATGGGTTTATCCGGAGAGGTTACTAGAGGAGGGGTTTGAGTTTGGGAAGGTGAGGTTTTAGAATTAGGAATTAGGAATTAGGAATTAGGAATTAGGAATTAGGAATTTAATGTAGTAACTTAGAATATGATGATGAATGAGAAGAGAAGGATGATGATAGCTGGGGCAAATGGTTTTATTGGGAGCTATTTGAGTAGGTATTTTTTGGAACGTGGGTGGACTGTGCTGGGTTTGGCTAGGAGGGCTGATGGATTGGCGGATGGGGTGGAATTTGTGGAGTGGGATGGTGAGACTTTAGAAGGGGAGTGGGCTGGGAGGCTGGATGGGACTGAGGTGTTGATTAATTTGGTGGGGAAGTCAGTGAATTGTAGGATGACGGATGAGAATAAGCGGTTGCTTATATCGTCTAGAGTGAATAGCACGGCGGTGCTGGGTGAGGCGGTGGCGGCTTGTGATAGTCCGCCGAGTGTGTGGATGAATGCTAGTATAGCTTCGATCTATGTGGCTACGAGGGAGGAGTATCAGACTGAGAGTGGAGGGGAGATTGGGGATTCGTTTAATGCGGAAGTGGGGAAGAAGTGGGAGGCTGCATTTTATGGTGCGGATGTGTCTGCTTCTGTGAGGAGGATAGCGCTCAGGACTTCATTGGCGATGGGTGAGGAGGAGGGGACGGTTTTGATGATTCTGCGGAATCTGGCTAAGAGGTATTTGGGTGGGAAGATGGGGGATGGTGGGCAGATGGTGAGCTGGATCGATGTGAATGATTACTGTCGGGCTGTGGAGTGGATGATAGGGAATGAGTCTGCGAGTGGGCCGTATAATATGGCGGCGCCGAATGCGATGACGAATGAGGAGATGATGAGACGTGTAAGGGAGCAGGTAGGGGTAAGTTTTGGTTTACCTGCTTATGAGTGGATGCTTAAGATTGGATCAGTTTTGATGGGGGCGAATACGGGGCTGATTTTGGATAGTATGTGGGCTTATCCGGAGAAGTTACTTGAGGAAGGCTTTGTGTTTGAGAGAGAAGAGTTTTAGGTTTTAGGTCAAGCTATGGACGTGCTAAGGACACGGTAGGTAAACAAAAAAAATCCGTATCTCGAAAGATACGGATTTTTTGTAGAGTAGGAACCAGATGGTTGGAGTGACTCATTGAGGAGTGACTCCGTTCTGGTAATAGCGGATTAACGCTTAGAGAACTGGAAGTTCTTACGTGCACCTGGCTGACCAGACTTCTTACGCTCTTTCATGCGAGGGTCGCGGCGGAGAAGAAGAGCAGCCTTAAGGACTGGGCGTAGCTCAGGGTCAATCTGGATGAGTGAACGTGCGATAGCAAGACGGATAGCTCCGACTTGACCTGTCTGACCGCCACCTTTGGTAGCGATTCTTACGTCATACTTCTTAAGAAGGTTAGTGATCTGGAATGCCTCAAGGATGGCGTTCTGGTGAGAGAGCATCGGGAAGTAGTCCTCGAAAGAACGCTTGTTGATGGTGATCTCGCCTGTGCCTTCAGTTAGCCATGCGTGTGCTACGGCGTTCTTGCGTCTGCCTGTAGCGTGTGGTGTTGTAGTTGTAGCTTCGCTCATGATAAAATTTGATTAGTGTTAAGATTACTTGATCTCGAAAGCTTCTGGGTTTTGTGCCGCGTGTGGGTGCTCAGAACCGCAGTATACACTGAGTTTCTTAACGATTGCGTTACCTAGCTTGTTGTGTGGGATCATTCCGCGCACTGCCTTTTCAAGAAGAAGTTCAGGCTTACGTCTACGGATTGTCTTAGGAGTCTCAACTTTTTGGTTGCCGACGTATCCGGTGTATTGAGTGTAAATTTTTTGTGTCTCTTTGTTTCCTGAGAGAACTACACGTTCAGCGTTGATGATGATGACGTGGTCACCTGTGTCAACGTGTGGTGTGAAGATTGGCTTATGCTTTCCACGGAGGAGAACAGCGGCTTCGCGAGCTACTTGTCCGAGGATCTTGTCTGCTGCATCGATGACGTGCCACTTGCGTTCTACGTCTTGTGCTTTTGCGGAGAATGTTTTCATTATACTAAGTTTCTGGTTCCTTTGATTTTTCCCTGAGTATCACCGTGTTGCTGGCTGTCAGCTGTGACAAAACCAAGGTGAAGGGGCGCGCAACCTATGAAGTAGATGCGCAAGTGTCAATCGAAATCTGGGATGAATTTCCGATTTCTGATGTTTTTTTGCTGTGAGAGGGCTTATAGTGTGATCTCAGGCAAGTAGTGACGGTGTTGTTTATTAGATAATTAGTGGAAATTAGCAAGTGAAAGTTGATATTTACGGGGTGATGCTTGGGTGAAGAGAGGAGTGGGTGGGGATAGTTTTGTTCTGTTTTGTTCTGCGATGGGAGATTTTAGAAAGGGTGTGAACTCTATATAGTACGTGTGGCATTCGTTGTTTTGCTTCTTTGGGTGGTCATTGGTACTTGCCGTCGGTCAGGTAAATGGCGAAAAACCTTCATTTCTAGTAAATTAAGTGTTGCGAATGCGTGAGAAATCATGATGATACGCGCGTTTCCCGAAACAAGGGAATACAAACCATTAATCAAACAAGGAGTAATTATAGCAGGAAGACCAAAAAAAGGAGCTGGCGCCAGAAAACGTGCCACCGGAAGAGGAAGACCAACCAGAAGAAAGGGAGGTCCTTACAAGAAGAAGGTAGTCGATGATCGTGAAGATAAGGCGGTTGAGATCGAGGGCATAGTGAAAGTCGTATTGGCTGGTACTATGTTCAAGGTAGAACTACAGAGTGGGCATGAAGTGCTGGCTCACATATCTGGTAAGATGCGCAAGCGATTCATCCGATTAGTAGTAGGTGATAGAGTGAGAATGGAAATGTCTCCTTATGATACTACGAAAGCTAGGATCACGTTCCGAATTGGGTAGGTAGTATAGTTCGGTAATATACTGAGACGTGTATTTTTTACGATGGTAAAAATGTATTGTTATAGCGGCTGAGGAAATTGCCGCAAAGCTAACCGTTGGTTAGCTGATCATGGGATTGAGTTTGAATCAATCCAAGTGCGTAAGCAGCCACCTAGTGTGGCGGAGCTGGAGCAAGCATGTGCAGCTCTGGGGGTGAAGAAATTATTTAATAGTTCAGGAATGGACTATAGAAGTATGGGGATGAAGGATATTCTCCCTACACTTTCTGAGGAAGATGCTCTCAAGTTACTCAGTGAAAATGGGAACTTGGTGAAGCGTCCATTAGTGATTACCGAAGACGGTGCGATCAATGGTTATAAGGAAGAGCTTTGGGCTGAATTTTTTGGTGTGGCTTAGAGATAGTGTTTAGAATTCACCTTTTTCTGCTGCCCCCTTTTATTACTTATTTCACTTTCCAATTCTAATTCTTCTAATGTTATAGCTTTAGATTAAGGATGAAAGCAGTCTTATTAGGTTCACTGAGTGGAGTAGATTCTTTGAAAGTGGTAACCTTTGCTTCCATCGTAATCACAAACGCGCCAAAACCTAAGCCAAACTCTTCGTAGGGAATGAACATGGGAATGTCCTCGTATTCTGATGCATCAAACTTTGGAGTGATCTTGCGGTTTAGAGATGTCTGACCAGCTTTAGTTGAGAAGATAGGTGTTTTGGCTTTGAGAATTCCATCCTTATTACTAAAATGGACCTGTAGGAGAATCGGTGTGTCTTTGAGGTTTTTAGCATTGAGTTTCACATGAACTGTCATGCCTTTCTTGCCATTTTCAGTCACGTCATGTTTGTACCATATTTTATTGATGACGATTTCTTCTTTAGCCTGAGCTTTTGGCTCCGCGGCATCGGTTGTGACATTATCCTTAGGTAGATTTACTAAGAATGCCCTCGGTTTCAAGTCTCCGACTTCGTCTTCACCAGCGATGATGACCTTGGGTAATACAGTTAGCATGTGGGTCTTTGGTTTTTCTAACTGAAATGCGCTGTAGGGTACGAAAGTGGTGAGTTTTTCGTAGACCTCAGAGTTAGTTTTTGGAGTGAATACTAGGCTAGGAGCTAGCTTTCCCATGAAGCTATACTTACGACCTGTTGCGATGAGGGGCTCTGTTCCGTCCTTTATTCTATGGAATATGACAGTGCCTATACCGGCTAAATTTTTAGCTGTAAATGAGGTATGTATGTGAATGCCTTTATCATTACCTTGAATCACGTCTAGATCTATCCAAGTTCTATCATTTACGATTGCCGGTTTTGGAGCGTTGGCATCTGTTGTTCTGGGAATCATAAAGGAGGTAGAATATGGCTCAGCATCACTGACTAGCTCTTTACCTTTACTTATAAAAGTTTGTGTTGTGAGAAGGGTATAAGATCTGATTTTTTTTAGCTTGAAATGGTTGTAAGGGACAAAGGTAGTAAGTTCATCGATTTTAAAAATCTGTGATTCTGGGGTGAATTGTGTGCTGGCAATTAGTTGACCGTATTGTTTATTTATTGCTGAGTCATTGGCTTCCACAGTAAAATCTCTAGCTTTGAACGTATAAACTACATGGCAGGAAACCCCCTTCAAATCATGAGCGGTTAACCTCGTCTTGATAAGAATTCCCTTCTGCCCATCTTTAACCTCTTCTGACAAAATCGATATATATTCAGAGTCTATCGATAATTTAACCTGCTCTGGCGCAGGTTGCTTAGGTAGGTTGACTTTGAACTCAACTGGCTCGAAGTTTGTAGTTTGGAAGTGGTTGAAGATTATGAGGCTAGATCTTAGGTATAATGTGTGCGATTTCGGAGAATCGAGTTTGAATTCACTATAAGGGACAAAGGTCGTGAACTTATTGTATACTTGGGAATCTTCTTTAGGAGTGAAATACCTTCTAGGTCTCATCTCACTGTATTTGTTTTTGTAATTTGGACCTTGCCCCACTACTATATCCTTTAAAATACTGGTAGTAGCACTGGTTTTGAATGTATGAACGATAGCGCAGCGACTGTCTTTTAATTTTATTGCGGTGAATGAGGCATGGATAAATACTCCTTTTTGCCCCTGATAAGTAACATCACTATCTGTCGTAATACTATCTATTTTAAATGAGGGCTTAATAGCTTTCTTTTCATTATCGAGGATCTCAAGAGCGGTTGCAATTCTTATAGAATCTACTAATGTGTCATTACCTCCTGCTGCTCTAATTTCCATTTTAATGTCTATAGTGAGTCCAAACGAGGTTCCTCGTTTAGCCAATAGCTTGAGCACATTTGCGTTCTTTTCTTCTAGCGATTTCCCATTTTCGGCTTGGAGTAAGGCTTTTATTTCAACCAAGGTTAGTGGCTTTTCATTAACTGCATTTTCCTGAGCCAAGACTTCGGATTGACTGCTAATCACTGTGAAAAATAGAGCGATAGAGAGAATTATTTTAGGGAATACGTTAATCAGATTCATAGTGAAAGTATTGAAGATTATAGCTGTAAGATAGCATGTGATTGACCTAGTCTGTCAATCTCAATATCATGTGCTCCTAAGGGCTTATCCATTGCTAGTATTCTATTTGTGTGACTAAATATTAATCTCCTAAATAATAATCAAACGATATTTCTACAAGTTTGGAATCAGCAGAAATGATGGTAAAGAGATGATAAGTTCGGGAGGTTCGTTTGGCCTTTTAGTGCTATTGCTAACAGATTGGAAGAAGAGTATTAATAACCCTGGATTCGAAAACTCTGAATAACTAAAAGATTTATTGAACCAAGCGTTTGATCTTTATGAGTATGTAAAAAAAGCAGTTGTGGCATTTTACGGAAAGATAAGTGTGGACTAACAAGTAAATATTTAAAAGTGTGGGTAGTTGTGATAATAACGTTTGAGTTATCTGCTAGGAATTTGCTTTTTAAGTGAGGTGGTCGGAGGGCTTGCATGGGGTGTGGGGAGCCTTTGGCACATTGTTGGTAAATAGGGAGTAGCTATTGAGGCTGAGTTTTTGGTCGTAGGCGCTGTGCTGTGCTATGTAGTGGGAACGCTAGTGGGGGATAAATGTGAACGTACTTTTTTCTAGATGGTAAGGGGTTGTTAGGGTAGAACCTTGGGCATGTCAGCAGAGCAGATTTTCCTTAGTATCCTTATTGTGGTGGTGTTTTCCGCCTTTGTGAAGGAGTGGGTGTCTGCTGAGTTGGTGGCGATGGGGGCGTTGCTGGCTTGTGTGCTGGGTGGGGTGCTGAGTATGGATAATGGGGCCGCGGATAATGCGCTGAGTGTGTTTTCTAATCCGGCGCCGATTACTGTGGCTTGTATGTTTATTTTGAGTGCTGCATTGGAGCGGACGGGGGTGATTGATATGTTGGGTATTTGGTTTGAGCGGTTGGTGGGGACTAGTCCGCTCAAGATGCTGGGGAGTTTGATTTTGATTGTGGCGGTGCTTTCGGGTTTTGTGAATAATACACCTGTGGTGGTGGTGTTTATGCCGATAGTGCTGGCGATTTGTCGTAAGCAGGGGTTCAAGGCGTCTAAGTATTTGATTCCGTTGTCTTATGCGGCGATTGTGGGTGGGACGATGACGATTATTGGTACGTCGACAAATTTGATAGCTTCAGGGATAGCTCAGGATAAGGGGATGACGCCGTTTACGATGTTTGAGATTATGCCGCTTGGTTTGGTTTTTGTGGGGGTGACGTTTGTTTATCTGATGACGGTAGGGCGGAAGTTGTTGCCTGATCGGGTGACTTTGGCGGCATTGATTGATAGTAGTGAGAGTAGGGAGTTTATCACGCATGCGTTTGTGAAGAGTGGATCTCCATTGATAGGTACGGCTTATGTTGATACGGAGATTGGTAAGCTGAAGAAGGTGCGGGTTCTTGAGGTGATGCGAGGTGGCAGAAGGGTGCGTGATCCGTTGCCAGAGATAAGGTTTGAGGAGGGGGATGAGATTGTTTTCAAGGGGAAGCTGTCTGCGGTGATGGGGGTGTCTAATACGGAGGGGATCGATATTAGAGGGAATGAGCAGTTTGGTCTTGAGGGGATGCGAACTGAGTCTGCGGTGCTGATGGAGGGGATTTTAGGACCTGATTCTTCGTTGGCAGGGAAGAGCTTGAAGCAGTTGAATTTTAGGCAGAGTTTTGGTGTGTTGATTTTGGCTGTGCATCGACGTGGGCGAAATTTACGGGAGCGGTTTGAGGATGAGCGGTTGGAATTTGGTGATACTTTATTGGTTCAGGGGCCTAGGCAGAAGATGCGTAAGCTTTTTGAGGAGAAGGATTTTATTAACTTGAGTGAGCCACATCATGAGGAGATGAGGGATAAGAAGTCTCCGATTGCGATTGGTGCGATTGTGTTGTTTATGTTGGTGGGGGCGTTGAGCGGGCCGCTGGGGTTTGATGTTCCTGTGGTTTTGACTGCGCTGCTTTGTGCGTTGTTGGTGTTGGTTACGGGGTGTATTTTGCCGAATGAGGCTTATAAGGCGATCGAGTGGAAGGTGATCTTTATGATTTTCGGGATGCTTGGGGTAGGGTTGGCGATGACTGAGTCGGGTTTGGCGCAGTTGATAGCAAGTGGGGTTGAGGGGTTTAAGGATAATCCGCATTTGGTGCTCTGCTTGGTTTATCTGGTGGCTGCTATTATGACGGAGTTGATTAGTAATAATGCGGTGGCGGCGTTGCTTACACCTATAGCTATTTCAGTGGCGATGGGGATGGGAGTGGATGCTCGGCCGTTTGTGGTGGCGGTGATGTTTGGGTCATCGGCTAGTTTTTCTACGCCGATTGGTTATCAGACGAATACGTTTGTGTATGGTGCTGGTGGTTATAAGTTTGGTGATTTCTTTAAGGCTGGGTTTCCGTTGGCGGTGATTATGTGGTTGTTGGCGAGTTATTTGATTCCGTTGATTTGGCCGTTTTAGTGGGTGGGATTTTTCAGTTCTCATCTACATGGATTTTTAGGGATAGTGGAGCCTTGAGAGATGGATTTATGAACCTTTGAGCTTGGTTGATGGATTTTTTTTGACCACGGAAGGCACTGAAAATACGGAACAGGGTAGATGAGTAGGTAAGCTTGGGTTGAACTTGGGTTGATGGAGCTTTTTACCACGAATCTTCTCGAATTTTTCACGAATGTTGCTTGGTGCTTTGAACTGCGGTGCTGGACTGCGAAATAGACTAAATACGCGAAAGTATGCATGAGGCTTTTTTGCTTGGGTTGTTGCTTGCGACGCTTACCACGAATAACTTGAATTGAGGGTGCGTTTTTTTAGGGGAAAGTTTGAAAGGAGAAAGGATAAAGTTGAGGGTGATCGGTTAGCGGTGATCAGTGATCAGTGATCGGGGGGCTTGGATTGTGTGCTTGGGTTGATGGATTTTTTAACCACGGAAGGCACTGAAAATACGGAACATGGTAGATGCGTAGGGAAGCTTGGGTTGGTGGGGTGGACGATGGAGCTTTTAACCACCAATCTGCACGAATTTACACGAATGTTGCTTGGGTTGTCGCGTATAACGGCTTTGCCGCACGCGATTTATTGATGGTAGAGGTAAGTTTTTTAGTCTTCTTCGATGATGGCGAATTCTTCTAGGATGCTGCGGGTTACGTATTTTAGGGCTGCTTGTGAGGTGGCTTTTAGGATGACGGGGCAGGCGTGGCCGGCGGTGTGGGCTTCTGCCCAGCGGGCGGCGCAGACGCACCAGTGGTCTCCTGGGTTTAGGCCGGGGAAGCCGTATTGGGGCATGGGGGTGGAGAGGTCGTTGCCGGCTGCTTTGCTGTAGGCGAGGAAGTCGGCGGTTAGTAGGCAGCAGATGGCGTGGCAGCCTTGGTCGTCTGGGCTTACGTTGCATTGGCCGTCGCGGTAGAATCCGGTGAGAGGGTCTAGGCTGCAGGGGATGAGTTTTTCGCCGAGGACGTTTTTGTTTGGTTGGGTGTTGGCCATCGTTTTAGGTTACACTTGTTGGGGGGGGATTTACTACTGACTTTTTAATGTTGCTTGGGTTGATGGATTTTTTGAACCACGGAAGGCACTGAAAGCACGGAATAGGGTTGACGGGTAGGGGAAGCTTGGGTTGTGCTCGGTATGAACTGGCACATAGGTTACACTTCCTTTCTACATTTATTCTTCTTTTAGGCAAGGTCTACTCTCCCAACCCAGCTTGACGATTGGCAGAGCTTCTTCGCATAAGAGATCGCTTAATTTGATAGGGTCTCAACTAGTATATGCAGGGAAAGGGCTGTTGAAGCTCTTTCCCTTTGTTAAGGTGTAGTTAAGACGAAATAGTTAGAGAATGTGTTCTCGTTATGCAACGAGTTTACTGAGCGAATTTAAGAACTCGGTTTATCAGACGTGTTCCTCCGGTGATTTGGCAGTAGTTTTCGAGACCTTTAATAGCGACAGCTTTCTTGCCTTGGCGCAGTCTAGCCATCGCTACGGTGTATTGAGCTCGCTCATTGGTGGAGTCTATTTTTAGTGCTGTTAGGGCAGTTTGTTCTGCTAGCAGATACTGTTTGTCTTTGAGTAATACGACGGCGAGCAAGATGTGTGGTTGTATATGTCCAGGGTATCTCTTAATGTGTGTTTTGTAGATAGATATAGCTGGTGTCGTTTCACCTAGGTCTCTGTAAATACCCGCGATTTTTAGTTGTTGGGTTGGCGTGGTGAGTGGAGTGGTGCTGAGTTCAGAAATGGTTCTTTTTGCAGGTTGCAGATCGCCTTTGGCTAAATGGATGCGGGCGCTAATAATACTAAACTCTATTTTTAAAAGTTCGGAAGCATCGACGTTATTGGCTGCAATATGTTCTTCAAGTTCTGAGTATTTTTTCTCTGCGAGCAGACAATAAGCGTAATTAATCTGTGTTTTAGGTTTGTTAGGGAACAGATGATTCATTTCATTGCCCACGATACTAGCATCGGCATATCGCTGTTGCTCTAGCAGAGATTCAAATTCGCTTTCTAGTGCATCACTGTGAATTTGTTTTATCAAAGTGCGGTCAAATTTCTTTTGTGGCAACAGGAGCCTGGGGATTCTACCATCTTCTAGCAGATGAGACCAGAGTGCTTGCTTTGGTGTTAATCTAGGTTCTTGTTCTGTTTTTAAAGCTTGTTCCTTATTCGATACAGGTAAACTAGAAAATAGATCGGTTCTAGGTTGATGAGTAAATCTATCAGAAGATTGTCCTCGTAGCCGTATTAATGTAGGAGCGAAATCTAACACATGTGCTCCTTGTATAACTCTGTTATTGATAATGTTGCCGCCTCTGATTGCCCAGACTCCAGTTCCATGGGCAAGCTTGGGTTGATTTGAAATATACGAATGGCTACTAATAATGTGCACCATTGTGTTGCTGTCTGTTAGAGAGAGAATAACTCCTAACAGTTGATCTAGGATGGTGTAGATCTTATCTCTGTGCTTTGGTTGTAGTGATGATTTCTCAATTAAATAGAGGATCTCTTGTAATGCCGGGTAGGCAATAAAACAGTTATCCCAAGATTCATTTTCTAGCATCACGAGGCTTGCCGCATGGACGCTATAGATGCGAGCGATGATTTGGCGAACTTGATGGAGGTCTTTTTGTTGAGCTAATAATGACCGATCGATTTCTAGAAACTCTGATAAAACGTCTGTACCTAGTTCTTCTGGTAGTATTCTTGAGGCATTTAACGTGCTACGTAGACTATCATTAATCGTTTCTGAAATACTCTCTCTTGGGGTGCAGTAGCGGTAATGGTGTCTGCCTTGAAGACAATATCGATCAGAGATAATCTGGGTTTGCTGAGAGTGAGCAGGATGAGTAATCGGCCAGTTAATTGCTATGCCGCGATCTCCTGAGTGAGCGAGAGTTTCCCAAATAGGTTGCCAATCACTGGCGCAGCTTTCTAGCGCGCAGTTAGCTTTATCGTTTAGCTTTAAATTACTAAAGACTTGGTGATCGCAGGGAGCGGTTCCATTGGCTAGACTTATAGCTCCAGATACCTGGGATAAGGGGGCTACGCTAGCCAGTCTCCCTGCGGATCCTTTACTACAAAAATCCTTTAGAATAGGAAGCTTTCCTAGCGCCATGAGACGCTCAATATCTACCCAGCTTGCGGTTTCCCACAAGAGAACTAATTGTCTATAGAGCATAGCTAATGGCTGACGAATTATCTACGCTGAGCGTTTACGATAACTAGCAATGCCGAGCACACCAAGTGAGAGTAGAGCGAGTGAGCTAGGCTCAGGAACTGGAGTTACAGTAATTCCGGTAAGTCCAAAGGTGTCCTGCGAACCACCAGATTGTAAGATGAGACTTCCTTTTTCAACATTGAGGAAGCCAAACTTGAATGATCCGGCATTATCAAAATGTGCTAACCCGATTGCAGAGTTTGGGGTTGAGAAATCGTAGTCAGATCCAGCAGATCCATCTTCTTGAGTAAGAATGAGTGAAGAGTTGTATAGTTCACCTGATGCATGAATCGTATCACCATGCTCGAAAGCTATTGCTAATCGTTGGTTCGTTCCTGTTGCCCCAGCTTCACCTCCCGCGTATGCACTTCCTGTATCGAATTCGCCGCCTAATACAAAGTAATCAGATTTTAGATTAGTTATAAGATAAGTGTTTGCACTCAACTGAGATGCTCTTATCATAAAGTCAGAGTCTGCAGTTTGATCTGCGGAAATAGTAGCAGTCTCGAAATCGTAGTAGGTGCGATCAGTAGAAGTATCAGCCAATGTGACGTCCGTGAAATTATTAAAAATAATCGCAGCTTGCGAAGTAGATGCGACTAAACCAGAAGAGCAAAGTGTAATGATAGACGATTTCTTAGACATAAAATATGATAGCCAGTATAATATTAACTTGTCAATATTTTAGGTATAGATAAAAGGTTAATTCGTGAGTGAAATTAGTAAAAAAGCAATACTCTGCATGTTCTCAGGTGGATTAGACTCTGTGGGAGTGCTTTATCGGCTGCTGACTTCAGCGGAGTATGATGATTACACAATGCATGTGCATCACATGCATTTGCTCAATAGAGAAGAACGCACTGAGGCTGAGGCTCATGCGGTGGAGAAGATTATTCCTCTCATTCAAGAGCGCACTGGGAGACCAATTCGCTATACTGAGAATGTGATGGAATATAGATTTCTACAGACCAGATTTATCTATGATATGGACTTAGCTGCATTTATGGCTGCCAATATAGTCAGGGAGTATCGAGACATAGAAAAGGTAGCGATGGGGCGGACCAAGACTGATGTGGAAGCAGGTTCACAGAATTTCATTGATAGAATGGATAGAGCACAGAAACTATATGAACTCACTCTTTCTTTGGAGCAGAACTTGGTGATACCAGAGAGGATCTTTCCTGTGCTGGATCTCACTAAGGCGGAGATCTTTGCCATGCTGCCAGAAGAAATTCGAGACTGTGCGTGATCTTGTCGAGATCCGGTCTATTATGATCATCAAGCTCCAGCTAAATGTGAGCTTTGTCATACGTGCCAGGATCTGAAACGGATGGAGGTAGAGTTGAGTAAATAACCAATGGAATACGAAGAGATTTTTAACCATAGAGGCAGGGCGTATCATGATGCGATGACAGCTAGGAATTTGCTTTTTGAGTGAGGTGGACGATGGAGCGTTTTACCGCGAATCTTCACGGATTTTCACGAATTTTGCTTGGGTTGATGTTTTTTTGAACCACGGAAAGCACTGAAAACACGGAACTTGGTTGATGGTTAGGGAAGCTTTGGTTGATGGATTTTTTACCGGGAAAAAGACTAAATACGCGAAAGTATGCTTGAGGATTTTTTGCTTGGGTTGATGGATTTGTTTGAACCACGGAAAGCACAAAAGGCACGGAATAGGGTTGACGGGTAGGGGAAGCTTGGGTTGTGCCCTGCGGGAGCTTACCACGAATCGGCAGGAATTTTTACGAATGGGGGGGGCGTTGTTTTAGGGGAAAGTTTGAAAGGAAAAAAGTATAAAGTTGAGGGTGATCGGTTAGTGGTGATCGGTGGCTGGGGTTGTCGCGTATAACGGCTTTGCCGCACGCGATTTATTGATGGTAGAGGTAAGTTTTTTAGTCTTCTTCGATGATGGCGAATTCTTCTAGGATGCTGCGGGTTACGTATTTTAGGGCTGCTTGTGAGGTGGCTTTTAGGATGACGGGGCAGGCGTGGCCGGCGGCGTGGGCTTCAGCCCATCGGGCGGCGCAGACGCACCAGTGGTCTCCTGGGTTTAGGCCGGGGAATCCGTATTGGGGCATGGGGGTGGAGAGGTCGTTGCCGGCCGCTTTGCTGTAGGCGAGGAAGTCGGCGGTTAGTTGGCAGCAGATGGCGTGGCAGCCTTGGTCGTCTGGGCCTACGTTGCATTGGCCGTCGCGGTAGAATCCGGTGAGAGGGTCTAGGCTGCAGGGGATGAGCGGTTCTCCGAGGACGTTTTTGTTAGATCCAGTATTTTCCATGGTTAGAGACTACACTTGTTGGGGTGATTTACCACAGACTTTTTGGGTTGCTTGGGTTGTGCCCTGCGGGAGCTTACCACGAATCTACACGAATGGGGTGGGCGATGAAACGTTTTTGAACCGCTGAATTCACTGAATGAACGCTGAACTTGGGTTGATGGATTTTTTTGACAACACTGCAAACCTAAATTCACTCTAGGAGGAGAGAGTGAGATCACGCAGAGACGTAATGGAATGAAGTCAAAAGGCACTGAAAGCACGGAACTGGGTTGGTGGTCGCGTATAAAGCCACGCGGTGGCGGGGTTCACGCGATTAACCACGTGCAGCGTTGCTGTTTTACGTGGGGTAGATGTATTTTGAACCTCTGACTGCACTGACTGAGACTTAATTTTGATGATATGAAATGTTCTCTCTAGAGAGATGAATTATGAATTATAGGACCGACCCGAATGGCACTCACTTAAGCAGATTTTCTGTAGTTATTTCGGTGATGGATTTCTGTAAATATGTGTCTTGGTT
>JBPOGF010000011.1:0-142211 GCA_051251915.1 Akkermansiaceae bacterium | reverse complement strand
GCGCCCGTAGCTCAATTGGATAGAGCGCTTGACTACGGATCAGGAGGTTTGGGGTTCGACTCCCTACGGGCGTACCACTTGTTTATTTGTTTGGCTTAGGATGAAGGTTAGTTCAGAAATGAGAAATCATTTAATGCGCCCGTAGCTCAATTGGATAGAGCGCTTGACTACGGATCAGGAGGTTTGGGGTTCGACTCCCTACGGGCGTACCATTTCACTTATTGCTTTGTTGGCAATGTTTTAGAAGTGATCTTTTAATAGGCTGTCTAGCACCTTTCTGAATGGGCTAGGCATAGGTATTTCCGCTAAGTCGGAGATCGGGTGCCATGTCTCTGTCACGTCTTTAGGAGCTGGAGGCAAATTTTCTAAGGCGCATTGGAATACTCTTAATGTAACTTTGTGGTGGGTGATGGCGTAGTTGGATTTAGAAAGTAGGGGGAAGGTTTCTGTTTGTGGGTGGTCGCGCAATGGGAGCTTCCACATACCGGCACGGCGTTGCTGTGATGCTTCTTGCTGAAGTAGGATGCGTTTCTTGTTGTCGATGGTGAAGAGAGCAAACTCATCGACCAATACGGGTTTCTTGGCTGCTTTCTTTAAAGGTAAGCTTTCAGGTTCTGTGGCTGAGCAGAATTCTTTGATGACGCAGATGCTGCATTGTGGAGATTTGTTAGAGCAGACTTGCTGGCCGAGCTCCATTAAGGCTGAGTTGTAGATCTTGGGTTGCTGGTGCGAAAGTAGTGTTTCAGCCCATTGCCAGAGTTGTTTTTGTCCGGTGGTGGTGTCTACGCGGTGTTGGTAATTAAACAGGCGGGAGAAGACTCTCGCTACGTTGGCGTCAACGATAGGTTGTGGTAGGTCGTATGCAAATGATGAGACTGCGCCAGCGGTGTATTTCCCAATGCCTGGGAGGGCTAGGATTTCTTCATAGTCTGTGGGGAAGATTCCATCATGAAGTTCGCAGATGGCGATGGCTGCTTTCTGAAGGTTTCTTACGCGTCTGTAATAACCTAAACCTTCCCAAGCGCTGAGTATTTCTTGCTCTGAGGTTGTGGCGATGGATGCGGGTGTTGGGAATCTCTGGGTGAACTTGGTGAAGAAATTTTTATTGAGCACTGTGCTCACCTGTGTCTGCTGGAGCATGACCTCAGAGATGAGAATGTGCCATGGATCATTGGTTTCTCTCCAGGGGTAAGTTTTTCCTTCGGTTTGAAACCACTCGGATAGCGCGGCCTGAAATCTCGGTGGGGCATCCAGTGGGCTCATTTATAGTTAGGCTAGACTGAAGTGATTTTGGTGGAGAGCGTGTGGGTTTCTCCAGGAGTGAGTAGGTAAACATCCTCAAGGGCGTTGGCTGACTCGATGCATACGAAGCCGCGGTATTCTTCATTTCCTAGATCAGCCATGCCGCTAGATTTAGCTATCCATGGGTTCCAGATGACTGTGGACTGGCTGCCGGATTTATCGATGAAGATGTTACGATTCCATTCTGGGTCGAAAATGCTGACCGTTTGAGTGCTGTTTAGGTAGATGCGATCGGTCTCTTCTGTGATGGAAATTTCGCCATCTTGGACTTCTGGTGTGTCTGTTAGGGTGTCGAGGTAGTGAACGTCTTCTAGTCCTCTGATGAGAGCGGTGTCGATATTGGAGACGGTGAAGTAACTGTGTAATGCTCCTCCGACCGTTTGTGGGTGTTCGGAAATGTTAGTGGTTGTTAGATTTACCTCTAAGCTTTCTGTGAGTGTTATGACGACTAGGGCTTTGAGTTCGTTTACTGTTAGAGTGAGTGTGATGGAGGTGGATTCAGGTGTGTGGTCTGATCCTACAACTTCCCAGAACTGGACACGGGCGTATCCGTGTGAGGGGAGAGAGGAGTCACTTGGGTGAGCATTGAACCATGGCCAGCAGATGGGGATGCCGCCGCGGATGGCTTTTCCTTCTTTGTAGGTAGCTAGGTCGCTAGTGAAGATGACGGGTTTTTGGCCTGTTGGAGTATAGTTGGTGACGTGTGCTCCGTGTAGTGCTACTGAGGCGTTTCCGAAGCTGTTAGATAGTTGGATGAGGGGGTAATCTGGAGCTAATTCATCGATCCAAATATGGTTAGGAACAAGGAATTCGTTGGAGATAGGGGAATCTAGAGTTGGCATTGTTAGGGGTGATTGATTTGATTAAATTTGTGGATGAGTGCTAGTTTTTAGAAAATTTCACTTTCCTAGTTACGAGGCCGTCCCAGTATGAGAAGCTGATTTTGGCTCCTTTTCCGATATCTTTATAGTTATAGGTTTTAGTGTCATTAGACCAGCTAGCTCCATGGGTATTTAGGATCTTATCGTTGTGTTTAACGGTGATTTCTTTGATGAGTTTGTGGTTTCCTTCTACTTTTAGTTTATCTTCGAGTAGTGTGAAAACAAAGTCATCCATGCGAAATGGTTCGTCGTAGCTCATGAGGGAGAAGCTTTTTGGGACGAGTTTGGTACCTGTTTGGATATCGATAGTTCCAGTTACTTTTATATCGTTTTCTTTGCCGATAAAGTCGCCTTTTTTTTCAATGATAAAAGCGGCGGCTTCTCCTTCATTGGCAATTCTAGGGTGCGATCCACACTTCCATTCCTTAGAGTGGTTGGTGACGACAGATTTTTCCAAAACCTGAACGATATTTTTTGCTTTCACCATGAATGTGAGTCTAACCGCGGGATTTGAGCTATGGTTGAAGAGTCTCTGTAGGTCGTTATCTTCTTTGGCTAGTCCGGAGTTCACAGCTACGACGACTAGTTTGGATTCGATAGGGGGGCTAGTGTCTTCAGCGAATAAGCAACTAGGAGAGAAGGTCAGTAGAGCGGTGCTCGCGATGATGGAGAGATGCTTCAGGTTCATAATTTTTAAACTAGTGGGGAATGATGGGTTACGCAAACCTCAAATGAATGACTGTCGTGATATTCGTGAAAGATTTACTCTGTGCTTGACTGTTTTTGCTGAGGGCGGATAGTTAATGAAAGCTAAGTAATTATTTATGAGTAAGGAAGAGAAGCCAGAGGTGACATTGCGGGACATGTATTCAGATTATTTCCTCGATTATGCGAGTTATGTAATCTTGGAGAGAGCTGTACCGCATGTGAATGATGGGCTGAAGCCTGTGCAGAGACGGATCTTGCACTCACTCAACGAAATGGATGACGGCCGCTATAATAAGGTCGCAAATGTGGTAGGGAATACCATGAAGTATCACCCGCATGGTGACGCTAGTATTGGAGATGCGATGGTGTGGCTGGGGCAGAAAGATCTAATGATTGATACCCAGGGTAACTGGGGAAATGTGCTGACTGGTGACAGAGCAGCAGCGCCACGCTACATTGAGGCGCGTCTGACTGCTTTTGCCAATGCTATTACATTTGATCCTAAGACGACTGAATGGACTGCCAGTTATGATGGGCGTAATAAGGAACCAGTTGCTCTGCCAATGAAGTTTCCATTGCTTCTTACGCAAGGTGTGGAGGGGATTGCTGTGGGCTTGGCTTGTAAAATTTTGCCACATAACTTCATTGAAGTGATCGATGGTTGTATTGCTGTATTACGTAAGCAACCTTTTGAGTTGTTGCCAGATTTCCCAACTGGAGGGGTGATGGATGCGAGTAATTATAATGATGGTGTTCGTGGGGGGAAAGTGCGAGTTAGAGCGAAGATCAGTGTGGAGAGTAAGCGTCTTCTGCGTATCTCGGAGGTGCCATTTGGTGTGACTACTGGTGGACTGATGGACAACATCGTGAATGCGAATGAGAAGGGTAAAATCAAGATCACTAGGATTGAGGATAATACGGCGGCAGTTGCAGATATTTTGGTGCATTTGCCAGCGGGTTCTGATCCGGAGATGAGTCGAGATGCGCTTTATGGATTCACAGATTGTGAGGTGAGTATTTCTCCGAACTCATGTGTGATCATCGAGGGTAAACCTAGCTTTATGGGTGTGTCTGATATTCTTAGGCATAACACCCATCTGACCAAGGAACTGATCAAGATGGAGCTTGAGATTAAGCTTGGTGAGTTACAGAATAAGTGGCATTTTAGTTCGCTAGAGAAAATCTTTATTGAGAATAGGATCTACCGAGATATTGAAGAATGTGAGACTTGGGAAGCTGTGATTGAAGCTATTGATAAAGGGTTGGAGCCATTTAAGAAAGTGCTTATTCGCGAGGTGACTGAGGAGGATATTGTTAGACTAACAGAAATTAAAATTAAGCGGATTTCTAAGTTCGATAGTTTTAAGGCTGATGAGGCGATTAGGAGTCTTGAAGAGGCGATAGAGGAGGTGGAGAAGAATCTGCGCAATCTCACACGTTATACAATTAAGTATTTTGAGGATCTGAAGAAGAAGTTTGGCAAGGGTAAGGAGCGTAAAACTGAGGTTAGTGAATTTGAAAAGGTAGACAGAACTCAAGTGGTGATGGCTAATGAGGTGTTGTATCTGGATAGTAAAAATGGTTTTGCTGGGTGGGGACTGAAGAAAGAAGAGGCTGTGGAGAAATGTTCGCAGCTTGACGATGTGGTGGTGTTTACAAATGATGGGAAGCTTAAAGTGATGAAAGTAGCGGAGAAGTTATTTGTCGGTAAGCGTCCGCTTCATATCTCGATTTTGCGAAAGGATGAGGAGAAGATTTACTCGATGATTTATCGTGATGGAAGAGATGGGTCATTGTTTGCGAAGCGTTTCAAGATAGGAGGGATTACACGTGATAAGGAATATGAACTCACAAAGGGGACCAAGGGCACTCGGATCATGTACTTTGCAGTGCATGATTCGGAGGAAGACAGTGGCAATAATTTGCTCATTGTGCATCTGAAGCCTGCGCTTAGGTTGCGTAATTTGGCGCGGCCATTCCAGTTTGGAGAGATAGCGGTGAAGGGGCGTGCAGCAAAAGGAAACATCGTGACTAAGCATGGCGTGGATCGTGTGGTGAGGGCTCCTAAAGACTTTGGAGACGAGACTGAATTTTCACTCGAGTGATCGAATTCCAAGTCGCTGTGAAACAGTGATCTAAAGAGTGAAGTTGTTTTTGAAGGTTAATCTTTGCTTGATAGGTCGAAAAAAATCTGCTATTACCTTGCAAATTGTGCATTTTTTTTAGAGGCTACATGGATGCACCCTGACGTAGTCAAATTAGTAGAAGCTGGCCGGATTTCAAAAGAAGTCGGAGAGAGATTGTCCCAACTTGCACCTGGTAAATTCTGCCTACACAAGAACTGGGGAGCGGGGAAGGTCAAGACATGGGACCTTCAAGGCGGTAAGATCGTGATTGATTTTGAACAGAATGAAGATCAAGAAATGGGTCTTAAGTTCGCGCTTCAGAAGACAGAGGTTCTTGATGAATCTCATTTCCGCGCACAGAAGCTGGAGTCAATGTCTGAGCTTAGAGGTCTGGTAAAGGAGAACCCTGTTGAGCTTGTTGTTAGAATTTTGAAGAGCCTTGGCGGAACGCTGAAGTTGGATCAGCTGGAACGTGAACTGATAGGTTCAGTGATTCCGGAAGCAGATTATAAAAAGTGGTGGGAGGGAGCAAAGAAAGCTCTCAGAGAAAGCCGCGCAGCAGTAGTGCCTACTAAGAGAACTGAGCCATTGGTGCTCCGCGATGAAAACCTTACCCCTGGTGAGTCGCTTGTTTCAGATTTCTTCGAGGCAAAAGATTTGAAGACTAAGGCGCGTGCGTTGGAAGCGATTATTAAAGATTTCTCACACGTTAAAGATGATCCAGAAGCTCAAGCTAAGATAGCTTCAGACATTGATGCGACTGTGAGGAAAGGGATCAAACTACATCTTGGTCAAGCACTCGATTTACTAGTAGGGAGAGATGACTTGATGGAGGTTTCTGATAACCTTGTTCTGGAAGATTCAGCGTTACGACTCAGCGACCTGATTCAAACCGAAAGTGGAAAGATAGGTGATGAGCTAGGTTCTCTGCCTGCTGCTCGTCAGCGCAAAGTATTTGAAGCGTATCCGGTTGCATTTGGTGATACGTGGGTGAAGGAAATTTTAGGTATCTTCGATACAGTGGGGCCACGAGGGCTTGCTGAGATCGCGAAGCTTCTTATTGAAGAAGAGAAGAGCGACTACCTTTATGTTTTCTTAAGAACGCATATCACAGGTAGAACATTAGGGCCAGATTCATTGTTGTGGATCTGCCGTGAGCGTCAGAAGCTGGCTGAGCCAATTTTTGATCACGAAGTGGGTAATGCTATTCTGAGCTTGCTTGAAAGAGATGCTATGGATGATGGACCGCGCAAGAGTTCACGCCTCCAGACGTATTTCATGGAAGACAAGGAACTGATTGCTGATTTGCTTAGTGATGCAGATGGCAATGAGGCTAAAAACTTCGGCCGTAAACTTCACCAAGGGCAGATTTTCCCTGAGTTGGATAGAAAATCTCTAATGGCTAGAGTCATCAAGGCTGCACCTGAGACACAAGATCTTGTGACTGGTGAAGCGGAGACATCTAGTAATGATGTGATTTCTTCTTGGGACAGTATTGATAAGCGTAAGGCGGAATACAAAGACATCGTCGATAACCAGATTCCACAGAACCGTGAGGACATTAAGATTGCTAAATCATATGGTGATCTTCGGGAGAATGCTGAATATCATATGGCTAAGGATAACCAGAAAGTTCTCATGCGAAGAAAGGCAGATCACGAAAAAGCGCTAGGTAATGTTCAGGGAACTGACTTTGCTGATATTGAGCCAGATGCTGTTAAAATTGGAACTGTGGTTACGCTTGATGCTAGTGGCGAGGAGAAGGTCATGACCATTTTAGGTGCATGGGATTCAGATCCAGACAACGATGTAATTTCTTATCTTTCAGAAATGGCACAATCTCTGCTTGGTGCAACTGTAGGTGATACTGTAGAAGTGGTTAAGAACCCGATGACGGTGAAAGCAATCAAGGCTTACAAAGCATAAATTTAAATAAAAAATAACATGTCAGACACAACAATAGTAGATATTAAGGGACGTGAAATCATTGATTCACGTGGTAATCCAACCGTAGAGGTAGACGTAATTCTTGCAAACGGTCATTTTGGCCGTGCAGCAGTTCCTAGTGGAGCATCCACTGGTGAGCATGAAGCATGTGAGCTACGTGACGAAGACAAGTCTCGTTACCTCGGTAAAGGCGTTCTCACAGCAGTGGCTAACGTTAACGATAAGATCAAGCCTGTGCTTCTTGGCAAATGCGCTACTCAGCAAGCACGCCTAGATAAGATCATGATCGATCTTGATGGTACTAAGAACAAGAAGTCACTTGGCGCTAACGCGATCCTCGGAGTATCACTTGCTGCTGCACGCGCGGCTGCATCCTCTGCTGGTCTTCCTCTATACAGATATCTCGGTGGACCAAATGCTAAGGTTCTTCCTGTACCGATGATGAATATCATTAACGGTGGGTCTCACTCTGATGCACCTATCGCGTTCCAGGAGTTCATGATTCGTCCTATTGGTGCTCCTACATTCAGCGAAGCAGTTCGTATGGGCGCTGAGATTTTCCACAGCCTCAAGAAAGTGCTTCACGACCGTGGTCTTAGCACTGCAGTAGGTGATGAAGGTGGCTTTGCTCCTACATTTGATGGCACTATCGATGCGCTTGACACTGTGTCACTCGCCGTTGAGAAGGCTGGATACAAAGTAGGAACTGATATCACATTCGCTCTTGATTGTGCTGCTTCAGAATTCTACGAAGATGGTGTTTACAACTACGCTAAGTTCGAAGGAGAAGGTGGGCAAAAACTTACCTCTGAAGAGCAAGCTGCGTTTCTTGCTGAGCTTACAACTAAGTATCCAATCGATTCTATCGAAGATGGGTGTGACGAGAATGACTGGGATGGTTGGAAGGCTCTCACAGATGCTATTGGTGATAAAGTTCAGCTCGTTGGTGATGATCTCTTCGTGACAAACGTTGAGTTCTTGCAGAAGGGGATCGACCTTGGCGTTGCTAACTCAATTCTTATTAAGGTGAACCAGATCGGAACACTCACAGAGACTCTCGATGCAATTGAGCTAGGTAAGACGCATCAGTATAACTCTGTGATCTCTCACCGTTCAGGCGAAACAGAGGATAGCACTATTGCACACATTGCTGTGGCGACTAATGCTGGACAGATCAAGACTGGATCAATGAGCCGTTCAGACCGTATTGCGAAATACAACCAGTTGCTCCGTATTGAGGAGGCACTTGGTGAGGATGCAATTTATGCTGGTAATCTTTAACATTTAAGGTATCTTAGGTTTTAACCCTCAAGAACCTCTGGCAAAATGAGCCAAAAAGATACAGATCAACTACGCAAGCTATATGTTCGCCATCAACGTCTGCGCACCAGAAATGCGCAGATGAATACGGTGAACAGGCTTGCGTTTTGCCTGTTAGTCGTTGCGCTCTGTGCCATATTACCAGTAACTGCTTTACCTAGCTTGTCACAATCTGATGAGTTAGAAGAGACCTACAACACTGTTTGGCAGGAGAAGTTGCGTATTGCTGCTGAAGCAAAAGATAGTGCTGATAGAGAGCATAGAGCGATTCAGCAAGATCCGAGGTATTTGGAGATTAAAGCAAGGGAGCGGTTGAAGTGGAGTAAGCCAGGGGAGCGGATTCTGGTATTTCCTGAGTATGTTCCTGAAGAGGAATAGTTCTCTCAATTCGATTCCTTAAAAAGAAAAATTTCAATAGCCTAGGATTAAGTTTCTAGGTTATTTTTTTTGGTTGGCTAATCTTACCATGTGCGAAAGATACAGTGCATGATAAGCCAAAATGCTATTGTAAACATTGGGATCGTAAATATTAATCCGAGGAGCATTTCTCCGTCATACTTTTCATTAATTAAGACGGCTATGTTATTATTTTTAGGGTTGTAGTAGGCTGTGGGGTTAGCTGTGTCAGTGTTTTCGTACAGGTAGGAGTGATTTGGGCTAGCTCTTTCAGCTAGGTATTTTTGATTATTCACTGTGTATTCGAAGGTGACTTTACCGATTCTAGTTTTGTAGTATTTGGTTCCGTAATATTCGGAATCAACTCGCTTGGTGACTGTTTCAGAGGTGTTTTCTATTATCGTTGCTGGTACTGATGGCCAGTGTTCAATTCCGGAATACTTAGCTTTGATGGACAAGTAGCTTACTATGGTTGCTATCCATGCTATTGTGAGCAGGGTCAGAACGATTAGTTTTTGTGAAATTTTGAGCACTTAAATAATGGAGAGAGCTAGTTAAGGTGGCGATTAGGTTAAAAAAGACTATTGTTGCGATTAAGAAGGGATTATTGGTAATATACTTTGGTGATCCATTGATGAGTGCGGTCATTTTCTTCACACCATGTTGGGAAGCAATTATGGTTAGATTTATTGTATAATTCCCAGTCATCTAAGATAGATGTGTATCTATTGCACTCGATAGAAAGGTCATTAAAAAGCTGATTTGTTTGTTGATGTAGGAGTAGTTCTCTAACTCGTTTTAGGCTATCTCGACAGTTTTTGATAGGGAATAAAAGTATTGATTCGTCAAGGTGGTGAGTAGCGTAATCGACGTAATCTAGTTCGATTATTATTAATCTTCTACGAACAGGAGAGTCAGCAGGGTTTAGTTTGAGGGCGTCCTCTAGATAATTTAACTCGGATTTAAGGAGTCCAAGCCATCTCAGAGCTTCACAGGATTGGGGTGATTCAGTGAGCCAGTCACTTAGTACTGGAAAAATTAACTTTGTTAAGATGGGGTGAGTTAGAAATTGATGAGCTGATGGTGTGCGAGCATCAGCTTCTAAAATTTTGAGGACGATTTTACGTTGCTCTTGTGTTTTGAGTTTTAGAGTATTTTTAATGAATTGATCTAGCGCAGTGAATGCTTTTGGTCGGACGCCTTTTTCTCTGAGTTCGCAATATACAGCGAGAAGACTCAGTTCAGGAGTTGAGGAAAACTCTGAGGCTAGATCTATTAGCCCTTCAAAGTTATCCTGATTCCAGTAGTGCACCTCTTATCGCAGTTGAAGCTGTAAAAATTATGATTTTGATCTGTTTCTGGATCTAACAGAGAAGACGATAGGGATGGCTGGGGCGTAGTATTTCTCGCGGATTCTGTTGGAGAGATATTGCTCGTAGTTTTCTTGCATGAGGCGCTTGTCGTTCACGAAGAGGATGTAGGATGGGACGGGGATGGCGGTGTAGTTATCGTTTACTACGGCTGTGGCGTATAGGAGTTTGACGCGCTTGCGGAATTTTTTGTGGATGCTTGGTGGCTTGAGTTCGAAGGCGTCTTGGAGGAGGCGGTTGAGTGCTCCTGTGGTGATGGTTTCTTTGGATGCTTCGCGGATTTTAGTGAGTTGGCCGAAGACTTGGCTGATGTGCTGGCCTTTTTTGGCTGAAACTGCTGCGAAGGGTGCGTAGGAGAGGAAGAAGAGATCTGTGCGGATTTGTTTTTCTGCGAGTTCTAATCTTTCTGAGCGCTGCATTCCTGGGTGGAAGAGGTCCCATTTGTTGAGGATAATGAGGCAGGGTTTATGTTCTTTTTGGATGGTCTGGGCGATCTTTCTGTCCATGGCTGAGATTCCGGCTTCTAGGTCGATGACTAGGAGGCAGATGTCTGAGCGGCGGATGGATCTTTCTGTGCGCATGGCGGAGAAAACTTCGACGGAGGTGTCCATTTTTGAACGTTGTCTGAGGCCTGCGGTATCGATGAGGGTGTGGAGTTCATTTCCGTATTCGTATGGGACGTCGACAGCGTCACGCGTGGTGCCTGCGATTTCTGAGACGATGGTGCGTTCGTCTTTGAGGATGGCGTTGATGAGTGATGATTTACCGGCATTTGGTTTACCGACAATGGCAATTTTTAGGCCGGTTTTGGCGACGTGTTCTTCTGCGTCTGCTATTTTTTCTGCGCGCTCGGCAGCGATAGGTTGGATGACGTTTTCGATCTGTTCGATGAGATCATGGAATCCGCGTCCGTGTTCAGCTGAGACAGGGAGTCCAGCTCCGAATCCCATGCGTGAGAAGTCACCTAGCTGGGCTTCTTGTTCTACGTGGTCGGCTTTGTTGAGGAGTAGGATGATGGGGTGCTTGGCTTTGCGGAGCTTGTGGGCGAGTTCGGTTTCGATGTGGCTGAGGCCTTCTCGGGAATCAACTACGAAGAGGATGAGGTCTGCGGTGTCCATGGCGATGTCAGCCTCGACGGTGACTTGGTCTAGGAATCCGTCATCGAGTTTGGCTCCGATTCCGCCGGTGTCGATGATGGTGCAAGGGGTTTCTGTCATGGCGCATGGTGCGGCGATGCGGTCACGGGTGACTCCTGGCTGATCGTGAACGATGGCAATTTTGCGGGCAGCGAGGCGATTGAAGATGGCGGACTTGCCTACATTTGGGCGTCCTACGATGGCGATGTTGATCATGATGTTTGTTGAAGTTGTTTTGGTGATGAAATTTTTATTCAGAGTGGTTATTCTGGCTGTAGCTGGCGGAGGGCTTCGCGGACATAGAACCATGATGACCAGAGGGTGAAGACGGCGGCTACTACTGTGGGTACCAGTGGGCTGAATGGAACTACCTTTAGCATGACCCAGCCTAATGTAAACAACTGAACGGTGGTGGTGGCTTTTCCGCTCCAGTTGGTATTGACTTCTAGTTTTTTGCCGCTGAGTAGGACGAAGACGCAGCCGGTGGCGATGGAGACGTCACGAGCTACAACCATGACGACATACCAGGTGGGGATGACCCAGCCGTGGGTGCTCCAGGAGACTTGGCTAAGGACGATGAGGCCGACTAGCATGAGGACTTTGTCACAGAGGGGGTCTAGGAAGGCGCCGAGCTTGGTTTTACCGTATTTTCTGGCGAGGTATCCGTCTAGGCCATCGCCTGCGGCTGCTAGGATGAAGGCGGTGAGGGAGAGCCAGCGGAGGAGTTCTTGGGGGTTTCCGGCTTTGATCGACGCTCCATAGCGGATAGCTAGCACCGCGAAGACGGGGATAAGTAGTATGCGTATGAAGGTGACGATGTTGGCTGGACTCATGTGGTAGGGAATGTGGAGGGATTATGTCTTTGGATTCTTGAATGTGCAAGATTTGAAAGTATCAGAGATTTAGGCTTGAGAATGCCTTTAGCCTGGTTAGTATGCCGCCAACAACAATTTACATTTATGGTATCTCCAATCCCAGAACAGGCAATTCCTACAGATCCGAAAGATCTCACTAACTTTGTTTATGACTCTAAAGTAGAGGGTAACATCATTGTCACGCAGGTAGACGCGGCTATTAACTGGATGCGTAAGAACTCGCTCTGGCCGATGCCAATGGGTCTTGCTTGTTGTGCTATTGAGTTGATGGCTACGGCTTCTTCTCGTTTTGATATTTCTAGATTTGGTGCTGAGGTGATGAGATTTTCTCCACGTCAGGCAGATGTGATGATAGTTTCTGGGACGGTGACTTATAAGATGGCACTTGCGGTTAAGCGTGTGTGGGATCAGATGCCTGAGCCTAAGTGGTGTATTGCTATGGGGGCGTGTGCTTCATCTGGTGGTATGTTCCGTAGTTATGCAACGTTGCAGGGGATTGATAGATTGATCCCTGTGGATGTTTATATTTCTGGTTGTCCTCCGCGTCCTGAGGCATTGATCGAGGGGTTGATGAGGTTGCAGGAGAAGATTGACACTGAGCATTCTACTAAGGGGCTGAAGGCTACGCCTGAGGACGAAGTGGTGAAGGGGTTAGCAATTTAATTATTTTATTAGAAGAAACAGATCATGAGTGATTTAGTAACAAAGATTCAGAAGCATTACGGGGAATATGTGATTAGCACGAAGGAATTTCGTGGTGAGCATACGGTTGTTTTAAAAAAGGATGCTGTTAAAGCGGTGATGCAGTATTGCAGGGATCATCTTAATTTGGAGATGCTGTTAGATATTTGCAGTGTTGACCATGAGTCTGTTGATCCGAGGTTTGAGGTTGTGTATGAGTTGGCTACTCTTGATGATTCGCAGCACTTGCGCATCAAGGTTCCTGTGTCTGAGGACGAGGAGGTGGTGACTGTTTCTGATATCTGGGCGACAGCTGATTGGCATGAGCGCGAGGTATATGATATGATGGGGATTCGTTTTACTGATCACCCGAATCTCAAGCGTATTTTGATGTGGGAAGGTTATCCTTATCATCCATTGAGAAAGGAATTTCCACTTGCTGGTAAGCCGACTGAAATGCCGGATGTGGCGTTTACTGGAGTAGCGCCGATGGAAGGTGGGCCTTTTGTTACTAGTTCAAGTGCTTGTGATACTGTGGCTGCTGAGCCGCGTGCTAAGGGGGAGAGCTAGGAGGATAGAGCTAGAAGCTTGTTTTCTACTATAGAATTAAGAGGACGGGGGGATGAATTATTCCTCTGTTTTTGGTGCGTTTAGCATGTACTCCATGTAGTTCTTGGCTGAGTCTACATCCATTTCTAGCTCTGGTCTTATGCGTGTGATTTGGGCTACGTCGAGGATGGATGGGTTGTAGATATTTGATCCTTGAGCCATGTATTTCTGTATGACTTGGGTTGGGTTTAGTCTGTCGTGCTGGGTTAATGATGGGTAGCCGCTGAGGAAGGGTGATACGCCGTCAGTTTCTCTCATTTCTAGGTGAAGGTGTGCGAGATAGCCAACGTCTGCTTGGCCGACAGTGCCGATGACGTAGCCTCTGGGGATTTGTTCCATGTATGATACGTGGGTGCTGAGGAGGTGTGCGTACATGCTGTGGAGGATTTTTCCATCTGGGGTTCTATGGGCGAGGACGATGCAGTTTCCCCAGCCTGGGCTTGGGTTGCCGATGTAGACTACTAGGCCATTAGCGACTGCGAAGACGGGGTCTGCTAGGTCTGAGTTTTGTCCGCCGATGCCGTTGATGTCGTCACCGCTGTGGTTGCCGCCGCGCTTTTTGTTGAGGGAGTTGAATGGCTGAGCATTGTAGGTGTAGGCCCAGGTTTCTGAGCCCATGGCGGCTTCAAATTGTTCAGTGCGCGGGATAGCTGCGCGTTCCCAGGGGCTGTGAAAATGGAGGCGGGGGTCAAATTTCTGCCGAGGTGATGTGGTATCATTTTCGGTAGAGGAGGAGGTGGAGCTTGATCCTGGGATGGGGTATCCGAAAGGGGCGTCTGTTTCTTGCCAGTTACGGAAGTTTTGAACGCTAGGCTCGGTGGGGGAGTCCATGGTGAACACAGTGACGCCAATGAGTAGAAACAGGGCGACTGCGATAGCTGGGACTATCCTGGAAAAGATGAAGGGGAAGGGGGATTTCTTGGGGGGCTCTGGAGAATCAGAGTGGCTCATAGCTTCAGGTTTATGAGACTGCGCCCATGAGTTCTAGCACATTATAGACGTAAAGTCCTGCTGTAGCGACGAGTGCGACGATGAAGAGTTTGATTACGAGTTCGATTGTTTTGCGTGCCATCATGATAGTATAAAAAGGTAGTTGGTTGGTGGGTTGTTTGTAGTGTTGAAATGTAGGAAGGTAAAGACAAAAAAGCCATGTTGCAGAACAACATGGCTTTCTTTGATAGAAGATTGTTTACTAGGAAATTTTAGTTGGCTGCAACTGATGATGAGCTGAGCTTCTTGGTGATTGCGTAATACATTTTACGGCAATGTGCTGCGTGGAGGCGGCCTTTGAGGAGCTTAGCGCTGCGCTCAAATGATCCCATTTGGATGATTTGGATAGTAACGTTGCGTGTTCCCCAGTTGTTCATAGCTCGGAGAGTAGGGTAGAACATGTCGACGGTGTTTGTGCCAGCGAGTGCTGAACCGTAGTCATCTACAACGTAGGTGATTCCAGGGTGGCTAGGGATTTTGAATTTAGTTCCAAGAGGAAGGCGTGACCAGTCAGCAGCTGCGCTGCGTGTACTGCCGTATTTGAGGATGGTTCCTGCTGCGTTCTTACGGCCAGGTGCTCCAACTTCTCCTTCCATGTGTGAGTAAGCTGTGGCTCTTACGTGACGGGTTCTAGATGCGTCTGTGTAGGTAGGCATTCCGTGTTTGTCTTTGCCGATCGCTTTAGATTGTGTGGCTACTACTGCTTCTTTGTTAGTGGTTTTCTTAGTCGCTTCTGCAGTGGATGAGCCAGATGATGCACAACTTGTCATAGCCATGAATCCGATGAGAATTAATCCAGTTTTTGTGAAATAGTGTTTCATGATTGGTGGTTATTTTTTATATGTAACTTAAGGTTAGTTTGTTACGGAATAGGTTTTGAGTTTCGCCCGACACCTTCTAAGTTGGCGATCACGAAAGCGCAACTCTTTTATGGCGCTGTTGATTAGGATATATAAAATGTCAATGCTTTTTATTTTTCATAACTCTCTTATGTTGAGTCGGTTAATTTATTTCATTTAAAGTAAAATAAAATGAAAGTTTTTTGATAGAATTACGTAAAGCCGTGAAATTTACGCTAAGTTTACGCTGAATTTAGGGTTATAGTGGTGATTCATCGCTCTGTTTGAGCTAGTTTGATAGATCGATGTCTGTTAGAGTTTTTAGATCTCTAACAGATCTTCTAGCTCTTCTGGTATAAGGCTTGCGTCGGTAGCCTCTTGGGCTGCGATACGCATTTGGAATTTCAATGTTTCCATTGGAACAGGTGGGCGGTAATCGCTAAGACATGCTTTGAGTGAGCCTAGGGCATCTAGGTCTGTGGTCTTGTGGATGCGGAAGGTCTGGACTGAGATGGCTTCTGCTGCGCCGGGGGTGAGGAGGGTGGGGATGAGATCTGTTAGATCTGTGAGTGCTTCTTTAGGTATGGTTAGTTTTCTGCGTTTGCAGAGTGCGCGGATGAGGCTGAAGCCTTCCTGTGGGTTGAGTGATGGGAAGAGTGGGATTTTGACGTCGACACGGCCGGGGCGTTTGAGGTCGACTTCGATGAGGTCTGGACGGCTGGAGGCGAGGACCCAGAGGATTTTGCCACGGTTGCGGGTGTTCGACATTTCTTTAGCCATCATGGAGTAGACTCTACTGGAGACTCCGGAGTCACCTGAGCCGCCTTGGCGTTTTCCGAGGGCTTGGTCTGCCTCGTCTACGAAGACGATGCATCTGCCGAGGGCATGGAGGAGGGAGAAAATTTTCTCTAGGTTTGCTTCTGTGGAGCCTACCCATTTGTCACGGAAGTTACGCATGGTGACGACTGGGACACCGGCTTCACCGGCGAGGCATTCTGCGAGGAAGGTTTTGCCAGTTCCTACTGGGCCACAGAAGAGGTAGCCCATGGGGAGGGCTTGGAGTTCATTTTTCTGCCAGAGGATGATGTCTTCGCGGAGCCATTTCTTGACGCCTTCGAGTCCGATGCAGTCGTCTAGGTTTCTGTCTGGTTCTACGAAGTCGATGAGGCCGTCGCAGTCTCGTTCGACGAGTTGTTTTTTGAGGCCGGCTAGTCTGTTATCGTCGAGGACTTTGCCGTCGTGTTCTAGTCTTTTTAGTAGTGACTCTAGTGAGCTTAGGGTGGCGCCGGTGAGTCTGGTGGAGATGACGCTGGGGTCATCTTTGTAGTTCTGCATGGCGTTAGGGCAGGATTTGGCGAGTTCGATGAGTGAGTGGGTGATGGCGTGTTCGTCTGGGAGTGTGATCTCGATGTTGCTGACGCGTGGGGAGTCTGAGACGAGTGGGTGGATGCCGTTGAGGTTTTCTGAGATGAGGAAGGCGGCTTGGTTAAACTCTTGGAGGCGGTCATCGTCTGCCCAGCCGCGGATGAGTGCGGCGAGGGAGTTTAGCTCGTAGTTGTGTAGGTTCGGCATGGATGGGCAGGCTAGGTGGGCTTGCTTCATGATGAATGCTACTTTTGGGGCTTTTTGGCCAATGGCTTGTAGGTTTCTACAGTAGAGGAGGTACTTGGAGACGAAGCGGCAGGCATCGAGTGGCTTGTGGGGGAGCTGTGGGGCGTCTGCGTAGGTTTTCCATTTTGAGAAGACGTCGCTACCACGGTCTACGCGGAGGCCGAAGCCCATGTCGAATGTTATGACTACGTCGAATCTTGGGACGAGGATCTGCTGGATGAAATCTGTTAGGTTACCGAGGGCTGGTGATTCTAGTGGTGGTGAGACTAGGAGTCTGTCGTTGACATTTCCGTGGAG
Organism: Akkermansiaceae bacterium; assembly: GCA_051251915.1. Taxonomy (GTDB): domain Bacteria; phylum Verrucomicrobiota; class Verrucomicrobiia; order Verrucomicrobiales; family Akkermansiaceae; genus Rubritalea. The sequence continues at coordinate 125,123 of JBPOGF010000011.1, read as the reverse complement.
GAGGAAACATCCTGCGGATTTGCTTTCGTATGAGGCAATGACTTCAGCGGCCCAGGTCGGTAAAAGATTCATGTTAGACTACTAGCACCTGATCTGTATTGAGGGTAGTATAAAGAAGGGGAAATTTTCTATTTCATCTTGTGATGAGAAATAGGCTGAGTGCAAGTGCTGCCCATGAGAGGATGGTGAGTGTGACGATGATGAGTCTGCGCTTAGGGAATGGTAGGAGGTGGATGTTGAGGTAGGGGGCTTTGAAGTGGGAGGTTTTGCCGTGGCGGTGGATGATTTCTGTGCGGTGGAGGTATTGGTAGGCGAGATTAGCTGTGTAGGAGCAGAAGAAGATGGTGATGATGGTGAAGACTGCTGTGCGGATGATCCATGGGGTGTGGTTTCCGATGATAGCGATGGTGATGAGTGCTAATACTACTAAGCCAACGGTGGCGACTTCATTTTTACTGATTTGGTGGGGGCGGGTGAGGGATAGTGTTGGGGCTGTTAGAATACGGAGCCAGAGGTTTTTCTTGCGGTGGATGAGGGTGGAGGTTTCTTGGATTTGTGGGTCGGTGGGGTTGTGCTGGAGTGCGGTTTGGATGTGGGTTTGTGCTAGGTCGGATTCTTGAGTGAAGTGGTTGTAGAGGTAGGCTAGTTGTGCGTGGGTGGCGGAGTTGTGGGGGTGGGTTATCAGTAGTTCTTGGCGGGAGGAAATTTCTGATTTGTGGTCGACGGGTTCTTTATTGGCGTGGTGGCGGATGAGGTCAAACTGGAGTTTATGGAGTAATTCTTGGTCTGAGCTGAGTCGCTGTATGGTGGCGTAGCATTCTTTGGCGGCGGGGAGGTCTGAGTAGGCTAATTTGATCTGGAAATGTAGGCTTAAGGCTTGGATGTCTGAGGAGTCTAGGGCGAGGGCTTGCTTGCAGTGGTCGTCTGCGGAGCCTATGCGGTTCATTTTCAGGTAGACTTGACCTAGGAGGGTGTGGGCATCTGCGTAGTGTTGGTGGTGGTAGATGGCGGTTTTGAGGGAGGTTTCTGCGTGTTTGTATTCTTGTAGGTGGTAGTAGATTTTTCCAAGTGTGGTGTGTAGCCATGATGACTCTGGCTGGGTCTCAAGCATTTCATAGGCGATAACAAGGGCGCTGTTCCATTGCTTGGAACGGATGAGTTCTTGGAGTTGGTTATGGGGTGAGTCTGGTGACGCCATGATGACTGGGTGTTTTAAAGGAAACATTTCATTCCGTCGAGCGTTAGCATGAAGGGATGGTTGTTTCAAAGTTTATGCTGGGAAAGTTGGCTGAGATTGATAAAGAACTTTCACTATTGATGAAATTTGATCTTACAGACTATACACAGAAAGTGGACATGATCTTGCGGAATGCGGGGGCGGTGTGTGAGGTGTATGCTGAAGTGGATGGGCATGAGCTTAGGGGGTATGACTTGCTGCGGGAAAACTTACCTGTAGTTTACATTTCTACGGGGATGCATGGTGATGAGCCAGGGGGGCCGGAGGCGTTGTTGTCTATGTTAGAGAGTGGGTTGTTAGATAGGCCGTTGTCGTTTCACGTTTGTCCGATGTTGAATCCGACTGGGTTTGCGCTGGGGACGCGGGAGAATGCTAGGGGTAAGGATATGAACCGAGATTATCACCATCTGAGAAATGCAGAGGTGAAGGGACATGTGAAATGGTTAGAAGCTCGGAAGCCTGAGCTCTTTATTTCGTTGCATGAGGACTGGGAGAGTAAGGGGTTTTATTATTACGAGATTAATACGTGTGGGGATGTGCCTGAGCGTTATGAATACATGGCGGAGCGGATCTCTGAGGTTATGCCGTTGGAAGCTGAAGAGCTGATCGATGAGCATGCGGTGAGGTGTAGGGGGTGGATTTATCACGAGGCGGAGGCTGATCTGATGGGGCACTGGCCTGAGGCGATCTATATGGCGAAGCGGGGGTGTGTGCTTTCGTTTACTTTTGAGTCACCTAGTGCTCTAGAGATGAGGCATCGAGTGGCGGTGCAGTCGGCGGCGGTGAATAGTTTGTTGGACTTTATGTATGTCCAGAAGTGAGCGGGAGGTGAATCCTTATGAGGCGCCTGGTGCGGTGGCACCGTTTAGTGCGGATGGTCTGACTGAGGTGGCGTATGCGGATGGTGGGGATTTGGTATTTCGGAGTGATTTTGTTTCACCGAGGGTTTGTTTTGTAACTGGAGAGGATGTGGCGAGGCATGTGGAGCCGTTGCCGTTGCCAATTCATCGTTTTTATTTGAAAAACTATGTGATGCTCAAGTTATTGTATGTGGTTCTTTTTGCTCTCTATTTTTTGAACCTGTTTTTTCCTATGGTTGAAGGTTGGTTTTTTAATCCAATTTTTCTATTAATGACTGTTCATGCTGTGCCCGTGCTTTTGAGGAAAAAATCTAACGTTGATTTTTATTGTGCTGAATATTTGCGGGTGAACGAAACTAAGAAGGTGTGGAAGCAATCGTTGGTGATCCTTGTTTCCGTTGCTTTTCTTACCTATGGAATGACTTCAAAGAGTTACCTTTTTGCGGTAGTGGGTCTGATGATGATTCTGACTTTTGTGATGATTGTGCAGAGTGGTAGCTTGGTGAAGGTCAGGCGAGGAGATAAGCGGTATTATCGGATCGGTGAAGTTCACCCGCGGCTGCTGGCGAGGTATCCAAATGTGGATGGATCTGATATGGGGAGGTAGGTAGGGAGGGGTGTGAGTTTAGTCGATGTATGAGCAGACGTATTGGCAGGTGCTTGAGGTTACTTTGATGTCGAAGCCTGAGTTTGCTGGGATTTCGAAGTATTCACCTTCGGTGTAGTTGTTGGATTCATCTGAGCCGTCGAGGGTGACGGTGCATGTGCCGTCTGTGACGTCCATGCGCTCAGCCTTTTCAGTGCCGAAGTGGTAGTCGCCTTGGAACATGATGCCTAGGGTCTTGGTGGTGTTGTCTTCGAGGGTGATTTTGTGTGAGACTACTTTGCCGTCAAAGTAGATGTTGCCTTTTGCTTCTGCGGTTACGTTTTTAAATGTCATGGGTAAAACGTATGCTGTAGGTTGAGGAATTAACAAACATATTATCTGTCAGTTTTGATGGTGGGTGAATTCTTTTGATGTGATGATAAAATTTCTCTGATTTTCTAGTAGCGAAAGTGGATATCTGGGGCAGGGTTTTCAGTATACAAAATGATGAGTGAAAAAGATAACGAGAAGAAGCCGACTACACCAGACTCTCCACCAACACCTGAGGAAATGCAGGAGACGTTGAAGGATTTATTTAGTAAGATAGGTGGGAAGGGGATGGCATTTAGTCCGTTTATGCAGGATGCGGATAAGGGGGTGCCTGAGGATGAGGAACCGGAACCGATGGAGATAGTAGATACGTTGGAGGCGCTGGATGATTTTCATTTGATTCCTAGGGAGGTTAAGACGCATTTGGATCGGTTTGTGATTAGGCAGGATGAGGCTAAGAAGGCTTTGTCGATTGCGGTGTGTGATCATTATAATCATGCGAAGAATGTGCGTGCGATGGAGGAGAGTGGGGAGGAGGATACGCTGGAGTATCAGAAGCAGAATGTGATCGTGGTGGGGCCTACGGGTGTGGGGAAGACTTATTTGGTGAAGCATATTGCGGAGATGATAGGGGTTCCATTTGTGAAGGCGGATGCTACGAAATTCTCTGAGACTGGGTATGTGGGTGGTGATGTGGATGATTTGGTTCGTGAGTTGGTGAGGAAGGCTGATGGGAATGTGGAGTTGGCGGAGTATGGGATTATTTATATAGATGAGGTGGATAAGCTGGCTAGTAAGGGTGGTGGTTCATTTGGTAAGGATGTGAGTGGGCGTGGGGTGCAGACGACTTTGCTGAAGCTGATGGAGGAGACTGAGGTGGCTCTGAGTAATCCGATGGATATGAAGGGTCAGATGATGTCTATGATGGCGATGGAACGTGGGGCTAAGCCGAAGAAGGAGACGATAAATACTAGGCACATTTTGTTTATTGTGAGTGGGGCGTTTTCTGGGCTGGAGAAGATTATTTCTCAGCGGGTGCAGAGTACGCGGATAGGTTTTCAGACTGGTGAGCGGACTGAGGTGCTGGATAGTGAGTTGTTTAGGAATGTGGAGACGCAGGATTTTATAGATTTTGGCTTTGAGGCGGAATTTGTGGGGAGGCTGCCTGTGAGGGTGGTGTGTGAGAAGCTGGAGAAGGATGACTTTGTGAATATTATGAAGTTTTCTGAGGGTAGTATTTTGCGGCAGTATGAGCGGGAATTTGAGGCGTATGGGATCCATGCGCGCTTTGAGGATAGCTCTATTGAGAAGGTGGCGGAGTTAGCTGAGAAGGAGAATACTGGGGCGCGTGCGCTGATGACGGTGTTGGCGGATATGCTGCGGGAGTTTAAGTTTGAGCTTCCTGGGACGTCTGTTTCTGAGCTGAAGATTGATGCGGATTTAATCGATAATAAGGAGGCTGTTCTTGCGAGGTATCGGGAGGAGGGACTGAAGGTAAATATCGAGAAAGTGCGTGATGAGGTGGCTATTTATACGCGGGAATTTAGTGCTAAACATGGGGTGCATATGGACTTTACCGAGGATGCGGTGCTGGAGTTGGCTGAATTGTCGTCGATTCAGGGACGCAGTGTGTTACAGATATGTAGGACTAAGTTTAAGGATTACCAGTTTGGGCTTAAGCTGATACAGGGAAATAATGGTCGGGAGAGCTTCGAAATTTGTAAAGAAGCGATAAAAGATGCAGACAAGTTCTTGAGTGACATGGTAGTTCGCTCTTATGATGTCGCCAAGAAGGATGAGGAGGGCGGAGATGGTTCCGCTGAATCGGCTTCAACCAGTGACTAAAAAGTGCAATCAACTAGCGAACATATTTCAGAGCAGCAAGGCGTAGTGGCTCCAGTTAAACCAGATAAACCTGAGGGGGAAGTGATGCTTCCTGCGCTGATTTGTGGCGCGGTGGGAGCGGTGTTGACGATTATTTTATCGGTCATCGATCGATATGAAGGGGTGGGTCTGGCGCTGAAAGAATACTATATGGGGGAGCCGTTTTATATGGCGGAGTCGAGTGGGTGGCATGTAGCGTGGGATTGGGTTTTGGTGCTGTTGTTTACCTTTGGGATTTCGTTTGCGGTGTTGGATACTGATAAGAAGTGGCGTCGGGTTATGATGATTTTGTTGTTGTCTGCGGTGGTGATTTTGAGTTCGCCGGTGCTGATGCTGTGGGATGTTTTTTGGTCGCCGATGACGGTGTTTGTTGGGGTGTTGTGGTCTTGGATATGTGCGTTTATTTATAGTTGTCAGCATAGGATGCCTTGTGAGATGTTGGTTCCTATGAAAGTGAAGGTGGTGAAACCTGAGGCTGAGGATATTGATATTTCTCCGTTGGTGGTGACTGAGGAGCAAAGAGAGCTAGAGGCTGATAAATACCAACCTAAAGATTAATCATTATGTCTAGATTAGATTATCCAGAGGCAGTTGTTGCTCTTATTGCTGAGTTGAAGAGGCTTCCAGGTGTAGGGCCTCGTAGTGCGGAGAGGATTGCTGTGTGGATGATACAGCATCAGAAGGCGAATCCTGAGGAGCTGTCTAAGGCTTTGGATTGTTCTCGTGAGATGGTATCTCTTTGTAAGAGGTGTGGATTTTTTGCGACACAGGGGAGGTGTGATCTTTGTGAGGACACGGGGCGTGATGCTAGTTGTCTCTGTGTGGTGGAGCATCCTACGGATGTGTTACCGTTGGAGCGATCTGGTGCGTTTGGTGGGTATTATCATTGTCTTGGAGGTAAGCTTTCGCCGTTGGATAATACTAGCCCTGATGATTTGAATATCTCTGAGCTTTTGAGGAGGATTTCTAGCAATGAATCTGAGGATCAGGAAGTGATCTTGGCTTTGAGTTCTGATGTGGAAGGTGAGGCTACGGCAAATTATCTGGTGGAGATCTTAGAGAAGCATAAGTGTAAGGTTACTAGGATAGCTCAAGGTTTACCAGCAGGTGGAGGGTTAGAACATGCGGATGAGCTTACTCTGATGCGTGCTCTACAGGGGCGGAGGTAGGATCTAACAAGTTTTGTTTTTGGTAGACTATATGATTCACTTGCTTGCCGTAGAGGGTCTCGGCATTTGGGAGAGTGGTGATTTTTTGGTAGCCTAGTCTCTCTGGGATGGCTCTGCTTTTGTGGTTTTTTGCGGCGACTCTGATGTCTAGGGTTTTGAGTTTTAGGTCATCAAAGGCGATTTTTTCTAGTTCTAGGCATGCTTTGGTTACAATTCCTCGGCTTTGGAAGGATTCGCCGATCCAGTATCCGATGTAGGCGATCTTGTTATTGAAGTCGAGTTGGTTAAATCCGCAGATGCCGGCTAATTGGTTAGATTCGCGGATGGTGTAGGTGATGCGGTGACCGATTTCGAAAGCAGTGGTTGAATTGCTGATGAATTCTTTGGTGTCGTCCAAGGTTTTGGTTTCATCTAGCCACGGGAGCCATTGGCGTAGGAATTGCCGGTTTTGAGTTGTAAGGGTGAACAACTCTTGGGCATCGGCTTGTGTTATTCGTTGGATCACTATCTTGAGGGTGGCTGAAAGATTATTTGCTAGTGATCCAGTAATTATTGAGTTCGCCGCGTTCGGCATACCATTTGAGATCGTAAAGGCCTTCTGACCAGCCTGAGCGGTAGCTCCAGACGTTTCCGTGGGTGTGGCCGAGGATGGGGCTGTGTTTGAATTTTAGGCGGGTGATGCCGTTGCCTATGTCTTCTAGTAACCAAGATATTTCGGCGATTTTTTGGCCGCCATGCCAGTTGTGGACTAGGAGTTTGTTGGGTTCTAGTTGGAGAATTTTACTGGGGCCGTCTTGGAGGTCTTGTTCTGGGGTGTCTTTTGGATACCATGCGTAGCTGTAGATTCCGTCTACTTTTGGGTCTATTATGCTTTCATCTAGGACGAAATCTGAACCAGCCCATTGTTGCATTTGCTTTACGTCTAATAATGCGTTGTAGAGTTTTTCTGGGGTGGATTTGATATCGATGGAGAGGTTGATTTCATGATCATTATTTTTATTATCGATGAATACACCAAGATTTTGATCTTCTAGTAGACTGCGTAATCTGAAGATGGCATGGTTCCAGCTTCCTCTGATAAAGTAGAAGAGTTTTCCTGAGGTAGATAGTGGTTCGATGTGTTCTGGCGCGGCTGTGGTGTCTATTGAGAAGTCGATTGTGAGTTTGGTTTTGTTTTCTTCTTCGTCAAATTGAACGACGACTTCTGCTGGCCATCCATCTAGGGAATAGTTGAGTTTTAGGTTTTGGTTGGGGGTGATTTCTGAGATTTGGTGTCTTCCTGAAAGGTAGGGGATGGGGGTGGAAATGCGGTAGTCATGACCTGGTTTGGTTCCGCAATGTGTTGTACCTAGCCATTTTTTTGCGATCTGCACATTTGTCCAGGCGTTCCAGCAGGTTTCTACTGGGGTGTTGATGGTGGCTACGATTTTGAAGGTTTTCATTTTATCATGGTCACTGATTGGGGGATGAAGGCAAGCAGGAATGTGGGAGAGCTAGGTCATGGGGTAGCCGATTGTTTGGGTAAGTTCCTTGTATATTTTAGCTAGTTTTAGGGTCATTGTGCCGGGTTGTCCGTTGTTGTAGATGGTGTTGTCTACTTTTGTTACTGCGATGATTTCTCCCATGGTGCCGGTGCAGAAGACTTCGTCTGCTAGGTGGATCTCGGCTTCTGGGATGTCGCGGATTTCTAGTGGGAAGCTATGTTCCGCGCACATTTTAATGAGGGTATCTCGAGTGATGCCGGTGGGGCAGGCTTTGGTGGTGGAGGTGAGGATGGTGTTGTCTTTGACGAGGAAGACGTGGGTGGCGTTGGTTTCTGCTAGATTTCCTTCGGTGTCTAACATGAGGGCATCGTCAGCACCGGCGTCGTTGGCTTCGAGCTTGGCTAGGATGGAGGTGAGTTGGTTTGATGAGTGGATGTGCTGGTCGAGGACGTTTGCGAATGGGCGGCGTTGTTTTGCGGTGATGAGGGTGAGGCCGGATTGGTCGTAGACGGGGGCTTTGTGCTCGGCGAGGATGAAGAGGGAGCAGCCTTTGGTGTTGATGCGGGGGTCTAGACCGGAGGTGTATTTGAGGCCGCGGGAGAGGATGAGTCTGAGGTGGACAGCATCGTGCATGTTGTTAGCGTCGAGAGTTTTTTTGATGGCTTCTATGATTTCTTCGCGGGTGGGGAGGCCTTGGTAGCGGAGGAGGGAGGCGCTGTTGTAGAGGCGGTCTAGGTGTTCTTCTAGTTTGAAAATTTTACCATCGTAGAGGCGTAGTCCTTCCCAGCAGGTGTCCCCATTTTGGACGGAGGAGTCGAAGGGTGAGATGCCTGCTTGGTCGCGGTGGACGAGTTTGCCGTCGATGTAGACGATGATGTCTTTGTTGTTTTCGTTGTAGTTCTGGAGCATGGTGGAAATTTGTTGTTAGAGTGATAGTTCGATGAGTTGGTGGGATTGGGCGGTGAGGTTGGTGTGGCCAGTTTCTGTAACGATGATGACGTCTTCTGTGCGGACGCCAAAGCCGTTTTCTAGGTAGATGCCGGGCTCGACGGTGAATGCCATGCCGGGGGCGAGGGTGTCGCCGTTGTCGTTTTGGTTAAAGTTGGGGCCTGGGTCGTGGGTTTCTAGGCCGATACTGTGGCCGAGGCCGTGGGTGAAGCAGCGTGCGTGTCCGGCGGTGGTGATGATTTGGCGTGCTGCTTGGTCTATTGCGAAGGTGGTGGTGCCGGGTTTGATGGCGTTGATGGCGGCTTTCTGGGCGGTGCCTACGGTGTTGTAGATGGTGTGCATTTCATCGGTGGCTGTGCCTAGGCAGACGGTGCGGGTCATGTCTGATGCGTAGCCTTGGTAGAAGACGCCGTGGTCGATGAGGATCATGTCATTTTCTTTGATGACGGTGTGGTCTGGGAGGTGGTGGATTTCCCATGCGTTTGGGCCGACGGCGACGATGGGGTTGAATGAGTAGCCGTCGACTTCTGTGTTGGCAGCCATTTCTGTGAGGATGAGTCCTTGGACGGATCGCTCGGTCATGCCAGGTTTGATTTGGGAGATGACGTTGTTGAAGATGGTTTCGTTGATGACTTGGGAGTGCTGCATCAGGGAGATTTCTGCGGGGGATTTGAATTGGCGAACTTGTTCTATGATGGATACGGGCTGGAGTTGGTGGGTGGGGAAGGTGGATTGCCAGGTGAGGAATGTATGCTGACTTACATAGCGGTCGATGCCGATTTTTAGTGGCTTAGAGGTAAGTTTTTTTGCGATGTCTGTTAGGGCGGTTGGGGAGGTGTTGAGTTGGATGTTAGAGGTAATGTTTTTGGTCTGTTCTTGTGCCCATGGGAGGGTTCTGAATGAGGTGAATAGGATGAGCTCGTCGGCGGTGATGAGGAGGGTGCGGGGTTCGCCACGGAAGCCGGTGGTGTAGCGGACGTTTGAGGCGTCGGTGGTGATGATGGCGTCAAGATTGCTGGCTGACATGGCGGCTCGGATGTTAGCCAAGCGTGTGGACATTTCTTTAGCGGAGAAGGGGTGTGGATCTTGAGTCATGATAAGTATTGAGGTGAATTACGGATAAGAAGTTCCAGATTCTTTCATTCTCGGTGATTTACAAGCGCGAAACGATCAAGCTTGGAAATACTCGATTTTCGGTGAGCCTTTATTGATGGGGCTCATTAGAATCATGAACAATGGCATCTAACAGACGGGCAGTTTGCTTTCTGCTGGTCAGGATGTGGATGGGTTTCTGTCCTTTGATATCTGCAAGATGTTCCATTAGTTTTGGGCGTTGGTCACGGTGGAAGTTCCAGACATATTTTGTGAATTCCCATTCGAGTCGCTCGTTGCAGCCGGTGGTCATGTCTGGACGGGATTTATTTCTGTATTGGATTCGGCGCTTGAAAATCCCCCATATACATAGCCAGCGTGGTAGATCCATGCAGATGATTAAGTCTGCTTTTTCGAGTCGATCTGGCATGGTGAAGCTGTAGTTCCCGTCGATGATCCACTGTGGTTTTTCAATGATTTCTTGATGTTTGGCGATGTAATCATTTCGTTCTGCTTGGATCCAACCTGGTTTCCAGAATAGGCGGTCTAGGTGGTAGAGGGGGAGTTTGAAATGTTCTTTGAGTTTGAATGAAAGTGTGGATTTTCCCGCTCCACAGCACCCTATAATCATGATTTTGTTAATTTCTTTATTCATGGGGTTTGGTCATGCGGACGCCTGTTTCTAAAACTTTGGAGATTTTAAAACCTAGGTTTTCATAGAATTTCTGGACGCGTTTGTTGGAGCGGAATACTGATAATTTGATGGGGAGATTGTTTTTTGTGGCGAGGTCTTGGATGAATTTCATGGCTAGTTTACCTAGTCCTCTGCCTTGGTATTCAGGGATGAGTGAGATGTTCTTTAGGTAGAGGTGTTCTGGTTCTAGTGTCCAGCAGAGGTAGCCTATTACTTGGTCGTTCTCTAGTAGGAGTCTCCATTTGGATTGATCCCATTCTTTGCAAAAGTAATCCCATTGCCACATGTCATCCCAGCCCCAGATTTCTTCGATGTGGTGGCGGAAGCAGGTTTCATGGATGTTGAAGAGTATTGTTTTGTGTTGGTTGGTTACTGGGGCAATGTTCATGGTGTTAGATTAGTTACTGAGATCCCATTCATATCGGTGTTTTTTGAATGAGCGATGGAGGTAGTGAGGGGTATTTTCTGGGACGTCTACTTCATCGATGAATGTAGCTCAGATGATATCTAGTGTTTTGAGGCTGGCTGGATTGCCTGGGTCAACGCTGATGTGGGAGTGTTGTTAGATCTGGGAGGGTGTCGAGGGCTTGTTGGTGGGAGGTGTTTCTAGGTATCCATTCGCAGACTACGTTCTGGGGTTCGGGGAATTTCTCAAGGAAGTCTATTTCGCCTTCTGATGTTGTGGGCCAGGCGAGCTGCTCGTGTGGAGGGGTGAATTGTGCGTTTACTCCTTGTTTATTGCCTCTGGGGTCGACTCGATACCAGCCGTGGTGGGGGAGTTCGATGCTGACGAGTCCGTGGAGTGTGAAGCCGCCGAGGTCGTCTTTACGGACGCGTTGGTAGCAAAATGCGGCTGGGATGTGGTTGGCTCTGAGGAGGGCTACGAGAAGGTGGGATTTACCGAAGCACCAGGCATTTCCGGCTTTTAATACTTCTGAGGCGGAGTTGGCGTTTCCTGCTGATTTTATATCTCCGCTGTGGTTGACGTGGTCACGGACCCATTCGAAACATGCTTTTGCAATTGCTTCTGGGGTGGCTGGGTCGTTGCAAGAGTTGGCTAGTTCTTGGGCTTTTGCAGAGACTTGGGGGTGCTTAAAATCTGCGATTTCAGAGGCTTGGAGATATGGGTTCATGTGGTGGAGTTTGTGGCTGAATAGTTGAGATATACAGCGACCTAAACTCAACTACAATCTCAATGTCGGTTCGATAGGAACGCTTTGAAGTCTTTTTCGGGGATGGAGAGGGTGGTTGTTTTTGGGGAGCCGACTTCTACGCGGAGGTAGTTTATCCAGAGGAAGGAGGATGGTCGTTGATTTTTTAATTCTGACCAAGGTAAGAATATAGGTGGGTGGCCTGGGCGGAATATAAGCCAGATGGCCAGGTGGATTCCTTCTTGATTGGCGTGAATGGTGAGGCAGCGATTGTAGTTTGTGAGACCTACTTTGAGGCTTCTGCTGGTGAATCGGTCTCCTGTGGGGAGGTTGTTGCTTGGGTAACGTTTTGCCATGCGTCCCCAGCCGCCAACGAACGAGAGGATGAAACAGACAAAGCACCAGAACCCGATCATTAGTGTCGGGATGAGGATGATGAGGTAGAGAGGGGGATCTGATGCAGCGAGTGTCATGAGATCTTATGACGGTTTTTTTGGAGCTATTTAATGATGACTGTTGAGCCGGGGCGGGCGTATTTAGGGACGTGGACTACGTCCCAGTTGGCCATTCTGATGCAGCCTGAGGAGATGGCTCTGCCGATGGTGCGTGGGCTGTTGGTGCCGTGGATGCCGATACCGGATTTGGTGAGGCCCATCCAGAGGACGCCTACTGGATTGTTAGGCCCTGCTGGGATGTCTAGGTAGTTTTTGCTTCTGACGCCGGTGTGGAGGAGCGATGGATCGTAGCGCCAGGTTGGGAACTCGATGGCGTTTTTGATTTTCCATTCACCGTAGTGGGTGAACTTTTTCTTTCCTGGAGTGATGGGGAATGCGGCGATGAGTTTGGCTTTGGATTCGTCCCATGGTTGGTAATCGTCTTCTACGATCATGGCTTTTGCTGGGACTTTTTCTTTTTCTTCCGCTGATAGTTGAGCAAACCTAGCTTCGAAGATGCGGAGTTGGTTTTTCTGGGTGTCGATGACTACCCAGCGTCGGCTGAGGTCGATGTCTTCTTTATAGCCTTTGCCGTTGCTCATGTCTTCGATGAGGAAGGGTTTTACATTAGGGACTTGGATGGGGGAGCGGAGTTTGAGGTTTTTGATTTTGCTGTAGCCGTTGATGGCGATGAGGATGTCCTCGGTGGTGTGGTATCTTTCCGCCATGAATTCTGCGAGTGAGCGGTAGGAAAGTTGTTTTTGTTTGGCTTGGAGTTCACGGTTGCTATCACTTGGTAGGTTACGATTAACGAATTTTTCGGCAATTGTAGGGACCGTTGCGAGGGCGAAGATGCGAGTGACTTGGGTTTTAGCTGAGTCACGAACTGCTGTTTCGTCTGCAGCGTTGAAGCCGAATTTTTGGTTGTAGGCTTCTATTGCCATGCGGGTGTATCTGCCTGGTTTGCCGTCTAGAACTCCTGGGCCAAAGTGTTGTTGGTCTAGGTAGATTTGTAACTGGATGTCCTCTAGTTGCTGAGCGGGGAGCTCTTTAGCTGTGGCGAAGTGCGTGAGTGCAAGTAGTAAGAATGTGAAAAATAAAAGGGGATATTTCATAAGCTCAATATCGCACGGGACTTCTCATAAATCAATATTTAACTTATATTAAATAGTTGAGTTTGAGACCACTTAATGATGTTGAAAATGGCTTTAGATTATCTTGTTATCTGAGGGTATAGACTGATGGGGTGCTGGCTACTCCGACTCGGTTTACGGCTGAGATGGCGATGGCATCTGGTTTGCCTTGGATGCTGGCGCCGTTGCCGTAGGTGACTACGATGGAGTGCCATTGTTTGCCTTGGCGGATCTGGACGGTGTATTTGGATGCGCCTGGTACGCGGGGCCAGGTGGCTGCGATGTAGCCAGATTTTAGACTGATGGATGCGGCTGGTGGTGCGGGTGCTACGCTTGGGATCCATGACATGGGTGGGATGAGTGCGGGGGCGATGTAGGCTCCGCCTTTTAGCTTGGTGGTGACTCCGCCTCTATTTTGCATGAGGGATTTCATGCTCCAGTGGACGTGGCCGGCCCAATTTTTACCGATTGTGCGGCTGAGGTTGACTTGGTTTAGCATTTCTGATGCGGGGCGACCGGGGTCAGTGGTGGAGAGGACGCGGTCTGTGGCGAGGCCTGGCCAGACGGGGCGTTTGTAGGGGGAAGATTCACTTTCTCCGCGCCACCAGTAGAGGAGCTTGGTGAAGGATTGGTCTGATTTGATTCTCCAGTAGAGTTGTGGTGAGAGGTAATCACACCAGCCGTTTTTGAGCCATTTGCGGGAGTCTGCGGCGAGGTGCTCGTAGGCATTGATATTGGCTGAGGTGCCACTTGGGACGCCGGGTTTCCAGATGCCGAAGGGGCTAATGCCTACGCGGAGGTGTGGTTTGACTTGTTTGATGGAGGTGTACATTTGCTTAACGAAGGCATCTACGTAGTAGCGGCGTGAGGCTGGGTTTTTACCGTCGGGGAAGATTTGTTTTGGGGTTCCATTGTTATGTAGCTCTGGGTATGGATAGAAGTAGTCGTCGATGTGGATGCCGTCGATATCGTAGCGGCGGGCTACATCGAGCATTACGTTGAGTGCGCGTTGGCGTGCGAAGCTGGATGCAGGGTTCATCCATTTGTAGTTACGGAAATTTTTAATTTCTGAGGGATTGGTGCGGGTGACGTGATTGTTGGAGGTGGCCATGCTGGCATTAGGCAGGGCACGGAAGGGGTTGAACCAAGCGTGTACTTCGATGCCTTTTTTGTGGGCTTCGTTGATGCAATAAGCGAGGGGGTCATAGCCGGATGATTTCCCCATGGTGCCGGAGATCCAGTGGCTGAAGGGCTCGTATTTAGAATAGTATGCGGCGTCTGCGTTAGGGCGGACTTGGAAGATGATGGCGTTGAGTTTGTATTCTGCGGCGCGGGCGATGATGGTGTTGAGTTCGGCTTTCTGGGCGGCTTGGGAGAGGCCGGGTTTACTGGGCCAGTCGATGTTATAGACGCAGGCGACCCATGCTCCACGGAATTCGCGTGGGAATGCTGGTGGACGCTCATTGCTGCGCACGTAGGTGGCGGCGAAGGTGAGGTGAGCGGTGAGGAGAAAGGAAAGGAAAGTGAGGATTCGCATTATCGGGTAAGTTAGCCCACATTGCGAATTTGGAAACTTATTTTTATGTGAAATTTTAGCCTAGGAAGCACTTGGTGAACATGGGTTCAGTGGGGGCTTCGATGGTGATGGGAGCTTTGGTGACGGGGTGGGTGAATTGTAGTTTTTTTGCCATGAGGAGCATGCGGGAGCCGGTGTCTAGGAGGGTGCCAAGCTGGTCACAACGCTCGATGCCTCCGTAGCGGTAGTCGCCGATGATGGGGAAGCCTGCGTGGAGGAGGTGTCTGCGGATTTGGTGGAATCTGCCGGTGTGTGGGGTTGCTTGGATGAGGGAGAGTTTGTCTACTTCTATGTCTGGCGAATTCGTTAGAGCGGGGTGTCTAACAGTTTCTAACAGTTGGAAGCTGGTGTGGGCGTCGCGGATGGGTTTGTCTGCTTCTTTTTGGATGGGCTGTGTGCAGTCCCATTCTGTGTCTGGGGTTCTGCCGTGGATGATGGCCCAGTAGGTTTTCTGCATTTGGTGGGCTGCGAGGGCTTGGTGGAGGGCTTGGGAGATCTCGCGGTCGATGCCCATGAGGAGGACGCCGGTGGTGGGGCGGTCGATGCGGTGGATGGTGTAGACGCGTTCGCCGATTTGGTCTCGAAGGACTTTCATGGCGACGAGATCGTCTTCCTGTGGTTCACTGGCTGGGTGGACTAGCCAGCCTGCGGGTTTGTCTATGGCGACCATCCATTCGTCTTGGTAGAGAATGTTTAGTGATGGTGCTGGGGTGTGCGACATTTTTTAAATTTATGAAATAGCGAGTAGCTCGACGTCGAAGACGAGGGTGGCGTAGGGTGGGATGTCGCTACCGACGCCGCGTTTGCCGTAGCCGATTCCTTGTGGGACATAGATCTGGAATTTCTCGCCTACTTGCATGAGTTGGAGTGCTTCTGACCAACCGGAGATGACTTTTTCTAGTGCGAATGTGGCTGGGCTTCCTCGCTCGTGGCTGCTATCGAAAACGGTGCCGCAGGTGAGCTTACCGGTGTAGTGGACGGTTACGCTGTCCGTTGGTTTTGGTTTAGCTGAATTTTCTTCTGCGGGCTGGATGACTTTGTATTGGAGTCCAGATGGGGTGGTGACTACGTCGCTATTGGTTGCATTTTCTGTGAGGAAGTTTTCGTTCTTCAGCTTGAATAGGCGGGTTCTTTCTGCGGAGACCATTTGGGTGGCTACCATGTAGACTTTGAGGTCTATTTCTTTTTCGGAACCGGCGGCTTTGTCGCGGATGGCTTCGTGGATTTTCTCTTCGAGAAATAACTCATCCCCCAGAGCAGTCTCACCAAATCTGAGACCTATTTTATAGCTAACGATGTCTAGTGCTTCTTGTAGTTCCATTTTGGTGATCTGCTAGGGGTAAGTTTTTGAGTTATGGGGAATAGCCTAACATTTAGACGAAAAGTTATTCAGAATTTCGAGAGTAACCTAGAGGAAGCAAGGAGCGGGTAGCAAGTAGCCGCAAGCGAGATTTCTGAGGTTAGTGATGAAATGAGATTATTGAATCTTGTCTAAAGTTAGTGCCGTTCAGTGATGGAGATTAGTTGATTTTGATGAGCTCAACTTCGAAGATGAGGGCTGAGAATGGAGGGATGGCTCCTTGTGATCCTTGTGCTCCGTAGGCGAGTTCTTGTGGGATGTAGAACTCGTATTTAGCGCCTGGCTTCATGAGTTGGAGGCCTTCTACCCAACCTGGGATGACTTGAGTGACACCGAACTGTGTAGGCTCGCCGCGTGGGATGCTGCTGTCGAAGGTGGTGCCATCGATGAGTTTTCCTGTGTAGTGGACGGTTACTTTGTCGCTAGGTTGTGGAGTTTCTCCTGAGCCTTCTTCTACGATTTTGTATTGGAGTCCTGAGTCAGTGACTTGGATTCCATCTTTAGATTTGTTTTCTGCGAGGAATGCGTCACCAGCTGCGCGGAGTTCCTTGGTAGATTCTTCCTGGACGATCTGTGCTGCTTCGGTAAATTTTTCTTGATTTGGAGCTTCTCCTTTACCTGCGAATACTGCGGTGATTGCTTTGAGTATGATGTCCTTATCGAGGGTGGCATCTTCTGAGATTTGGCTACCTAGTCTGAAGCCAACACCTTGGCTGACGATTTCTACTGCTTCTTGTAATTTCATATCGGCGGGACGCTAGTGGGAGTGGGGGAAAAGGTCAACCATACAGGTAAGTTTTTCGTGTCTTGATGGGGGGATGTTGGAGGTGGCTTTACTGGGGTTGCGATAAACGGTAAATTTTAGTGAATGTATTATGATTGAAGAGATGAAAAATGTCCTTATTGCTGGGTTAGCTGTCATTTTCTGCTCTTGCGAAGTATCACTGGGGCGTGAGGTAGTAAAACCTTATGAGATGGTTAGAACGCCACTCTATTTTTAATAGCTTCACTAGTTGAGGTGTAAGACATGAGTGCGGGTGATGTCTGTATAATGTTAAGTGAGAGAATTACTATTTAGGGGGATGTTTAACATAAAGCTCGTCAAAGTGTGATCTGTTATTCATGATTTTTTCATATGAAGAATGATCATCTTGATGGTAAGTTGCTTAGTGACCAGTGGTTACTGTTGGAGCGAGCAGCTTCGGCGGATGAGCAGATGGCGGGTGAGGCGATTTCTGAGATTTGTAAGTGGTATTGGGCTCCGTTGTATGTGTTTGCACGGGGTAGAGGGATGGGGGGAGAGGATGCTGTGGGTATGGTGCAGATCGTTTTTGAGGGGTTATTAGATAAGGATTTGATAAAGCGTGTG
Source organism: Akkermansiaceae bacterium (assembly GCA_051251915.1). Classification (GTDB taxonomy): domain Bacteria; phylum Verrucomicrobiota; class Verrucomicrobiia; order Verrucomicrobiales; family Akkermansiaceae; genus Rubritalea. The sequence goes on along the minus strand of JBPOGF010000011.1, from coordinate 107,816 downwards.
GATGTTGTGAGGGGGAGGTTGCGGACGTTTTTTAGGACGGTCGTGGATAGGGTGGTTTTGATGAGGGAGAGTGGCGATTGTGCGCAGGAGGGTGGAGGTGGACAGGTGAAGTTATCGTTTGATCAGGGGCGTGAGGAGGAGTGGCTTGGTGGTGAACTTTTGGAGACGGTGACGGCTGAGTCATTGTTTGATAAGCGCTGGGCATTGTCGGTGCTGGAGCAGTCATTGTTGAAGATGCGTGCGGGCTATGTGAAAAAGGGCAAGGGGGAGGTGTTTGATGTGCTGAAGCCTTATTTGGGATGGAGTATGGGGGAGGATAGTTATGGTGAGGTAGCGCAGCGTTTGAGGTTATCTGAAGGGGCGGTGAAGGTGGCTGTGCATAGATTACGGCAAACGTATAAGGAGATATTGCAGAGGCAGGTAGCGGATACGATAGGTTCGTCTGATGCTGAGTTGATCAAGGAGGAGATCACTCATTTGTTTACGGCTTTGTCTTAGTGCGGGTGTATGGAGTGTCTTATCTTATTTGAATAAGTTCAGGTTAGGTTAGGAGATAAGGTGTAATACTTGGCTGTTGCTTATTGGAGGGTCTTAGGCTAGTTTCCCCGCCAATGAACATCATCATTGTAGGAGCTGGCGAGGTAGGTAGACATATGGCAGAATCGTTGTCACGAGAGGCGCATAGTATTGTGGTTATTGAGTCCAATGCTGTTTTGGCGCACGAGTTGGAGCAATCTCTTGATGCGAAAGTGGTGCATGGTGATGGGACGAGTATTACGGTTTTGCTTGAGGCTGAGGTTGGGAATTGTGATCTGTTTTTGGCTTTAACGAGTGATAATACGGTGAACATGATGACGGCATCGATGGCTACTAAACTGGAGGCTAGGAAGGTTGTTTGTAGGGTTCACCCTGGGTTGCAGCGTGAGGAGTGGTTGTTTGATTATCGGGGGCATTTTGGGATTGACCATATTTTTAGTTCGGAGAGGTTGAGCGCGATTGAGTTGGCGAAATTTATACGTAATCCAGACTCATTGGTGGTAGAAGAAGTGGCGCGTGGGAAGATAGAGCTTCAGCAGGTGAGGGTGTGTGAGACGAGTGATGCGATTGGTAAGATGTTGATGCAGCTGAAGGCGCCTGAGAGAACTCGGGTGGCGTCTGTTTCTCGTGGGGGTGAACATTTCGTGCCGAATGCGCGGACGACGCTTGAAGCAGGGGATGTGGTGACTATTTTTGGTGAGCCTAGGAAGCTGAAGGATCTGGCCGATAGGTTGCAGAAGACGAAGGAAAGTAAGGATGAGATACGAGTGGTGATTTTTGGTGGTGGTGAGTATGGATTTTCTTTGGCTCAGATGTTGGAGAGTTGGAATTGTAAGGTGAGGATTCTGGAGAAAGATCCGGCTGTGGCTCAGGAGCTAACTGATAGGTTATCTAATACGACGGTGATTAATACTGATGGAACTGTGTTAGCGGAGCTTGAGGAGGAGCGAGTGGGGCAGGCTGACTTTTTTGTGGCGACGAGTACTAGTGATGAAGATAATGTGATGACTTGCTTGCAAGCTCATAACTTGGGAACTAAGAACTGTTTGACGCTGATACACAGGGCGGATTATGCGAATGCAATCAGTGCGAGTGGTCGGCATTTTGGGATGATTGCGGCGGTGAGTCCTCGTGAGGCGAGTAGGCGGGATATTGAGAAGTTTATTACTACGGATGATTACCACATTGTTAAGAAGCTTAGTGCTGGTGAGGTGATAGAGACGACTGTGGAGAGTGGGTCTATTGTGGCTGGTAAGATGGTGGGTGAGGTGGAATGGCCTGAGGGCTGTGTGCTGGTGGCTAAAATGCGTGGAGTGGATGCGGATGTTCCGGGTCCAGATGATGTGTTAGATCCTGGTGATATCGTTTATGCGATGGTGTCTCCGAAGGTGCGTAAAAAGTTCTTAAAGTTAGTGCGGTAGGTTAGACAAAGCGTTGACAAATGTGGCTAGTGACGATAGTTGAACGCTATGAGTGCAACAACTAATGCGACTGAATTCACGGAAAATGGCTTAATGAAACACCCTGATGTGGTGTTGATTGGTGGAGGGATTATGAGTGCAACACTAGGTATCATGCTGAAGAAGCTGAAGCCTGAGATGACTATTCAGATTGTGGAGTTGCTTTCATCTGTAGCGATGGAGAGTAGTCATGCATGGAATAATGCAGGGACAGGGCATGCAGCTTTGTGTGAATTAAATTACACTCCTGTGTTAGAGAATGGAGATGTTGATATAAGTAAAGCGATTAAGATCAATGAGGACTTTGAGCTTTCTAAGCAGTTCTGGGCGTATCTTGTGGAGCAGGGGGTGATTGAAAATCCGGCAGACTTTATTCGTAAAGTTCCGCACATGAGTTTTGTGAAAGGTGCTGATGATGTGGAATTTCTTAAGAAACGTCATGAAGCTATGACTGGTCATCATTTCTTCGATGAGATGCAGTTTTCTGATGATCAGGCTAAGATTGCTGAGTGGACGCCTTTGTTGAAAATGGGGCGTGGTGAAGATGAGGAAATAGCAGCAACTAGGGTAGAGACTGGAACAGATATTGATTTTGGTTCACTTACTAGTGTGTTGTTTAATCACTTGATTAGTTTGGACGGTGTGGAGCTGGCTACTACGACAGCTGTTAGAGATTTAAACAAGGAGAAATCTGGGGATTGGGAAGTGAAAGTGAAGAAGGTAGGGGACTTCTTCTCTGAGAAAATTTACGCGCCGTTTGTATTTATTGGCGCTGGTGGTGGTTCTCTGAAGTTGCTTCAGAAATCTGACATCAAAGAAGGTGAAGGTTTTGGAGGGTTCCCTATTAGTGGACAGTTCCTTGTTTGTAATAATCAGGAGTTGGTAGAGAAACACCATGCGAAAGTCTATGGTAAGGCAGCGGTGGGTGCTCCGCCAATGTCTGTGCCTCATTTGGATACGCGAGTGATTCAGGGGAGAAACAGTTTGCTCTTTGGGCCATATGCTGGCTTTTCACCGAAGTTCTTAAAGCGTGGATCAATGCTTGATTTGCTTGCTAGTGTGACTCTGGATAACATAGGGCCGATGCTTGCTGCGGGTAGAGATAATATGAATCTAACTGAGTATCTTTACCAAGAGGTGATTAACACTCACACTGATAGAATGGATCTACTAAGGACGTTTTTCCCAGGAGCTAAAGATGAGGAGTGGGATCTGGTGACTGCAGGACAGAGAGTACAGATCATTAAGAAAGATAAGGAGAAGGGTGGTAAACTGCAGTTTGGTACTGAGGTTGTGGCTGCGGCAGATGGATCACTTTCTGCATTACTCGGAGCTAGTCCTGGAGCATCGACAGCAGTGGCTATCATTCTAGAAGTTCTTGGGAAATGTTTCTCAGAGGAGATGAAAAATGAGAGTTGGTCTAGTGTGATGGCTGAGATGGTGCCTACTCACAATAAGGACTTATCTGTGAATCAACCGCTCTATACTGAGATCAGAACGAAGATCGATGCTTCACTAAATATCGGGTAATATAGTTTTAAGATAGAGATTTTAGAAAGCTGACCTCTACTCACTCTGGTCAAGTATCAGGGTGAGTGAGAGTGGCTAGATTATTGTATTGTTTAGATCTAGCTTTTTTATCTGTCGGCTAGGTTGTGATTGTAATCGATAGACTGTCGGAGTGACCTCATGATCTTGCAGAGGTTAAATTTATCTTTTACTGCCTTTCTGCAGTCATCATCTGCAAAGCATTCTTTGCTGATATTTTTACCAATCTCGTTGTAGTGGGTGATGATTTTGTTGTCTAGAAGACCAATTTTAGATCGGTAAGCTGAGAGGGCTTTGTTGGCTTTACCCATGATCTCGTAGTTGCCTGCGGCGTTATCTTTGTAGGTGTTTTTAGAGCTCTGAAGTGAATCAGAAATCTTCACTAGAATGGCAGTTTGCTTGGCTAGTTTCTTGTCAGAGATTGTTTTCTTTTCTTTTAGATCGGAGAATTTTTTCTTTAGCTGTTCGATCTTTGCTTTTTCGGAATTGATTTCAGAATCAGGAACGTCATTAGAGGTGAGGGCGTCTAGTTTGGCCATAGCTCCATCAAAACTTCTTTTGATGTTAGCTGCAATATCGCTAATGTCCTTTTGTTCGGCTTGAATCTTATTAACAACAATCTTTTGTTTCTCATAGATTTCCTCAACGTTGTGTTCAGGGTTATTCACTTCTTTAAACCGAGTTTCCTGGTTTTGTTTGATGCTTTCGATCTTTGATTTGATGTCTTGAATCTTGTCACTGAGTTCATTTCTCTCGTGAAGCAACTTGTTGATGCCCCAGTAGTTCACTTTGTAGTGCTCTAATTCTTTAACTTTCGTCCAAACATTGCGACCTAGAATCTCTTCAGCCTCTTTGAGCAGTTGCAGCTCCAAAGCAGCATCTTGAAGCCTTTTTTGTTTTCTTAGGACCCCGAATTTTTTCAAAAAATTGGCGAATAAATATTGTTTGTTGGTCATGTTGACTATCCTTTGATTGATTTTTGTAGCTGATCGATTACTCGGCTGTCTTCTAGTGTGGTGATATTGCCTGTGACCTTTCCGGTTTTCACGAGTTCCTTGAGCAGTCTGCGCATGATTTTACCCGAGCGCGTCTTAGGTAGTGATGGGGCGAAATGGATGGCATCTGGCTTGGCTATGGCGCCGATGATTTTGCCAACGTGGTTTCTGAGTTCAGTTTTGAGTGTGTCTGTAGGTTTAGCGGAGCCTTTGAGGGTGACGAAGCAGACGATGGACTCACCCTTAATGTCGTGAGGTTTGCCTACTACAGCGGCTTCAGCTACTGCTTTATGAGCGACGAGGGAACTTTCTACTTCAGCGGTTCCTAGTCTGTGGCCTGAGACATTAAGAACGTCATCGAGGCGACCTACGATGTAGATGTTGCCTTTTTTGTCTTTGCGCGCGCCGTCACCTGCGGTGTAGATGCCGTCGTAGTCGCTCCAGTAGGTGTCTTTGTATCGTTTCTTGTCTCCGTAGATATTTCTCAGCATTGATGGCCAAGGTTTTCTGATGACGAGTTTTCCGGGGATGTTGGCTTTGCACTCGTTGCCCTCTTCATCGAGAATGGCGGCATCGATTCCGAAGAATGGAAGTGTTGCGGTTCCGGGCTTGATAGGTGTGCAACCAGGGAGTGGAGAAACCATGATGGCTCCTGTTTCAGTCTGCCACCAGGTGTCAACGATAGGGCATCTGCCACCACCGATTTTATCGTAATACCACATCCAAGCGGTAGGGTTGATAGGCTCACCTACCGTGCCGAGGAGACGGAGTGATGAGAGGTCGTGTTTTTCGACATGGTGGTCACCGGCTTTGATGAATGCGCGTATGGCGGTGGGTGCGGTGTAGAAGATAGAAACTCCGTATTCCTCAATGATGCTCCAGAAGCGGTCCCAGTCAGGGAAGTTGGGGGCACCTTCATACATGATCTGGGTGACTCCATTTAGGAGTGGGCCGTAGGTGATGTATGAGTGTCCGGTGATCCAGCCAACGTCTGCGGTGCACCAGTAGACATCATCTTCCTTCATGTCGAAAATGTATTTACAGGTGGCATATGTGCCGACCATGTATCCGCCCGAGGTGTGGAGGATGCCTTTTGGTTTCCCGGTAGATCCTGAGGTATAAAGAATGAAGAGTGGGTGCTCGGAGGTGAAGCCTTTTGGCTTGTGAACTGCTGACATGCCTTCGATGGCTTCATCCCACCATTTGTCGCGGCCTTTCTTCATGGTTACATCGTTGCCGATGCGTTTTTGGACGATGACTGTTTTGACGAGTTTATTTCCTTTGAGAGCTTCGTCGACGTTTTCTTTGAGGGCTACTGTGCCACCACGGCGCCAGCCACCATCACAGGTGATCACGGCTACGGCTTTAGAGTCTTCGAGTCTGTCCTTGATGGATTCTGCTGAGAAGCCGCCGAAGACTACTGAGTGAACAGCTCCGATACGGGCACAAGCTAGCATGGCGATAGTAGCCTCTGGCGTCATCGGCATGTAGATGAGGACGTTGTCTTTTGCTTTTATTCCTTCCGCTGTTAGAGCATTTGCGAATCTTGAAACGTCACGGAGGAGTTGACGGTAGGTGATGACGCGTTTGTCGCCCGGTTCACCTTCCCAGATGATAGCTGCTTTGTTGCCTCTACCTTCTTCGACGTGGCGGTCTACGCAGTTTTCACAGACGTTGAGTTTGGCTCCGCTGAACCATTTTGCATTAGGAGCTTTCCAGTCTAGCACTTTGTCCCACTTCTTTTGCCACTTGAGATCATCTGCTTCTTTTGCCCAGAAGATGTCTGGCTGTTCAATGGATTCTTTGTGCATGCGTTTGTATTGAGCCATGCTCTTTACGCGTGCTTGTTTAGAAAATTCTTTTGAGGGTTTGAACTCGGTATTTTCGTCGATCTGAACGGCTTTGGCGGTTTTTTTAGTGGCTTTTTTTCTCATAGACAAAATGGTAATGTAGTGGTGTTGTTTTTAGTGCTCCTACGCTACCAAATAATCAGGTCTAAAGACAACTATGTTTTATGAATATTCCAAGCTTCCTAGGAACGATGGGCTTTATTAAATGCGAGATAACTATCCTTCAAAGTTTCGCAAACTTGGCAAAAAAAAATCGACTAAGCGCAGAGGTGCTTAGTCGATTTGTTAGAAATAGATGTTAGATACAGGAAATGGTATCTAGTCTTGGGTGATTATTCTTAAAGTCATCCACTGTGATGCCCTTGTTATCATTCATCTCATCTAAGTCACGGAAGGTGGCTTCCATGCCTGCTATAGCAGCTAGGATGTCCTTGGTGTGACCTGTTTCTGAGATGGTGTGCATGTTGCGGATAGGGAATCCGACGGAAGTTACAGCGCTGTCAAAGCCTGCAAGAGCAGCAGCCATGGCGTCTGTGCCTGTGTCTCTGCCTGACATGTCCATTTGGTAAGGGATGTCTCGTGCTTGGCATGATTTCTCGATGAGTGAATGGAGATACTCGCTAGTGACTGATCCGCCAGTGATGGAGAATCCTTTGCCCATTGCGAGGGAGTTCATTTTCTTAGATCCTAGGCCTGGAGCTGCATCGTAGTCATGGTTCACATCTGCGCCGATGAGGATGTCTGGCTTCAATTCACCTGCGATGGCGGTGGCTCCGTATCTACCGATCTCTTCATGTGTAGCGATGGTGTAGAGCACACGAATGTTTTTCAGTGGCTTCTTGGCAAAGATGCGTGCTAGTTCTGATACCATGAAGCATCCGAGTCCGTTGTCGAGGTATGCGCCGTAGTAGGTGTCCTTGGTGAATCCTTTGCGGATAGGTCTGTCTAGGATGATAGGGTCGCCTGCGCGGATGCCTAGTTTCTCGATCTCTTCTTTGCATTTTTCTCCATGCATCTGGAGCTCGAGGTAGAGTTCGGTTGGTTTGATTCCTTTTTCGCCGGTGCGTTGACCTGGTTCAGAGAAGTGGATTGCGCCTAGGGCTTCGATAGTGCCTCCTTCGATCAGGCGATAAGTTCCTGGCTTCTTTGGCTCTTGTGAGAATAGTTTCACTTCGTGTCCGATGAGTGTGCATGGGAGGAACGAATCACTGTTCACCCAGATTTTACCATCTTTGCCGATGCTACGGACTTGGAGGCGGATCTTGTCTGCGTGTCCGATGATCATGACTGAGGTGCGATCATCTTCACCAGGGTGGGAGTCGAGAACGAGTCCTGCATTTCCTTTGAACTGGTGAATGGCCCATGACTTAGGCTTAATTTCTTCGAAGAACGGCTTGATCACGCCGTATGACATGGCTGCTTCCAGACCGATAGGGCTAGGTGCAGCTAGTATTTTTTTCATCCATTCAAATTGTTCCTCTGGCATGGATTTCTCCCATGCAGGTGTTGTTTTCTTAGTAGCCATAATGATTAGTTGTATCTTCCGGACAGACTGAGTGATGGCTTCGGTGAGACAAGAGAAAATTAATTTTTTTTGGGGTAGGGTGAATAGAGTTGAATTGGCTTACGTCACAGTTCATATAGCTTAGATGAATATGCTTAAATTTTTATTATCCGGTATGTCGATCGTTACTATTTCAAGCTGTGCGCAGACAGAGTATGTGGACGTCCAAAGTAGTGGGATAAGGCATTCCAGCCCGGAAGTGATCTCGCTTTATGAGAATGAAAAGGTGCCTACGCGAGAGAAGTCTAGCGGGTTCTTTTCCTTATCATGGTTGCTGGATGGAATGTTAGGGAGTGATCCTGATGATGATTTTCATGGTGGTAATCATCATAAGCATGAAAGGGAGTCATCTAAAAGGAAGCGGGAATTTGTGAGTAGGAATGGAGATTCTCTTAGGGGGAGTCTCGAATCTAAGAAGCAATAAATATTTATGAAGAATACAATGAAAAACAAGTTGGCTGTCATTGCTGTGGCAGGAGCGATAGGTAGCACTCAGGCATCAGCTCAAGGTAGCTGGGGTGGTGGGGATTTCGAAGCAGGAATCGGCTACATGGAGAACTCTGAGAGGGCGTTTGGTTTTATTAAAGGACAGGGTATCATTTATCAGGATCAAGTGGCTACTCATAAGCTGGGGCTTGAGTACATTGGTTACGATGAGACACTAGATTCCACGTTGGATACAAGTATTTTGTTTACAACCATCGTGCTCAACTACGAGGTTGAGTACCAGATGAACCCTGCGTTTTCAGTGTTTGGAGGTGTGGGTGTAGGTGGACAATATGCTTCACTAGATTCACCGGTAGGGGAATTGGATAATGATATTTACGGTTACGCGCAGGTTTTCGTTGGGGCGCGTGCTCATCTGACTGAAAATTTGGATTTCAAGGCGGGAGTGAGAAGAATGTTCTTCGATGATTACGAACTTCTTGGTGTATCAGGTATCGAGCAAGAGCAGACTTGGGGCTTTGATGTGGGCTTTACGCTTAGGTTCTAGAAGGTCAGGGAATCTAGCACTAGTTGCTGAACTTCGTCTGCGCGCTGTGGTCCGATGCTGGCCACAGCCATATTCTCGGTATTAAATAACTGCTTTGCTAAATCACTAAGTTCTTCGAGTGTGGTGCTCTGGAGGGTGGCTCTGGATTCATTTGGGTCGATGATTTTATCGAAGCAGAGTAATGAGTCTCCCATCCAGCTCATGCGCGAGTGGGTGCTTTCTAGTGCGATCTTGCTCTGTCCTGATGCGAAACAAATGGTCTGATCTAGTTCATCTTTGGTGAAGCCATTTTTGAGGATTTCCTGGAGGATTTCATTGATGGCGAGGAGGCTTTCTTCGAGTCTTGTGGCATCGAGTCCGGCGTGGATTTCAAAGGTTCCTGTGTCGTGGTAGAGGCTGTAGTCAGAGGCTATGTGGTAGCAAAGACCGCGCTTTTCACGGAGTTCTTGGAATAGTCTGGAGCTCATGGTCTCACCCATGATGAGGCTCATGACTCGGAGGACATGGCGATGGTCTGAGTGTCTGCCGTCTGTGTGGAATGCGATGGCTAGGTGGACTTGGTCGATGTCACGTTGGTCGTGCAGGTGGACGAAGTTGTTAGGTTCTGTTAGAGTGTGAGAATATTTCTCGAAATCATCGTTTGCTTCAGTTTTCTCTGCGATTACGGGTAAGTTTTTCTTGGCGATTTCACAGACTTCGGCATGGGTGACCTTTCCTGCTACGGCGAGTGTTAGGCCGTGGGCATTTGCTAGGTAGTGGTGCTGGGTGAATTCTCTTAGGGCGTCAGCATTGATTTCTTGAATTGATTCTTCGGTTCCGGTGATGGGTCTGCCGAGTGGGTGGCCGGACCATAGGGCTTCGGAAAGGAGGTCATGGATGTGATCACTTGGGTTTTCTTGGTACATCACTATTTCTTCTGCGATGACTTCACGCTCGCGCTCTACTTCTTCAGGCTCGAAGCTGGAATTCCAAACCATGTCGCTCATGACTTCTACGAACTGGGGGAGAAGTTCTGAGGGGCCGCGGGTTTCTACACAGGTTTGATCTTCTGTGGTGAAGGCATTGATGGAGCCGCCAGCACCTTCTACTTGGATGGCTAGGTCTAGTGCTGAGCGGGTTTGGGTTCCTTTGAAAATCATGTGTTCAGCGAAGTGGGCGATTCCGTTAAGCTCTGCAGACTCGTACCGGCTGCCAGTAGGTAGATAGATACCTGCTGAGACTGACTCCATGTGAGGCATCTCGGCAGTGGCTACGTAGATGCCATTCACGATACTGTGCTGAAAATTCATGGCTGATACATAGCTCAGATTTTGGAAGATGGAAGATTTGTTATTGAGAATTTCTGGGCAATTGAAGTCATAAACATTTGCAATCATGGGGAAGAGTCTCTAAGAATTTCCCGCCATGAAGACACTAAGCTATAAAGATGCAGGTTACGCTAGATTTATCAAAAATTTAGATCGGAAAGCCGTGCCTACGGATGATCTCTACACGATTGTAGCGGACATTATTGCGAATGTGAAACAGCGTGGTAATAAAGCGCTTTTTGAATACACTGAGAAGTTTGATGGGCTAAAACTTACCTCTAGATCACTTTATGTTACAGATGCTGAGCTTGAGGAAGCTGAGGGTTTGGTGGATGATGATACTAAGGCTGCGATTGCGGCATCGAAGAAGAATATCCATGCGTTTGCGAAGCGTAGCATGCGGAAAGATTGGAAATATAAGAATGCTCAGGGTGCTGAGGTGGGGGAGAGATTTGTGCCTTATGATAGGGTGGGGGTTTATGTTCCTGGGGGCAAGGCGCCGTTGATGTCGACTGCGCTAATGACTGCTGCGTTTGCTCAGGCTGCTGGTGTTCCGGAGATTTTGGCGGCAACTCCTGCGGGGGCTGATGGGAAGGTGAATCCTGCGCTTCTTTATGCGCTGAAGGAGTCTGGTGCTACGGAGATTATTAAGGTGGGTGGCGCTCAAGCTATTGCGGCGATGGCATTGGGGACGACTACGGTGCGCTCGGTTGAGAAGATTTTTGGGCCGGGGAATAGTTTTGTGGTGGAGGCGAAACGGCAGCTTGTGGGGGCGGTTTCTATTGATCTGTTGCCTGGGCCTAGTGAGGTGTTGGTGATAGCGGATAAGTCTGCGAATCCTGCTTTTATTGCTGCTGATTTGTTGGCTCAGGCTGAGCACGGTGGTGATAGTGTTGTTGGATTTATTTCAGATTCAAAGGCTTTGATAACTCGTGTGCAGGAGCAGGTTGATAAGCAGATGAAGTCGCTTAGCAGGGTGAACTACATTGAGGATGTTCTTAAGAAGGGGACTTTTGCGCTTCAGGTGAAGGATTTGGATGATGCGATGGTGATTTGTAATCAATTCGCTCCTGAACACCTTTCATTGATTGTGGAAGATGAGGATTATTGGCTGGATAAAGTTCGCACGGCTGGAGCTATTTATGCAGGGAACTACAGTGCTGTGGCGGTTGGTGATTTCTTGGCTGGGCCTAGTCACACTTTACCTACTGGAGGATCTGGTAAATCATTTTCTGGTATCCGTGCTGATCAATTTCAACGTCGCACAAGCATCGTGAGGATGGATCAGAAGTCTGTGCAGAAATCGCTTAAGCACGTTCAGCAGTTTGCTAAGGTGGAAGGTTTGGACGCGCACGGGAAGTCTGTGGAGATTAGGGCTAAATCGTGAGGAGGGTAGTCAGGTTTTCACAATTCAGGGACTGTGTCCTTTGGCTTAGTTATTGGAAGAAGTGGTCAGCTTAGCATCACTTTCACATAATGGACGAAGGTGAGGCCATGCTTTAAGGCTGTAACTAATGTTGTACAATGTTAGTGGCTGATTTCGATTGCCATACGATAAAATGCTTGATGTCTTATAATCAATTCCTTATAGTGTGTGATGTCTGGGAAAAAATGATCATCACAGTTTTTATTCCTATACTGTAAACCAATATATTAAAAAAATACTATGAAGAAATCACCTTATACTTACTTCTGTTTATTGACCGTATTCTCAAGCGGACTGGCCATGGGGCAAACCATTCTTTTCGACAACAATGCTGGGGGATCTTCAGGAGTCAACCAGAGTTTTGGATCTGACGTAGATAGTGGGTTTATGCAGGCTGACGATGTTATGTTTGCTTCCGCGACGACCGTTACGGGTATCCAGTGGACTGGAGTTTATCTAGGCAGTGCTCAAACGGCACCAGAGACAGACCTCTTTACGATTTCAATCTTTGCAGATGCATCTGGTGCACCGAATGGTAGCTCGATACTTGCTAGCTTCAATGTTGGTAATGCCGTCAATCGTCAAGATTCTGGTGTCGACTTATTTGGAGTAACCAACATTTACGACTATTCTGCCGACATTGGTTTTAGCTTCAATGCTGGGACGAACTACTGGATTTCGATTGTCACAGACACATCTGACGACGCCGAAGATGACTTCTTCTGGACGTCACTTCTTAACCAAGGGAATCATCACTTTAGCGAGGATGGCGGTGCTACCTGGGACGCCGGTGCTAACCCCGACGGTAGCCGACACGATTTTCGACTGATTGGTGTGCCTGAGCCTAGTTCAATCCTGCTACTCGGTCTGAGTGCACTGGCAGCGATTCAACGTCGACGTCGATAGCAGAGATCTCATGTGTTCTGTGAAAACTTGGAGGATGATCAGTTTGATTTTATCTGGGTAGAGCCGATAGTTCTACACTTGGAGAGCTAATATGGCTATGAAGCAGGAGTTAAATTTCTTGTATTTTAACTAGAGGTAAGTTTTCGCAGTCGGTGCAGTGGTTGGTTTGGTCGGTGAAGAAGCTGTGGCAGCAGGGGCAGTATTGCTGTTCTGTGGGGTCTTCTGGTGTGGGGGGAGTGGTGAAGTCTTGTGGGGTGAGGTCTGAATTCTGGAAAAATTGTTGGAATTCCTGTTTGGTGTAGAGGCTGGTGGTTCTGTGTAGGGTGTTGCGGTATTGTTGGGAGAGGTAGGTTTGGGAGGCTTCGCCTGTGGTGATGTTGGCGTAGCTGAGGGGGTGGATCTGGCTAAGGTGGGGGTTCTGGAAGAGGAAATCTGCTAGGCGCATGGCGTGCCAGGGCATGAAGATGGCGTAGAAGCTATTTTTCCAGCGGACGTTGCTTTCGTTTGGTGAAATTTTCTTATGGGTGAAGAAGAAGCAGATGGTGGGGAAGATGGGGAAGAGTAGCGCGATGAGAATGGCGATGTAGGTGATGGGGGTGTCGCCGTGTTGGAAGTAGACTACTGGGACGATAATGCAGTAGAGGTAGAAGACGATGAAGGAGAGAAACCTGATACGGCTGGCGGCATTGGCAATGATGCGGATGATACGTTTTACATGCCTAGGAGGGAGGATTTTGGCGTCATTGTTGTCTTGATTTGCGACAATGGAGTAGGAGTAGATAGGGGAGATGTGGCTGAAGAAGACGGATTTCTGGGTGCCTCCGAGGAAGGCAAAAGGATGGCCTAGTGACCATCCTTTTTTAAAACTAAACTTATTCCTTAGGATAAAGGCGTCTTTTGATCCTGTTTTGAGACCGGTGGTCAAATAAAAACCTAATAGAATAAGGTAGAATGTTTGACCGTCAGTCATGTGGTTGTTGCTAGGCTAGCTAGTGGATTACTGTGCTTCTTTTGAACCGAAGATTTTGTTTTTCATCTTCACGAAGAATGCGCCTACAGCAACGACTCCGATTACGATTTGTTTGAAGAATTTTCCGATTAGAGCGAAGAAACCTAGTTTACCAGCGGCTAGGAGTCCACCTCCTACGATGAGTCCTTTGAGGCCGTATTCAGCGATTTTGTCACCTTCTTGGAACTCGGCATATTTGTTTCCGTCTGCGTATTCAAAGCCTGCTAGGGTTTTGTCTAGTGTAGGGCGGAGAGCTTCAAGCTGAGATGGCTCACAGATAAGAACGGCATCCATGACTCCTTTGCGACCGAGTAGTTTGATCTGGTGATTGACGAATTGTGTGCCGTCACTGCCTTCGGCGATGATTGCCCATTCGAGGTTGTTGGTAGATTCGTTGTAGTTTGGCTCAGTGGCCCAGCCGACGATGGTGTTGGTGTCGAGACCAGCTTCTATACGTGCTTTGTTGGCTTCTACTTGAGCGTCTTTGAAGGTTTGGAGGAGGTCGTCAGCATCGAGTTCGTCTTTTTCATCGTCTTTAACATATCCTGAGTCTTCGAACTGGAAGGTGATGATGTAGGATTCATCATCGGCTACGATGGCTCCATCATAGCTTTCAGGTAGGTTTCCGTAGATTTTCATCAGCTTAGAGGTGTCGGACCCTCCGAAGAATAGCTGATTGTCTTGAACTTGGATGCTAGCGTGAGAGCTTATTTCTCCTGTTTCTCCTGCGGGCTTAGCGCTTGGGAATGTTTCTCTGATTTCCTCGATGGTAGGGGGAGCTAGTTCTTCTGGGCTTTGGACCATTTCTGGAGCTGGTGCAGGTGCTCCAGCGGGAGACGCTTCTTGTGCGATTGCCCATGAGCCGAGAGCTAGTGAGGCAACGATAGACTTTGTGATGAGTTTTTTCATTGGTTATTGGGTTGGTTTTAAACGATGATCGTTTGTTCTCTTTCTGGTCCATTTCCAACGTAGGAGATGGGTGCTCCTACGAGCTCGGATAGTCTGGTGAGATAGGCTTTGGCATTCTCTGGGAGTTCGTCCCATGAGCGTGCTTTAGTGGTGTCGCTTTCCCAGCCTGGGAGTTCTTCATAGACGGGGACGGCTTTGTCCCAGTCGGCTCTGGATGCAGGTGGGAACTCGTGGATGGTTCCTTCTACATCGTAAGCTGTGCAGATTTTGAGGGTTTTGCGTTCGTCAAGTCCATCGAGGATGGTGACGGCTAGGTCTGTGACTCCATTTACCATGACTGCAAGTCTGAGGAGGACGGTGTCTAGCCAGCCGCAGCTACGTGGACGGCCGGTGGTGGCTCCGAATTCCATGCCGCGATCGTGGAAGAAATCTGAGAGTTCTTCATCGAGGGTGGGCATAGGTCCAGCGCCTACGCGAGTGGTGTAGGCTTTGCATACGCCGACTACTTTTTCCACTGCGTGGGGCGGGAGTCCGCAACCTGTGCAGGCTCCACCTGCGGTGGTGTTAGATGAGGTGACAAATGGGTAGGTGCCGAAGTCGATGTCTAGGAGTGAGCCTTGGGCGCCTTCGAAGAGGATTGTTTTGCCGTCTTTCCATGCTTTGTGGAGTAATGGGATGACGTTGGTGACGTGTGGTAGGAGACGTTTGATGGCAGGCATCACGGTCTCTAGCACTTGGTCGGTTGTGAAGGTAGGGAGTCCGTGTCTGGTGAGGAGCTCGTTGGCTTCTTCTAGACGGATGTCGATGAGTTTGCGTGCTGTGGCTTCGTCTTGGAAGTCTGCTAGTCTAAGGCCGATGCGGTTTGCTTTGTCAGCATATGTAGGACCGATACCGCGCTTGGTGGTGCCGATCTTATTCTCGCCGAGTGCTGCTTCACGTGCTGCATCTAGTTCACAGTGGTAGGGTAGTACTACGTGGGCGCGGTCAGAGATGAAGAGTTTTTCAGGTGTTACTGAGACGCCTTGTTCTTCTAGTGATGAAATTTCCTTACATAGTCCAACTGGGTCCATGACTACTCCGTTTCCGATGACATTGATTTTGCCATCCCAGAGGATGCCAGATGGGATGAGGTGGAGGACGTATTTCTGGCCGTTGGCTATGACGGTGTGACCGGCGTTGTTACCGCCTTGGCCACGAGCTACGATGTCGGCTGTCTCCATGAGATAGTCGACGGTTTTTCCTTTTCCTTCGTCTCCCCATTGGAGACCGCAAATGATGGTGTTAGACATTTTGAATTGTATATTGAGTATTGAAAATTGATTACTTGTTGGCTTCGATCAATGAAGCGAATTCTTCGAAGAAGTATTTGGCGTCGTTTGGTCCTGGTGCTGCTTCTGGGTGATATTGCACTGAGAATGCAGGGTAGGTTTTGTGGCGGAAGCCTTCTACCGTTTGGTCGTTCAGGTTGATGTGAGTGATTTCGACATCGTCTGGAAGTGATTCAGGGTCTGAGGCGAAGCCATGGTTCTGAGCGGTGATGGATACTTTTCCGTCGCGTAGATCTTTGACTGGTTGGTTTCCTCCACGGTGACCAAATTTCAGCTTATAGGTAGTACCACCGAATGCGTGGGTGAGGATCTGGTGGCCGAGGCAGATGCCGAAGATTGGCTTCTTGCCGAGTAGTTTTTTGATTTCGGCGTGGATGTAGTCTAGTGCTGCGGGGTCTCCTGGTCCGTTGGAGAGGAAGATTCCATCAGGGTTGAGTGCTAAGATCTCCTCCGCTGTAGTACGGGAATTTACTACAGTGATGTCGAAACCTTGTTGGCGCATTGAGCGTAGGATGTTGTATTTCACTCCGAAGTCGTAGGCTACAATGTTGTATTTTACTGGTGGGAGGTCTTCGTAGTGACCTTCACGGTTTTGTGATGGGCTAGGAATGTTCCAGAGGCGTGATTCTTTATCCCAGTGGTAGTTTTCCTCTGTGGAGACTTCTTTAACGAAATCTGAGCCAGCCATTGGAGCTGAGTCCTTAGCTGCTTGGATAGCTTCTTCGGCTGTGAGCTCGGTGGTGATGCATGAGCGCATGGAGCCGGCTGTGCGGAGGTGCTTGGTGAGCGCACGGGTATCGATGTCCTCGATGCCGATGATTTTGTGCTCAGCGAAGTATTCTGCGAGTGACTGGTGAGAGCGGAAGTTAGAGGCGACGGGTGAGAGTTCGCCGATGACAAGTCCGCGGACTTGTGGCTGAGATGACTCGGCATCTTCTGGGTTCACCCCGTAGTTCCCAATGAGAGGATAGGTGAGTGTCACGATCTGGCCGCGGTATGATGGGTCAGTGATGATTTCCTGATATCCGGTCATTGAGGTGTTAAAGCAAATTTCCCCTGTGGTGGTGCCAGTGTGTCCAAAAGCTTCTCCGATAAAGGTGCGGCCGTCTTCGAGTGCTAAGATTGCAGTGTTTGAATCCTTCATGATAAAATGTGTGTGTGCGCTGTTGACTTTCCTCACCAGCGTTGCGGGCGAAGACTAGGAGGCGGGCGCGGAGTGTGCAAGTAATTAGCGTGGCAATTGTTAAGTTTTTAATGATGAAGCCTGAGTAGCGGCTTAGTCAATGGTCAATGGGCATTAAACAATGGGGGGATTTTTCTTCTTAGATTGAAATTGTAGTCTTGATTTTATTTTGGAAAAGTCTAATTCTACCTCCGCAATGAAAAGATTTATCCTTAGTTCAGCCATTATTACCGCATTCGTAGCACTTAGTTCATGTGAAAAGCATGATTGGGAAGACACGAAGTTGCTTCATGTAGATAAGGTGAAGCATGATTCACATGGTGATGCAGGACACGGCGAGCACGCAGAAGGGCATGGCCATGATCATGGCGATCACGCTGAGAAAGAAGAGGCTCATTAATTAAATCTGCACGGGTTGATTTCTTCATGGATCGCCTTATGGTGCGATCATAGATATGAATAAGGAACCCTCAAGAAGACCGCCCTTTTGGTTGTTGCCAAATTTGTTGAGCCTAGACGCTCCGCTGGTAGCAGTGATTTGGATGTGGATTCTATCGAAGTCGATGCGTGTGATGTATGTTGATTATCACGCGTATTGGTTGTTAGCAGGGGCGGTGTGGTGTGTTTATGTCTTGGACAGGATTCTGGATGTTAGGCGTGATGAGGGCCAGGTGGCTGAAATGAGTACTAGGCATCAGTTTCACTGGAAATATTGGAAGATTTTATTGCCGATCGTCATCGGTGTTATTGTGTATGGCGTTCACTCAGCCTTTAACGTTGCTTCTGCGGCGTTGCTTACGGCGGGTGTTTCGGGGATAGGGATGTGCTTCTTGTACATTTTGGCTAGAAAATTTGATAAGGGAGAAATTGCTTATACGAAGAACTTTATTGCGGGGATGACTTTTTCGTTTGGTGTGGCAGCTCCGATTGTGGTGGAGTCTGTTCAGCTTCCTAAGGGGATTTATGATTTATGGTTTCATTTCACTTCGAATTCGGATGCTGACTTTTTCTTGGCATTGAGGCACGGGGTTGCGAATTTCTTTATGATGACGGTTTCGACTGTGGGGATCGTATTTGCGAGTAGTGCGTTGCCGTTTTTGTTTGGATTGCTGTGTTTTCTAAATATCACAGGGATTGATCTCTGGGAGAAATCTAGGAGAAGTGATCTGGAGGACGAGAAGGATGCTTGTGAGGCGATCCTTGCGACTGGGTTACTTTGTTTGGCTGCTTTTGCAGTTTACTTGGTGGCGTATAAGCTCTCGGAGTTTGAGCGACCGCTGTGTTATGTGGTCATGGTTTCGACAGCTCTACTTTATTTGATCAATAAGAATCGATCAATTTTCTACTTGGATGCGCAGCGAGTTTTGGCTGATTTTGCGCTAATTCTACCGTTGCCGTTGATATGGATTTTCAACTAGTAGAGTATTATTGCATGATTGTTGTCATGACTTTTTCTAGTAATCCGTAGGCCTCAGGATTAGAGGTCTTAAGGCTGTTCATGGTTTGGCCAATATTGGTCATAATTTCTTTCATTTTGGAGCCATACTCTTCGTCGAGTTTAGCTTTCATGGCTTTGGGTGGTGGGCCGAGCTTTTCCATGTCGGTCTTGATCATTTTCATTTTGAAGCCGATCTTGGTGAGGGTGGGGAGAGCAGATTGGGCTGATTCGAGATCTTTGATTTTAGTGAGGGTGTCGCTCATTTCTCCTAGGCTGGCGATAAATTCTTTAGAGACGGAGTCGTGAGTTTTGGCAGACTGTTGATTTTCTGCCTCAGACTTTGTGGTGTCTGCTGATTTCTTGTCTCCACATGAGGAGAGTGAGATGCTTAGTGAACTGGCTAGTGCGAAGGTGATGAATTTGTAGGTAGCTTTCATGATGTTGTGAAGTTGACGGGAGAATAGTGATTATCTTTAGGGTATCCAATGATGAATATTACTTATTTAAAGCTGAAGTTGTCTTTGAATTCTAGGAGGTCTTTGTAGATGAGGTGGAAGTGTTCTTCGAAGTGGTGATAGTGCTTTTTGAAATCTATATGAGTGTCGGCGATGGGGGCTGTGAATTTTCCTCTGGAGGCGACGCGGCGGAATGTTGTGTTAATTCCTTTGACGGAGGCGTAGCAGCCGAGCCAGTCTTGGGATTTCATGATGGGGAAGGCTTGTTTTAGTGTGCCAAGTTGCCATTCCTTGTTGGTGTCTAGGAGGGCGTAGACTTTTGCGATGAATTGAACTCGTGGTTCATCGTGATAGGTGTCCCAGTGGGTGGAGAGGAAGTGGTCGTAGATGATGTCTATGACGATGCCTGCGTAGCGTTTTCGCTGGGGAGCGAGGAGTTGTTTGGAGGCTAAAAATGTAGGGTGCGCATCGGTGAATTTATCAATGGCGCGGTGGAGGATGATACCGTCGACTAAATCGGCGGGGAGTTGGAGGCGGAGGGATGACTCGGTGCCTTTGATGAAGTCGCCGAGGAGATTCCCTATACGTAAGGCATCGGCACTAGCCCCGTTAGCTGACGGGGTTAATGCCAGATGCGCTAGGTAGTTCATGAAATGAACCTAGGTAGGGGAGTCGCCTCTTGCAATGACAACTTTACCTGTGCGGACGGTCTCAACGATGTTGAAGGCAGAAAGCATGTTGATGGCTGCATCAATCTTGTCTGGGTCACCAGTGAAGATGGCAGTCATGGCGGTAGGTGTGAGGTCGACTGATTTGCCGCCAAAGTGTTCGAGCACTTGGAGGGCTTCAGTGCGTTCCTTTGCGCCTACGAGGAACTTAATGAGGAGCATTTCTTTGACGATGGCGTCTTGAGTAGAGTGTTCTTGGCAGTGGATGACATCGATAAGCTTGTTGACTTGTTTGATGATTTGCTCACGTCCATTGGATGAGCCGGTGATTCCGATGGTCATGCGTGAGTAGCGGGCGTCACGTGACTGAGAAACAACGAGTGAATCAATGTTGAACCCGCGTCTAGCAAATACCTGAGTGATGCGCATGAGCACACCGGCCTTGTTGTTTACATAGACTGATAGTGTGTGGAGCGTGGTGTCTGGATTGGTATTATCTACCGGTGTGTCTGTTGTGATGATTTTAGACATGTTTTGCTTAAAATTTGAATGTTAGAAATGTGTGATAATGGATGAACTGTGAGAACCTAGGTAGATCCGGTTGGTTTTTCCATTTTGTATTTAGGTGGCTCGGTGAGCATGTCCTCTAATGCTGCGCCTGCTGGGATCATTGGGAAAACGTTGTCCATTTTGATGCATTCTGCGTGGATGAGTACTGGGCCTTCGTTGTATTCGAGGGCTTGCTTGACCATGCGAGATACATCAGCTGGGCGCTTGATGTTGATTCCTTTGATGCCGTAGGAGGCAGCAAGTTTGATGAAGTCTGGGTTGCCTTCGAGGTCGACGCCGGATTTGCGGTCATCGAAGAAGAGCTCTTGCCACTGGCGCACCATTCCGAGGTAGTGGTTGTTGAGAACCACGATCTTGATAGGGAGTTTGTGGATGGCGGCTGTTGCTAGTTCGCAGAGTGTCATTTGGAATCCGCCGTCACCGGAGATGGAGATGACTGTGCGGTCAGGGCAGGCAAATGCTGCGCCGATAGCTGCAGGGAATCCGAATCCCATGGTTCCTGCTCCACCTGAGCTGAGCCATGATTTGGTGCGAGCATTTTTATAGAACTGTGCAGCCCACATCTGGTGTTGGCCAACGTCGGTTGCCACGATGGCTTCGCCATCGGTCTGGATACAGAACTCATCGATGACTTGTTGCATACGTAGTCCACCTTGTTTTTTATAGGCTAGTGGGTATTTCTTTCTGTAGCCATCTAGGTGGGAGTTCCACTCTGGGTGTTTTTGTTCAGATATTCTTGCATTGAATAGATCGAGGACTGCTTTGGCGTCACCGACAATCGCTACATCTGGGATAATCATTTTGTTCATCTCTGATGGATCAATGTCCACGTGGATGATTTTGGCGTTTGCGCAGAACTTGTCAGCTTGGCCGATGATGCGGTCATCAAATCTTGAGCCGATGTTGATGAGAAGGTCACATTCGCAGATTGCTTTATTAGCGTATGCTGTACCGTGCATGCCTAGCATTCCTAGATTAAGAGGATGCATCTCAGAAATGATTCCTTTTGCTAATAGTGTGTTTGTGAGCGGGCAGTCAAGTGTGGTGGCGAAGTTGAGCATTTCCTCGTGAGCTCTAGCGATCATCGCTCCTTGGCCAGCAAGGATGAGTGGTCTCTGGGCTTGGGAAATGAGCTCTAGGGCTTCTTCGATCTTAGATTGATCGATATCGAATGCTTTCTCAGGCTGATAGCCTGGGAGGTCTAGCTCATCTTTATGACTTAAATCTCCGGTGAATGGTCCCTGACTTAGATCTTTAGGTATATCAATGAGGACCGGTCCTGGGCGGCCAGTGGTAGCAATGTGATATGCTTCACGAGTGATTCTAGGGATGTTGTTGGTTTCTCTTACTAGATAGTTGTGTTTCACGCAGGGGAGAGTGATGCCGAAAATGTCAGCTTCTTGGAAAGCGTCTTTACCAAGCATCCAAGTAACCTGCTGACCACTGATAAGGATCATAGGTACTGAGTCCATTTGTGCAGTCATAAGTCCAGTGACGGTATTTCCGGCTCCGGGGCCTGAGGTTACGAGAACAACGGCGGGCTTGCCGGTGGCTCTGCCGTAGCCATCAGCCATGTGGCAAGCGCCTTGTTCATGGCGACTTAAAACAAATTTGATATTGGATTCGACAGTTTCTAATGCATCGAATATGGGGAGGGCAGCTCCACCAGAATAGCCGAAGATGATTTCGATGCCGAGTTCATCAAGAGTTTTAATTAGAGCTTGGGCTCCGTCGATTGGTTCGTTGATCATTTTGAAAATGTTGGTTATGGCGGGAACATGGCCTATTTGCGACTAAAGTAAATAGCAAAATAGTGAAATTCATGTAAAGTTTTGTGTTTGGGGGGTGGTGTTATTTTGAAAATGTTATTATTTTTGAGATCGCTTGGTGTTTTGGTTGTTATGAAGGATGTTAATATGAGTCAGATATGTTAAGTACTGTTTTTTTTGTGTAGCAGTTAATTAAAAAGATTACACGGTTTACACCTGACAAGCCTTCTTAGCCCTGCCATCTTTTTTAATACAATGAAAGATGACCTCTTATAATTCGTATAAGAAGGGCTAGCTTTAAGGTAAAAAGTGAATAAATATTTATGAAACTAAGAGAAATAAAAATAGGAATGTGCACTCTCGGCGTCTACGCCTGTGGCATGGCTCTTTCCCAAGCACAGCAAGACCATTTGGTCTTTGATGCAGTAGGTGAGTCCAACGGGAAACACGTAGTGCTACTAGCAGGTGATGAAGAATATCGCTCAGAGGAATCTATGCCGATGATGGCTCAGTTGCTTTCGAAGCAAGGGTTCAAATGCACAGTTTTATTCTCGATGGATAAGGATAATAAGTTTGTTGATCCCGCGAACACCAAGAGTTTGTCGAATCCAGAGGCTTTGGATTCAGCGGATGCGATTGTGATGTGCATTCGTTTTAGGAACTGGGGTGATGAAGCATTTGAGAAATTCAATGCAGCATTTGAACGTGGTGTCCCAATGGTTGCTCTAAGAACATCTACTCATGCATTCAAAGTAGGAGCTGGTAGCAAATGGGCGAAATATTCATTTAATGCTAAAGCAGGAACAGGCTGGAGCAAAGGATTTGGAAGGCAAGTTCTGGGTGAGACATGGGTGAATCATCATGGTAAACACAAGAAAGAAGCTACTCGTACACAGGTGGAGAAAGGTGCTGAGAGGCATGCTGTTCTAAATGGAGTGGGTGAAATTTTCTGCACTTCTGATGTTTATGGTGCAGATCCCTTGAAGCCGTCTACTATTTTGTTACGTGGTGCAGTGACTAAGTCGTTTGAACCTAATTCTGCAGATGTGGAAGGTAAGAATGATCCGATGCAACCAGTGGCTTGGACTCGCGAATACAAGCACGAGTCAGGCAAGGTGAATAAGATACTTACGACAACGATGGGAGCAGCTACAGATCTTGAGGATGAAGATCTTCGACGTCTTGTGGTCAATGGGATTTATTGGGGACTTGATATGAAGGTTCCAGCAAAAGTTGATGTGACTATTGAGGGAGATTATAAGCCTACTTTCTACGGGTTTAACGAGTTTAAGAAAAAGCAAACTCCTACAGATTTTGTCCTTAAGAAGGATGCAGAAGTGATGAAGACTCTGGGGCCTAAAGTGCCGACAAGTCTGAATATTGATAAGGATAGCCGTATTGGATTTGTTGGTGGTGGTCTTGGGTCACGCATGAATCTTTTCAATCATTTTGAAACAGAACTCCAACTGCGTTACCCTGAGAATGATCTTTATATTAGAAACTGGTGTAAGGAGGGTGATACGCCGGCATTCCGTCCGCATCCTTCTAGAAAATCTCACTGGGTGATTCCTGATGGAAAAAAGCTAGTTAAGAAAGAATATCAAAGTGGTGGTGGTCGTGGTCACTATGAGACACCTGATGAGTGGTTGGGTCGTCACAAGATAGATACAGTGATCGGCTTTTTCGGTTATAGTGAATCTTTTGATGGTCTTGAGCGTATCGATGGTTACAAGGAAGAGCTTAGAGCATTTATTAAGCACACATTGAGCCAGAAATACTCTGGAGGAACAACGCAGCTAGCCATTGTTTCACCGGCAGCATTTGAAGATCTATCTAGAACGCGTGATCTGCCTAATGGTCTAGCAACGAACCGTAGTCTTGAGGCTTACACGAAGGCAATGTCTGATGTATGTAAGGAAGAAGGAGTTCTTTTCGTTGATGCATATTCGGCGACTAAGGGGTTCTATAACTCAACTGAGGAAGATCTCACGTCAAATGGTCATAATCTCAATGATGCTGGTTACAAGAAATTAGCTCCAATGTTGGCTAATCTTATCTATGGTAAAAAAGAGGTAGAAGCAGATTCAGAGAAAAAAGAGAAAATCCATGCAGCAGTGGCTGAGAAAAATAGACTTTGGCTTCTGGATTACAAGGTTCCAAATGGTGTTCACGTTCACGGAAGACGCTACAAGCCATTCGGAAATGTCAATTACCCTGACGAGCTCACTAAGATTCGTCAGATGAATGAGATAAGAGATAAGGCTCTCTGGGCTGCGAACAAAGATAAGGACTTTGATGTGGCGGCAGCTGATGCGAAGACGATTGCGCTTAAGCCTGTTAAATCTAACTCTGAAAGACCGGTGAAGTATGCTACTGGTAAAGAAATGGAGTCTAAGCTTACACTTCCAAAAGGCTACGAGATGAAGCTTTTTGCAGATGAGAAGATGTTTCCAGATTTGGCGAATCCGTCACAGATGGCATTTGATAATAAAGGTCGCCTTTGGGTGAGTTGCATGCCTAGTTACCCCCAGTATAGAATTGGTGATCCGTTACCAAATGATAAAATTATCATTTTTGAAGATACGGATAATGATGGTGTGGCGGATAAGCAGACGATCTTTGTGGATCACATTGTAACTCCTATGGGATTTGAAATCACTGAACATGGTGTGTTTGTTTCTCTACAGAACGATCTGGTTCTTTTCAAGGATACAGATGGTGATGATAAAGCAGACACCAGAGAAGTCGTTCTGAGTGGTTTTGATGATCACGATACACACCACGCTATTTCTAGTTTCTGTGCGGATCCATCTGGAGCGATTTTCATGGGTGAGGGGACGTTCCTTCATTCCAATGTAGAGACTCCATACGGACCAGTTAGGGGAACAAATGGTGGATTTTATCGCTACAATCCGGCTAAGGGCAGACTTGAGAGAACAGCTCAGTATGGTATCCCGAACCCTTGGGGCATCGCTATTGATGAGTGGGGGCAGAACTTCTTCCTTCATACATCGGGACCTTCTTTCTCTTGGATGCAGCGTTCTGCAGTGAAATCACGTTACAATGTGAACTTGAAGGCACCGGATCTTCTTACAAAAAGAGGAGTGCGACCTACCGCTGGATTAGAATTTGTTTCCTCTAGGCACTTCCCTGATGAAGTCCAGGGAGATGCTATACTTTGTAACAACATTAGGTTCCTTGGAGCTAAGCAGCATAAGATGATCCCTGATGGTGAGAATGGGTATAAAGCTGAATTCCGTCATGATCTCTTCACGTCATCGGATCCGTATTTCCGTCCTGTGGATCTTGAGTTTGCGCCAGATGGTTCACTTTATGTGATCGACTGGAGTAATGTTCTTATTGGGCACATGCAGCACAATGCTCGTGACCCTAAGCGTGATCATGTTCATGGTAGAATTTATCGTATCACGTATCCATCACGTCCACTCGTGCCGATCGCGAAGGTAGATGGAGCTAGTATCAAAGAGCTATTAGATAACCTCAAACTTCCTGAAATCCGTACACGCTACCGTACACGTAGAGAGCTTCGAGGCAGAAATGCTGGTGAAGTGGCAGCGGCGCTTCCTAAGTGGGTTGCAGGGTTGAACAAAAATGATCCTAAGTATGCGCACCATCTTACTGAGGCAATGTGGGTATCATGGGGGATCAATAAGATCGACCAGCAGATCCTTGAGGCATGCTTGAACTCGAAAGAGCCTAAAGCTAGAGCAGCCGCTACTAGGGCAGTTCGCTACAATGCAGATAAGTTAGGCAACGCAGTGGATCTACTCAAGAAATCTGCAACAGACTCAAATGCTCAAGTTAGACATGAAGCAATCATTGCTGCATCATGGATGGGCAAATCGCAGGGTCTTGAGATTGTTGCTGAATTTGAGAAGAAGCCAGTCAATGACTGGTCTAAAGATGCACATAAGTATGCTAAAGCTCACCTAGAGGAGGCTACTATTAAAGAGAAGGTGATACTTGTGAAGGTTCCGGACCATCTTAAAAAATCATCTGCTGATGTGCAGAAGTCTTACCAGAACGGTGAGAGAGCGTATCATCATCAAGAAAGCTGTGTTGTATGTCATGGTGCGAATGGTGAAGGCAATGAAGCTATCGGAGTTCCTCCTCTCGATGGGAGTAAGTGGGTGACTGGTGATGCTAAGCTTCTCGCTAAGATTGCGCTCCACGGCGTCATGGGGGAGATCGAAGTTAAAGGCAAAAAATACAACAGTGCGATGGCTGGATTCAATGGGCGTGTGCCTAATAAGGAATTAGCAGACATCCTTACCTATGTGAGAAATGCTTGGTCTAACAAAGCAGGGGATTCCTTGACGAAGAAGCACATTGACTATCTTCAGAAAGAGACTGACGAGCAGTCTAAGAAGGGTCCATACAAGGTTGAGGATTTGCTTAAAGTTCACACAGTGAAGTAATTTATGTGAGCTCATATAATCGATCCTGAAATCCTATTCATCCCGCTGTGTTTTTTACACTGCGGGATTTTCATTGGTGCGCATAATTGAGCCTATTGGATTATTACTGTCTCTCAATGGTTTTTGGGTTTTGAATATTTTTAAAGCGATAAAAAACCGCGTCATTGAGGATTGGAGAAAAAGTTTATTATCAGCTAAAAATTTGAATATTTGTATCCTTAAAAATATGTAGATATGAACTCTGTCTTGTTGACTTTTATACATGACAATTCGGTAAAGTCCTGCCATCTTTTCAAAACAGTGAATGATCCTCTTACTTATTAAAGAAGAGAGGGTTTAGCTTAATGCTGAAAAGTGAATATAAATTTATGAAACTAAGAGAAATAAAAATAGGAATGTGCACCCTTGGCGTCTACGCCTGTGGTATGGCTCTTTCCCAAGCGCAGCAAGACCATTTGGTCTTTGAAGCAACGGGGGAGTCTAACGGAAAACACGTGGTGCTATTAGCTGGTGATGAGGAGTATAGGTCAGAGGAATCTATGCCAATGATGGCTCAGTTGCTTTCGGAGCAAGGGTTCAAGTGCACGGTCTTATTCTCGATGGATAAGGACAATAAATTTGTTGATCCTGCGAACCAAAAGAGTTTATCGAACCCTGTAGCTTTGGATTCAGCGGATGCGATTGTTATGTGTATCCGTTTCAGGAACTGGGGTGATGAGGCTTTTGAGAAATTCAATGCAGCGTTCGAGCGTGGTGTGCCAATGGTAGCACTGAGAACTTCTACACATGCATTCAAAGTAGGCGCGGGTAGTAAGTGGGCAAAATATTCATTTAATGCTAAATCAGAAACTGGCTGGGACAAAGGTTTTGGTAGACAAGTTCTGGGTGAAACTTGGGTGAGCCACCATGGTAAGCACAAGAAAGAAGCTACTCGTACACACATTGAGAAGGGTGCTGAGGAGAATGCTATTCTTAACGGAGTAGGTGAGATCTTCTGCACATCTGATGTTTATGGAGCAGATCCAATGAAGCCGGCTACTATTTTGTTACGTGGGGCAGTGACTGAGTCATTTGAACCTGATTCTGCTGACGTAGAAGGTAAGAATGATCCGATGCAACCGGTGGCATGGACTCGCGAATATAAGCAGGAGTCTGGTAAGGTGAATAAGGTTCTCACTACTACAATGGGTGCGGCTACTGATCTGGAGGATGAAGATCTTCGTCGTCTTGTAGTTAATGGAGTTTACTGGGGACTTGATATGAAGGTTCCTGCGAAAGCGGATGTGACTATTGACGGTGAGTATAAGCCTAGTTTCTATGGTTTTAAGGGGTTTAAGAAAAAACACACTCCATCGGATTTTGTTCTTAAGAAAGAGGCTGAAGTGATGAAGACTATGGGGCCTGAGGTTCCGACAAGTCTGAATATTGGTAAAAATAGTCGTATTGGATTTATTGGTGGTGGTCTCGCTTCACGGATGAATCTTTTTAGCGAGTTTGAGACTGAACTTCAACTTCGTTACCCTGAGAATGATCTCTACATCAGAAACTGGGGTAAGGAGGGAGATACACCGGCATTCCGGCCTCATCCATCTAGAAAATCTCACTGGGTGATTCCTGGTGGCAAAGAATTGGTTAAGAGAGAATATCAAGCGGGTGGAGGAAAGGGTCACTATGAGACTCCTGATGAGTGGTTGACTCGTCACGAGATTGATACTGTGATTGGTTTTTTTGGCTACAGTGAGTCATTTGATGGTTTAGAGCGACTTGAGGGTTATAAAGCTGAACTAAGAGCGTTTATTAAATACACTTTGAGTCAGAAATACTCTGGTGCTGCACCTCAGCTAGCCATTGTTTCTCCTGCTGCATTTGAAGATTTGTCTGCAAAGCGTGATCTGCCGAATGGTGAAGAAACGAATAAGAATCTAGAAGCATACTCTAAGGCAATGTCTGATGTATGTAAGGAAGAAGGGGTTCTTTTTGTAGACGCGTTTTCTGCGACGAAGGGGTTCTATAATTCAACTGAGGAAGATCTGACTTCAAATGGTCACAACCTTAATGAGGCTGGTTATGAGAAGCTGGCTCCAATGCTAGCTAACCTTCTTTTTGGTAAAAAAGAGGTAAAGGCTGACGATGCTCAAAAGGTGAAAGTCCAGGCAGCTGTGGCTGAGAAGAATAGAGTTTGGCTTCTTGATTACAAGATTCCAAATGGTGTTCACGTTCACGGTAGAAGGTACAAGCCTTTTGGTAATGTCAACTATCCTGATGAGCTCACTAAGATTCGTCAGATGACTGAAATCAGAGATAAGGCTCTCTGGGCTGTAAACAAGGGGGAAGCTTTCGACATGGCCGCCGCTGATGCTAAGACGATTAAGTTGAAGCCAGTAGAGTCTAACTCAAATAGACCGGTGAAGTATGCTACAGGTAAGGAAATGGAATCTAAGCTGACGCTTCCAGAGGGTTACGAGATGAAGCTCTTTGCAGATGAGAAAATGTTCCCAGACTTGGCGAACCCGTCACAAATGGCATTTGATAATAAAGGCCGCCTCTGGGTGAGCTGTATGCCTAGTTATCCTCAGTATAGAATTGGTGATCCGTTGCCAAATGATAAGATTATTATCTTTGAAGATACTGACAATGATGGTGTTGCGGATAAGCAAACGGTTTTTGTTGATCACATTGTAACTCCTATGGGATTTGAAATCACTGAGCACGGTGTGTTTGTTTCTCTTCAGAATGATCTCGTTCTTTTCAAGGATACAGATGGTGATGACAAGGCGGATACTAGAGAAGTAGTTCTCAGTGGCTTTGATGATCACGATACGCACCATGCTATTTCTAGCTTCTGTGCTGATCCATCAGGCGCGTTTTATATGGGTGAAGGAGTATTTCTTCATTCAAATGTAGAGACACCGTATGGGCCTGTTAGAGGAACAAATGGTGGATTCTATCGTTATAATCCAGCTAAGGGTAGGCTTGAAAGAGCAGCTCAATACAGCATCCCTAACCCATGGGGAATTGCATTCAATGATTGGGGGCAGAATTTCTTCCTTCATACATCAGGAACGAAGCTTTCATGGATGCAACAGTCAGCAGTGAAGTCACGGTACAATGTGAATCTTACTGCACCAGATCTTCTTACGAGTAACAAAGTAAGGCCAACTTCTGGTTTAGAGTTTGTTTCATCAAGACATTTCCCAGATGATGTGCAAGGTGATGCGCTTATTTGTAACAATATCGGTTTCCTGGGAGCGATGCAGCATAAGGTGACTCCGGATGGTGAAAATGGCTACAAGACAGAATTTCGTCAGAAGCTGTTTCAGTCATCGGATCCTTATTTCCGCCCTGTGGATCTTGAATTTGCACCAGATGGTTCACTTTATGTGATTGACTGGAGTAATGTTCTTATCGGACACATGCAGCACAATGCTCGTGACCCTAAGCGTGACCATGTTCATGGTAGAATTTATCGCATCACGTATCCATCACGTCCGTTAGTTCCTATTGTGAAGGTGGATGGAGCAGGGATTGATGAATTGCTCGAAAATCTTAAAGTTCCTGAGATCCGTACTCGCTACCGTGTGCGTAGAGAGCTACGTGGTAGAGATGCTGGTGAAGTTGCAGCGGCTCTCACTAAGTGGGTGGCTGGATTAGATAAGAGTGATCCAAGGTATTCACATCATCTTACTGAGGCAATGTGGGTTTCTTGGGGGATCGATAAGATTGACTCTGATATTCTCAATGCGTGTTTAACTGACAAAGAGCCACGCGCAAGAGCGGCGGCTACTAGAGCGGTGCGTTTCAATGCAGATAAGCTAGAAAATGCAGTGGAGCTTCTTAAGAAGTCAGCAGGAGACCCGAATGCTCAGGTCAGACATGAAGCGGTAGTAGCTGCTTCATGGATGGGCAAAGAGGACGGTCTTGCGATCATTGCTGAATTTGAGAAAACACCAGTGAATGCTTGGTCTGAAGACGCAGCTAAGTTTGGTAAATCTCATTTAAATGACGAGACACTGATCATTAAAAAGAATGTGGTCAAGTTGCCACGTCACTTGAAAAAGGCAGACACCAGTGTGCAGAAGTCTTACCAAAAAGGTGAAGTTGCTTATCATCACGCTGAAAGCTGTGTTATCTGTCACGGAGTTAAGGGTGAAGGTAATGCGCAGGCTGGTATTCCTCCTCTTGATGGAAGTAAGTGGGTGACTGGCGATAAAGTGCTTCTTACTAAGATCGCGCTTCACGGCATCATGGGTGAGATTGAAGTCAAAGGCAAAAAGTACAACAGCGCTATGGCTGGATTTGACGGACGTGTTCCTAATAGAGAGCTAGCGGATATTCTTACTTATGTGAGGAATGCTTGGTCTAATAAAACTGGTGATTTTATTGGCAAAAAGCAAGTTGATACAATCCAGAAGGCTACTGACGAGCAGAACAAGAAAGGTCCATACCAGGCTGCTGATTTGCTTAAAGCACATCCTATGAAGTAGTATTCTTCATTCTACAAATTATAAAATCATTATCAATCCCGCAGCGCTTCTGGTGCTGCGGGATTTTTTCATTTTATCAGCTATGCTAGTTTGGCAAATATCTCATCAGTCAGATCGAATGGGGTCATTGAGAGGGTGGCGTTTATGACGAGGGCTATGGAGATTTGTTTGGATTGGTGATTTGGGTAATGTCTTGCGTAGGTTGTGTAGCCGGGGCCTCCGCCACCGTGTCCGTAGTTTCTTCCTTGTGGGTCGTTGTTTGCGCTCATTAGGCCTAGTCCGTAGGCTGCTTTTTTGGGTTCAGGTAGGGGGAAATTTAGCTCTACGAGCTGGGTCATTTGGTTTAGTGAGTCACTGGAGGTAAGTTTTTCTGTGAAGAGGGCGTGGTAGAATTTGGTGATCTCTTCGACGGTGGATATGAAGCAGCCGGTTGCGATCCAGCCTGGGTCATATCGATCACGGAAGTCTTCTGACATGTTGGGGTCGATTCCTGGTAGTAATTGGTGTTCTGTGTCGAGAGTTGTGAATGCTCTGGTCGATTTCAATCCGAGCGGTTTGATGATGTTGAGATCAATATATTCTTCATAGCTCATGCCTGATTTGATAGAGATGATTTCCTTTAGCATTCCGTAGCCTGGGTTGGAGTAGCTCCAGCTTTCACCTGCTGGGAATAGCGGGGTGTCACGGAGGCCGACTGCCATGAGTTTCTTATAGCTCCATGGGTTTTCTGGAGTGCTGTGTACTGCTTCTTGGTATTCCTTTTGGCTGAAGTAATCTGATAGTCCGCTGGTGTGGTTTAGTAATTGGCGGGTGGTGATTTCCTTGGGAATCTGGTAGTGGGGTAAGATTCCGAGGACTGATTGGTCAAGGAAGCAGCCGAGTTTTTCACAGAGTCGCATCATGGCTACTGCGGTGAATGTTTTGGAGATTGAGTAGATGTAGAAGGGGCGTTGGTGGTCATTACTGGGAATGTCTCCTGCTGAAAATGTCTGAATTACGCCGTCAATATTGATCGCGCATAGAATGCCGCCAGCTTCGGTTTTTTCTAAGTACTGGTTGAGTGTATTTTCTAGCATGAGGTGAGTTTTAGGGGATAAAAAAAACCTGCGCAAGGATATCTCGCGCAGGTTTGGATTAGATTGTTTTAGTAGCTATCTTAGGAATTGCTTTTGCCGGAGCCTTTAGGTAGCTGGATTGGTTTGCGTTTCGGTAGATCTAGCTTGAATTTTTTGTTGTTCTTGAGCGGGATGCCGCCGGAAGTTGCAACTGCTTGGCCGATGTTCTGGTCAGTGATCGGGGCTTCTTCAGTTTCATGGTCGCTGTAGTTAGCTGGCATGCTCTGGAGGAACTGCTCGAAGTGGTCTAAGCTAGTGGTTGAGCGGAATAGGTTGTTGAGTGATTCCGCTTTGATGCTGTCCATTAGAGTTTGGAAAAGTGAGTAAGCTTCAACTTTGTATTCTACGAGTGGATCTTTCTGGCCTTGTGCGCGGAGACTGATGCCTTCACGGAGCGCGTCCATGTTGTAGAGGTGTTCTTGCCAAAGTTTATCAATTCCGGTGAGGATAATGTGGCGTTCTAGGTGATCTAGTAGTTCAGGGGCTTCGTGCTCGGTTTTGAGCTTGTAGGCTTTCTTGACTTCGTCGATGATCCATTCGCTATTTGCGTCTGCATCTCTTTCTTGGAATCCAGATGTCTCAATGGTGAGGCCTAGTGGGAAGGTGGTATTTACCCAGTTGAGGAGTTCCGCGTAGTCTGGTGATCCGGCGTCTCTGTTCTCGATGAAGTCATGCACGCGATCTGGGATGATTTCGTCAATGATCTCGTCGATGAGTTCGCGAGGGTCTTCTGTGGAGAGGACTTCGTTTCTGTAGCCGTAGACTACTTCACGCTGCATGTTCATGACGTCATCGAAGTCTAGAACGCGTTTACGCCAGGTGTAGTCGCGCTGTTCAACGCGTTTCTGGGCTGTTTCGATGGAGCGGTTTAGCCACTTGTGCTCGAGTGCTTCTCCGTCTTCCATTCCGAATCTTTCCATCATTCGAGTCATGCGCTCTGCGGCGGCGAAGTTTCTCATGAGGTCATCTTCGAATGAGATGTAGAACTGGCTCATGCCTTTGTCTCCTTGACGGGCACAACGTCCACGAAGCTGGCGATCGACTCGACGAGATTGGTAGCGTTCGCAGCCTATGACCATGAGGCCGCCTGCTTCTTCCACGCCTTCTGCGAGTTTGATATCAGTTCCACGGCCGGCCATGTTAGTAGAAACTGTGACGGCTCCTAGCTTACCGGCGCGTGCGACGATGTCCGCTTCTTGTTCGTGGAATTTAGCGTTGAGCACTGAGTGAGTGATCTTAGCGCGTTGGAGCATTCTAGAGAGTGTCTCTGAGGCGTCGACTGATGCGGTTCCTACGAGGACTGGCTGACCTTTCTTCTGGCATTCAGCGATCTTGTTGACAACGGCATTGTATTTCTCACGGCGAGTCTTGAAGACTTGGTCATTGAGATCCTCGCGCTGGTTAGGCTGATTTGTAGGGATGGGGAGGACGTCTAGGCCGTAGATGTCGTGGAATTCCGCAGCTTCAGTTTCTGCTGTTCCAGTCATTCCGCCGAGTTTCTCATAGAGGCGGAAGTAGTTCTGGATGGTGATGGTGGCGTATGTCTGAGTCTCACGTTCGACGGTTACGCCTTCTTTGGCTTCAACTGCTTGGTGGAGACCGTCTGACCAACGGCGACCTTCCATTTTACGTCCAGTTTGCTCGTCAACGATTTTGACTTTATTGTCTTCAACTACGTATTCGACGTCTTTCTCATAGATACAGTATGCTTTGAGGAGCTGAGAGATGGAGTGAACTTTATCACCTTGTTTGTCTAAGCGGACATTGATTTCCTCTTTTTCTGCTGCTTTCTGATCATCTGATAGGTCATGGTTAGCATCGATCTCAGCGTATTCTGTAGCGAGGTCAGGAAGTGTGAATGCTTCATCATCGTCAGGAGCGAGGAGCTTGCGGCCCATTTCCATGAGGTCGGCATCGTGTGCTTTTTCGTCGATGGTGTAGTAGAGCTCTTCTTTGACGGCGTAGAGTTCTTTTTTCTGTGCGTCTTGATAGAAGGAGAGTTCGGTCTTGTCGATGAGGCGGCGGGATTCAGGATCCTGCATGTGCTTCATCAATTGGCGGTTACGTGGTTGGCCAAGTTTGATTTTGAATAGGCAGCGACCTGCGTGCTCTTCGTCACCGGCTTCGAGTGCTTTGTTGGCTTCGTCAGCGAGTTCGGTGCAGAGTGTATTTTGCTTCTTCACGAGGTTCTCGATGATACCGCGGTAATCCATGTATTGAGCGGTATTGGAGACGGTAGATGGGCCTGAGATGATGAGTGGTGTTCTGGCTTCATCGATAAGAACTGAGTCAACTTCATCAATGATGGAGAAATAATGTCCACGTTGGACTTGCTCATCTTTGGAGGATGACATGCCGTTGTCACGGAGGTAATCGAAGCCGAACTCTGAGTTGGTGCCGTAGGTGATGTCGGTGAGGTATTGTTCACGGCGGATATGTGGTGGTTGCATGTTTTGGATACAACCGACTGTGAGGCCGAGGTAGTTGTAGAGTGTTCCCATCCACTGGGAGTCACGCATCGAAAGGTAGTCGTTCACTGTGACTACGTGCACGCCGAGTCCAGTGAGGGCGTTGAGATAGACGGGGAGTGTGCCAACGAGGGTCTTACCTTCACCTGTCATCATTTCTGCAATCATTCCACGGTGAAGGGCTATGCCTCCTACTAACTGGACGTCGAAATGCACCATGTTCCATTCGGTTTCTTGATCGCCGAGAACGAGTTTGGTTCCGCACATGCGGCGCGCTGCGTTTTTGACTACAGCGTATGCTTCTGGGAGAATTTTATCAAGGTAGGCAGCGCGTTTGTCTGAGAAATCTTCTTCGATGTTGTTGAATGCTTCTTTGCCTGCTTCAATGGACTCTGGGCTAGCTGTGACGGTTGGGAGTGATGGGTATTCATCGCGAAGGTCAGCGAGTCTTTGCTCGATGACTTCTGCGAGTGCGGAAAGCTGCTCTGGCTCCATGGACTCGATGTGTCTTCTGGTGGGGGTATCAAGCGGTAGGTAGCGGTGGAGGTGTTTTTGCCATTTGGTCGTTCGAGCCAAGACGTCTTCAGTTGATTCTTGTTGGAGAGCCTCTTCTATCTTATTGATTTCGGCTGCAACTGGCATAATGCGCTTCTTAATTTCACGCTCATTTTTGTTACCTACGATTTTTTGTAATGTCCACTTTAGCATAGCTTTGTGCCCGATCAGTTCATGGGCGCGTTTTCCATACACATGGATAAGCGTTGTGGCAAGCACAGCATTAAGAAAATTACGGTTTGTTAGGGTTTGAACTTGATTGTTTCAGATACGGTCGCATTCTGTGCACGTGAGCAGGGAACCTGTAAAACCAAGTCTAGAGGAGTTTCGCGAATTAGCGAAGCTGGGGAATGTTGTGCCTGTGTATGCGCAGTTGGCAGCAGATTTTGAAACGCCGCTCTCGGCATTTATGAAGATAGCTCAGAAGGATGGGGCGTTTTTATTTGAAAGTGCTGAGAGTACTGATGCTAGTGGTCGGTATTCCATCATGGGGACTGATCCACGTGCACGGTTTGTGGCTTATGGGAAGGATATTTCCCTAACGGAGAATGGAGAGACTTGTAAGTGGACTGCGGATAGTGAAAATGATGTTTTGAGCGAGCTAGAGTCCTTGATGGCGCAGTATAAGCCGGTGACTCATGGTGATGCTCCTCCGTTTTATGGTGGAGCTGTGGGCTATCTATCGTATGATGCGGTGAAGCAGTTTGAGCCTTCTATCGTGACCTCGCCTGAGGATGACCTGGGCTTACCTGATGCGGTGTTTATGATCGCTGATACGTTGTTGATTTTTGATCATAAGTTGCGTCGTTTGCTCGTGGTGGCGAATGCATTTTTGGATGAGGTTGAGAATGATCTTGAGGAAGCTTATGAGGAGGCAATTTCTCGGGTGGAGGATATGATTTCACAGCTAGATGTTCCGCTACATATTGCGCCGCTCAATGGTCTAGCGGATTATGAAGTTCCAGAGCCAACCAGTAATACGACTCAAGAGGAATATGAAGGGATGGTGCTGAAGGCTAAGGAATATATTTCTTCAGGTGATGTTTTCCAGGTGGTGCCGAGTCAGAGGTTTGAGACTGAGTTTACTGGTGAGCCGGTGGAACTTTATCGGGCACTTCGCCATGTGAATCCTTCGCCGTATATGTTTATTTTGCAGTTCGAGGACTTTTCTTTAGTGGGGAGTTCACCGGAGGTTCATGTGCGAGCCATTGATGGTAAGCTTGACATTCGACCGATAGCTGGAACTCGCTGGAGAGGGAAAACTCAGGAGGAAGATGATGCTTTAGCTGCGGATCTACTAGCGGATGAGAAAGAGTGTGCGGAGCATTTGATGCTGGTGGATTTGGCTCGAAATGATGTTGGTCGGATAGCTGAGCACGCGAGTGTATCAGTGGATGACTTTATGATTGTAGAGCGCTATAGTCATGTGATGCATATTGTTTCTAATGTAAGTGGGCGGCTTGACGAGAAGTTTAGTGCTTATGATGCGCTGAGGTCTACGTTCCCTGCTGGGACTGTCAGTGGTGCACCGAAGATCCGTGCGATGCAGATCATCAATGAGCTGGAGAAAAACAAGCGATGTTCCTATAGTGGAGCGGTTGGGTATTTTGGCTGGGATGGTGGTCATGATTCCTGTATTACCCTCAGAACATGTCTTCTCAAAAACGGAAAAGCTTACGTGCAGGCAGGTGCGGGGGTTGTCGCAGATAGTGATCCCACTTACGAGTATGAGGAAACTCGCAACAAGGCGATGGGGATGATCCGAGCGGTTGGCCTCGCCAGAACTTTAGCAGAACATTCAACAGATCTATAAGAGCATGTTATTAGTAATCGATAATTACGACTCCTTTACCTACAACCTCGTGCAGTATTTTGGCGAGCTAGGAGCAGAGATGAAGGTGGTGAGAAATGATAAAATCACTATTGAGGAAATTGCAGAATTGGCACCTGATCTAATCTGTATTTCACCAGGGCCGTGTACGCCTACAGAGGCAGGGATTAGCTGTGATGTGATTAAGGCATTTGGTGGTAAGATTCCTATTTTGGGGGTTTGTCTCGGGCATCAGAGCATAGGCCAGGTGTTTGGTGGTGATGTGATAAGGGCGGCTGAGCTGATGCACGGTAAGACTTCTGTTATTAAGCATGGTGGAAAGAGTGTGTTTAAAGGGCTTCCGGATTCATTTACAGCAACGCGCTATCACTCATTGATTGTTCAGAGGGACAGTTTACCTGATTGTTTAGAAATTACTGCTGAGACTGAGGATGGAGTGATCATGGGCTTAAAGCATAAGGAGATGGAAGTCCACGGTGTGCAGTTTCACCCTGAGAGCATACTTACCGAACATGGGAAAGAGATGCTGAAGAATTTCATGGATCTTGCGGGGAAAAAATAGCGAAGATTAAAAACTTACCTCTATGACTCTCACAGAAATAAAATCAGCTCTTCCTGAGTCTAAACTGCGTCATGGTGCGCAGTGGTTGTTCTCGCCTGAGCCATTTAAGATTTCTAAGAAAGAAGCGAGAGAGATAGAGAGCCTCGGTCACTCGTTGGCGATGTTTCAGAAGGCGAGTGAAAATATTTATCAACGTTCGGCTTTGGGGAGGTTGCCTGAGTGGATTGCTAAATTGTTAGATACTGGTAAGCCTGGTTGGATGGTGGATACCCAGCGTAGTGTGGAGATGAGGGATGTGCTTCCGCGGGTGATACGTCCAGATTTGATACTTACAGATAGGGAGACTACTGCTGGTTATGCTCTAACAGAGCTTGATAGTGTTCCGGGTGGTATGGGGATAGCGACTTGGTTGAGCCAAGTTTATGCGGATCATGGGTTTGAGATTTTTGGTGGGGCTAATGGTATAGCTGAAGGGTTTAAGAGTCTGATGCCTGATGGGGGTAAGGTTTTGGTTAGTGAGGAATCTGCTGATTATATGCCCGAGATGAGCTGGTTGGCGGAGCAGCTAGGTGAGGGTTATGAAGTGATGGAGGCTGAGTCTGACGAAGCTGGGGATGATGCTGATCGTTATCGATTTTTTGAGTGGTTCGACTGGCAGAATATTCCACAAGCTAAAGAACTAGCTCATAGAAAAAATCTGACATCACCGTGTAAACCTCACTTAGAGGAAAAGCTTTGGTTGGCATTATTGTGGTCTCCTGCGCTCAAGAATCTCTGGGAAAAGGAGATGCGAGGTAGTCACCTTAAACGTGTTCGTGATGTTGTGCCGTTTGGTTGGGTAATGGATCCAGCACCACTTCCGCCACATGCTGCACTACCGAGATTAGGGGTGAATAGTTGGGATGAAGTGGGGGAGTTTAGCCAGAAAGATCGCCGATTAGTGGCTAAGATTAGTGGATTTAATGAACTGGCTTGGGGTTCAAAGAGTGTGACTATTGGTCATGACCTTTCCGGTGAGGACTGGAGTAGTGCTATCAAGAACGCGGTTAATGATTTCACGACTCAGCCATGGATGATGCAGCATTATGAGCCGGGGAGAGTGGTGGAGCATCCTTATTTTGATGATGAGACTGGTGTGGTTAAGATTATGAAAGGAAGAGTGAGGTTGTGTCCGTATTACTTCATCGACTCCAAAGGCAGAACTAAGATGGGTGGGACTATGGCGACCATAGTGCCTGCGGATAAAAAGAAAATCCACGGCATGAGAGACGGGATTTTAGTGCCTTGTATGGTGGATGAAGGGGAGGAGTAATAAATGAGGTGCTTGCTGATGAAGTGAGATGACTAAAGATTATCACTTTTCTTTGGGAGAATGTGGTCTATCTTAGAAATTATGAAAATGATTATTCCTATACTCTCGTTGGCGTTAGCTTGTTTGGCATCCTGTCAGCAGGAGGTTGTGAAGCTTGAGGAGGCTAGTTGGGGTGAAGTAGAGAAGGCTTGGTCTGGGGCTGCTGAGATAAGTGTGTATGAGTTGAAGCAGGAGAGGTATGGAAATATTATCGATGGTGAGGCTGTGCTTATTTATGTGAGGGAACCTTTTTTGAAGGATAGGCAAGTGAAGGATGAGTCAGGAAGTGGTGAATTCCAGGTTTTGAAATTAAATGCGACTAGAGATTTTAAGACTGGTGTGTATCCTTATCGAACTCTGATGTCGGTGTTTCATCCTCTTGTAGACAAGGCTGATAATAAGGCACTGAAGGTGACTACATCTGTTCAGGAGTGGTGTGGGCATGTATACATGCAGGCAAACCGCCGAGATGGCGTGACGAAGACTGAAGTGAGATCTTATTTTGAGAATGAAGAGGGAAATAGCTATGAAGAGAAGTCTTCTGTGCTTTTGGAGGATGAGGTCTGGACTATGTTGCGCATTAATCCCGGTCAACTTCCTGTGGGGCAGACGGAGATGATTCAGGGAAGTTTGGCTTCTCGGTTTGGGCATTTTAAGCCTATAGCGGCGCCGGTGGTAACTCAGTGGAGAGCTGGTGGGAGTAAGGATTCTCTCGTGTATGAAATTTTCTACAAAAAATCGGGAAGAAAACTAGCGATTGAGATCTCTAATGGGTCACCGTACTCAATCTTAGGTTGGAGTGAGGAGGGTGAGAAAGGATTGTTGAGTTCTGGTAAGCTTAAAAAACGCATTGAAAATGTGGATTACTGGAATTACAACGATGAAAAAAGCGGTAAAAAATTACGTAAAAAATTAGGCTTAGAATAGTTGGCACATATTGTGGCAAATAAATTAGGCAGTTATAAATCATACATAAAACAAATAATATAATCAGATGAAAAAAATAATAACATTACTGACGGCAAGTTCACTTAGCTTGCTTTCCGTGAGTTGCTCAGAAAAAGCAGGTAGTCCAGCAGAGGTTGAAGTTTCTATTAATGAAGGTCAACAGCTTGTAAAAGACTCGATTGAGGCACATGGAGGTGCTGAAAAATGGTATAGTAATGGATTGATCCAGTTCCGCTGGAAATATCATATGTCAGATAAGGGGCCTGAGGCGATCGTGGATACAACTCAGGTGGTAGACACGTCTTCATTGGCTGTGGTGCATGAGGTTACTGGGAAGGATGTCAAGTTTGGCATGAATGGGGGAGAAGCATGGATCAGTCCAAAGGGCGCTGAGTTTATGCCTCCTGTTAGATTTTGGTCACTGACTCCTTATTACTTTTTGGGAATTCCGTTTATCTTTAATGATGAGAGCGCGAACTTTGACTTGCTGTCTGAGACGATGCATTTTGAAGGGAAAGATTACACACAGGTAAAGATTACTTATGATGACGATGCTGGTGATTCTCCAGATGATTATTATGTGCTCTTGATCGATCCTGAGACGAAGTTGACGAAGGGAGCTTATTATACAGTTACTAGTAAGCTGGTGGCACCTAATGGTCCTGGACCAGCTAAGTTTATTAGCTTGGATAATTTGGTGGATGTTAGTGGTATCAAGTTAGCGTCTGGTCACCGTACATTCTTTATGGAAGATGGAAAGATAACTGGTCAGATGCGCTTCACTGAAGTTTCTGATGTGAAGTTTCTACCACGTGGTAGTGTGGATCTCTCTATTCCTGATGCAGATCTGATCATCAAGTAGTAGGTAAATTTTACGAGTAATGAGCAGTGTGAAAATGCTGCTTATTGCTCGTCTTTAATTTCCATTTCTACGAAGTCGTCGCCGTCTGCCTTTCTTCTGTAGATGTTGTAGGAAGTGAGGAGTATGAGGCCGATGAAGAAGAAGCTGAGCTCCATAACTACGGGCGAACTCATTAGGCCGCCTATCTTGGCGGCTGTTTCTTGGACGAGGCCACTGGAGTAGTGGGCTGTCATGCCTACGGCAGCGAGGATGAAGAAGAATGCCATCATGATGGAGCATCCTACGATGAGTGTTTTAACCCAAGATTTTTCCCATTCTGGTGATTTTTTGGCGACGTTTTTGAGGAGGGCGATCCATATGGCGATGAAGCCTAGGACAGAGGCAATGAGGATGACGCGACGGCTGGGGTCAAAAAGCCAAGCATCGATGGTGCGGGAATGATCCACTAGTGGGCTTTCACCCCAGGATGCATTTTGTCCGAGAGCGATGACTTTGAGCGCGATAATGGCGATGAGGCCTAGTAGGAGGACTGCATAACCGGCGATGAATGTGATGCGAAGCATAGGTGCTATTTAACACAGAATAGTGTGAATGACAAGCTTACACGAAATCAAGATCCTTGGGGTAAGTTATTTTGGTATTGGGGGTAGGGTTTTCCACTAAGTAGGTGGGAGTGCCGATGAGTTCTAGGGCGGAGACTTCGTCGGTAACGAGGGTGCCGGATGTTTCTACGTGGTGGTAAGCTTTTTTGAGGAGCTCTGCATTGAAAATCTGGGGAGTTTCCATGGCCCAGAGATTGTCGCGGGAGATGGACTCTGTGGCGAAATTTTCTGAGTTGGAACGTTTGACTGTGTCGGTGATGCGTGTGGCAGAGGCTGCGGCTCCGTGCTGCTGGGCAGCTTCTAGGGTGCGGTGGATTTGCTCCTGGGTGATGAAGGGCCGAGCTCCATCGTGAACGGCGATGAATTTAGCGTCGGCTGAGACGGCGGCAATGCCGTTGGATACGGAGTCGTGTCTGTTTTGTCCACCAGAGGTAAGTTTTAGTTTGTCGTTGCTGATGGCTAGTTCATTGAGCCGGTCAGAGGTGGAGACGAGGATGACTTCGGTAACGTCAGGTGACTCAAGAAATGTTTTCAGGGAGTGGGCTAGCACGGGTTTTCCGTGGAGGGGAGCCATGAGTTTATCAAATCCCATGCGCCGGCTGTTGCCCGCGGCTACGATGATGACGGATAACATTTCTTGTTGTTTTCTGTAGAGTGTTAGATTCCGGTGAGTGAAATTTCAATGCCTTTGCTTGTAGGGGTATTTGAAATATCTGCGGTGCTATCGATAGGAACGAGAACGTTTGCTTCTGGGAAGTAGGCTGCTGCAGCTCCACGAGGCATGTCGTAGGGAATGGCTTTGAATCCTTCAGCGTGGCGTTCTCCGTCTTTCCAGTAGCTGGTGATGCGTAGTGGTTGGAGTGGCTTGATACTACGGTCTTTCATGTCCTCTGGGTTGAGGAAGATGATCATACGGTTGTTGGCAATTCCACGGTAGCGGTCATCTAGTCCGTATATGGTGGTGTTGTATTGATCGTGGCTACGTAGAGTTTGGAGAGCGAGTCTACCTTCTGCTGGTTGGAAAATAGTGAGTTGTGCGTCGCTGAAGTTTGCCTTTTTGTTTTCGGTATTCCAGATGCGTTCTTTGGGAGCATTAGGAAGATAGAATCCGCCTGGTTTGCTGACTCGGACGTTGAAGTTATCGAACCCTGGGACGACTGCTTCGATGTGGTTGCGGATGCGGCTGTAGTCCTCTACCATCCAGAGCCATTTGACGGTGTCTGTATCACCGATTGTTGCATCAGCCATGCGAGCAATAATCATTGGCTCGGAGTGCATAAGGGTGGAGTTAGGGGTAAGTTTTCCTTTGGAGCTGTGGACGATGCCCATGGAGTTCTCACAGGTGACGAACTGATCTCCGGCTTCCTGAGTGTCGCGGTCTGAGCGGCCCAGGCAAGGGAGGATGAGGCCGATTTTTCCGGTGACTAGGTGGGAGCGGTTTAGCTTCGTTGCGATGTGGCAGGTGAGGTTGGTCTTGCGAAGGGCTTCTTCTGTGTAGTTGGTGTCGGGTGCGGCTTGGAGGAAATTTCCACCGAGCGCGATGAATGCTTTTACGTCTCCTTGATGCATAGCGTGGATGGCTTCTACGACATCGTATCCGTGCTTGCGTGGGGATTTGAATTTGAAGTGGTGTTCGAGTGATTGGTGGAACCACTCTGGGAGCTTCTCGAAAATCCCCATGGTGCGGTCTCCTTGGACATTGGAGTGACCGCGGACTGGGCAGAGGCCAGCACCGGGGCGACCTATGGCGCCGATGAGGAGGTGGACGTTGACGATTTCTCGTATGATGTCGACCGCGTTTTTGTGTTGAGTTATGCCCATTGCCCAGCAGGTGATGAGCTTTTTGTCTTTGTCTAGAATGGTGTCAGTGAGGGTCTCAATGTCTTCACGGGTGAGGCCTGAGTCTGCGATGATTTTCTCCCATGAAGAAGCCATGACTGTGGACTCATATTCTTCTAGACCAGCGGTGTGTTCGGAGATGAAGTCGTGATCGATGACGGTGCCTGGATTCTCTTTTTCACGGGCAAAGATTGATTTGGCAATACCTCTGAAGAGGGCCATATCGCCATTGACTTTCACTTGGAGATATTGAGATGTGAGCGAGGTGGCGCGGTTCATCATGCCTGAGACTTTCTGCGGATGAGCGAAAGCGAGAAGGCCGGCTTCGATGAGGGGATTGACGGCTACTACTTTGCCGCCTTGTTCAACGCATGTTTCGAGCGATGCGAGCATCCGAGGGTGGTTGGTGCCAGGGTTCTGGCCGGCGATAATGATGGTGTCTGC
The DNA here is from genome assembly GCA_051251915.1 of Akkermansiaceae bacterium. GTDB lineage: Bacteria > Verrucomicrobiota > Verrucomicrobiia > Verrucomicrobiales > Akkermansiaceae > Rubritalea. The sequence goes on along the minus strand of JBPOGF010000011.1, from coordinate 64,400 downwards.
TTGGTGGATGTCATCAAGTGAGACAGTTCCCTTACCTATGCCGATGGACGAGCCAAGGCCTGAGCCGCTGGACTCGTGGCACATGTTAGAGCAATCTGGAAGGTTGTTAGTGCCGAAGAGGCGGACGAAAAGCTGATACATGAATGCAGCTTCATTGCTCGCTCTACCAGAAGTGTAGAAGGCGGCTTGGTCTGGGTTGTCTAGTGACTTGAGTTCGTCTGCAATGAGTGTGAAGGCATCGTCCCATGAGATGGGTTTGTAGTGTGTTTCGCCGTCGGCAGTATTGATGACCATTGGGCTTGTGAGGCGTCCTTGTTGGTCATGCCAATAGTCGCTTTCAGCCTGTAGTTGGTCGATGGAGTGAGTTCTGAAGAAACGCTCGTCTACAATTTTTGCGGTGGCTTCTGAGGCAACTGCTTTAGCTCCGTTTTCGCAGAACTCGGAAACTGCGCGGTGATCATCTGGGTCAGGCCAAGCACAGCTGGGACAATCAAAGCCATCGGTCTGGTTGATTTCTAGTAGCGCTTTGGTTCCTCTAACGGGACCGGCAGTGTTGAGGATTTGCTTAAGCGATGATGTGACAGCTGGTCTCCCTGCTGCCCATTCTTTAGGTTTGCTTACTTTAATCGGTTTATCCTCGTTCTGCATTCAAATAGTTTGCAATGAGAAAGAGAAGATGTGAAGAGAATTTTACTAAGATTTAGTGATTACCAGCTATCAGATTTTCTGTTGGCATTGGCAACCTTGTCATAGATATGAAGATCGATCCTTTTGAAAATATTAAGATCAAATTTATTTTCACCAAGTGCTTGATGGTAAGCAGTTAGAGTGTTTCCTTGGATTGAGATAGGCTTGAGAATGATCCAGCCGGTGTCTTTGAACCAGCATTTGATATCGTTTTCATACATGATGGGTTCTTCCTTGCCGTTAGTGCCTGTGAGATCCACGGAACGCATTCTGACGATTGGGATATTCAATGGTGTGTAGAGGGTTTCTATCTGCATTGAGCCGTCACGGACTTTACCGATTCTGCCGAGTAGGATGTCACCGTTCTTGAGGAGAATGCGTTCTCCTTCACCCTTGATTTTGGCGAAAGTGTCGGCATCAACATCACTTGGGATGTGGCCGCTCCATTTAGAGATGCTGAGGTTTTTGAGGCGTACTGGTGTTTTATTACCACTTACGATGTGGAGTGCTTTGCCAAATTTACCTGGTAGTGGGGTGGAGTCGGTGAATGAATCTAGTTTGATGCCATTTCGGTAGATATGGAACTCGCCTTTGGTTTTGCTCATGTAGATGTCATAGCGTGCGTTACGTTCTCTGGTTTTTAAATTTGTGCGAGTTGGCTGGATGCGAAATTGTCTGCCAATTTTTTGTTGTTGCTCTGATGAGATGTGAGATTGGCGTCTGCCGTTGTTGTATTTATATAGCGATATTTTTCCGCGATGGAGACCTAGCTTGTAGAAGTCATCTGGTGTGCTTTGCTCATGGTCTGAAGAAAAGAGATAGAGTGTGATGTATTCATCATTTTTCCATGAGAGGTCAAAGCTGATAGATGCTTCATCAGGAAGGTCTACGTCTTGTCCTAGGTTGCCTGCGAGTTCACCACCGATGAGGGAGTTGTTGGTGAATTCCCATGTTTGGTCGACGCTATTGTTGTACCATTCATCGAGGCTTTTAGGTCCTAGATAGAGGAAGCCTTTTTTCGAGTCGATTTCCATTTTAGTGACGAATTTCTTCAGTACTTTGATTTCTCCAGCATAGTTTGTGCTGAGGGTGACGTGTTTGTCATCAATGTTAGAGAATCCTCCTTTGATGACTCCGTGGAGGCCTAGTTGGTTGTCACGGTTGTTGATGACGAGTGTGGTTTCGTCCTCATTAGGATCAACTTCTAGTGCGGTATTCCTGTTGTCTTGTAGTGTTATGTTGAGTATTTTAGCGGTTGAGAAGCTAACCGGATCAACTAGATCAGGGCTATTGATTGCCACGCTATCCTTAGTCCATTCAGTGATTTCTCCGGCTATGGAATCACCATTGTAGAAGAAAATGGTGCCAGCCATGGCCTTGAGCTGTGTTTCTTTAGCGATTTCTTCTTTGGCTACTGGAGGAGCTATGGGAGCTGCCTCGTCTTGCTGAGCGAAGAGTATGCTGGAGCATCCTAAGCAGCTGAAAGCGGCAAGTGTTGCTTTGGTGAGTGATGAAATCATAAGTTGAAAGTGGTTAGGAAATAGTTGAAACGGGTGGGTTTTTAATCTTCTTCTTCTTCGTCTGGGGCGTCTGCTTTTAGAGGCTCAGGGATAGAGACTACAGAGGAGAGGTTCGCTTTCGGTAAAGTGATTTCACCTAGAACCGGATGATTTACTATGAGTTTGCCACTGGTCATCTGGGAGCTGGAGAATGAGATTAATCCACCGGAAACGAGATTAAGATGGTAGGTAGGGTTACCTAAATCTGGAGCATTCTCTGTTGTTTTGAATTCTAACAGGTCAATAGCTGAGCCAGGAATGGTAGAGTCACTTTTAGCAAATGGGGCTTTGAAAATTAGATTAGCTTTGGTTCCTTGGCGGGAGAGGTTGAGGATCTGTCCGGTCATTACATTGCCTGATAGGTCAGTGATGAGGTCATGCTTGGTCAGCGTGTCTTCTTTTGAATCGATGTTTTCTGTTACTTTTCCACCCCAACTGGATATCTTGATGTCGCTGACTTCGGTGAGAACTCCTACGCGCTGAAGATTTTTGATGACGATGTAGCTACCTTTTGGTGGAGTTTTTGGGTCAGTGATAGTTTTGGCAAGCTTACCGTTGAGGTAGAGTGCCATTTTCTGGTGTTTACGATCCACGTGGATGGCGACGTGGAGGTTGGACTGACCGTAGATATTATCATTAGATAAGACTTGGGCGAAAGTTTCATACCTACCTAGTGTGCTTCTGGTAAGTGAGAGTCCGTGTGAATTGAGATCAATACGGTAGAAATCACTTTTTTTATCCGCTTGGCTATTGTCGGATGAGAAACAGACTTGAAAATGTGGGCTAGCTTCTTCCCAGGCTGTCTTAAATTCTAGAATGTAGTTATCTGGAAGATTAGGGATTAGTTTGCTCGCTTCGGATCTTTTGGAGATGTGGAGTTTTCCTTTGTTCAGTTTCCAGTCTTCAGATGTGGTGATCCAGGCACTGAGGTCATTACCTGGTCCACTGTAGAGGGTTTTATTGGCTTTGGTGTTAAATTTGATTTGAGAAACTGCATTTCTGGAAATGGTGTGTGTTCCTAATGAGCTGGATTCAAAAGAAACATTTTCATTATTGAGTTCTTTGATGGTGCAGGGGAAATGGTCTCCATTGAGAAGTTCAATACTTTCTGTTAGAGTGCTGTTTTTGCTATTGGTAGTGTCAAAAATGATACGATCCACGGCCGATTCTTTAATCTTGATTGGTTCATTTGCTTCTGAGTAGTCGAGCGCTAGGATGCCTGAGGTGTCACTGTTGATGAGTTTGCCGCTAAGGGAATTACCATTTTTTAATGTGATGGAATCATCCGCACAAGCGAGCGAGGTAAAGGTGACTAATGGAACAAGTGAGAGAAGAGAGCGCGTGATCATTTGTGAAAGAAGTTTGGGGCTAATGAGAGGGTTATTTATTGGAAGGTTTCGTATGCATGATCCATGTTCACGAACTCAAATGAGGTGATGAATTCAGATTCGATTTTAATTTTGCCGAGGATTTTAGATTCGAGAAAAATAGAGCCGTCTTCGGCTTTAGATAAAACACCGGTGATTCTGCCTGTGCCGTAGAAACGAACGGCTACTTCGCCTTTGTCTCTGCCTTCAGGATCTTCTGTTTTCTTCCTAGATAGAGTGACTGAACTGACCTGGTCTTTTGGGATGGCCAGTTCGGCGTAGGCAGTTTTGAGGTCGATGGTTTGTTCTGTGATTCCTGTTATGTTGCCAGAGTATCTGTCGGTGCCGTTGTTAAGCATGACGATGTCGCGTGTCTCATTTTCGAGTGAAAGGGCAGAGTCTCTGACGCCATTCCAAGTGGTGACTACTATGTCGCTAATTACGGACTGGGCGGTAGAGTTACTGTATTGCATGTTGTAGCCAAAGTATGAGCCTTGATAGTCTTCAGATAGAGAATCGATCTGCCATTGGCCGACGTTTCGTTTATTGGCGAAGAGCATGATGAGGCCGGCCTTTTTATCAACACGGAGGTCATAGTAGGTTTTGGACTGGGTTCCTCTGCTGGAAGTTCCTCTGACCATGTTAGCCGCATTGGATTGGAATATACTACCGTCTTCCTTAAACCCGTATTGAGTGAGGCTAGAGTTTGAAGGGTGGAGTCTGATGACTATGGATGAGCCTAAATAGTTACCGAGAGAGCTTCTGTAGCGAGTGCGGTTTTTTACCAATTCTTGATCTTCATCATCATATTTAGGAACTTTCAGATCTGCCATGATGGTCATGGTCGGGTAATATGATTGTGACGAGTAGCTATTAAACGTGATGCGATATTGGTCAGGAAACTCCTTTTCCATGAGAGTGGAGCTAGCTTCACCTTGATGATTGAGGCTAAAATTCTTAAACTTCCATGGTCGGATTTTTTCTTGTTCTTCCTCTGAAAGATCTTTTGCGATGCGGTTAGCTGGGTATTTTAGCTCCCATGGTTCTTCTTCAGAAAAGGGGCCTCGATAGATAACTTTTTGGCCAAGAGGATTAATGTTAAGGTCCAGTATTTGGTCTTTTGGGATCGTGATTTTCCCGCCATAGTCGGTTTCAAGTGTGAGCTGGTCGCCTGTGAGCGAGTGGACGTTTCCGGGTATGGTGTCTAAGTTTTTTAATGTGATGTAGCTGGTATGAGAGAATGGCTTGGTTCTCTGGCCATTGTTCATCACTACTTTGCGGACGTCTTTGGTTTCGAAAGCGATGTTTTTGTCGGCGGCATCATTTTTCCAAATGATCTTACCAGAGGTGGTGAATCCTAGGAACTGCCCGTGAAGGGTATCATCATTGGAGAAGTTGATGAAGTCGTGATCATCGGCAATGATGGATGATGATGACGCAAGTATGCATAATAATGACTTAGCTAGAAATTTCATATTATTTTTCGTAAATTGGTAGGAAGCGGTAGTTGAGCGCCATGGATAGGAGGGCGAAGCCGGTAGCTCCAGATCTGCCTAGTCTGGCGTCACTCCATCCTCCATCTGGGTGTTGGGATGCTGACATGACTTTGGAATTCTTTTCATTCCATTTTTCCCATTCTTCTTCATTGGCGTGGAAAAGAGCCTGGGCCATATAGTATTCATGGTAGAATACGTAATGGTGACCACCGCTTTCACTACGGCTGGTGAGGAAATTTGTGACGGTATCAAATGCTTTATCATCTTTCTTTTTAGCTAATGACATGCAGAGTGAACCGATCGCTGTGAGGGTGCTTTTGCCACCTGATTTAGAAGTGTAGCCGTAGCCGCCGTTGGATGCGCGGCAGCTCGCTAAGTAGGCGAGTGCTTTATCGATATTTTTGTTAGGCACTGGGATGCCTGCATTTCTTGCGGCGAGGAGGGCGACAAGTTGGCAGCCTGCAACGGTAGTATCCGCAGTCATGTCTTCAGGGTTGTAGCGCCATGCTCCTTTGGGGTTTCTGTCTTGAGCAGAGGTGAGTAGTGCTACTGACTTTTTCAATGCGCCAGCGAGTCTGTCATCATCGATCATACCATAGGCTTCCGCGAGTGCGAGGGTGGCAAATCCGTGGTTATACATACTGGTTCCGATGTAGCCGTTTTTGTTTTGCTGTTTGAGGATGAAATCGACCCCGCTTTTGATGTTCTTGGCGTAGGGTCCGAATTCAGCGTCTTCGCCGTGGGCAAGAAATGCGAGAACGCAGATGCCGGTGATACCTGGTTGGGAGCTGTAGCGGTTTCTGTCGTTGCTGAATGATCCGTCAGAGGCCTGCATTTTTGCTAGGAACTGGAGGCCTTTTTTATAGGCGACTTCTACATTGGCAGGAACGATGTCTACTTTTCTACGGCCTAAACTCTGGGCATCAGCTGAGTGGCTACTAATGAAAAGTAGACTACATGAGATACCGAAAGCAGCAGAATAGCTAATGGCGGATTTAGCAATGGATTTGATCATTTTTTCGCTGATTTATTGTATGCGTCGAGTGCGCGTTGTTCTTCTCGAGGTAAGTTTAGGTTTGGAGCTGTGGTGTTTTTAGGAACACGGCGCTCTTCTTTGGTGTTATCCGCTTTACCGGATGTTTTGTCATTGGCTTTATCTGAGGTGCCTTCGTTGCCTTCGCCTCCTGTGCTTCCTTCGCCTTCACCTTCGCCAGGTCCTTGACCTTCTTGTTCACCTTGACCTTTACCCATCATTCCTTCCATCATTTCAAGCAAAGGGCTCTTAGGTCCTTTACCTTCTCCTTCGCCCTTGCTTTGTTGTTTTTTCTTTGCCGCTTCGTAGATTTTTTCAATGATTTCAGTTTCAATGGCTATCGTGCCGCCCCCAGTTTTCTTGTTTTCGAGTAACTCGGTGGCTTCTCCCATAAGGGCTTCGGCTTCGTCAAGGAGTTCGACTACCTTGGGGTCGGTTTGTTCTTGGATAAGGTCTTGAACGTCTGCTGAAAGCTCGTCTTGTTCGTTAGCTGTTTTGATGCTGTCTTTGGCATGCTGCTTGAGGACGTCCTCGGCTTTTGCTAAAGGCTTTTTGTTTTTAGCTTCGTTTTTTTCAAGATCTTCTCTGAATGAGTCGCCAGCACTAAGGACACTCACGGTGAGTGCGGTTAGTGCGGGAATGAGGTAGGTGGTTTTCATGAAAATGATTATGTTTTATAGGGTTTATGGGACTGGTTGAGTCTCTACTTCTAGGGATGGGGCATGTGTGGCGTCTGGGTCGGTCACGTCACGTTTGCTTTGTTCTAGGGCGCGAGTTTTAGATCTGAGACGTTGCTCTTCTTGAATCATCTTCATGACCTTGAGCATGAATTCGAAGTCTTGGTCTTCATCGCTGGCTCCGCCACCGCCACCACCGCCGCCGCCACCGCCGGATTGGTCTTGGGTGCCGTCTAGTTCTTTGGCCCATTCGCGTAGTTTCTGTGCGCTTTCCATGGTTTCGCGCATGGCGTTTCCTGTGCGCTGGAGCTCTATTTCTCTTTCGATTGCTGATAGTGCCTCGGTGATCTTAGCGTCTTTCATTTTATCGAGAATTTTCTTATGTTCAGGCTTTTGGGTGCGGGCATGGAAGAATGCTAAGTCTTCCTGGATCCAGCGGACATCTGAGGTGGCTTGTTCCTGCTGGAGGAATAATGCTTGGACGAGACGCTTGAAGACTGGGTCTAGTTCACCGTAGTGGAGGCCGATGATCTCATTAGCATCGGAAATAATTGTTTGCGCGATGCTTTCTTCGTCTGATGCAGCTTGTTTGAGGCGATTCACAAAGGTGCTGGATTCTAGCTTTTCTTTGGCTTTCTCAGCTTTTTCTGCGGTTTCTTTCATCTTATCGACGAGCTCTTCCTGTTTTTCGATAGCTTTCTCAAGGTCCTCCTTGGTCTTTTCTTCTGAGTTTTTCTTATCTTGTGCTTGGTCTAAGTCTCCAGCAATCTCAGGCATATCTTTGTCTGCCATTTCTTGCATGCTTGCTGCTGCGTCAGCCATGTCTTTTAGAGTTTTGCTATCGATCGACTTATTTTTAGTGGCTTCTTTGAAGGTGTCTTTGAGTTCTTTAGCGAGTTTTTTGATTTCCTCGTTATTATCTAGCTCTTTGTTTTGTTGCTCAGCGAGTTTTTCCTTAGCTTCGGCAGCTTTTTTAGGATCCTTGAGTTCTTTTTCTATTCTCTTGTTCTCGTCTAAGTTATCTTGTTCGGTGCGCATTGCGTCCTCTAGTTTGGAGAGGGTGTCGTTCATCATCTCTTTGACGTGACTAGCATGCTCTGACTCGCTTAGAACGAATACTTCGATTGGCTCAGAATAGACACGTGCGGTGTCTGGATTATAGTCTTCTACCCAAGTTCTGATGATTAACTTCTGTGGTTTGATGTTATTTCTTTGGAAGTCGATGGATACTGGCTTGTTGCCACTAGTCATGTAGGGATCACCTTGAAGTAGGGTGATGTCTCCGGTTGATGGAGTTTCTGCAGTAGGAGTAGCAAACTCACCGGCCCACTCAACACCTGCGGCTTTGATGCCGAAATTGTCTTCTGCTGACATTTCAAACTCTAAGACCTCGTTATAAAGCATGAACTTCTGTTTTGCGATGCCTTGTGTGAACGTGCTAGGTGGAGTGTCAGGTTGGGAATGGATGGTGAACTCTGCCGATGCGAGACCGCTGATTCCGTGGATATCAGTCCAAGAGAGAGGGAGGGTGACGGTTCCTTTGCGGATGAGGATAGGGTTAGTAATGATGGCGTCTCCTGAAATTTTGTGGTTCAGGTTGAGGGCTTGTGGTTCAGGTCGGGCATTAATGTCAATGCCTTGAATTTCTGCTTCCTCAGCGGAAATTTCTTCCATTTGAGGGACGAATGTAGCTTTCCCTGTGTTCGCGGAACTAAGTGCTCGATCAGCTGAGGCAATAATCACGACTTTACTACCTTCGAGAATATCAGTCTGAGTAGAAGCTAGTTCATTAGTGACTGGTGTGCGTTGGAGGTATTCTGGGTAGGTGACTTCTTGATGAAATGCGCTGATCTTTGGGCGGTGGATGGGGCGGACATCGAAGTTGTGATTCGCATCTCCTAGCTTCAGTTCTACGTTAGCTTTTTTGCGTTTTCCTGGGAACTCAAGAGCATATAGGCCGTTTTCATACTGATAGTCTTTCCATTGGGCATTGCCGTAGCGTGCTGATGCGAACTCGGGTTGCTCCTCGGTGTCGTCTCTTAGTGGGATGTCGATGGTGAAGCTTTCGCCTATAGGGACGTAGAGAGGCTGAGGGATCTTGGATAGGTCAGCTTTGGTGAAGGTGAAGCGTTTGGTGTCTGAAAGTGGCATGAACCAGCGAGCAAAGGCATTTTTTCCCGCACTTGGGTAGGCTACAAATGCGCCACCTGCAATGAGGGCTACCGCGGCAAGTCCGAGTGAAAGCTTACGTGTCCAGCTAGATGAGAGAGCTTTGTCTAAGTCGCGATTCTGAGCGTCGTGAGCGACAGCGATCATTGCTGCCTCTCGGAGTTCAGGGGATAGGGCTGTCTGGCTTTCTTTTTGATCCTGTAGTTCGACTACTCCGAGTAGGCGGTCGCCAAGATTTGGGTAGTGCTTAGAGATGAGGCGAGCGAGTTGGTTTTCTTTACGGTGCTTAAATATCCAGCGGTTGATCCAGAGTGGGGCGAAAACGGCAAAAAGTGATACTCCAGCAAGTAAAATAATAAGTCGGACGAGTGGTGGGATTTCCCAGATGCGATCTAGTGCGAACACGATCGCGAATGAAACAACTAGACCGAGTAAGCCAGCGAGAACCGCCTCAGTGATCTTGATGCGCCAGAGATGCTTCTTAAAGCTCTCAAGTTGTTTACGGAGAGACTCTGGCAATGGTGCTAGGTGCGGCTTTTCTGATGATTCTGACATGGTTTAGTGAAGCTAACGAAATGATGACTACGGGCGAGCTTATGAAAAAACGCCATCCTTATGTAATACGCATCCACTAATGACTATATTACTTTTGGTGGTGAAATAAAATCATAAATTTCTGCTTTATTTACTAATCAGCGACGATCAGCGGTATTTTTATCTAAATGTCTGGAGATTTTAGCATTATAATCACTGACCCAATGTGAGTCAGTGATTATATAAAGATGGCTAAATGTTCTCCTTAACCCTTGGAATCGATTTCATCAGCATGCTTCTGGAAGGCGATGAGCTCGCGCTTAACGACAGGGAAGAGCAACCAGACACCGATGAGGTTAAACAGGCACATAGCAAATAGCATTGCATCTGAGAAATCGAGAACGTTGCCGAGTGAAGTGGAAGCGCCGACTACGATGAAGATACAGAAGATTAGTTTGTAGATGATTTCGGCTACTTTGCTTTTGCCGAATAGGTATGCCCAAGCTTGCTGGCCGTAGTAGCTCCAAGAGATCATAGTGGAGAAGGCGAAGAGGACGACTGAAGCGGTCAAGATGTATGGGAACCAGCTGATCACTTGTGAGAATGCTGATGAGGTGAGGGCGATGCCGTCGAGTCCGGATTGCTCATGCATTCCTGTGATGACGATAACGAGGCCGGTCATGGTGCAGACGATGACGGTGTCTACAAAAGGCTCGAGCAAGGCGACTAATCCTTCACTTGCTGCGTGTTTCGTTTTGGCTGCGGCGTGGGCGATAGGGGCTGATCCAAATCCGGCTTCATTGGAGAATGCAGCTCTGCGGACACCTTGGATGATGGCACCGAGGATACCACCAGCAACGGCGGTAGGTGCGAATGCGTCATGGAAGATGGTGCTAACTGCGCTCGGTATAAGTTCGGCCTTGCTGAAGATGACAACTAAGGCGGCTAGAACGTAAATTCCGCACATGAAGGGCACTAACTTTTCAGTCACTGATGCGATACTTTTGATGCCGCCGATAATCACGAAGCCAACGAGAATAGCGACGATGAGGCCGAAGATCCATTTTTCCTGTGCAAGGTAGCCTTCTGTGCTGTCTACTTTTTCTTGAGCTGCGGCTTCTTGGATACTGAGCTGTGTTAGAATATCACTTTTAGGGGCAATCTGGGATGAAATTTCATCGAGCGGGACAGTGAGTGATCCGGTTTTGTCTGAGATGTCCTTGAACAGATCATTGTAAGCATAGGATTCTTTGTGGCTTTCGTGAATTTTATCAACTTTGGAGCTAGTGCTTTCTAGTTCGCTTGAGATGCCTGTTAGGTTGGCATTGATGTTAGTGAACTCGGCTTTTTGCTTTTGAATGGTTGCGAGTTCAGTTTTAGCGGCAGTATGTTCTGCGCTCTCGGTGATACCGATGAACTGGGTGGCAGCTTGGTTGATCTGGAACATGTTTCCGCCACCGAAGGAGGCACCTACGCACATGATGGCGAATAGAACGGCTAGGACTTTACCCATTCCGGTCATATCGCGTTCCTTGAGGCCGTCTCTTAAATAATACATGGCGCCACCATGGACTTTGCCGTCTTTATCAAAGTTACGGTATTTCACGCCGAGTGTGCATTCGCAGAATTTCGTGGTCATGCCAAGAACACCTACTACCACCATCCAGAAGATAGCTCCAGCACCACCTACACTTACTGCGATAGCGACACCTGCAATGTTACCAAGACCAACAGTTCCTGAGAGAGCTGCTGAGAGTGCTTGGAAGTGTGTAATCTCACCAGGGTCGTCGTCCTTGCTGTATTTGCCCTTCACGGTTTTGAAGGCTAGCTTGAGTAGGCGAACATTGATGAATCTAAAGATGACGGTGAATAACAAAGCGGCACCAACGAGCCAGATGAGGATCAATGGTAGTTCCATGTGGTTGCCATCTTTGTCTAGAATGACTTCTCCCTCGGAATCTTCAAGTTCCACACCTGCAAAGATGAATTTAAAGGACCATTTAGAAATTGGCGCCATGAAATTGTTGATGGCTGCATCGATGCTTGCTTCTTCTTCTGGCTTAGGTGCTGCGTTTTTCTCTGGCTGCTCTGGTTCTGTGACTGCTTCAGGTGTTGCTAATTCAGTGGTATCGGGGAGAGAGGGGGGGGGAGGAGTCTGTGGGGCATCTTGTGCGTAAGCAGATAATGAGGCGACAATGCTGAAACAAAGAATGGTTAGCAGGTGGCTTAGGGATTTAGAAATAGTCATAGTTGAGTAGTTTATTCAGTATCGAAATTACTGATTCCTAGATCACAGTGATGAGGGTGATAACTCAAGCCAAAAAGCGATTATCTGATTCATCGTTTTAATGTATTTGTGGGGGATGGAAACTTTTTTCATTTTTAAGCAAAGATTTACTTGCCATCTTCGGAAAATAGATTAGAAAGTCGCCGCGGTCAAACAAGACACACCACCAAGCTCGGGTGGCGGAATTGGTAGACGCGCCAGACTAAGGATCTGGTGTCCGTTAAGGACGTGGGGGTTCGACTCCCCCCTCGAGCACCATTTTTTATAATGGAAATAAAAGGCTTACGTTAATTCGTAAGCCTTTATTTTTTTGTGTGGATTGAGTTTTCTAAATGTTTGGGAGGTTTAGACAAATTGTCTTTGTGCTGACGCTTAGGGAGCAATGAAGACGAAAAATCTATGGGCCGGGGTGATCGGTAGTTTTGTGATTGGGAGTGGTGTTGCTTCGGTGGCGCGTGCTCAGGTTGGTGAAGCTGAGGTGGTGGCTGAGGTTTCTGTGCCTACTAGTGTGCAGACTCTGGATGACTTGAAGTTGGTCCAGGGGCAAATTCAGAGGGTTGTGGAGAAGGTGCGACCGGCTACGGTGGCGCTGACGTCTACTAAGTCTGGGGCCTCGGGGAGTGGGGTGATAGTGAACCAAGGGGGGCTTATTTTAACGGCGGCTCATGTGGTTCAGGGGAATGATGAGATGAGTGTTATTTTTCCTAATGGTAAGGCGCATACAGCGAAGGTGCTGGGGTCTAATAGAACGAAGGATGTGGCGATGCTTCAACTGGTGAAAAAACAAGTTTGGCCGTATGCTGAGATTGGTGAATCTGATACGCTTGAGGTGGGTAACCATGTGATCGCTATGGGGCATGCTGGTGGCTATGACACGCGGCGGCCTGCTCCGGTGAGGTTTGGGAGATTGCTTTCTAAGAACAGGAAGGGTTTTATTACTTCTGATTCGGTTTTGATAGGTGGTGATTCTGGTGGGCCGTTATTTGATATGAATGGCAAGGTGGTGGGGATTAATTCATCGATTGGTCAGTCTAGATTGACGAATAATCATGCGGGTATATCTGCTCTGGTTGAAGACTGGGATAGATTGCTGAAAGGGGATACTTGGGGGCAGCTCAATCAGAACCCGTTGGCTGATCCGGATAGTCCGGTGATGGGATTTACTTTTGAGGAGACTAGGGCAAATAATGGAGTGATAGTGATGGAGGTGCTCGACGATAGCCCTGCGGATAGAGCAGGGTTTGAGAATGGGGATGTTCTGACTGCGATTGAGAATGAGGAGGTGAAGAATGGTCGGGATCTGTTAGTGGCTCTGAACCATCATAAGCCAGATGATACGATAGAAGTGACGCTGATACGGGTGGGTAAAGAGGTTAAACTTAGGATTAAATTAAGCCGTAGAGGTGAGTTTTTTAAACGTTAACGAGAACATTAAACAGAAGAATGAATCCAATTTTTAAGAAGATGAATATAAAACAAATCATATTAGGTGCTACGTTGGTGGCGATGACTTCCGGGGGGCTGAGTGCTCAGAAATTACCGCAATTTGTAAGGCCTGAACATCGGGGTTTGCTCACTAAGCAGGCTCAGGATTTCTACAAGGTGATCGATCCTTTAGTGGCGAATATTTCTCACAGTACGGTTGTGATTAAAGCTAATGACAAGATTGTGAGCTTGGGTACGGTTACTGATAAAGGGATAGTGACTAAATATAGCGAGCTTTCTAAAGTCTCAAAGAATGCCGATGTAAGAATGGTGGCAAAGGATGGCACGACCTATCCGATCAATTTACTGCATATCTATAATAGCTACGATATTGCAGTGATCGAGAATGTGGGGAAGCTTCCTGCGGTGGATCTTAGGAAGTCTGTGACTCCTGATGTGGGTTCATTTATTGTGGCATCTAGTGCGTCTGACCAGGCGTTGGCGATGGGGGTGGTGAGTGTGAAGCCTAGGAGTCTAAAGGAAAAAGATCGTGGATTTTTAGGAGTGGTGATGGATATGCAGGCGATGAAGGATGGGGGAGTTTTATTAAATCATGTAGACGCAAAGTCAGCTGCGGCACGTGCTGGGTTGATGAAAAATGATATTATTCTTACGGTTGATGGTGAAGCTGTCACTAATATCTTAGAGATGAGGAATTTCCTCCAGAAACAGATGCCTGGCGATCAAATCACGATTAGCTATAAGCGCGATGGAGTGGTGTCAGCTGGTGTGAAAGTGACACTGGGGGCACGCGAGGATATACCGCAAGTCAAGCGTTCTAGAATGAATAGCATGAAGCGTATGGGGGGAAGTGTGAACGAAATAAGTGAGGGGTTTCCTCAGGTTTTGCAGTCAGATATTCAGGTGAATAGTAATTTCTGTGGTGCACCGCTGGTGGATCTCAATGGAGATTTTGTAGGGGTTATGGTGGCTAAGGCTAGCCGTATCAAGTCCTACATTATCGAGGGGGATAAGCTGGATGATTTACTGAAAAGCGTTCCTGATAGATAGAGGGGGAGTTTTGAATGTAGAATTATGAATGTAGAAGTTTGGTGCAATGGGGGCTTGGGAGATGAGGAGGGGAGTGTAGGGAGTCTATGCTAGGGAGATTTCTGCCTGCGGCGCCAGACAGAATTAACAAAATGATACAGAATTATTGCAAATACGATGAATCATTTAATTCGATAGCTTAAAACCAAAGTTAAATAGCTATTTACATAAGTCATTTAACCCTGATATTTTGTTAATTCTGAGAAATTCTGACAATTCTGTATAAATAAATCCCTAGTGTAAACTCCCTAGGGGGGGAGTGCCTTTCTAATGGGGGTTGAGGAATTTGATTAGGGTGGCGTTGGACTCTTTATCTGAGAGGATGTCGTTGTGTCCGGCTCCTGTGGCGCTGTGGAAAGTTTTGGTGCCTTGGTGTTTTTCGTGGATTGCTATGCCGTGAGATTGGGGGATGATGTCGTCTTGGTCTCCGTGGATGACTAATAATGGGCAGGTGACCTTGGTTATTCTGTGGATGTTAGGGAACCGGTCGTAGGGGAAGGGGTTGATGTTAAATGGTACTCGGTTGATGCTTTTGAAGGGGCTGATGAGGACTAGGCCGGCAGGGTTAGATCTCTCTGCGAGCCAGATTGAGGGGCCTGATCCTACGGACTGACCGATGATGAAAACTTGATTTTCTGGGATGGATAGTGTTTCTGTTAGATGGTGCCATGCTGCTTGGATATTGCGTGTGCATCCGTGTTCTGATGGCTTACCGTCGCTAAGTCCGTAACCTGGGTAGTCGTAGATCATAATGCCGTATCCTTGGTCATGGAGGTGGTCCATGTAGGGTTGGGCAGTGCTGATGTCCTCTGCATTTCCGTGTGACCAGAGTAGTGTGGGCATGCCGTTGTCGGCTTTTATGTAGATCGTTGCGACTTGTTGGTCTTTGTCGTTGATCAGATATTGAAATCCATCGAGCTGTTCAGAGTATCTTGCTGTAGGCGGGAAAAATAATAGGTTGTCAGCGAAGAAAATAACGAAGACTAGAAGTAGCAGGTAGATGGAAAGTAGTGAGTAGAAGGGGCGCTTCCAGCTCCATTTGCCAAATACATATTTTGTCCAATTGTTCATCTGAGGAGGATCATTGGATTAAGAGTCTGTTGTGAGTTCTTCTGCAATGCTTTCCATGACTTCATCATCTGCATGCTTGGGGGCAAAGTCTCTTTCATCGAGAGCGAGTTGCTCGTGGAGCCAGGCGATGATGCGGCGTTTTTTAGGATGCAGCTTAAGCCATTCAGCTAAATGTACTAGGTCCTCTGCGACGTCTTCACCGAGATCAGTATAGAATTTATGCATCAGTGCCTCATGTGCTTCTTCGCGTAAAATACGTTTTTGGTATGAGGTGGTGAAGATTTCATGGAGGCTAGCGTGGAGGGTGTTTTCTTTGAGTAGGTTCCATTCGCCGGCTTCTAGCCAAATTCCACCACTGATGGGACTGCGGTCGATGTAGATGCCAATGCCTCCAACGCGGTATCTAACAAGTAAGCAATTACTCTCAGGGCAGAGCAGGGCGGGTCGCTCAAGTTGCTCTTCGATATCTGGTGGTTGTATTTTAGAAATCTTACGATCTGCGCCTTCTTTTTTTAGACCTGCGGGAAGGTCAGAATGCCATTGCCAGTATGCTGGAGCAGGAATCCAATGGCCTCCAGACGACGGGCAACGCCAGCTTGATAGGCCGGGTTCTAGTTCTGTCTTGGCAAGATTGATCTCAGGGTGGACTGGGCTCTTCATAACGATTGCAGGGGAGGGAATGCTCTCACACCAATGGGTGTTTCTGAGCAATGTCCATTATACTGTCATCTAAATACATATTATCAAGTATTTCTTGCGCCCAATGTTCATTTTTAGCGATATAGGTAAGCATGCGGACTGCCATGATCTGCACCTGAGGGAGCTCGCTCCAGACTTGTTCGCCAAGTATGCGCCACTGATCTGGGACTAGTAGCTTGGGGTTTTTGATTTGAGCTAGACTGGTTTGGGAGATGAACAGACATTGGTTGAAATCTGGTTCCGCTTTCACAGGTTCCATTTCATAAATGATAAGTGGGACTCCGGATTCACCGGATAGCTCACATTTTGATTTGGCTCTTCTGGCTAAATCTTTACCGAAGGAGGAAACGAGTTCTTTCCTTTGTTTGTCTGCATCGTAGCCTTTGGCCATTTGTTTGGGAGGTGGGGAGAATAGAATTAATCGTTTTTAAGGACTCTGATGAAGGCGTCTTGTGGTATGTTGACTTTGCCGATTGCTTTCATTTTGGCTTTACCTTTTTTCTGCTTCTCAAGAAGTTTACGCTTACGGGAAATATCACCACCGTAACATTTAGCGGTTACGTTTTTACTCATGGCGGAGATTGACTCACGGGCGATGATTTTGCCGCCGATGGCTGCCTGAATGGCGACTACGAAGAGTTGCTTAGGGATGACTTCTTTGAGCTTCTTACAGAGGTGACGACCGTAGTACTCTGCTTTGTCGCGGTGAACGATGCTGGAGAATGCGTCTACTGGTTCACCGGCGATCATGATGTCCATTTTGACCATTTTCTCTGCGCGGTAGCCGTCGTGTTCGTAATCCATGGAGCCGTAGCCTTTGGTCATGGATTTGAGTTTATCGTTGAAGTCTACGAGGATTTCAGCGAGTGGGAGTGTGCAGGTGAGCATGACGCGGAGGTCATCAATGGTCTCTGTGTTCTCCAGCATGCCGCGTTTTTCCATGACGAGTTTCATCATGTCGCCGATGTAGTCAGATGGTGTCATGAGGTAGACTTTTACCATTGGCTCACGGATTTCTTGGATGATTTGGGTGTCAGGGAGCATGCATGGGTTGTCTACGATGAGTTCCTCACCACTATTTGTGGTGACTTCATAGATAACGGATGGGTAGGTGGAGATGATGTCCATGCCAAATTCTCTGCGGAGGCGTTCCTGAATGATTTCCATGTGGAGGAGGCCTAGGAATCCGCAGCGGAATCCGAAGCCGAGAGCTACTGAGGATTCAGCTTGCCAGGTGAAGGCTGCGTCGTTGATTTGGAGTTTGCCCATGGCTGTCTTGAGAGCTTCGAAGTCTGAGGTGTCTACTGGGTAGATTCCTGAGAATACCATAGGCTGGATTTCTTTGAAGCCTGGGAGAGGTTCGGCGCAGGGGTGGGTGTTGTCTGTGATGGTGTCTCCGATTTTGACTTCGGAGGAAGATTTCATGTTGGCGATTACGTAGCCTACGTCACCAGGGTTGAGGACGTCGCGTTTGGTCATCTTTGGGGTGAATACTCCGACTTCTTTTACTTCGTATGTCTTGGGAGTGTGGAAGAGTTTGATACGGGTTCCTTTTTGGATGGTGCCGCTCATGATGCGGACGTAGGAGACTACTCCGCGGAAGTTATCGTAGATGGAGTCAAATACTGATGCGCGGAGGAGCTGGTCTGGATTCTCTGTTGGGTGAGGGACGCGCTGGACGATGGCTTCTAGGATTTCTTCGATGCCGATGCCGTTTTTAGCGGATGCTGGGATGGCGTCTTCGGCTGGGATGCAGACGATGTCTTCTAGTTGCTTGTGAACTTTCGGTAGGTCAGCAGAGGGGAGGTCGATTTTGTTGATGACGGGGACGATGAGGAGTTCTTGTTCGTTTGCTAGGTGAAGGTTGGCTAGTGTTTGAGCTTCTACGCCTTGGGCTGCATCTACGATGAGGATGGCACCTTCGCAAGCGGCGAGTGAGCGTGAGACTTCGTAGGAGAAGTCTACGTGGCCTGGGGTGTCTAGGAAATTGAGTTGGTATCTATTGCCGTCCTTGGCGTTGTAGAACATGGTTACGGGGTGCGATTTAATCGTGATCCCACGTTCGCGTTCTAGGTCCATAGCATCTAGTAGCTGGTCTTGTGAATCACGCTCGGCGACTGTCTGGGTGAACTCTAGGAGTCGGTCAGATAGGGTGGTTTTACCGTGATCGATGTGGGCGATGATGGAGAAATTTCTTGTAAGCTCAATAGACATAATGCTGTGACCGCGAAGTAAGCCTAAAACAGCCAAATTTCACAGCAAAAAGTGGAATAAGATGGCGAATAGTTGAGGTAAATGGAGGGGGGCGCTCAATGGGGATCACTCGAGAAGGCTTATCGAGGAATGATATTGTGAGTTTTGAATGGGATTGAGTAGAGAAGATGGCTTAACTTGTTAGGTTATGAGGTTATCGTTGGGCAATCAAAGGAGGCATCTTTTGTTGGATGAGTTTCATGATCTGCTGTAAGTCTACTTCATGCGGGCTTTTTTTGTGTCTGGCGAAGTATAGTTGATTGATGAGCGGGGAGTAACCTTCCCAAAGAACGGTGACATTGAGGACTTGTGTGCATAGGAAATCTGGGACAATAGCTAGGCCTGGGGCGCGTGATAGGCTTCTGAGGATGGAATGAAAATTTGGGACTATGTAGTTGGGCCTGAAGTCTGGTGAGCTTTTGAAATTTTGTTTCCAGAAGCGTAGCATATGATCGTTGTCGCCGGCGATGCCATACCATGATTGTTGTTGTAGCCAGTCTCTCAGAACTTGAGGGTCTGAAGGATTGAAGCCACTTAGGTCCAGTTCTTTTCCTGCGACTAGGACTATTTTTTCCTGTGAGAATGCCTGGTATTTTATGCCTCTTAGCTCAGGGTTCTGAGGGCTCACTACTAGGTCTGTGACTTGGTTTTCGAGTTTTTGTAATAGTTGCCTATAGTCTCCAAATTCTAAAATGAGGTTAAATGGTAGATCTGGCACGGCATGTTCTAAGGATAGTTGGAAGGTTTCGAAGCACATTCCGAGTGTGATGGTAGGTCTCTCCTGAGAGGCGCTGCGTTGGCTCTTGAGCTCAATTTCCTCTAGGCTTGTGATGGGGTCTACTATGGTATTGTACAGTTGCTTTCCTTGCTCGGTGGGGACTAATAAGCGTGGTCGACGCTCGAAAAGTTTATAACCTACGTGATTTTCCAGTGAACTTAGGTGGAGGCTGACTCCGGGTTGCGAGACATAGAGATGCTCCGCTGCGGCGGTCATGCTTCCTAGTTCATAGATTGTTTTAAACGTCCGTAACCACTCAAGGTTGATCATAATTATAATGTGTTCGCATGATTTGCATTATTTGAATTATTGGTAAATTTTTACTAAGGTCAAGCCATCAACCAAGGGGAACCTCATTTCGGAGGGAACTTTGATTGTCACTAATCAATTAAAAAATTATGAATTTAGAACTAAACGATAAAACCGCTCTTGTTACCGCTTCTACTGGAGGAATAGGACTTGAAATCGCTCGCTCACTTGCTGCCGATGGAGCACGGGTAATCATTAATGGAAGGAGCCAGAAAAGTGTGGATGGAGCCGTGGCTGAGATTACCTCAAGGCAAGCTGATGCTAAACTTGTGGGGCTTGTTGCTGACAATGCTTCTGCAGTGGGGACTGAGGAGACCATCGCTGCTTTTCCGGAAGTTGATATTTTGGTCAATAATTTAGGTATCTACGAAGCGGTCGGGTTTTTCGATGAAACGGATGAAGCTTGGCAACGGTTGTTTGAAGTGAACATCATGAGTGGAGTGCGTTTGGCTCGTCATTACCTGAAAGGAATGCTTGATCGTAAGCACGGGAGAGTGGTTTTTATCTCCAGTGAGTCTGGAGTTAAAGCGGCTCCAGAAATGGCTCACTATAGCGCGACCAAGACAATGCAGTTGGGTATATCACGTGCTTTGGCGGAGATGACCAAAGATACTCAGGTAACAGTGAACTCAGTTTTGCCGGGTTCAACACTTACTGAAGGAGTGCAGAAGTTCATTGCAGATATTTTCCCTGGTCTCCCAGCGGATGAGGCGGAAGCTCGCTTTATGTCAGAGAATAGGCCCACGTCATTGATCCAGAGACTGATTAAGCCTGAGGAGATCGGTGACATAGTGGCTTTCATTAGCAGTGCTCGTGCTGCTGTGATAAACGGGAGTAATATCCGTGCTGAGGGAGGGATGATTCAGAGTGCTTTCTAAGGGGGTGGAGGGTGAGCTGGGAGGGCGGTTGATTCTGGGAGTGAATGTTTTATCTGAATTTACATTTTAGAATTTGGATCCTGGAGCTTGGGGTGGTTAGTTTCTCAATCGTGTTGCGTTTGGATTCGCGGTTTTGGGGGCGAATGGGTCGACGTCTGGGAAGGTGCCTTTTTCGAATTTATTTTCCTTAAGCCACTTCTGAAGTTCTTCTGCGGTTCTACCAGATACTCCTACGTAAACGATTGGTTTACTGCGTTCACCTTGGGCGGTGTAGGAGTATCTAAGAGCTCTGACTGGGGTTTCTTTCGTAGGGTTTGCGGGGTCATTACGTCGGACAGTTCTGGCATCATACATGTTTTCTGCGATGAGTCTGCCGGTTCTAGGATCATAGCCGTAGCGGAGCTTGTAGAGCTTGATGCGCTGGCCATCTTCGATGACTCCGCTTCTGAGTCTGCCTTGTTTGTCACGGGTGTATGTGGTTCTGGTGCGGATGATTTTTTCACCATTTTGTTTTTCTACGAAGGTGCTTTTCTCAAGTGTGGTATTGTTGAGGTCTCGTTTGAACTGAGTGGTGGATCCATCGGCGTTTTTCATCAGGCGGACGTGGGAATTTGCGTCACTGACTTTCTTTTGCGCGCTGGAAATAGCTGTGCTGGAGAGCAAGGCGAGCGAGCAGATGGTGACGATGGGTTTGAGGCAAGAACTGATGATTTTCATGGATGAAGTTTTGCACTGAATGTGTGGCATATCAAGTTTTGTGTTTTCGTTCTGTAAATTTCTGAACCATTTGGTTCTAATCATGCTATGATATGGAGAACGAGATGGCACGAAAAGCGTGGGGGGATTGATTTATGCTCTGAGGCTGTGGTGATGGGCATTCTCAATGTGACTCCGGATTCTTTTTCCGATGGTGGTGAGAGTAATACAATGGAGTTGGCGGTCAAGCGCGCGGGGGAAATGCGTGATGATGGGGCGCTTATTATTGATATTGGTGGTGAGTCTACTCGGCCGGGGGCGGCGGTGGTGAGTGTGGAAGAGGAGATGGCACGGGTGGTGCCAGTGATCCGTGGGTTACGTGAGAGGCGGGAGTTTGATGGGGTGTACATTTCTGTGGATACTTCTAAGGCGGCGGTGGCTAGGGCGGCGATTGAGGCGGGGGCAGATATTGTGAATGATGTTACTGGTTGTACTGCTGATGCTGAAATGATTGGGGTTTGTGCTGAGGAGGGTGTTGGGGTGGTGGTTATGCACATGCAGGGGACTCCGGAGACGATGCAGGATAATCCTAGTTATGAGGATGTTAGGCGTGAGGTGCAGGGGTTTTTCGCTGAGAGGTTAGAGACGCTGGTGGAGGCTGGGGTGGATGCGGAGTGTGTCTGTTTTGATCCGGGGATTGGTTTTGGGAAGTCTGACGGGCATAATTTGAGTTTACTGGCGAATATTAATGAGATTAGTGTGGGTGGGAGACCTGTATTGTTAGGAGTCTCTCGGAAATCTTTGTTTGGGAGACTGCTGGGGATAAAGAGTCCTCAGGAGCGTGATGCGGCTACGGTGGCGGTGACTACGCTGGCACGTAGGTGCGGCTGTATGCTACATAGAGTGCATGAAGTGAGGGGGAATCATGATGCGCTGAGGATGACGGAGCAGTTGATGGGGGTGGCTACTCGCTGATTGAAGCTTAGGGTGTGGCGTGTGTCATTGAGATTGAAGAAACAGCAAGTGAAAGGAGATTTTGTAAATATGGCTCTGTGGTAGAAAGTTAAATTTGGACTATTTTCTATAAATACCAATAAAATGAGGGTTGACGATCAGCAGAAGAAAGCTATGGGTATGCCCATGCAAAATGATACTCAAAAAGATACAGAGATGAACACTGATCCAGAAGTAGTGAATGAGGAGTCTGTGAATACAGACGAGGGTAAGTCTATGGAGGAAATCAATGCAGAGATAGAGAAGGAGCTAGAGGAAGCTGCTGAGGCAGAAGATACGATAGATCTGGACCCACAGGCTCAGCTCGAAGGCGACATGCTGAAGTGGAAGGAGACAGCGATGCGCACTGCGGCAGATCTTGAGAACTACCGTAAGAGGATGTCACGTGAGAAGGCAGAGGCGATCAAATTTGGTAATCAGAGATTGATTGAAGAGCTTCTACCGGTGATTGATAATTTTAACATGGGGATGATGGCTGCTGAAGCTGAGTCAGGTTCAATGATTTTCATGGGTATGAAGATGGTGCAGGCGCAGTTGGAGGGATTCCTCTCTGGTCAAGGTGTGACTGAGGCGGTGACTGTGGTGGGGAGTGATTTCGATCCGAATATCCATGATGCGATGAGTCAGGAAGAGAGCGATGAGCATGAGGACGGTAAGATCATTCGCGTGATGCGGAAAGGTTACTTACTAGGTGACAGACTTATCAGACCTGCGAATGTGGTAGTTTCTAAGAAGGCGGAAGAGGTCGTTGCGGATGCAGGGGCTGAGGAGACAGAGGGTTAGTAGGGCAGAGTAACAACAGAATTTTATTACATTATGGCAAAGGCAGATTATTATGAACAATTGGGAGTTTCTAGGGATGCAGATGCATCTGCAATCAAGAAAGCTTACCGCAAGTTAGCGATTAAGTTTCACCCAGATAAGAATCCGGATGATGCTGCGGCGGAGGATAAATTTAAGGAAATAGGGGAAGCTTATGAAGTGCTCAGTAATGAGGACAAGCGTGCTGCTTATGACCGATACGGACATGCTGCCTTTGAAGGTGGTATGGGCGGTGGCGGCGGTGGCGGTGGTTTCCACGATGCGTCAGATATTTTCTCTCAGGTATTCGGTGGCGCCTTTGGTGGCGGTGGTGGATTTGAAGATTTCTTCGGTGGCGGTGGTCGCCGAGGTGGTAGACAGAGGTCTTCTAAGCGTCCGGGTAGTGACTTGCGTTATGACTTGGAGATCTCGCTTGAAGAGGCTGCTGTAGGTGTTGAGAAGGAACTAGAGATCGAGAAAGAAGCTACTTGTGGCGCCTGTGACGGTAAGGGTGCTAAAGGGGATTCTGGAGCTAAGACTTGTCCTGCATGTGGCGGTCAGGGTGCTGTGACTAGGCAGGCTGGAATTTTTGTTCAGCAGACTACGTGCCCAGAGTGCCGTGGTGCGGGTGAAGTGATCAAGGATCCTTGTAAGGAGTGTAATGGTCAGGGGACATCTCAGGAGACCTCTAGAATCAAGATACGTATTCCTGCGGGAGTTGATAGTGGTACGCGACTTAGGTCATCTGGAAATGGTGATGCGGGATACCGTGGTGGTCCAGCAGGTGATCTCTATGTCTTTATTCACGTGAAAGAGCACGAAGTGTTCGAGCGCGAGGGTGAGAATCTTTTCTGTGAGGTGCCGATGCCATTTGGAGCTGCGGCACTAGGTGGTGAGCTTAAGGTTCCTACTTTGGAAGGTAAATCATCTATCAAAATCCCAGCGGGGACTCAAGGAGGGACAGTTTTCCGACTTAGAGGGAAGGGGATCAAGGATCTGTCTTCTGGTTATAAGGGTGATTTACATGTCGAGGTAAAGGTAGAAGTCCCTACTAAGCTGAATGCTGAGCAGAAGGAGAAGCTGGCGGTATTTACCGAGAGCATTGGAGAGAAAAACTCGCCGATGCAGGAAGGATTCTTTGAGAAGGCTAAGAAGTTTTTTGACTTTTAGGTATCGGATTCTGGCCAACTGGATAGTCTGATTTAATGAGTGAAGATTTCACATTCGATATGTCCAGTGACGAGTTTTTCATGCAGCAGGCGCTGCGTGATGCTCGGAAGGCGTATTCAGCTACTGAGGTGCCTATCGGGGCGGTGATTGTAAAGGATGGGCAGATCATTGCGCGAGGGTGGAACCAGGTGGAGACGCTGAAGGATGCGACTGCTCATGCTGAGATGCTGGCTCTGACGGCGGCTCAAGAGGTCATTGGTGACTGGAGGCTTGAGGGGTGCACTCTCTATGTTACCAAGGAGCCTTGCCCGATGTGTGCGGGGGCTATTGTGCATTGTAGACCTGATCGCGTGGTTTTTGGTTGTCCTGATCCTAAAGGCGGAGCGGCTGGAGGGTGGATCAATCTGTTAGACTCAAATCCTCCGTTGAACCATAAATGTGAGATTACCTCTGGAGTGATGCTGGATGAATGTCTGGGTTTGGTGCAATCGTTCTTCCGTGAGGCTCGCGAAAAGAAAAAAGCCGAACGTAAAGAACGTAGGGCTTTAGAGGCATTAGAAGAATTGAAAGAGAATAGGGATCAGAATTAAGCGTTCTTCTTAATGGGTGTTGAGCTCCGTCAAGTGACGGAGTTTTTTGGTTTCTAGGCTGTGTAGTCTCCGACTTCTTCGAGGGCTAGGGCTGCGGTGCCGAAGATTCCGGCGTTGTTACAGAACTCGGCAGGGACGACTTTGAGATGGTCCTTGAATGGTCCGCTTAGTTGGTCGTTGAGGTGCTTCTTGAGTGGGGTGAAGAGGAGTTCACCGGCTTGTGCTACGCCGCCGCCGATGACTATGATCTCTGGGTTGAGAAGCCAGCATGTTGACGCTAGTGCTGCTGCAAGTTTCTCAGCGAATCCGTCCCATGCTTTGAGAGCGATGTGGCAGCCATTTTCTGCTGCTTCTGCGAGGTGGGCTGGGGTGCAGTCTGAGAGGGCTTTGTTGATGCCGGCTGCTTCGTAGTCGGCTTGTGTGTCTGCTGCGAATTCGTTATTTCCGAGGTAGGCTTCTAGTGCTCCAGGGTTATTGTAGGCGCCTTTTCTGCCAGCGTAGTGGATAGAGGTCTGACCTAGTTCGCCAGCGGCGTATGATGCGCCACGGATGATGGCGCCATTTGAGATGATGCCTCCACCTACGCCTGTGCCTAGGGTTAGGCAGATGGCGTGATTGTATCCAGTGGCTGCTCCGAGTTTCCACTCGGCTATGGCCATGGCATTGGCGTCATTTTCGATGGCTGCTGGGAGTCCTGTGAGGGTTTCAAGTTCGTGTTTCAGTGGGATGTTTATCCAGCCGGGGACGTTGGTGAGGTTGTGAATGGTGCCAGTGGGGAAGTCTACAAATCCGGGGACGCCACAACCCACGGCTACGATGTTGTCGTGCTCGTTTTTGAGTTGGTTTACTTTGTCGGCGATTGCGCGGATGAGCTGAGCGGGGACAGGGTAATCCTTGGGAATGATGGGTGAGCTGGTGGCGACTATTTCTTTGCCAGATACTACTCCAAATTTGATGGAGGTTCCTCCAAAATCGATTCCAATGCTTTTGATGTTCTTCATTTATGTGTCTTTCTAAAAGTTAAGTATAGCGGCTAGTCTGATTCCTTCAAGCGTGATTGAAGGGTGGTAGTGATGGATGAGATCTGGTAAGCCGTTTGTGATGAGTTCGCCGTCTCCACCAGTGCAGATAACGGTCGGCTTCGCTTTCAGCTCCTTGCAGAGTTCGGTGATTATTTCACGAACCAGACCGCGGTAACCGTAAACGGCGCCAATGTCCATGGCTTTTTCTGTGGATTTTCCGATCGCACTTTCTGGTTCAGTAAGGGTGATTTTAGGGAGCAGAGCAGTTTTATTTGCTAGATAGTCCGTCATGGCTCCAAGTCCTGGGGCGATGACTCCGCCTTGGTATTTACCGTCGGCGATGACGTCGAAAGTGACCGCGGTGCCGAAATCGATGACGATGCAGGGTGAGCCATATAGGGTGTGGGCAGCAATGCCGTTGGCTAGTCTGTCTGCACCGATCTGGCTGGGCGTGGGGTATTGAATCCCGATGCCTAGTTCAGAGCTATGGGTAAGTTTTTGGAACGGCTTGTCTGCGAGGTGCTTTAGCGTGGATTCTATGATTTGGGCTTTAGCTGGGACGACTGAGCAGAGATACACGGAATCCCAATGTTGCTCCTTTAGAACCTCAGTGATTGTCTCTGTGGAGATTTCTGAGGTATTCACATGTGCAATCCAGGGGAGGAGCTCACGCTCCGTTCCTATCATGAACTTCGTGCGGGTGTTAGAGTTATCGATGAGCAGGCAGCGCATGTGGTGATTAGTATTCGTTATTTGTGAATAGTTGGGAGGGGTGTTGTTTAGAGTTTTTGGCGGCTATCGATTTGGAGCAAGAAGCCGCGGGTGTATTAAAGGAGGTTGGGGTGATGTGGGGTTGATAAACGGTGCTCTTATATTGGTGTCAATATTAGCTGAGTGCTTTCATCACTGCTTGGCTGATGGTTTTGCCATCTGTTCTGCCTTCAGTTTTCTTCTGCATGATGCCCATGACTTTACCCATGTCAGCTCTGCTGCTGGCTCCGGTTTCAGCAATGGCTTCGGCTACGAATGCCGCTACTTCTTCTTCGGTGAGTGGAGTAGGGAGGTATCTTTCGAGGACATCGATTTCATTTTGTTCGGTCTCTGCTAGCTCAGGTCTGCCATTTTCTGAGTATTGGGTGATGGAGTCTTGGCGTTGTTTGATTTGCTTACGGATGACGGTGGTGATCTCTGCGTCGTCGAGAACCATATCGGCTCCGCCTTGCTCGATGGCTGCGTTCTTGACTGCTGATTTGAGTGTGCGGATGGTGTTGAGAGTGACTTTGTCTTTCGCCTTCATGGCGGTTTTCATGTCTTGGGTAAGTTGTTCGTTGAGGCTCATAATATTTTGTTAGTTGATAGTTTGATAGAGTTATTCGGTGATGCTGTAAACGGCATCTCGAAGAAAGGCGGTAGGGTTTTTAGCTTCGGCGAGTGTCTGGTGATGGATCACTGCTCCTGCGCGACACTTTATTGTCTTATGTTTCATGATAAGTAAAGCTCTAGGAATCATGGCAGCTCTGAGGAGCTTGTGAATTTTCCCTAGTAATTGATACCAGAGTGGGTTTCTGCCGAAAAATTTGACTGGTATAACCGGTACTTGAGCTTTGAGGGCGATGCGGGCGATGTGCTCGGACCAGGCGACATCTGTGATTTCTCCGCTATCTGGCTGGTAATGTGAAACTCCGCCGGCGGGGAAGACTCCTAAGAGGCCTCCATTGCTGACGTGTTCGGCGGCTGTTTTGAGGGTTTTGAGGTTGTGGCGGGCGGCATTTGGCTCGCCGAGGATCTTGAGGGGGAGGAGGTAGTTGGGGAATTTAGGGGCAGGGTAGACTAGGGAGTTAGCTAGAATTTTACTGTCATTTGGGCGTGATTTGGCGAGGAGTGAGCAGAGGGCTAGGGCATCTGCTCCGCCGAATGGGTGGTTTGCGATGATGATGGCGCCAGTGGTTTTTGGGAGTGCTTGGATGGCTTCTGGGACGCCTTTGGAGTCTACTAGGATATCGAGAATTTCTAGGGATCTGCCGAAGACGTCGTGGGTCTTTGCTTGAGCTGCATCGGTTACTAGCCGGCGGACGGTGGTGATGCCTAGTAGTTTTTCTAGGGTGTTTCGGGCAGACTTTCTCCAGCCATCACCCGCGAGAGCTGGGACGGCTAGTTTTAAATCGATGAAGTCTTTAGCGTTTTCTGAATTAGTCACTTGGTTAAATATTTACGTATATTGAATTAACGTTTCTTTTGCCTTAGGAGTGGGTGTCCTGGCTTAGCCTTGGTGATAAATGGAGCTCTGAGGTAGGCTGGCTGGGGTGGTGACTGGAGGAGCTGCTGCTGTGTCTCGGGGGTGAGGTTTAGCCATGCTTTGGCGAGTTGTGCGGCGTGAGACTTATCGATGAAATACTCGGCGACATGGAGCATGGGTAGTTCTTGCTCAAAGCTGAAAAGTGGGGTTTTGGTGGTATCGATAGAGGTAAGTTTTTCGCAGAAGTCATCGAGTGAGAGTAGCTGGAGTTCTCCGGGTTTGAAGTCGGTTTGGTTTTGGTGGACTTCGGCGATGAAGTAGGTGTCTCGTCTGGCGTCACCGATGGCGAAAGCTGTGGTGTGTTCTGACATGGTGCTCGTCCCTAAGAATGAGCAAAGCCCAACGACTGGACAACTGTATGCTATGGCGAGGCCCTGAGCGGCGGCGATGGAGATACGCGATCCGCTATAACTTCCTGGACCGGTTCCGACTAGGATGAGGTCTGGGGCTGAGTTTTTAGGTAGTTTGGTGAGGATAGATTCGAGCGCGGGGAATAGGAGTTTGTTTTGCTGTCTGTGGCTTTCGAATTCTTGATGAGCGAACATTTCACCATCAATCGTGAGGGCAACAGATGCCTCTGGGATACTAGTTTCGATGGATAAGATGATGCTCATGGGGATTACTTACATGATAGTGGGGAGATCTGCCAACTCTGAAAGTAGTCAAGTTGTGATATTCTCTTGCTTCTTTTTGTTGATATGGTTTTTTCTTTGAGAAGAACATTGTCAATGTCCACTCTTTAGGGTTAATAATGTTTATAGATTTTTTTAATGTACCAACAACAAATCAAAAACTAATATGAGTGACTACGCAAAAGGCCTAGAAGGCGTCATCGCAAACGAATCAGCTCTCTCTAAAGTAGAGGGTCAAGCAGGAAAATTATCGTATCTCGGTTACGACATCGATGATCTCGTCGAGAATTGTTCATTTGAGGAGGTGACTTACTTACTTCATAATGGCAAGTTGCCAAATGCCGAAGAACTAGCCGATCTGGAGTCAACTCTTAGAAGCAATCGTGAGCTTCCTGAGCAAGTGGTGAGTTTCCTCAAAGGGCTACCTAAAGATGCCATTCCTATGGATGTTCTAAGAACTGGTGTTTCTATGTTAGGAATCTTTGATAAGCGCGCTGAAGTAGGCGAGCCGGATACGGCATTAAATCATGAAGTGGCACTTTCTATTGTGGCGCAGACTCCTGTGATTGTGGCGTATTATCACCGCGCTCGTCAGGGCTTAGATTTACCTCCGGTGCGCACGGATCTTTCTGAGGCAGCACATTTCCTATATCTTATCACAGGTGAGGAGCCGTGTGAGGCAGCAGTGAAGACTCTGGACGTTGCTTACATTATCCATGCGGATCATGGGATGAACGCATCTACATTCTCAGCACGTGTCACTACTGGTACGCTTTCTGATCTTTACTCATCGATGACTTCGGCGATTGGCACACTCAAGGGGCCACTTCACGGTGGAGCGAATGAGGGAGTGATCAAGATGCTCAAGGAGATAGGTAGCGAAGATAAGGTGGATGCTTTTGTTGAAGATTGTCTCGTAAATAAGAAGAAGATCATGGGTATTGGTCACCGTGTTTATAAGGTGCTCGATCCACGTGCTCCACATCTTCAGAAAATGGCGATCAAACTTACTGAGGAGCTAGGTGAGTCAAAATGGATCAATATGTCTGAGCGTATCGCTACTATCATGCGCGAGCGCAAAGGGCTTAATGCAAATGTGGATTTCTACTCTGCGACTGTATATTATTCTCTGAATATTCCTACGGATCTCTTCACTCCTATTTTCGCGATAGCGAGAATGTCAGGCTGGACAGCACAGGTGTTAGAGCAGTTGAAGGATAACAGGCTTTATCGTCCACTTACCAAGTATGTAGGACCTGCGACCACTTCACCAGTTCCTCCGATTGCGGAGCGATAAGGTGGGTGTTTAGGTTGGCTGCGTGCTGATCTGGAAATTTTAACAATGGCGCGTCTTCTTTGGTTGAAGCCGTGCCATTTCTCTTAATTTTTGGAGTGAGTCTAGACTGGGTTTACAATTTCCAGATTCTTAGCTTGAAGGGTTGGGGACAAGGGATATAGTTATTTCTGTATGAAAAATATTTATCAAAACGTGATCAAGTCAGGTTTAGCTGTAGCGGTGTTTGCATTTGCATCTTGTGCTAGTGAGCAGACTGTGACGCAGGCGAAGGTTCGCTCGGGTCTGGATAAATATAACAATGGTTACGAGATGGAGAAGGGGGACCATGGGATGGCGCGGTCTGGCTCGGATAAAGTGAGTTCGTATAATAATCGGCGATCTGATATTGGATCGCGAGATTTTTCTGGCAAAGATTATAACAAGGAAAGCTATCGTAAGGAGCGCTGGGGTGGAAATAAAGACTACGCTTCAAAGCAATATGGCGGAAATATGGATGGTAGTAAATTTAAGCATTCGCCGCACTATGTGAATCGTAATGCGAGTGCTCAAGCTAATGGGCAATATGCGACTGCTAATCAGAGTCAATTCAATGCTGGTAAATATGCGACTGGTAGGGCGAATGAAGCTCGATCCAGTGAGGTTCAGACTAGTTCTAACGGCTATGTCATTAGCAGAAATA
This sequence comes from Akkermansiaceae bacterium, assembly GCA_051251915.1. Taxonomy (GTDB): domain Bacteria; phylum Verrucomicrobiota; class Verrucomicrobiia; order Verrucomicrobiales; family Akkermansiaceae; genus Rubritalea. Next base: position 33,871 of record JBPOGF010000011.1, on the reverse strand, counting down.
GAACTGCGCAAGAGCCTCTCATCATGAGCAGGGATGAGTACAATCAGTTAGGAGTTCAGCAGACTAATTCTATGCTCGGTAGGTAGTTGGTTGCGTGGTGGTCTGGGGTGATTTTAGGGCAGCGTTGTTAGTTTCTCTTTGATTTCCTCCGCGGTGTGAATCACGAACATCACTTCTCTTCCTATTTCTTGATTTAGGGCATCCATCATTTGCTGGACTAGTTCCATTTTTTCTTCACCGGCAACTGTTCGGATGAATGCGGCTTTGATTTTATCTGGGTTCTTGCGGATGAAGTCGGCATAAATGGTGTGGTCTTTCTGGCTGTCATCACCAAAGAGTAGGAACTGGGAATTCTGATACCATTCGGAGATCCTGTGTATGGCGTCGCCCTTGTGGGCATCGTGGCTTGGGGTTAGCCATTGTTTGGGGGTGAGTCCCCAGTCGGTCATGAAAATGCCGCCTTTTGGGAGCATTGCACGTGAAAAGACACGGCCTAGGAATCCGTGCAGATTCCACGGTGAGCTTGTTACGTAGAATACTGGGTGCTTGGCGTTATGGTGTAGTTCATTGATGAGTTCTGAGATTCCTGGGACGAGGTCACGGGTGAGTGAGTTTCCTAAGAGAGTGGTTTTGATCATCTTGCCTAGTGAGATAGCACCTGTCTCTAACAGCGTGTCATCGACGTCTGTGATGATGACGTATTCAGGGATTTCAGGTGAGCCTGTGGATTCAAATTCAGCTTTATAATCATAACTATCTAGACTCACCTGATAGGCTCCGGAGACATTATAGGCGAGTAATTCAAAATACCCATCAGCATCAGATCTAACTTGGTGTTGCTGATTTCCAATCGTGACAGTGACTCCCGTCTTAGGAACCTCGCGGGTGAACCACTGGCTAATCATACGTCTGAAATTGATCCAGCTTGAGTCTTCTGGGGTGGGTGGAATCAGCTTGCGCTCGCTAAGCACGCGACCGTAGATCCAGGTGCCGCATTTTCCGTTGTGTGGAAATTTCACCGCGTTGAAGATCTCAACGACGGGTTTGATTTTCCAGAAGGGGAGTAGTTTGCTTAATGTTCCCCATATTATTCCCAAAATCCATTCGATCATGAGGAGTAGGCGGCGGATTGATCTGAAGAAGAGTTCCATAGACAAAGGCTATGGTAGGAAAAATAGTGAGGTTATGGAAGGACGGTTTTTTATAGCGGAGGGATATAGCTAGGTTTATGCGATGGGGCTGGGCAGAGTGTGCTCAATTCTCACCATCAACTGTTAGACGTAAAAAGCCTTTGGGTGTTTCGATCCTAAAGGCTTTTGAGAAATTATTGGCGATACAGATCGCACGGTTGCGTTATTCTTATGGGGTTGATGCGCGGCTACTTTATTTTTTCACAGGTGGTTCAATGGTGTCATAAAACTGAACTGTGTTAGCTAGGTTCGTTGCATTTTTTCGAGGGTCACAGTAGACAAACAAATAAGCGCGTCCGTCTTGGGCAATGTTGAGAGAGTTGTAATAAAATTGTCGTTTTTTTCCATCTGGATAGACGATTTTTGCCAGTACGACTGTTTCTCCTCGTGTATTCACGCCTGGAATCGTCTTAAATGTTGAGAGAGGCTTTATTGTGATATTTTCGATTTTCTGTTTGGATGGGACTTGAACTTCAATTGGCAAAGGGCAGGCATTGAAGATGAGGAGAGACTTTGGCGGTAGCTTATCGTAGCTAGTGTTGAATGACTTGATGATGGGTTTTTCCCAAGCTGTAGCGACGGTATGGCGCTTGATGATGGTTGTCAGGAGGTGAGTCTGCTCCTCTGCGATTGAGGTTGAGAAATACTTTGTAAGTTCAAGTTCTTTGCCTTCTTGGCGAGGTGCTTTACGGATATAGACGTCAAGATTTTGTCGTGGTTTTAAGCTTATTTCAGGCGAGCATGCGTTAAGGATGAGGGGTCTAAGCATGTGCTCTTCTCCTGTTTCTTTATTTTTATTTGGAATATAGATACGTGAGGGGAGGTATTCATATCTTGAGCCTCGGACTTCAACGGCTGTGCCTGCAGGAATGACCTCCTCAATGGTCTCTCCATCGGGTGTCGTGAACCTGATCACTTCTGCTTTTTTCGAGCGAGTGTATGTTGCGGTTCTTCTGTGGCCTAATGCCAGTATTTTGACTTTAAGGGTTTTCTTTGTAGATTCTTCGTCGGTGTTATTGGTCGGAAGTTGGGCGGAGAGGTCTGAGATCAGAATTAAAGGGAGAATTTTGTAGAGGCTGCGTATATAGGTCATGTTAGTGGTAGTTCTCATTATAAATTAATTAATGATCGACAGTCGTTAGTCGAAGTTGAGTTCATTTTTAGCCATCCAGCGGAAGGATTTGATTAAGAAACGACGGCCATATTTTTTATTATTATCGGAAGTGAGGTCATCTGCGGCGACGATAGCGTCGTCTGCTACACTGTCTAGATATGTAGTGCTTCGTTGGACAATAGCTTCGCACCATGCTGCGGCTTTGAGCCTGCCTGAGACATCACGTGATTCTCCATAAGCTCGGATTCGGAAGGTGTCTGAGCGCGAGGTGAGTGTTGACCCGATGGTTTCCAATATCTTGCCTTGTGTTAAGTGAGCGGGTGCATTGGCAAAACGTTCTTCGGGAGTGTTTATTGTTTTGTAGGGTTGCACTTCTTGTTTGCCTGCTTTGTAGACAGGGGTCTCATATTCAGCGGCTGCTAGTTGAGCATAGTCTTGGAGGCCAGCATTAATATCAGCTTTGCGAATAGCAATTTCGATGGGGCCAGCATAGCTTAGGAGGTCAATGTCTGTTTGGGTGTTGACGTCTGGGGCGGCTGTGGAGGCGCTTTCCGCTTCAATTAGACGTCGATTAACAAAGTCTGAGATCGAGATGAATGGAGCACGACGTTTGACTTGTTCAACTATATTTTCAGCTAGAAGATTGATTTCGACAGGGTTAAGCTGGCGGTATCCTATCCAGGTTGCCATTTCTTCTGAGCTGGTAGGATTAGCTCCATCGCCAAGTGGTGTGCTCATTCCAGGGAAGGGAACTGAGTCGCTATCGGTGTTTCTGCCATTGATGTTAACTCCCATGTTTTTTGATAGAAGAGATTTCCAAGCAATAAGGTTGGTTGAGTTTACTGAGTGATGGTTATTTAGTCTGAGATGTTGAGCTATGAGGTCAGGTTTACTTGCCGTTGTTTGGGTTAGATCTTCTTCTGTTGCAGTGCTAACTTGGATGTGCTGATTGGGGATAGAGCCGGCATCTGTGTGGTCTGCTAAAATGGCATCATTTGGTATGGAAGAAAGAAAGTATTTATCCCATAGGGCGTGATTTACCTCATAGCGTAGATCGTAAGCTGAGTAGTTCACGGACGGGTCTAGTTCGTCTTGCCACCAAGTTGCGTAGGATGTTACCTGAGATGGTCTGACCCCATCCCACCAGACCTTTTCGTAATCAGCAAGACTGAGGGCGCTTCTGTCGCGTGGTGAGGTTACAGGGACTAGGCTTTCTCCTATGATGAAGCTAGGAGCACTAAATTCATGAGTGAGTGTTGCGGGGCGGAGCTGAGCGAAGGAATATGCCTCCATGTCTGCTGGTGGGATATCAAATAAAGGAAAGCGCAAGTTAAGGATGCTACTAGAGTTCATGAAGGGTGATGTTTCTGCTACACCTCCAGTGTAGCGGGGGATCATAAATGAATCTGTGTAACTGGGAGCAGGGGTAGTCTCTGTGGCGAATGGTCCAAAGTGGAATTCCTGATTTGCATTAATTGACCCGTTCTTGGCTCTCTCTATTATCCAATCCCATGAAGTCCGCCTATAGAATGGGGACCGCATGTTGGACATTTCTATCAGAGGGAAGTCCCAAGGAGCCTTAGAGTTAAGGCTGAGATTCTCAGGTGTTTCGTTGAAGGCCTTGAGGCGCATGCCTAGCTTGGTTCTGTGGTCAGGGATGAGTGACGGGGTGTCTGTGATATTTAGTAAAAGAGGAGGGTCTGAATTATCCATTTGGCGAAAGCGCATCTGGTTGTCGCGAACCCAGTTATGAATATCGAAAGTATGTACTATAGGAGCATTGGGAGCTTCATCAGAGCCACCAATCAAGGAGCTATAGCTGGAATTGCCAGAAGCTAGGCGTAGACGAGCTGAGGTTGATTCTTCATTGCTGACAAAATAGGTACCGTTGAATGTATATTCTAAGGTGGTATTGAAGTCTGGTGACGTAGCGGAGGTGGATGTCATGTCGACATAGAAACTGGCTAAATCAGAGGGGTTGGCGGTTGCAGAGAGGATGTTTTGAGAAAGGTTACCGTCTCGGTCTTCAAGTTTTTTTGAACCGCTATGTGCGGCTGTGAATACTAGAGATTGGCCAGGTTCGATATCGATGGGCTCTAAAAAGAAAAATAGGTAGTCAGGGCGAGCCCGTGATCCATCACCAGACGCGACGGTGCCAGATGTTGCGCTGTATGAGTATTGTCCTGAATCTCCTGACCCTGATGCAGGTTTGACGGTGATTGCAAAAGTGTCTCTTTGGTTGATTTGGACAAAGTAATTTGAGGCCTTTATGGTGACGTTGTATGGGTTCCATAGCGTTACTCGGGGATAGATTAGAGTTGATACATTTGAGGTAGATGCTTGATTTTCAACAGGTAGATGGTAGGAGCTGTATTCGATGATGTGCGGGTGAACTCCTTGCTTGAATACTTGAGTTGGGTCAGGGTAGTCGTTTTGATACCCTCCGTTTCCATAGATCGGGGCACGAGGATCAATAGAACGAGAGCTACCTGCTAGGTCTCCTAGGCGGAGAAAGTCACGGAGTGCTCCGAATTTTGGCGATAGCACTTTAAAATTATCGTGAGGGAGTATGGGGTCGAGGTCAGTCAATAAGGTGCTAGTTGAGCCAACTAAACTCCCATCACCAGGATCTTCATTCCCGTGCAGGAAAGAGCTTAGATCAGTTCGAAAGCCGCCGCGGAGTGTGTCCACCAAGAGAGCTGTGTTTTGGAAAGAGAAGCTCTGATCGTTAAGTCTTAGGAGCTCTTTTGCATCATCATTACTGATACCATCGGGGGTGAATCCTAATGTTTGATTCGTAATGTATCTGGTCGTTGCATTCTCATTGATAACAGTGGCATCATCGGCGATTCCTGAGAAGGCGTCTTTGGTGTCAGAGATATCGCCTAAGGGGCGCTTAGAGCCCCCGTAGAGGTTCGCGTAGCCTCCATCATTTGGGGAGGAAGCAGATGGAAGCGTGCCTGCTTTGGTATTGAGCTGCACTACAGGCGTAGTCATACCGAGATCGGTGACATGATAGGCATACTTGTTTGTCGCGCCATCGCTACTGACTGTATTAACTAGTGGAGCCATGACTTTCTGTCCGTTGTCAAAACCTAATGTGATGGCTGTAGTTCCTTCTTGAAGACTTGACGTTCTTGGATCGAACCCAGTTTGTTCGCCGCCGCTGATCAGCCAAGAGATGACGTTTTCGCGGTGATCCTCAAAGGTGGTGTCACTGGGGTTTCGATGATCCATGTGGTAGCCGTCATCTGTTTGATAAATGATGGGGTCTCCGTTAGCGGTGAGTGTGGACCAAGCTCCAAGCGTGTGCGGTAGGTTAACTCCATCGATTTCTGCTGTGGTTGGGTCTGTATCAAAGATACTAGCAGAAGCTGACACGCGCTGATCTGGGCCCATAGACTGCTGAAGCTGGCCAATGGCTACCATCAAAGCCATGCGTGCATTTGATTGTGCAATGGTGCGATTTTTACTTAATTCGTTATCACGAGTTTCTATAGAGCTAAGGCTAAGCATCGCTATTGAAATCAATAGCAACAATGACATTATTGAAATTGTAGAAATGAGAGCAAAGCCCTTTGTTTTGGACAGAAAGCTTGATTTGGTGCTTTTGTGATAAGGGATTTGGTGAATAGTTGATCGTTTTAGTGTATACATTATAGTTACTTTAATGTCTTTTTACATGAAAAAACGTTCCTGTAGCAATCAGATAAGGTGGATTGACCGTTTACTCTGGTTTAGCTTGGTTTTATGCAAATACTTGATAGTTAATTATCAATACAGTTAGTAAATAATGAATGCGTTTCATGGATCTTGCATTAAAAAAGATGCTTAAGGGAAATAGGAAGTTAGAGGTAGCGATGCTATAATGATGACATCAACTACACGGTGTATCTGGTGGGAGGCATTCAAACTGCGTTCTCATCTCACCTTGGGGTTAGGGCACAAAAAAGCCTTTAGGTGGTTTAGACCTAAAGGCTTTTTAAAATAAATGGCAGAGGAGGTGAGATTGCCTTCGCTCCGCTACAGGCTTTGCTGGTATGCATGCCTCCTCCTCCGTCGGCATGGGAGGGGAGTTTATCTGATTCGCTTTGCTTATAAGATCGGGGCATTCAAACTGCGTTCTCATCTCACCTTGGGTTTAGGGCACAAAAAAGCCTTTAGGTGGTTTAGACCTAAAGGCTTTTTAAAATAAATGGCAGAGGGGGTGAGATTCGAACTCACGGTGAGTCTCCCCACGTCGGTTTTCAAGACCGGTGCATTAAACCACTCTGCCACCCCTCCGCTTAGAAAGTGTTGCGAGCTTTTTGGCTGCGGGGGGAAAAAAGCGTAAAATGAGATTAAACGCAAGAAAAAACTGCTATGAATATTCATTTTTTTCTACCCCTCGTCATGTCTTGCTGTTTAGCATGCATCTATATGAGCAACGCAGTTATTTTATTCTCAGGACAGGGCGCACAAAAAGTGGGCATGGGCAAAGATCTAGTCGAACAATACGACGTGGTGAAATCTCTTTTCGCTCAGGCGGATGAGGCGCTTGGGTTTTCGTTGAGTGAGATTATGTTTAATGGTCCTGAGGACGAGCTTACTAAGACTTCACGTTGTCAGCCTGCACTTTACCTGCATGGGTTGGCTTGTCTTGCTGCGCTGAGGGAGAGACTTCCGGATTTTGAGCCGGTGGCGGCGGCTGGGCTTTCTCTTGGAGAGTTTACTGCGCATGCTGCTGCAGGGACGTTTTCTTTTGCTGATGGGCTTAAGGTGGTGGAGCTGCGTGGTCAGTTCATGGAGGAGGCTTGTGATGCGACTAAGGGGGCAATGGCGGCAATGATCGGTGGGACACCTGAAGCTGTTGAGGCATTAGCGGCTGAGTGTGATGTGGATGTGGCTAACTTTAATGCTCCGGGGCAGATTGTTGTTTCTGGTAATGAAGAGGGAGTGGATAAGGCTGTGGCTGGAGCTAAGGCGGCAGGGATCAAGATAGCGAAGAAGTTGAATGTTGCTGGTGCGTATCATTCACGGTTGATGCAGACTGCGCAGGATAAGTTGGCTGGTGTGCTTCATGGTACAGAGATCAGCGAGGCTAGTATCCCTGTAGCTAGTAATTTCAAAGGTGAAATTGTGGCTGGGGCTGATGAGATCCGTGAGACTTTGGAGAAGCAGGTTACTGGATCTGTTCGGTGGGTGGAGTGTATTGAGGCACTTATTGCTCAGGGGCATACTACGTTTATCGAGCTAGGGCCTGGGAGGCTTATTGCTGGGATGATGAAGCGAATCAATAAAGAGGCGACTGTGATCTGCGTGGAAGATGTGGAGAGCTTGGATGCCGCTGTTGAGGCGTTGAGCTAGATGGATGAAGTTATTCACTAGTAGTAAAAAGATTTGTATATTCACCCTGCCATTATTTTTGGTGGTGGGGTGTTCTAGTGAGGTTGCTTGTCGGGATGCGTGGGATTTTATTTATCCGGCATTGGGCAGTGGTTTGAATGATAGTAGTAAGAGTGCTGATCTCTTTTTGAATGGTGGTGAGGGGGACTTTGTGATGAGTCGTGATCGTATTCCGACTTGTGGAGTTTTGTCAGATGACGGTGTGGTGGATCTGAGGTAGATGATGGTTTGGCGAGTTATTTAGTAAGGCTGACAGGGGAGTGATCATTGGGGGGTAGTATGTATGTGGGGTTGAAGTAGTTAATCTGGAATTGGCTCATGGGGAGAGGGGGTAATTGGATGTCATGATTTGTGGGGTTGAGGGGGTGTTTGGCGGTTGACTATTTTGTGGGGGCGTGGCATGTGGAGTGGACAAATTATGAGTGACTCAACTTACCGTATAGCATTAGGGGCCGATCATGGCGGCGTTCAACTGAAGGATTCGATTGTTAAATATCTTAAAGAACAAGGTCATGAGGTGACTGATTATGGCACTAACTCTACGGATTCCGTGGATTATGCAGATTACGCAAATGCTGTAGCGATTGAGGTTGCTAATGGGCAGTATGATGCTGGGATACTGGTTTGCACTTCTGGTGTGGGCGTTTGTATTGCGGCTGGTCGTTATGTTGGGATTCGAGCAGTTGGGGTTCGCACTGAGGAAGAGGCTAAGATAGCTAGGGAGCATAATGATGCGAATGTATTGTGTCTTGGGCAGAATCATGTGTCTGAGGCGGATATGCCGGCACTTGTGGATGCGTTTTTGCATACTGAATTTGAAGGTGGGAGACATGAGGCTAGATTGCTGAAGGCTTCTGGTAGTGCACTAGCTAAGGTTGATCCTGAGGTTTTTGCTGCGGTATCTGCTGAGGGAGGGAGACAGCGTAGTCACATTGAGTTGATTGCATCTGAGAATTTCACTAGTCCTGCTGTGATGGAGGCTCAGGGGAGCTTGCTTACTAATAAGTATGCTGAGGGGTATCCTGGCAGACGTTGGTATGGTGGTTGTGAGCATGTGGATGTGGCGGAGCAGATTGCGATTGATAGGTTGAAGGAGCTGTTTGGTGCGGATCATGCGAATGTGCAGCCTCACTCAGGATCACAGGCAAATACTGCGGTTTACTTTTCAGTGTTGAAGCCGGGTGATAAGATTTTGACAATGGATCTGGCACATGGTGGGCATTTGACTCATGGGCATAAGGCTAACTTTTCTGGTAAATTTTACGAGGTGACTCACTATGGTGTGAGCGAGGAAGATATGCGTATTGATTACGATGCTCTTGAGAAGGTGGCTGAGGAGTTGAAGCCGGCATTGATCACAACTGGTGCGAGTGCTTATCCGCGTGAGATTGATTTCGAGCGTATGGGGCAGATTGCTAAGAAGGTGGGTGCGTATCTATTTGTGGACATGGCTCACATTGCTGGGTTGGTGGCAGCTGGTGTGCATCCGAATCCAGTTCCGCATGCTGACTTTGTGACTTCTACAACGCATAAATCACTTCGTGGACCGCGTGGTGGTATTATTTTGTGTAAGGCTGAGCATGCTAAGAAGATTGATTCTACTGTGTTCCCTGGGATTCAGGGTGGGCCGTTGATGCATGTGATCGCGGCTAAGGCGGTTTGCTTTGGTGAGGCGCTTAAGCCTGAGTTTAAGGGGTATTCTGAGCAGGTTGTGAAGAATGCGCAGGCGATGGCGGCTAGGCTTACGAAGCATGGTTATAGCATTGTTTCTGGAGGCACTGATAATCACTTGATGTTGGTGGATCTGAGACCGAATGGTATGGACGGAGCGATTGCTTCTGATGCGCTTGATAAGGTGGGGATCACGATCAATAAGAACTCGATTCCGTTTGATACTGCTGGGCCGTTTAAGCCAAGTGGGATTCGTTTAGGAACTCCTGCTGTTACGACTCGTGGGATGAAGGAGGCAGACATCGAGCAGGTGGCAGACTTTATTCATGCGGCGCTAGAGAACAGGGCTGATGATGCGAAGTTGGCTGAGATTCAGGAAGAGGTTTTTGCGTTTAATAGAGCGTTTCCGCTTCCTAGGTAGTTTGTAGCTCAGCTAGGAAATTTTTAAGACTGATACTGTTAGAGGCGACTCTGGTGGTATCAGTTTTTTTTGTGCTCTTGGGGGGAGGGAGCGTAGCCTTCGGCTGGGAGCGGGAAGCGGGGAGCCGCAAGCGTTGTTCTGGCTTTGAGGGTTTGATTGGGTGGTTATTTGAAGCCGATGAAGCATTTTGCTTCTGGGGGGGAGGATGAATTGTGGGGGAGATGGTGGACTGTTAGGTGTGCGAATAGGTCTCTGACGGTTTGTTCATGGCTGGTGTCTGATAGTGTGAAGCGGATGTGGATGGGAGATAAAGGGTTTAATTTTTCCTTTAGAATGACCTTGAGTTTATAAAATGTTGATTCTTCTCCGTTGATGAGCATTTTGTCCTGCTTGATTTCTATTTCTATGGGGTAGGTGTTTAGTTTATCGTAGTCGCTATCAAAAGTGAGGGGGATGGTGTATTGTTGATATGGGAATGTTTTGGTTCTGATGATGCAGGTTTCGGCGTCTTTGTTGATGCGCTTCATTTGGTCGATGACTTTTTCTTTTCCGAAGCAAAAGACATTGGCTTCAATGAGGTTGTGCTCATTTTTGATTTCTGAGGCACTGCTGTTCCATCCTTTATTGGGGTCGTAGGAGACTTTGACGTCTTGGTGTTTGTCCCGCTGGTTGGTAAGGGAGATGGAGAAGTTGAAGGAGTCGGTTTGTTTTAGTTTGAAGCCGTATGCTAATTTCATTCCTGGTGGTTTAAAGTTTTTGCGTTGATCCTCAGTCATTTCGCTGAAGTCTATAGGAATGAGTATTCTTTCTTTATCAGGTATATAATATACGATTTGGTTGGGGATGTTTTTACCGTTGACTTGAAATATTGTATTTTTCCTATCTAAGTATATTAGATTTTCATCCAAATAAAAACATACCTGTTCTGTATCTTTGTTGTAGTAGAATAGAAGGGAGTGAAAATGGTTTATGATGGCTGCTTTTAGCTCAAATCCATCTAGTTGTCGTTCTAGAAAATGTGCGAGACCTACATCAAAAATGTGATGAAGTGTGCTTTCTGTAAGTGATGGACGTGGGGCTGGTGTTTCAGTTGTAGTAGGGGAGGTTTTTTGTTCTGGGTCTTTACAGCTTGTGATGAGGTAGAAACAGAATATGAGGAGATACTTCATGGGGGGGAATTTAGCCGTATCTGAAAGTAGCTACAATTTAAAACTTGGGATGGGTTATTTCACGAGTTTGAGGAGCCAGCCGTTGGGTTTACGGGTTAGGTGGTAGGTGCTGGTGTGGGACTTAGAAATGAGTCCGGGGTTGTCCCAGCGGTAGATTATTTCTAGGACGGGTTCTTGATCGGTGGTGTAGGCGATGCATTTCATCTCGGTGCTGCTGGTGCCTAGTAATGGGTTCCAGAGGACGATGGTTTGTTTATCGCGGGTGATGGATTTGATTTCCTCTTTTTCAACGGCTCTTGTGCGGAGTTCGTCGCTGAGTGGGAGCACTTTTTCTGGGAGGAGTAGAAAAAGTGCTAGTCCGGTTTCGTGGGTGAGAGCAATCGGTGGGGTGGGGAGGGCTTTGTTTTTTGCTTTCGGGGCTTGGTTTTCTAGTGGTTTGGGATCAGGGATGAAGGAGGTGTCCTCTGCTTCTGCTGGGAGGGGCTGAACTACTGCAAGGCAAGTCAGAGTAATGCGTAGTAACATGTAGTTCATATGTTGATATACGATCCTCAACCATTATTTCTTAGTTTGCTCGAGGCTTTCTGAGCTGTTGAGCTGGCTGCGGTTTCTGTATTTTGGTGTGATTGGTGTTTGTTGGTTGGTTTCGACTTCATCGGCTAGTACCTCGATGGCTTTTTCGATTTGTTTGTCGATGCCTGCTTCTAGTTCACCAGGGGTGGTCCAGATGATGTTCTCAGGTTCTGGGGAGGCGCCATTTAGCTCCATGTCTTCACCGGTAGTGCTGAGGAACCAGCCGCGGAATGGCATGCGGAGGCTGCCTTCTTTGAGGATGTCTTCTGAGCCTGCGGAGATGACTCCACCTGCTGTTGGGACACCTACTAGCTTGCCTCGTTTGAGGGTCTTGATGGCGTGGGAGAAGATTTCTGCGTTAGAGAATGAGTTCTGGTTACAGAGGACGACGATGGGTTTCTCCCATGTGGCGTATACGAATCTGTCTTGAGGGTAGCCAAGTCCGCCGTTTCTAGGGACGGTGTAGGCGTGGCGTGGCTGAGTGAGTGCGGTGAGGAGGTGGTCTGTGGTGAAGCCGCCGCCGTTGTCACGGACGTCGATAATGATACCGTCTTTGCCGGCGCCGTTTTCGTAGAGGTGTTGCTCGAATTTCTTGAATTCTTCCCAGAGCATGCTGGAGATGTGGATGTAGCCGAACTTTCCGTCGGAGAGTTTTTCGACCATGGCTTTGTTTTGGGCGATTTGGTCGGCTGCGACTAACGAGCGAGATGCAGGATAGCTGATGGGGGTGAGGCTGACGCTCCGCTTGTCTCCTTTTTTGTTGAGGACTTGGAGTTGGAGTGAATTTTTTAGTTGCCCCCAGAGGACGTCTTTTTGGAGTGTCTTGTGGTTCACTTTTGTGCCGTTGATGTGGGTGATGATTTCTCCTACTTCGAGTTTAGAGAGTTCACCATCAGCTGGGGAGTTGGTGAGGATCTTGGTGATGAGCCAGCCTTTTCTCTTAGCTGTGTGCTTGATGCCGAGGTGGAGTGTTTCTTCTCTCCATGGGGCTTTCTTTCTCCAGCCGCCGGTGCTGCTACTTCTGTAGCCAGTGTGTGAGGCGTTGAGTTCGCCGAGGAGCATGGAGACGATGCGGTCGAATGATTGATTGCTTTCAGCGAGGGTGGCGGCTTCTTCGTATTTGGTGAGGGTGTCATCCCAGTTGGTGCCGTTTAGGTTCTCGTCGTAGAAGCCATCTCGGATGGTTCTCCAGATGAGTCTGAACTTGTAGCGTTGGTGCTGGATGCGGTCGAATTTAGTCTGAGCTACGAAGGTGTAGTTGATTGGTTTTCCGCTTTTGATGATGCCAGGGACGCCTGAAGAGATCCAGAAGAGGTTGCCTTTGCTGTCGTAGCGGATAGGGGTGCCTGTGGCTTCGAGGTATTTAGCTGGGCGTTTGCTACTGAGGTCGTAGGCGTAGGTGGTTTTTGATTTTTTGCTCTGGATGAGGACGGCTTTGGAGTCATGCTTCCAGAAGACTTGGCTGGGTAATGTGCCGCTGAGTGGGATGTGTTGGATGCGTTTCTGGATGTTGGTGAGGTCGTAGTTGAGCTTGAATTTAGACTCTGGGGTGGAGTCAGCTTTTGATTTTGCTTTTGGTTTAGATTTTGATTTGGCCTTAGACTTTTCTTTAGCGGCTGGTTCTTGCTTCGGTTCAGGCTTAGGCTTAGGCTTAGGTGTTGGTTTAGATTTTGCTTTGACTTGAGGTTCAGAGTTCGAGTTTGCGGCAGGTTCTGATTTGTCAGCCTTGGTTGGGTCTGGAATAGGGTCTACTGGAGTGGGTGTAGGCTCTGTGGGAGGAGTGGGGTCTGCCTTGGGCTGGGTCTTTTTCTTGGGAGCGGGAGCAGGTTTGACTTTTTTAGGGTCACCTTTGGGCTCGTTTTTAGGAGATGATTTAGGAGATGATTTAGGAGATGATTTAGGATCTGATTTAGGATCTGATTTAGGATCTGATTTAGGATCTGATTTTTGGGATTTCTTTGGGGCTGCTTTGGGATCCTTTTTAGGGGCAGCTTTCTTAGGCTCTGCTGGTGTTTCAGGTTCTGAGTTTCCAGGGGTAAGTTTTTTGATGACTGATTTTAATTTTGCTGAAGGAGTGGCGTAGGCAGGGTCTTTCTTCATGGCGTTTTTTGCCATTTCTATCTTCTTGTCACGGGCTGTTTTCTCAGAGCCTGTGGGCATGAGGTTTACGTAGTAGAGGTCATAGCTGGTGCTATGGCGTTTTCCGATGAATGCTAATTTCTTTCCGTCTGGTGAGAAGGATGGGGCGAATTCATTGTCTGGGTGCTTGGTGACATTGACTGGGGCTTGTGACCCGTCGGCAGGGGCGATGTAGATGTCGCTGTTGAAGTTGTTGTTCTGTAGTGAGTAGGTGATCCACTCTGAGTTAGGTGACCAGTTAAAAGAAGGGGTGCTCCAGGAGTGTGCTACGAGGCGGCTTTTCTTGGTCTTGAGGTTATAGATGAAGAATCTACCATCTGAGGTCGTGTAGCCGAGGAGTTTCTCATCGGGGCTTGGGGAGAAGGACTCGATGACTGTGCCGGCAGGGGCGATAATTTTGGTTGTATTGAGTGAGTCAGTTTCCCACCAGTATTTACTTGGGTCTGATTTGGTGATTTTGTTGATGGAGGTTTCGATGCCGTCATCAAAGATGTAATAGATGGCTCTGCCTTTGTCGCCGAAGTAGATGTTAGACTCGTGTTCTGGGGTGTCCGTCAGTTGGATGGGTTCGCGGAGGATGGTGTCCATAGCGAAGATATTGCCATTGGCAGAGAAGGCGATTTCTAGTCCAGATGGAGAAAAGTCAGCATCGTCGGTTTTGTTGTATGCTGTGTCTTTTTGAATGTTAGGGTTGAGTGAGAGGTTGTGCTTGAGGGTAAGTTTTTCACTCGTTGTTGTTTTGGTATCGAGTTTGTAGTAGTGGAAGAGTTGTCTGTAAATGATTGTTGAGCCGTCCTCTGAGATGACAGGGAACATGACATTGCCATCTGTGTGGTTGGTGAGTTGGGTGTTCTTGGAGGATTTGAAATCATGCTTGTAGAGATTGAAGTGGCCGCTTTTTCCACTGACGTAATAGAAGCCGGAGCCGTCTGGTAACCATAGTGGGGCAAGGCATCCGTAGTTGTCTGCAACTGGTTGGGTGAATTTCTTGGTTGCTTTATCGTAGAGCCAGATTTGGCTGGCTTGTGGTCCGTAGTATCCTGTGCGGTAGCCATCGGCGCCTTCGCGGGTGAAGAGGATTTTCTTGCCATCTGGAGAAATTTTTGTGCTGAGGGCGTATGTGTCGAAGAGCATTTTCTCAGGCTTATTCGCATTAACTGATGCTTGGTAAGCGCGGTAAGGGGTTCTGCCTGCTACATCTCGAGCGCTACGGTAAATGATGTTTTTTCCATCGGCTGTGACGTCTTCTAGAAGGTTGCTGATGGAGTGGAAGGTGAGCTGCTTAGCGAGTGATGATTTATCAAGCGGCATGGAGAAGACTTGAGAGCTGCCTTCTTGGTCGGAGTTGAAGTAGATAGTTTTGCCGTCTGGTGAGAATACTGGGTTGTATTCTCTTCCTGGATGGATGGTCAGACGTTCTGCGTGGGAGGTATTTGCGGGGTCTGATGATACTGTCCAGAGATCATTTTCCCATGAAAAAACGAGTAGTGATCCATCTGGTGACAGTGCTGGAGTGACAGGCACTAACATGGTGGTGTCAGCGAGGATGGCTGGGGCTGTGGCGAACAGAGCCATCGATGTGAGGACGGAGTTGAGTGGTTTCATGATAAAGTTATTTGGCGTTGATCGGTGATTAGTGATCAGAAATGATGAGAGAAAAAGGTGCTGTTGAATACCCAAGCGATACCGAACATCAATTTTATCTGATGGATACTCACATATTTGATTTGATAAAGCTACGTGCTTTATCGGGGAGCCCTTTCAACGAAGCTTAACTGATCGTGATGTCGCAGGCGATTTCGGCTTTTTTGCTGCCGAACGCTGCTGAGGAAAATGCGATACGCTGTTGCCAAGTTTGACCTGGGTGTGCTTTGGCCTGAGCTTTGACTTTCTCGAATCTGTGCCTGAGACCTGTGGCGTTTGCTAACTGAATGGCGAGTCCTGGGCGGGCATTGAGCTCGATCACGACTGGTCCATGTTCTTCATCGACAATGAGATCCGCGCCGAGATAACCGAGACCTGTCATTTCGTAGCCACGTGTTGCCATTTCGATGACTTTGTCCCACTGCGGGACGGTGATTCCGATGAGCTCGGTATCGAGATCTGGGTGGGTGGTGACTGATTGGCCATGGTGAATGGCGTGGATGGATTTTCCGGTAGCGAGATCGATTCCTATTCCGATGGCGCCTTGGTGGAGGTTCGCTCTGCCGTCTGACTGACGGGTGGCGACTCTGAGCATGGCCATGACTGGGTAGCCGTGGAGCATGATGATTCGGACGTCTGGTGCGCCTTGGTAGCTGATTTTAGAAAGTTCTTTATGAGAAGTGATGCAGGCTTCGACCATGGCAACATCACGGCTACCGCCGAGACTGAATAGGCCTCCGAGGATTTCTGTAGCGTGTTGTTCTACTTCTTTAGCAGTGATGACGATTCCGCTGGCTTTGACGAATTTCTCTCCTCTTCGCTCACGGATGACGAGAACTCCGCGACCACCACTTCCGCGTGATGGTTTCATGACGAATGACTCAAATGGGGCGAGTACTTCTATAATGTCAGAGACATCTTTCTGAGTATGGAAGACATGAAAAAGCTTCGGCACGGCGAGGTCCATCTCCATGGCTAGCTGTTTGGTCACGAGCTTGTCATCGACCTTGCGGTAGAACTTACGATTGTTGTTCGGTAGGAGATAGACTCCGTTACGCTGGTTCAAGCCTATGACGCCTATGCGTTTGAGTTCGCTAGGAAGGATAAACCATTTATGCCACCATTTTTTCATCGTTTAGTTAGCTTCCATTTGGGCTGCGTTTTTAAATCTGAATAGCTCAAATAGTCTGTAGCCCGTGTATCTGCCTAGTAGGAGGACAATGGCGAGTAGGATGAGCAGGACTTCAGGGAAGAATTCGACCCAATACTGGAGGACTTCTATCTTCATCATACCAAAGGCGGCGAGTGCTGCGACGAGGCTGCCGGCGACTTGGTAGAGTGCGCTGAATGCTCCTTCTTCATCCCAGATGAGGGACATTCTTTCGATGGTCCAAGCGAGAACGATCATTGGGAAAACGGTGACGCGGAGGCCTTCTACGGCACCTAGTTTGTAACTGAGGAGGCTGACGCCCATCATGAAGAGGGTGACGATGACAACGCAGGCTGCAACGCGGGGCACGACGAGTAGATTGAATTTAGAAAGCACTGAGCGGAACATGAGTCCACCGAAGAGCATGGAGCTGAGCATGATGAGAGCGGGGACTAGATCAAGCTCAAGAAATGCTAAACCTAGTAGAACTGGCATGAAGGTTCCTAGTGTAGCGAGGCCAATAATGTTTCTCAGAAGCACTACGGCTAGCACTCCGAGAGGAATGAGGGCTGCGTATCTGAATGGGGCGCGCTCGCTGGCAGGGAGGGCAGAGATAGTGGCTACCCACCATGGGGCCTTGGCCATTCTGTCTGCGATCTCGGTTGGGGCTCGTTCTTTCACGGCGGTGAACTGGACGAGGGAGTCTTCTCCGCCTGATACTTCGAGAAGGTTTTCTGAAATGGACCAGACTAGGATGTCCTCTAGATTGCCACTGTAGGGCAGGATGACTCTCCATACGCCTTCTGGGCGATCGTAGTATTGGATCAATTTCACGGGCTCACGTGCTCCGTTTTCTTCGACTAGTCTTGCTCCTATGGCTCGTTTGGCTGGGATTCCGGCTTGTTTGAGTAGGGCTATGACTAGGTAACGTTTCCACTCATCTTCGTATTTTTTCTCGTAGTAGCGTTTGAGTAGGATGAAGGCGTCATCGTGCGAGTCTTCTGAAATAAGTTCTTGGATTCTGGTGACGTAGGTGGCGTCATCTGCTGAGCGTTGTCTGGCTTCACGGTAGATGATACCAAGCGCGACGCTTCTTGATCCGCCTGCGCTGGAGGAACCGTCAAGTTCTGGAGTGCTGGCATCTGCACGAACTTCAGGGACTGGGCTGGACTTTGGCTGACGGAACTCGTATCTCAGCTGGGTGGCATCGACTACGGTTCTGTAGTATAGTAGTTGTCTACCTTTGGGGGCGCGAGCTGACCAGACGCCGATGGGTAGGCCGTTTTCTTTTTCTTCGGAAAATCCGTATCTGAGCGAGATCTGCTGACCATTCTCATCATTTCTGCTTCCTACACCAGGGAGGGCGATGGCTACCTTGGCTGGGTTTCCTTTAGCTAGATATGAGACACGAGCTTCTACGAGCCACATGTTTAGCTCATGGTCGGGCAACATGGGGACGCCAATCACTCGGTTCTTATAAATGATACCAGCTGTGCTGATGAGGATCAGGAATATGACGAGACCTGATAGAGAGAATATTTTCTTGAACATTTTTTGTGGGGTGGGTGTTGATGAAATCAACTAGGCTTAATTTAGGCAGCCTTTTTTTCGAGCTCTTTCTTGGGCTCGTCTTTTTTTTGCTCTTTTTGGGTGTCTTGCTTAGGCTCTGTTTTTGGGTCTTTTTTGGTAGGGCTAAGTTTTTTCGGTTTTTCGAGCAAATCTGTGCGACCGGCATCGACGAGGCCAAGTTGCATGAGTATGTTTCTGCCGATGAGCATAGGGCAGGTCATTTTCTCACGGTTGTTGAGGTTAAACTCACCGTCAATTTTTTGTGTTCCGATCTGAAAGGTGAGATGGACGACGAATCGCTCATCGATGCCGCCGCTGTCGTTTTTGACTTTAGAAATGCGTATTAGGGGGGCTTTGTGCCTGAGTCTGATGCTTTTTTCATCGGAAGGATTTGAGATGGTGAATTTGACCCATTTTTCACCATCGATTTCAATTTGTTCGATATTAGTAGCGTGAATAGAGCTAGTGCGAGCACCAGTGTCTAATTTGGCTCGGAGGACGAGATCTGGTTTGACTGCCCAGACCCATTCTTTCCAGCCATAGATCTTGGCAGCTTTCTTCTCAGGTTCGACTTTCTTTTTTTTGAGCTCTTTTACCGGCTCTTTCTTTTCAGGTTTAGGTTCTTCAATTCCTTCAACAGCTGGTTCTGTATCTAATGGTGGGCTCACTGGCGCGGCAACTTGCGCCATAAGGGAGATTGATCCTATGAGCTGGAGAGAAAAGCTTAGAGCTAAAAGTTTAGGGAGTCGTTGCATCAATGCTTAATAGCAAATATTCAAGGGATGTAGAGCAATAAATGAGTCAACAGATCACTTATTTTTACTTATCGATCTTAGTTAATTGATCTTTAATAATTTCAAGAGCGACTTGGATACTCACGTTAAGACTGTTTTCAGAAATGTTATCGAAGTTGTCTTTGTTTGTGTGCCACCAGGTCTTAGAGCTGAAATCGCCAATGAGGTCAATAGTGGGAAGGTCTGCTATCATGTTCATTGGGTAGTGGTCATCTAAGATAGAGCCATTTGAGACTGTGAAACGGTCTTGGAGTTGATGTTTCTCGACTACAGTGTAGTAGCTTTTGAGGAGTTGGTAGGGGGTGTCATTTGGAATTTTGATTGAGAGGTTTCGATGCCCGATCATGTCTAGGATCATGCCGAATTTAGGCTTATGGAGGTAAGTTTTTTTGGTTCCTGCGATATCATTCCTGAGATACTGGGAATAGTAGATACTGCCGTAGAGGCCATCTTTCATATATTCTAGATTAGGGCTCAAAGCTTCTTCTCCATCGAAGAAGACTAGTTCGACTTGCTGGGCGATGGTTTTCTCATGGGCTGGTAAATGTTCAGCAATTTCAAGCAGGGCGCCGACGCAGCTGGCGGCATCATCGGCTCCAAGGAAATCATTCATTTGCTTGGAATCATAGTGTGCGCCGAGGACTATATTAGGAGATTTATTTGCCTCATTGTAGCGAGCGATGATGTTAACAAAACTACGGTCACCGTAGGGGGTCATGGTTTTGAAGCTCTGGCGGGATACTGTCCAACCGAATTTTTCTAACTGACTGGTAATGTATGCTTGGGATTTCTTGTGTCCTTCTGACTCGATCGGGCGCGGGCCAAAATCTAAGAGGTGCTTGGTGTGGAGGTAAGCTTTTACTCCGAATGACCAGTTCTTGTAGGGACTGATGACTTGCTTAGCGACGTCGTTATGCGCCACTACTTTTGAGCTGTCAGTTCCTTGGCCGGTGGCTTGCGGCGGTAGGGGAGAGCTTTTTTTACATGAGACGGCAAACAGGCTGAGAAGACTGCATAGAATAATGGGGGATAGATTGAGTCTCATCGTTTAAGTCGTTTTGGTGAAGAAATATTTAGAAGTCGGTAAGGGTCACGCCTAAGAGATCTAGAATTCGGTTTAGATCTTTGTTGCCGTAGTATTCGATTTCGATTTTACCTTTTTTGGCAGTGTGATGGACATTCACACGAGTAGAAAAGTCGTTCTGGAGTTGCTCTTGGATTTTCTGAATGAGGGCTATTTCTTCAGCTGATCCACCGCTTTTGTTTGTCGTTTTACTGGCGGTTTTGATTTTATTGAAATCTTGTGCGAGCTTCTCGGTGGCTCTGACCGTGAGTTTTTTCTTGATGACCTGATCTGCGGCAATGATCTGAGCTTGTGGGTCTTTGAGAGCTAGGATGGCCTTGGCGTGGCCTACTGAAATTCTGCTTTGAGCTACCATGGTCTGGACGTCATCATGGAGATCTAACAGACGCATTGCATTCGCCACGCTGGCTCGGGATTTACCCACGCGGTTGGCTATTTCGTCTTGCTTCATGGCGAATTCTTTGGCTAGGCGGACATAACCTGCTGCTTCTTCCATGGCATTGAGATCTTCACGCTGGAGGTTCTCGATGAGTGCCATTTCAAGCACGTCTTGGTCGCTTGCTTTACGGATGATGACGGGGACGTCCTTGAGGCCTAGATTAGTAGATGCGCGCCAACGACGCTCACCAGCGATTAGCTCAAGCTTGCCGTTTACTTCACGAACGATCAGTGGCTGGATGATACCGTGCTGGGAAATTGAGTCCATTAAGTCGTCCAGCATACCTTCCGTGAAATGCTTTCTTGGCTGAAGGGGTGAGGGTATGACTTGGTCGATAGGAACATTACGCACTTCATTCTCATGAGTGCCTACTCCGCCCTTATCATTTTGATTGCTCTGTAATGAGTGATTCTGAGCGAAGTCTGAGCTATTGCCCTGCTTCTTAATGAGAGCGCCCAATCCTTTTCCTAATGCCTGCTTCTTTGCCATGAGACGGAAATATAGTATGATTCACGGGCATTTGGCAAAGATGTTTTATGTATTTCGCAATAATAAATTATTGTGAATGAATTGTGAATAATATTTACCCTCAATGCGTGTACCTTGATGATGTCATTTCTTAAGGGAAACGCAAGCGACACCAATTAAAACTAGTACAACGCCGAGAGCGTGTTGGATGGTGAATGGTTCGTTGATGATGAAGACTGCTAGGACGATGGTGAAGACTGGGCCTGCAGCGCCTAAAATAGATGTGCGGGAGGCTCCAATTCTGGCGATGGCCTCAGTGATCATGAAACTGGGAATGACTGTGCAGACGAAAGCTAGAGCTAATGCGTAGATCCAGATGATGCCGGTGATGTGAGTCAGTGAAAATGGATGAAGAACGGCGTAATGAATACATACAAATACCGTGGAGCCTAGCATGGCTACACTGGTGAAGAATCTGCTTCCGTATTTCTGGATCAGTGGCTTGGCAAATATCACATAGAGTGAGTAGCTCATGGCAGATCCAAGCACTAGTAAAACCCCGCGGGTGACGTTTTCACCATCAGCTACATTGATCATGGCCTTTTCTTGTCCATACATCACCCAGAGACCTAAGTAGCAAAGGACTAGGGATAGGATAACCATGCGGGTGATCTTTTCACCTAAAAAGAGCCATGCTAAAATCGCAATCATGGTGGGGTAAGTGAAAAGTGTGAGGCGTTCGAGCTGGGCGGAGATCATGGTAAGGCCAGCGAGGTCGAGATAGGATGCTAGATAGTAGCCGAAAAACCCTAGGCTGAGGATTTTGATGAGAGCGGGGATGTTGCAGGGACTATGTTTGATCTCGTTTTTGCGCAGGTAGATCAACATGCCTGCGTAGAATGGAGCAGCGATTAGCATTCTTAGTAAGAGGATCTCATCGGCAGTGGCTCCTGCAGAGTAGGCGAGCTTGATAAAGATTGATTTCAGGGCGAATAAAAATGTTCCGCCGATAGCCAAGATCAGACCTGATGTCCAGTTGCTCATGGGCTGAATAGGTATCAGATATATGGTTTGAGGCAACTAGCAAACTTGGAGGTAAGTTTACTAAGAATCAGATTTTACCACAGCTATGCTTGACTCTGAGTGAAATGCGGTAGAATTTAGACCACCTATGAAACGATATTTATCTTTATTGCCTATGCTGTTCCTCGCGAATGGAGCGTTGGCTCAGGTTCCTCAGGTAGCTAGCCCTCAGGATGTGGAGAATCCGGCGCTGACTACGGATCCAAGTTTGGTCGTGCCAGCAGAGACAATAGCATCATGCCAACTAGCCACTCAGGAGCTGGGTAATGAAGTGATCAAGGAAAACTATCTTTATGCTTTAGATAAGATGTATCCACGCTATAAGAACAGACAAGTTGCGGTGCATGGTGAGCAGAAATTCAAGCAAGTCTTTCTTGATTTAGCGAAGACGCTCAATAATAAAGGGATCACGATTACTAGTTTTAAGGCCGATACTCCGGTCAGTTTTTTCCGAGTCTGGCCCCAGATTTTACCTGCGGCTAAGCTTAAAATTGAGCGTGGTGAGCAGAAAGATGTGATTGCTGGTGATGTTTATCATAACTGGCTCGTCATGGTTCCTACGACTCAGGTCTGGACATTTACTAGTAATAAAGGTGGCCCACCAAGAAAGCTGAAGCGTGTGGGATTTCAAATCGCTGTGGCGAAAGATGTAGCCGTACCGGGCCAAGAGGAATGGACATTCATTGATGGGGGCACGATTGAGCCACAGGATCTGCGTGCGATGTTTCCGTCACTGCCTCAGAAGATTGTTTTGCCGAATCGTACCGATTCAGAAATTAAGTGAATTTAAGAAATAACGAACTAACTACGAAGCGATCATGGCTAAGAAAACTGGGAGTAAGAAGAAACAAAAGCGTTACGATCATTTGACCGAGATGGCTCGCATCACGCGGCTGATGAAGGAAATGTATGAACGGGGACAGAGTGATCTCTGCGAAGTGAGGAATTCTGACATCCATGGACGAGGGGTCTATGCTACGCAAGATTTGGAACCAGAGACTCAAATTATTGAATACCTAGGAGAATACATTAATAAAGACGAGAGTGAGGAGCGTGCGTGGGCGCAGGCAGCCAAGGCGGAGGAGAGTGGAGAAGCGGCAGTTTACATTTTCACGCTTGATAAGAAATGGGATATTGATGGCAATGTGGCTTGGAATGATGCGCGGCTGATCAATCACTCGTGTGAACCGAACTGTGAGGCTTGGATTGAGGAAGATCAAATTTTCATCTATTCTGTGAAGCCGATTAAGAAAGGGGAAGAACTTACTTTTGACTACGGGTTTGATATCGAATGTTTTGAGGATCATCCTTGTTTGTGTGGTAGGGATTCCTGTGTCGGTTACATTGTTAGTCAAGAGCAATGGCCAGAGCTCGAAGAGCGTCTCGCTGAAAAACCAGCCTAATGTTTCATCTTATTCTTGCAAGTAATACGAAATATCTCTAAATAGATAACATACCTTAAGTAAATATAATCGCTAGCCGTTCACGATTAAAAAACTGTGGGGCTGGAGGAAAACTTACCTCTGAGCTAGCACTACGTATCTAAACTCATGTCAAAAATACCCGACCATAAGCACAGCGACAAGGAACTCTCTAGACTCCGAGCACAAAGCGCCATGCAGGCATCTAACAGCCCGATAGTAGAGACATACAATAAGAAGCTAGCCCATAAATTTACGATTGTCGTAGGGTATGTACTGCCATTGGTAGCTCCATTTTGGTTATTGGTGAAGAAGATAGCGAAGGACACGGATTACGGAATGTCTGATTTCTATATCATGGCGATCCCCATCATTTTGGCACTGATGATCGCATTATGGATTGCGATCAAGCGAGTTCTCTCAAGACATAATTCGGCTTTTATCCTTATTCTTTCAATGCTCTGTGGTTTTGCCATTATTTCGGCGGTGAATTCAAGCTCAAGATTGAAATATAACTTGATGTCAACGGTGGGTAAAGATGCGCCTTTACCTGATCCATTGTTAGAGAGCGAAGAGGAAGAGGTTAAAGACGCCGGTAATAAGGCTGACGTTATGACCGATGCTGACCGTGAAGAGCTTAAAGCGGCGGAAGAAGAGATGAGAGAGTGGCTCCGTGAGAAAGCTCAACGTGAGAAAGAAGATACAGCTCAGAAAGCATTGGAAGCTGCGGAGGCGGTAAAGCCATAGATAGCGCTTCGGGGTGGCAGCTCGGTGACGCGGGCTATTTTTTAATCTCTGCGACTGCCCACTCTGCGTGCTCGCGCACTAGAGGATCTGATTCTGTTAGAAGTAGATGTTCTAAGGCTGGGAGATCATCGGCATCGGCGCGGTTTCCTACAGCCACGCAGACATTTCTGAGGAAGTTTGGGCGTTTGATGCGTTTGATGGGGGACTTGGCGAAGATGCGTCGGAAATCGGCATCAGTAATTGCTAAGAAGTCTCGTAGTGAGTGGTCAAAGATTTCGCCCTTTGCGTGTAGTTTTGTTTCGTTGCTTAGTTTAGCAAACCGGTTCCACGGGCAGACTTCTAGGCAGACGTCGCAACCGTAGATTTTATCTCCTATCAGTGGTCTGAGCTCTAGAGGAATGCTTCCTTTATGCTCGATGGTTAGATAAGAAATGCAGCGTCGGGCATCCATCTCGCGTGGACCTGTGATGGCGTTGGTGGGGCAGTGGTCGATGCATTGGGTGCATTTACCACAATGGTCCCGGAGAGGGGGATCTGGATCTAGTTCTAGAGTTGTGATGAGTTCGCAGAGGAAGGTCCAGGTTCCGAGAGATTTGTGGATTTGGACGGTGGATTTTCCGTTCCAGCCTAGGCCGGCGTCTGATGCGAAGTCTCGCTCTAGGATGGGGCCGGTGTCGACGTAGAATCTCTGGGTGCCTCCGAGTTCTTCCATGGCGATGTTCAGATCGCGGAGTTTATCTTCGATGATGTCATGATAATCTTCATTCCAAGCATAGCGGGCTATTTTGTAATCTATGCCAGCTTCGGGATCATGTTCACCAGGGTAGTAATTCAGAGCTAAACAAACCATCGATTTAGCGCCTTCAAGGACTTCTGCGGGGTTTAATCTGCGGGATACGTTTCTTTCGAGCCATTCCATGTCGCCGGCTGTGCCAGCATCTAGCCATTCTTGAAATCGATTGCCGTGGGTGGCTGGTTTGACCCGAGCTATTCTACAGTCACTGAAACCAAGTGATTTAGCGATGAACTTGATGTTGGATTTGATCTGATCTGAGGACGGCTGCATTTATGGCTGAAGCGTAGCATCATAAAAAAGGTAAAAAAGAGTTATTTTTACCTTGCAAGATTTCATCTCAAAGCATACAAAACGCCCGCCTCGCAAGAGGTGCTAACCGCAAGTTCGCAAGAGCTTGAAACTTTCTATATTGGGTAGATGGCCGAGTGGTTAAAGGCGGCAGACTGTAAATCTGCTCACGTAAGTGTACGAAGGTTCGAATCCTTCTCTGCCCACCATTTTTTAAAGAAGAGTCGCTCTGAGGAGCGGCTCTTTTTCTGTTTAAAGATAGCGTCACCAAAGCAGAGAATGATGAGAACGCAGTTCGAGTGCCCCGAGTTTATGCACCGCAAATCAACTCTTCTCCCCTAAGTGAAAGCCGGAGGAGGATTTCACCAATCCCGCACAGGTGGAGAGGAACGTAGCCAATGCCAAAGGCTACAAACCATTATTTTCCGGAGGAGGAAAATACACTCCGCATAGGCGGAGAGGAACGCAGCCAATCCTTCTCAGACCACCACCGCGACGACAATGCTGGTTGCCTGGAGGTTGGCTTAACTCTCTTTCGGGGCGTTGCTGTTGTAATGAGGCATTAATTGTGCGAGATGGCCTTGCACGATTGTGCCTACGGTCTCGGCAGGGAGTGTGCCTTTGTGTAGTTCGAAAATAGCGACAAGGAGAGCAAGCTCGATATCCGTTTTTTTAGCACTGGTCGCTTTCATCTCCACCAGGAGTTCAAGGGCTTTCTTTTCGGCTTTTTTATAGTCTTGGAAATTTTGTTCTGTGGGCGTAGGCATCTTATGAAATCATTACTTAGTTCGTGTTATTGTCAAACGCCTAATTTTACTGAGTTTTTTGGCTTATTTCTCTTGTCTTATGTCACGAATTACTTGGCTAGCGTGGTTCACGATGAGTGAGGTGGTCCCCATAGTTCACCAATAGACCGCTTAAATGGACGACAAAAGAATGTGGTACTCAGGGGTCTTGAAGAAGGAGTAAACGGCTTCAAAGGTGGGTTAAGTGCTTCAAATTATAGGAGCATCTCCCAAGCTCCTACCACTACCGTGATACGAGACGCGAGACCTAAAGAATCTCGTCGACAAAGGAGTGCTAAAGCGGACTGGAGAAAGAAAAAGCACCCGATATTGGCTGAATATTTGAGATAGGATTGATTCAACCCCATTATTTGAACGGCTAAAGTTCAAATGTTTAAATAATTCACCTCATAATGTGCGGTGAATGGAGTAGCTAATTACCGCAAGATCGAGCTAGTGAGCAAAGAACTCAACCAAGCCCAAGCATTCAAAAAAGGTCTACTTCAGCAGATGTTTGTGTGATTGGGTCACTGGACGCATTACTTTACCCGTAGTTGACTAATGTGCTTGACTGATTAGTGGACTCATAGTTGACTCATTTTGTTATGTCATATCAACCTCAATTCACGATTACTCCGAAGTTGCTCTCTTTAGTAGAAGAGATCACGGCGATTCGTGGGTGTATCGAGGGGGCTGCTGTTTCGCTGTCTTGGATTCCTAATCTGCAGAAAGACACGCGTGTGCGGAATGGTCATGCATCTACTGCGATAGAGGGGAATCCGCTGACACTAGAGCAGGTGAGAGCACTGGAAGAGGGGCGGGAGCTAGTGGAGAGTGATCAGCGCTCTGAGCGTGAAGTTCTGAATTACTTCTCAGGGCTGCGCTATGTGGAGAAGAATGCCGGGATAGAGAAGGTGCGTCATGAGCATTTGTTTCAGCTGCATTTACTGCTAGCAGATGAGGTGATGGATCAGGGGAGTGCGGGATCTTATCGGCAGATCAATGTGCAGGTGGGGCAGCACTTTCCTCCGCCTTGGGAAGATGTTTCGGCTCAGATGTTTGAGTTGCTCGAATGGTGGAATGATCGTTCTCAGGAGCTGTCTCCTATTCTGAGTTCGGCTATTCTGCATTACCGTTTTGAGGATATTCATCCATTTGCGGATGGCAATGGACGGGCTGGGAGAGCACTGGCGATGTGGGATCTCTACCGTAGAGGCTTCGATGCACACTATCTCTTCTCTGTGGATGAATATTACTGGGAAGACCGACCAGCTTACTATGCAGCACTTTCACAGGTGAGGAATGCGGGTGGTGATCTCACTGAGTGGCTAGAGTATTCCGCTAGGGGGATATTGCAAACGCTGGAGAATGTATGGCTGAGGTTACAAAAATTTCAGAGCACATCCTCTCAGAAAATGATCCTTACGCCTAAGCAAGAACGCTTGCTAGGTCTGCTCCGAGATCATGGAAGTCTGGCACCTGCTGAGATCTGGGAATACCTGAAATTATCAAAGCAAGGCGCCATGAACATTATTAATCCACTTCTCGAAGCTGGTATCATAGAGAAACGCGGCACCCATAAATCAGGACGATACTTCTTAACTCAATCATGAGCACACAATCCGAACTAGCACTAGAAAACAAACTCATCGATCAACTCCAGCAGCTGGGGTGGGATGAGTTTATAGCAGGGCAGTTCAAAGACCTACGCGCAGATGCAGATATCTCCCAAGCTTGAGGTCTTTTACTGAGCTTTAGCAGGGCTTTCACTATACGTGGATGTCGAGATTTAGTATACTCTGCACTTGAAGGATCTGGTAATCCTTCAAGCCTCTATTCAGGTGATTAATTATGTGGGATATGTTGGCAGTAATGCCTCATGTCACCAATTTTTGATGAAGAGCCTTATTTAGTTTTATTGAATCCCATAGAAGATTTGTTTAGGCACGATAAATCTGTTGTTTCCAAACATCTAAAAAATATATTTTAGGATAGTGAATTAGCGAGAGATTCAGTTGTTGCAAATCATGCAACAACTGCCCTCAATGGAAAAACGTATCGAACTACCTCAGCGAGAGCGTGCAAGCTTGCTCAAAGCATTCGAGGTGCTTTACCTTACGTTGATACAGCCCTTTGCTATAAAGCTTTTGAACATCACAGTAAGGACAAGCTTGAGGTCTTTTACTAGACTTTAGTTATACGTGGATGACGAGATCTGGTCTACTCTGCACTTGAAGGATCTGGTAATCCTTCAAGCCTATATTTAGGTGATTAATCATGTGGGACATGTTGACAGTAATGCCTCATGTCCCCAATCTTTGATGAAATGCCTATATTACGTTGGTTACCTGTCCCAGTTAGGAAATTGCACTTTGAGTCGATCTACAGTGTGGCGCCATTTTGGGGTTGATGGTCTACATACTGAGTTTTGCTGACCAAAAAATCCGACTTCATGGAATGCCTGTTCTTTAGGGAGTGTATTGAGCCATTTGACATCTACGAAATACTCCGCTTCCTCTGAGCTGCTAGCCATGTCACGATGGTAGTGAGATTCTTTTAGAACATCTAAACAGGGTTTTTCGCCTTCAGGAGTATTGATAATGTATTGATCCGCTCGCTGAGCATGAGACTCGACGATGCCTACTCCTACGTAGCCAAGTTTAGGAATACGCACCCAAATTCTATCGCCAGGACTGAGCATGGATAGTGTTTGGCTATACCAGCTTCCTCCACCTGCAGAAAAGAATCCATACTTCTGAGCTTCTGCCCATGAGCGTCCTAGTGCATCACCGAATGAACCATAGTATTCTCCGTTCCAAGGTTCATGAGTTCCTTTGGACTTGGCAGTGAGAGCTACATTTTCCTGTGTTTGGCTTGGGTCTAGTAACCACGTGCGGCTGAGTAGCTGAGTGTCGCCGTGTTGGAAGACTTGGAAGAACAGGACGTTGATCGGGATGTCTTTGTTGTTGAGATAGCCGACAATACGTTCGGTGGCAGCATCCAGCTCGGAAGCGCAGAGAATGATTTGGTGGGATTGGTTGAGAGCTTCCTCATCTAGTTCTGAGCCAAAGTGTTTTTCAAAGTCATCATCTAAAGAGCCTCCATTTGAATACTTGTGATAGATTTGGGAGATTTTATCGGTGGAGAGTGTTTCTACCC
This sequence comes from Akkermansiaceae bacterium, assembly GCA_051251915.1. Lineage (GTDB taxonomy): Bacteria > Verrucomicrobiota > Verrucomicrobiia > Verrucomicrobiales > Akkermansiaceae > Rubritalea. The sequence goes on along the minus strand of JBPOGF010000011.1, from coordinate 4,782 downwards.
ATGTGGCATAGTCGAGAGCTTGAGCTACGATGTCTCTGGGAGTCTTGTCGCGTTTGAGTTCGATTAATACCAGAGAAGCATCAGGTGCGATTGCTAGAAGGTCGATACGACCACCGCTAGAGGTGATTGCTTGTCGCCCGATGAGCATCCATTCGTTAGAGAGGATACTGGGCTCCTTATCGATCATTTCTTCTAGGACCTGTTCACTAGAAAGTTTAGTAGTGCTGAGTGAGGTAGGAGTTTCTCCTACAGTCCAGATTGCGTGTTCGATGGGCATAGCTATTTTTTAAATGTGAATTACCCGATAGTTAATCGGTAGTTTAAACTGAGAACGTAAAAAGTTAAGGTATTGGCTGTCCTCCTCTGACAAATCACGGCGACCGACGATGAAGAGTTCAAGTGGTAAGCTGTGCTCACGGTTGGGGTGATAAGCGTATTCAAGGATTTGACCTAAAGCTAACCTAATAACAGTGAGTGGTGCTAGATCCGATTTCAGTTCAAAAAGTAGAATCTTAGTCTCAGTGCGAACTTGAACGTCTATATAGTCTTGTTCGGCTAGAATTTCGGCTTCGGGGTATTCTTTACGTAGTTCCGCCATGAGGATAGCTTGCATACGTGCGTGCTCAGGAGTGCAGATGACAGTTGCTCTTGCGGGTCTTAAATAAGGGGTGAAAATTGGCGGCTCTAGAGAACCTTTACGAGTAAAATTAGCGTGATTTATTTTTGCAATTAATGGTATTGAGGAATTCAGCGTGTAGCGCGTCAGCTTAGATACTGGATCACTTTGATTGATAGGATCAGGCTTTCTCCATTCGATATTTTCCCATCTAAATCGTAGATTGAGGATTAGCTTTGCTTGTGCGTTCCCTAGCGCGGCTTCATTTCCGCCGATATTACGTATCTCATCGCGCATGGTAGCAGTCCAGCCCCTTTGGTTGAATGCTTCTAGTGCGTTACCTGCTAGTTGGTCATTGAGGCATTCTACATCTCTTATCGTTGCCACGTAATAACGATCTCCTCTTCCTCTGATAGTAAAGAGAGTAAGGTCGAAAGCTTCACCAGCTTTGATTAACTTGTCATGGCTTCTATTGACACCTTGGACGAAACCGTATTTCCAGCCATCAAGCATCCACTCATTACGGAAAAGCCAGTCTTCATGTCCAAATCCATTTTCTGCGTTATAAGTCCCTCCAGATTCTTGGTCTTGAGCATCCCGAGTGGGTCTGCGCCATTCAGCGCTGTTGTATGAGAGTCTGGTTATGTAGTGTGGCTTTTCCATTTGAGTGATCTAGAAGCTGAAGTATGAGTAGCGGGAGCTAACGAGCAGGGAGAGTGATTTTATAAACGATGGGGGACTTGGATTCAGGACTTATCTCGCTGGCTCTGATCGGCTCTATGATCGGCTCTATGATTGGTTGCTGGGAGCGTGGGTTGTGGACTAGATAGTAAAAATGATTGTCGGCTTTGTCTGCAAGTTTGAGCTGTCTGGATGATGTGTAGAACTCACTTTGACCCGAGCTATTTGAGATAGTTTTCACCTCAATAAGTCTGTCTTCTCCAGAGGTCTCGAATGAATGTAGATCGTATCCTAGTCTGTGATCCTTTGAGATCAGCGCTACTTTGTTAGCTAGTTCAGGGTGTCCTGTATCAATGAGCCGTTGCATTTCAGCTTTTAGTGCTAACTCTTCGCTGAGCTGACCGATTAAATCTCGCTGCTTCGCAAGGCTAGCCCAATCGACTACTTTAGGCTGCTTTTCTGTGTGATCTAGAGGATAGAAATCATCGTGTGAGTCATTCGGTTCAATCGGTTTGCTGAGATCACGAGCTTGGATGAATTGGGCAGGTTGGATGTCTTTTACTTGAACTGTCCCCGAGCTGCTTCCCTCTGGAGTATCCACTATCATCCAGCAGAATGAATGGGCATCGAGTAAACGGGTGTTGCTGTAGCCTTCAGCACGGAGCATATCGCGCACCTCAGTGATTGTCTCTAGGTAGGTGGAGTAATTCTCCCAACTACAAGAACGGTTAGTTTTAAGAGGGCTTCCTAGCACTTCTAGTGCTGAGTCGAAATTTTTAGGTGAGATTGGCAGGTATCGATCACAATCCTTAATAAAGAATAAATAAGAGATGAGAGGGTATCTACGTCCAATCAGCTTTATAAGCGGCTCCATGGCATCCTCACCATCTAGCTCATCGGTGTAGAAGTCATAGAGCAGCCCTTCTAGTTCTGAGCATCGCTTATCTCCTTTGATTTCTTTGAGAATATTATGAGCTCCGAATTGGCTCCATTTTAAAAGATTATTATTTACGCCTTCATCACTTCTAGAAATCTCAATAGCATGAATAACACAGTCGAGAATATCCCCATCACCGATTGATTCAGAGTCCCACTCAGTAATGTTAAGGCGGCGTCTGGCGATAGCGTAGAGCTCATCCTTGTAGCCTTCTCTGTTATAAGTGTAGCCTTTGCTGAAGGATTGAAATGGTCTGTCGTCCTGCTCGCAGATCTCAGCTTTAAAGTTCTCTAGTTGAGTTAGGAAATGATTCAAAAAAATTAACATAGTGATATAAGTTTTATCGCTTATTGGTTTTGTGCTAGTTCTTTAGCTGCTCTAGGTAAAATTTTAATCCATTCAAGTAAATGAGGAAGGATTTCTTCAAGGGTAGTGCCAACTTTCCATGATTGAGTGATAAATCGATTGTTATGTGGCTTTGGATTTGGAGATTTTTCTTTTATCAGAGGTTGATCTAGCAGACGTATTACAAAGTCGCTTTTTGTGGATTGTCGGCACCATAATTGAAGCTCCCAACCTCTAGGCTCTAGCCATAGATCAAAGGCGATATTATAGTTATTCTCAAATACAAAATCGAGGACGAGACAGCGTTTGTATGCTATCCAAGGTTCTTTCGCTAGAAGTGGAATTATTTCTTTCTCAGCACTGAGCATTTCCTTAAGCTGCGATACTTGATGATTGAGACGAGCAAGAAACTTATCTCGTTCGATATTGAGGGCTTTGATTTCTTCGTCGTGTTCGATGAAAAATTGATCGTTCTCTTTAAGTTCCATGTTTTGTTCAGTGAGTTGCTTTGTTGTTTCTATGAAGTCGAGTAGGTAGGTGACCCATTTCTGTGAAGCATTGGGTAAATAGTGTCCGAGTTCTTGTTGCACTTCCTGCCAAAGGTCTTTGTAGGTGATGGACGTGAAGCCACCAGAGAGACTCATACGAGGAATAGGGTGAAGTCCTAGAACTGTTTTAAAGATAGACGGTAAAGCTTCACTACTGCTCTTCTTCTTTTCCACTGCGGCACATTGCTTCAGTGCTTTTGAGTAATGATTGAGGTCGTTGGCTAGCCAGTGATAGATTTTGTTTTCTATACCGATGATAAAGTTCTCTCCGGTGACTACAAGGTCGATACGCTTGTTGCCGTCCGTGGTGTATTCGCGTTCAATGTTGACGGAATCAAACGAGGGTATTTCTAAAGAGGGTAAATCTTCATCCTCTGAGGGAGCATGCAAAGATTTGTGGATGACCTTGAATAGCGATTGAAGAAGGAGATCGTTTAACTCGTGCTCTTCCTCAGGATCGATGAAAAAAGCCAAGATATTACTACAGACATTTTCGTAATGTGGATAACCAGCGACCTGCATAATTGTGCGGTTTTGTATTACTATAGGGAGTGCTTGAAATATATGGAGTAATTCTTTGAACTGTTTCATTAACGTTATAATCTTTAATTACTTGATTTTATAATTAGGAATTTGAACTCATCTAGTTTCGTTATAAATCATAGCTAGAGATCTTCTAGAAGTTCTAAAATCCAAGGATGGTTTGGTCTATACTGTCGAATATAAATACGTGCTGCACTTGAATACTCAGCTTCAGGTCTAGCTAAGTCTAAAAGTTCATTTTTCAATTGTTCATTTTCATTTTCTGATATTGCAGTCACTAGGTTTCTGATTTTCATACAAAGACTTTTTCTCTCTTGATTAATACCTCTCTCGTCGAGGTGATAAACTTGAATAGATACACTAGCTTTTTTATAACCATTAGAGTTCTTATCCATATCAGCTGGCTGAGGTAGACCGTTAGTAGCAAAAGTTAAAAGCCTTGTATCTGTTCGGATGAAAGGATCTAGTAATAGTGGTTGCTCATTAGTTGTCGGTTGGCAGCGTTTTTTTGATCGATAACCCTGCACGGGAAATCTACATTGTTTCCCTCCTACTGTAGAAGTGTTTTTAGCCCGTTTACTATTACAGAATGTGCAACTATATCTATAGTTGCTCCATTCAAAAGCTAGCCACCAGTAGCCTGGATGCAGACTGTCTTCCTCCACCTCATTTTTAGGGCGATAGTGATCTACAGCCATGTCTGAACGAGTTTGTAGACATTCACAATACCAGCATTTCTGAAATGATATATTTCCGAGTATAGGCGCTATATATTGCCATGTATCTACACCTTTAGTATTAATAGCAGATTTTATTGCTTTCATGTATGCTAACCGTTGATCATCTAGTGGTAGATTTTGTAACCGAGCTTTTTTCCACGCTGCGACTGCTTTCTTACGTACATAATTCCATGATGTATTCACCACCGATTTCCATTCATCAGGTAGCTCTAAATCAACTTTATCTTTAGAAATATATCGCATGTTTAGTTCTTTTTAAGTGATTTTAAGTAGTCTCTGTAATAAGGGTCTGAGTCGAATGGCACGGACTTAAGGGGACTCATCGATGAATTTCTGTTAGAAAATACTATCAGAAAAAGCCTGTCTATGGTT
>JBPOGF010000010.1:0-154323 GCA_051251915.1 Akkermansiaceae bacterium | reverse complement strand
TAACAAAATGTTAGACAGTAGTGGTGAGAGTGGTCCTCCTTGTGGAGTTCCTTGTTGGCGTTGGCTTTCGAGTCCGTCTCGCATGATCCCTGCTCGCAGGTATTTGCCAATGAGTTTGAGTAAGGTGGTGTCCTTGACTCTGACTCGGAGGCTCTGCATGAGGATGTCATGGTTGACGTAGTCGAAAAACTTTTCGAGATCTAGATCTACAACCCACCGCTTGCCTTCATGCTGATAGCTTTGTGCTTTTCGCACTGCTTGTTTTGCATTCTTGCCTGCTCGGAAGCCGTAGCTGGTTTCTGAAAAGTGGGGATCGAATATTGGGTCTAGCACTTGTGCGATGGCTTGTTGGATCAAGCGATCTATCACAGTGGGTATGCCTAATGTTCCTACCCCTCCGTCTGGTTTGGGTATGTCCACTGCCTTTACAGGCTGTGGTTGGTAGCTACCGTCGAGTAGCTTTTCTTTGATCATGACCCAGTGTTGACTGAGCCATTGAGGGAGTTCTTCCACGGTCATTCCATCGATTCCCGCCCCTCCTTTGTTGGACTTTACTCTGCGTAAAGCCTTCCACATGTTACTTCTGTCGATCACTGCCTCCATGAGGCTCGGTTTGCTGCAATGAACATGCTCCATCTTTGACCCAACGCTTGAAACACCATCGCGATACCCTAACAGATACTGTCCGTTGCTCTCTCGTTCTGGTTCTACCATCTCAGGTTTCTTGTCTGCTTCTGTTTCGTTGTTAGCCATATTTGGTGTTCATTGGCTCTGTTGTGTTCGAGCCTTCAGACGGATCGACACGTCCTACTATGCTCTCGGCTGACTTCTGTTGCTTCTTCCTCACACCTCTTGATGCAAGTAGTCGCTTCCTTGACAAAGCAACAGATCTCCCCGGGTAATGCACACTGACCTCCACATTTATCCCTGCCACATATACGCCAACACCTTCCGTGCAGATATTGGACTTTGAAGATTTTTGGCTTCTCATCCGATGTTGTCGCCTCCTATGTAGTTCTTGTTCATCAGGGCAATGTTTTGCTTATCAGCTTCCTTCAGCCATGACCTCACGATCATAACCTTGCTGTCTGCTAGTGGTTCTCTCTGCCGAGCCCACAGGGGACTTAAACCCTCAAGTCAGTGTGCCCTGCCGGGCACACAAAAAAAACGCGACTTCCGAAGAAACCGCGTTTTGAAATATGATAAGTCGTAATCGAACAAATTTCTTATCCCAAAGGATTAGAAGCTTGTACGGAATCCGAGCCAGAGTGTAGTTGCATCAGCATCTGCACTGTCTGATCCTTCAGCAGTCTCATACTCAGCACCAACTTGCACCTTCGCTTTGTTGCCACATACATAGTAATTAAGACCTGCATAGAGTGCATGACGATCATCAAAACGTGATCCTGCTCCAGATGCATCACCTGAATAACGGCTGAGGCCGATGTTGTCTCCGTCTGAAGTTGCATACTCGTAACGAGCTACAAACTCAACAGTGTCGGGAACAATGAATGTAGTAGGCATAATGACTAAGCCAGATGTGCTGTCGCCATTTGTCTCTTCACCTGTGATTCCGTTCACAAGAAGATTCCAGTTACCAAATGTGTTTTCGTAAGCAAGTGATACTGCCCAGTCGTAACCGAAGCGATCGTCATCTCCTGAAGAAACATCATTTGAAAGACCTTGAAGAGTTACTGTTCCTCCACATGGTGCGTCATATGCTAAGCTTCCGTAGAGAGCTGTGCCGTGATTCCAGTCACTGATCTCTTGGCTATCAGATTCTGTTGAGAACACTCCAAGAGCACCTTTGAATGCACCTGATGTAGCTGATACCTTAGCTCCAGTAGCACGGATTCCCCCGTAGAACTGGTTTGCAATTACTGAACGCTCAACTGTCTTGAGGCTGTTAGAAGAAGTAGATCCTTCAGCTGTGAACTCATGCTTCATGCGTCCGTAAGCTACTGATACTTTCTCTAGTCCCATTACATCACCGAATGCATACTTAAGGTATAACTCGTCCATTTGCTTGTATCCGAATCTCACGTCATCTCTTGAGCTGTTCTTATTCATGTCAGCTGCTGCTACGAGTGTGAAGTCGTTGAGGAATTGGATCTTTGTTCCGATTCTAAAACGACGAAGCTCGAGATATGTGTCATCGAAGTCTGCGCTATTAACGTCACCTTCAGTGTATGCTGCATTGAGATGCGCACGTCCTGTCAATTTAACTGAGTTGATGAATCCACCTTCGTAGATACTTCCACCGAGCATTTCTAGTGTGTCACAGTACCCTCCACCTGCTGGTGCTGGCATAGGTCCTGCTACTGGTCCAGCAAGAGCTACTCCTGAGAGAGCTACTGCACCGATCATTGTTTTAACTACTTTATTTTCCATGGTTATTTTGTCTGGTAGTAAACAAAACTAGTCACCTTAAAATAAGTATGACTAATCTCGTTAAGTTGCCCGCGATACTGCATTTTAAAAAACTCCCATTCAAGAGTTTTTTTCGTCCTGCTTCTTCATGTAAATACATTAACAATCTACCACAACCACCCATCCAAAACCACAACACATTAGATATAAACACAATACAAACATATTACTAAACTTCTCTAATTAACAGCATAGATAGATTTTTATTACGCAAGCATACCTGATTACTACCTTCTCCAAGGCTCTAGCTTCAATATATTCCCTAGTATCATCCATCCGAGACCTCTTCCCCATCAGATGGTGGAGCATTTTTCCAGCATACTACCTTATCAAACTTCATTGTTCTTGAATCCCCCAGCGCCCAAGCTCAGCACATCTGCCCCAGACGGACTCTGGAAAACACGCAATCCAAACTCAGCTAAGATGGCTAACAAATGATCAAATATATCTGACTGAATCCGCTCATACTCAATCCAGTTATTATCGTTAGTAAATACATACACCTCCAATGGCAACCCATGCTCACTAGCTTGCAATAGTCTCACCAAGATCGTATCCGATTGTGAAATCTTTGGATGACTCTTCAAATACTCATTCACATACGCTCTGAACGTACCCACATTCGTCATCGCGCGCGCATTGATCAGATCATCATTCGCCACTTTTCTATCAACATTCCACTTCTCTATCTCCAATTCCTTCTTCTCAAGATACTTATCTAACAAAGACACCTTTTTTAACTTCTCCAGCATCGCATCATCAAGAAACTTCACCGTCCCCATATCCAAAAATAATGAACGCTTGATCCTCCTCACCCCACTCTGACTCATCCCACGCCAGTTCTTAAAACTATCTGCGATCAAAGAATACGTCGGAATCGTCGTGATCGTTTTATCCCAGTTTCTCACCTTCACGGTCGTAAGTGCCACCTCTAGCACCTCACCATCAGCCCCAAACTTCGGCATCTCAATCCAGTCACCACGTGCCACCAACTTATTAGCCGACAACTGAATACCTGCCACAAACCCCAGTATAGAATCCTTGAAGACCAACATCATAATCGCAGTCATCGCACCCAAACCTGAGAACAACAGCAATGGAGACTTCCCTAAAATCGTCGCGATAATAAAAATGATTCCCACCAGCGTCAGCACAATCTTAATCACCTGGAAAAAACTCTTAATCGGCAACTCACGCGACACCTCGAAATTTTGGTAAATCCGTTCAATCACATTCAAAATCGAATTGATCATCAGCAAGGTCAATACAACGAGAAGAATCTCACTAATAACGCGTATCACAGCCCCCACAGCCCCCACCTTGCTAGATTCATCAAACACATAAGGAGACAAATGCCAAAACAGAACCACTGGCACTAACATCGCCAACCACTTAAAGATCCTACTAGACATAAGAGCATCATCCCACTCGTTCTTAGTCAGTTTCACCAGCTTATTGAACACCTCTATCAAAACTTTGTGGACAAAGAAATACGCCACTAGAGCCAACAACACCAACCCTACAAACAACAACCCAGACACCAACAATTGCCCCCAAATACCCAGTAAGTCATACACAGGTTCTTTGAAAAAGAAGTTACTTATCCAATCTTGCCAAGATTTATCGTTCATACACACCCCATACCCCACGAACTCATTAGCTCAATGAAAAAATCTCTCTTTAATCCGAAAACCTACTTCATCAACCCCTCACTCCACTCGCCATCAGGCACTGGAATCTCCTCAATACGCTTCACCTTCAGCAACGGATACACCACCCCATCCTCCCGCTCATAGCTCATTATACCAGCCACACGCACCCAGCTATTGTGACCTATATCAGGAGTGTCACCTTCAAATTCTATCGTCATTGGCACCGCCTGCGCATCCGCAGCACAGCAAGTCATCATCAGCCTAAACAACCGCATCCGCTTACCGCTCTCATTCCGATTCGGTTCATTCCGCAGCTTAGCTTCAGTCTCCACATACAGCCCATTGATCACCTTCTCCTGCACCGTATCACCTGCAGTAAAGAACAACTCAAAGATATTCAGCATATATGCCCCATCCGGAGCCTTGGTTGTCGACTTCTCCAGCGTCTCCAGCGTAAACGGCGGCAGATCATTGAAACTAAAATCCGCAGAACTCACATCCTTCTCACTCAGCGCATCCTGCCTTGCCTCACTTATCCCATGCGTAGTCCAACTCAGCGAACAAAACATCGGAATCGCCACTATCATCAACGCCACAAACGGATTCATATCTCCCCCATGCTCATGATCCTCACATCCCTCATCCTCATCTTCTCCATGATCATGCCCACAACTAGACTCCACTCCCGCCGTTAAAAAACTAAACACCGCCACCACCATCGCCGCCAGTCCTCCCACCAGCACATAAATATGAAATTTCTCCTTCAGATAGCCAGACAGCTTCTCATGCTGATAGAAATACAACAACAACGCTCCTATCATCAACACCACCACACTCATCACCCTACGTTCCAGCACCTTCATTCCACACCTCCCTCTAACTGTAACGTATTAATATACTCTCTGAGTGGCTCAAATTCTTGCCAAACCACAGAAACTAACCCGATCAACACAAATAAGCCAATCGCGAAAAAGAACAAAAACTTCTTCCTCATCACCGTCTGATACAAGAACAACAACTTCACATCCAGCATCGGTCCCAGCACCATAAATGCCATCTTAGATCCTATCCCCACACCTCGCAGAGTAGCCGCCATAAACGCATCAGACGTACTACAGACACTCAGCACAAAAGCCAACACCATCATCCCTCCAGTCTCTAACCACACACTATCAAGATAAGAAACCATCATTTCCTGATTCAGCACATACCAGATATTAAACATCGCTGTCAGGCAAACCCCGATCGAGAAATAAACTGCCACATCCACACAATCCTGCACCCCAGATCGTATCGCCATCACCACCCGATTCCCCCCATCATGCCCATCATCGTGACTATGACCATGCCCGTGATCATGATCATGCCCACAGCACCCGCCCTCATGATCATGGTGGTGATGATCGTGCCCATGATCACACGCCACCTTAGCCGCATTCTTCGCCTTCTTTTCACGAACAGAACGCAACGTCTCCAACAATGAATCCCGTAAAACCTTCTCCGCAGGAATCGCCAATAAAATAATACCTACCAGCACCGCCACACCATATCCCATCCCTATCCTAGAAAGCACCACCCACCACTGATCCTGATCACTAAATGCATGCCAAGTACTCCAAATCGTCACCGGATTCACTATCGGAGCCGCCAACATATAGGTAAAAGCACAACTAATAGGCAACCCCTTCGCCACCAACCTCCGGATCACAGGCACCACAGCGCACTCACACACAGGTAAAATTAACCCCATCAAACCACAGCTGAAAATCGCCAAGAACTTATTCTTCGGCAGCATTCTATCCATCAGCGAAGATGGCATATAAACATCAATAAACCCACTGATCATCGTCCCCAGCAATATATAAGGAGCTCCCTCTAAAAATAGAGAAAGGAAATTCAACGCGAAATCCGCCTGATGATTTGCCAAAAAGAAACTCATGAACGCACAAACTTCTGCACCAGCCACCACCACTTGGCAAGCCCCAAGCTGAAAATAGATTCATCAAAAATCGCACACACACATCACCAATATTATTGATTGCTAAGTTTTAGTTACCCCATTACCGTCTACAAATGAACATGCATTTCACTAAATTCCTAACCCTAGCCGCGGCCCTCTCCCCGCTCGTATCATCCGCACAGAAAAAGCCTAACATCCTCTTTATCTTTGGCGATGACCACGCATACAACACCATCCACGCTCACGGCAACGAACGCATCGAAACACCAAACCTAGACAAGCTCTCCAAAAGCGGCACCCACTTCACCCATGCCTACAACTCAGGCGCATGGAACGGCGCAGTCTGCGTAGCCAGCCGCACCATGATGATCACTGGTAAACAACTCTGGAACGCCAAAGCAGCCAAACTAAACGATCTCAATAACCAAAAGAAACTCACCCCCCAGGTCATACAAGCAGCAGGCTACGATACCTATTTCGCCGGAAAATGGCATGTCAGCACAACTCCTGAAACCGTATTTCAGCACGTCAAGAACCCCAGAAAAGGAATGCCTAACCAAAGGCCTGAACGCTACAAAAGAAAATTCATCAAAGGCGAAAAAGACTCTTGGGACCCAACTGACACCAGCAACGGCGGCTTCTGGAAAGGCGGCAAGCACTGGTCAGAAGTTCTAGTAGACGATGCCCAAGTATACTTCGATGCCGTCGCCAAAAGCGACAAACCATTCTTCATGTATCTCTGCTTCAGCGCACCACATGACCCCCGCCAAGCACCACAAGAATTCCAAGACAAATACCCATATGACACCATCAAGGTGCCTGAATCCTTTCAACCACTCTATCCATTCGACATTGGCTCTAACAGAATCCGCGACGAAAAACTCGCACCATTCCCAAGAACTCCATACTCCATCCAGGTGAACCGTAGCGAATACTACGCACTTATCACCCACATGGACGTCCAGATCGGCAGAATCCTCGAGGCCCTAGAAGCCACCGGAAAAGCAGACAACACCATCGTCATCTACGCCGCCGACCACGGACTCGCATGCGGCAACCACGGACTACTAGGCAAGCAAAACATGTACGAGCACTCACTCCGCGTCCCCTGGATCATCTCAGCACCAAAACTCGGCTTCCCAGAGGGTAAAAAAATCGACTACCCCATCTACATCCAAGATGCCATCGCCACCTGCATTGACCTCACAGGAGCCAAGAAGCCAGCATCACTAGAATTCAACAGCGTCCTCCCACTCCTCAAAAATGCCGCACCTGCCAAAAGCCGCGACATGTACGGAAGCTACCTAGACGTCCAGCGCATGGTCATCCACAACGACCACAAACTCATCTTCTACCCTAAAATCCCTAAAGTCAGACTCTACAACCTCAAGAATGATCCACTAGAACTCAAGGACATCTCCCAAGAACCAGCCTCAAAAGCCATCATCCAAGAATGCCAAAAAGCACTCCTAGAGCAGATGAAACTCATGGGCGACCCAATGGCAGATGCCCTTAAAAAAGTAGCTACGGTTCAGTAGTCACTTTCAAACCCAAGTCAAAATCAACAGTCATCACCACCGGGTGATGATCAGAGGCTGGTGCGCTTCCCTCCTTACTAGAAGCCACCACCTCCACTCCCTCCCCTACCACACCCTTACTCAAGCGTGGATCAACGAAAATGTGATCAATCCGCAACCCATCTACCACATCAGCCTTCCAGCGATTAAAGGACTTCTTCTGTTTCTTCCCAGTATCCACTAGCAGTTCACTCTCTAGCAGCGTCTTTATCGCCTTACTCTTCGTAGTCGTATTCAGATCCCCCATCAAAAGGTATCCCTCCTCCTTATGCTTTCGCTGCCTTATCTTCTCCAAGATTAACCCCGCAGCCTTCTCCCGCGATATCCAACTAAGATGATCCCAGTGGGTATTATATACCGTCAGCCCCTCCCCATCATTACCAATCAACCGAACCCAAGTACAGATACGCGGGATCCTATTCCCCCAACTCTTACTCCCCGGGACCTCTGGTGATTTAGATAACCAAAACGTCCCCGTATTCTCCTCATCCACTTTCCATACAGACGTATCATAAAAAATCGGCGAGTATTCACCCTTACTCACACCATCAGTTCGGCCCACGCCCACCCATCCATACGCAGGCAACCGCTTCTCCAGATCCATCAGCTGATTCTCTAACACCTCCTGCATTCCTACCACACTTGGTCGCTGTTCTTTTAAAAATTGCACCACCCTCGGCACCCTCTCCCCCCAGTCTCTCACTCCCTTATCCCCCGCACTATCATAGCGGATATTATAAGAAATCACCTTCTGTGGACCTGCAAGCATAACCTGCATCCCCATCACCGAACCTACTAATACCCATTTCCAATCCATAATACCAGACACTACTGCATTTCCCCCACCATCACAAAGACATACTCACCCATACCAGAAAATACTACCTACTGATCATCACAACCTACCTCCAATTGTTCAATAATCCGCTCCAACTGCTTTCTATGCACCCGCATGTGCACCCCCATCAGCGCAAACCACTGAGCCCCATCCATCATCCCAAACCACGGATGCTCATGCTTCCTCTCACCACCCAGCTCACCCAGTTTCTCTATCTCCCCCATCACCTCATCATTCATCCTCACAAATTCATCAACACTCCTCTCATCAGCTCCTCGAGAAGGCTTCACATCCTGAGTCCTTACTTCACCTAATTCACTACTCTCTGAATCCTTACTCACCAAATCCACAATAATCCCCCTCAGCCCATCATTCACCACATTAAGATGTTCCAGAGTCATATACATTGACCAATTCCTAGAACTATCCTCCATACCCATCACTCGCTTCACTAACACTGCCTTACTCCCTTGATCCGCAGACAGCCCCTCCACTAAACCACGGATTTTAGCCTCCTCACTACGAAACAACCTCACAAATTCATCCCTCCCCTTCACCCTCGTCAACACCCTAAAAAATACCTTCAACTTCACCTTCTCTAAAAAAGGCAATCCAGCTCCCGGCTCACTCAAATTCACTTGCATAACGCAATCATCACACAAACAATTGCATAACGCAAGTAAAAATGCTACCTATTGTAGATGGCTATCAAGAAACAGCACCAAGACCGTTCACCCTGCCCTCTAGCATCAGCACTTGATGTAGTAGGTGACCATTGGACGCTACTCGTCATCCGTGACCTCATGTTCATGAGCAGACACGAATTCAAAGACATGCTCAATGCATGGGAGGGCATCTCCACTAACATCCTCACAAACCGACTAGAAAAACTTACCTCCAACAACATCATCAACAGTATTCCCCACCCAGAATCTAAACGCAGGAAACTTTACTACCTCACAGATAAAGGAAAATCACTCTTCCCCATCATAGCCGAACTCACCATCTGGGGATTCCAACAGAAAAAACCTAACCCCACCCCTCCTCACCTCAAAGACCTGCTCTCAGGAGACCGCAAAAAAGTGGAGAAACAACTCCATATAAAACTCAATAAATGGGAAAAAACTTACCTCTAAGATCAATTAAAAATTATCCCCACTCCATAAACCACCCCTAAAAAATTTATTTTCATTGCCCATCACCAAGAAATAGACGACTACATCAGCCCTAGTGACTAATTCAACGCACCCAGAGGCCTCCATTTCCTCCCAAGAACCAGCCTCCAAGGAGCAACCCGCGGATGCCCCCACGGATACCAAAGCTTGGCGTAAAACCATGGTGAAATACCAGCAACCAAGCCGCGCTAAGGCCTCCTGGCAGATAATCAACACCCTCCTCCCGTTCCTAGGACTCTGGGTCGCCATGTACTTCGTCTACGACATCTCCCCCTGGCTTACCATCCCTCTCGTCCTCCTCGCAGGCGGACTCTGCGTCAGACTCTTCATCATTTTTCACGACTGCGGCCACAAATCCTTCTTCAAATCCAAGCGCGCTGGCCACATCTGGGGATTTATCACCGGCGTCCTCACCTTCACCCCCTACCAGTTTTGGCACTGGGAACACTCCATCCACCACGCCACCTCAGGAGATCTGGATCACCGCGATGAAGGTGAAGTCTGGACCATGACCGTCCAAGAATATGAAGACTCCTCAAAATGGACCAAATTCGCATACCGCCTCGTTAGAAACCCCTTCATACTCTTCACCATCTCCCCCCTCTACCTCTTCCTCATCTGGCACCGCTTCTCATCAAAGAAAGCCAAACGCTCCGCTCGCCTCTCAGTCCTCTGGACTAACCTCGCCATCGCAGCCATGTTTACCACTGGTATCCTTATCATGGGAGCCAAAAAATACCTCATCCTACAGCTCGGTGTCTGCGCCGTATTCTCCAGCGTAGGAGTCTGGCTCTTCTACGTCCAACACCAGTTCGAAGGCATCTACTGGGAACGCAAAGAAAAATGGGACTTCGTAGCCGCAGCCCTCCAAGGCAGCTCCTACTACAAACTCCCAAAAGTCCTCCAATGGTTCTCTGGCAACATCGGCTACCACCACATCCACCACCTCAGCGCACGTATCCCAAACTACCGCCTACAGGAATGCCACGATGCAGAACCCATGTTCCAAAACGTCCCCGTCATGACCCTCCGCTCCAGCCTAAACTGCGTCAAACACCGCCTCTGGGACGAAGAAAATAACCGTCTAGTATCCTTCAAATACCTAAAAGAATTCCGCACCAAAAACACCGCCTAATCCCCCCTCCTCCTCCTAAATCCCCCACTATTTCACCTTTAGTAAAATCATCGCTCAGCACCAAAGTGTATTTTAAACACTATTAGTTTGCAATATTCCACAAATACCCTAAAAGGTCACCATGACCTCACCACTACTCACAGACCTATATCAAATAACAATGGCCTATGCTTACTGGAAAAACAACATGGCAGAACGCCCTGCGGTCTTCCACCTCTACTTCCGCAAAGCCCCATTTGGAGAAACAGCAGCCATCGTTGCCGGCACCTGCCCCGCCTTAGATTATCTATCTACTCTCACATTCTCAGATGAAGAATGCACCTACCTCGCCACCCTCACAGGAGCCGATGCCAAACCGATCTTTGAACCAGAATTCATCACCTACCTCCAAAACCTCAAATGGACTTTAGACGTAGAAGCCATCCCTGAAGGACACCTAGCATTCGCAAATGAACCCATCCTCAGAGTCAGCGGACCATTAGCCCAATGCCAACTCGTAGAGACAGCACTCCTAAACATCCTCAATTTCCAAACCCTCGTAGCCACTAAATCTGCCAGAATTTGCCTAGTAGCTGACGGAGATGACGTCTTGGAATACGGACTACGCAGAGCCCAAGGCCCCGACGGCGGCCTATCAGCTAGCAGAGCAGCCTACATCGGTGGCTGCATCGCCACCTCTAACGTCCTAGCCGGCCAACTCTATGGCATTCCAGTCAAAGGAACCCACGCCCACAGCTGGGTTATGAGCTTTGACACTGAAGAAGAATCATTCCATGCCTACGCAGACGCCCTCCCTAACAACGTCATCCTACTCGTAGACACCTACAACACAGTAGAAGGCGTCAAAACCGCCATCAAAATAGGACACCAACTCCAGAAAAAAGGCCACCAACTCCTAGGAATCCGCCTAGACTCTGGAGACCTAGCAGACCTAAGCCAAAAAGCACGAACCCTACTAGACCAAGCAGGCATGACCACTACCAAGATCGTTGCCAGCAATAACCTAGACGAGCACAGCATCAAAGAACTAAAAAGCAACGGAGCCAAAATAGACGTCTGGGGAATAGGAACCAAATTAGCAACCTGCTACGATCAACCTGCACTAGGCGGAGTCTACAAACTAGGCGCAATCCAAGACAAAAATGGAACCTGGCAGCCAAAAGTAAAACTATCTAACGACGCCATCAAAGTCTCTAGCCCCGGCACCCTACAAGTCTTAAGAAAGACCGACAGCAACGGAGCTATCACCGAGGACATCATCTTCGATGAAAACCATAGCAAGGAACAAGCAGGCACAGGCCTCAACCTACTACAACCAGCCTTGAGGAACGGCAAACGCACCCTAGAAAAAGAACAACTAACAACAACAAGAGACAGAGCCATCCAGCAATGGACACTCCACAAACAAAACGAAAAACAAACAAACATCACTCTAGACCCATACGTCCAAAAAGTGAAAAATGAATTAATCCAAGCCAACCAATAACCACCCATGCCCCACACCTATAAATACCCCCGCGTAGCCCTAAGCGTAGATTGCGTCATCATCGGCCTCTCCCCCACAGGCAAACACCTCCTCCTCATCCAGCGCAAAAACCCACCCTTCAAAGACCACTGGGCTCTCCCCGGCGGCTTCCATGACCCAGGAGAAACCCTACAGCAAGCCGCCGCCAGAGAACTAGCAGAAGAAACTCAACTCACAGGCATAGCCCTCAAACAATTCGCAGCATTCAGCAATCCAGACCGCGATCCCCGTGAACAAGTCATCTCCATCGCCCACAAAGGCGAAGTAGAAATGTCAGAAGTAAATCCAATCGCAAATGACGATGCCAAAAAAGTCGCCTGGTTCCCACTAGATAACCTCCCTAGGCTCGCTTTTGACCACGCAGACATAGTGAAAGCAGCTCTAATTTAAAACCAGTAGCAGATTACTTTCTCCCACCTCGCCTGACCTTAGATTCAGCTGCTGGATCGTAATTAGCATTATCCACCGGCAATTGAGCCTTCGTTTCTTTGAGCCGTGATTCCATGACCTCGACCATACTGTGGAATTTCTGCAGTTCGGTGCCAGAAAGATCCTCAGATTCACTGATGTCACTCTTCAGGTTATAAAGTTGATAACCTCCCGACTCCCAATCTCTGAGCAACTTCCAGTCGCCGTCTATAACAGCCGTCTGAGGAACTTGCTGCGGTCCCTTACCATAGTGCGGAAAGTGAAACAGAAGACTCTTCTCTCGCTTGAAATTTTCTTGATTCCCAGTTAGCAAAGGAGTCAAATCTTGACTCTCACTAGTCATAACTTGCGATCCCGCCCATGCCGAAAAAGTAGCAAACAGATCAGTACCGCTAACCCCATGAGCGCAATAACCTCTCAACACCCCAGGCCCAACAACAATCAAAGGAACCCGAATCCCACCTTCGTAAAGCGTCCCCTTCCCCCCTTGAAGCGGAGCATTGTTAGGCACACGGCCTTTACCCGGCGCACCATTATCAGACATGAAAACAATATAAGTATGATCAGCGATCTTAAGGTCTTCAACTGCCTCAAAAATCTGAGCCAAGCTGGCATCCAGATCCCAAGTCATCCCAGCATAGTCAGCGTCTTTATGAACTTTTCCTACAGCAACCGATTTAAATCGCTCGATACTTTCAGGCTTACTCTGAATAGGAGCATGGACAGCGTAGTGTGAAATCTGTAGGTAAAACGGTTTTCCCTCAGCCGCATTTTTTTGCATGAAATCAATCCCACGTTTTGTCAGACTCAGAATCTCCTTCGGATCCTCATCAGTTCCTTTGGATTCGTTCTGAGTGCTACCATCATGCAGCTCAAACCCATACATGCCAGCATCATCGCTACGTCCGATATGCCACTTCCCTAGCAAAGCAGTGGCATACCCTTGCGCTTTGAGCATCGTTCCTATCGTTAGCTGTTCCTCAGACAAACGCGTAGTAGGTTCTGGCGTCAAAACCTTCTTCGTGCTGTCCGTTCTACCTGGACCTGGAGTGGTGAGATTAAGCTCCGCCGGTGTCTTACCAGTCAGCACTGCAGCTCGGCTTGGTGTGCACAGCGAACTAGGTGAATACGCCTGCGAAAAGACCATGCCTCTGGCTGCCAGTTTTTCGAGCTGAGGAGTCTGATAATAGTCACTCTTGCTGGAGGCCCCCCCCTTCATCATCTCTACGGAAGTTCCCGTCCATCCCATATCATCAGCATAAATGAAGACGATGTTAGGAGACTTAGGCGCAGACTCTGCTCCATGCAGAATGCTGATGCAGGAAAATGAAAAGACACTCAATAGAACGTTCTGAACGATGCTTGATTTCATAATAATTATCGACGTTGAGTTTGGCCTTCATGTCTTCCTTTTGGCGCTTCATCTTCGGTGAGATACCCATCTTTATTTTTATCAAAACGTTCGAAATGCTTAGCCGGCCCGCCAAATTCACCCTTGGAAACTTTGCCATCACCATTTTTATCTTCACGCGTGATGAAGCCTCCACCACCTTGCTCCCTGTTCGGCTCAGGTTTCTCACCTTGATCTTTTGCGAGCTCTTTAAAACGTTTCTCACCTCCCGCTTTACTGTGTACCATTTCTCCCACTACAGGAGCATCTACCTCTTTCACCTCGCCACCACGCACCAAGCGCACCATGTTTTTGATGCGTATCACATCACCCTGAGGACCATGTCCGAAAGGAAACTTTGAAGCATCCCCAGTCTTAGGATCTGATCGCTGTGAACCCGCACCGTGCACATCCATCAGCGTCTTCTCATCACCACTCCCCATCCAACCCAGCGAGCGCCCAAATGCGAAATAACTAGCCGCAGTATTGCTCCGACTACTAACATGCGTGCTACTACTCCAGTAATGACCAAAGTCCTTTTTCCCTCCTTCGTTCTTGATAGCTGTTGATTCAAATACCTGATTAATCGCTGCCGAATCACTCGTATCCGGAGACCGCGTATAATCCACGATACTCTGTAACTCCTTAGCATTGGGAAGCCTCCAGTCAGAATGGCCGGCCAACTCCATGTCAGCAGCGTATTTCAAAGCCGTCGGCCAATCCATCCCTTGCTCACTATCTGCCTTCATCCAGGTCAGCCCCGTGGCCACATCACTGATCGTGCCGTCACCATTATCCTTAAACTTGTTCACCCCATAATCGCTATTTCCACGAACGTAAAGAACATGGAAAGTCTTCTCCCCTCGGCGGTTTTTAATAGGATAGCCCTTGATCCTACCATCAGCAAAATTAACCCCAAACAGAGTTTCGTCCCCACCCATTGTTGTACTCACATACTTCGTGGATGTGGCAAACTGTGAGTCGATAATGCGCTCACCCTTGGATGGATCACCATACTTAAAGTCGAACACAGAGACATCAATAAACGGCTTCAGATTGGTAGTGTCCTTTGCCATCGGATCAGGATCAATCCCATCGAGCTTAATCAGCGAGTAGAGCTCTTTTATGGTTGGAAGACGCCAATCCTTGTGCCCACCAACCTCACATTTTGGTGCATTCTTCACCGCTTCAGCATAGCTCATCTTAGCTCCCGGATCTTTCGTCCACATCAGGCCAGTCACAGTGTCAGTAACTGTGCCGTTGCTAACTTTATACGAAGCTGCATGACCAGCATAGTTGGCGTCCTGCCCCGAGTAGTCCCCATAAGCCGAGGTCTGCCCCGTATCTACCACTGGATAATAAATAGTCTGCGCACTCAATGATATCGTGCAAGAAATCAAGAACGCTGCCGTCGTGGTCAATTGTTTTAGTCGCATAAATGTTTAACAGAACCAACGCTGAATAGTTGTAGAATACCTATGAAAGATCTCCTTCGACCAAGCTGAGAGAACAGAAAAAAAACACTATAACCAAAACACACAAATAAGTGTAAAAAAAACACTTTGATTCTTGCATAGTGTAAAAAATACACTAAATTACATCCATACAACAAAATCATGACGACTAAAAAATTTACATACGCCTACGAAAGACCAGCCCTCACAACAGACTGTGTAGTATTCGGCCTAGACGAAGAAGACCTCAAAGTCCTCTTAATCCAGAGAGACATCGCCCCCTTCGAAGGTGAATGGGCATTACCAGGTGGCTTTATAAAAATGGGTGAATCTATCGATGACTGCGCTCGTAGAGAACTAGAAGAAGAAACAGGACTCAAAGGAATCTACCTAGAACAACTCTACACATTCGGAGCACCGAACCGTGACCCCCGTGAACAGGTAGTCACCGTAGCCTACTTCGCCCTAGTCAATCTCGTTGAACACAGACCAGAAGCAGCCACAGACGCAAGAAACGCCGCATGGTTTGATCAAGACGACCTCCCAAAACTAGCATTCGATCACCAAGATATCCTCAACAAAGCAAAACAACGCCTCAAAGGAAAACTACGCTACGAGCCAATCGGCTTCGAGCTACTACCCACCAAATTCACCCTCACCCAACTCCAACACCTCTACGAGATCATCCTAGAAACTGAAATCGACAAACGAAACTTCCGCAAAAAAGTCCTCAAACTAGACATCCTCATCGAGACCAATGAAGTCGAACAAGACGTAGCCCGCAGAGCCGCCCGCCTCTACCAATTCGACCAAAAAAAATACCAGAAGTTAGTCAAACAAGGCATCAACTTCGAACTCTAACAACTCTCAATACAATGACCGACATCAACAACATAAAATCTAACAACGATCTCTTACAATATCTCCAAGAAGCAAACACAGTCAAATATCTATTCTTCTGGGGGCACACACCACCAAAGAACGGCTTCATCACTAAATCATGCTTCAGCCAATGGTATGTATCACCATTCGAGATAGACTGCATCACCTACAAAACGGCTGAACACTACATGATGGCTGAAAAGGCATTACTCTTCGATGACAAAGAAACCAGAATCAAAATCATTAATTCAGAAACACCAAGCCACGCCAAGAAACTGGGCCGAAGCATCAAAAACTTTGATGAAGACACCTGGCTACAGCACAGATTCGACATCGTAGTAAAAGGAAACATCGCCAAATTCACACAGAACCCAAAACTTCACGCCTTTCTAGAGGCTACAACCAACAGGATACTAGTCGAAGCCAGCCCACCAGATCGCATCTGGGGAATCGGCATGGCATCAGACATTCCAACCATCGAAGACCCAAACACATGGAACGGACTAAACCTATTAGGCTACGCTCTCATGCAAACTAGGTCTCAACTTAGAAAAAAATAAAATGACAGAATCCAAGCATTACATAAGAAAAGGCATCTCAGAAATGAGGCCATACATAAAAGGAGAAGATCTAAGTCACGTCTCAATCACTGATGCCGATAAAGAAAATGGATCACCTCAACCTGGCGACATGATCGCCCGTAACCCAGAAAATCACGACGACACGTGGTTAGTCGCAAAGCAATACTTCGAGAACAACCTCGAGCCCGCGTAATCTAACAAATTTAAAAACATGAACACTAAACAACAAACAAAAATCAGCAAGCGTCTGAGCCTCATTCTCAGACACAATCCTCAAAGCGTAGGCTTAGAACTAGCCCCAAATGGTTGGGTCAAAATCGCTGATCTCCTCCAGGCACTAAAAAGCAAAGGCACTCATCTAAACGAACTAATGCTCAAAACCCTCGTAACAGAAAACCCGAAACAACGATTCGAGTTTGATGAATCCAAATCATCAATCAGAGCACGTCAGGGGTACTCGGTAAAGGTGGATTTAGGCTACACACCTTCCAATCCACCTGAACTCCTCTACCACGGCACTCCTTCCAAATACATCGACTCGATCTTACAAGAAGGACTCAAAAAGCAACAACGACACCACGTCCACATGTCAGAAAACATACCTCTGATGTTAGAAGTTGCTCGCCGCAGAGGACAACCTCGACTCATCGAAATCAACGCTAAAAAAATGCACGAAGAAGGTCACCAATTCTTCGTCACAGAAAACCAAGTATGGCTCAGTGAATACATCCCAACGAAATTCATCCGCCAAATAGATATAGAAACTATCAAAACTTAAATCACCATGATACTCACAAAAACAATACAAGACGGCCAAGCCGCCATACGCTGGAACCCTAACGGAACTCGCGACATCATCATAGGACCCAAAACAATATTCGCTCCCTTTACCAAACTCCAACCTCTAAAGCGTATCAACGCAGCAGAAGACCAATACCTAGAAATCACATTCCTAGATGGTCATACAGAACACCTACCTGGTCCATGTGTTCAATGGATAGATCCCCTCATCCACCAGCAAATCCTCACCAAACCCGTGACGCACCTCGATGCCCACGAAGCCATCGTGATCTATAATGAAGCAGCAGGGAAAGTAACTCACCGTATCCTCAACGGACCAGCCATCTACATCCCCACTCCCACCGAAACACTCCACCAGTTCCGCTGGCACGGAGACAAAGGCAACGGTGAGAAAGTCCCCAGAGCCCTCAACTTCGAAAAACTACGCGTGATCCCAGATCAAATGTATTTCGACGTAGCAGGAGTCCGCACCGCAGATGAAGCACTCATCACCGCAAAACTCATGGTATTCTTCGAACTCATAGACATAGAAAAAATGCTCCAAGAAACCCATGACCCCATAGCAGATTTCATCAATGCCCTCACAGCCGATGTCATCCGTTTCGCTGGTGCTTGCAGCTTCGAAACCTTCAAAACACGCACCCCTGAACTAAACAAAATCGAAACCTACCAAGCCCTAGTCGAAGGCGCAAAACGCATAGGCTACAGAATCAACAAAGTAGTCTACCGAGGCTACGCTGCCAGCAACCAGCTCCAAGCCATGCATGATCACGCCATTGAAACGAGAACCAAGTTAGTCCTAGAAACAGAAATAGAACACCAGCAACAAGAACTCACCGACCTCAAGCAAACCAAAGAACACGAAAGAGCAACAGAACAACGTGAAGAACAAAACCGAGCCCAACAACACCAACTCAACCACAATAAGAAAATCCACGATCAAGACTTAGCCTTCAAAAAAGAAAACCAAGAGGCTGAGAAAAACCACAAACAACAAATGCTCCAGCTACAACTGGCAGAATGGGATCACCTCAAAAACCTAGACACAGACCTAACAGCCGTCCTCGTAGCCAAGGAACACAACCCTGACAAAACCATCAGACTAGACACTAACAACACCAGCCCTCTTCTCCTCCACGAAGCCATCTAACAACATGAAAACACTACTCATCATCGACATCCAAAACGACTTCCTACCAGGTGGCTCACTCGCAGTCACCGGAGGCAACGAGATCATTCCCATCGTCAATGAACTCATGCCACAATATGACCACGTAGTAGCCACCCAAGACTACCACCCTTCAGATCACGGCAGCTTCGCAGCAAACCACCCAGGAAAAAGCATCGGCGACTTCATCGAGCTCGCCGGCCTAAATCAAATTCTCTGGCCCACCCACTGCGTCCAAGGAACCCATGGAGCCAACTTCGCCCAGAGCCTACAAACCCAACGCATCGACACCATCTTCAGAAAAGGAACCGACCCCACCATCGACAGCTACAGCGGCTTCCACGACAACGGCCACCTAAAATCAACCGGCCTAACAGAACACCTAAAAGAAATCGGAACCACAGAGCTTCACCTCGTAGGCTTAGCCACAGACTACTGCGTAAAATTCACCGCCCTAGACGCCATCCAAGAAAACTTCAACACCACCCTCATAGTCGATGCTGTTAGAGGAGTAAACCTCCTAGTAAATGACTCTGAACTCGCTATTCAAGAAATGCAACAAGCCGGCGTAAAATTAATCCACAGCAGAGATTTAACCTAAACCCTAGAATCATGAATACCGTAAAAGATAGATACAGAGGAGCCCTACTAGGCCTAGCCACGGGCGACGCCCTTGGAACCACAGTCGAATTCTCCCAACGCGGAACATTCAAACCCATGACAGACATCATCGGAGGCGGACCATTCGACTTAAAAGCAGGTCAATGGACCGATGACACCTCCATGGCATTATGCCTAGCCGAAAGCCTCGTCGCTAATAACGGCATGAACCTCCCGGATCACCTAGAAAGATACCTCTCATGGTGGAAAACAGGACACAATAGTGTCACTGGTCGCTGCTTCGACATAGGCAACACAGTAAAACAAGCTTTAGAATGCTACCGGATTAATCATCAACCATATGCAGGATCACAAGACCCTAGCTCTGCCGGTAACGGTTCTATCATGCGCCTTGCACCAGTCCCTTTGTTTTACGCGACTGAAAAAGACATCGCAATTCACCAATCAGCCGAAAGCTCTAAGACCACTCACGGATCAGCAGAATGCATAGATGCTTGCCGCACTATGGCCTGCATACTCGTGAACTTCCTACATGGACAATCCAAGCAAGAAGCCCTCTCCAGTTCAGCACTCATTAATAGCATCGAACCTAACACCCAAAAAATTAAAGCAATCCTCCAAGGTTCATATCAAACTAAGCAATCTGAAGAAATAAGAGGATCTGGCTACGTCGTCGACAGCCTAGAAGCCGCCCTATGGGCATTCTGGAACAGCGATAACTTCGAGCAAGGAGCCCTTCTAGCCGTAAATTTAGGAGATGATGCAGATACAACAGGAGCCGTATACGGTCAGATAGCTGGTAGCTACTACGGAAAAAAAGGCATACCAAAACATTGGCTTAAAAAAATAGCATGGCACAGCAAAATCCAACGCCTCGCAGATAAACTCTATAAATCATCCAGACTTGATGAATCATAATCCAAGCCACCCAGAAGACCTATCAAACCGTCTATTGATACTCAAACCGATAGACAAACACTTCCCCTCTTTTCAGATCACCGAGTGAATAACTACGAGCCACTACTATTTTTTTATTACCCACATTTTGCTCCATAGTATCAAAATTCCCCCTTCTCCCCTTAGACATAATAACCGCGGTATGAAATGGTCCCGTGGTCGTACCTGGAAACACAGCACTTCTTAACTCAAGAATATCCCCAGGCTGAACCTGTTCTTTTTTCCAATCAACCAGCCTCCCCCATTCCCTATTACCAGGCCTATCTTTACGCGCTATACCTGCAGCTTTGAAAGCCTCGTTAGCCAGAGTAAAGCACTCACCATCCCCCACTTTCTTTCCTTTATTAGCTTTCGTAAATTCAACAATTTTAGCGATGGCCTCTTCCGTCCTCTGCTTTGCATCCACAGCCTCTCTCTCAGCATCAGCTTTCGCATCTTCCTCCTTCTGCAATGCATCAATGTAAATCTGATCCGCTCTAGAAAGAGTCGATTTGTCTATCGTAAATATCTTCCTGTTCTTATCTAGCCTCAGAGTAACAGTCCTTTCATTCGCAGAGATAAGAGTCGCCTTAATCGTCTCGCCCTTAGAATTCGTAAAGGTTCTAGCAAATAATGGTGAAGTAACCATCAACAAAATAGCAATACTAGCCTGATAACATCTTCTCACACTCATAACTTCTTATCATCAATCAGACTCACCAAGTCAACAACAACCCACAGACAGCCTAAATCCTAAATCATAAATCCTAAATTGATACCCTCCCCTGATCCTCCTGCCGAGCCTTATCCCACTCCGCATCCATCTCCTCCATCGTAGCATCCTTCAACGAAATCCCCCGAGCCTTCAACCGAGCCTCCAACTTCCCAAACCGATCCATAAACTTATGGTTCGTCCTATCCACTGCCACCTCCGGATCCACCCCTAACTTACGCGCCACATTCACCGTCACAAACAACAAATCCCCTATCTCCGCCTCTAGCTCATCCGGCACCACTCCCCCTTCCTCATAATTCTCAAAAGCCTCCTCCACCTCCCCAAGTTCCTCCTTCACCTTCACCAAGATAGACTTCGCATCCTCCCAATCAAACCCCACCTTACTAGCCTTCTTCTGTAGCTTCGCCGCCTTCAACATCGCCGGCAAACCATCACCCACTCCATGGAGGTAAGGTTTTTCCTCACTCCCCTTCTCCTGTCGCTTTATCTCATCCCACTGACTCAGCACACCCTCAGTATCCCCAACATCACTATCACCAAACACATGTGGATGCCTACGGATCAACTTCTCAGAAATCCCCCGCGCCACATCATTCATATCATACCGCCCAGCTTCCTGCGCCATCTCACTATGAAACACCACCTGCAACAACAAATCCCCCAACTCCTCCTCCAAATGCGGATGATCCTCCCTCTTGATCGCATCCACCACCTCATAAGCCTCCTCTATCAAATTAGAAATCAGACTCTCATGCGTCTGCTCAGCATCCCAAGGACAACCACCCGGCGCCCGCAGTCGGTGCATGATTGCTTTCAGTCGCTCCACCTGCATTTCAGGTGTTGAGCATTCCATCATTTCTTGGTCAGTCATCACCCCACCATCTATCGCACCTGCACCAAAATGCACAATCCAAAAGTCACACAACTTTTAAGAGGATATCAGCCTATCCTTTCCTATGTCTTCTAATTAACAAGCCCAGCGCACCAATCCCCGTTAAAAGCACTCCCGAAGGCTCAGGTACAGGAGTTACTACTGCAACTCGAAATCCTATGCCGAAGCCCTCGCCCGTCGGGTCGTAGCCGGGGCGGAAAGAAGAGCGGAGGTTGCTAGACGTATTGTACCAGTAGCCCCCGCGCAAGACGCGAGAATCAACAGCCGAGTCATTACTACCATCAATGGCTGATTCACCCCATTCCCAGACATTGCCATTCTGTGCCATCGTGCCGTAAGCACTCAAACCTCCAGCATTCGTTATATCAGCAGGTCCTTGTCCAAATATCTGATCATACACTGCTGTCCCTGCCGTAGTTCCATTCGCCACCGCTGTCGGTGCTGTGTCACCTGTCTGAGTCGCATAGTCATCATACCCACCACTCCCATTATAATAAGCCGCCTTATACCACTCATCCTCACTCGGCAGCACATACTTAGCCAGTGAGTTCCTATACTCATTACTCGCATCATAGCCAGCATCTCCGCTCTCCCAGAGTGCAAAATCATTCACACCTAAGCCAGTAAAGTTATACGCAGCCACACCACCACTAGAAATATTCAGCCAGTTTACAAACCGTGCCGCCTCATTCCAGCTTATCCCAGTAGCTGCCATATTAGCACGATTACCACCATAAGAAGTCATATCCTGTAAAGAAATCGCAACACCTGCCTGTGCATTGTACTTCGTGATCATATCACGGCTCACCTCATGCGTCCCCATCTTATAATTATACCCCACAGCGCCATAGCCAGTATCATCCGCCGCATTACCAGCATTCCCCACATCCACAAAGTCCATGTCAAAGGCATTCCCTCCAGAACCAAACGTTATTATTGATGCCGAAGCAACTCCGGCGACCAAGCACACACCTGCCACACCTATAAGTATTGATTTCATTTTCATAAGTATAGATATAATTACATCACAACACATGATAGATCAATATAAATACCCGCAACGCTTGACAGGCACGCATGATCGCCCTCAACCGCCCCACCCGCACCCCAGGCTCAGGATGTTATAGAGGGACGGGCCTTTTTATAGCTTCCCTCTTTTTCCAAAAAAAAGAAAAGGGCAAAGAAAAAAAGAATAAAGGGAAACTATCTACGCTTTCTGGTGATTAGTAAACTAAACGCTCCGATCATCGTTAAGAGCACTGATGACGGCTCAGGAACAACTGCAACTCGAAAACCTACGGTGCTGAACTCGAACGTCGGGCTGAAGACGTCGCGGAAAGACGAGCGGAGGGAGTTAGACGTAATGTTCCAGCCGCCCCCGCGCAAGACGCGAGAATCAACAGCCGAGTCATTACTACCATCAAAGGCAGATTCGCCCCACTCCCACACATTACCATTCTGCCCCATCGTCTCATAGTGACTTAGTCCTCCTGCACTCGTGATGTCCGCTGGACCTTGTACAAAGTCTTGACCATACACCGCTGATCCAGCCGCTGTGCCATTCGCCACCGCTGTCGGAGCTGTGTCACCTGTCTGAGGCGCATAGTCATCATACCCACCACTCCCATTATAATAAACCGCCTTATACCACTCATCCTCACTCGGAAGCACATACTTAGCCAGCGAGTTTCTATACTCATTACTCGCATCATAGCCAGCATCCCCACTCGTCCACAGAGTGATATTATCATTCGCCCCTGCTCCAGTAAAGTTATACGCAGCCACACCACCACTAGAAGTATTCAGCCAGTTTACAAACCGCGCCGCCTCATTCCAGCTGATCCCCGAAGCAGCCATATTAGCACGTGCCCCACCTGTAACGAAACTCATGCCATCTAAAGTCACTGGAACTGCACCTGCTGAAGCATTATACTTAGTGATCATATCACGGCTCACCTCATGCGTCCCCATCTGGTAAACATAGTCCACCGCTCCATAGCCAGTATCATCAGCCACATTACCAGCATTCCCCACATCCACAAAGTCCATGTCAAAGGCATTCCCTCCTATTCCAAAAGTAACCGTTGCCGAAGCCATTCCCGTGACCAAGCTCACACCTGCCACACCTATAAGTATTGATTTCATTTTCATAAGTATAGATATACTTATATCACAACAAATGATAGATCAATATAAATACCCGCAACGTTCAGGGATCTTACACTAGGGATTTATTTATACAGAATTGTCAGGATTTCTCAGAATTAACAAAATATCAGGGTTAAATGACTTATGTAAATAGCTATTTAACTTTGGTTTTAAGCTATCGAATTAAATGATTCATCGTATTCGCAATAATTCTGTACCATTTTGTTAATTCTGTCTGGCGCCGCAGGCCAGGCATTACTCTCCCTAGTCTAGATTCCCTAAACGCTTAACAGGCACGCATAATCGCCCGCAACCGCTCCACCTGTAACCCAGGCTCCGAGCACTCCATCATTTCTTCATCAGTCATTATTTATTTCTTAGATGCAAATTTTAATATCTCACGTTCATCCTCTGTCAGATTACCTATCCCTTCAGCAGAAACCTTCTCTAAAATCCTATTCACCTCAGCCTCTCGCTTACTCACTGACATATTCAGCTTCGTCCGCGCCTTCATCCCTCCACCTTGCCGCTGCCTCTGCCCGCGGTTCACGCCTTGCTTGTTAACCTTCTTCTTACCTCCCCCACGCTGACCCGCCGGCCCAATATCCAGCCAATGCAAATTCTTCATGCACAAAAAACCTACCCCCACACCGCTCAAATGCGCCAACGACTCCGCCGGATCTGCCCGCTCCACAATCGCCATCACCACCATCAACCCTATTAATCCAAACACCAAATTCTTCAACTTCAACGGCACCGGAGGAATCAATAGCTGCACCTTCTGCTCAGGATACATCATCGCCACCACCACCAGCACCGCCATGCTCAACCCACTAGCCCCAGTCAAAGGAACCACACTACTCTGACTCATCACCGCATAAACTGCAGCTCCTACCAACGTAGTAAAACCTAACATCACCCCATACCTCCTCGACCCCATCGCCTGCTCAGCCAACCTCCCAAACACAAAAAAAGTAAACAACGTAAACACCCAGCTCCCAATATTAATATTCACAACCGGATACGTCACCCATCGCCAAACCTCATGCAACACTCCACCACCCAACGCAACATGTGGCATCAGCCTCCCCACACCTTTCCCCATCCCCACAATATCCACCAAAAACAACCCCACCAAAGCGATCAAAATCCACTTCGTCACCTGAGCCCCCGCAAAACGAGACCCACCTCCGCCACCACCTCCCTGAGGCCCATAAGAATTAGCTGAATAACCACGTGTCATACGCCCCTACAACTACACTCACCCCACCTCAAGCGCAACCCCTATTAGCCATATTAACCTGTACAGGAAGCTACCACCCTCCTCCACCGCATACTACCAAGCCGTCTTACACGATCACTCCACCACTTTCTCCTCAGCAGTAGTTTCCACAGGCATAGGCTTAACAACACTAGGCGAGACCTTCGGCAGAACATCTCCACCTTCTCCCCCACCCATCAGCTTCTGGAAATCCTTCGTCCATTCCAAAGATTTCTTATGCTTAATGTGCTCAGTAACCAGAGCCAGCATATTACCAGACGCCTGCTTTTCATCACCGTGCTTATAACAGTCCATCTCCTTCTCCCACAGTAACTTCAAATAACCATCCTCTTTCCACTTCGTAAATTTAGGTGGCTCCATATCCTTTTTCATCCCCACTCTCCCAGAATCCGGAAGATCTGCCCAGTTTTTCAAGATCAAGCCCTCATGCTCTATCCGCTTGGTCCAAGCCTTACGCAACATATCAACTGAATCCCCATTCCTCAACGGTGGCATCACTAACTTCTCATAAATATCACTAATAGCCAGCGGAGACAACGGCCAGTCCTTAGCCTGCAAACCATTAATATTATACGCCTTCGCATACACAGAACTCAACACACTCCTATCCAGCAACCCCTGCTGTGGTTTCAGCATTTTATGATCCTCCATGATCGCATCCACCTTCGCCAGAGCCTTCACCCCTAGGGATTCTATCTCATCCGGCTTCACAGACGCCTCTATACTCAGCAACAACCAGTTCAACTGATGACGCAAAGCACGGCGAAACTCCGCTGTATCCCTCCTCTCCTTATGCTTGCGCTTCCAGTCCCTGAAATCTTGCGATGACTTCTTCTGATCTTCAAAATCCGCCTTCTCCACACACTTCAAATACAAATCATGCGCAGACGCATCACTCTTGATCGCATCACGAAATGCCATAAGCGCCACCGCAAACCTATCCTTAGATGACTTCTCCGCCGCCTCCCTAATCTCCGCAAGCCTCTCAATCAATTGCTTCTTCTCAATCTCATTCAAAGTCTCCCCCTGCGCCTGACTCATTGCTGTAGTCATTGCCAAAAATGTCACCGTAAGCAGGCCAGATCGTTTAATTTGAGTTTTCATATCCCTCTAATTACATTTCTAAACCTCGCATCACAACCTTAAACCACCCCATAACCTCAAAATTTAAACCAACAATAACCACAACACCTCCTACACCCACTCCCATCAAAGCAGCAAGAAACCACCCTAAAATGAGCCAACCTCATAGTTAAGATTACACGGATTTCTCAATAGCCCCTAGGAAAGGAGCCGATCCAAATTAAATCAAACCACCCATCCTATACACCGTAAAACGCGGTTCCTTTCCTCCCCTCATCTTCCATTTGTGGCACATGGACTGCTCCAAAAAAAATTACCATGAATGCACAATCAATTAAAAAAGTAGGCTTTCTCCTAGATATGGACGGAGTCATCTATAAAGGTAAAGAACTCATCCCCGGAACCATCGAGTTTCTCAGTAAATTAAACAAATACGGAATTCCATACCTTTTCCTCACTAACAACTCACAAAGAACCCGCAGAGACCTCGCTCTCAAAATCGGCCGCCTCGGGATAGCTGCCACCCCTAACCAGATCCTCACCTGCGGCATCGCCACAGCAAGGTTCATCGCAGACAAGAAACCAAACGCCACCGCATTCGTCATCGGTGAAAATGGACTCGCAGCAGCTCTCCACCAGAACAACATCACCGTAGTCGATGACCAAGCTGACTACGTAGTCGTAGGTGAAGGCAGAACCATCAACTTCGAAAACATCGAAAAAGCTGTCAGACTCGTCCACAACGGTGCTGCCCTCATCGCCACCAACCTAGACACCACCTGCCCTACCGACAACGGCATCCGTCCAGGTTGCGGCGCCATCGTAGCCATGATCGAGTCCGCCACCGGTAAAAAAGCATTCTCCGTCGGCAAGCCATCACCCATCATGATGCGTATGGCTCGCAAAACACTAAACCTAAGCACAGATGAGACCATCATGGTCGGTGACACCATGTACACAGACATCCTAGGTGCCGTAGAAATGGGCTACCGATCGGTACTAGTCCTCAGCGGTCACACTACCCGCCAGGACCTAAGCCACTACGCCTACCAACCAGACATCATAGCCAACTGTCTCAACGAAATCCCAGAAGATTTCTACATCAAACAAGAAACCGCCATCTACGAGCAAGCTTCCTAAGCTTCCTAAGCTCCATAACATCATTTGAACAGTGGTTCTGAGTATACCTCACAGAACCACTGTCCAAATGCTGTAAGTCCACCAAGATAAGACACAAATAAGCAACTATTTAGAAAAAAATAAATAGAAGCATTGCCAAATGTCAATTTCCCTTGTATTGACCCGCATCATTTACGTCTAAATCGACTCAAAGTCAATTTAGCACCTAAACATTAAAGCAAATTATTATGTCTGACCTCAGCAAATACAGAAACATCGGAATCTTCGCCCACGTTGACGCGGGTAAGACTACTACCACAGAGCGTATCCTCAAACTCACCGGTAAGGTGCATAAAACAGGGGAAGTTCACGATGGTGAAGCAACTACTGACTTCATGGAACAAGAGCAAGAGCGTGGAATCACTATCCAGTCTGCTGCCACATCATGTTTCTGGGACGGTCACCGTTTCAACATCATCGATACTCCTGGACACGTTGACTTCACCGTTGAAGTTTACCGTTCACTCAAGGTTCTCGACGGTGGTGTAGGTGTATTCTGTGCTTCTGGTGGTGTTGAGCCTCAGTCAGAGACTAACTGGCGTTACGCAAACGAATCTAAAGTTGCTCGTGTTATCTTCATCAACAAAATGGACCGTGTTGGAGCTAGCTTCCTCGGAGTCGTCAAGCAGATCAAGGAAATCCTCGCTGCTAAGCCACTCATCATGGTTCTCCCTATCGGAGCTGAAAACGACCTCAAAGGTGTCGTTGACCTCCTCACTATGAAAGCATGGGTATGGGATGACTCAGGTCTCCCTGAGAACTACGTAATCGAAGACATCCCTGCTGACATGGTGGACCAATGTAATGAATACCGCGCAGAACTCATCGAAACTGCTGTAGAGCAAGACGACGACCTTATGATGGAATACCTTGAAGGCAACGAGCCATCAATGGACGACCTCAAAAAGTGCATCCGTAAAGGAACAATCGACCTCGCATTCTTCCCTACATACTGTGGATCTGCATTCAAAAATAAAGGTATCCAGAACGTCCTCAACGCAGTTGTAGACTTCCTACCATCACCTACTGAAGTTCCAGCTCAGCCGGAAGTAGACGAAGAAGGTAACGAAACTGGCGAATTCGCCATCGTTGACGTCAACAAGCCACTCCGCGCACTTGCATTCAAAATCATGGATGACAAATACGGAGCACTCACATTCACACGTATCTACTCAGGAACACTCAACAAAGGAGACACCATCCTCAACACATTCACAGGTAAAACTGAGCGTGTTGGACGTCTCGTAGAGATGCACGCTGATGACCGTATCGAGCTAGACTCAGCACAAGCTGGTGACATCATCGCACTCGTAGGCCTTAAGAACACACAAACAGGTCACACACTCTGTGATCCTAAGCACCCTGCAACACTCGAGCCAATGGTATTCCCAGATCCAGTTATCTCCATCGCCGTTGCTCCTATCGATAAAGCAAATGCTGAGAAACTTGGCACAGCCATCGGTAAAATGGTGAAAGAAGATCCTACATTCATCGTTGAGACTGACGAAGACTCAGGCGAGACTATCCTCAAAGGAATGGGTGAGCTTCACCTCGACATCAAAGTAGACATCCTCAAGAGAACTCACGGTGTAGAAGTAACCGTTGGTGCTCCACAGGTAGCTTACAGAGAAACAATCACTCAGCGTGTTGAAGACAGCTACACTCACAAGAAACAGTCAGGTGGTTCTGGTCAGTATGGTAAGATCGACTACACCATCGAGCCAGGCGAGCAAAACTCAGGCTTCGAATTCGAATCAACAGTAGTTGGTGGAAGTGTTCCTAAGGAATTCTGGCCAGCAATTAAGAAAGGTTTCGAAACTTCAATGGTCAAAGGTGTCCTCGCTGGATACCCACTCCTTGACGTTAAAGTCACACTCACAGACGGTGGCCAACACGCAGTTGACTCCTCCGCTGTAGCGTTCGAGATCGCAGCTCGCGGCGGTTACCGCCAGACCATCCCTAAAGCTGGACCACAGATCCTTGAGCCTATCATGAAGCTTGATGTATTCACTCCAGAAGATCACGTCGGTGACGTCATCGGTGACCTTAACCGTCGTAGAGGAATGATCCAAGCTCAAGAGACTACTGCTACTGGTGTTCGCATCAAAGCAGAAGCAGCCCTCTCTGAGATGTTCGGTTACATCGGTGACCTTAGAACAATGACATCAGGTCGTGGACAGTTCTCCATGGAGTTCGCACACTACGCAGCATGTCCTAAGAACATCGCCGAGCGTGTCATCAAAGAAGCTGCTGAGCGCGAAGCCGCTAAGTAAGCTAAACTGATAACTTAAAATTCACCAAGCCGTTTTGGAGTAATCCAAAACGGCTTTTTACTTCCTCCTTTATCCTTTCAACTTTTACCTTTATCCTATCCTTATGAAAATCATCATCAGAAACCTCGCCCGTGAAACCACAGAACCACAACTCCGCGCCCTCTTCGAAGAATTCGGAGAAGTAACCAGCTGCGACCTCGTCCTAGACAAAGTCACCGGCAAATCAAAAGGCTTCGGCTTCGCAGAAATGCCCGTCGAGAAAAACGCCCGCTTCGCCATCAAAAAACTCAACGACAGAAATGTCGCCAACAGCCGCATCCGCGTCAAAGTTGCCGAGGACAAAAAATAAAAAAATAAGGGTAAGCTCAATAAAAAGCTTACCCCTAGACTTAAAACTTACCTCCAGTTGATTACCAAGGAAGTTCTTTCCCATCGTAATAGATGAACTTCCCATTTTCCTTCTTAGTGAACTCAGTAATCAACTTCTTCACAGCCGCCATGCTCACCTCAGGGGTAAGTTTCGCTTTAGTCCCGCCCATATCCGTCTGGTTATGACCAGGCGCTACAGCCACCACAATGGCCCCCTTCAAAGCCTTATCCACTGACATAATTCTTACAGCACGGTTAGCACCTGTTTTACTAATACGGTAACCATAAGCACCAGCACCTCTTGCCTGATTGATGATCCCACTCCTACTGGAAATAACAATCACCTTAGCCTGCTTAGACGCATTCAAATTTGGTAATAACCCCTGAGTCACAAAAATTGGCCCCGCTGAGTTCACCGCAAAACAATCCAGCACCTCACTACGTGTGAGCGTAGCCAAACTAGCCGACTTCTCATTCCCCGGCCCTAGCCCCTTAGTAGGACCAAAATACCCCGCATTATGTACCAAAATATCTATCGGTTGCCCATTCAGCGCCTTAGACAACCCCTTAATGCTCTCATCAGAAGTTACATCCAGAGCCAACACCTCATCAGCCACTTCTTTAAGATCCGTCGCCTTCTCAGGTGACCGCGCTGTGCCAATCACATGATAATTCTCCGCAGCAAACTGCTTACTAAGCTCTAATCCCAGTCCCCTGTTCGCCCCTGTAATCAGCACGGTTTTCTTCGGCGCTTCAACTGGCTTACCCTCCTCCGCAGAACAAAAAGCCGTAGCGGATAACATCACAATAAATAGTCGTTTAAATTTCATTAATCTCATTCTCATTATTATAGCACCAAACCCAAGAACATTCTCTAATTTTTTCTTCATAAATCCCCCCCCTATCACGCCGTAATAACTTAAGTCGTCTTTCTCTAAATCCAGTGAAATGGAAAATTTTACCTATCGTCAATCCTTCATACACTTTCGAGTGAAAGAACTCACACCTAGATTTTTAGCCACCTCTTTCCCATTCAGCCAACCACCTGAGGCCTCATCTTAGCAAAAATACAGCGACACAAAATGTATAGAAAACAGACGCAGTATAAAAACAAATGTCAGCTTTTCTTCTTGTTGTTAACAAAATTAATAGTAACCATGAAGAACAGACATCGAAATTTCAACACATTCCGTGTCTACTAAATCAAAACCAAACTTAATCCACGCAATATAAAAAATATGAAAATAAAATACCTAATCCCTACCCTTGCTACTGCAACGACTCTGGGAACAAACGCAGCCATAATCATGGAGGATTCCTTCGAGATCGGTGGAGCTGGTTACACTGCTGGAGATCTCGTCGGTCAAAACCCCGCAATTGCTGGCGCAACAGGCAACTGGTTTACTAATGCTGGTAATTCTCAGACTGTCTCAGCGACAGGTCTAAGCTACGCTAATCTTCAAACCTCTGGAGGTAGTGTTGATGCAAATGACGCTAGTGGACAACGTAACGGTCGTAATTTGAGCGTAACCTACACGGATGCATCTGACGCTACCGTTTATATCAGTTTCTTGATGCAACTCGGTGAAGCCGGTGGCAATGGCTCCTACCGAGCATTTGAGCTTCATGACACCACACTAGGTGCATCCGACGGAGGCATGGCTGATGGCACCAATCGCCAGTTCCAACTCGGAGTTCACAATGGAGACTTTGGAACCAACGGCATCGGCTTCCGTGCAGCTAATGACGGAGCTTTCGATGCTGAATTGTCTGCGACACGAAATCTTGATGTAAACCTGTTTGTCATCAAACTCGAGTTAAGTAGTACTGCCGCTAGTGACTCTGCTACAGTTTGGATGAACCCTACGACCGGTACTGCCGGCGATCCCGCTTCTGGTGGAGTCACAGTCTCAGGCTTTGATATCACATTTGACACCATCGCTCTTGCTCGATTTGCTGGTGATGGCACTACCTGGGATGAGCTTCGCGTTGGAGATACTTTCCTAGACGTAACTCCTGTCCCAGAACCAAGCAGCACCGCACTCCTCGGACTCGGTGGTCTAGCTCTTATCTTGCGTCGCCGTAAGTAATTAGCCATAACAGGCTACACTAACACTTTTAATCAAAACGGTCTGCGCAACAACGCAGACCGTTTTTTTTTCATCCATAAAGCTCATTGGAAACCGAACCTCTGCATACCCACAACTGTATTCCCTGCTATTGAGCATTCTTATCCTTAGCCTCTTTTGATCGCTTATCTCTAGCGTAATATTCAGCAAAGATCCCGCACCCGAAAGTCGTATCCATATAGGCCCGATAGAATTTTTTGATTAATCTGATGTATGTATTTTTCTTTTTCATATGCCACAACATAGAAGCATTCCCCGTATTCGAACAGATACACAGAAATTGAAATGCTTAGATGACAGCTGATCTGTAATGGTTCATTTTCAAAGAATCTGTATCTGTATTTTTTATTAATTGCTGATAGGCTAACCGCATGAATTCAGAGCCTAAAAAATCAACCTATCGCCAACTAGCAGATCAGCTTCAGGTCTTAATCGAGAAAAAGACCCTACGCTTTGGTGATCGGATGCCATCCCTCCGCAAGCTCTCACAAGACCACGGCGTCAGCCTAACCACCGCCCAGAGCGTGTATGAAGTCCTAGAACGTCGCGGACTCATCGAAGCTCGACCCAGATCCGGATTTTTCGTCTGCCCACGGATTCGCACGGAAGACTTCTTACCCAAAATGCCTGCTGGCCAAAAACGCACAGCACAAGTAGAACGACCCGACTTTTACGAAGAAGTCATGGCCGCCATCAATGACCCTCAAATCGTCCCCCTAGGATGCGCAGTACCTAGTGATGACATCTACCCAGCCAAAACCCTAGCTCGCCTCTCAAACGCAGCCCTCAGAAAACACGGCCCCGCAGCCTTCCGCTACACCGTCATGCCTGGCCGCCCCGAGCTAAGACACGAAGTAGCACTCCGAATGCTCTCCTCTGGAGCTACCGTCACTGAAGACGACGTCATCACCACCGCTGGAGCCACAGAAGCCATCATGGTCGCTCTCTCCGCCATCACCCAGCCCGGAGACCTAGTCGCAGTAGAAATGCCCACATTCTTCGGAATCCTCAGAATCATCGAGTTCCTAAAACTCAAAGTAGTAGAAATCCCAGTCTGTCCAGCGCTAGGAATCAATATGGATTTCCTAGACGAAATGACCGCAACCCACCCCATCAAAGCCTGTCTAGTCCAACCCAACTTCCAGAACCCCACCGGCAGCGTCATGGGCATAGCAGACAGGAACCGCCTAGCCACTCTCGCCGCTGAACGAGATTTCATCATCATCGAAGACGACCTCTACGGTGACCTCGTTTACGAAGGAAAACGCCCTACCTCCATGCTAGCACACGACAAAGCTAACAAAGTGATCCACTGCGGAGGAGTTTCTAAAACCTTATCCCCAGGACTACGCGTAGGATGGCTCGTTAGCAAGGCACATGGGGAAATCCTCAGAGAGGTAAAAAGCATCACCTGTAGCGCAAGCTCCACTCTCTCAGAAATGATCGTCTCCGGATTCTACGCCGATGGCGGCTACGAACGCCATCTCAGAAGAATCAGACAACTCTACCGTGACTGGTCCATGATGATGCGAGATGCCGTATTCGCCGCCTTCCCAGAAGGCACTAGAGTCAACGCACCAAGTGGCAGCTTCCTCCTCTGGGTCCAACTACCCCGACAATACGACTCTGAACGCCTAGCCAAAGACGCCCTCAATGAAGGCATCAGCCTAGCTCCAGGTACCATCTTCGCCGCAACCGACTCACTAAGAAACTTCCTCCGCCTAAACTGCGGCTCAGCCTCCAACCCAAAAGTAGTGCAAGCCATAAAACGACTAGGTGAATTGCTAGCACAACAAACCCACTAGCCCCTCCTACTTCAGCTTTCCCTTCTTACTAGCCGCCTTCTTCTTTCCCTTAGTATTATATCCATCCTCCGTAGAAAGCGTGCGCCGCTGAGCCCCAAATGTCCTAGCATTTTTCCCAAAGACATCGTGATCCCCTAGATCAGTTTTTGCCCATTCAGCCAGCTTCATAAGCTCAGCTACCTTATCTGGATGCTGCTTAGCCACATCATGAGCTTCACCAATATCAGCATTCAGGTCATAAAGCTGAGCCTCTGTGATTCTTGCAGAGTCCACTTTTGAAATATGCTGCTTCCAAGTATTCCTTATGCCTGCCATTTCTGGCTCAGTATGAGCAAGAACTAACTTCCAATACCCAGCTCGAACCGCACGCAAACAATCGTGCTGATAATAAAAATAGTTCCTCTCAACTTCCTCCAACTCACCATGCATCACAGCGGAAATATCCACACCATCAATCACCCGATCACTCGGAGCTTCCACTCCAGCTAGCTTAGCAATAGTCGGCATCATATCAATCGTCGCCGTAATCGCACCGCTCACTGTCCCAGCTGGAACTCTGCCCGGCGCACGGATAATACAAGGCACCCGCAAGCCTCCTTCCCACCAGCTCGTCTTCCCACTACGCAACGGCTTAGCATGACCACCATGATCTTTCCTGATCAGCCACGGCCCATTATCACTCGTAAAAACAACATACGTATTCTCATCTAGGCCCAGATCCTTCACCTTGCTAAGCACCCGCCCCACATTAAAATCCAGTTCCTCAATCACATCACCATAAAGTCCAGCCTCAGACTTACCTTTGAAATCCCCAGATGCAGCAAGCTTCGTATGCGGCATCGTATGCGCTAGATAAAGGAAGAACGGCTTATCTTTACTCCTCTCGATAAAGGAAATAGCCTCATCCGTATAACGCTTGGTCAAAGTCGCCATATCCGCCTTAGATTCTATCTTCTCAGTCCCTCGGATCAAATTAACCACGCTATCGTTACTCCCAGAAGTCCCAAAAAAGTAGTCAAATCCCTGATGAGCCGGAAGTAATTCCTTCTTGTAAGACGCCGGATTATGCCCAGCCAAATCCCATTTACCAATGACCCCCGTAGCATAACCCTGCTCCTTCAAAACCTCCGCAATCGTCACTTCCTCAAGATGTAACTCAGGATGAATCGAATTAGGATCAGCCTGACGCGCAAAACGCAGCGGATAACACCCCGTCAACAAAGCCCCACGTGATGGACCACAAACAGTCTGCGCATAAAAGCTAGTAAACTTCATCCCCTCCTTCGCCATCTGATCAATATTAGGCGTCTTGATGTCTGGCGACCCATAACACCCCAAATCCTGATACCCCTGATCGTCCGTAAAAATAATAATAAAGTTCGGTTTCTCTGCCGCCTGAACACCCCCTATCGAAGAATAGAAAGTGCCCAACAAAAATAGCTTAAACAATGATTTCATAATAAATATGTTTATAGATTAATCTTTTTTACCGTTTTTCCACAGCTTGATATCCTCCACATCATTCTTAGCCGCCGCTCCATCAGTACTTCGGCCATTCGCTATATCTTGTTTGAGTTGGGTAAGAAGTTGTTCCACCATCTCAGGATTCTCGCGATAAAGGTTGTTTTGCTCAGCAGGATCATCCTCCAAGTTAAACAGCTGCCCCTCAGGACTATCCTTAGCAACCTTTCCCTCCCTAGGAGCAGACCATCCACCAGATCCCTTTGCTAATAGTAGCTTCCATTTTCCTTGTCGGTATGAGAAATGACCACTAATCGAATGATGTACCACACCCTTACGACTTGACACTATCTTCTCGCCCTTCAACGCCGGCCCGAAACTAACACTGTCTTCACCAGCATTGCCAGGTAGACTTGCCCCCGCCAAATCCGCGCAAGTTGCCATCAGGTCAGTCAGACAAATAAGCTCATCACTCTGACTCCCAGCTTTGACCAGCTTCGGCCATCGCACAATAAATGGAACCCGGTGCCCACCTTCATAAATATCCGCTTTATTCCCACGATACTGCGCACTCGGAAAATGCCCCTTCTTCTGCAGTGCAGGAATTTTCGCAGCAGGAGAACAACCATTATCAGCAGTCATTATAACCACAGTATTCTCTGCAAAACCCGTAGCATCCACAGCACTCATGATCTCACCAATCACATGATCAGTCTCCATCAAAAAGTCACCATAAGTACCCAGCCCACTTTTCCCTTTCCATTCCTTAGAAGGAATAATGGGAGTGTGAGGCGATGTAAGCGGCACATAGATGAAAAACGGCTTCGTAGCATCCTGTTTAGCAATATACTCAACCGTCTTGCGACCAATCTCACCCAAGACCTGATCCTTCACAAAACTAGGCTCAGGTTTTGCCGGCGCATCATTACTCACCTTACCCACAAACCGATCATTCTCAATCCAGATATAAGGAGCCATATCCAATGATGCTGAAATCCCATACAAATAATCAAAGCCGCGATCGATTGGCCCATCAGTAATTTTCCCATCCCAATCAACATTCGTCTTCTTAGGCTTACGTGTGTCCTTCGGCCCTTCAATAGCAGTCTTCCCATCAAGAGTCGGGAGCGTCATACCTAGATGCCATTTCCCTACCATCGCAGTATTATACCCTTCCTTCTTCAGCAACCCAGCCACAGTCAAACGATCCCCAGCAATCAGCGGTTTACTAAACCCCCAAAGCACTCCCTGCTGTAATTCCGTCCTCCAATTATAGCGCCCAGTCAGCACCCCATATCGAGTCGGTGTGCAGACCGATGAACTAGTATGAGCATCAGTAAATACCATACCTTCCTTAGCTAATCTATCCATGTGCGGTGTCGCCACCTTGCTCCGCTCCGGATTCAAACACTGAACATCACCATAGCCCATATCATCAGCTAAAATGAAAATAATGTTAGGTTTATCTGCTGCCTGGACAAAGCTTATCGTAGAGCTAATTACGCCCAATAGAAGAAATTTAAATGTTACTTTCATTATTATTTCTTTTGTCCGTTTTTCCATAGCTTGATATCCTCGACATCATTCTTAGATTTCTTACCCTCTACACTAGACCCTTTGTTCACATAATCAGTCAACTGAGCGAGCAACTTCTCCGCTACCTCTGGTTGCTCCTTATAAAGATTCTTCTGCTCACCCGGATCAGCCTCTAAGTCATAAAGCTGTGCCTCTGGTAACCCCTGCCTCTTCGCCACACCATCAGTAGGAGCTGTCCAACCTCCAGATCCATATCCTAAAATAAGCTTATACTTACCTTCACGATACGCAAACACCCCACTCACACTATGACTGATAATCCCCTTCCGTGTAAAACTAGGCTTCTCCCCCTTGAAAATAGGCAACACACTCTCACTATCCACACCCGCATCTACAGGTAAGTTTTTATCAAGCAAATCCGCACAAGTCCCAAGCAAATCAATCTGACAAGTAGTATCATCCGAAACACTTCCCCCCTTGATCACCTTCGGCCACTTAACAAAGAAAGGCACACGATGCCCACCTTCCCAGATATCAGACTTGGACCCACGGAACTGAGCACTGGCAAAGTGTCCCTTGCTTTCGAGATGCTTAAAATCTGCACGCTTAGAACAACCATTATCACTCGTCATGATAAGAATCGTATTCTCCGAAATCCCCTTATCATCCAGAGCCTTCACCACTTGACCAACCACATCATCAGTCTGCATCACAAAGTCACCATAATCCCCCAGTCCGCTTTTCCCCTTCCACTTAGGAGTAGGGACAATCGGTGTATGTGGCGACGGTAACGGCATATAAATAAAGAACGGCTTCTCACTCTCATACTCTGAAATGTATCTAACAGTCTCCGCAGTCAACTTACCTAAGACATCCACCGCCTCAAATTCCTCACTAGCCGGCCCATCCCTGTGAAACGCCTTCGCATGAGTCCCCTTACCAATCCAATTACGATCTTTGATCCACACATAAGGTGGGAAATCCAGAGAAGCAGAAATACCAAACCATGAGTCAAACCCCACATCAACCGGTCCTCCATTTATCGTCCCTTCCCAATCAATATTAGAAAGCTCTTCCGTAGGAAATGCCCCCTTACCCTTCTTCTGCTTAAGACCTTTTGCCGCCTTAGCCTTCTTGCCGTCAGTCGTAGCAATACCGAGCCCCAAATGCCACTTCCCTATCATCGCCGTAGTATACCCATTCTCCCTCAGTAAACTAGGCACAGTCACCAACTCCGTAGAAACCAATGCCTCCCCATAACCATCCAGAACACTCCTCTGTAACTTAGTCCGCCAGTTATAACGCCCCGTCATCACACTATAGCGTGTAGGTGTACAAACCGATGAAGTCGTATGTGTATCAGTAAATGTCATCCCATCCGCAGCCAGCTTATCCATATGCGGCGTCGGTATCTTACCACGTTCCGGATTCAAACACTGCACATCACCATAGCCAAGATCATCGGCTAAAATATAAATAATGTTAGGCTTCTCAGAGGCACTCGCAGTAGCACTAATGCATACTGACAGTGTCGTACATAATTTGATTAGGTTTTTTAGTTTCATTTCTTTTTATTTGACTTTAAAATTCTTTTTCTTGATTCTTCCTGCAC
The DNA here is from genome assembly GCA_051251915.1 of Akkermansiaceae bacterium. Lineage (GTDB taxonomy): Bacteria > Verrucomicrobiota > Verrucomicrobiia > Verrucomicrobiales > Akkermansiaceae > Rubritalea. Next base: position 115,264 of record JBPOGF010000010.1, on the reverse strand, counting down.
AGGCTTACTTTTCTATCAACTTCCACAAAGCCTCCACTTTCTCAAGATGTCGATTTGCTAAGTTATTTGTCTCTGCAATATCCACCTTCATATCATACAGCTGTAACATAGCTTCTTTATCAGTTGTATTCTATATTTTGTCATCAGAGTGAATTATAGCACTACACAAGTCTTGAAAATAAGCCAACCTCCAGAGGGAATCTCTGCCAATTAACATTCAACAGCTCTGATAGAAAGAGTAGAGCAAAGGGCTAGGTATTCAAAATGATATATTAAGCCTAACGTCAGATCACCTCACTAATTAATGTTATTTCTCCCCTTTTTTATATTCCCTAAGAAGCGACTGCATTTGTTCGACCACTTCAGGATTCTTATTATACAAGTTTTTGGTCTGATTCACATCAGCTTCTAGATCGTAAAGCTGCGCAGGCGCCGCACCCTTCTTGATTTTTCCGTTCTTTATATCACTGTTCTCGTTACCAACAAATGAGATACAACTAGGCCCACCTGCCCCATGCGTGCCAGGCTTCCCCTTAAAACCACCACTCCCCTGTGCCGGAATATACATCCATTTACCCTTCCGTAATGATACGTGAGTAGATTTATTCGGACAAAGCACAAGCTCATCACGCAGTGGCTTAGTCGGATCACTCACCAGTGCAGGCAGCACATTGATACTGTCCGCTATCTGATCTGCATTGACAGTCTGCCCCTTAGTAGCTCCATAGCAACCCACATCGCCAAAGCCAAGATCGTCAGCAAAGATGAGCACAACATTAGGCTTATTCTTCTGCTCACTTTGCTCTGTTGGTGCCGACACAGCAGAAGTAGGTTCAGCCCCCGCGACCGAAAGTAATGCCCCACACGTAAGAATGACAGCACTGTGATAAGTAGTTTTTTTGATTTTCATATTTTTTTCTTTTATGGCGACCTCCGTTAAATTTTATTTTAGATAATTCTTTCGCACCGCCAAAACGTCTCGCCCTCGTCGTCGCATGACGTGACACACTCATGATAGAGCTAAACCTCTCAGTCCGTATTTGCAGGGGCAACATCAATAGGAACAGAATTAAACATCTTCAACTTAAAACTACCGTCATCCTGCTGCTCTACCATCCAAATCCCCGTATTCTCTAATCCTCTTTTAATTTCCGGTTCACCTTGCAGAAATAGCTTCAACAGCGAAACACCAGAGCTATTATGTCCTACCAATAGAATCGATTTCTCAGTGCCTCCAAAACGCTCCTTAATCACCTCTATCGCGTTCAGTGACGCGTGTTTCATGTAAGCAACCTTCAGATTTTCATCACTATCTCTAGGGTATTTACTATAGTCATTCGTCGCTCCATCACGTAGCTTAAAAAAAGCCTGCTCCTCTTCAGGCAGCAGAATCGGCTTTCCCTTATTCAGGATATCAACATTCACATCTGGAATGTCTTTCGATAGAATAGTCTTCATACCAGGACCTTCTCTCAGTTCAGGCCAGACTTCCCCCTTACTACCACTCAATTTCATGTAAGGAAGAACAGTATTGCGCGCTCTCCACAAAGGACTACTGGCAATAAAATCAAACTTATAGGCCTTAAGCCTCTCCGTGGCACCAAGCACCTCCCCTTTCCCTTTCGGTGTGAACATATCAGGATTCCCCACATACTCAGGCCACTCAGACTCAGGAACACCCTTCGCTTCCCATGCTTTTTTCACATTATGCCCACCCTCGGCATGCCGCATATAGTAAATCTTCAGCCCCGCTTCGGCATCATTCATCACACCGCAAGCCATCAGCAAAAACAAACTAACACACATCTTATTGATAAATACATTCACCATTATTCAATTATATAGATTTTTCTTCTTCCTTGTAAATAAATATCCCCAGACAGCACATGAGGCTAGCCGGGGATGAAAATTTAGAATCTCCAGATCAAGTCTGACAACCTAGACACGTCTACGACGCAGTGCAAAAGCTGCAAACCCTAGTCCAAGAAGTGCAGTACTACTTGGCTCAGGGATTGGCGATGTCTCGAACTGAAAGTCTAGATTCCTCAGGCGAACTGGTCCATCTGAAGCAGTAAAGTAGAGTGGCCCCGTTCCACTGGAGGTAAGATTGGCAGTGAATGTGGGATCACCTGTTATGGTTGTAGCCCCAAGTAATCCTACATAGTAATCAACGTCACCAGCAACCGCACTACTATAGTTGGTTGGGTTAATCGCCGTGAATCCATCAAAACTAAGCGTCTCATCACCCTCACCATCGGTGTAAACAATGTCTGTCACCGCTAGTGAAAGCGTATTACCCGAGGTAAATTCGTTGTTGTGCCAGTTGACGTTGTTAACATTAGGTGTCGATGCAGTCCCTAGTGTCACATCGGTTCCGTCGAACGTTGAACCTGTGTAGGCTTCGTAGACCAGATTAAAGCTCAGTGTGTCATCAATAGAGCCTCCATCAAGATCACCAGTTTGGGTAAAGCTAAACGTCCTCGCGCCATCTACTAAAGCACTGACGGTGACGTCGAATCCGGATTCAGTCTTCGCGACACTATTTTGAGTCAGTGTATCCTCTGCTGACATATTGAGGATAGAGATAGTTGCTGCGTTAGCCGACATTGAGAGCGTAGCAAAGGCTGCAAATATTGAGATGGTTTTTATTTTCATTTTCTAGTATATGTGGTTTTTTTCGAATGTCTCTTCCGATGGCAAATTGGCGAAAATGCAAGTCTAGTAGCCAGCCTCACCCATGAACGAGACGTGTATCTTCCCACATAGTCAGTATCCGACAACCCCCTGATTTCAGGGGGTCAGAAAAGCGAGGTTTACCGACTCGCATAATGGACAAACCATCTATTTATGTTACAAGAATTCTAATGTGGCAGCATCGAACCATTTCCATTTTGTTTTTGCTAAGTAGCCTGCTGTCTACTCAGACTAGCGTTGCTAACCCTCAAAAACTTTCCCTTCCTGAACTTGAGCAACGTCTGGAAGATACCGATACCGAGCTACAGCAACTAGCCCACTACAGCATGCGCAGTGGAATCGGATCTCTAGGCTATCGCTCCGTCACTCACGACAGTCCACACCATACCGAATGGATAGAGATTAAACTCGCGGAGGAAACCCCGCTAGACGAGATTATACTAACCCCCACCATTAGACGTGATACGCACGATGGATTTCAAGCAGACGGCTTGCCGGTAGAATTCCGCATCATCGTGGGAACCGATCAAGATCGCGAAGGAGTGATCGTCTCTGAATACAGTTTCAAAGAATATACTCATTCTCGAATTAAACCCATCATTTTTCAGACCTATGGAGTGAAGGCATCTTGGGTAAGGATTGAGGCACAAGAGCTGTCAAAACGCTCATTTGACGGGAATTATCTATTTCAACTCTCGGAGGTGATGATCTTTAATGGTGAAACGAACGTTGCACTCAGGCGGCCTGTTAAAACCTCGTCAACCCCGAGATTACAGGGAAGAGCATGGGATAAACGCTTTCTAGTTGATGGCCACACCCCTTACTTGATGGATGCAGCCCATGGACTCCAGAGCATCGGTTTCATCAGCAAAATAGTATCGTTACCAACATTGCACCTCGATTTGGGTGAGCCTACCTCTCTCAATCGTATCCACATGCATACTCTAGATCAGAGCGATATGATCCCTCAGTCACAGGCTGGCGATCTGGGTATTCCTGATCATCTACTCATCACAGGGTCATCCAGCCCTGACTTTTCTGACGCCGTCACATTACTGGATTTCCATAAAGAAAGTATACAGAATACGGGACCTATCATGATGTGGAATATCCCTGAAACAACCTGTCGCTATATCAAAATATCGTCCATTGATGCTCCCCCCAATAGCCGCTTGGGATTTGCCGAAATTGAGTTCTTTTCTAGTGATGAAAATGTCGCACTAGGAAAAGATTTTCTTATAGCCGACCCTATCTATCTCAGACAAGGTGTCCGCAAATTGAGCGCTCTCACTGATGGACGTAATTTTTATGGAGATCTGCTACCTATCCGGAAGTGGCTCAATGAATTGGCTCGCCGCCACGAACTAGAGGCCGAACGCCCGGTTATTGCGGCAGCTTTGCAAGGACATTACACGCGTCAAAAAGAAAACCTGACGATGATGCGTTGGCTTGCTGCACTACTCGCTGCTGGAGTGATCATCATCGTCCTGATTACTCGGATCCTCCGTCAGCGAGCCGTTACTCATACCCGTGAACGCATCGCAGCCAATCTCCACGATGAACTTGGTGCCAACCTCCATGCCATCGGACTGTTTGGCGATCTCGCTAAACAAGAAGTCAACGAAACGGGCAAAGACGGCCAATGGGATCAACTGGTTCAATATGTAGATGAAATCCGCTCACTCACCGAGCATACCGGAAAAACCGCCCGCTACTGTGCCAACATGTTGGAAGCTAGAGAACTCTACTCAAACCTTGTCGAAGATATGAAAAGGCTCGCGGAGCAACTGAGAGCAGATTTGGAGCATGAGATCACCTTTGAAAATGAAGAAATGCTTCAAAGTCTGCCTCCTCGAAAACGTATCGGTGTATTTCTATTCTACAAAGAATGCATTACCAACATCATCCGTCACTCAGCTGCCACTCGCGTAGAAACTTCATTAATCGCCAACAATAAAGAAGCTCTCTTGACCGTCTATGACAACGGCAAAGGAGTCATCAAACCACCCAGCTCACTCAAACGACGTGCCAGATTACTCAAATCTAAACTCACTCTCGAAAATCCCAAATTCGGCGGAACAAAAATCATCCTCCGAATAGTATTTTAACGCAGACAAAAAACTTACCCCTATGAAACAACAAATCAAAATCATGCTGGTGGAAGACAACCTAGCCTACCGAAAAGGCATTGCCTGCACCCTAGACCGAGCTTCCAACATGGAACTCATTGCAGAGTTCGGAGCCTCAGAATTTGCTCTTCAGAGCCTACACGGTAATCCTACCCCTGATATCCTTCTACTTGACCTCAATCTCCCAGGAATATCAGGCTTAGATTCCATCCCTCTTTTTAAAGAACAGAGTCCTCAAACAAAAATCATTGTCCTTACCCAATCAGACAGAGAAGCCGATGTTCTACTTGCTATCCGATTAGGTGCATCAGGTTATCTGCTAAAATCAACCTCGATCGATCAACTCATGGCAGGCATCCAAGCCGTCTACCAAGGCGGAGCCACACTGGATCCCGGAGTTTCTCAATACATCCTCGACACCGTAAAACAGACACCATCAAAATCATCGCTGGATACTGACCTCTCAAAACGAGAGCTGGAAATTCTAACACTCATAGCAGAAGGCCAAGCACAAAAAATGATAGCCTCCCAACTAAAAATCAGCGTCCACACCGTCTCCGAGTACATTCATAACATCTACAGTAAACTTGATGTTCCCAATGCCCCATCGGCCGTAGCCAAAGCATACCAAACGGGTATTTTCCACCAAGATAAATAGATTCAACTGGAAAATTTACTTGAGTATTAGAACTAAGCGTTGAGGTCCATACGCTTGCTCATCATAATCGTATGCGTGATCCCTACTCGAAACTCATGGCGACCGCACATGATCGCCGCACGCGTCGGCACAGAAAGAGAACAGAGTTAAGGACCTTTCTTCAATGGATAGAGTTTAGACGTTGCTTATTTTGTTTTCTTTGCAGGTCGTCTGGCTTCGGATTTTGGAGTCGCTTCTGTAAGGTCTTCTTCAGTTTTGGTAGGTATCTTTTCTGCAATTGCTCTTGAGATAGTTTTTGCGATCAGCTTCGCACCCTCAGCGTTTGGGTGAACATGATCAGGGAACATTTTTTTCTTATCACTCAGGGCTGTATGAAGATCGATAATATTGGCTCCGGTTTGCTTTGCAACTTCATCTATACGCGGAATTAGCTCATTCTTTATCACATTGTTATTAAATTTGATCTTATCGTGACCTGGATGAATAGGGACTGGATAGCATACCCAGATACTCGGCTTGCTTTCTAGTGCCTGAAAGGAACGAATAAGCTCCACATAATCGGAAATATATTCTGCGCTGTGTTTCTCCCAGTTCATAGCCCTCAAATCGTTTGTCCCTAATTTAATAATCACAATATCGGGTTTCATCTTCAATGCTGCTTTATATTCTGGAGTTTTCCAGTATGGTGCGTGCCCTTGCTTTAACACCGTTCGACCATTACGCCCAAAATTTCGTATTGACCATTCATTACCGAGAATCTTGGCAAGTTGAGCAGGATAACTTTGGATTTTCCTATCTTTTAGTCCGAATCCATAGGTTATACTATCGCCCACACAGGCTACTTTTCTCACCTCAGGTTCTTCTTTTGCTGAGGCTAAAACCGAGCTCAATAAAGCGACCAAAATAATCATCAATTTCCAGTTTCGGTTTGTCATATTCTGTATCGTCGTAGTTAGCCCTTTTTACAATATGTGTGATAAAATTTCACATCAAAATTTACATACCTGACTTATAAAGGTCTCTAAAGCCTAAACTTCACCATAGCTCATATCATCTGCCATGATGATCAGGATATTCGGTTTCAACTGTTCGTCTCCGCTCTCGGCAGCTAGCCTTTTGTTGGGTTTCACCGCATTCAGATTCACAATCGCAGTTGTGGACAACATCGCGGCACATAGAGTTCGTTTCATATAGCTCGAGTATTCTATTTATTTCTTTGCCGGTGGTTTAGGAACCGCCCTTTTTTCGCTAGGAAGTTTTACGCCCTTAGTCGCTTCCGCGAGGAGGGTCTTCATTTGCTGCACTACTTCAGGGTAGTCCGTATATACATTCTTCGTCTGGTTGACGTCCGCTTCCAAATCATAGAGCTGCGCTTCTGGGGCATCTGGCTTGTAGATACCTTTCGCGTCAAAGTCACTGTTTAGGTTGCCGATATAGGCTGCGGAAATGGATCCTCCCGCGGCATGACTTCCCGGTTGGCCGTTAAATCCACCGGAATTCTGCGCCCCGATATAACACCACTTACCTTTACGCACCATTATCTGCGCTGCGTATCGCGGTGTGACTAGCAAGGTTTCACGCACTGGCTTTTCAGTGTCCGTAACTAAAGCCGGCAAGATGTTTACACTATCCGCCAACTTTGCCGAATCAACGTCCTGCTCAGTAATCGCTGCAAACGTCGCCAGCAAATCCACGCTGCTGATCATCTGTGTAGAAACCGTGTCCGGCTTTATTTTGCCAGGCCATTTAGCAATGAATGGAATACGGTGTCCGCCTTCCCACGCTCCGAATTTAAAGCCTAGCAGATCGCCATTCTGACGATGACCGTCTTGGAAGGCTTGATAGGCATTATGATTAAACATACCGCCGTTATCGCTGGTAAAGATGATCAGCGTATTATCCGCTACGCCTTTTGCTTCTAGCGCCTTCACCACTTCCCCGACCATCCAGTCAAGCTCATGAATAAAGTCGCCATAGAGTCCCGCTTTGCTGGTTCCCTGAAAACGCGGGTGTGGCGTAAATGGGTGGTGAATATTGGTCGTTGCCAGATAGAGAAAGAACGGATTCGACCCACGCTCACCGATCCATTTCGTCGCTCGGTTGGTCAACTCGGTTCCCAACTCGAAGTCGTTATAGAGCTTATGCGCCGCTTTCGCGCCGCCAAACCAATTGCCTACCCGAGCCCCATGTTCTTTGGTTAACTTGGTGAGCGGTGTTACATTTCCTTTTCTGTCTTGTTTATCGAGTAAGACGATCGGATCGTCTGCAGTCATGCCTACCACTGTATCATTTTCCACATAAACGTAAGGCGGAGCACTGTTCACCACAGGAACGCCGAAGTAGTAGTCAAACCCCAACTCCAATGGACCAGGGCGCAAGGGTTTAGCATAATCAGTGGTTCCTGTTCCAAATCCAAGATGCCATTTACCAAAGCACGATGTATCATAGCCCTTCTGCTTCAGAAGTGAGGCGATCGTCATCTTATCGGTATCAATTAGCAATTTGCTGGTGGGAGAACACGGACCCCAAAGTCCACGTCCCTCGTTCGCCCGCATCGGATATTCACCGGTCATAAGGCCATAACGCGACGGTGTGCACACAGCCGAAGGGGAATGCGCATCCGTAAATCGGCGCCCCTCGGTGGCTAGCTTATCGATGTTCGGCGTCTGCACCTTAGTGGCGCCATAGCAGCTTAGGTCACCATAACCTAAGTCATCAGCAAAAATTAATACGACATTAGGCGGCGTTTGATCAGCCATACACAGGCCTGAAACAGCTCCGAATAGACTCAGTCCGATTATTTTATTTAATTTCATTTGTTTTCTTTATTCTGTTTTTTTGAGTTTCTTGTGCGGGAGGCCAACTTGGACGTTGGTCTGTGCCCTTTTGCTCGTAATCTCCTAGCTCAGTGCGGATGCGGTCTGCTTCCTTCATGAGTATGGCAACCACCTCCGGATTAGCAGTCGCGACATTCTCTTTTTCGCCAATATCAGTAGCTAGATCTACGAGAAAGTTTTCTTTTAGCTCGGTGAATCCTTTTTTCTGCTTTTTGCCCCAATAAGGCTGAGCTTCTATGGTGCGTGGCAAATGAAGCTTCCATTTTCCTTTGCGCACTGCCTGCAGGTTCAATCCATTATAATAATAGAGAAACTCATGGGGTGATTCATCTGTTTTTCCAAGCAGAACTTCGTGAATGTTCTTACCATCCATCGTCCGGTCTTTTGGTAGTTCCACACCTGCTAAATCGGCAAATAGTGGAAAAAGATCCATGCTGGTGATGGTTGTCGCCGAGGTCTTTCCAGCTGGAATAGTTCCTGGCCAGCGGAAGATGGCTGGAACGCGGTGGCCTCCATCCATCGTTACGTACTTTCCTCCAGCTAGAGGACCTGCAGAGCCCTTTCCAGTCGGACCATTGTCTGAGAGAAAAACTACCAGAGTATTTTCATCCAGATCATTGTCTTTCAGTGACTGCAGAACGACAGCTACGCTGTGATCAAGTTCGTTGACAAAATCAACATAATTACCCTTTTTAGTAGAACCCTTAAAAGTCTCGCTCGGCAGAATCGGCGTATGTGCGATCTGGTGTGCCATGTAGATGAAGAATGGCTTGTCCTTCTGCTGTGCTTCGATGAATTTAACGACTTCTCGGTTGTAACTTGAGGTGATCTTTTGAAATGGAACCTTTTTCTCAAGAATTTCCCGATCTCGAACAAGTGATTTGGCGGAGGGATGAGCTTTGCCACTATAGTTATGTGGCAGTCCATAATAGGTATCGAATCCTGTATCTAACGGATGAGCCCCTTTTTCCCAGAAGCCCAGATGCCATTTGCCGACGGCAAAGGTGCTGTAACCTGCTGGCTTGAGTAACTCAGCGAGCGTGATCTCATCGGGGTGGAGTGCATAAAAACTCCCACTCTTCGTCTGGTAATTACTGCGATAATACGGATGACCATTACGCATCGGATATCTTCCAGTGAGCAGTGCCGTACGCGAGGGACCACACACGTTGGAAGCTACGAACATATCAGTCGAGCGGAAACCCTCTGCAGCCATTTTATCCAGTGCAGGCGTTTTGTATTTTGCGCCGTAGCAGCCGAGATCGCCATAGCCGAGATCATCCGCAAAGATGACTACGATGTTGGGTGGCTGGAGCTCTGCTGCAGACAGCGGATTGACTGTCCATAGCGCTGCAGAGACAAGTGAGAGTATTTTTTTAAAACGCATTTTTGATTTCACTAATTGAATATATTATTGGACTTCATGATTTATTTAATGCCTTTGATATACTCTACCAGGTCAGCCATAGTTTGCTCTTCAAGCTCAGAATAGTGAGCTGGCATGAACGATCTACCTTGGACACTCCCTAGGGTAAGAAGTTGGCTGCTTGGGATGAATGTTTTAACTCCGCCCATCTGTGCTATAATGACACCAGAGTCATCAGATTTTTTAAGATAACCTTCTACAGCGAAGCCATCTGTACGGACTGCGTAGGAGAGCCCATACACTGCTTCTACAGCCACATCTGGATTCATGATCGCAGTGATGAGATGCGCTACATCACGGTCTTTTCCTCCATCGAGCGGTGGAGCGATTTCTTGTCCTTGTCCACCAACTGCGTGACATGCAAGACATGAGCCGTAGAGAGCTTGTCCAGTAGCAGCATTTCCTTTCAGCTTAGGAACGCTTTCCGTGTATGCTTTCACTTTGTTAGCCAGCGTCCTTTTTCTGCTTCCTTCAGCTTTAGACGCCTTTACCATGATAGCCTTCATCTCTTTATTTCTTTTACCTAGATACTGATTCATGATGACTGCTGTTTTGTAGTCCAGCATCTCATCAGTAATGATTTCTTTGCTCTTAAGTTGTAAGATCACTGCAGCTCCTTGTCCTGAGTAGGCTAACTGTTTTACCGCTTGAGATTTTTCAGAATCTGATAGAGTCGCTATCCATTCTAGAGCGGCGTTTGTAGTCGCTTTAGGGGTTTTTATCACTAGGGCAGACAGGGCTTGTAATCTGGTTGTGAAGCTTAGGCTAGAATCCTGAAACAACTTGCTATAGAATGTAGCAGGCGCTTTGGCATCATGACCAAAGGCTGAAATGATCACCGTGAGGAGAGGGGACTCCTTGTAGGTTGCCGCTAATTTATCGAGTGTCTGCGTATGGTGTGGTGAGTGAAGTTTATTGATGATATCTAGTGCTTCACTGACTTTTTCCTGGTCTCCAGAGGTAAGTTTTTCCTCTAATTCATCTTTATAAAATAAAGCGACGCCAGGACCATTGATACTCGTGTAGTTGCGTAATGCTAGGTCTAGCATTTTCGCAGAGTCGGACTTAAACGCTGGAGTCACGGCGTTTCGCACTTTGTCATTTCCTAGCATCGTCGAGATTGCGATGAATGTGTTATCATCGATCGCAGAGTTCTTTGCCTTTTCCCAGATCTGAATGAATGCTTCTTCGCGTTCTGAGTCAGAGAGGGCTTGTAGTGCCCAGAGACGGTTTTCTGGGTTGACTGTTTCTCCTTCTGGAGATGAGAGGAAGGTCTTCAGGTAAGAAGTGTAGCTTTCCAGAGCTTTGCGAGCTAGAAAGCGCTCAAAGTTTCGTTCGTAGCTACCGCCTAGGCTATTGCCTGGTAGGGAAGGCTTACATGCTTTTAGAAGCAGCGCAATGGTATCAGAGTTGGCTGTCTTCACCTCTTCTAAGGTTCTTAGAACTTGTGATCGCACCGCTGCATTCTTATCTTCTAGGTAGGGTGCTAGTAGCTCAGCTACCACATCTGCACTAGGTTTAAAGGTGCCGAGTGAGCGGATCGCTTCTCGTTTGATGTCATCATCACCAGATTCCATTAGATCCTGTAAAAGCGATTTATCAAAAGCATTGAGCCCTTCCAAGCACCATATGGCGGTAACTCTTGTACCGAGGCTCTGATGAGGATCTTTGACCACGGTCTTAATCTGTGGGATCAGTTCCTCCGCTTGTCTATCGACTATCTGATGCCAGGCGGCTCTTTTTTCCCATGAGGTTTCTGCTGAGAGGTGCTTTACCAAATCTGCATTTTTAGTCTCAATGAGATTGGGAATTTTACCAGGCTGCTGTGACTTATGCCTGATCCTCCAGATTCGTCCATTGGATTTGTCACGGTCTGGGTGATTACGGTCGATAGAATTATGTGAGATGATTTTGTTATACCAGTCAGCAATATAGAGGCACCCATCTGGACCAAATTCAAGATTCACAGGGCGGAACCATTCATCTTTTGATGAAAGGAAGTCTGGTAAATGCTCAGCGGAGACAGAGCCATCCTTGTTACGTTTTATTCTAACAGCATTTAATTTGCGAGTCATTGGGTTTGCTAAGAATGCCACGTCTTTCCACTCTGGTGGGAAGCTCATTGCCCCATCTTCGGAGAAGGCGAGACCTGAGATACCAGATGCGCCTACACGGAACTTATGTATAGGAGGGAAAAACGGTGAATAGTCGCGGATCTTGTCATTTCCATTCCCCGCGATGCTCATCATGAACTCAAAGGGTAAGACGGAGTAACCACCATCATTTGCAGAAGTAGCATACCATTGTCCGTTTTCTCTGACTTGGTAGCCCCAGTTATTATCTTTGTGGCAGTTGAGGATCTCTAGCTCAGAGCCATCGTTTTTGAATCGTAGGTTTTTTGAGAATGTGACGTTGAGTTTCTTACCCGTTTCTACCACTTCTACATTTCCTGAGTTCACTGCACCATGAGAGAAATGCATCCATCCACCTGGTCCACGGACGATAGAATGAGCCATGGTATGGGTGTCGAAAATACCAAACCCTGTAAACTTAGGTGTCATCTTGTCCTGCTTGCCGTCACCATTTTCATCAGAGAGGAAGAAGAGTTCAGATCCATGCGCTACAAATGCACCGTTCTTATAGGGCATGATACTCTGAGGAATCGTCAAGCCATCTGCCCAGACATGCAGTTGTCCTGTCGCCTTCTTAGTAGGATCATCAATGATGAGGATTTGGTCAGAGCCTCTTTTCTCAAGCTTATAGAGTTCTATGAAGTCAGTTACTTTCGGGTATTTCTCAGCGAGGTTAGGATCCTTCATAAGCTTCATTGCTTCGGCAAAAGGAACGCCCGGGGCTGGGTCTAGTGGATACATTCTCGCAGTTTGAGTCCACAGTCTACCTGCATCATCGAATGTCATATCGATGGGGTTAATCAAGCCGTTCTCTTCAGAGGCTACGAGTTCAATAACGAACCCTTCTGGTACGGTGAAGCCTGCGAGTTGCTCGGCAGGGCTGAGTGCTCCCTCCCCTCCTGATTTAGTTACCTTCCCAGAAACCGGTTTTGCGACAACTATCCGCTTTTTAGTTTCCTCAGGTAGAAGTTTTCCCTGAGCAGAAAATGCATCAAGTGTGATGTGTCCCCAAGAGCCTTGTGACTGATCCACAAGGCGGAGATAGACGGGCTTGCCGACCCATTGAGCTACGTTCCATGTTTTAGGGACGAAAAGCTCGGAGTTGTTTCCAGATGCTCGTTGGATTTCTTTACCGTCGAGCGTGTAGAGACCGACGAAAGTGCTGGCGTGCCTGCCACCTGAAACGGCTAGTTGAATGGTGTCACCGGTTAATTCAAAGACTGGGGATTCTATGATGCCGATTTGCTTGTCTGATGCGCTACCCTTGACTGCTTCAAGTGAGCTGAGAAAGAATTTGCCTTCTTTGTTTGAAGGAGTGTCGCCGTTGCGATTCAGAGCGTTATCGGCAACGGGATGTCCCAAAAATCCTTCAATCTTATGCCATCCTTGGAGGTCTCCTGTTTCGAAATCGAAGTTCACTCGATCAGCGCCTTTTGGTGGGACGGGAATTTTTTCCTGTGGGTTACCCTTTTCTTCTACTTTCGGGGGGCGAGGTGCTCTGACTAGCTGGATGGCTTCCTTAACACCACCTAGAGATTCCCATGTGGGGGCATCAGGGGTAGGAGGAAGTTCCTCAATGGTGATATCCTTGAACTGAACGAGTGCGACTCCGCCGCTGTGAACCTGCGGGGCAATGATGCCGTCTAGGGCGATATTGGGGTTCTCCTCGGTGTAGTCGGTAGCGAGGACGTCATTGATCCATACACGGATGCGCGTTCCCTCCGCGCGGATGCGGTAATCATTCCAGCCGTAGGTATCAATGACTTTTAAAAGAGCAGGTTCATCGACTGGCATGGCGATGGTTTTTTTTCGGCGGTGTTCATCGTAGATTTTGCCAAACCATTTTCTTCCACAATCTATTTGATAGCCAGAGACTCTTTCTCCTCCTGCTCGGATGCTACGGATCTGGATACCGCTATTAATGAGACCAGTCTTTGGATCACCACTGCATTTGATGGTTAGCTTTAGCTCGAAGTTCTGGAAGGACTGCTTAGTGGAGATGAAGTAGTTCGTCTTGATCTTCTCAGTGGTGGAGCCGCCAGTGATGACGCCGTCTTCAACGCGCCAGATATCTTCGTTATACTCCCAGCCTTCGAGTGACTTTCCATCGAAGAGTGAGATCGGTGTTGCTTGAAGGCTTGTAAGACTTACTAGTAGGAGAAGGAGTGATTGAATTGGAATTTTCATGGATTGCTAGCTATTTACTTTTTTACGGAATGTGATGTGATTCATTAGGGTGAATTTAGTTATGTTTCTTACTTACTTAGTTCAGTTATTTTCAATGCCTTGGCTGAACGATTTGCTTTTGCTCCAGCCTTAGGAAAGCTCACCAAGAAGTTATTCTCATCAATCAGATTGAGATAACAATGGGTTGTTCCTTCTGGTAGTTTGATCGTGCCTATTGAGTCGGAATTCAGCGTTGCCGGAGCGCGGAACCACTCTTCGTATTTTTGTCCACCATTGAGGGTATAAATCAAATGCGCCTGCATCACTTTTGCCCCGTTCTCAGCAAATTCAAATTCAAGGACACTCCCATTTTGGTTCAGCGATTGAACGGTCGGAACTTTTTCTTTATTCGGAAGTTCTCGTTTATAGTTTGGATTGTAGCTGGGATAGCTAGCCTTCATTTCCGTTAGCATTTCCGTCAGCTTTTGGTTGAGAGCTTTCGCTTTTTCTGGCATTTGAGCAGCTAGGTTGTTAGCTTCCTCGATATCGACCCTCACTTGCTTGTCACCCTCTGTTTTATAAAGCTGGAAAAGTTCAAGTTCTGGCGTTTCATCATTATATTGATGATCGTAATTACGGATGAGTTTAAATCCCCCGATGCGAATGGTGCTCTCCATGGCTCCACCGTGCGGGAAATGCCACATCATTGAATCGCGAGCTGAACCATCTTCTTCTTTCACCAATGCAGGATTGGTTGGGTCTTCCAGCAGCAGGGTGGAAATGTCACAGCCGTCTAAGTTTTTATCTTTAGGCTTATCCGCTCCTATTAGCCCAAGGATAGTAGGATAAAAATCAAGCCCGTTCACGATCACATCGGATTGAACGCCCTTGGCAATTCCCGGTCCAGCAATGATCAATGGGACACGAGTTCCGCCTTCCATCGCTGAGATTTTACCACGAGACAGTGGTGCGTTATCGGTGTAGCGCTCGGATGAGCCTTCCATACCGCCGTTATCCGAGGTGAAAATGACATAAGTGTTTTCGCTCAGCATGTGCCCAGGCCAACGTGGGTCTTCCGTGGTTTCCAATGTATGAAAGACCTGGCCCATATAATAGTCGAGAGCCTCTACCATGGCGCAATAGAAAGGATTGATCTGGCCAGGAGTTGCTTTTTCAAATTTAGCAGCCGGATCAACTCCGAGCCTTTCGACATACTTGTCCAATAGACTTTCACAGCGCGTCATGATCGGTCCATGGACTAACCAAGTGCAATAATAGAGGAAAAAGGGCTTCTCTTTATTTTCGCGGATAAAGTTCAATGCATTCTCATTGTTCTCGTGAAAAGGAAAGCCATTCTCATCGAGGCGAAAGTGATCGTCTTCCGCATCGGTTGCAAAGCCGGTCAGACGGTCTTTCATTTTAGAGTGAGCTCCGCGACTCCCGCGTGACCAGTCAAAGCCGACATGTTTCGGCTGCGGGAACGCACCATGGTTGATGGCAATGTGCCACTTCCCTGAATGCCCAGTCACATAACCGTTCTGTTTCATAGCCTTCGCTAGTGTAAAGGTATCCTCTGGCATCCGACCGCTATACCACGGATCCATCATTCGAGCATTGATACCACGTGCTAACGGTGGTGAACCGCCGACTACGTGGGTCTTCTGTGCCCGTGCCGGATGGTCTCCGCTCATAATGGCACAGCGCGATGGGGAACAGGTAGGCGCTGGAGAATAGGCCTGCCAGAACATGACGCCTTTCTTAGCGAATGCATCTAGGTAAGGCGTATCGATTGGTGAGGGCTTATCAACATCGTAACATTTCACATCCTGCCAGCCGAGATCGTCGGTGAGGATGAGGATCACATTTGGCTTAGCAGGTCGGTCATCACTCGCAGCAGTGACATTACCCGAGAGTAAAGCACAGGTAAAAAACGTGATGGTGGATAGGCTTCTTTTCATTTTCATATTATTTTGATTATTCTGTATTTATTGGTCACTACCTAATAGCTCAGATCGCCACAACGGACGCTGGTCGCTGCCGGGTTCTCCTACATCGCCGAGTTCTGCACGCGTGCGCTCCGCCTCTTTTAAAAGCATGGCGACTACCTCGGGGTTGTCTGCAGCGACGTTGTGCTCTTCACCGATATCGGTTTCTAAGTTGACGAGAAAGGGCTGGTCTAGTTTGACGAAGCTGCGCTGGACACTCACGCCACCCCAGTAAGGTTGATCGGCAGCAGTGCGTGGCAAATGCAGCTTCCACTTGCCTTTACGCACCGCTTGCAGGTTGACGCCATTATAGTAATACAAAAACTCGTGCGGCGATTTATCGCTTTTACCTAACAGAATATCTCGTATGTTCTTACCATCAATAATTCGGTCTTTCGGCAGTTCGGCGCCAGCGAGATCGCAGAACAGTGGGAGCAAATCCATACTGGAAAGCGTGACGTCGGATACTTTACCCGCAGGAATCTTACCCGGCCAGCGAAAGATGCTCGGCACGCGATGTCCACCTTCCATCGTGGTGTATTTGCTGCCAGCGAGTGGACCTCCTGAGCCGACTTTGCCATGGTGGCCGTTGTCGGCTAGGAACACCACCAGAGTATTGTCTTCTAAGCCGTTGTCACTTAGCGCTTGGAGGACTATCCCCACACTGTGGTCTAGCTCAGTCACAAAGTCTCCATACTTGCCTTCCTTAGACTTACCCTTAAAAGGTTGGCTTGGCACGACCGGGGTGTGTGCAATTTGATGTGCCATGTAAATAAAGAACGGCTGGTCCTTGGTTTGTTCTCCAATGAATTTTACCACTTCCTCATTGTAGCGGTCAGTGATACCGGGAAATTTGACATTCTTCTCGATCATTTCTCGGTCGCGGAAAATCGCCATGTTCCAAGGATCGTGCCTAGAGGAATAGTTATAAGGGAGTCCGAAGTAGGCATCGAATCCCTGATCCATAGGATGGGCACCTTCCATCAGAAAACCAATGTGCCATTTACCAACCGCCAGCGAACGATAGCCTGCTGGTTTGAGTAATTCGGCAATAGTGATCTCATCCGGATGCAGACCATAGTGTCCCTTCTCGCCCCGTAGACGATAGGTCGGGAGTCCAGCACGGCTCGGATAGCGCCCTGTGAGCAGGGCTGCTCGTGAGGGAGTGCAGACATTCGACGCCGATATCATATCCGTAGAGCGGAAGCCCTCAGTAGCCATTTTATCGAGCACTGGCGTTTTGTATTTTGCGCCATAGCAACCTAGATCACCATACCCAAGATCATCTGCAAAGATGAGGACGATATTGGGTTTACTTGCCACCGTCTGCGGAGACAAGCCATCTTTAAGCAGTGGCAGAGTTTGCGCCTTTCCACAGAACGGCAACGAGAGTAGTCCGATAATGAAGAAGTTCTGTAGTAGCTTTAAGCGTGTCATAGGTAATTATTATTTAAGTATTTGAGAAGAGTTACATTGTTTGTTGAAT
This sequence comes from Akkermansiaceae bacterium, assembly GCA_051251915.1. Taxonomy (GTDB): domain Bacteria; phylum Verrucomicrobiota; class Verrucomicrobiia; order Verrucomicrobiales; family Akkermansiaceae; genus Rubritalea. The sequence continues at coordinate 97,751 of JBPOGF010000010.1, read as the reverse complement.
ATTCAAGTCAGAATAGATTCAGGGGTATTGCTGAATTAGGCACCTGAATGACCATAAATATAAAAACCGCTAGGCTGATGAACTCAACCTACCAGTTTTAAAAACACTGTGAAACTTACTTACGACGGCGTAAGATGAGGGCGAGCCCCCCCAATCCGAGTAGAGCTGTGGAGCTTGGCTCAGGGACAGCAACAATATCGAGTTCGATATATGGCTTCCACCCAGTAAGTCTGAACCGAGTATCACCTTCAACTCCGGCTACAAAAGACAACGTTCCCTCCCCAGTTGTGTTGCTCAGTGAGTTACCACTACCGAAAACATAGCTACTGGCTAATACTGAGTCAGTGGTAGTTCCATCACTGACGAACCCAGGGTCAACAGCACTTAAACTAGTCAATGAAAACGTATGGATTCCAAACGCAGATGATCCAACACCGACTGGTCCAGTAAGGCCTCCAATAGTACCATCAATATATCCGGAGGTATCCACTACCAAACTTGAGAGAGCGATGGTGAGCGACTCCCCTTCATCAATCCAATTATCAGCAACACCAATACCGTTTCCACCACCTAGATTGCCACCAGTTGCAGTAAAGGTAAAATCCACGCTGAATGCGATTCCAGTTGTGGAATCAAGGAAGCTGTATGTATCATTGTAGGTAGCAGTACCAGGGGTGAGACCTTCGGACAAACCGCTGCCATTGGCATCGTAAGGAGTTGTTCCACTTGTGTTCGGACCGCCTTCTGTGTTGCCGCTAAAAGTCGGATTATAGCTCATAATCGCTGCGTGGCCCACTGATGCGGTGGCTAGAATTGTGAGTAGTGTAGTTGTAGTTTTTATCGTTTTCATTGTTTTTATTAAGTTTATTTTCACCTCACGCAAAACCATCATGATTTTCTGAGATGTCCATAATGGTATCATGATTCCAAATCTCGTCTATGGGGGTTTTCCTCCATGTCTATATGTGTGCATTTAATTAGCTCCAATCCGGAGTCATGGTCAGCAAACAGGGGGGGCCGCTTGTAATTCTGTTTACCTATTTACCATGGAGAGCGATTGCTGCGAATGAATGATAGTGGATTTAGGGCAGAAAATCTCGATTGATGAAATCGAGATGACTTAATGCAGCAGCTGGTCATTAAGGCGTCAGGGCTTTTTTTATAGGAGGTGAGTAATGAGGCAATAGACTTGTACTACTTATCTTCAAAGCTAGCCCCCACAATTTGTGGGAGGAAGTCTATTGAAATAGGGCGCTTAGCGCCTTTTCTCGTATTTGGGGTGATGAAAACAATTCTTCGCTCACCTTGCTGGCAAAAGATCCTAGTTTCGTATAGCGACCTAGCTTTATATCGAATAATCATAGGAACAAAACCACCATTGTCAGGTAGACGAGGTTGTATGAGTTTTGCCTGCTTAGAATTCACAACAGCCTTTGTCCCATTGATTTCAGCAGTCATTGGTTTGGATGTCAGATTAATAAATTTGGTGCTACCACCGGGAAAATTATTTATTGAGTCATCCATAACAGTGATTTTGAGAGGCAAGACATCCGGATTCGTTGCACTTGCCGGATTCCGAACGATGATGAAAAGAAGCCGTTTACTATTTGAGCTAATCGTAGTCTCCCCGATAACCACATAGCTAGCTTCTCCATCCACCTCTTTTTTGGCGAAAAGCTTGAAGGTTTGACCAAAAGGCATTGGGTAGTATTCCGATCTCCTTTTACCTGTGAACGACAACTCCTTCGGGCTTTTCCCATCGGAGTAAAATACCTTCCCGGCTCCCAGATCTTTCCACACAAAACAAGAAAACAGTCTTGTTTTGCTCTCTGACTGCCCATGGACAAAAGTAAGACCCAACATCAAGACAACAAACAATTTTAGTAACATTTTCATATCTATACGTTTAGATCTCATCTTTTGATAGCCAGCGGAAGCTCACCACTCTGAATTTTCGGCCGAAAGTTTTATTCACACCTTGCAGAATCGTCGAGTCTTCCGGGCTAATTTGTGACGAGTAGTCATGAGGATCAGCTCTTGGCTCATCCCAAGGGGCGTTCAACCCGCTATCTATATACTCGGGCACCCTCTGAACGACCGCCTCACAATATGCCGTGCTATTGACCACCCCTGAACTAGAGATAGAACTTCCATATGCCCTGATAGTGAATGTATCGCTCCTAGGCCTCATCCGTGACGCGAGTGGCAAAAGAATTTGCGCCTGATTAATCTCCTTGGGAAGCCCCGTTGCACTGTTACGAGCCGTAGACCCTTGTTCATATAAAAAGTAGTTCATGGAATTATTACCGATGCCATCATAAATTGACGGTATGCCTCCTGCATCCTCTGCGACTGTACCATTGATACCCGTATTCTGGATAGCAGCCTGGATCACACCTTCGTGAGTACCTATCTGCCTATTCACAAAATCTGAGAGTCCCATAAAAGGCCCCCGTTCCTTAACTAAGCGAACGATTTCTGCAGCAAGACCTTGGATCTGCCCATCGTCTAAGCGTTCAAAGCCGCTCCACCCTGACGGAGCTACACCTTCATTGGCTGGTAGCACACTGTTAGGAAAAGGAGTATCATTACCGTTTCCATCGCCGCCATCTGAGTAAAGAATATCCATATTCTTGTTCGATCTCAGAAGCGCTTCCCAAGCTTTCTCGGAAGTCGAATTAATGTTAAATGCTCCATCAAGCATTACATACGCAGCGAGCTTACTATAGCCGTCACCCATACTACTTGAGGTATCAGGATCAAGAATATCCACAACATCTGTTACATTTTCCCCAACGGAGACATAAGGCTGAAGAGCTGGATTCGCCTTCGCATCCCGGTAGTCCTCACCAAAGAAATCATTCAAAGTCTGCCTTACTGACGCCCCAGAATCGAGTGAATAACCCGATGAAGAAATACTATAATATGGTGCAATACCTGAAAAATAGTATCGGTCAAAGAGCGCATCATTTACATTCCATGATAAATCTTGCGTCGATATAGTGGTAGCATTACCTCCATTATGAACTCTACCATAAACGGAACTCGTCGGCACATAAGGAGAAGACCAAGAATTTCCAATTGGGTGGAAAGCGTCCATAGCCATGGTCGACACATTTGCATGTGAAAGTGAAGCCAATGAATGAAGCGGGCTGGTTGGAATCGTCGAGAGCGGCACAAATTCGGATCCCAATGAAGTGTAAGAACTCCCCCAGTATGCGTTCCTTACCAAGTTTGAGTATTCTATGCCATTCTTTAGCAGAAGATCGTCTGCGTTATCGCTACACAACATGTTGTAGACTTGATTCAATTGGCAAATTCTATTTCCCTCCCGCTTTACTACAATCGGATTAGGATTAAATCTGGAGAAAACTTCGACTGGGTTGGGGTTTCCACCTTCCCATAATGCAGGTTTCGTGAGCGAAGTAAGCAAGCCGAAAAAGATTTTACTACTTCCAATGTCTCCAAAATCTACCCACTTAACTGGATCACTTTTATTTGCAGTACTAGATTCCGTTTCAGGCATGAAATACTCTTGCGGGGTAGTATCTATATTGTTGGATTGTAATGCGTGCGAAGGAAAATGAAGATATTGAAGTTCCGACGTGAAGTTCGAGGTTGATGAAAGATCAGACAAGTCCAATTCGCGATTAGGTAAGAACAAATTAAAACTATTACGCATTCCAGCTGTGCTCACACCGACACTATTTCCTAGGATATTTATATAACGAAATCCAATCTTGTCACCACTTGCCGCAGTAATTGGGCCGCTGTCGCCTAAATTCCGGAGAATTATTCCTGAATCACTGCTGAGCGTGAACCCTAGGTTTGATTGCCCTTGCGTGGTACTCGGCGTTGCGATAACGACTTCCCCAGGTTCCAAAACAATCGCACCATTTGTCTCGCTCTTTATAAGAAAGGAAACATCGTCCGTGCTTACATTACTCTTAATGAGTTCATTCAAAGATTTAGCGTATAAAGTAGGACTGCCTGAACCATCGTCCTTCCATAGGAAGATCGCACCTGGCAGCGCAGCATCCATCGACATCACGAGATTATCACAACTAATTTTATGGTTGTAGGGATTCCATAGATAGAAAAGCATATCCATCGCAAGGACAACTTCTGAACCCTCTGCCTTCGTACTTAACAAAACAGTCCCTCCAAGGCTTACAGGAGCATAATTCGCTTTTGCTGGCTTATTGATATACTTTCCATTTGAATTACTTCCAGTATCCACTTCCAAGTCAAACTGAGCATTTCCATTGAAAAGATTGAGCTTAGAGCTGAGCTCTTCTCCCTGCGGTTTATTTGGGTAGTATGCACGTGCTTGAAGTGTATAATCCCCCTCGGTTCCTGAAACGTTTTTGTATAAGTTCGCATAGTCTCTAAGTAACCACCATGTAGGACCACGCAAAACACCACTGCTATTGATAATATCACCAGAGAATGGACCACCAGAGCTTTGAGTATCTCGGTGTAAATACCGAGCCGACACAGGAAGACCACCCACTGAGCCTGTTGAATCCAAGCGTTCCGAATTTCCACTCGAAACAAATTCTCCTCTCTGTTCGTTGAATTTCGTAGCGCTCTCGGCCTCTGCGGCTCCGTCCATTTCGAATGCCAGACTGAGGTCACGTTGGAGACCGCCCAACTTTGTATCTGACAAGACTGCCTTACTTCCTACGCTAATATCGTGGCGATATCTCTTGAGCCAATCTTGGTAACTTCCAGAACTATTATCCGCAAGAGCAAGCGAGCTAAAACTGAATGTCTTGTCCAGATTCTGAATGAAGTCCAGAGAGACGTCTAGTGTTTCATTATCATCCAAGTCATAAGGGGCGGAAGCATCCTGAAAAACTCGCGGATCAGCGCCCGGTGAGGAACTCAGCCTCGCTGCCTGAACGATTTCATCTCGTGTATCAAGGCTCTCGTTCCATGAAATATCCGCCTTCACCCCATTGTCTTCCACCCAATAGGCGTAGGACCCGGTCTGTGTTCCGCTGGCATCCATAATCTCAATCTCATCCACCACGACATCATGTGATTCCTGTGTGCCATCGACCGTACCATCAAAAATGACAAAAGGATTATTGAGACCTACCGCTGAGGCATCTTGCTGCGATAGGGACGATTGGTTTTGACTAGAGACTAGCCATTTGAGGAAGGTTTTATTGTTTGTGGGATTTGCGATATCGTAACCAGATGGATCATAAAGGCTACTATCCCATACACCCACCCAATTTCGGCGGCTATCATCTCCAGAGACGGGAAGTGTCAAATCCGCCGTTGCTGTGACTCGCTGGTCATGGCCCGCAGATTTTTGCAGCTCACCAAGCGCTAGCATCAGCGCCATGCGCGCATTTGCTTCAGCGATTTCTTGGTTTTTATCGATGCTGTTAGAGCTTACTTCTATATTAGAGAGCGACAACATAGCTAGAGAGACAAGCATCAATAAAGACATTATAGTAATTGTAGTAATGAGCGCAAAACCTGATCGTTTAGATACCTTGCGGATTTGGTTTTGAGCTAAGCCTACGCAGGTAGTTTCTGCAGATTTTACTGTCACTGGCGGATACTGAAAAAACATTTGCATGTATTTAGATATTAAAATATAGCGTTTGGGTTGTTTCGTTGTTTTCATTTTATAGATTGGTTTTATTTCACCTCACAAAATTTTCTCTACATCATTTGGAGTTACATTGTAAATTTATCAGGTTTTAAAATCTCGTCTATGGGTGTTTTACTCCATTTCTATATTTCCATTTTATGAGCTCCAACCCGGAGTCATGGCATACGAGGTTGAAAAATCCGCTTGTAATTCTGTCTTCCTATAGACAATCATGCAAAAGCATGAACCTACTATTGATCATTCAGATTCTTTTCTTGCTAGCCATCACCCTCGTTCCATCCCGTGGCAACTCTGCCATTTCGCTTGACCAACAATCCATTTCACAGTTGGAAGAGAAACGGGATGCTATGGAAGCTGAACTGAAGCATTTAGCCAACTTCACCCTGCGCGAAGAAGTAGGGTCCAACGGCTATCGCTCATCTCAGACAAAGGACGCTAACCGCAGCGAATGGGTCGAAGTGGATTTGGGTCAGGAGATCTCTATCGATGAAATAGTTCTAGTACCTACGCTCGCTCGCTCGGCAACAGGCATCCAAAGCGAGGGTTTCCCGATAGCGTTTCGTATCCTGGCTGGAACAAAGGATGATAAAGCAGGCAAGGTGATTGCCTCGTTCTCAGAACAGGATCAGCTATCGCCGCGCATCGCACCGCTTCTGGTCCCTTGCTCCGGAAAGGTTGCCTCTTGGGTGAGGGTCGAAGCCACCCGTCTTTCTTCACGACGTTACGACGGCAAATACGCACTACAGCTGTCCGAACTATTAGTATTTAGCGGATCAAAAAACTATGCCTTACGACGCCCAGTGAGAGGGCCGCAGCCAGATCGAGTTCCGATCAATTCTTGGAAGTTGTCGTACCTGACTGATGGAGCAGTACCGTATCTCATGAATTCAACGATGGGGCAGAAAAGCGTGGCCTATATCAGATCCACTTATATTGGCGAAAATGCTTATAAAACGCCCTCCCTGACCATCGACCTGAATGAAGTACACGATTTATCTGGGATTAGCCTACACGCGATCGAACAAAGTGACACCGTTCCCCATTCCATTTCCGGAGATGTCGGTATACCAAGACATCTGCAGGTCGAAGGAGCCACGCGAGCAGACTTTTCCGATGCCTTCTTGTTATTGGATGCTCGTTACAAAACTCTCTATGACATCAGCCCGATCCTAAGCTGGAACATCGTGCCCGCGAGGCAGTGCCGTTACGTGCGCCTGACGGCTCTTGAACCCTATATCTTCGACGATGGTATAAGGAAGAGAGCGCGAATGGGGTTCGCAGAAATCGAACTCTTCGCCGAAGGTCGCAACGTTGCCTTGGGTAAAACAGTAGTTGGTAACTTTAAGCACGCAATCAAGGACAGCCCACTCGTTGCCCTGACGGACGGCCGTAATTTCTATGGAAATATACTGCCCATTCGCGAATGGATGGACAAACTGGCTCGTCGTGAGGTTCTAGAAAGGGAACTCCCTCTCATTACCGCCCAGCTTCAGCAACGCTATATTAAGCAACAGTCGACAGTGCGGCGCCTTGTATGGTTGACCGTCTTGCTCGGTGCAGGGATCCTTTTTACTATCCTGATCACTCGCATGAGTCGCATGCGTCAAGTGGGGCGGATGAAAGAACGCTTCGCTGCTGACTTGCATGATGAACTAGGAGCTAGCCTCCACGCGATTGGTTTATTGGGTTCACACGCTAAGGACGTGCTGGATTCACCAGAAGAACTTGGCATAACGGTGGATGAGATTACCGCACTGAGCAAACGCGCCAGTACGACGACTCGCTATTTTTCCGCATTACAAACTGCTGAGGAAGTCCATGAAGACCTCTTGAGCGACCTGCAGAGAAATGCCCGTAGGCTGATTGCTAATCTTGAATACACCTTCACAGTTGAAGGCGGGGAGTTTATCCAATCCCTGAAAGCTCGATCTCGATCTGATTTATTCCTATTTTTTAAGGAATGTTTAATTAATATCAACCGCCATGCAGATGCCACTGCGGTAGAAATTCAACTCAAAGCTGATCCTCAGCAGATTCACCTACGCATCAGTGACAATGGATCCGGCATACAAGACTCCGATGAGGCTAAATTACCGCCATCACTTGCGCGTCGTGCCAAACTCTTGCGCGCTGAGGTTTCCTTTGCTCCTGCCGACGGTGGAGGAACATGCATTACCTTGATACTACGCCCTCGCAGGGGACTAAATACCCAGTCATCCAAGTAAAAATTTCAATGAAAACAAAAATCAAAATCATGTTGGTGGAAGATGACCCCGAGTATCGGTATGTCATCAAATTCGCTTTCCGCAACGATCTAAAGCTGGAACTTAATAGTCAATTCGCTACGGCCGAACAAGCCTTGCGCAGTTTTCAAAATCCGCGGAACAAGGTAGTGCCTGATGTCGTTTTGCTTGACCTAAATCTGCCGGGTATTTCTGGAATAGATGCGCTGCCAGAACTCACCAAACAAAGTCCAAGTTCTAAGATAATAGTCCTTACCCAGTCCGAAAAAGAAGCTGATATCCTACGTGCCATTAAACAAGGAGCTGTCGGATACCTACTAAAATCTGCTTCTATTCAGGATATAAGATCGGGAATCCATAACGTCATGGCAGGAGGCTCTCCGCTCGATCCGAAAATGGCCAAATATATCCTCAACTCATTTAAGAGTAGAGAAGCCACCAGCGAGGCTGATTCAGAGCTTACGGAGCGGGAAATGGAAGTTCTGTTACTGATAGCCGAAGGCAGTGCCAGAAAAGAAATTGGCGACAAGCTCCAAATCAGCATTAAGACAGTTGATAATCATATTGGTCATATCTTCGAAAAACTCCATGTCGTGAATGCACCCTCTGCCGTCGCTAAAGCATACGAAACCGGCATTTTACCCACAGATAAATAGCCTCAGCGATAAAACTCAGATGATAGTCTAATTTTTATCTTCCGATTTTTTCTTATAATGCGGGCTTCCTATGAGCCAGTCGTAATCCTCATATTGGATATTTTCTCCGCCTTCCCATAGTGGCGGTTTCATGTCCTTATTCCACTCCAGCCAACGCGCGCGCATTGATTGGACTTTTTCAGGAAATTGATCTGCTAAATTCTTTGTCTCCCCGAGATCGTCCTTCAGGTTATACAACTCCGGATTCCCCCTACCTCCACTGATCAGCTTAAAATCCCCATCACGGATCACTCCAGATGTATTAGCATTGCGACCAGTGTGCCAAAACAACACATCATGCGGAGCTTCGGTCGACTGCTGGGTCATGTAAGGACGAATGTCTTTTCCGTGTAGTCCAGCTTTTTCAGGATCGCCGCCGGCCATTGCGATCGAAGTTGCACCAATATCGAGCGAGGTGACCATGTCCTCGAGCACAACTCCTTGCGAGGTTTTGCCAGGCCATTTCACAATCATCGGCACACGTAAACCACCCTCATAAGTATTTCCCTTGGTGCCTCTAAGCGGTCGGTTGTCACTCGTAGCCTTCATCCCTCCATTGTCACTGAGAAACCACACCACGGTGTTATCATCGAGTCCGAGTTCATTGACTTTAGCCAGCAGTTGTCCGATCCCCTGATCCATTTCATAAACCATGGCTGCATAAACAGAGCGGGCTTGCGGTTTTACGCCAGGGACTTTAGACATTTTTTCCGCAGGAAATTTAGCGATTGTTTCTTCTGGTGCTTCCAGGTCGAGATGCGGTGCATTGTAGGACATAAAGAGGAAGAACGGCTTTTCCTTATTCTTCTCCAGAAAGCGAACCCCGGCATCAGTCAGTTCACGTGTGAGATAATGCTCCCATTTCACTGGTGTGCGATTATGAATTAAAGGCAGGGTGTGCTGCATGTACTTCATATTCAGAGGTCGCTTGATGGGGGTGAAGCGCCCCTTATACGATGGATGGTCGAGCGGGAAATACATCAGACCACCACCGAGAAAACCGAACCAGTCATCAAACCCCATCGAGTTTGGGTGCTGGTCATCGGTGGTTCCCATGTGCCATTTACCGACGCCTCCAGTCACGTAACCCTGTTTCTTCAAGAGGCTAGCAATTGTCTCCATCTTCGGCAGACCCTGATTAGGATCAAAGGGTGCTGAGACATTTTTGTAGTATCCGAACTTGGACTGATGCTTTCCTGTTAGAAAACCAGCACGCGAAGGTCCACACATCGGCCAAGTCACATACCCAGATGTAAAACGAACACCATCTTCCGCCAGTTTATCCAGATGGGGTGTTGGGATGTCTTTGCAGCCATAGCTACCTAGATCATTATAACCCAGGTCATCGGCCATAATGACGATAATGTTAGGCTTCTCTTCTTCTGCTTTGAGTTGAGTCGGGAGCAGAACCGCAACAGTTCCTAGGTAGAGGCTCAGTAAAGTATATTTCATAGTGTTGGTTGTTCTTGTTTTCTTTTCTCACGCACACTATTGTCTAACTTTATCTCATCTTTAAATGGAGCATTCAGTGAATCTATCGCTTCAGAAAGTAGCTTGTGGTAAGACATGAGTTATTTTCTCTCAGGAGCACAGCGTTCCCCATCGACATACTTCTTCAAAAGCTCACTCATTGCTTTCACCTTTTCGGGTTGCTCAGCGTAGAGGTTTTTAGATTGTCTTGGATCCTCTTTAAGATTGAAAAGCAACCCTGCTGCCTCTTTAGGGAATGTACTTAAGCCAAACTTCTTCAAAAATGCCTTACTCTCGCCTTGTGAGTTTCCTTTAGAGTCATTGATATAGACCCAGTCACCTTGGCGGAGTGCGTATTTTCCTTTCTTGGTATTCTGGACAGTGGCAGTGCGGAGCGGCTTTTTGTATTCTTTGCCTTTCCATACAGGGAGTAGGTTATAGCTATCGATCGCCTCTTCATTATTCAATGGCTCACCAATGATCTCTGCAAACGTTGCAGCCAAATCCACCTGACTCACCACCTCATCTGATTGTGATCCAGCCTTGATTATATCTGGCCAGCGCACCACGAATGGAACACGATGTCCACCTTCATAAATATCACGCTTTAATCCACGATAGTCTCCAGAGCTCCAGTGATCAAATTTCTCTAGACGATCATAGCCTAGTGTCTCAGCTCCATTATCTGCCGTGAAAATAACAATGGTATTGTCTGCCACTCCTTTCTTCTCCAGTGCATTCATCACCTTGCCCACCATAGCATCCGTCTCGATCATAAAGTCTCCATAAAAACCGGCCCTAGACTTCCCATGAAATTCCTTGTTAGGTACAATAGGATAGTGAGGTGAGTTAAAAGCTAAGTAGACGAAAAATGGCTGATCCTTATCCTGCTCCTCTATCCACTCGACTGCCTTCTTAGTCACTGTTGGCAAAATGTCATAAGGATTCCAGCCCTCTGCCATTGGTCCAGGTCTAAAACTACCACCACCCGCTAGCGGCTTGGACTTGATTACTCTTTTAGTAGGGGTCGTCACAAATTTATCATTCTCAATCCAGCAGTAAGGAGGAAAGTTAATCGTTCCGTCACCAAAGTAATAATCAAACCCCTGATCAATCGGGCCACCAGGAAATGGCATAGTCCAGTCGTAAGACGAGGCTAGAGCCATGTCTTTCTTCGCCACACCTTCCTTACGAATCGCATCCCAATCCCAACCAAGATGCCACTTACCAAAACAGCCTGTTTTATACCCCTGCTTCTTAAACATCCGCGCGATGGTATACTCGTTTTTTTTAAAAACCGATTTCCCAAATGCATTCACAATCCCGTGGAAACGACGCCAATGGTGTTGCCCAGTTAGCATTGCAAAACGACTCGGCGTGCAAACCCCTGACGAACTATGTCCATCACTAAACCTCATACCCTCGCTAGCTAGACGATCAATATTAGGAGTCTGAATCTTCGCCTCAACATCACCATAGGAAACATCAGCCACCCCCATATCATCCGCATACAAAATAACCACATTGGGTTTATCAGAGCCTAGCAAAGGCCCCATTAGTCCTAGGCTCGTAATTATTGGAACTAGCGCTTTCATTTTTGTATTATATTTTAAGTTTACTTTTTGCCTTATTAATTTCCCCCATATTAATCAACAAAGCCCTCTACATCATCAAGCACAATTTTTTCTCGCGCGTCTTTAGCTAGGGACGTCATCGTCACATTTTTAAATTGCACGTTTTTTGCATGTCTAATGTACCCGCCCCAAGCAGGCAACACACCAAAAAAATACTGCTCAGGGTAGCGTGCAACATCTTCAGGCACCTTGCGCTTAGCATCGGCTTCAGTTCCGTGTCCAGGATAAGAAATAACTATATTCTCAAAAATAACATCTTCAACGTAATGCCCAGGGATACCTGTAATCATGATAGGACCAGCCTTAGCCTTTTCCTTGTCAGTAACCCCTGCTGAAACATCGACCTTTAGCTTCTTGTAATGAGCGTTCGCAGCCTTCTCACGATCCTCAATGGTCACCTTAGCCACCACATCACTGATCCGAATATTCTTAATGATACCCACACCAGCGCCCTCCGGCTTTACAGCCTGCCCCTGGTTAGAACCAGTTTTAGTATTTTTCGTGTAGCCACGACCACGGTTCCCGAGACGGATAAAAATAGGTGCGCCAACTTCCTCCATAACAATCCGAGAAATCGTCACATTCTCCAGACGCCCCCCATCAACAGACTGCAACTTGATCGCGCCCATCGGACAATCATAAAAATAACAGTTACTGACATTGATATCTATAAATCCACCATAAGAGGATGTCCCTAATTTCAGTGCTGCCGTATTACTACTAACCTTGCAGTTGCGAACCACGATATTCCGACATGGCTGTCGCGAACTCTTCAAGCATATCCCATCATCACCAGCAATGATATCGCAGTCCTCAATAAGCACATCCTCGCAACCATCGATATCAAGCCCATCATTATTATAATTATTATTCCGCATGCGCACCTTAACCGCAGTAAAGTGCACCACCCTACAGTCCACCAAATGAATCCCCCAAAATGCAGGATTCTTATAAGTTAGACCCGAAAAAACCAGGTTATCACAATTCTCAAAACGAATTAACCTCGGACGATTATCTCTACCTCGAGGTCCCGCCCGACGCGGAAAATGTTCCGGACTACCACGTCCGTCAATCACCCCTAGACCTTCCAGCCGGATATTAGTTGCGTCCTCCGCATAAAGCAGGCACTGTGATTGGCCCTCACGCGCGGGCCGCAACTTATCAACAGGGTAGTCCTTCATCTCCTGGCTGCCTAACAACTCTGCTCCATGATCAAGTGATAGAGTCACATTGCTTTTAAGCTGTACCGTCCCAATAACAAAGCGTCCTGCTGGCACCCAAACCTTACCTCCCCCAGCTTCAGAACATTGATCTATCGCCTTCTGAATTGCTCTTGTATTAAGAGTCGCCCCATCACCAACTGCTCCAAAATCACTAACCTTAAATACTTGAGACTCCTCTCTCTCTGAGCCAGCACAACAACTGGTCATAAAGCCGATACAACAAAGTACGACGCGGATAAGGTGCAAATAGATTCGTTGACTTTGATTCATTTTTTAAATGTTAGGTGTTTACTTCTTTTTAAGATGATCCGTCCATCCATACGCTTGCCATACCTTAGCAAACTGCTCATCCATTAGCCAATTTGCCGTTGATTTGTTTCCCTTAAATTCAGCATATGGAGCAACCTCCAGAAGCTGCCTACCCCCAACCTCAACATCGTAACTAGTTCCCATCCAACCAGCTTCAATCTTAATAAGCTTAAGCTTCCCATCATCACCTAGTCGCGCACGCATTGCCGCTTTACAAAATTCCACAACAAATTCCCAAACGATATCTGGATCCACCGGACCATGCCCGACACCAGCCTCCAGCATAGTATTCATAGCTGCATCACGCGTTTTACGCATCTCCTTTACAGTCTCATCCTGTCGACCATTGAGAAAATATTTATCCACTGTCCCTAGCATAACCATAGAAGGGATTTTTTCGGTATTCGGAAATTGTAAATAAGCATTAAATCCAGGGTGAAAAGAAATCCAACCAAGAGATTTTTCCGGTCGCTGAGCAGGCCAACAAGCAGCAAACCCAGTCCCATTAGAGTGCCCAAAAGTAAGTATTGGAGCATCCACGAGCTCTGGGTGTCCCGATAACTCAGCAAGTTTTTTCACATGCTCATCAATCAAGCTCACATCCGTAAGACCGCGCTGCACCGGATCCCCATACATCGCCACAAGTGCAACTTTCTCCTCCAGTGCAAACTTCTGTAAGATAGGGTGCGTTATATTCCCCATGCCATGACGCGATAGATAAAATGCAGCCCTCACCTTATCCACAGACTCAGGGATATAAACATGAAATTCAGCGTTACCTGTCGCTTTCTTACCCATCCCGTTGGTCGTCGTCATCTGGGCTGTAAAACCTACTATATCTTTTTCTATCGGTTTAGGCAGAAGCTTAACCTTTAAAAGTTTAGGCTTAGAGAAAAACTCTTTCGACTTAATTCGCACAATCTTATCAAGATGCCCTTCTTTCTGAAATCTCAACGTCGCTATAATTCCACGAGCATTCGGTTTGAGCTTATCACTCCACAAAAATTCAACCGTAAAATCTCCATTCGGATCGCTAATAACCTTAACACCCGCCTGCTTCATCCAAACATCAACATCATTAAGCCAATTACCATCAGCATCCATCACCTTACCCTTCAGCGTGATTTTTTGACCTTCTAACATAACAGCATCATTCGCCCCTTGTGCAAAGGCAGACAACGTTGATAAAACAGACAGTGTTATTAATCTCAGTAACATTTTTTTCATAGTGATCACTTTATTTCCTCTATTTAAGATCGTACTCTATCACTTTCGGTTGAGGAATTTGCTTTTTAATGACCTCTGCTACTTTCTCACCCAGCTTCTGGCTTCCCGCCTTTGTAAAATGAACATTACCTTTCCCCACAGTATGATCCTTGATCATCAAAGACAACGCATGAAGATCGTTAATCATCACGCCATGCCTTTCCATGATTTTCTCTGCTACCGCATTGTATTTAGCATCATCCCCTACTATCCGACCCAATTCATCCTCAGGCACAAACGTTGTCGACGCCCAGATCAACTTAGCCCCGGTTTTCTCCAGTCTAACCACAAGCTTCTCTAGCTTCTCCCCATACTCTTCAGGCGAATTAGTAACCATCCCTCTTACCTTATCTCTATTCCCTTGATTCTTAGATTCCGGATGACGATAGCACAGATCCCACAGCCCCCAGTTGAAATGAATCACATCCCACTTTTTCTGACCCAACCACTTATCAATCTTCGTCAAGCCCCTATCCGTATCACCACCATTCTCCCGAATTCTAGAAACATTCGCCAACCCTTTCAGTTCTGCAATCACCGGCTTGGTATAGCCAATTGAAATAGAATCCCCAATGATCAACACATTCGGCAGACCTTCCACACGCGTACTCTTAGCCTTGATATTTTTCTTATCTTTTTCCGGAGTATAAAACTCATCCTGCTCAGTCTCAATAGACGGAACCGTCTCTGCCTCATCAGCCAACCCAATAGTCGACTGAAAAAGCGCGAACAACAATGTAAATAGAATTTTCTTCATGATGGTCAAGTTAAACAATAATGAAACCTATACCACAATAAACATTGGGTATAGGCTTCATTTCGTCTACATCAAAATTTGATGTAGCTATCTAAATCTGCTTCTAGATCTTATTCTCCAAAAGTGACCGACACTTTATCAAGCAGAGGTTTAGACGCATTCTCCGTAGTATCAGTAAGCTTCATTTCGAACTGAAAACCATAACCTTCCGGTAACTTAGAGAGATCCAACTTCGCAGGAGTTCTAGCCACTTGCTTAGCAAAGCCTGAAATATAATCATAACTCTCCCTCACCTGCTGCCACTCGCTCCACTGATCAATCGCTCCATCGTTATCAGTATCAACTCCAACACGGACTTCCACACTCTCTACCCATGGCCCAGAACTAACATAATCAGTTTTCATTTGGGTCGCTAAGTAAAACTTACCCTCAGCAAATACCACATCAGGGTCAGGGTGACCGCTTCCAAGGTTTCCACAAAAACTAAACTGCTTGTCGATGCTAGAAGAGGTGAACCAAGCCACACTCATCGCTTTTTTGTCGCCGTGAGCCGTTGCGGGATCAAAGTCACCAAACAAATAATACTGCCCACCGATCGCAATAGAAGCCCAGTCACCAAACGCATTCTGCGCAGGTTCATGAATTTCATAGCGTGAGAATGCAGCTTTCTTCCCAGGTTTTATACCGTGGTATGGCTTATCGCCCTCGTAAACTTTCCCCGGGTAATTCTCAGGGTCTTCCTTATGCCAATGTGGATGAAGAAATTCCGCAAATTTTCCAGTCGGCTTAGTGCGCTCATCTACTGGTGGAGGGAGAATTTTAAAATCTCTAATCCCATCAGGACTAACAGCATGAGTCGCTAACGGAGAATCCCACGCATGCTTACTCGCATCAATCGGGCTCCAATCCTCAGCAATCACATGGAAATTACCATCCAAATCACGAATAAACGCACAGTCGGATCCACCCGATGGATCTTTAAATGCCATCCCCATATCCTTGCCTAACTTACCATCAGTCAGATCATCATCGATCACAAGATGTGGGTCTTGATCGTTAGGGAAATCATAGTAAAAGTAAGCCTTGCCGTCCACATACTCAGCAGTAGTCATCCACTTGCCCTTACTATCGGTGACTGCACCATGATGCACCCAGTTAACCATATCCCTACTCTGCCAAGCATGATACCCACCTTGACTTTTTTCGAGACCACCTGGTGCATTAAATTGATTTTTGAAAGGAGTCGTCATCAGAGGGGTATCGAAGCCTTCTAGCTTAGTTGATTTAGGTTCGAATCCCTTAACTTTTCCTCTTCCATACCGCCCAAACATCCAATAGTTCCCTGGTCCCATCTGAAGGAACACCGGCGCATCTTTGAGGTTAGAAGGCCCTATATTTTTCACTGGTTCCCAATTCAACCAAACAGGAGATTGCCCAATCTCAATCGACTGAGCCGATCTCTTCTTATCAAAGCGCTTGATCACACTCGAAAGCACTGCCTCCTTGGCAGCAGGACTTGCAAAACCATCGGCTATCTCCAGTCCATCCTTCTTCGTAAGGTTCTTATTCCATTCCTCTTGGCTATCTGTCGTCCATGTCTCAGCCGAGACAGTCATGGAACTTAAAGATCCCATTATCACACTACTTATTATCTTCATTTTCATAATTTTTCTTAGTTGATGCTTAATTTAGTTTCAATATGCATTCATTTTTATACTGGCCAATCACCGCCATCTTAGTTACCATCTAGATCTACTTTCTTAGTGCCTTTCAGCGCCCTACTAGCATCTTTCTCAACAACGTTAGAATGATGCTGCTCCGCATCCGTCAGGATCTCAAACGACCACGCATACTCACTTTTACCGAGATCCTCCGGAGGTGTGATTTTTAACCCCTTCGCTGTCATTTCAGAAACTACCTTAGCATCACTGCCAAGTAACCGAACAGACTTTACCTGATCCTCACTCCAGCCAGCCGTGCCAGTAATAACAAATGGTTTTTCTGGTTTCTGAAGTTTGATTGCGAAGAGCTTTTTACCTTTAGTGGTGAATGCGAGATGCTCTTTCTTTTGCTCGCTCTCTTTCCAGTATCGAGAACCATAAATCGCTTCACCATTCACACTCAACCAGGCCTTCATCGCTAGAAGTCGTTCCATCTGCGGCTCAGGAATTGTACCATCCGCCTTGGGGCCGATGTTGACCAGGAAGTTTCCATTACGGCTGATCACTTCCACCATCTCATGAATCACCTTATCGATGTCCTTGTAGGTATCATTTTCCAGATAGCCAAACGAGGAGCCAAACGTTGTGCAGCTCTGCCACTTGGGACCGATTACTTTTAGCTTCAAATTATCCTTTTCAAGGTTGCCCACACCATCGGGCCAGTTGCGGTTAGCGCCCTTGTTGTTGACATACACTTCCGCTCCACGTGCCGCACCATCATTCATGAAATCAGTGATCATCAGGCGGCATTGGTCATAGAAATATTGCACCTCAGGCTTCGCTTTCCCTTTCAACACATTGTTACCATCACGTGTCCAGATCGGAATATCATCGATCCAGAGAAAGTCAGGCTCATACTTAGCCTGGATTTCTTTCCAGCGTGCCACGTAGTCATCTACAAATGCTTTATCGATACCGAAAGGCCCATAAAGCGAAGCCGCTTCCGGCATTCGTTTGATCTCCTCCTTGATGACATCACGTGCTTTCGCGTTCACTTTATATTTCGCTGTAGTAAAGAATGACGCATGGCGCTCGCGGTGATAGGAAGGCGCATACTTGAGGTCATATTTCTTTAAGGCTTTACCTAAGTCACCCACCAAGTCGCGTTTAGGTCCCTTGTCCATTGCGTTCCAAGGGGTCAGATCTGAATCCCAGTTCGCCCAACCATCGTGGTGCTCAGCAGTCATGACGACATACTTGAACCCGACATCATTGAACAACTTCGCCCAAGCTTCAGGATCCCACTTTTCTGCTTTGAATTCTGGGATGATATCCTTGTAGCCAAACTCGGGAGGCGTCGCCCCCCAACGTTTATTAACATAAGGAAAATAATGCTTAGAATCTTCATAGATCATTTTCGGCACATGTTCCGCATAGCCACGACCGCCCTTACGATAACCGATCGTGCTATAAGGTCCCCAGTGAATGAAAATACCGATTTTGCCATCATCAAACCAGCCTGGCACCGGCATTTTTTGCAATGATTCCCATGAGCCATCATAAGGCTTCGCAGGCTGTGTTTTCAGTGTGGGCTTCGTTTCGTCAGCATGGACGAGTGTGGTGAATGCAAACAGAGCTGCAAGCGAAGTGAGTGGTAGTTTGGTTCTCATGAGTAGTTGTGGTTGACTAAGCGCGGTGTCTGCGGACAAGCAGACTCAGCACGCCAAGTCCGAGCAAGGCGCTGGAGGAGGGTTCAGGAACGGGTGTCACACTCACTGCGTCTAGAAACGGATCCTTTGAGTTTGTATCGGTAGAAGTTTCTTCAAAACGTAGTGTCGCGCTCGTGTTGGAGGCAGTAAACGACTTATTGTAGTCCGTATAGGTTGTGCCAGAGAAAGTAAATGTCTCACTATACAAATCTCCGGAAGTCCCTCCGTCGCTGGTTACCGTCACTAGAACACTTAAATCACTAAAGCTTGCTGTCGACGCAAGCGAGAAGTCCAGGTCGTATTGTTGCGAGGCAACGGTTAAAAATGACTGACCAAGGAAGGCTCCTCCTGTAGTATTGCCTCGAAGCTGAAGATGGTTGCTGCCTTCAGTCTGAGCTACGCCTTGATTGGTTCCCGCGCGAACAAACGGATCGGCGGCGCCTCCAGTAAATCCTGAAGTCCAGCTTGTAGGTGTGCTGTTGACAGTGCCACTTTCAAAGCCACCATTAACGATAAGGGATGCCGCAGTAGCGGAGACATAAGTCATTCCAGTAAAGATGGATGCCATTAGTATGTTTTTAATTTTCATGTTTTTTTACGTCGTAGTTAATTAATTTTAAAGTGTTAGATTATATCTTACACACTAAAAGAATAACTGGCATACGGTTACCGTCTATCCCGTATCTACGTGAAAAAATTCTCACCCCCCTCCTTAACGCAAAATACCTAAGCGGTAAGCGATTGACACGGCCGAGGGAGCATTCCTAGCATTCAACTTTTCAAAAATAAGCCGAACATGAGTATCAACTGTGGAGTAGGCGATATTTAGCTGGTCGGCGATTTCTTTTTTCTGTAGCCCCTCAGCAAGCAGTTTGAGCACGTCTAATTCCCTAGGGCTAATGGGGCTCACTTCATCACGTGCATCCACTTTATGGATCAAGCCTAACAGATGCCTGGCCACGGAAGGGTCCAGTTCGCGAAGATCCTGATCCACGTTTTTAATCGCCAAACGGAGGTCTTTGATCCCAGTAGATTTGAAAAGATAGCCAGAAGCACCATAGGAAATAGCGCGCAAGATGTCTTCTTCCGCATTGGACTGACTGAGGATGAGCACTTTGCTCTCAGGGCAATGCTCTAACAAAAGTGGTAGCGCCTCGAGTCCACTCATCAAAGGAAGATTGATATCCAGAAGGATGATGTCAGGACGCGCGGCTGGATTGGCTAGCGTGGCCAGCGCGACCTCGGCTGAGCTGAACTCGGAGTGGATCCGCAGCTCGGGGTCGAGATCAACGGCGATGCGGATGACGTCTCGATAAGAGTCGTTATCTTCTATAATGCTGATACTGAGAGCTTTTTTCATAGAGAAGTGGGCTTAGATGATTTCGGGAAAAGTGAGAATTGCGAGAAGGTCAGCCGAATCAAGCTACCAGCGCCTTGGAGAGGTGACATGCTGTTTAATACGCCTTTGAGGTAGCGAGCACGACGCGTCAACGAAGAGGGGATGTCTCCGTTTAAACCTGTGCCGTTGTCTTCCACATCCAAGGTGACCTTGATACGCACATTCCTACGTATTCCTTCCAAGCAAACGTGAACAGAGGTGGCTTGAGAATGACGTAGTATATTGGCGAGACATTCTTTGTAGTAGAGGAGGAGATCCAGCCGTTTTTTCCGCGAGAGTTGGTTGATCAAAGCTGGATTGGGGCAGTGGAAGTGAACTTCAAAATCCCCCAGAAGCTGGCTGTTCAAACGCTCCATTTCTTGAACCACATCGCCAAACATATCCGCATTTACCAGCATATGGGAGCAATCACGAGCCGCGTTGCCAGTCTTCAGTGTGAGCCTTCTGAGCCGGGTGATGAGATCATCTAGCTGTTCCGGTTCGTTGACTACTTCTGGTATCAGTTCCCCTAGGTGGCTTATCGCATGAAGATTCGCGCCTAGTTCATCGTGTAGATTGGAAGCGATTCGCTGCCGAATCGCGGTCTCTTGTTTCAGTAGGTGAAATTTTTGCCAAAAGAAGATGATTAGAAAAGCAAAGCAAATCAGAACTAAGAGGATACCGAATAATTTTAAATGCTTAGCTTGTGTATCGTAACGCTTGGTTAGTATCAGATTAAGTGAAGCCAGTTCCTTTACCAAATCATGTCTCAGTGACAGCCCTTCTAGCCATTGTCGTTCAGGCAAAATGTTACCGTATAGATTCCGACCATCGATCAAGTTCCGCGGAGTAACCGCTGGATCGGAACCTCGAAGAGAAGTCTTGATTTCTGCCTCGTGGAGGATGTTTTTACCTTCCGAGAGGATCTCGACTTCCGAAAAACTGATTGTCGGAACTCTAGTTTCCCCTCTGGTATGCCGATAAAGGTCATCAGCGATCAATCGAATCGAGCTAACTTTCTCGGTCGAGAAATGCCGCTGTAGCACAGGGCCTGTTTCATGCTCGTTTTGTCTCTGGTAAATCATCAGCTCTATCGGCTGAGCAAAGGATTGATCACTCGCACCCAATAATGTAATCTTAGAAGGCATTCCAAAGTCACCAGGGTTTGAGGAAGGCACAGTGTCACGTTGTTCTACCGCGTAAATCCGAATGCCATCAATCTGCTTTGCTTCCGGCAAGTGAAAATCAATAATAGCCTTCTTGAGTGGCTCAGATTCTTTTTCCCATAGCCTACTGATGAAAGGCCGACTAGACTTCCCCTGAGCGGCATTCATCACATAGGGCGTGATGCCATCCACAAGGTATTTCTTATCCCAACCCATTCTCTTACCAGCCTCACTACTGACCGAAACAGGCTGATTGAGCGTCACCAGTTCATCTTTATGAAAGGCCATGAACTCGGCCAGTTGGAAAATAGAGTCACCATTGACTGCTCTCCGGGAAGGCTTCAAGGCATCAATCCGTAGATCGCTTATCTCAATCGAAGACTCCAATGGAATAGTCAGTGGTGAGTAACGTGGCAAGAGCTGGCTAGTGTCTGAGTAGTCTGCGATCACATGAAGTTCTCCCGTCCGTGCATCTCGAGCAGTCACTTTGAATGCCTTCGGAAATCCATCAGCTTGATACTTGCCGTCACGATCCATCCAAATAATGGGAACAATGACTACAAGATCTACCTTAGTGGGTTTCCTGAAATTGATCTCTGCCCACTCCGCGTTGGCTTTTCTCTGCAGTGGAGAGGATCGATAGCCACTGGGAGCAACACCATTGTTCAGGGTCGCAATGGGCAGCCCATTCAATCGCTGAGTGATTTCTTCCTTTTTGGTTTTCAGCTCTTGGGTAGAAAAACTCTCAAAACCATCATCTGCCCTGCCCTCTGCCAAAATAACAAACAAGCCAAACACCATCACTAAACCCCTGATTCCTCCCTTCAGGATCAGCCCACACACAGTAACTATGTTTGAAGTTTGTAATCTCACGCTCTGATATCCAATCTTGATCTTCCGTAGCACAATATCTGCTAAGGAAGCAATCATCCCCCATTTTCATTCAGCTTGCAAACTATCTATGCGTCAAACTGACACGGATATCCACAGAGCAATATACCAATGAGGCATAGCACTATGGCTTTTCCGTAGGAGCAATGTGATTTTTAGTCAGCAGTTCTTTCATCCCCTCAAGGACTGATTTATACTCGATATATGTCGCGAGGTTTTTCCATTCATTAGGATCCTTATTGTGGTCATATAGCTCTTGTGAACCATCTCCATACTCGATGTATCGATACTGATGGAAACGAACAGCCTTCCCGCCATCTTTACGATATGTGAGTGTTGGGAAATCCCACTTAGCTTTTGGATTCACAATCAGCGGCTTCAAGCTACGTCCTACTACCTTATCGTTAGCAGGCAAATTACAAAGATCTACAAGCGTAGGATAAATGTCGATCAGACCTACTACTTTCTCGCATTCCCCTTTGTATTTCTTACCGTTCATACTATCTGGCAAATGGATCATCAGAGGAGCTCTGCCGGAGCGTTCCCAGAGTGTGTGTTTCTGGAAAGTATTCTTCTCCCCCATGTGATAGCCATGATCAGACCAGAGAATGATGATAGTATTATCCTTGTAGTCGCTATTGTCCAAAGCATCGAGCACCTGCCCTATCTTACTATCCACAAAAGTAATGCTGGCTAAGTAGCCCTGGATGATATTCTTCCACTGACCGGTTTCGATCGCCCATTCAGTTCTAGGGTAGCCGTCATTGATCGTCTCACGTGCGGCCGCTGGCACGTCATCAAGATCATCTTTTTTATAGGCCGGCAACTCGAGCTTATCCTTATCATACATGTCGAAATACTTCTGCGGCACATACCAAGGTGCATGCGGACGCAGAAAGCCCACCATGAGCATGAAAGGTTCATCATGCTTTTCGCCGAGTCGCTCTACAGCCCAAGCTGCCGCCTCACTATCACTCATTTTCTCTTCAGGTTTTTTCCATGGACCCCAGTCAGTAAGTGTCTTTTGGGAATCAAACTGAAGCTTGATCTTCTTCCCGGTTTTTTTGTCCTTAAGAAAATCCCAGCCACCACGACCACCGGACATATCTACGTTTTCGTCAGGTAGATGTTTATGAAGAAGTTTCCCCACAGCCATCGTTTTATAACCGTGCTGCTTAAAATATCCGTGGAGAAGTTTTGACCCCATGTCTTGCACTGTTTTCTCTACAAAGTCGTCATTCGGTTGCAGTTTAGGCGAATTAAGTTGGTGAAAATACAAGCCACTCATCAAGCTCGCTCGTGATGGACCACACACCGGATACTGGCAATATGCTTTAGAAAACCACACACTCTGGCTCGCTAGCTTGTCCATGTTAGGTGTGATCGCCTGTTTGTTACCAGCGTAGCCAGTCCAGTCATTCAAATCATCCACCGCAATGAACAACACATTAGGCTTTTCTGCCGCACCTGCATGACTACTGAGGCTTACCATCGCCAATAAGATCAAGCGCCGAATATTAGTAGATAGGTTATTTTTCATAGTTATATTTTTGTTCCAAGAAGCTCAGTCTTGTAGAGATAAGAATAAAGATGCTTGATGATTATCAATGCCACAATAAAAATTCTATGGAACTTCTGGTTTTTCCCACTTATCCGTGTGCAGGAGAAATCAGCCACATTTAGCGAAAAAATCAAAAACTAGTGGCAGGTTTGAGCTTTAATGAGGATAAGAATGTACCATGGATCAAGAAGCAGACAATCGATTAAACCTATCAGAAGCTGAGTTTGTGCGTCTTTTGCTGCAACACGAAAACGCGTTGCGTGCCTTCGCCCGTAGCCTACTGCCTGATTGGAATACCGTGGACGATGTCTTCCAAGATACCAGCGTGATCATGTGGCAAAAGTTAGGCCAGCTAAAGTCCAAGGAAGGATTCCTTCCCTGGGGTAAAGTG
Organism: Akkermansiaceae bacterium; assembly: GCA_051251915.1. GTDB lineage: Bacteria > Verrucomicrobiota > Verrucomicrobiia > Verrucomicrobiales > Akkermansiaceae > Rubritalea. Next base: position 73,765 of record JBPOGF010000010.1, on the reverse strand, counting down.
ATTATCCGATTTCATTGCTACCGTTATCATGAGCAGAAGAAGAAAACAGGAACCGTCTTTAGCAGTGAACTGATCTCCCTACTAGCTGATGAAGCCGAGAAATTTAACGAACCCGAGAATCACCTACGCCATTTAGCATTGACAGGTTGCTTGGAAGCCATGAAGAACACGGAACGAGAGTTGGTTCTGGCTCCCTATCTTGAACACGGCCGAATCAAAGAACTCGCCACGCTCACAAACACCTCAGCAAACTCCCTTTACAAAAAAATAGGCCGACTTCGCGAGCGACTCCGCAACTGTGTTGAAGCCAAAATGACACCCCCTCTAAGCTCATGAAAAAATCAGACCAGGAACTTCTAGATCTTTATTTTCAAGAACGTGCCAGCGACGAACAGATCGCTGAACTAGAAAGACGCATGCTCGCTGACTCAGAGCTCAGAACACAATATTTACAAGTGGCTATGACTGAGTCCTCACTCCGTAAAATAGCCTTACAAGAACACGAAGTTCCTAGTCAACTTCCCCAAGACATTGTATTTCCTCCTTCACGTGAGAAATCACTAAGGCAGCTCGTCTTCATCGGTTCATTGGCGGCATGTGCAGCCCTCTTCTTCTGGATTGGGCAGGAAAAACCTACAGAAAAACCAACCTCGGTTGGAGTTATTCTGTCTAGTGAGTTGGCCGGTTGGCAGAGTGAGAATTCCACCATCGATGGAGCTGAGTTCTCCCCCGGTGTTTACACGCTTCGCACCGGAATTGTGACAATGGGCTTTCATTCTGGCGCAGAGATGGTCTTGGAAGGCCCTGCTCGAATCGAAGTAGTCACTGACATGGAGATCATATTCGATTATGGAAATGCCTCATTCTCGGTACCAGAACAGGCCATTGGCTTCCAGGTGACTACCCGACATGGGAAAGTGGTAGATCTAGGTACTCGGTTTTCTCTGTCGATCGGTGAGAATCAAGGAAAGTCGAGGCTGACCGTTGAAGAGGGAGAAATCGCGCTACATCACAATGACGGTAGTGTGAAGCACTTGGTAACCGAAGAAACTGCAAGTATGGATGAGAAAAGCATTCATTTAAACCTCGATCCGACATCGGAAGATGGGCTCGAAACAAGTGAAGCTTTGGTGATACTCAGAACTAATGGCAGAGAAGCGACAGTCGCTCACCGCAAGCTGCGGGAAACGCTGCGAACTGACTTCCTGATGGTAAAAAACACCGAGAACAGGGCGAATGCCTATTTTGATCGCAAAGCATTAATCGCTTTCGACGTTTCAGGAGTGGATCTCGATCAGGTGGCTCAAGCCCGCTTGATCCTTAATTCGGTGCCGACAAAAGTAGGAGTGAGCTCAAACATGCCAGTAGTGAGCGAGTTCGGCATTTACGGAATTCCTGATGACAAGCGTGAGAATTGGGCAAGCACTGGGTTGCTGAAGAAGGATGCCCCGAAACTAGAGGGCTCGCCCATACTTGCAACGTTTCCCATTCCACGTGCTAACTTGCGGACTGCAGTCGTTTTGGAAACTCCGGAATTACTTGCTTTCCTGAAAGCAGACCAGAGCGGAGAAGTTGGTTTCATTATTCACTGTCAAACACCGGGCAATACCATGATTCACGGATTTGCCTCCAGCCAACACCGCGAAGCAGCGGGTCCAACTCTAGAACTGATCATGAAGGAATGATCGGTTTTATTGGTCTTACCTCCAATTTTTTCGATTTAAACGGCAGGTTTTCCTAGATAACGGATAAGTGGATGAAACACGACGTTTCGTTATGGTGACACCTGTGTGTACCCCACTAGTGAATTTCATTAGAACAGCCCTGTATCTAAACATTAGAATAGTAATAAATCGAAATTAATGAAGCCTAACCAATCCATTTCTGAGAAAACGCTTAAGAAGATGGTTGGTGAGTCCGCTTCCTGGCAACCTGAAACTATCTCAGCATGCAGAGTTGACAGACCTCCATCTGGATCATCTAAATTTTTGGGCTCATCTAGCTTCCAAACTCGTAGCTCTGGCGGCTTTGCTCTAATCTCTACGATCTTGTCCATGACGCTTCTTTTCATCCTCGCGGTGGGCATGCTGAGTTTGTCATCGCTCAGTCAGCGCACTACATCGCTGGAGCAAGCTCACTCCGAGGCACAGGCAAATGCCCGCATGGCCCTCATGCTAGCCATGGGGAAATTACAGCGTGAACTTGGCCCAGATCAGCGAATCAATGCCTCCGCTGATCTGGTGGACAGCGGGCTGACCGATAGCCGTAAGCACTGGATTGGAACTTGGGAAAGCTGGTCTGCTGAGACTGAAAAACGGCCTGAACCAGAATTTCGCAGTTGGTTGGTCTCAGGTAATCCGGCAAGCCTCGGAGATCCATCTTTTCCATCAACCGCTTCCGATTTGGTTACCTTGATGGGTGATCAGTCTTCAGTTAAGCTTTCCGCTCCTCTAATCGAGCTAGATAATGGAGGCTATGCATATACAGTTATTGATGAGAATTCCAAGGCTCGACTCGGCGGCGCCTTGGAATCTGAGCGTGAAGATCTCGCCGATCATCTCAGCCGCTGGCAATCACCACCTGTCGGACATGGCGCATTGCTGGGTATGGAATCTGTGCCACGCAGTGATGCTGCGCTGGAGCTGATCGCCTCTGGACAGTCAGTGGATCTTATCCCACTCAGCGAAACTGCTAGCAAGGACGATCTCAGATCCTACACGGTATGGTCCGAGGGGCTTCTCACTGATGTTCGTAACGGTGGCTTCCGAAAAGACCTGAGTCTACATCTGCAAGATCCTGCGTCAGGTGATAGTGCCGTCGCCCTTTATCAACATGGTGACCGCCGCGGAATCAATTTCAAGGAGCTAAGAGACTTTCATGAAGTCAGTACTCGACTTACTTATGATACCTCCAGTTTTTCCCACGCAGACGGTGGCAGTCTCAATAATGATGTTCCCTCCCTGGTAGGAAAGGATGATAAAATAGCTGCGGCGAACGATACATTTTTTGCCTACCTTCGACCAGTTGTGCTAAGGGCATCTTGGCATATATCTGCCTATTCTCGTAATGTGGGTACCATTGATACTCCATCCTACAAAATTTACATTGTTATCGAACCGATTATTTGGCTCTGGAATCCTTTTGATGCAAACCTTATTATGCAGCCTGGCGGTCACTTGACCACCCGCTGTTGGGGCTTACCGTACGACATTACGATCAAAACCGGAGACGTGAACAAGACAGTTCACTTCAATGAGGTTAGATCAGATGATAACAATATGATTAGTATGGAAATCGGTCAAAATACGCCTGTCGTGATGCGTCCGGGCGAGGTGCAGATATACAGCCGGGGACGACAAGCCGCGACACCTACCGAAGATTACTCTACTTTCGAAGGTAAGCCGGGATGGTCTGGCACTGGAGGGTTTTCCCTCGATACTGGACTGCTGATCAATGATGTAAGTCCAGTCACCATATCGATGAATCGCTCAGCTCAAAGGGGAGCTGATAAATGGGGACTTGTCGAATTTTTCAGTTTCTTGGGAACCAGTGACTCGGACCGTCACTGGGTCGGGGGGCTAGGGATCGACCGCTTCGGCTGGGACGACGAACTAGCCGCCGCGGACTTCCCCTCGGGGATGTTCTCCAGTGTTCCTGACAAGACTTTTTCTTCTGCAGCCAACCTTACAATACCCCAGCCACTCGCCCTATTTTCCTACTTAGCGAGAACCGAGAAAGAAGGCTCCCTAAAGTCGCGATATTTAGCTCGTCTGAGCCCCTCTGCGATGGGTTTCGATCATCAGGCTACTGATCCAAATACCATGCATACCCTTCCATACGAACCACTCATGCAACCGATCAGTGGTGGCTTGGATCGGGGCTTCGACTATGATACTGGAAAGGGCTATTTCGGCGCCTCCTACAAGGCTGATATCGGGCAATCCTATATTGTCACCCACTCGGTTTCTCGGGAACGCCCGATTTCACTGGGTCACTTTCAGCACGCGCTGGCCAATGGAGTTGAGCATGATCTTGTAAAGGTCAAATACAACAGTGCTAGATTTCACAACCGCATCCTGCAGCCTGCTGTCATGCACGCAATTGGTAACTCATTTGCTCCACCCTGTATCGAGCAGGATCAAAACACAGGGTCCTTCAATGGCATGCCAGCAGTCGATCACTCTTGGCTTGCGAACGATGCCTTATGGGACCAGTGGTTTGTGTCCTCACTGGCCGAACGCAATGCTCCGCACCATACCGGAGACCTCGCAGGGACGGCTCGCAGCCTCTTTGATCGTTTGGTTGGACTAAACGGAGAAGCACAGCTTTTGCCAAACCGTCACTATAGTTATGCAGGTAGCGATCCCGAGGCAGATGCCGACATGCTCTTTGACGGCACGGTTCCTAAAAGTGATGCTCACCTGAAAATAGCGTCATTGCTCAGAATCCATGGCGCATTCAATATCAATTCAACTGATCCCGCAGCGTGGCTAGCGATGTTTCGCTCCACCCACGGTCTGAAGGTTCCAGTAGAGTCCAGTGGAGGCACTAGTAGCGACTGGGAAAGCGCAAATAATCCTATAGCCAGCCTACTTATCCCGAAAGGCTCAGCAGTCTCGGAAGATGACCTTGATGACCCGTCATTGGAGAATCAATGGACAGGCTATCGTGATCCCTCCGATACAGAACTTAAGGAGTTGGCGGAGGCTATGGTGGCGGAGGTTAGAAAACGTGGACCCTTTCTTTCGCTAGGAGACTTCGTGAATCGCCGCTTGGGCACTGATACGGAACTCGCTTCATCGGGTGCATTGCAGTCCGCTCTAAATTTGAGCATCAACAAGAAGCTCGAAAGCGGCTCTCGTAGTTCTATTACTGCTTCATCTGGAATCGCATTCCCCGAGGCGGATTCTGGATCGCAGATGACTCACGTGCCAGGTCATGTCAAACAGGGAGATATTCTTACGACTCTCGGATCGCGCTTCACCCCACGCTCCGATACCTTTACCGTGCGCGCTTACGGTGAGTCTCGCAGCCAGAGTGGTCAGTTGCTGGCTAGCGCTCGTTGTGAGGCTGTTATTCAAAGAACAGCTGACTATGTTGATCCGGCAGACGAGAGTCACGTCCTGCCAAGCGCGTTGACTAGTGAGGTGAACCAGCGCTTAGGTCGTAAGTTCGTCATCGTTTCCTTTCGTTGGTTAGGAAAAAATGAACCCTAATTTTTATGAATAAAATCATTCTCATTCTCCTCTTCTTTTTTCAGGTGCCCTCCATGGCTCAGGAAAAAAAGTCAAGTAATGACATCCAGCTTCGCTTCACTTCGTTTGGAGTAAAAGATATTGGCGGTAAATACATTCTAGCCGCTAAGGAAAAGCGCACGCAACTCTTCGCTATACCCAATAACGGCTTCTCCACCCCCATCACTGCCCCAGCGAAAGGGCGCGAAATTGCATTGGGTAGCCTGGATGCTGAAACCTTCAAAAACCTTGCTACTATAAAACTTCCTGAGGTCGGTAAACGCTTTCTAGTGTTAGTGCTTCCGGCTAAGGAAGGAGCACTCAAAGCAGTCGTTGTGCGCGCTGACGACCCTACCTTCCGACCGAGCCAGATCATGATTATGAATCTCGCTAATGAAACCTTTGCAGCACAACTGGGAGAGAAAAAACTGAGCTTCTTACCTGGGAGTAGAACCATCTTCAGACCACAGCGCAAAGGAGAACTCGCGAACTATCAGGTGCGTTTCTTTAAGCTTAAGGACGGCAAACCGAAACTCTTCGCGGCCAGCCTATGGCCATACTTTGAGAACAAGCGCGCATTCGTATTCCTCTATAAAAACCCAGCCACTGGCTCTCCCACCTATCGCTCCATCGATGAATTCACAGGATGGCTGAAGGAATGAATAGAGGCACTCTGATCGTCTACTCTGAAGAGCTAAATACAAACTGCCATTTTTTTCTATAAATTACGGCAGGTTTTCCTGAATCAAGGATAAGTATATGAAAAGGAAGCATGCTAACCTGCAGGAATCAATTTATGGACACGCCCAAGGTTGATTGAATACTCTTAATCTAAAAACCATCATATTATGAACTACAAAATCACAAAAAAAAGAACCCTTACTGCCGGAGCAATATGTGCTCTGGCTCTCAACTCACACGGAGCAATAGCGATCGTTAACTCGGTGTCTGGAGTTGGTAATTCTTCAACTTCTGCCCAGACGATTAACTACACTCTCGGCGCAGGTAATGCCCTTGCGATTGGTTTTTACACTGACTCTGGGAGCCACGAGATAAGTTCAATTAGTTTTGGTGGAGTTGCTGCTGACGTAATAAATAATGGAGATGAGACTAGAAGTAGAACTCGCATGGCTTACTGGCTGAATCCTACTGGTACTGATTTCTCTATCACATTTACAAATCAAACCAACGAATTTGGCTACACCTTATACGAACTCTCAGGAGTAGATACAGGTGTCACTCCGATACTTGACACATCACTACAGGATGGTGCTGATCCGAACACTTCATTAACAACGACTGCATCTAGTTCATTTATCGTCGAATGGTATGGCTCAAATGACGACGGCACACCAACGATTGCAAGTGGACCTCTAGGCAATGTGGTGGCAGTCGATTTAACGGGTGACAATACTGATGGAGATACAGGCACGATTACGAGCGCATATGCTACAGTTGGTGCGGGGACACATGCAACAGAGTGGAATCGTATAGGCACTAGCTTAAATGATGGATCAGTTGCAGTCGCTTTTGCCGCTGTTGTTCCAGAGCCAAGCAGTACTGCTCTACTCGGTCTCGGAGGTCTTACTTTGATCCTTCGTCGTCGACGTTAGTCATCTCATCGGTGCGAACTTTTACAGGCTAAAAACACCAGTCAAATTTCAGGGCTATCGAATTTTTCGATAGCCCTTTTCACCTTTTCTATCATATACTACACGCATCACTTTACTTAAATTTAATGAAAATTCTATCTATAATAGCTCTTTTGGCATTCCTTCCAGTAGTTTGTCTAGCGAGGGACTATCAAGTCGACTCGCAAAAGAAATTCGACTTTATCAGCACTATTACATTGCAGGCTGGCGATAGCATCTTGCTAAAACGAGGTATGACGTTCACCGGCATGCTGGCGCCGAAGGGGAATGGAGAAGAAGAGTCTCCAATCCGCATCGGTGCCTATGGTTCAGGTAAGCGGCCAGTGATTAATGCTAAGGGCAAGAACTTGGCTGGAGTGATGCTGAAGAACCCTTCCTATTGGGAGGTGCATAGTCTGGAAATTACTAATACAGATGGCACAGATACTGATCAAGGCACTCTCTTTGGTATCTATGTGCTAGTTGAGAGAAAGGAAGGGACTTATCGGCATGTCTATATCAACGACTGCCATGTGCACCACGTGAATGGAATGGTTGCTGGGAAAAAGCGTGGCGGCATCCATGTGCACATGAATAAGGTGAAGAAATCAAAGTTCGACGACCTGCGTATTACCAACAACCAAGTGGAGCACATCGGTGGAGTAGGGATAGGAAATACCTCCTCCTGTGGCGGTGTGAAGCTGCTAAAGGATAGCTATGAAGCAGAGAACCTTTGGACTAATGTCTATGTAGCAGGCAATCGAGTAGACACTACGGGGCGGAATAATATCATTGCGCGCTGTAGTAAGGACGCGATCTATGAGCACAACATTCTCGCCAATAGCAGCCGCCGCGATACGGGACACAGTATCTTCTGTTTCAATACAGACGGGATAAAAATGCAGTATAACGAAGCCTACGGAAATGTGGGTGATACGGAAAATAAAGATGGCGGAGGCGAATCGGATCGTGGTGGTTTCGATGCCGACTACAACTGCATCAATACCTACATTCAATACAACTACAGCCATGATAACCTCTGGTTCTGCGGGATCATGAAAAGACCGACGAGAAATGTATACATTCGATACAACGTCAGCCAGAATGATAAACACGGTCTTTACTTCTACGGTTTTGATCGGAATAAAAATGCAGAGAATGTCCATATCTATAACAACACACACTATGTTGGTAAAGGTCTGCATTCGGAAGTTTTTGTGGAAGGAAGAACTCCAATAAATACCACCTTTGAAAACAATATCTTCTACTTTGAAGAAAAAGGGGAATGGGGACGAAAAGCAAAAGGCATCAACACCCTATTTAACAATAATGTGTATCATAATATTAAACCGCACCCATCAGACAAGAAACCCATCGTCGCTGATCCTATGTTTGTTCAGCCTGGCAAAGTCGGTTACGATATCGATCTGACAACGATGGATGCACTGCGTGGCTACCAACTCAAACCCAACTCTCCACTCATCGACGCCAGCGTAATCATCAAGAATGCTGGGACCATCGATATTCTGAAGAATCCTATTGAACCAGGCAAAGCAGACATCGGAGCTTTCGAACTACAGAAATAATCGATACCCTACAACACATGTTACCAATGAATCCCATCAAGCCAATTTCTCTAAGTTTAGGAGCACTAGCAGCCTTCACACTCTGCAACCTCACTAGTCAAGCTGCCGAAAAGCCAAATATCTTATGGCTGACCAGCGAAGACAACAATGTGACCTGGGTGGGGTGCTACGGCAACCCACATGCGGAGACCCCGAACATTGATCGCCTAGCGACAGAAGGCTTTCAGTACATGCATGCCTACGCCAATGCTCCTGTCTGTGCACCATCACGCAGCACCTGGATCACCGGAGTTCATGCTGTTTCTATGGGAACGCATCCCATGCGCAGCCGCTATGATATTCCGCATGACAAAATCCCCTACTATCCTGATCTCCTCCGCAAAAACGGATACTACACCGGAAATTCCAATAAAACAGATTACAATATCGGTGGACGTGAAGATAAAGAGTGCTGGGATAACCCAGGCGATGTGGATTGGCAGGTCTTGAAAAAGAAACAGCCATTCTTCCAGGTAATCAATTTCAAGGAATCACACGAAAGCCGAGCACAGGGAAATGTAGAAAAGACGATTCACGACCCAGCCGACACCCAACTCCGCAAGTACCACCCAGATCTTCCGGACGTCCGCAAAAACTACGCGAAATATCATGACGCGGTAAAACGAATGGACGCCGATGTCGGCAAGGCCCTTGAGATGCTGGAGAAGAGCAGACTCGCGGAAAACACCATTGTCATCTACAACTCTGATCACGGCGGAGTGCTCCCTCGCAGCAAACGCTACTTGTTTGAAAGCGGACTGCACGCACCACTCGTGATCCGTATCCCAGAGAAATTCAAAGCACTACGTCCTGCTAACCCAGGTTCAAAGGTTGACCGCCTCGTCAGTTTTGTCGACATGCCGAAAACATGGCTGAGCCTGACTGGCTCTAACATCCCGAAAGTGATGCAAGGCACCGTTTTTCTCGGCGAAAATGCAGAGCCAGAGAATGACTACCACTTTGCCTTCCGTAGCCGCATGGATGAGCGAAATGAAAACTCCCGTGCAGTGTGCGATAAACAGTTCCTCTACATCAGAAACTACATGCCATATACACCATGGATGCAGAAGCTGAACTTCCTCTGGAAAATGAAAGCATCTCAAGCCTGGGATGAGCACGTAAAGTCTGGTAAAGCCACAGAAGTAGAGTCCCGCTGGTTCTCCCCTAAAGGATACACAGAAGAACTCTACGACATGACAAAAGACTCGGACAACGTGAATAATCTGATCGAAAGCCCTGAGTTTTCAGAAGTCTCTAAGCGCATGAGAGTTCAACTACGAGGCTGGCAGGAATCCGTCTATGATGCTGGAATGCTACCCGAGTCAGAGGTCGTAAAACGTGCTGCTGAGAACAACATGACCATTTATGAAATGGTGCGTGATCCGGAGCTATACAATCTCCCTGCTTACCTCGATGCCGCAGACCTAGCACTGCAAAAAGACCCCGCCAATAAGGATGCTCTGCTTAACTTGCTCAAGAGCTCGGACAGCGGTCTGCGTTATTGGGGCATGGTCGGTTGTTTTCTGATCAATGAACAATCTGCGGGCTTTCTAGGACTTGAAGATGAGTCCCATGAAGTCAGAGCCATGGGAGCCTGGCTGCTCATTAATACCAATGAGAAAACCAAAGGCTACCAATGTCTGGAAAACCTCCTGAAAACAAATAGCTACGCCACATTAAAAGTGCTCAATATTATGGATTGGATCGGTGAAGATGCACGTGCCCTCCTACCCACCCTTAAAAAACTTAAGGTGGAAAATTATGAAGAACGTATGCAATTAAGCCTGATTGAGACACTGGGTGATAAAACCCCTTAAAGCCATCATTCATATGAACAATAGAATTAAGGTCTCACTATGCCTCCTGTTCCTTAGCTCAATCTTTTCTAAAGCAGCAGAAAAGCGTCCTAACTTTATCCTAATCCTCAGTGATGATCAGAGCTGGCGCGGAAGTTCTGTAACAATTGATCCTTCAAACCCTGATTCCAAAAGCGACTATTATCAGACTCCACACCTAGAGCGTTTGGCAAAAATGGGCATACGTTTCACCAATGGCTACGCATCCTCACCTTATTGCTGCCCTACACGACGCAGCATTCTCATCGGTCAATCACCCGCTCGACACATCTATCAGAAAGATCAACCGGATTGGACTGACTACTACAATAAACAGCCAACTATCCCGAATACCCTCAAAGCAATCGATCCAAACTACCGCACCGCACATTTCGGAAAATGGGATTTCCGCTTTGACGATGTCACTCCAGAAGCTCTGGGGTATGATGTCAGCGATGGCCCAACCACAAACACTGAAGGTGGAGGTCGTGGCAGTGACGGACCTGCAGCCAAAGAAGATCCGAAGCTGATTGATTACCTCACAGACCGCACCTGCAAGTTCATGACTGAATGTGCTGAGCAGAAAAAACCATTCTACGTCCAGCTTTCGCATTATGCTGTCCACCTCGATATTTTCTATAAAAAGGAGACATTGGATCGCGTTGCAAAAAGGAAAAAAGGAAATGACCACAACATCCCTGAATTTGCAGCCATGACCGAAGATATGGACACTGGCATCGGCAAAGTGCTAGATAAAGTCAAAGAACTAGGCCTTGATGACTCTACCTACATCATCTTCATGTCTGACAATGGCGGCAGAACCAAGCTCCCAGGATTCAAGTCCGAAAACCTCAATCTACCACTCCGTGACGGTAAGGGAAAACTCTACGAAGGTGGAATCCGTGTGCCATTCATCGTCAGCGGCCCAGGAATCAAATCCAACGTCATTTCTCATGTCCCTGTTTCAGGCGTAGACCTATTGCCCACTATTTCCGATATCGCTGGGCGTAAACTACAGCACGGTAGACTAGATGGCGGCAGCCTTAAACTTCTCTTCACAGGAAAATCTGAATCAGTAGAGCGTAACAATGACTTTTTGGTATTCCACCAAGCTGTGATCCGCAAACCTCAAACTGCCCTCCGTAAAGGCGACTACAAGCTTGTAAAGACTTGGGAGAAAAACACGATCGAGCTCTTTGACCTGAGCAAGGACCTAGCAGAAGCCAAAGATCTCTCGAAAAAAATGCCTGAGAAAACAGCAGAATTACACAAACTCATGGTATCCTATCTAGATGAAGTCAACGCCGCAACAGAGCACATGGGCTCCAAAACCAAAATCTACAAACTCTGGGGCAAAAAGTTTAGATCAGATGATGATTAGTGCAGATCTGGCTTTTCTACAACTACGCTTATTTCTGAAGTAGTACTGAAGATTCGCTAGGTTGCAGCAAGGCTGACTGGGGTATGGAAACATGTTTAGCAGCACCAGGGATCTTCCATTGGACTTTGAACAGATTGCGCATGGAAGGCCATTCTCCATAGAGGTTACCCCTTTTGTAATTGCCGTTGTTGACCGTAAGAACAATCTTGTGTTTGCCGGCCTTTAGCCCTAATTCAGAGTCAAATTGACTCCAAGCTATTCTGGCCCGATTATCACGCATCCAATGGTCCACCACAAGCCGGTCATCAATATAGAGACGGGACTGGTTTTCTGTACCCACCTGAAAACTGTAACTTCCGTCAGTGGGAACGTCCAGATAACCGGTAAAGCGGAGGGCATACGCTTCGTCTTTGGCAGGTGGAAACCTGAAGGTAGGTATACTGCCTGTTGTAAGACTCTGAAAGGGCTTCAGACCGGGTTCGGTGTCAAAATGAGGGGTTCTGTATTCATATCTGAGACCTGGCTTAGTCGCTTTTACTTGTGCTGGTGGAAGCTGCTTGCTGACAGGTAGATAATAGGTGGTTGTAATAGGATCGCAGGATGGCCCGGAACTTTTTAAGACAATTTTATAGACCCCGGGGGCAGCCTGGACATTGCCAGTCACCTGTCCGTCAGTGCTGATTTTCAGACCCGCAGGCAGGGTCGTCTCTTCATCTAGAACCCACTCAACAGGTGATGAACAACCGTATCTTTTCAAGGTATGGGAATACGGTGCACCTGTGTAAGCTTTAGGTAGGCGCCAGTGTAAAATCGTTACTGGTCTATCCTTATCCATTTCACCTTTTATCAATGTGCCCAGCGACGTGTGTCTAAATAAACCTTCCGGCCTTACAGTTCGCACTAATTTTTTCGTCCAAGGAATTTCCATTCCCATTCGATAGTGGTAATGGTTGTAGACGATTTCCCAGCCCACATCTAATGGGTAATTTTTTTTGAATCGTTTATCTTTTGTGTCGATGACTTCTCCAAGATACTCCATGCCTTTAACCATGCGATTATCTAGCCACCCGTAGGCATCAACTCCCTGGTTTCGGGCCATCTCTGCAGTTTGTATTAAAGCACCGATCCCCTCCTCGGCATGGGCAATATCCCTCCATAATTCTGCCGGCTGTCCATTTTCACGAGGTACATTCGTCGGCAGGTAAATCTTGAGACGGTACACTGCTAAATCAAAGAGTTCTGGATCATCCTTGAAAATGGCAGTGGCCATGAGTGATTCAGTAATTGAAGACATCCAATTATTCTCGTGTTCAACACGTGTCAGTAGAGTAGGCATGAACGCTCTGTCGTACATCTCCATGAACTTCTTCTCTGTTTCCGGTCTCCACTTCGGATAGGTGTGCTTTACGATTTCTGCACCCCGCATAAACATAGTGCCCATCAAGCCGATCCTGAGGTCTTTCGTAGTTCCAGTCACTTCCTCTAAAGTTGAGTAGGCATCCATAATGTTCAGAACATTTTCAGCATACACCGCTTCTTGAGTGATCGACCACATCAACGCTTGAACCCAGCAGGCCTGGGCGTCTCTTTCGCCTGAATCCCATTTAAAATGTTTATTATTGGGTTTGTAATCTTTCGCAGCCCGGCGGTCCTTTTTGAGCACATCAAAAGCAGACTTTTGCGGTTCAATCCCCTTATTGATCCTATCCCGCATCAAATCCAGTTGTTCTCCAGTCATCATAATTCCAGGATGGATGAAGGGCACGCGCTCTAATTTAGCACGCTGAGCAAAACTTGTCTGAATGAGAATGAATAGAGTAAATATAATATATGCTGGCATGCTCGTGATTAGGTATAATATTTTTTCATGTTTCCATTTATATATTCTAATGTTTAACAAGTCTACCCACATCATCCAAAACAATTTTTGTCCGCGCGTTCTCATCACGGGTAGTCATCGTCACATTCTTGAACTTCATGTTTTTTGCATGCCAGATGTAAGCACTCCAACTTGGTAACACCCAAAAAACATTACTCAGGGTAGCGTGCATTGTCTTCAGCTAACTTACGTTTAGAATCCGCTTCAGTGCCGTGCCATGGATAAGAAATAACGATGTTTTCCAGAACAACATCTACAACATATTGCCCCGGAATATCAGTAATCATAATCGGTCCTTCCTTCGCACCATTGAAGTCAGTTCGATCCCAGCTGAACCGAAAGTTCTTGAAACGAGGTGTTCTCACCATCACCAGCAGAAGTGACCGGTGAAACCGCCCAAACAATCCAGCGATAGTTACCTAACGATTTCCCTGCTGGAGCTCGTAGCGAAGCCGCAGTATAAGTTGCTATATAGGTAGCTGTGGTATCGATCGTCCCCAGAGGAGTGTAGTTGTTTAGCTCCCAACCAGGATTTTTATCAGAGGCACTACCATACAGCGTTAGTTTTTGCATACCACGACCTCCTTTTCCAAAAGACCAGCTGGTAATAGCAGCAACGCTCTTGGCTGACCCCAAGTCCATTTTATAGGCTCCGTTGGTGATTCCGTTACTAAATACAGGTCCAAAACCTCTCCCTAGTTTTCCGTCTACTAGACTTGTTAGAGGATCGTTATTGGTGCCAGGATGAGTAGTAATCAATCCTTCTCTAGCAGCTGGAAGTGGTAATCTAGTGAATCCTTTGGCATTAGATGCTTGTTCTATTTTCACATAAGGCAATGGTGGCAGAGTCAATTCTGTCGCCTCCTGATTTCTCACCACTTTCACTTTCACTGGCTTGGATCCAGCAGTTGCCAACGCCTTAAAAAGGTCCTCAGTGGAAGAAACCTTCTGTCCGTTCAATCCCTGGATAAGGTCATCCTGCTCAAGACCTGATTTAGCCGCCGCAGAATTAGCTGGAACAGCCCTTAAGCTAACCCCGCCCTCTTCTTTACTCACCCCATAGGCGGAGAATTCCTCCCCGGATAATGTATGAAGCTTCGCACCCAGCCAGACAAACGGTCCTTTCCTAGCCGCAGGTTGGGCTTGCGTTTTGTTAGATCCCTTTGCTTTCTTTATAGGTCCAAAAACAGGTGTCTTAGCTATCGCTTTGAGTGATGCTTTCTTCACTCCGAACTGATCCATCGGGAAATTCTTAAACCCTACCTTCAACGCTGGTGAACCTTCCTTGACCCTAAAATCTCCACTCTCCGGATCGATAAACATCGGGTCTCCAAAAGCGGAATTTTCATCCCAACCAAGTTTCTTAGAGAGATTCATGATCCTAGCTTCAGGAACAGCATAGAAATTGCTATCGACTCGTGTGCCATCGGTGTAAGGCGTATTCATACGAGCGGCTCTATGTGAAGACATGAAAATGTTAGAATAAATCTGATCCTTACTTCCATGATACCAAACATGCGGATGAAAACCATTATTCGCTGTGATGTTATTCCACGCATGACGACGGAAGCCTTCGCGTAATTTCAACCCACCAGACAGCAGCAAGTTATTATAAATGTCATAATTTGAGCTTCCGTCATCGAGATCAATATCCCAGCCGTGCTCACATCGCCAGCGGCTATCACGAATCACAGTCGTCTTCATCGCATCCAAGAATGGAAGCTTAGGGTCTTTATTCACCGCCTCTTGAGTCGGCTTCACATCCGAACGCCAGTAACGATCTCGTCCCCATGAGTTAAATGATCCATGGTCGTGAGTTTCTAAAACAGTATCAAACACATCACAACGCTCGATCAAATGCCCCCCCCAAGTCCCCTCACTGATATTGATACCCGCACGCGCGGTATCGTAGATAGAGCAGTCACGTATAGTGATGCCCTGCGCCATAGAAATCTGCACACCCGCTGGCTGTCGCTCAGTGCGGCCTATCCCATGAATCAAACAATCCTCCACCGTAGAATTTGCTGGATAATTGTTAGTCTTCGGCCCCACAGTGAGGTCTAGTTTTGACAAATCATTCTTCTCACCATATTCAAATAACGGATCTCGCACCGCATTAGGATCACCCACAAAACAAACACCACTAGCACCCGCATCATGGATATGGCACCCCTTCACCATAACATTACGATTGTAGTTGTTCACAAAGACGGCATTGCCACCCACCTGATCAAACTCCGTATCCAAAATTTGTACATCCTCAGTTCCAGTTAGCAAGTAAGCTCCACCACGGTAAATCGCCCAGTCTGAGCGCAAAAGCGGTTCCTTCACATCCATAAACGTGCGCGCCGCATGGCGAACTGTAAAACCCTGTAAAGTAATGTATTTCACAGGCTCCTTCTCTGATCCCTGAAATTCCACCAAATGCCTTAAACGCACCACTTCAACCTTCACAGAACTCATATCAGTTCCATCAGCTGGTTTGAAATAAAGTGTGTTCGTCTTCGTATTGTGATACCACTCATGCTCCACATCTAGCTCCTCGAAAATGTTCTCCACCATACGATACTCAGCATGCATGGATGACTTACGGTTATTCTGCCAGCCACCTTCATAAATGACCTCACCCTTGTCATCCTTGCCGGTGATCAGGTAATGATAACCACCCCAGCGAGCGCGGTGCATTGAGTGAATATATCCTCCGGTAGGATCTGCCCAGAGATCTGCTCGTTCCTTAGAAAACGCATCAGCAGCATACCCCTGATAAGGCTCGGCCTTCTTCTCAGGATCGAAATTCGGATAACGCGCCATCCGCTGATTCTTACCATCGATAAATAACTGATCAATCTTCAACCCCTCTGCCGTCTTAACCTGATAGATCCCACCCTCATAATCTGTCCATGTCAGATCCAGCTGAGAGCCTCCACTGATAATTGCTTTCCCCTCGTTGGCTGCTTTGTAAACGACTGGATTTTTCTCTGTGCCTGAATCGGCAGGTGTGAATACCAGCGTCTCTGGAAGGTAATAAATACCATCACCCACATGCACCGTGACAGCTTCTTTCCCGACAACTGCGCGGACCTTATCACGTGCCGCAGAAAATGTAGCTAAAGGTTTAGCTTGTGTTCCTGCATTCGTATCAGCGCCATCAGGGCTTACATAAATATCCGCGGCATAGCTGAATCCTGTAATCGCCATCAAGCCTACTGTTATTGTCGTCAGTTTATTTTTCATTGGTTAAAAATTACCTAGTTTATTACGTTGTTATTTTGAATAATTGATCAGTTTCGAGATCCTTATTTTTTAGGATGTCAGTGCGTATGCTTGTAAGATAATTATCTGACAAGCTCTAGTCTATCGCATGATGATGTGATTTCACCTATTTCACATAAAAAAATCCCTAGCAGATCCGAAGATCAACCAGGGATAAATATTAAACACAAAATTTATTATTCCTACCCGCGTCGGCGGCGAGCGATCAAGGCTAGACCACCGAGTCCGAGAAGAGCAGTGCTGCTAGGCTCTGGGACAACTGTTCCTGTAACTGTGAGATCATCAAATCGCAAACGGTCATTACCTCCAGATACTTTAGTGAAAGTTATCGTCCAAGTGACTGTTTCGTCTGTAGTGAAGTCAGCAAAATTGAACGTTTGTTGGTTGAATGTTTGCAAAGCAGGAGTAGTACCCGTCCCTGCAGCTACGGATGAACCGGCACCAATCTCGTATGATAGAGCTGGTGTAAAAGAGCCGCCATTGCTGCCAAAGAACGCAGACACATTTTCATAAGTAATGTTCTCTCCAGCAAGACCAGCTGTTGTCCAAGATACAAAATCAGTTAATCCAGCTGTGTTGAGGGCATTTGCATGCTGTCCACCTCGTGTGCCGTTATAATAGTCTACAGCTGGAACTGAGTTATTTTGATTACCCGCATTAACTAGATCCGTTGCATTAATTAGATTGGCCGAATCTTCGTTGCGATTAGTCGCATTTTCAAAATTATACACGGCTAAGCTAGCGGCACTTGCAGAAACAGATGTAATCATTACAACCGATGATATTTGTAGTAGTTTTTTCATTATTCTTATTTATTAGTTTTTTAATGTGATAAAATATTCAGAAACACTCATATCACGTGTGAAAGCGAGAGCATTATCTGTTTTACTATTTGATATTGCCAGAAAATCCATTCCTCGTCTATCGCATGACAATGTGATATTTCATGCTAGTTTATCGATTGACCATACGCCATCATATCGCTAAAAAATGACCATTCTATGGTTTCTCACCACAATAAACTCCCCTTCTGGGTATTGACCTGCTTCCTGATGGTGTTCATGAATTCCGCGTGGGCTCGCAAACCGGTTGCTTTTTCCAAAGTGGAAGCGACACATCATGCTGGGACACAGGATGCACTGAACCTCACTATTGATGGTAGGAATGCTTCGGCCGCTGGGTGGAGTATTGGTAAGAAATTGGCATCGCCTCAATCAGCTATATTCACTCTAGCTAAGCCCATGTATGCAGACCATATAGAGCTTTCGATGTGCTTCATGTCTGGTCGACCTCATTCCGCCTTTGCTGATTTCTCTGTCAGCTACACTACAGATACGAGACCCTCAAAAGATGGAAATTGGCAGCCACTGCCAATATTAAATTATAGCGCGATCAATGCTGAACTTTCTTCAGATAGTAATAATCATCTTTTAGCCAAGGAAGTGTCTTATGTAGTGACAGGTATGATTCCAGATGAAGTTTATCGGATCTCAAGCCGCCTGCTGGGCAAATCAGTCACGGGCTTCCGAATTCAGGTATATCCCGTTATTCGTGCCGAGCAGTCGGACCTCGGACCAGCTATGGCTTGGGCTGCCAATGGCGACTTTATGCTCACGGAATTCCGTGTAGAAGAGCTGAGCTCTACTACCAATATAGCTCTGGGAGCACCAGTCACAGCCACTCATCCTCTCCATATAACTGGACAAGCATATTCAGTCTTTGTACAGATGCTACCAAGCGCACTGACAGATGGCTGGCCATCGACGCTAGCACATCCCAAAGCCCATGGTGAGAATGAGGGTTTTTACTTTGAAATAGATCTAGGCCAACAGCGAATCTTAGATCACATAGGACTACGTCAACGAGGGGATGAATATAATCTAAATCGCTTCGGCAAAATGAGGATTAAAGTCTACGAACAAGATCCTAAAGAGGGCGCTACTCCAACCTGGCAGACACTCAATCGACCCGCTGGAACATACGCTGATCAGGGAGGCGTAGATATTTTACGCGAGGCTGATGGTGAGGGGCAGTTTCGTGGCCGCTATATCCGTATATCTACAGAAAGTAATGTAAAAGGCGCTCCTATGCTCGCCGAGCTGGAGGTCTATGAAACGCGTACTGCGCAGCTGGCCGGCATAGCGATGGATAATCAGCCTCTTCTAAAGGACACCGAGCTAAAGATTCCTCCCGAAATTAGGCGTCTAGGTCTACAGTTTGAAATACCACAGACTGGAAAGCCATATGACCGCATTTATCGTTGGAGGGTAGGAAGTGATGATAAGAGCTGGCAGATTTCGAACACATTGTTATTAGAAATCCCCTGCCCTCCAGCTGGTGACCACATACTAGAAATTCAAGCGGCTCACAGTGATGGCAGCTGGGATGCATCTGTCTTGAAAATTCCGATCACAGTGGATGCTAGGTTCACCCAAACTCAGGCTTTTCTGTGGTTGATCGTCGGCGCTACCTTGCTGGTAGGCATGCTATCTACTCGCTACTTCTCTCGCCAGAAAATCAAGCAACTGCAAGCATCATCCGCAATAGAGACCGAGCGTTCACGTATCGCCATGAACATGCACGATGATGTCGGCGCTCGTCTAGCTCAGCTCGCAGTGCTCCAAGATGTGTTCGCTCTGGAACATCAACTTCCTAATGCCGCAAAAACCGATCTATCAGCGATGACATCCAACATTCGTGAGACCATGGCATCGCTCAACGAGGCGGTATGGGCTGTGAATCCCAGAAATAACACCCTCACTGCTCTAGCCACCTTCCTCATGCAGTATGCGGACGCCTACCTATCACCACTTGGCATCACCTGCCGTGTCATTAGTCCCAATGAATGGCAATATATCAAACTCAGAGCTGGTATTCGCCATGAAGTGGCACTTACCTTTAAAGAAGCTCTCCAGAACATCGTCAAGCACGCTGACGCGAGCGAGGTTGAAGTCGCTTTGCGCCAGGATGGCAAACAATTCATCGTCCGCGTGACAGACAACGGTTGTGGACTTCCAGAGGAAGAAGCTGGACCTGGTCACTATGGGCTGAAAAATATGTCCAGACGCCTCAATGACATAGGAGGCAGCTGTGAATGGTTGCCCCGTGAGCCAAGTGGCACTATCGTCGAAATGAAACTACCCCTAACTTAGCCAAATAAACCATGTCTGACTGCACCATTCCCATCGTCCTCATCGAAGATAGCAAACCCTACTCCAGTGCGATGGAGAAATTTTTCAATCTCCCCGGATCTACCATCGACTGCCAAGCGATCTACGGCAGCTCCGAAGAGGCACTCAAACAAATCTCAACCAATCCACCTGCTGTAGCGCTGGTGGACATCAATCTTCCAGGGAAAAATGGGATCGAATGCATCGCCGAGCTCAAAGAGCTCTGCCCATCTCTAGTCTGTCTAGTGCTCACCATGTATGAGGAAGATGAACTAATATTTGAGGCACTCCGCGCAGGAGCTTGCGGCTATCTTTTAAAAAGCACCCCACCTGCTGAAATCGTCGAGGCTCTACACGTAGCGCGCGATGGTGGCTCACCCATGTCGCCACACATTGCCCGTCAAGTAGTGGGATTCTTCCACCGCGCACCAAGTCCCAAACCAGAGGTAGCTCTCACACCACGCGAGCAAGAAGTACTAGACTTACTCATCGAGGGGAAATCCTACAAGCTGATTGGCGATGAACTCCACGTCAGCATCGACACCGTGCGCAGCCATGTCCGCAAAGTCTACAGCAAGCTCCACATCCACTCACGAGCAGAGATCATGCAGAAATTTAGGAAACGATAAATTATTTCACACTCTGCCAACCGGCTGCATCCAGCTCAGCTGCTTTCCAGCCAGACTTAGCCAATGTGGACGCATCGTATTTCGCTCCAATGGGTGTTTTACCATCAAGCTTGCCCAGATTTTTAATCATCGAGATCTTAGCTACACCAGTGATGAGACTGAGGTCGGCACCCTCAAAGGTAACGGCAAGATCCTTATCCGCAACTGAAGTAGATCCCGGTCCACCACTGAAAAAGAAGTCCGTTTTTTTCATTAGTCCCTCGGTAGATTCTCCCCATGTTATTCCAGAGAAATTTGCCCCTGTTAGCTTAGCATCACGAAAGGCAGTCATATTTTTACCAGCATGCCCTTTGATATTGAATATCGCTCCTGAAAAGTCGGCACCATTCAAATCAGCATTGATGAAGGGTTGATTCCCTGTGGTATTGAGAGTCGAACCAGAGAAGTTCACCTTCTTCATAGAATCATTGTATCCGAAGTTGTGAGCAGAAAATGTAAGAGTCATTCCACTCAGATCCACTCCATCCCAAACCATTTTCGCGGCTTCAGCAAAAGAGTGTGTTTCCCATGATTTCTTCCCTTTCAATTCAGCCTTGAAATCGAACTTTTGTTGAGCTGCTTTGGCTTTAGGTAATTCTGATTCAGTAGCGCGAACCACACTCTGTGGAGCCTCTGCAGGCTTGGGTAACTTAGCGCTCTCGCCCAGCCATTCCACATCAGTAAAATACGCCCCACCCGCTTTACCCTCCTTATCATAGAGGTAAGTTTTCAGCTCCGCAGGTCCAGCAGGCAAATCCATCTCAACAACGACAGCCTTGCAACCTGAAGTCACTGGCCCAGATTGTTCTTTCCCAGCTACCTCCACTTTCGCACGCACCGCGATCACTGGCTTATTCGCCTCGGCTGGCCACTGGCGCAGTGTCAACCGATAACGCCCAGCACGCTTCACATCCAGCATCCACGGACCCGTTTTCCTTGGCAGCCTTCTTATCTCTCCAAAATTCCATGGCGGATTCCCCTTATCCATAAACCAATCCTGTGAACAAAGCGCCGTCAATGGCTCACCAGGATCGCCCACATCAATACGCACCGGCGTCAACCTCGGTGAAACCTTCTCCCAAAATGGATCATAGAGCGCTCGTAACCTCTTCACAACTTCCGGATGATCGCCAGACACATCCTCACGCTGCGCAGGATCAGCCTCAATATCGAATAAAAATTGCCCATTGGAATTCACCAAACGCCAGCGTTCTGTTAGAACTACTGAGAAGGCCAACGGACCCGCTGGCATCGCGGCCCCATGAGCTCCGCCATGATACTGCACCACATGATGCTCGCGCTTCCATGGCTTGTCTGATCCATCCAGTAGTGGTTTCAGTGAAATGCCATCTGCATCATACCCTTCTCCTACCTTGATACCGCAGAGTTCCGCAAGCGTAGGTAGCACATCAATATGCGCCCCAATGGTCTCTATATCCTTACCTCCAGTCAGCCCACCTTTCGGCCAGTGAATAAAAAATGGCACACGGTGACCGCCATCATATACTGATGACTTCTTCCCACGCATCCCAGCATTGTAGCCTATAAGAGCTTCGGAATCCAAGCCCTTGAACTTTGCGCCAGCCGATGTCCCATTATCCGTCATAAAGATCAGAATCGTATTTTCTGCTAATCCTTGTTCCTCTAAGTTTTTGCGCAGGAGCCCCATGTTGTGATCAAAGTTAGCGATCATCCCGTAAAAATTTGGATTCGCCACATTCTTGATTCCTTTATAGGGGGCAGCCCACTCTGGAGCTACGTAATACGGACCATGAGGTGCATTGAGTGCAAGATAGTAGAAGAATGGCTTGTCCTTATTCTCACCGACAAATCTCATACACTCACGGAAAAAGACATCAGTACAGTAGCCCTCAAATTTCTCAAACTTCTCTACTCGGCTACCTGGCTTTACTACAGCATACGTGTCATCGAAATAATCATTCCCCCAATAGTCAGACGCCTGACCAATGCCACCACATCGATGCCAAACCACATCCTGAAAACCACGATCTTGCGGACGGTGCGGCGCATTATCACCAAGATGCCACTTACCAGCCATGCCAGTGACATAGCCAGCACTGGCAAAAAGATCCGCCACAGTCTTCTCATCCGCATGCATCAAGGAGCGCCCCGAACTCGTACGATAAGCTCCAGTATACCCAGGATGATTCCCCGTCATCAAAGCCGCCCTAGTCGGTGTACAAAACGGACTCACATGGAAATCCGTAAATCTAACAGACTCCGCATGCAGCCTATCCAGCTCCGGCGTCTTCAAAATACTATTCCCATGGCACCCCAAATCCCCATACCCCTGGTCATCCGTCATCACCAGGATGACATTCGGCTTAGTTTCAGCTGTTAGAGTCATTGCTGAAACGCAGAAGCTTAACAGAAAGCTGACTTGCTTGTAAATTTTGTGACGATGTTTCAATGGAGTCATAATGGTAAAATATAGATAAGTGTGATTCATCCTCTCAGAAAAACACACCTCAGTCTATAGCATGAAGATGTTATTTACTTGGCTAAAAATAACCGACCTACAGCTTAGGCTCTTCCCAAGCTGGTATTCCTTTACTTTCTTTCTGCTGTTTATAATCCACATGAAATGGCTTCTCTTTCGCCAGTGTAACACCATCATTAATCATTAACGGTCGCACCTCATCCCAGAATGCTCCATATTTCTCCTTCATCAGTTTCACCAATTCAGGATGCTCAGAACTCACATCTTTCGTCTGCTCAGGATCATTTATCATGTCGTAAAGCACCCCTTCTACTAGGCGAAACTTCTGGCTTCTAACAGAATATTTTTTCCATTTAAATTCATCAGGATTCGCTCCTCGATCCCATCGAGTCACATGCTGGAAAAGAAACCGATCTTCCCAAACCGCATCTTTCTCCATCAGCAACGGCTTCAAGCTACGCCCTTCAAAAGTCTGACTCTCTGGAAGTTTAGCCCCTCCAAGCTCAGCTAAAGTAGGAAGGATATCCAAGTAACTCGCAACCGTCTTCACAGTATGCCCTTCCTTAAGCACTCCACCCCACTGAACAATAAATGGAGCACGAACCCCACCCTCATCCACCGTACCTTTAAGACCTTTCATACCAGCGTTATAAGACATCATAGAATTCCCTTCTGTATCATTTCCTAGCTTCTTCTGTGGTCGCCCATCAAAGCCCTTCAGGCCACAACCACCTCTTGTCATGCCATCATCAGAGGTATAAATGACGATCGTATTCTCCGTCAACCCCCACTCATCCAACTTGGCAAACATAGCTCCCATATTAGAATCGATGTGCTCGATCATCCCATAAAATCCCGCCGTTTTTTTACTAAACCCTAAATCCTCAAACCGTTTCTGATACGCTGGCGGTGCGATGAACGGACCATGCGGAGCGTTAGTAGATAAGTAGGCAAAGAACGGTTCCTCAGAGTCTTTCACTGACTTAATCCACCCCAACGTAGCCTTAAATAAAACATCAGTACAATACCCCTCCGATTTCACAAAAGTTCCATTCTGCTTAAACACAGGATTAAAATATCCATTCTTCGGAACATCAGCACAGGACCCAGGATATGCCTGCCCTATCCCACCTGCACCATGAATGAAAACTTCATCAAACCCACGGTTCTCAGGTTGGTAAGCATCTTCATCACCAAGGTGCCATTTACCAAAATATCCAGACTTGTATCCTGCCAGCTTGAGAACTTGAGGTATCGTAATCGCCTCCAAATTAAGCCGCTCACGCTCATAAATTGTATGAGTCACGCCATTTCTAATCGAATGATTCCCCGTCATAATACCAGCTCTACTAGGCGCACAAGTTGACCCCATCATAAAGCGATCAAACCGAACAGACCTCCCATACATCGCATCAATATTTGGAGTCTTAATCCACGGATGACCATGTGCCCCCAACACAGGATAACCTTGGTCATCAGTCATCACAAAAATGATGTTAGGTTTATCATCCGTTAGACTTGCTGCATTGGTGAAATTCATCACAGCCAGCAGACCAATTATAGTTCTCAGGGTCTTATACATTCTTCGAAGTATACCAATATACGAAAATCTGTCTATCACTCAAACACATGATTCAGAGACAGAAGATGAAGTTATTCATAATCCCCACCCCCATCACTCTCCTTACAAGACTTCTGCCACGCATCAAACTTCTTTGAAAGTTCCGCAACTACTTCAGGATGCTCCGCCGCGATGTCTTTCTTCTCAGAAGGATCCTCTATCAGATCGTAAAGCTTCCACCCCTGTTTCGCCTTAGCTTTGTGGATCTTATACCGCTGAGTCGACCAAGCCTCAGACCCCTTGCTCTGAAAACCAATCCCTTTATCCCTCTCAGTCATCTCACCAGCAAGCATCGGCAATAATGAAATCCCATCTAATGTCCTCTCACCAGTATACTCCGCCTTCACCGCATCAAGAATGGTCGGCAAGAAATCACTCGTCACCGCAGGAAATTCCGTAACCGTCCCAGCCTTAACCCCCGCAGGCCAATCTAAAATCCCAGGCACCCGAACCCCTCCTTCATTCAAACTACGTTTACGTCCCTTAAAATGCACCGCAGTTCCAGGTGATGTTGTCTTACCCTCTGGCCCATTATCTGAGCAAAACCATACCATCGTATTCTCCGCCACACCCGCCTTCTTCAGCACCGCTCTCAGCCTCCCAACCTGCTCATCCATCGCAGTCACACAACCATAATAATTCTTCTCAAAATCACTCACCCCAGGATACATCGCCGCATACTCAGGCCCAGCCACCACCGGCAAATGCGGCGTATGAAACCACACCACCGCAAAAAACGGCTTCTTCTCCGCCGCCGCCTTCTCCACAAACGGCACCACCCTATCCATAATAACCCTAGAATCATCCCCCTCCAAATTATCTTTCACCACCTCACCCTTCTCATTCCAGTAATGCGTCCCATAAGCCTCCGCAGTCGAACGATCCTTAATAGCATCCCAACCTTTCCCTCCACCATTCCAAACCCCATCCACTTTACCCTTACCAGGCTTCAACATCGGGTCCCAAGTCGGCACCTTAGACTCAGTCGAAAAACAAACATCAAACCCATGCTGCCACGGCGGACTAAATTCTTCAGTATTCCCCGGCTTCCCACGGTTAGCATCCTTCATCTCAGTAGTCATCGTCCCCAGATGCCACTTCCCAAAATGCCCCGTAGTATACCCCTTCTCCTTCAGCAACTCTGCCACCGTAAGCTCCTCAGGTTTCACATGCCCAGTATTCGCATAATAAATACCATAGCGAAACGGATGACGCCCAGTCACACTAGACCCCCGAGTAGGACTACACACCGGCGATGAAGCATAAAACCGATTAAACTGCACCCCAGCCTTCGCCATCGCATCCAAATGCGGCGTCTTAATCGGACTCTTTGCATTAAACACCTGCACATCCCCCCACCCCAGATCATCTGCCATCATCAAAATAACATTCGGCCGCTCAGCCGCCTGAACCACCATCGTCCCAGCCAATAAACCAACTCCCACCATCTTTTGAAATACATACTTAAGCATAGTGCAACCTACTACGCTTAATATCCCCCCTCAAGAAAATAGTCACTGGGCATATAGCCATATATGATTCCACCCACACACAGCCATAACTCCGTCCTCCTTAAATCACAAAGTCACCACCCCGAATCAACGGAATCTCCTTCCCAGCACCATCATACCCTGTCACCTCCACATCAGGCCCTCCGATCATGAAGTCCGTATGAACTATACTCACATTGATCCCCGCCGCCTTCTTCTCATCATCCGTCATCTTCGTAGCACCCTCCACCGGCATCGGATACCCACTACCCAGCGCCACATGACAACTCGCATTCTCATCATACAAAATACAATGAAACACATGACCATTCTTGAAAATTGGCGATGACCCATCCACCAGAGCCAACTCACCCAAATAACAAGCATTCGGACACATTTCAAAATAGTCATCCAGCACCCCCTTATTCACCTTCGCCCCATAACTAATCACCTTCCCATCCTCAAATTCAAACCAAGCCCCCTCCACAGACTGCCCCAACACCGTCACCGGCCGCACCACCTGCATCCGCCCCTCAGTCCCCCGTCTGTTAGGTGTCGTAAAACACTCCTCAGTCGGCAAATTAGGAATAAACGTCTTCTCCGCATCCTTCTCCGTTGGCACCCCGCCACCTATCCACTTAGCACCCGCTATGCACTTCACAGAAAGATCAGTCCCCGGCCCCCTAAACCTTACCTCCGCAAGATTCAGCTTACTCAACTTAGCACACCGCTCCAGCAGCATCTCCCCCTTCTCTATCCAATGCGCACTCGGATCATCCGCATCTAAATTCAAAATCTTCACCATCCCCAGCCACAACCTTCTCTCCACCTCAGCACTCGGCTCACAATCATAAACCTTAGCCGCCCAACCCGGAGTCGGCAACGCCGCCACACACCAAGTAATCTTACCCTCAGCACAAGCCTCACTCACTGGCTTCCCAGCAATGCTCTGAGTCTTCTGAATAATCCCAAGCCGCTGACCATTCAACGTCCCCATCAAATCCGGATCAGTAGGCCCAAACAACCTCAACCTCGCCCAGCCATCATCGATCAAACAATGATTCTGCTTATCACTCCACCCCACCAACTTATCAAGATCCTGCTCCTGCCCATGATCCACCCGCGCCTTCAGCAACCCCGGATCATCCGCATCCACCAATACAAACCCCGCCCCCATTTTATAAGCCTCCTCAGCCACCAAATTCAAAAACTTCCAATGATAAGGCTCAGCCGCCACCAACAACTTCTGCCCAGGCTGCAAATTCACCCCCACCTCCAACAAAAGCTTAGCATACTTCCTCTTCCGCGTATCTTCAATAGCATCATTCATAACTCAAACCTACCCCCACCAATATCAAATGACAAATATCAAATTTCAAATCCCCCACATCTCCATGACATCGACCTCCCGGTCGACAGGTCCCCAAAAGAAGTCAGCAGCGTAGGCATCCCGCCCGCATCTGCAACAAGCCCCCAACCCAGTCCATTCCATCGTCCACCATTCGTAAAATACGAGCAATTTGTGGTAAAGCACCGCAGCTCAAAACCCAAGCACCACACCCCAATCAAACTTTCGTGTATTTAGCGTATTTCGCGGTCAATAAATCCATCAACCCAAGAATTCAAAACCAAAGTTTCAACAACCCAAGAATTCAAAATTCCTAATTCATAATTCATAATTCAACATTCTCAAAAACCCCACCACCCAACAAAACCCCATTCTCATAAAACCCACAAATCTGCCCCGGAGTAATCGCCCGCTGAGCCTTCACAAACTCCACCAAAAACTTACCCCTAACAACCTCACCATTCTCATCCACCATCGGCTCCACCATCACCGGCTCACTCTTCGCCCTATACCTAGGCTGCGCCTCTATCTTCCTCTTCCCAGTCACCGCCTTATTCACCCAAGAAACAGTCCCCACCACACACTTACTCGTATACAGCCCCGCAGTATCAGACTCATCATACCCCACCACCAACTCATTCCGCTCCGCATTCTTCCCCACCACCACATAAGCCAGCCCCTCCCTCGGAGACGCCACACCATGCCCCTTCCTCTGCCCCAAAGTATACAAATGCAGCCCCTTATGCCTCCCCAACCTCTTCCCCCCAGCATCCACAATATTCCCCGGCCTATCCGGCACATAATGCCTCAGAAAATCCACCATCTTCACATTCCCAATAAAACAAATCCCCTGACTATCCTTCTTCCCAGCCGTCGGCAAATCAAACCGCACCGCCACCTCCCGCACCTCAGGCTTCTGCATCTCCCCACACGGAAACAACGCATACTTAGCCTGATGCTGCTCCATCAACGCCAAGAAATAACTCTGATCCTTATTCGTATCAGCCCCACGTAAAATATCCACACTCCCATCCTCACGCTCCCGCCTCCGCGCATAATGCCCCGTAGCCACCGCCTCAAACCCCTGCTCCAGCGCATAATCCAAAAACACACCAAACTTCATCTCTCTATTACAATACACATCCGGATTCGGAGTAATCCCACTCCTATACCCATCCAATAAATAATCCACAATCCGCTCCTGATACTGATCGATCAAATCCACCACCCTAAACTCTATCCCCAACTTCTTCGCCACCGCATGCGCATCATCCACATCATCCTGCCATGGACAATCCCCCGGCACATTATCCGTATTGATCCAGTTCTTCATATACGCACCCACAACCTCATGCCCCTGCTCCAACAGCAAAGCCGCCGCCACACTAGAATCCACTCCCCCAGATAGTCCTACCAAAATCTTTGCCATGCCAAATAGCTAAATCATCAACACCACAATCACCAACTTTATTTTCGCCAAAGCGTAAAATCCTTGATTCTCACCCACCTTTCCACCTAAAAGCCAACCATGTCTGAAACGACCACAAACACCGAGAACATCGAAGAAAATACCAAGGAAAACTCAAACCACATCGCAGGATGCGGCATCTTCTCCATCATCCTCGCCATGGTCGTCTTCCTCGCCTCAGTCACCATCTACAGCTACTTCAACCACAAAGAAGCCTTCGTCGCATTCAGCCAAGAAACCTCCGTCCCCACAGAAATAGCCACCACCACAGACTCCTCCACCACCGCCATCGACCAGAAATTCTCCACCTTCGCTGAACTCGTCAAGAACCAGAAGCACGCCACCATGCAGCTCACAGTCGATGAAATCAACACCGCCATCGCCCACTTCGATAAACTCTCCGAACTCAAAAACACCCTCTTCGTCACCCAGATCACCGACACCCACGTCCTCGCCCGCGCCTCATTCCCCATCAACGCCGGATTCGACGGAACCCGCCACTTCAACGGACTACTCAAGTTCCAGCCCGTCATCGCCCAAGGCTCACTCTTCCCCATCGTAGAAGAAGCCATCTCAGACACCGACGCCCAAGTCCCACCCAAAGTCCTCCAAGCCATCCCCGTCCTCATGTTCGTCAACTACCGCAACGACGAAACCATCAAAGACGTCTTCCACAAACTCACCAAAGTAGAACTAAAAGACAACATCCTCCACATCTCCAGCGACCCAGGCAGCACCGCCACCGCCATCATCGACATGGACGTCACAGAGGAAACCAACGTAGGCTTCCAGCTCTTCGCCCTCCTCACCTTCATCTTCATCACCACCATCGCCTTCGTCCTCTGGTACTCCAAATTCAAAAAGAAACAAAAACAAACCCTGCCATAAATCAACAGCCTAAAACCTCCCAATACATTTAGAAATATCCTCCTCCCCTAGATCACCGTCTACACCTTAGGATACTTCCCAACATCCCCCACAAACTCCTCAAACACCCTCAAAGTCTCTTCACTCACATGATGCTCCATCCCCTCAGCATCCACCCTAGCAGCCTCCGGGCTCACACCCAGCTTCAATAAAACAGCAATAGTCACCTGATGCCTGTGCCTCGCAACCTCAGCAATCCGCGCACCCTCAGCAGTCAGAAAAATAGACCGGTAAGGCTCACTCGTCACATACCCATCACGCTGTAATCTTTTAACAGTCTGTATCACAGTCGCATTCGCTATACCCAGCCTGTTCGCCAGATCCACCACCCGCGCCTCACCGCACAACCCTATCAGATCAGAAATCGCCTCTAGATAATCTTCAGCCGTTTCCACAGCATGCTGCTCGCGCGTCACCTTCATCGCTTCCGCCTGCTCCTCTGCACTACGTCCCCCGTAGGCTTCCTTCCCGCTATTTTCGCTGTTTTCGTTCTGCATCACTAAGTCCCACCACTATGTCTCCCCACACCAGCTACAGTCAAGCCCGTTCCTAGCCACCTCCCACCACTCCACACACTCAGTCCAACACTCATCCTACTCAATTTTCACCAAAGTTAGCCAAGGCTAACTTTTTATGTTTACACTAATCAAATTTACTACTACTCATCATTCAACGTAAAACTAAACCATAACAAAACAATGAAACGTAAACACAACAAAGACATAAAATCACCACAAGCCAGCATCCTCACCGCTGCCACCACAATACTCACCATCAGCACAAACACCCTCACAGCAGACCCATCCACACACACAGAATCATTCATAGAAGAATTTAACGACCTAGGAGCCAGCGTCATCACCGGAACACGCACACTCAGACTACTCGAAGACACACCCATCCGCACCGAGCAAGTAACATCCGCAGAAATCCAGCTCACCCACTCCACCAAACTAGCAGACATCCTCGGCTACCAAAACGGACTACGCATGGAAAGCAACTGCCAAAACTGCAACACCACAGAAGTGCGCATGCTAGGACTACAACAACGCTACCTCTCCATCCTCAACGACGGCAACGCAAACTTCACCGGCCTAGCCGGCGTATACGGCCTAGAGCAAATCCCAACAGGAATCCTAGACAGCGTAGAAATCGTCAAAGGAGGAGCCTCAGCACTCTACGGCTCCAATGCAGTCGCAGGCGTCATCAACCTAATCCCGCGTGAACCACAAGAAAATCGCGTCAGCCTAGAATACACTCCCAACTCAATGAGCGGAAAATCCAGTAGCAACAAACTCAACTACGACGCCAACTTCGTCGCAGAATTCGCCAGCAAAAACCAACAATTCGGCATCCTCACCTACGGCATCAGCAGCTTCACGGATGGACTAGACGTGGACCGGGACGGATTCACAGACATCAGCAGACGCGAACTCACAGGCGGAGGATTCCGCACCCTCTGGGAACCCAACCCAGACTTCAAACTCACCCTAGACTACATGCACACAGACGAAGACAGACGCGGAGGAGAAGCCGGATCAGCACTAGACATCCCAGCAAATGAAACCCTCATCACAGAAGAAATCCTATCACTCAGAGACGTCCTCACACTCGGCATAAATCACCAAGCCACAGACAAACTAGACTACAAACTCTCCCTCTCATACTCACAGACAGAACGTGA
This sequence comes from Akkermansiaceae bacterium, assembly GCA_051251915.1. Classification (GTDB taxonomy): domain Bacteria; phylum Verrucomicrobiota; class Verrucomicrobiia; order Verrucomicrobiales; family Akkermansiaceae; genus Rubritalea. The sequence goes on along the minus strand of JBPOGF010000010.1, from coordinate 42,070 downwards.
CAGCTACTACGGAGGCATCAGTGCCCTAGGCTACGCCCCCATAGACTCCTCCCAACATGACCCCAGCGTCATCGCCAGAATAGCCAACCAGTTCCCAGAATACCAAGCCGCCCTCAGTGACCCAAACAGCTCATTCTATAACCCAGACTGGACCCCAGACCTAGGCTACGGCTACACCAAGGACACACTCTTCAACACAGACCTCACCGCCAACTACGAGTTCAACGATGACCACACCCTCACCTTCGGATTCCAATACCGACAAGAAAAAATCACAGACCAAAGCGGACTAGGAAGAAACATCAACGACCAATACCAAAACACCGGACTCTTCCTCCAACACGACTGGCACATCAATGACCAAACAGAACTCGTCTACGGATTCCGTGCAGACAAACACTCCAAAGTAGACAACATCATCCTCTCCCCACGTATCTCCCTCAAATACCAACCCACCCACAACTTCAAAATCCGCTCCTCTATCGCCACCGGATTCAGAGCACCAGAACTCTTTGACGAGGACCTACACATCTCAAACGTAGGAGGAGAACTAGAAGTCGTAGACATCGCAGATGACCTAGAAGAAGAAAAATCACTCAGCTTCTCAGTCAGCCCAGAATGGCAAATCTCAGACAACTGGGAACTAGAAGGAAGCATCTTCAGCACACAGCTCCGTGACGTATTCTTCAATGACATCTCATCAGATGACCCCACCACCACCAGCATCATCGAATCCACCAAAAGAAACGCCGGAAACGCACACGTCTACGGAGCAGAAATTAACCTCAAATACCAAAAAGCCAACTTCTCCGGAGAAATCGGACTCGTTGAAAAACGCTCTCAATTCAACAATCAACAACTCATCCTAGGAACCCCAGGAGACCCCATAGACAACCCCGTCTACCTCCGTGACTTCGAGCGCACACCAGATCGACACGGAGTCGTAAAGCTCAGCTACGACAACGACACATTCGGAGCCTTCATCGCCGGAAAACTCACCGGCCCCATGGACGTCCCACACGTCCTCAGTGACCCCACCACCGGAGAACTCATCGGCAACACCATCGAGAAATCAGACTATTTCTTCACCGTAGACGTCGGCACCAGCTACCGCTGGGACTTTGAGAATGAAACCTCACTCACCCTACAAGCTGGAATTAAAAACCTCTTCAACGGCTTCCAAGATGACCTAGACCAAGGCGCCTTCCGTGACCCATCCTACAGCTACGGCCCCAGATTCCCACGCACCGTCTACTTCGGAGCCAAATACGTATTCTAGAAAAAACTCATAACCACCAACCAATCACAACCCACCTCGCCAAAACATCGGCAAGGTGGGTTTTCACGCTACTCACCCTCCACCCTAATACGGATAAACTTCCTATCCTCATCCTCCCCCACAGGCACAGTCCCACGCACAGTCTCCACCTCACCATCATCACCAGTCACCACCTCCACTATCCCCTCCACACCCCAGCTATCAGAAGCCAGATCCCCAGACCACTCAGCAAAAATACTATAACCATCTACCATCCGCCGCGTATAATCAAAAGTCATCACACCCGCACCCACAGACATCGAAATAATCGCAGAATCCACCACCAACGGATCAGTACCTAACAAATACTCCATCTCATTACTCATCCCATCCCCATCCGGATCACCCATAGCCCCCGCATCCGCCCCTTCCGTAGAATCCGTAAATTCAGCCGCAGTCCACACCTCAAACGCAGTCAGAGGAATCTCATCCAATACCAAATTATCAATCGCCGGATCAGCAGAATTCCACCTCTTATGCTTCGTCGTGAAACGCAAAGTCACACCACTATTCCCCGCATACTCAGACAGATCCACCGTCGCACTCTTCCACGCATCATCACTACCACTCTGAGCCTGCCCATCCTGTCGCCATACATCCAAATCCCAACTCACACCATCATACACATCCAAAGTCAGATAATCAATATACAAACCATACATATGGTAATCAAACGTCAGCTCAGCACTCCCCACACCACTAAAATCAAACACCGCCTTCACATCAGATGAACTATAAGGAGCACCCGAATCATGCCCCTCAGAATAAAGATAAAAACTCCCCTCAGAAGCCCCAGACGGCCCAGCCGCAACCGTCGGCGTCCCCCCACTATTCACCGTCCAGTCATAATCACTATCCACAGAACTCCTCCACACCCCTCGCCCATTCTCAAAGCTCTCCGCATAAGGCAAAACCGCCGGAGCTACCCCTATCGTAAACTCACCACCATCATCATATGAACTACCACTCAGAGTCACCCTCACCACATAATCATCTCCATAAGCTACATCCGGCACCGTCCAGTCATACCACCGCTCCTCACCAGACAAACCAGACGCTATCGTAAACTGAAACACCCCACCCTTATACAAATCAACCTGCACAGTATCACTATGATCACCACCATACCAAAAAATCGTCTGCTCATCACCCTCCTCCAGATTCACCCCCGCCGCAGGCTCCAACACAGCCAATGACTCACGCACCGTCCTATTAGCCAAAAGCCCTGCATTATTCTTCAAATACCCACCATTATTAGCCCCCAGATCCTCATTACTACCATCATAACCAGCACCTAATCCACCAATAGCACCATCCGTCACCAACTGCTGATCATACGTAGGCGTCCCACTGGTATCAGTCGCATCAAATCCATCCACAACGCCCGTAGCAACACCATTATAATAAACATCAGGATTAGAGAAATAAGGAATCTTACTACTAGTCCAACCAAGATTATAAGCCATAATCGTTCTTACCTTCTCCCCATTCGGAGGATCAAACCTCCACCCATAGTTACTCTTATTCGTAGGATTAGCCTGTAAATCTGTCTGGCTACTCCCAGAAACCGTATCCCCCCAAGCATGCCGTAACCCCAAACTATGCCCCATCTCATGACAAAACCCCAACTGAGTAGAACTCATATAACTCCTAGCCACCACCAAACTAGTCCCAGGACGCCCAGCTATCCCCGCAGTCCCACTAATCGGGTTATTACACACAAACGTGCTATGATCAGCCCCTAACTCAACCTTTAACTCAGCAACAGCATCCAAAACCCCATTCGTAGCCTGCCTCAGATCAACCAACATATCAGCCATATCACTATAGTCCGAATCAGAAAAAGAACTATCCGGCTCCTCTATAATCGCTAACAACGAACAATACCAAACCCCAGAACCACTATTAGTCATCGCCACATTCATCCTATCCACAGACTGAACAATCCTCGCCTCTATATTCGCCGTCCCGCCATCACTCTGACGCGCCTCAGCACTATAAGCCACCACAACATCAAACGGATTATACCCAGCAGGAGCCGCCAATATCTCCCCATCATCCTCATCTACAAACACATCCACCCCAGCCTCCGCATCATCTAACTCAGCCAAAGCCTCTAACACCGCCCCATCTTCAACCAAATTATCACCATGACTACACCCAGCACAGCCACAACCAAAGCTATGCACATCTAACCTCCTCACAGCCACATCACCATTCCCCGCAGCACCAAACTGATAATGCAAATTCTCATCATGAAAAACAATAGATCCAGACACAGCACCATCATGAAAAACAAGCAAAACATCACTCCCCTCCTCACCCTCAACAGAACCTATCAGCGTCTTCGTATACTCACCACGCGTCACCACTCTATCCACCCTCACCATCGCATCCTTACCCTCCTCAATAGGTAAATTAATAACCCCATCACTTGAAAGAAGAAAACTCTCCATCGCCTCCAAATCCACACTTACCTCTATCGCAGACACAGTATGCTCATCCATCGTCAACACACCAAAATCCTCCCTAGCACTCCGCCTAAAGATAACCTCACTAGAAACAGACGCCCAGTCAGCATGCCGCTCACTCACCTCCGCATCATCCAGTAACAACCGCTTATTCACGCCACGCTTAAGCTTCGTATTCCCCTCATTCACCACATCCACTACACCCTCCACAGCTACACCTATAGCCTCATCCACCACACCACCCACACCAATCGGCAGCAAACCTCCATCACTATCAACTCTATTAAAGACAGTTGCATCAACGCCAACCAATCTCCCACCATCAACACTCTCACCACCTAACACCACTCTCCTCGCCACTTCAGCCCTCACCTCCTCCTCATCAGCATTCACACTAGCTACATCATCTTGCAACACCAACGCCACCTCAGATTCCCCAGAACCCCCACCACCCATTGAAGATATCACGTATAAAAATACCATACCGATCAAGATAAACAGCGGTAGGAAAACGCCATGTTTTTGCTTAGATTGAGTCATGAATTCATCTCTGTTTTTCACATAAAATAGTCAAATTAAAAAATAACACAACTCGCCCCAACAACACCCATCCAAATCATCTTGCCAACCCTCCCATATCTCCCTACCTTGCCCTTATGGAATCCCATGAAGTGTTAAAAACTGCATTCGAAAAGTCATCCCCCAAGGAAGTCGCCTCAGAACTCGGAGTCTCACTCTCACTCGTCTATAAATGGGCGCAAGAACAGTCAGACACAGGATCAGGAAGCAGAAATCCACTCGACCGCGTCATCGAGCTCTTCAAGCTCACAGGCGACTACCGCATCCTAGAATACATATGCGAACACTCAGATGGCTACTTCGTCAGAAACCCCGTCAGCCACTGCGAAGAAGGCTTCCAAGTCCTCCCCGCCACCAACGAAATCGTCGCCCAGTTCGCCGCCCTCCTCATGCGCATCTCACTTGCCGCCCAAGACAACTCCATCACCAACAACGAAGCAGAAGACATCCGCCACAGCTGGGACAAGCTCAAAGGCTACGGCGAAGGCTTCGTCCGCTGCTGTGAAGAAGGTGACTTCGAGTCCATGGAAGAAGACCTAGAAAAAACCACCGTAGAAGTCCCTACCGTCCGCAAAACATTGTATTAAATTGACACATCTTTTAGATATCAGGCGTATCCATTAAATGCCACACCGTCACCCATCACTCCCTCCCTTCTCCCGCAGAGCCTTCATCACCACCGCTCTCGGCACCAGCTTCTCCACCATCCTAAAAGGTCAGCAGATCGATGACTCCCTCATCATCTACCAACCAGACTCCGACGTCTACCAACGCCTCAACACCCCCTTCAACTCAGACCTCTCCTTCACCCCCGCAGCCATCGCCGCCTGCACCGATGAAGCATCCGTAGCCACAGCCATCCGCTACGCCAGACAACACAACCTCAAAGTCTCCATCAAATCCGGCGGCCATTCCTTCACCGGCTCATCCCTCATCAACAACGGACTCGTCATCGACGTCTCCGCCATCCGCCAGAAATTCTACCGCCCAAAAGATCACACCTTCCACGCCGGCCCTGGACTCAAACTAGGAGAAATCTACGACTACCTCCTCACCAACAACAGACTCCTCCCCGCCGGCTCATGCTCCGGCGTCGGCCTCAGCGGCCTCACCCTCGGCGGCGGCTACGGATTCTTCGCCCGCCAGCACGGCCTCACCTGCGACCACCTCCAACAAGTCAAAATGGTCGACGCCACAGGTAAGGTTTTAAATTCAGCCAACGACCCAGACCTCCTCTGGGCATGCCGCGGCGGAGGCAACGGCAACCTCGGAGTCATCACCTCCATGAAATTCTCCACCGTCCCCGCCCCACCAAAATTCACCACCCAGAAATTCCGCGCCACAAAACTTACCCCCACCCGCGCCGTCGCCCTCCTCAAAGGCTGGTTCCAGATCGCCGCAGCCCTCCCTAACCCCATGTTCTCCGGCTTCATCCTCAACGGCTCCAACCTCACCATCATCATCTCCTCCACCTACCCACACACCGGCCCCGCATTCCAACGCGCCAAAAACGCCCTCCTCAATCTCGGCACCACCACCCGTGGAGTCTACTCCAAGCCCACCATCACCGCAGTAAAAACCTACTCAGGACGCCCCAACCCACTACCATTCAGAAACATGAGCGCCGGCTACTACCACGGCTTCGCAGACCTAGAAAACGTCGCCCACGACCTCATGCAAGCCACCATCTCCAACCCCGGCATCCTCTTCCAGATCAACACCCTCGGCGGCGCCATCAACACCCCAGACATCTCCGCCGCATACCCCCACCGCCACTACCCATTCCTAGGAGAACTCCAGTCCTACTGGCAAACCCCCGCCCACAAAGCCAAGCTCATGCCCGCAGTAGACCACATCCGCACCCTACTCACACACATCCCCCACCACTACGCCAACTACCCAGACCCAGACCTCCCAAACCCCGCCAAAGCCTACTACTCCACCAGCCTCGAAAAACTCCAACAACTAAAACAAAAACTAGACCCCACCAAATTCTTCTCCGACTCAGTCTGTTAGACTAAAACTCTCTAACAAACCCTCTACTCAGAAAGCTCCACCACCACAGAAGAAATCAAACATCCCCTCTCATCCTTCAAATTCACATAATAAGTAACAGCACCCTCAGGCAAAGCCGCCCTCACCGTCTTAGCCTCCGTATCGACCTCAGCCTTCACCGTCAGCCACCGCCCTGGTCCCGCATGTTTGGCCTTATCATTCGCCTTCCTATAAGTAAGTTTCTCCTTCAAAAAATAAACCGTCCCCTCCACAACCTTCGACTCAGATTCATAAACAACCTCAATCTCCCGCCCCACCGGCTGTTTCGTAATCTTACCCAACCCAGGCCCCTCCCCCTTCAACACCTGATCCGCAAAAACATAGATCTCCGGAACAGCCCTAACCCGCCACCCCGCACCATGCCCATGCGCCATCCCAGGATGAATCGCCATATAAGCATGATCCTTAGTTGCCTCAAAACTACTCGATGTAATATTCACCGAAAAATGCCCATCAGAATCACCATTCACCCACAAAGTAGGCATTGAACCAGTAGAAAATTGCCTTGCCGGATCCCAAAACTTCTTCCTCTCCGTCATCTCCGCAGTCGGCCCACCCATCCCCTTAAAATGCCCCTTCGAATCATAAAGAAATCCCGCCCCATACACCGGCATCACACACTGAAACCGATCATCCACCCCTGAAATTAAACTACTCAACACCCCACCCCAAGAAATCCCCGTCATCCCAATCCTATCTTTATCAACCTCAGGCATAGACCTCAGAAGCGAATGAGCCAGCATCACATCAGAAACAGCATGATACATCCACTGCTCCTTCAACGGTGCAGCCACATCAGCAAACATCCCCACCCGCTCCGGCCCACTAAATTCATGCCGTAACTTTCCCTTCCCCTCAGGATCAGGCATATGCCCTTCTAAACTCATAGAAATCGCCGCATACCCCCTATCATTCCAGATCTTCACCCACTCAACAAACGCCGTCCCGCCCCCACCATGCACCAACACCATCGCAGGCACCGGCTTATCACTTTTTGGAACCCCCACATAAGCAAAAGCACGCGTAGGCTTCCCTTTAAAATCCAGCGTATCATAGAAAATCGCCTGAACCTCACCCACATCCTTCTCCGGCATCCGATGGATCTCCGGAGCCTGCAGCACACGGCTATCCAGAAGCTCTTTGAGCGGTTTCCCCTCCTCAGAAAACACAGGTAAACACGTGACAAAGACAGCGATTGAGCACAGCAGTAAAAAGCGAGTATATTTCATAGTTATTCAAATTCAGATCTAAAAAATATCATTCGTTACGCTTTTAGCAACATAGATTCCAGATCTTCCCCTTTTTCTTATCCAGCAACTGAAAAATCCCCCTCTTTCACCAACCGATCAAAATTAGCAGTCCGCACCCATATCATCCGCAATCGCAAACAAAATATTCGGACGCCCCCCCCTCAACAGCATCCAAACAGAACACCCCACCTGAAGCCATTACATAGCGAACCTCAATAAACTTAAGAAAGCTAAAATAAATTTTATCCTGACCTATTTTTCGTTCAGCTCTCAAACCTTAATAAAACACACAATGTGTCGAAATCGTCACAATTAAAACCTTGATACTCCTTGACATTTCTTTCCTGAACTAACAAACCACTAACAACAATCATCAACACTATGTGGGAAGCAATTGTAAAAATACTTAGCATCTTAGGTGCACTCGGAGTCTTCCTTTACGGGATGAAAGTCATGTCAGAAGCAGTCCAAAAAGTAGCTGGTGACAGCATGCGGAAGGCACTCGCCACCATGACGAAAAACCGCTTCAGCGCAGCATTCACCGGTTTCTTCACCACCTGCCTAGTTCAGTCCTCCTCAGCCACCACCGTTCTCGTTGTCAGTTTCGTAAACGCCGGCCTCCTCACCCTCGTCGAATCCATCGGCGTCATCATGGGCGCCAACATCGGCACCACCATCACCGCCTGGCTCGTCGCCCTCATCGGCAAATTTAAAGTCTCAGCCGTCGCCCTCCCCATGATCGGTGTCGGCCTCCCCATGTTCTTCACCGGCAAAGACCGCTGGCGCCACATCGGTGAAACACTCATCGGTTTCGGCCTCCTCTTCTTCGGCCTATCACTCCTAAAAGACGCCGTCCCAGACGTCAAAACCATGCTCAAGGAAGGCGACATGTCTGCCATCCAGACCATCCAAGACACCATCACTTGGATCCAGCACTTCCAGCACTTTGACACCGTTCTCTTCCTTCTCGCAGGCATCATCCTCACCCTCGTAGTCCAGTCCTCCTCAGCAGCCATGGCCATCACCATCACCTGCGCACTCCAAGGATGGCTCGGTGATGACCCATACACCGTATTCAAAAGCTCCGCCGCTATCGTCCTCGGTGAGAACATCGGAACCACAGTCACCGCATGGCTAGCATCCATCTCAGCAAACGTAAATGCCAAGCGCGCAGCCCGCGCCCACTTCCTATTCAATGCCATCGGAACAATCTGGGCAGTCCTTCTCATTGCCCCATTAACCCTACTCGTCTGGAAATCTCTCGACTTCTTCCCACAGTGGATGGTCGACATCAAAACCGAGAAAGCCGGCGCCTCAGTCGCAGCTGACCTCACCATGGTCGCCTTCGCCGTCGCCATCTTCCACACCTGCTTTAACTTCCTTAACCTCATCTTCCTCATCCCATTCACTAACCAAATCGCCTCCCTTGTTACCAAATGGGTCAAAGACAAGCCAGATGGTGAAGACGCCCCACGCATCCAATACATCTCACAAAACCTCGTCGACCTCGGTGAGCTAAACATCGTAGAAGCCGAGAGCGCACTAAACACCTTCTCATCACATTGTATCAAAATGTTCGACGGCTACGTCAACGTCTTCGACCACCCAGAGACCGACATGTCCGCACTCGTCAGCAAGCTCAAAACCATGGAAGATGACGCGGACTTAATGATGCACGACATCACCAACTACCTAGTCCGCTGCACCTCACACGACCTCAGTTCTGAACACGCAGAGAAGATCACCGGAATGCTCCGCATCACCGCCGAGCTAGAAGAATGCTCAGATGCCATCTACCGCCTAGTCAAACTAGCCGAACGCAAATACACCGCCGGCAGACAATTCAGCCCAGAGCAACTCGCCAACCATAAGCTCTTCACCACACACATCGGAGAATTCCTAGCATACGCCCACACCAACATGCTCAAGGAGTCAGACAAAGCCATCACCACAGCCTTTGACACCAAGTCAGCGGACATGAGAAACACCTTCAATAAAGCCGCCATGAAACGCATGAAAGAAGGCAAAGTGAAACTCGAAATGATCAACATCAACACCAACAACGAACTTCGTGGAATTGCTAACCAACTCACCCACATCGTTCTCACATCCACTGAAATCGCTGACTAAGCATTTCATACAGAAATACCACCTAGACCGAGACCAGTACCCGCATTCACTGGTCTCGACCCATGTGACTGAATTGTCACCATAAATTGAGACGTAACATCGCAGGTTCTCGCTAGAATTGACCCCACATGCAAACCATCCTCATCATAGAAGACGAAATCGATATCGCAGAACTCATCAGTTTTAACCTAGAGCGAAATCAATTCATTCCCGAGCAAGCACACGATGGACAGGCTGGCATAGACAAAGCTTACCAGATCCACCCAGACCTCATCATTCTAGACCTGATGCTCCCAAAAAAAGATGGCTTCACAGTCTTCAAAGAGCTCAAAAATGACGAACGCACTAGGAACACCCCAGTCCTCATCCTCACCGCCAAGGCCCAAACAGAAGACCGCATCGCCGGCCTAGAAATCGGCGCAGATGACTACCTCACCAAGCCCTTCAGCCCCAAGGAACTCATCCTCCGCATCAAAGCCATTCTCAAGCGCCACACCAAAAGCAGCAGCGGATCACTCTTCGAGAGCCCACCCTTCAGATTCAACAAAAGCACCCTCCAGCTCTTCGCTGACAATGAACTCATTGACCTCACCGCCACTGAATTCAAACTCATGCTCTACCTCTGCGAGCGAGTCAATGCCCCCCAAGACAGATACAATCTACTCAAAGAAGTCTGGGGCTATCATGATGACGTCAATTCCCGCACCCTAGACACCCACATGAAACGCCTCCGTCAGAAAATAGGCACCCATTCTGACCTCATCCAGACCGTCCGTGGCGTAGGATACCAAATCGTTTCTCAATAAACATGCCCGCCATCACCGTCACCCTCCTACTCATCACAGCTGGCTCACTCATCTGCAGCATGATTCTATGGCGGCTCCTCACAGCCCAGAACAACAAAGCCCAGACAGCATACGCCTCCCACAGAAAAGAACACAAAGCAGTCCTCGCCAAGACTAAAGCCGAGCGACGAGAACTCAGACTCCTCCTCAATGCCTTCGATGACGCCCTAGTCATCACCAGCGAAGCCGGCACCATCCAAGTCGCAAACGAATCCGCCATCAAACTCTCCAAAGGACAAAAACTCCGTGGAAAATCGATCGCCTCAGCCTTCCAAGAAAATGAAATCTGCGAGCTCATCAAGGATGCCATGCGCAACAACGAGCCGACTAAAACCAAAATCATTCTCAACAACTCCAGCTTCGGTCAGAAAAACTCCATCGAAGACTCCGCATGGATCATCGACTACGCCCCTCTCCCCTCCAGTGACCCCACTGACCCAGCCCCCCTCCACCGCATCATCCTCAGAAATGTCACCGCAGAGCACCGCACAGACCAAGTCAAACGCGAGTTCGTAGCCAACGCCTCACACGAGCTCCGCACCCCACTCGCCATCATCAGCGGCTACCTAGAAAACCTCATCGATGATGACGTAGTAGACAGCCCCGCCACCTCCCGCCGCATCCTCACCATCATGCGCAAGCACAGTGAACGGATAGCACTCCTCATCGAGGAAATGCTCATCATCTCCAAGCTAGAATCTAGCGACGGCGCCCAGCTTAACCACGACCCCTTCCTGCTCAACGACACCATCACCACCGTCATCGACAGACTCACCCCAGTCTTCCAAAAACAAAACGCCACCATCAAAACCACCTACACCCCAGACACCATCCAGCTCACCGGTGACTCATTCTACTGGGAACAAGCCCTCTTCAACATCATCGAAAACGCCCTCAAACAAAACGCAGACACCCCCCTCCACATCCGAGTCTCAGCCACCATCTGCCCAGCCAACCAAGAACTCACCCTCAACATCACAGACAACGGCAAAGGCATCCCCGCCGCCCACCTCCCCTACATCTTCAACCGCTTCTACCGCGTCCAAAAACACCACTCCCAAAACGAAGTCAAAGGCACCGGCCTAGGCCTCTCCATCGTCAAACACGCCATCGAAGCCCACGGCGGAACCATCACAGTATCCTCCACCCCCGGCATAGAAACCACCTTCACCATCACCTGCCCAGCACCAGACCTACAAACCCTCACCCCCCCTTTAGCTGAAGGCTAAAATCATACCAGCATAGGGTTGAGCGAAGCGACTCCCTATGTCACCCCCACCCAAATACCGCGTTGGCTGAAAGCCAACCTCAGCCCTCACTACCAACGAACCACCCAACCCCGCCCCCCTCTCCCTAGCCTTCGGCAAAACCAGCAAATAACGCACCCAGGAGATCCAGCAAATTCTAGAAACCCTAGAAGCCTTATGGCAGATTTAGGTTTGAAGGTAGATTGTAGAAGTTGTAAAGCGTTCGGCTGTGCCTTCGGCTCAGTTCTTGGCTTGAGCCGTTCATCCTTCCATGACTAAAGCCATACGCACAGTACCTGTTGTCCCACTAGGACACAGAATCTCCTGAAGGGAGAACGGTTGCAAAGCCCAGTGTTTCAACACTGGGTCACGATCCCCCATGAACAACCGTGCTGAAGTCTCGGCGGAGATACTGCTCACCAGAATCTGAGCCTAACAGCATCAAGCCCTGAGACCGTGAGCTAGACAAGGGCTACTTCGATGTTCGCCACCGCTAAATCAAAGCTATCTTTGGGGTTCTGCCTTTTTAGTTCCCTTTTGGGTCGCAGCGGAACACAACTCTCTAACGGAAAGCCCTTCGAATAGATTTTGTTGCCAGCGAGTGTAGTCAAATGGTTCACGTAGTATTAGAGCAATAAATCGCTCAGCCTCTACAGTGCCTAGAGAAGAAGACAATGCAGCTAAACCTTTTACTCGGATTTCGGTGTCAGTCATCATTATTATTAAAATTATAGTCTACAGGATTAATTATAGCAAGTTCTGAAATGAGATTTGCTTTGTTCAATATTCCTTTGTCTGTGCTTAGAAACACATCGCAATGAGCTTCAATAGCACATGCAAGATGACCAGCGTCTTTGGGTTTGATTCCGTGTTTGGTGATTGATTCAGCGCGTTCAATGACGCTTTCTGATTCAGAAACATCAGTGGAAACTAGATGCTTCCATATAGAAATACTGTTTCTACGCTCTTCAAACGGATTTGCCTCATTCTCGAAATCCATCATAAATGACCAAGCAAATTCCAAGCTTCCTTCTCTGATTCGCTCTTGAACTACTAATTTCGCTTCTGTCTCAAGTAAAATTCTTACTTGATTCTGTTCATCAAACGGTCTGTTAAAACAGCAATTATCTAGATAAATTAGCATATTATGAGGATGTCGTTAATATCCATCAATTCAAGGAGATACTCTTCTAGAGGTATATTTTTGCAGATTAAAGTAGGAACCTCAGTTGCCTGGCGTTCCCATCACAGGTCCCTACGTATGGTTTCTCCGCATAAGGGCTCCTCTGCTGAACGTTCAGTCCAATTGCTCAGCTTCTGATATGCTACGTTGCCTGTCTATCATGACATTATCTACCCTCCAAACCTCAGCCCCATGATTTCGAGACCCTCTCTAACCATAACTGGTATTGCTGAATCCATTCGAGATTTGGATTCACCTCCCACTGAGATTCTGAAGGAGTGCGTTGGTCAATGGCATAAAATATAACCCGCTCCCCTTTCGCCTCGATACTCACCTGAGCGACTGCGTGCGGGATCTTCAACCCACTAGCGTAAACGTGCACCCGCGCATCCTCGCCAGCTCCAACTCTGCTTATCTTACTGATAGAAGCCAAGGCCCCGCGAAAACCCCATTCCCCTGAGGAATCAAAGCCTACGATCTCACTGAGTAACTGCCCCAAATGTGATTTGCCTAAGTGATCTTGTTTCATATTGATCGAGTTTCGAAATGCATTCTGCGTAATTCAGCAATTACAGAGGTTCAAAACCCATTTAGCAAGACTTCATCCTCCACCATTCGTGAAAATTCGTGCAGACCCGTGGTAAAAAGTTCCACCACCCCAAGCTCCCCTACCCATCAACCAAGTTCCGTGTATTCAATGTCTTCCGTGGTTCAAAAACCCATCAACCAAGCCTCCATCGTCCACCATTCGTGCAGATTCGTGGTCAAAAGTTCCATCACCCCAAGCTTCCCTACCCATCAACCAAGTTCCGTGTATTCAGTGTCTTCCGTGGTTCAAAAATCCATCAACCAAGCCTCCATCGTCCACCATTCGTGAAAATTCGTGCAGATCCGTGGTCAAAAGCTCGATCAACCCAAGCTTCCCTACCCATCAACCAAGTTCCGTGTATTCAGTGTCTTCCGTGGTTCAAAAATCCATCAACCAAGGCTTCACCGTCCACCATTCAAAATTCGTGGTAAAAAAATCCTTAACCTCGTCGCCCTGAACTCCCCCATCCCAATGTGACAAAATGTTCACGATGGAGAATTTGGAGTTTCATCACTTCCATGAGAAATGTGTGCCGTGTCCGAGACAGGATGCCAAACCAAATACACATTATCTAAAATGAAACTAAAAACAATCACATCAGTTTTCGCAGCACTCACAGTAGCTGCTACTGCACAGACTAAACTCGTAATCAAGGGTTCTGACACTCTCGGAGCTAAAATGGTTCCACAACTTTCAGAGGCATACAAAGCAGCTGGTAACAACGTTGACTTCGAAATCGCAGCTGAAGGATCTTCAGTATGCTTCACAGCTCTCCTCGCGGGAACTGCTGACTTCGGAATGTCATCACGCTCTATCAAATCTAAAGAAAAAGACGAATTCGCAGCAAAAGGCCAAGAGGCAGTTGCTCACGTTGCAGGTGTTGACATGATCGCAGTGATCGTGAACGAAGCAAATGGCGTTAAAGAACTCACTAAAGATCAAGTTGCAGGCATCTTCACAGGCAAAATCACTGACTGGTCACAGGTCGGCGGCAAAGCAGGTAAGATCAAAGCTTACACACGCAACACTTCATCAGGAACATACAAAACTTTCCAGAAACTCGGCATGAACAATGTTGACTACGGTAAAGAGACTCAAAAGATGGCTGGTAACGAGCAAATCGCTGAAGCAGTAGCTGGCGACGTAAACGGTGTTGGCTATGTTGGTCTTGCTTACGCTAAAAAAGACGGCATCTCAGCTGCTAAAGTTGACGGCGTAGAGCCTACTCCTGCGAACCAAGAGTCATACGCTCTTTCACGCAACCTATACTACTACACTATCGGCGCACCTACTGGCGAAGTGAAGAAGTTCATCGATTGGTCACTCACTTCATCAGCTGCTGCTGACGTTATCAACGGAGTTGGCTTCATCGCTCCTGCTGCTAAGAAGTAATCAGCACCTCTTAGCTTCATTGAGCAGCTAAGCTATCTTCTACAGATAAAATTCTATCCAACCTCGCATCTCAGACGCGTTCTAGATGCGAGGTTTTCTTTTTTTAAAAGTCCTCCTTAAAGGCAACCTCAGAGCAAATGTTTCAATCTTGTCACATTACACTGAGTGCATTTTTAAGCACATTGAAATACTTACCTGCACACTCAAATTTTCAGCCAGTCCTAATTACCGCATCTCAAGATCACAATGAAAGATTCCACATCATCGAAGCCATTTTCTAATTCTAAAAGCTGGAAAATTCTCGGCATCACGAAGCAAGACTTCATCCGATATTTCTTTGGAGGAAATGCCACACTCGCGATCATCATCATCCTCGCCATTGTTACATTCCTCGTCGTTAACTCCGTCTCATTTTTCCCTCAATACAAGAAAAAGCTCACCCTCTACCGCCTCTCAGGCCAAGAGCTAGTAGATTACTACGCTGCTCAGAACAACAAACTCGTAGAGCTAGAATCACATTGCACCAATGCCCGTGAATACGAAGTCCAAGCAAGACTAGGTGCCCTTTACAGAGTCAGATCCGTTCACAGCGAATTTAAATCAAAAGTCCTCAAACTCGCCTCCGCAGAAAGAAAAGAACTCAAGCGCGCTAAAATCTCGCTAGAAACCATCAAAGCAAAAGCAGACGCAACACCCAGTGATGTAACTGCTGCCGAAACTTATTACACAGAAAAGACCGAGGAGCTGAAGCAAATCGTCACTTCTTCCGTCAACGGCCTAAACTACGGTGACCTCAAAAACAAAGCTTGGATCACCGATAAAGAATACCTAGAAAACATCCGCAGCTCAGTCGTTGAAAACATCATGACTGGTAAACAAACTCAGTTCATCACCGACATCATCCAAGAAGAAGAAGTCAAGACAGCCGAGGTCGACGCCCTACCATTCATCCAAGAACTAGTAAAAGCAAAGGTAGCATTCGGCAAGCCACTCCCTAGCTACAAAACTTACATCGAGGATCTCCGCACCATCGCCAGTGTCAACAAAGCACAAGGCGAGAAGCATTCTGAAACAGAAGCCACCCTCATAGCCAACCAAAAAGCACTCTCACTCGCTCGCACAGAAGAAGCCAAAAAGAGCGCCCAGCTAAAGATCGACCGCCTACTACCTACCGCCCCAGACTTCGCCGAACTCTGCGCTCCACTTTACGCCTCTAAAGAGAGCTACAAACCACACGCAGAAGCCCTCAAAACAGCAATCGACGATGGACTAAGCACAGTCCCAGCAAAATCCAATTTCGAATCCAAACACTCACGCGGATTCATCTCAGACATCAATGACATCAAATCAGAGGTCTACGAATTCCTAAATGACACCAACACCGAAATCCAAAATTGGAAGCACGATGACGTATACGGCATGGGCAAAACTATGGCAGGCTTCTTCTTCGGCACAGAATGGGTCACCAATTCCTCATGGCAGGACTTCTACGGCATCGTCCCCCTCCTCGCTGGCTCCGTCTTCGTAGCCTTCGTAGCCATCACCATCGCTGTTCCATTCTCAGTAGGTGGCGCCATCTACGTCAACCGCCTCGCCTCCAAAGCTGAGCAAAACTTCATCAAGCCATTCATCGAATTCATTCAGGCCATCCCATCCATCGTTCTCGCATTCTTCGGTTACGTCGTCCTCGGTGTCCTCATCCAGAAATACTCACAAACATGGATGTTCAGCTGGTTACCAGGCTTCCCAGTTGAAGATCAATACACCATCCTCAACGCCGGCCTCCTCCTCGCTCTCATGGCAGTTCCCACCATCTTCACCCTCTGCGAAGACGCGCTGAACAACGTCCCTAAATCTTACCGCGAAGCATCACTAGCACTCGGCGCCACTAAGCTCCAGACCATCACCAGCGTCATCCTCCCATCCTGTGCCTCAGGTGTGATCGCTGCGGTCCTACTCGGATTCGGACGCATCATCGGTGAAACCATGGTTGTTCTACTAGTCCTCGGCGGCCGTATCGCAGTCCCTGGATCATGGACAGAACCCGCTCACTCCATGACCGGTATCCTTGCCCAAGAAATCGGCGAGGTGAACAAAGGCTCACTCCACTGGGGCGCCCTCTTCATGGTTGGTCTCGTACTCTTCGTCATTGCACTCCTGCTCAACTACATCTCACAGAGAATTCTTCAAAAATACACTAAGTAGAACTTCTTAACTCCTTATCCACTCACACATCATGTCTGACTCAAGTAACAGCACACAGTCTTCTGGAAATCCATTCGCCAGCAAAAAATCAAGTCTTCGCACCAAGGAGAAAGTATATTTCAGTGGCTACGCCTTCGCCACCTACTTCATCATCCTCTGCGCCTCATTCAT
Source organism: Akkermansiaceae bacterium (assembly GCA_051251915.1). Taxonomy (GTDB): domain Bacteria; phylum Verrucomicrobiota; class Verrucomicrobiia; order Verrucomicrobiales; family Akkermansiaceae; genus Rubritalea. Next base: position 24,635 of record JBPOGF010000010.1, on the reverse strand, counting down.
CTTTGGCAAAATCATCATAAACGGAGTCCCCGTCCTGATGGATAAAGGCTTCTCCTTTGTCACCCAAAAACCGCAAACCCTCGCTGCCCTAGAAGTAGAAAAAGGAACCTACGAGGTCCCCACCACAAACTTTGACAACATGCTCATCAGCAACCCTGATGACCTACCACTCAGTAACGAAGAAGTATTCGACAAGTCATTCGACTTCGTAAGCTTCCAGATCGAAAACGGCTCACTCATCGGTGACGGTTACCTCAAGGACATCGAGAAAGATAACAAAGGATACTACCTCAAATTCACCGAAAGAAAGTTCCCAGAGCTCACAGGTTTCTCACTAGACCGCGATAAAGCCTTCACCCTCAAGAAACCAGAACTCGACATCATCCAGCAGCATGACCCTCAACTGATCGCTGAGGTCAAGACACGCGAAATCAACCTCCCTCGTAAAAAAGTCACCGTTAAAGCCGGAGAATATCCACTCAGCAAAAGCGCTCACGATGCCTTGATCCCCACAGATTTCGTCTTCCAAATGAAGCAATCGTTCCCAGACGATGAACCTAACAAAATCAACGCCACCATCATCCCTGAAGACCAGACCTTCACAGTCGACAGCTCAGTTTACAACACCGTCTTCGATGAAGATGAACCAGGAACGCTACGTGCAGAAAATGTAATACCAGTTCCGAACACCATTATCTTCGCAGACTTCACTCTCCCTAAAGGCGACTACAAAGTCTCAGAGGAAACCCTTGAGGTCCTCTCAAACTACGGCATCAAGCACATGCACAACACCAACCTCGGTGCCATCGTAGTAAACACCGATGACGACGAAACACTCAGCCTCAGCAAACAGCAATTTGACCAACTCATCATCGATAACCCAGAACTCAAAGTCACCAATGTAGAAAACACCCAGCAAAAAGTTGCCTACACCAAGTTCAACCTCGATAAGGACAGCGAGATCCAACTCAACATCTCAGACTACCAAATCTTCAAAGAAGAAGACAAATCCTTCACCCCCACCTCAGAGAAAACCAACTCCTACTCAGGTGGCGGTATCCTAGGCCCCATCATCGGAACCGCATGTCTCGTCATCATCTGTATGGTCATTGCCCTATTCACCGGCATCGCAGCAGCCACATACCTCAACGAATACGCAAGAAAGGGAGGCTTCACCAAAGCCGTCCGTCTCGCCATGCTCAATCTAGCAGGTGTCCCATCCATCGTATTCGGTCTCTTCGGACTCGGTCTCTTCGTAATGCTCGCACCAGTATTATCTAACACACCAAACGTAGAATCAGAGCTCTACGTCCCTATCGTTAAAATCGGTTCCGCTCCAGATCTTCGCTACCTCGAAACAGAAGGCGTAACCGTAGTTGACTCCTCACTCAGCACCGCAAACGCTGTAGAATCCGCTAACATCGCCGGTGGCAAGAAATTCTACAACGGCTGGTACTACATCTCATTCCAAGGCTGGGGAACTTGTATGCTCGCAGGTGGATTCACCCTCGCCATCATGGTGCTTCCAGTCATCATCACCTCCTGTGAAGAATCGCTCAAAGCTGTCCCCATGGGATTCCGAGAAGCCGCCATGGCCCTCGGCGCTACCAAGTGGCAAGCCATCCGCACAGCTGTTCTGCCTTACGCATTCCCTGGTATCCTAACGGCCTCCGTGCTCGGGATCACAAGAGTTGCCGGTGAGACCGCTCCCATCATGTTCACTGCCGCCGCCGCTGAGAAATCAGACCTCCCATGGCAAGGCATCCACTCCTCAGGATTCAGCGTCTTTATCGACTTCCTCCAGCAGTCAGTCCAAGCACTCCCCTACCACATCTTCACCGTAGCCGGAAGAATCCCACAGTCTGAATACACTCAGCCCATGCAGTATGGATCAGTGCTCGTATTCATGATGATCGTCTTCTCCCTCTCCGCCGTATCCATTTATCTCCGCATCAGAATTCGTAACAGAATCAAATGGTAATCACTCAAAATAATCGCATCTAACAACCTCTAACAATTTAAATTAACTAAGACCATGATTCAAATAGACAACGTCTCATTCTCATACGACCTTGGAAAAACCAACGTCCTCCGCAACATCTCCCTAGACATCGAGGAGAAAAAAGTAACCTCATTCATCGGGCCATCAGGCTGTGGTAAATCCACCCTCCTCCGCTGCCTCAACCGCATGAACGATCTAGTAGAAACCTCACGCGTCACCACCGGAGAAATCCGCATCATGGACCAGAACATCAATGCCAAAGACGTAGACGCCATCGAGGTCCGTAAACACATCGGTATGGTATTCCAGAAATACAATCCATTCCCAAAATCCATCTACGATAACGTTGCCTATGGACTCCGCATCCAAGGCGTCAAAAATAAATCTAAACTCGATGAAGCTGTCGAAAGATCCCTCCGAGGATCAGCACTCTGGGACGAAGTAAAAGACCGCCTCAAGGACTCAGCCCTCGGCCTATCCGGTGGTCAGCAGCAGCGCCTCTGCATCGCACGCACCATAGCAGTGCAACCTAAAATCATCCTCATGGATGAGCCATGCTCAGCACTAGATCCCATCGCTACCGCCAAGGTCGAGGAACTCATCACCGAGCTCAGACAAGACTACACCATCGTCATCGTCACTCACTCCATGCAACAAGCATCTCGTATCTCAGACAAAACCGCATTCTTCTACCTCGGTGAACTCATCGAATACGATAACACCGACACCATTTTCCAAAACCCAACCCAAAAACGCACCGAAGATTACATCTCTGGCCGCTTTGGATAGAATGCCTCACCTTGAACCTAATAAGCCTAACAAACCTAACGCCACTTAAAAATCTAATCTTTAAACTGAAACCAACCATGCACACTCCAGTACACATCCTAACTGAATTCGATGACGCTCTTAGCTCATTGAAAAAAAATACTCTCGCCATTGGAATGCTCGCCAAGAGCAATGTCGAGAATGCCTTCACAGGACTCCGCAAACGCGAACAAGCAATTTGTAACCAGGTCATCGCTGATGATGAAGAAGTAGATCAGCTCGAAATGCAGATCGACAACGAAAGTCTCCAAGTGATGGCTAAATTCCGTCCCTTTGCTTCTGACCTTCGTCTCGTAGTCGCATCCATGAAGATCACTCACAACCTTGAGCGTATTTCTGACCACGCCGTCAGCATCGCAAAACGCGCCCGCAAGATCATTAAGCACGAAGACGTGGAAGAAACAGCATTCATAGAGCCTGCTTACAAACAAGCACTCCTCATGCTCAACACCGCCATCCAGAGCTACAACGAAGGCAGCACAGATAAAGCGCTCAATGTCCTAGGCATGGACGATGATCTCAATAAATTCCACAAAGCGGCAACCAAAGCATTCACCAAGAAGCTAGAAGAGCCATGCGACAGCTACAAAACCTTCCTTAACCTCGTCTTCATCACCCGCTGGATCGAGCGCATCGGAGACCTCTCCACCAACATCGCCGAAGACGTCATCTTCATGGAGTCAGCCCAAGACATCCGCCACGGCGGAGAACTCGAAGAAGACGAGTGATTAGACGTATATAAACATCTGTTCATCACAGCTAAAAAACCATCCGAAGCCCAGCTTTAGATTAGAAAAAACCCCGTTAACCATAATGGCTAACGGGGTTAATTTTTATAAAATTCGCTCTACTAACTTATGACATTCTACGTCTACGTAGAATAAGCCCCAGACCTCCAAGACCGAGTAAAGCAGTTGAAGATGGCTCCGGAACTGTTGCTACCCCAAAAACATCGAATTCTGCTGCAATGGATGGAGTATTAGAGTTGGTGATATTCCAAGTGATTGACTGAACACCAGTCGCTATTGTATTGGCATCCGCAACATCTCCTCCACCGTTTAAATTCACTGTATCACTGTTAAGAGCCCCTCCTCCATTATTTGTAAATGAAACCACGGTCCAAAATTCACCTCCAGCATTTGGTTCCCAGAATCCAGCATTAACCAATGTAGCTGTACCACCACCAACAAAACCTAGCTCGATAGTATACCCTTGATCAGCTCTGCCTCCACCAGCCTCAGACCAGCCAAAAATCGTATCTATTCCAGTAATATCGTACCCCAAAGTGTTACTCGATATATCTAAATTGAGAGTAATCTCGTTAGTAGTATTATTTCTCACCCAATCAGTGTTATCAGTATTTTGCGCTCCAGCCACTCCGATCGTGCCATTAAACATCTCACCATGCCGAGTTGCCATAGCATCTCCACCAGTCGAAGAGCTACTAGAGAACTGCGTCTGCGCAAGATCCGTGTTGCTTACTGTAGGTGCTGTTCCTAGAATATCGATAGCAGATGTCGTTACCATTATTGCTGCTTGACTAGAGACTGATAAACCTGTCAGCGTCATCAGTGCTGCGTATTTTTTTATTTTCATTATAATTTAAGTTTTAGTTTTAGTTTTAGTTTTTTTTCGTGAAATCATTTTACTGATAATCTAATAAATCAATTTCCATATTTCACGTCAACCCTTATAGTTTTAAATTCATGAAATCCATGAATTCAATTAACACTATCCCAGTTATCACCACTTATCAAACTCCCCTCCATCATTCACCAACAACGAAAATTTGCTTTAAGGTTGTTTTCCGCCTAGTTCTATTACTACTATCCCCCATCAAGCAAATCTGCTTTTTAGAAACTCAAACAAACAAAATAGAAACCAACATTATGGCTCAAATTACATTCAAAGGCACTCCAGTTAATACTAGCAGTACACTTCCAGCTGTCGGCAGTGCAGCTCCTGACTTCTCCGTTGTAAATACAGATCTGAGCACAGTATCACTCGCAGATTTCGCAGGTAAAAAAGTGGTCATCAACGTATTCCCAAGCGTCGACACCGGCGTCTGTGCAATGCAACTCAAATCATTCAACCAAAAAGTAGACGGCAAAGATGATGTGGCTCTTCTCTTCGTCTCACTCGATCTCCCATTCGCTCTAGGTCGCTTCTGTGGAGCAGAAGGAATTAAAAATGCAGTGACCACCTCAGACTTCAGAGACCAATCATTCGCTAATGCCTATGGCGTGAAACTCGTGGACGGCCCACTCGCTGGCCTCCTTTCACGTGCGGTCATCGTGCTCGATGAATCACACAACGTCACCTACTCAGAGCTTGTCTCAGAGATCACCAACGAACCAGATTACGATGCAGCAATGGCAGCATTGTAATCCATACAATACCATTTAAAACGACACATCAGAACTGATGAAACCAAATTCTATCCATAAATACCAAGCCTTTAAAGGCGTCTCACTTCCTGACCGTCAATGGCCAGACAAAACGATCACCCACGCACCCATCTGGGCAAGCGTGGATCTACGCGATGGCAATCAATCACTGCCAGTGCCAATGAACATCGATGAGAAACTTGAGTATTTTGACCTCCTCGTAGGGATAGGATTCAAACAAATCGAAGTCGGTTTCCCATCAGCCTCTGATACGGAATTTAATTTCCTCCGCAAATTAGTGGAGGAAAAACGCATCCCTGATGACGTCACCGTCCAAGTATTAGTCCAAGCGCGCGAGCATTTGATCCGCAAGACATTTGCCGCGCTTCACGGCGCCAAGTCCGCTATTGTACACTTGTATAATTCCACTTCACCACTCCAAAGACGCGTGACTTTCTCTGATGCTTCAATGGAGAAAATCAAGCAAATCGCAATCGACGGCGCCACCCTCATCAAGGAACTAACTCCCACACTTCCAGATACCAAGCTCACGCTTCAGTATTCCCCAGAGTCATTCTCAGACACCGAGCCAGACTACGCCATCGAAGTCTGTGAAGCCGTCATGGATATATGGCAGCCAACAGAAGAAAACAAAATCATCTTGAACCTACCAGCCACGGTAGAGTGGGCGACACCAAACGTGCACGCTGACCAGATTGAGTATTTCTGTAAAAACGTCAAAGACCGCAACAAAGCGATCATTTCTCTGCACACCCACAACGACCGCGGAACCGGCACCGCCGCCACCGAACTAGGACTACTAGCAGGAGCGGATCGCGTCGAAGGCACCTTGTTCGGCAACGGTGAGCGTACAGGCAACCTCGACATCGTAACGGTGGCGTTAAACATGAACTCACACGGAATTGATACCGGATTGGATTTCTCAAACCTTTCTGAAATCAGATACGTCTACGAGCGCGTGACCAAATTAGTTGTCCCTGAGCGTCAACCCTACGCTGGTGAACTCGTCTTCACAGCCTTCTCAGGCTCTCACCAAGACGCCATCAAAAAAGGAATCGACCGCAGGGCAAACGACCTCAAACAAGATACCAACACAAAATTTGGCATCCCCTACCTCACCATAGACCCTATGGACATCGGCCGCAGCTACGAAGCCATCATCCGGATCAATTCTCAGAGCGGTAAAGGAGGAGTAGCTTACGTGCTCGAACGTGAGTATGGACTCCATTTACCCAAAACCATGCACCCAATCGTGGGCACCAAAATCTACGGAATTGCTGACGAGTTAGGACGTGAGCTAGAGCCTGAGGAAATCAAAGATGCATTTTACAAATCATTCGTAAATACTACCTCGCCGATGGAACTCATCGACTATGAGCTAGACCACTCAGCGGGAGCCCGTGGTGAAGTAGCCTGCATCGCCACCATCGAAGTAAACGGAGAAGAGAAAGAAATCAAAGGCCTAGGAAACGGCCCTATCAATGCTCTCACTCACGCACTTGATAAAGCCGGACTCAAAAGCTTCAATCTCACAGACTACCGCTCACACGCCATCACTGGAGGATCTGACTCAGACTCAGCAGCCTACATTCAGCTCCAGTGTGACAACACCCCAAATTTAATCTGGGGTTGCGGAATAGACTCTTCCATCGAGATGGCTGGACTCTATGCCCTCGTCAGTGCCTGGAACACGCTACACGCAGCCACCAACCTAGAAGAAAAATAATTTTATGTTAGAATTCACACTATTTAAAATCCCTATCAGAGTGGAGCCAGTATTCTGGATCACCCTCGGCCTCATTGGCTTCATGAGCACCAGAGGTCTCGGAGGTGACGCTGTGTTGATGGGAACCGCTCTTTTTGTAATGGCTGGCTTCATCTCCATCCTCATCCACGAGCTTGGACACGCCCTAATGGTCAAGAAATACAAACTCCCTACGCAAATTGTGCTGTCTTCATTCGGCGGCTACGCCACACACCCAGCGGGAGTCCTAGACCGTAAGCAATCTTTTCTAGTCACACTCGGCGGGCCAGCCCTCCAAGCAGCCTTTGGATTACTACTGTATATCATTGCCCCCTATCTAAATCTCCCCAGCTACATGATCCAATTGTTCATTGGGTTCCTTATCTGGGTGAGCCTAGCGTGGGCAATCCTAAACTGCATTCCTGTCCTCCCTCTAGACGGCGGCAGAATGCTAGAGGCTGCTCTAGGGCCACGTAAGATCAAACTAACACTCACCATCAGTATGGCAGTAGCCGCAGCTTCTTGTGTCCTCGGTTTTACAATGAAACAACCATTCCTAGGCATCTTCATGGCAATGTTTGCATTCCAGAACTACCAAGCCCTAGAAAGATTCAAGTAGCGAAATATTTATCATTTGGCACTTCACTAAACTAGCAGTAGAGTTGTGCCAATGTCAGATAATCTATCAGCCAATCCCTACACCACCCGCACTAAGCACAAGTGGTACAGTTTTATCCCAGTCAAGCTACGCGGCCTTCTAGCCATGGTGGCATTTGTCTGGGCGCTGGAAATCATAGACCTGATCCCAGGAATAAATTTAGACATCTTCGGAGTCCATCCCCGTAGCATCTGGGGACTCATAGGCATCCCCCTCATGCCCTTCCTCCACGGTGACTTCTCCCACTTACTCTCTAATACCTTCCCGTTTCTCATCCTCGGATGGGTCGTCCTACGAGCTGAAAAGAAAAATTTCATCCTAGCCTCAGCCACTATCATCCTATTAGGAGGCATCGGTACCTGGCTCATCGGCAGAAGCGGTAGCGTTCACATCGGAGCTAGTGGCCTAGTCTACGGATACTTTGGCTACGTAATGATCAGAGCATTCATGGAGCGTAACCTAAAGTGGATCATAACCGGACTCGCTGTAGGCTTCTTCTACGGCAGCATGATCTGGGGAGTCCTCCCAGACTACCAACAAGCCATCTCATGGGAAGGTCACCTCTGCGGAATGGCCGCCGGTATCTGGTTCGGATGGAGAAGATCAAAAGAAATGAAGCTTCTCAAAACCTTAAATCCAGACCCAACAGACCCTTTTTCTAACTTGTGATCCTGCCCCCTCCACATAATATACATCCATGCAGATAAGAAACAAACACGGCGAAAAACTAGACCACGCCATGCACGGTATCGACGGAGTTAACGATAAACTCGTCATCCTAGCACACGGCGTAACCGGTGACATGGACCGAGAAATGATGGTGCAATTAGCAACAATGCTTTCCTCTATGGGCTGGCCCACACTCCGTATCTCTTTCAGCGGCTGCGGCAACAGCGAAGGTAAATTCACAGACTCGACCATCACAAAAGAATGTGACGACCTCGTAGCTATCCTAGACCAAGCCAAAGGCACCAAGAAAGTAGCCTATATCGGCTACAGCATGGGCGGAGCAGTTGGCGCTCTAACAGCCGCAAAAGACGACCGCATCAGCGTCATGATATCACTAGCTGGCATGGTAAGAACCAAAGTCTTCGCAGAAACAGAGTTTGGCGACGTAACCCCAGATCAAGGTTACATGTGGGAAGACGAATCCACCCCTCTATCACAAAAATTCATGGATGACCTCCGCCAAATCGACACCGTCATCCCCGCCGTAAAAGACCTCCGCCTCCCTTGGCTCCTACTCCACGGTTCAGTAGATGACGTCGTTCTACCAGATGACAGCGTCCACCTCTTCAATCACCTCAAAGGCAAGAAAAAGCACGTCGTTATCGATGGCACAGATCACTCATTCGCCGGACACTGGGAAGAACTAGCCTCTGAAATAAACACCTGGCTAAAAACTTACCTCTAGTAACTGGTAACTGCCAACTAACTCCTCCCCTAACCTAAAAAAGTCCACTCATCTCTGAGTGGACTTTAAAAATCTTCTATTAAGAACCCGATTAAATAAGCATGAGTGATGGCTGCTCAAGAAGTTTCTTAATTTCATTGATGTAGCCCGCTGCCACAGCTCCGTCCACCACACGGTGGTCACAGCTCATGCCAATGTTCATACGCATACCTGGAACGATCTCGCCATTCTTAACAACAGCCTTCTCAATAATTCCACCCACACTAATAATTGCCGCCTGAGGAGGATTTACAATCGCATCAAAGCTATCGATTCCCCATGCACCAAGGTTAGAAATAGTAATCGTGCCACCGTCGAATTCATTCGGCATCAACTTCTTGTCACGCGCTCTAACAGCCATCCCTTTGATCTCTTGTGAAATCGCAAGAAGTGACTTGCTCTGCGCATTCTTGACAACAGGTGTCACGAGTCCGTCTTCAACGGCTATCGCAATAGAAACTCCAACATTTGCAAATTGAACAACACTATCACCATTGAATGAGGCATTTACCTCAGGAACTTTAGCACAGGCATTAATCATGGCTTTCACCACGAAATCATTGAACGTAAACTTATTCCCATGAGACTGCTCAGCCTGAGCATTCACTTGCTTTCTAAGTTCCATCAGCGGCGCTGCATCAACTTCTACATGAAGATAGAAATGTGGAATTGTCTGCTTAGACGTTAACAGACGCTCAGCTATAATCTTTCTCATTCCACTCAGCGGAATAACTTTATCCTCACCAGCTACAACTGGATTAATCGCTGCCGGCGCAGGCTTAGCTGCTGGAGCTGCTTTGACGGCAGGAACAGCCGCAGGTGTTGCTGCAGCAGGAGCAGACGCTGCTGGAGTAGTCGCAGCCGCTTTAGTTGCTGATGGATTCTCCACATCAGCCGCAGTGATTCTGCCTCCAGGACCCGTGCCCTGAATAGTAGAAACATCCACTCCTTTTTCAGCAGCTATCTTTCTAGCCAATGGCGAAACTTTAAGACGACCTCCATCCGCGCTCGTAGCAGGAGCTGCGGCCGCAGGTGCAGGCTTAGCTTTATCTTCTGCTACTTCTGAAGTTGCTGCAGACTCTGACTCTGCCGCTGGGGTTGCTGCTGACTCAGTGGGCGCAGCAGGTGCATCATCATCGCCTTCTTCTGCTAGTATACCTAGTGCAGTTCCCACTGGAACCTTCTCTCCCGCTTCAACCAGAATCTCTGTGAGAATTCCTTCATCAAAGGCTTCCATCTCCATCGATGCCTTGTCGGTCTCGATCTCTGCGATCACATCACCAATCTCAATTTCGTCTCCCACTGAGACACTCCACGAGATAAGAGTTCCTTCCGTCATGGTGTCTGAGAGCTTCGGCATTTCTATTTTTACTGACATAAATTTTTGATGGTTAGGTTAAGTTGATTTATGACTCTGTTCTCTTAGAAAATGTGACTTTGAGCAAGAATTATATGCTTTTTTTCTCACCCTCCGAGTCTAACAAAGCCACTTCCCCACAAAAAAACAACGCTCACTCGGCTGAACCAAGTGAGCGTTATCTCGTAGGTGTGTGTGTTTATTATATGGTGTTTATGAAAGTATTAACTTATTAAGTTGGCGTAACTCTATGGTGCGAGTGTCTTCATTGTAGGAATGAGGCCGATTGGTGGCTCTCCTGTTCCTGACTGACCAGTAGCACGTGATAGTACACTTCTGTTGACGATGCCACAGCACTGTGGCTTAGGACAGAATGATGAGCCGCACTTACAGCAATTGTGAGTCACTGGAACTGTCTTCTCAACAGTTATCATGCCGCCTTTGGCACCAGTGTATTCGTTAACTAGAATTTTCTTTTCTCCAGTAATTGTTCCTACCTTGCCGAAGTTACAGCATGATGTGAAAAGAACTGCGAAGAGAGCCATAGCGAAGAGTTTGATCGTGGTTTTCATAGATAATTTTTATACTAGTGACCTTGCTCGTTAATTCAAATAAAATCCTCATTATTTTTTACAAAGCTGATAATCAAGCCCGCAAAGCATTGAATTTTCATAAGTTAGAAAACTTACCTCTAGAGGTCAACAACGCTGATTAATACCACAACGAGTTAGATTCATACTTTCCCCATCTCACTTGTTAGATGATAGCTTGCTTCTTTAGCCTTCTCTCAGACCTGTCTTAACAAGGACTATTTACCATTAAGTTTGTTCACCACCGCCTGATCAATCGTAAAGTTTGCACTACCAAATTGCTTCACCTTACCATCCTCTTTCACTAAATATTCATACACTTTAAGAGGCGCCACTCCTTTGATAGTAGACATAAGATAAACTCTAATGCAGAGCGCTTCCTTACCTGTGCTCCCTTCGAGTGACTTAGTAGCAAACTGAACTTCATTTAAACCATCAATCCCTCCACCAAGAACAACCTCAGACATCTTGGTGTTTTGGAATCGGTGGTCCGAGACTTTATTAACCTTCATCTTCACTTCCCTACCCGGGCAGAAAGCATAAACCTTAGCAATGTATTTTGCAGGTCTCACTGCTATTGGAGTCTGCGGAATCACACCAGTTGGCAAAAAATCTTTCTGCTTAACATAACTAAGATCACCAGACTTAAGCTGCTTGCGAACATCAAGAAGTTCATTGAGACGAATGAATTCAGCCTTATCATACTTCCACAGCCCACGCTCATTGATGAAATTCAACAGCAGAATATTCTCAGGAGGATTACCACCCACCCCAAAATCCACTGGCCCAAAATAAACTGCAGTGGCTGTCGCGCCTTTAGCCGATACACTGAGTGCCTTTAACCCAGCTAATCCCGGAGGACTTACAGGAACCTCAAACACCCATGCCGGAAATGCTTTCCTCTCAGAAACAATCCTATTTTTAATGTGTTGTTGTCGATGCCCCGCTGTAAATTGCGCCCATAAATTGTAATTTTTCTTGATCATTGCCGTACGCCATTGCATGTAAACAGTTTCAAGTTGGTTTTTAAGTGGCGCATTTACTGTTGCTTGAGCATTAGTTTTTACATTCACAAGAAACAATGTGATAACAACTGTGCAGAAAGTAATTAGGCGTTTATTCATAAATTCATACTTGCACTGAAACGATAGGATAGAAAATAAAAAAAGTAAGTTTACAAAAGAAACAACCATAACCACTCTTCCACAAGATACTATGGATCCAGATACGATCATCGAAAACCACTCTCCCACTCTTCTCATGCGTGAGCAAGCACTCCTCAAGGGAGAAGTCGTCCACACATACAAGCGACTAAGCGCTGAGATAAACGAAACTGGACCAGAGGCCAAACTCGATGCTCACTTTCTCTATCCTGAAGATTTCCAAGAAGACGAGCAGCGCACCGTCATCGTCTTCTTCCATGGCGGAAAATGGGACAACCAAATGGTTAGCCAGTTCGCACCTCAAGCTCTCCACTTCGTGTTACGTGGCGCCGTAGTTGTGCTCGCTGAATACCGTGTCTCCTCCATCCATAAATCTACACCAAAAGAAGCGATCGAGGACGCCCAGTCACTCATTCTATGGCTACGCGAAAACCATCTTTTTGTAGGCATCGATCCACATAAAATCATCGCTTGCGGTGCAGGAAGCGGAGCCCACATCGCTCTCTGTGCAGCCCTAAACTCCGACATCGAAGACAATGGCCTCTTCGACAGCAGACCAAATGCATTAGTCCTCTACAGCGCCATCATTGACACAACCAAGAAGTCAGCAGCTTACGAACTTTTCGAAGACAAAAAACTCGCTCTCAAAACAAGTCCTAATCGCTGTATTGGAAGAAACGCCCCACCAATGATCTTCTATCATGGCTCAGCTGACCAAAACACTCCTATTGACGAAGTAGAACTCTTCACCAAGAGGATGCAACGTAAGAAAAACACCTGCATGTTTTACCCGTTCAAACAAGGCACTCATAGTTTCTTTAACTTCAATGTGAACCAAGAAAACTTTGTCCAGTCACTAGAAAGCTCAGACTGCTTTATAGCAGACCACGGCTTCCTAGAAGATGCTCCAGAAGGCACTTTTATATGCGACTACAAATAATCCCTATAACCGCGGCCTAACCCCGGTAGCACACCCCGAATTCTTCCAAGTGGCATCACCCCACCAGCGATCCTGATTATTCTCGAGGCCACGCAACAACAATTCGACCGAGGAACACCCGCTCGCGTTTTACCCCATGGCCAAACACCATTAAACGCAAAATTCCCATGCATCTCCGCCTGCACCACCAAAGCGGCAGCCATCACAGCTTCGCCCCACTCCTCATCATTCATACCATCGGGCGCAGAAATCTCTAACAGCCCATGATCATGACCTCGATCATAATCACGCTTATAATTTCTTACTACGTGTAAAATCTTACCATTTTTCGCACCAGAAAAGGTTGTCCTCTCGCCACTACCTCTGATTATTTCCAGCCAAACGTGAGTCCCCATACCTAAAAAGGAACCCTCCGCTTTGTTTGCTTTTAGAAATACCATCTATCCCAAGATACACGGTATCTCTCAGGTTGCACATTTAAATCCAGCTCACTAATACAAACTCACCACCTTCAGCTGCATACTTAAAAAACTTCTGCAACGCGGGAAAAAGATCCTCTAACATCGAGTCACTCTCATCACCAGGAACCAGATTCAACAAAATCATCTCAGCAAGTTCTCCACTCGCTCTAGAAACTTGATCCTGACTAAGCACCCGAATCTCTGCATGATCGGTATGAATCTGCGAATGCCGACCTTCCCCGATGATCATTTTCAGCACAGCATGGTCAGGAAATTTTTCTAATAAATTGTCCCAGAGGTTTTCGAAAGCAAAGTTCATCTCCTCACCACTCCAGCGCCCCTCCATCAACTGCAACAACTGTCCAGGATCACCCATAGACATCGACTTCATCAGCAGCTCTTGATCAAACCCCATATCCTCCACCGTAGCAATCACCACCTCAGGATCTCCCATGAAGTCATCAAACCCATCCGCAGCCATCCGCGTAAAAACTAAAATCTTATCCTCAGCCATATCTACCTCCTATTCCTACCCCTTCTCATCCACATATTTCCACTGCCCCTTATATTTTCTGAACCGCGAATTCTCATGCAACTCCCTAAATTCTCCATCACAATGAAACTGCGCGATAAACTCAACCTTCCCCTTTTTGTCATCCGGTCCACCTTTGCTTTTACTGATAATGCGTAAGTTCCTCCACAGCATATCATCCACAACATCATCTAACTCCTCCCGTAGGTTCTTCTCACGCACGTCAGGGTGTGTCGAACTCACCAAGTAGTCCACTAACCTAAAGAAAAATGCCGAGTAGCGAGCTCGCATCAACTGCTCCGCCGTAGCCGGATTCGCCTTACCCACATGATAAGGTCGGCAACAGTCATGATAAATCTCCTTACTCCCGCAAGGGCAATCCGTCCGCGAACGGATCTTCAACATAGGTTCGTCTTCCATGCCCATTTCCTAACAAAGCTAATCCAGATTGCCTAGTTATTTTACTAAGTATGGTGCCAAGGTGTTCTCAAATGCCTGCGCACCCTGCTCATAGACACCAGCATCCGCCTTAGGCTGAATCACACTACTAGCATCTGGCTCACAAAATTCAGCCTCCAGCTCAGCAAACGTTTTCCCTAGACTATTCACCGCAGCACGCATCGCACCTCCTAAAGCCACAGACCCGCTCACCGCTAATCTCTCCACCTTCGTCTGGAAAATATCCGCCACCACTTGCGCAATCGCATCATTCTTAGAAGCTCCACCCGTCAGATAAATCACCTCAGGCTTCAACCCCATCCAAGCAGTCCGCAGTTTCAAATTCAAAAACTGACCTTCCACACACGCTCTAACAGCAGCATCCGCTTCCTTCCAGTTCTTAAATTCATCTCCACCCTCTAACAACGGCGATTCCAAATCCACCCTAGGACTAATCTCAGGACCGAAAAATGGCACCATCAACTTCCCGTCATTCCCACATGCTGTATTCTCAAATGCTTGCGTAAACTGATCCCAGTCATAGCCAAATCTATCCTTCACAGCCTCACGAGCCAATGACCCATTCACAAAACACTGCAACGACATCGACCCACTCACAGGGTTCCCAAACACATGCCCACATCCCTTAGGATCAGACACCACCTCCGGCATCGCCGCAAAAAATGTATCGGAAGTCCCTAACGAAACCACCACCTTCCCAGGATCACTCGCCCCCATCCCCACCAAACTACTAGGATTATCCCCAGTAAATATCGTCACCGGAACCCCCACCGCAAATCCATACTTCTCCACGAAATACCCACTCACATCACCTGCAACCGTCGCACCAGACTTCACCGCTGGTAACTTCTCTAACAACCCCGGAGCCGTCGCCGCCAATAAATCCGCATCCCACTCCCAAGCTTGTATATTCACCAAATTCATCCCAGCTCCATCACCAGTATCTATCGCAGCATCTGACCCCGTCAGCACACTGCATAGAAACGAACTCACCAAATGAATCCGCGCCGTCTCAGCATACGCCCCAGGCTCAGTCTTATAAAATTTACGAATCTGTGGACCAGTAAATCGCTCAATAGCAATGGACCCAGACTTCGAACAAACCACTTCATCACCACCAACAGCTTCAGCTATCTCACGGCATTCCTCCCCCGTACTACTATCCATCCATATAGGAGAAGTGGCTCGGGATAACACCGGCGCTAACTGCTCAGAAAGAGAGCTATTAGAGTCTAATGATGTTACCTTCTCGAACCACTGATCATTCAAATAAACGGAACCGTGCTGCTGACCAGCACCAGACACAGCTCGTATTTTGCCTAAGTCACACTGCTTGGCTAGATTCTCTAACAGCATCTCTAACGCATCCAACCACATCCGAGGATCTGAATGAACCTCGCCGTTTTCACCCCCAGGAATAAACCCAGACGGTGCGTTATACTGCGGAAGATCTGCCCCGAAATTTACCGATGTCTCAGCGACAACTTTGCCACTTTCAACATCAATCACAAGAGCGGAACAACTCTGCGTAGAAGAATCTAAACCAAGTGAGTAAGACATAATCGATTAAATGAATTCGTTAAGGAAGTTCTCCATCAATTCCTGGCGACCACTACCAAGAACAGGCTCAGGATTATTAAGCGCATACTTCTCTAGGTCTTCAAATGTCACTTCACCAGCCTCAACCTTAGCACCGATATCAGAATCAAACGTGCTATAACGAGCCTGAACAAAGTCAGACATGCGTCCATCCTTGCGGATCGCAGAAGCAATCTTAAGACCACGCGCAAAAGCATCCATACCACCGATATGTGCATACATCAGATCCATTGGCTCATGAGATTCCCTGCGACGCTTAGCATCGAAGTTCAATCCACCAGTAGTAAATCCACCCATTTCAAGAACCACCAGCATCACCTGAGTAGTAAGATAAATATCAGTAGGGAATTGATCAGTATCCCACCCAATGAGTTCATCACCACGGTTAGCATCAATACTTCCTAGCATATTAGCATTCGTACAAACAGTAAGCTCATGCTCCATTGTATGCCCCGCAAGAGTCGCGTGGTTAGTCTCAATGTTAAGCTTAAAGTGATCCATCAAGCCATACTCACGAAGGAAATTCAAACAAGTCGCTGAATCCGCATCATACTGGTGAGTAGACGGCTCACGTGGCTTAGGTTCAATGTAGAACGGACCATCAAAACCGATCTTCTTCGCATGATCCACAGCCATGTGGAGAAATGCTGCTAAGTGATCAAGCTCACGCTTCATATTGGTATTAAGCAATGTAGAGTATCCTTCACGACCACCCCAGAACGTATAGCCAAGCCCATCTAGCTCCTTAGTGCACTCAAGTGCCTTCTTAACCTGCGCTGCTGCATAAGCATACACCTGAGCATTTGGAGTAGTAGCACCACCCTGAGAATAACGTGGGTGTGAGAACAAACACGCTGTTCCCCAGAGAAGCTTCACACCAGTCTCCTGTTGCTTAACTTTCAACTTAGCCACCACCTGATCAAGAGCCGCGTTAGACGCCGCTAAATCATTCAGTTCCGGAGCGATGTCACGGTCATGCCAGCAATAATACTCCATACCCATCTTGTCCAGAAATTCAAAGAACACATCCACACGTGAAAGTGCATTTTCAACACTGTTAGACCCATCATCCCATGGCATCTGAGCAGTACCGCCACCAAATGGATCAGCCAGCTCATTACGCATCACGTGCCAGTAAGGTGCAGCAAAACGAAGATGATCTTTCATTGATTTCCCATCGATCATCTCATCAGGATTGTAATGCTTAAAAGATAGTGGGTTTTTTGAGCCGGTTCCCTCAAAGTTGATTTTTCCGCAGTCGAAGTATTCTTTCATTTCTATAGTTAGTTGGTTAGATTTGAAATGATCATACTCAATCCCCACATTGGTTAAACCGCATAATACGTATTTATTCTGTTGATTTGCGCAAAACACTACTTTACCCTATTTTAATGGGTAATCAGATAGCGATCGTCATGACCGAGGTGTTCTTACGCCGTCTAACTCCATCACTAATCCCCTTTGTCAGACGTCAAAACGACTTCAGAATCCTCAGTATCCGTCGCCCCATCAATGAACTCAAATCCATACTCACAGAGCTAAACCCCAGCGCCATCATCACAGAATGGCTCCCAGAAGTGACCGACAGCCTCTTAGAGCTAGGCATCCCCACCGTCATCGCTGCCACAGACACCCATTACCCCGGAGTCACCAGCCTAGATGTCGATGACTGGCAAGTAGGTGCCGAAGCAGCCAGTGCATTTGCGCAAGCTGGATACCAGAACTACGCCTGCCTAGGAAACTCCACCCCATACTCAAACCAACGCATCGAAGGATTCTGCCGTGAGCTAGGCCACGATATAAAAATCTCAGTCCATCAAGAAAATTCCTTCAACGAACTCCGCTACAGCGAAGACTTCACCCAACCATGCGACGCCCTCCACGCTTGGCTAAAATCACTCCCGAAACCAGTAGGGATCTTCGCCGTCCACGACCCCCTCGGCCGATTCCTCTGCGGAGCCTGCCGCGACCTCGGAATACGCGTCCCAGAAGAAGTCGCAGTCATCGGCGCCAATAACGATGAACTCGTCTGCGGCCTCAGCTACCCCATGCTCTCCAGCGTCTCCATCCCGTGGGACACCATAGGCGAAGCCGTCATAGAATCCGTGCGCTCATTATTGGCAAACATCCCTCCACCCACAAAACCCATTCTCGTCCCTCCAAGCGGAGTAGTCCTCAGACACTCGGCAAACTACCTCGCTCTAGAAGACCAAACCCTCCGCCGCGCCATGACCTATTTCTCCGAACACATCCAAGACCCCATCACCATCGAAATCCTCTGCAACCAACTCCACATCGCCAGACGCAGCCTTGAACAAAAATTCCGCGAGTTCCTCCACTGCACCCCCTGGGAAATGCTCTGCAAACTCCGCGTCAACCGCGCCAAACACCTCCTCACCAAAACCAACCACCCCATCTCCCTCATCTCAGAACTCTCCGGCTTCAACGACCCCGAACGCATGGCTGTAGTCTTCAAGCGCATCGAAGGAATCCCCCCCTCCTCATTCAGAAAAGGCATCAGAAAAAGTAATTAACCACCACTTTAGCAAACACATTCTTTCGCAAATCCAATAATCCACTATTCTAAAACCCACGCTTCATATCTAGACTCTATTTCTTCTTTGACAGATACGCCCTCTATACCTCATTGTTAGATTATCTATTATACTATCATCCTAGATGAAAATCTCAATTAAACTCCTAATCACAACCTGCACGGTTCCAGTGCTCATCTGGATATCAGGGATACATGTTGCCAGCATTGCGGAGCAGAGTCTTACGAAATCAATCGAATCCAGCGCACTCACCGAGATCAAAGCAGTCCAAGAAGAGGTCGACCGTCTCATTCGTAACAGATCCGCAAACTGGCAAGCTTACGCAGGCAGCTCACTCATTCAGGAAACCTTAATTAACTCTAATGCGGAGTATGCCGCCATGTCGGATCCCGCAGCGGAGGTAAAAAAACAAGATACCATATGGACGGAAGGCAATTCAGTGGAATCCCGCCGACTTGTCTCTAAAATCATGAAAGGCCGAGTTTCCAGAGACCTACGTAACACACTCAACAAGTTAAATGAAGTTTCTGGTTACCCTGTATTCGGCGAAGTTTTCCTGACCAATTCCTATGGAGCCAACGTTGCTCAAACTGGCAAAACATCAGATTTCCGCCAAGACGATGAAGAATGGTGGCAGGTAGCCGCAAAGGACGGTATTTATATCGGCGATGTGGAACTCGATGACAGTGCTGGAATCTATTCCATCGAGATCTGTCCTCGCATCGATGATGAGAACGGTGAAATGTTAGGGATAATGAAAGCCGTGATGAACATCCGCGACGTGTTTCAGATTGTAGATGGCCATGCACTCAATCTCTCGAACACTTCACAACTCGCACTCCTAACCTCCGACGGCAGGATCATCCGCATCGGTGGACAAGAAACTGATCTACTCACCGATGGAAAATACTTTCTGGGAGACCTCAAAGTCGAGGACATTTCTCCAGGATCAACCTCCTCTGGACTAGAACAAAAAATAGATAGCAACCAAATATCAGTCTTCGTAAAATCTCCCGTAGCGGATGGCTCTGGAACACTCGGATGGATCGTGGTACAGACTTTCGATGCAAATGAACTGATGGCTCCAAAATTTGCGATGCGTAATCGCATCCGTAACATCTCAATAGGAGCAGGACTCGTTGGCCTACTCCTATTAGCTTGGATCTCATTACCCCTCAGTCGCAGGCTAGCCAAACTTAATGCAGCTACAGATGCCGTCACCCGTGGCGATCTAGACACTCGTATCGAAATGCAAGGTAATGACGAACTCTCAGGCCTAGGCAAACGATTCAATCTCATGACCGAACGGCTCGCCTCCGCCTCTCGTAAACTGCACGACGCCAAGGAAGATGCGGAGGAAGCCAATGTCGCCAAGAGCGAATTTCTAGCAAACATGAGTCACGAAATACGCACTCCCATGAATGGAGTCCTCGGCATGACGGAGTTGCTGCTCGATACCGAACAAACGCCTGAGCAACGAGGATACCAACGTCTTGTAAAGCAATCAGCAGAAACCTTGCTACACCTGCTTAACGACATCCTAGACTTCTCCAAAATCGAAGCTGGAAAACTTGAGCTAGAACACGCTCCATTTGATCTACGAGAGAGCGTTGGTGACACACTACAGACCCTTTCTATCCAGGCTGCTGAGAATGGGCTAGAACTCGCTTTCCATATTCCCCCAGACATTCCGCAATGGATTATCGGCGATGTCGCCAGACTACGCCAAGTCATCATCAATCTCGTTGGTAACGCCATTAAATTCACCAGTAGTGGAGAAATTGTGGTTAGCGCCGAGCCTATTAATCCACCAATCGACGGTGACACCATTGACCTCCATTTCTCCATTCGCGATACCGGCATAGGCATCCCTAAAGAAAAATTAGCTAAAGTGTTTGAAGTCTTCCAACAAGCAGACGCATCCACAACACGTCGCTACGGTGGGACTGGACTCGGCCTAGCGATCTCGATGCAAATCGTAGAAGCCATGGGCGGAAAAATTTGGGTAGAAAGCGAAGTCGGTAAAGGCAGCGACTTCCAGTTCGACGCATCATTCGGCATTTCAAAGGTAGCACCCGAAGACGCTCCAGATCTTATCTTTACTGAAGAATCACTCAGCTCGGTAGAAGACCTCACCGTTCTAATAGTGGATGATAATGCCACCAATCAGCTCATCCTAAAAGAAATGCTCTCAAACTGGGACATGCAGCCAATCATCGCCTCCAGCGGCCATGAAGGCTTGGATACCTTCACCGAAGCAGCGAATAATAACAATCCTGTCCGCCTGATTCTCTTAGATTTCATGATGCCTGAAATGGACGGCCTAGAATTTGCCAAGTGCCTCCGCGCCCTGCCGGAAAACGAGGACGTAAGCATCATTTTACTCAGCTCCGCCGCCACCCCTATCAGCCAAAATCAACGAGAAAAACTTGGCATCAGCCGCAGCCTTACCAAACCTGCAAAACAATCCGATCTGTTCAATGCCATCATGGACGTGATGGGCCCAGCCACGCGTGGAGGGCAAGTAAACCTCAATCATGTAAACAATAACGCTGAAGACCACCCCAGCCTTAACCTCCTCCTAGTAGAAGACGGCAAAGTCAACCAAATCGTAGCCACCCAACTTCTGAAAAAACGCAACCATCGCACCACCATCGCAGAAAACGGACTCGAAGCAGTCAAAGCCTGGGAAACCGGCAACTTCGACGCCATCCTAATGGATCTTCAAATGCCCGTCATGAACGGACTCGAAGCAACCCGCGCCATCCGCGACAAAGAACACGAAAATGGAGGTACCGCACACATCCCCATCATCGCCATGACAGCAGATGCCATGAAAGGTGACCGCGAAAGATGCATCGACGCTGGCATGGACGACTACGTTGCCAAGCCAGTCCGCCCAGAAGAGCTCTACACAGCCCTCTCCAACGCCTGCATAAACGCATCAAGCGCCAATCAAGAAGTAGATCAAATAGATGAAAAGCAACCCGCTCCAGAAACAAAGCCATCTAACAGTGATGCAACAGTCTTTGATTCCAAAGCCTTCCGAGACAGCATGGGCGATGTCGAACTCATGCAAACGCTCATCGAAAACTTCAACGAAGAATCCGCCACCATCATGACCAAACTAGACACAGCTGTAACAGGTGATAATGTAGACGCCCTCCACGAAGCCACCCACTCACTCAAAGGCCTAGTCGGCATCTTCTGCGCCGAACGCGCCTTCGAATGCGCCAGCGACCTCAACACCGCCGCCCGCAGTGGAGATCTAGAACAAGCCCGCAAGCTTCACCCACGAGCAAAATCCGAGATGGACACCCTCCACATAGCCCTCACCATCTTCAACAAAGAACTCAGTGACACAAACTCATGATCGACAACCGTTACACCATCGAAAAACAAATTGGCAAAGGCGGACTAGGTGCCGTTTACCTAGCTGTAGACACCGTCCTCAATCGCTACGTTGCCATCAAGCGAGTCCTAGTAGACTCATCAGAACCCATCGAGGAACTCACAGAAAGCCTCATCGCTGAAGCCAAGATCCTCTCCAGCCTCAATCACCCAAACATCGTCACCATCCACGACGTTGGCCAAGACGAAGAAGGTCCCTACATCATCATGGAACTACTCAACGGTGACACCCTAGAAACCATCATCGACCGAGCCCCCCTCCCCATTGAGGAATTTAAAAGACTCGCCACCCAAGCCCTTGAAGGCATGATCGCCGCTCAGTCTGCTAACCTCATCCACCGCGACCTCAAGCCCGCCAACATCATGCTAGTCTGGCCTGAAGGTTGTGACTTCGAAGTAAAAATTCTCGACTTCGGACTCGCCAAATTTTCCCGCACCCCTTCCACCCAATCCATGGATCAATCCGACTCCATTCTAGGCTCCATCTTCTTCATGGCTCCTGAACAATTTGAAAACTTACCTCTAGACGCCCGAACTGACCTCTACTCTCTAGGATCCATTTTCTACTACACCCTCGCAGGAGTATACCCCTTCACAGGAGACCAAGCAGCACAAGTCATGTCTGCCCACCTCCTACACCGTTTCACACCACTGAAAGAACATCGACCCAGCCTCCCGAATGAAATTTGCGCATGGGTAGAAAGCCTCATGGCACTCGACATGAACGACCGCCCCATCAACGCCCAGGCTGCACTCGAAGCCCTAAACCTCGAACCAGCAATCGACGAAAAACAACTCCGCGAAGCAGCCAGTAACGACCCAGAACTCGCCAAAGAACTCCTCAGCGCCTTCCGAACCGAAACCGCAGAACTGCTCGTCCAACTCAACACCGAACTCACAGCAGGAGAAAGCTCCGCAGCCCATGAAACTGCCCAGACCATCCGAGGCACCGCCTCCACCCTCGGCTACACAGAAATAATCTCCATCGCTCTTAAAATAGAAAAACAAACCGACAAAGACATCCCATTCTGCCAAACAAAAGTTACCGAATTCGAACCAGCCATTGAACGCCTCGCGAAAGCCATCTCCCACCTAACTTGGGATGAAAAATAATCACCAAATAAATACCAATCACCATGAATGAAACCTCTATCCTCATCGTAGACGACGGCCTCGTCATCCGCACCGTCCTCTCCCGCAAACTCCAAGAAAAAGGCTACACCGTCACCGCCGCCGTAAACGGCAAAAACGCCCTAGAAATCATCGCAGACGGCCTCCAACCAGACCTCATCATCCTAGACGTCCACATGCCCGAGCTAAACGGCCTAGAAACCCTACGCGAACTACGCAAGACCCACACAGCCACCCAGCTCCCCGTCATCATGGCCACCACCAAAGACGAAGACGAAGACATCGTCAACTGCTTCGATGCCGGAGCCAGCGACTTCGTCTCCAAGCCCATCAACTTCCCCGTCCTCTTCGCCCGCATGAACACCCACCTAAAACTAAAACAACTCATGTCCCAAGCCGGACTCTAGCCCAGAAATAGTTTAATTCCTCATAGCACAACATGCACCCTTTTTTCTCCACAGAGGCCTTTGAAGCACTGCAATCACATTGGAAACTGGTCTACTTCCCAGAAACAGACTCCACCAATGAACAAGCCAAGCAAACTGTCCTTAATTCAACAAATCCCCAGTCTCTCTCAGGAACCGTATTTCTAACAGATCAGCAAAACCTAGGAAAAGGCCGCAGGGATAACCAATGGACCAGCTCACCAGGCCAAGACCTCCTCTTCACTGCAGTCATCGAGACTGAGCTACCTTTATCCCAAATCCACAAACTAGCCACCACCACAGCACTAGCTCTCGCCATCGAGCTAGAAAAACTCGGTCTTAAACCGATGATCAAGTTCCCCAACGATCTCTATATCAACAATAAAAAAACAGCAGGCATCCTCATCGAGCAAATCAAGGAATTAACCCTCATCGGAGTCGGCATCAACGTAAACTCCCAACCATCCATCGACAACTCCACCTCCCTCATCCAACAACAACCATCCTCCTCACCCATCTCAAGAGAAAAACTCCTAGCCTCCTTCCTAAGCCAACTCACTACTCAGCTCAGCCTCTGCAAAGATCACTTCTCAAGCATTCAGCAGAACTTGGGCAACTATGATCTGTTCTACGGGCAGAAAATTCAGTTCACTCTAGATTCTTACATACGAACTGGAACGGCCAAAGGCATCAGTCCAAATGGTTACCTGCTAGTTCAGCTAGAGAATACAGATAGCAACAGCCAAGCGAGTAAACTAACAGAAATCCATAACGGTCACACTTTTAGGCTAATATAAGGTTATGAAGGGATCTTCATCAAAATTTGAAGTAACATTCCAAAAAAAAATGGAGCGGGTGAAGAGATTCGAACTCTCGACATCGACCTTGGCAAGGTCGCGCTCTACCACTGAGCTACACC
>JBPOGF010000001.1:0-431450 GCA_051251915.1 Akkermansiaceae bacterium | reverse complement strand
ATAAGACAAATTATCGATTTCAGCGGTATTAGTACAGTGTGAAATCTATTTATTAAGGTCTTAACTTAGCGCCATTCGGGTCAGCAACTGTTATTAACTTAAAAGTTGATTATTCGCTATTATAATTTCTTCATCCATAGTTTCCCCTCCTCTGTTTCTCTAGACCATTTCTTTGCTTGGCTCACCAGACTTCGATGTCCCATGTGCAGCTGTGATGCGATCCACTCTGTCGATGCCAGCACTTAGAAAGTACTTAGAAGGTCTGACATTTTAACGTGTTCTAGCTACTTTTTAGACTTCTTTTTGGCTTTTGGTTTCTTTTTATCTCTTGCAAACTATGGTTTCATCAGTGGCCAGTCGGGATGCAGTGGGCGTTCCATACTCTCGCCATCACCCTTTGCCACAGGTGGTGCCTGCTCGATGAGAGCCTTAAGCTTTTTGTGAGCAGTCGTTGCCTGCTCTCCACTCATTGTTTTAGCGAGATTCTTTTCTTCGTCCAGATCATTGGCAATATCGTAAAATCTTCCATCGGCATAGAGCTTGAAACGGTCGGTCCGCACAAACGCTCCTGCATGTTTACTCCCGAACTTCATATAGGGCTGATAGTGACAGAGCACGTGGGTGCGGGGAGTCGTTTTGAGTCCTAGAATTTGAGGCAGAAAGCTCTGTCCATCTTTAGGATCATCTTCTCCGAGCTCTACTCCTGCAAGTTTAGCTAGTGTTGGATAAACATCAGTGAAATCAACTAAATCCTCACAAACAGCACCTTCTGGACTCTTGCCTTTCCAGTAGGCAATCAAAGGCACGTGTGTACCCATATTCTTGGTGTCGCCCTTTCCTCCCTTAATCACACGTCCATTCCAGTTTGATTGAATGGGCGTATGAGTTCCGTTATCGGACGTGAAGATAATTAGCGTGTTCTCTAACTGCCCGACATCTTCCAGTTGTTTGACAATCTTCCCTACAATCTTATCCATATAGTTGACCATCGCTACGAAGTTTTCCTTTTTCTGTGCCCTGTTTTTAGGCGCTTTATTGGCTTCCTGCCCGCGAGATTGTTTGCCGATCGTATCTGGAGTAGGGACAAATGGATCGTGAACTAAGGTAGTGGGATAGTAGATAAAGAACGACCTATCCTGATGGCGTTTGATAAAATCACAGATGAAATCGCTCATCATATCAGGTCCGTATTGACCTTGATTCTTCTCCGATCCTATAAATTCACCGTTAATCTCCAACGGCGGACTCCAAAATCGCTCGCCACCGCCTTTTTCATTCTTTCCCTTCGTTACTTGCCACAGGGCGTATTCATCAAAACCCGCTTTATTGACCCGTGTGTTGTCAGCGTGACCAGCTAAATTTGCTCCCTGATGGTGGACCCCGTTGAGCTGCCATTTCCCGGCAATAGCTGTTTTATAGCCTGCCTTTTGCATCATATTCCCAAAGGTCTTCTCCTTGGGACTTATATATCCAAAATGGGTATAGTTGCGGAAGTTATACTTTCCCGTCATGATCATCACCCGTGAAGTCGTGCAGATCGGGGTAGAATAGCAATGCTCGAACTTTACACCATGCTCGGCTAAACGATCAATATTCGGCGTCTTATAATCCTCCGCACCATAAGGACCAAAACACTCCCAGCTCGCATCGTCCGTCATGATCAGCACGATATTTGGTTTTTGAGGTGTCTCAGCAGCTACAGCGTTGAAGCTGAGGGCGTACATGATGATGAATAAAAGATGATTTGTTTTCATAAAGTGGTGATCGTTATTTCTGTTTCTTGTTCTTGCGACTTTTATTACCGCCCTTTTTAGCAACAAAGTTTGCGTATCCAGCGTCATCACGCTTCGCATGTAGTTGTTTTTTCATGCTTTCTAGCACTGCTGCATATTCAGGATTATTCGCTAGATTCGTGAATTCACCAGAATCTTTATTTAAATCGTATAATTCCATCCCAGACTTACCTAACTTCCCGAATCCCCATTGGGTAAAACGCCAGTCCTTTGTCCGTAGAGACTCGCCACCACTCCGGGAAACGGTAAACACAGCCTCTGTTGACCATGTTGCTAAGTCCGTGTCTTTAAGTAGTGGGCTCAAGCTCTTCCCCTGCAAGCTGGCAGGAGCAGTTATCCCTGCTAGGTCAGTAAGTGTCGGATACAAGTCTATCAGCTCGGTGAGCTTCACCGTGCCTTTGCCATGCTCTGATTTCATCCACGGCACACTGACGATAAACGGCACACGAGTCGCTTCTTCAAAAAGGTGCATTTTCTGAAACTTATCATGTTCTCCCAAAAGATAACCATGGTCACTGGTGAAAACGACAATCGTATTATCCTTTAGACCATTCTTCTCAAGGGCATCCAAAACACGTCCGACCTGCGCATCCATATAGGATACGCTCGCATAGTAAGCCCTCAGAAGACCTTTATGCGATTCAGCAGTAATGCCATACCCTTTGTTGCCCTTATAATCACGTATTGTCTCGGGAACGTCATCAAGATCATTTTCAGGTACGACTGGAGGCTGCATTTCATCCTGATTATACAAATTAAAATACTTCTCAGGTGCCACCAATGGCACATGCGGACGCACAAAGCCAACTGCAAGGAAGAACGGCTTATCTTTTACCTTGCCTAGAATTTCAATCGCTTTATCGGCAGCCATCCCGTCAGCATGCTCCGCATCACTGTTAGAGGAAACGACCCCAACAAATGCCTGTGAACCCGTATCTTTAGGAGACCAATTAGTCTTCTTCCCTGGCGCATTTTGTTCTGGGGCCTTTATATTAAACGCTTCATTCCAAGATTTAGGGTCATCGCTATGGGCTGTGCCATCGATAATCTCCATCGGAATTCCCATATGGTAGATCTTGCTCACCCGCGCGGTGTAGTAGCCTTCGTTCATGAAGGCTTGTGACATTGTTACCACATCAGGCATACTCCTACGTAAGGTTCCTCCATTACCCATCGTCATATTCGTGTATGGATAGAGTCCCGACATGATCGATGCACGTGATGCGCCACAGACAGGATACTGGCAATGCATACTCTCAAACTTCACTCCTTCTCTAGCCAAGCGGTCAAGGTGAGGTGTTTTACACTGTTTGTGACCAAACCCACTCAACGCGGTATTCAAATCATCAGAAATCAGAAATAAAACATTCGGTTTTCGAGGCGGTTCAGCAGCTACAGCGTTGAAACTGAGAGCAATGAGTATTAATGGTAACAAGTAATTTTTTTTCATAGATCTACGCTTCGGTTCACTCTAGTTGCTACATTCCATCTTCCAAGTCTGGTCTTTCATATTCTTTAGATCGATTCTTGATCTTTTCTCCATCCTTTACTCTCTGGTAAAAATTCATCTCATCTGTTTTACCATTCCTTTTGGTCTATTAACGGGGTCATTGGCGAAGTTTTTTTACCTCTGGAAGTGCTGGAAGCTGGATGTCTGAATAATCACGACTGGTGATATCTAGCTTACGGATTAAAATCGGCCCATGGTTACCCTGGATAGTAAGCGGGCCTGAAGCCGCTTCATCAGTTAGAGGAGCCGCTCGAGTTGGTCCTTTGGCATCGATATTTTTTTGCACCACTTTTCCGTTAATCGTCACCTCGACAAAGTGTGCATGGGAGACCTTAGCCCCTTTTGCATCGAAGCGTGGTGCTCTGAATTTGATATTGATGGTTTGCCATTCTCCGTATGGAAGTGCCGCATTGACGAGAGGAGCTACTCCTTCGTAGCCAGGTTCCAGTTTTTGCTTCTTAAGGCTCTTATCCCAACGTTGGTAGAGACTCCCCATGTCACTGATGGTGGGTTCTTTTCTACCAAATGAATCGAGCACCTGGATCTCATAACGGCCAAGCACGTAGAACCCTGAATTAGAGCTCTTAGGAATCAGGAATTCGGCATTGATCTCATGATCCGCCCATTTCTTATTTGTCGTGAGGTAGGCAGCTTTGCTCTTACGCTGACCATTACTCAGGATCTGCCCATCTCCAGGCTTCACGATGAGGTCTGTCGGTTTAGCTGGATTAACTGCACCACTTTGCACCATGTTCCATCCTGTCTTTTCTTTAAAAGACTGAAGATTAAGCAGGTCTTCAGCATACACGCTAAGACTGCTCAATACGGCAAACGATATTGTAACTGAAAAAATTGGATTTAGTTTCATAATAGATTTCATCTCAAAGAGGGGCATTGTTTCATTTAGGGTTGCTGGAAGCTCAAGGCAAGCTCCCTACATACCATCTTCCAAGTCTGGTCTTTCATATTCTTTAGATCGATTTCTGATCTTTTCTCCATCCTTTACTCTCTGGTAAAAATTCATCTCATCTGTTTTGCCATAGGGATTTGCAGAGCTTTCATACCAAGCTCCTTTTCCATTCATACGAAGATCACCTTGCTTCGTTAATTCTGCAAACATTTCCTTCTTCAAGGCTACCATCTGCTCTGCATATTCTGGCTTAGCTGAGAGATCTATTAGACATTTAGGGTCCTTTACCACATCGTAAAGCTCTTCGCTTCGGCGCTTAGCAAGGCACATTTTCCTTTTTCCTTTATGCTTCCCTTACACAAACCTCACCCACTCCTCACCCAACAACCCAGCAACCTCACCCCCACCATCAATCAACTCAAAATCCTCAAACTCAAACCCAGGTCCCACACTACACCCCACCAATACCTCTTCCCCATCACCATCACAAACAGGCTCCGCCGCCTGCCAAACCCCCGCCGGCACCACACAACAATAAACACCCTCACCCTCAGACAACTCCACCACCCTAGGCTCCTCAGAACTCCCATCCCACAAATACAACCTAATCCCATCCCCCCTATAAAGATTCCACACCTCATCAGAAGTCACCTTATGGAACTTACTAACCTCCCCCGCCCTCAACGAAAAATAAATATGCGTCAGAGCATCCCTCTCACTCCCATCCCCCAAACGCACAACCCTCTCCCCAGACCTAAACACCTCCTTAAATCTCCCACCCTCAGGATGCTCAATCATCTCCGTCGGCCTCATCACAATATCATCACCACCATTCATCATCCCATTTAAACCCTCCCCCCTCCACAGATCAACCCCAATCACTTAATATAAACAACCTCACGCAATCGCCCCCCTCCACTATCCTCGACGACCCAAAAAGACTACCGATGCCAACCTTGAGCATCGCCCCTCAACACCAATCCCAACAACCCCTGCAAGGGCAACCTACCATCACCACCAACACGCGGGCACTCCCTCTCACACTCCTTCCTAGTCACTAATCACAGCATTTCCTTAAGCCTTACCTGGAACCACATCGCCTCGCACCTGAAACTCAGGTGCATTTAGGGCCTGTCATTGAAGAAATTCATCGGTAACATCCCGCCAGTGAATGCCTTTAGCAACAGGCAGTTCAAATGATTCCCCTAACGCCTTAAACTTCGTAATGATCGAAGCCGCCTGATAAATATTCAAATAATCTCGTTCTCTAAAATGCGCCCCCCATTCACACCCAAGCTGCTCAGCCGCTCCAGGATCAGAATGATGCGAGCAGTCCCATGCACGATAATGCGCAAAATCATCACCATCACCATCATTTAAGAGATACCTCATCTCTACTATAAATCCCTCCGCCGTGCGCAGCGTCTGGATCGCGTAGCCAGCATCGCAACAGATCTCCAAGAAGGCATCGCCTTCTGAAGCATTAATACAATCTAGTACATCTAATACATCGATTGGAATAGACGAAGAAGGATGAAAATAGTTCTGTCCGTATTCTATCCGATAGGTTCTTTGTTTAATAGGCATTGATTCGTTTTTTTTAGTTTCTAATTTTTTTTTATAGAACCGGGGTTAATAGCTTGTTAGGGGTTTTAGTTGCCATGGTTACAAATATTTTGTAGAAAAAACAAAATAATAAGTAAACTTTAACGACACATTCGTATTACTGATAGATAGTTGAGATTTCCGAGTAAAGATAAATAGTTAGTCATGTGTCGTTTTCTACGCATGGTTAGACAAACACTTCTATTTTTAGTACATTAAACTTTCCTCAAGAAAAACTTTAGTCTATAGACTTAGAAAGGTTATGGGGAATATCACGAATGAAGAAAACTGGGCAGCTCAAGAACGATTAAGAGCTATCGAGCGCGCAGTTTGGTGGCGTGGATGGATCAAGCGCAAAGACATCGTCGCTATCTTCGGAGTCAGTCTCGCTCAATCCAGCTCAGATCTACAAAAATACCAGGAGCTCAACCCAAAAGCCATGGTCTATGACCTCAGTCATAAACGCTACGAAGCCGCACCTGCCATGCAGTGCCTCCTCCACCAGCCACTCTTGGAAGATGCCATTAGGTGCTTTCTCCCCTCACCAAGCATCGGCTTTCTACCAACATCAGTACAGATCCAGCACGAAAAACTAGCGTCCATGGGCCTACCTACACGTAAAGGAAAAGACGAGGTCGAGCGCATGATCATGCAAGCATTACTCAACACCCAAAAACTCAAAATCCAATACTGGAGCGTCTCCAGCGGCAAGAACTCCTGGCGTGAAATAGCCCCGTCCGGCCTCGGTCACGATGGCTATCGCTGGCACACCCGCGCCTATTGTTACGAGAATGCCGACTACCGTGATTTCGTCCTCAGCCGCATTTCCTCCACTCATCTGCCTACAGATCAAACCAAAGAAAACAACTCCCCTCATCCATTCCCACTCCCCACTGACCAAGCTTGGGAAACCCTAGAAACGATCAAACTAAAACCCAACAGCAAACTCCCCGAAAATGCCAAACGAGCCATCGAGATGGACTACGGAATCCGCAAAGATGGAATTCTCAAACTAGAAGTCCGCCAAGCCATGCGAGAATACCTCCTAGCCCACATGCGAGTCTCAGACCTAAAACTCCAAAACCACTTCGAACTAGAAGAATAATCAGTAACATATCTCCCACAATCCCCATTTAACAAACAACCCATCCCCCGCAACCCAAGCTACCCATCCTCCCACCACCAATGACTAATCAACCAATCAACCTCTGACGGATCGAAGATCCCCAAAACCGCAAAAACCACAATAATAGCATCATCCAACACAAAAAAAATCGCATCCAGCAATACAACCAGACACGATAAATATAAACCTCTTAGAACCTACTGCTTAATTCTACCTTCCTCGATATCATAAATATCAAACCAGTAATAAACAATACTCCCCTTTGGCAAACACTCAGGAATATACCCCTCAATAAATACCTGCAACTCAATCGGCATCTCGCTAATGCGCTTATAACGAAGATCATTATTCCACTGAACAATCTCTTCCTGAGTATGCTCCGTAGCATTCTCCTTAATCCAAGCCGCCACAGCCTCATCATCAGCACCTGTGCCAACAAACTCCTTAAACTGATCTGCGCTGATCCCCGTGAAATCAAAAAACACATTATCTAGCGGGCAATCATAATGGTATTCCCCATTCGTTCCAGCCACCACTGCTCGACACTTATCCAGCGTTCTACCGGCAACAACATAACCACCCACAGTTTCTCTTGGGCTTCTCGGAACTTCCTTCGTTAAATCTAAGCTAATCATTTTCTTATTTTTATTTTCTAATTAATTATCGGTTCATTGAGCAGAAGAACCCAACCGGCTCCCCCTTCATCACAACGATGCTCATTAACCCTATGAGTAATCACCCTCCTCTATATTCCGTAAAAAACAAAATAAATAAATCATAAATCCAACTTCACCCCTCTTCAACATTACCAAGAAAACTTCCACCATCAACCCATTAATCATCACCATTCAAAAACCTCCTCCTATACCTCCCCGGCAACGCCTTCAAATCCACCCTCAACAAACAATAAATCGCATCATTAAAACTCTCCTCCACCTGAAACGACAAAAACTTAGCCCCAAGACTCACATAATAGCGAATCAACGGAGGAATAGAACGCTGATCCCCCTCCAAACCTAGAATTACCCCGTCCAACCTATTCACCCCCATCCCTGCCCAAGCATCCGCCACCTCCCCATGATGCTCAGTCCTAGCAACAAACGGAACCTTAGCCCTAACACTCCCCCTCAACTCAGCATCTGCACCATAATACCGATCCAGCGTATCCACCATTACAGCCTGACTCAACGGAGTAAACGAATCAGAAATCGTAACCGATCCATACAACACAAAACAATCCTTCGCAATCGCCGCCAACCCAATCCCCTTCCACAGCGCATCTAACATCTGCGGATTCTTCTGATAACTCGGCAACACAAATGACCTACTCAACTCCATAGCCCCCTGCCCACCATTCAACCCCACCATCTTCTCATAAAACTCCGGTTGCATCTCAAACACACCATTCAAATACATCCCCTCCACCCCATGTGTCTCTAAAATATCCTGCGTAAACCCTATCCGATAAGCCCCCACCAATCTCCCCTCAACCTTATCCCAAAGCAACAAATGATCATAATACTCATCCTCCTCAGAAATATCCACCGCCTTCCCTGACCCCGCCCCAATAGCCGCAAACGTCACCGCCCTAGCCACCCCAATCAACCGCAACATAGCCGGCGCCTCTCTCCCCTTAAACAAATAAACCCCAAGCTTCTCAGTCCTAAACAAACAATGCCCAACATCTAACATCCTCATCTCATTCAGCACCGCCGCATCAGGAACAAGCACAGAATCATCATCATCACCCTTATTAACAACAACCGCCGGCTCAGGCACCGTAACATCACCCATCATTTTACCCATAGCGCACAAACAAGCCTCCTCATTCTGAGAAATCTTAAGCCCACCCAGAGCCACCGCTAACGCTTCCCGATGATCATTCTCACCCGTAAACTCATTACCCAAAATATCATTAGTCTCATTCATCTTCATCTAAAATACTTATTTAAAACAACCCACTTATATCACTCCGCAAACTTCTCAAACTCATTCTTCAACGCGTCCCCCTGAGCCTCCTGCTCCCTAATACGCTCTTCCGTAGCCTCCGCCTCCTTCTCGATGCGCTCCTCAATCCAATGCTTCTCTTCCATAGACTCCCCAGCATCCACATCTCTAACCACAACCTTAGACTCGGCCGCTTCACGCTCTGCCTTTTCTAACTTCTCATTGCTATGTTTAAGACTCATAAAAAGATAGCCAATCAGAAGCCCTATAGCGGCACCAGCAAGTAAAGGTAAGGTTTTCTTCTGCGAACTCATAACCCCAGTAAAAAGGAAAACCCCAAAAGCATAAAGAACAAATCCCCCCAATCACTCATCAATCCAAGCGCCTCCACCATCAACCAAGTTCCACGTAATTCAGCGACTTCCGCGTTTCAAAATATCCCCATCGTCCACCACCATCAACATAAGCACATCAACCCAAGTTCCATACCCATCAACCAAGTTCAGTGTAATTCAGTGCCTTCCGTGGTCAAAAAAGTTCCATCGTGCACAACATTCGTGAAAATTCGTGCAGATTCGTGGTAAAAAGTTCCGTCACCCCAAGCACATCAACCCAAGTTCCCTACCCAACATCCCTGTTCCGTAATTTCAGTGCCTTCCGTGGTCAAAAAAGTTCCATCGTCCACCCCCATCAACCCAAGCCCCCATCAACCCAAGATTTCAAAATTCAAATCTCACCATTCAAAATTCACCACTAACCTCCCCCCCAATTCTGCTTCGGATACCTCCCAGCCAAATCCTTCTTCATCTGCTCAAACCCATTCTTCCAAAACCCCTCCAAATCTTGAGTCATCTGCCAAGGCCGCTGATTCGGCGCACAAATATGCGTCTGCACCACAACCGCCCCATTAGCAACCGTCGGCGAAACCTTCACCCCATACAACCTCTGCACTGTAAGAGCTATAAACGGCGGTTTCCCCACCTCATACTTAACCTTCACATTCTGCCCATTACTAAGCTTCATTCTACTAGGCGCATACGCATCCAGCGCCGCATGCTGCCCAGCCGATAACCAGCTCTGCAACGCCGGCATCACCTCCTTATCCTTAATCTGCTTATACCCCAGCGCACCCTGACAAATCGTCTCCAGCGCTATCGCCCTATCCTCCTCATCAAATCCTGGCAACTCCAACTCCGGCATCCACTCCCGCAAACTAAGCAACCTAGCTATCCACTGCTCCACCCCACCATCCCACTTCTTAAGCTTCAGCTCCCCACTAGCCACCCGCTCAGCAAGCAACGCTGCCGCCCTATCCATATCCACATCCTCAGTCATCCCCCCCCTATCCTTCGTAGTAATCACCAAATCCTGATACCTAGTCTCCTCCCTATTCACCACCCTCCTTATCTTCTCATCATAAACAGCATGACTCCCCTCCACCAAAAACTTACCCCTAAGCTCCCTAACAGTCTCTAACAAAACCTCAGTACAACCACCAAGATGCACCGTTATATCCCTAGCCCCCACCTCAGTCATAGAAGTAACAATAAATAACTCCGCATCCTTAACCGCACTCTCAGCAGAAATCTTACCAGACCTCCCTCCCGTAATCCTACAGCTCAAATTCCCCGCCCCAGTCCTCACTGCCACCCTATCACCATAAGCCACCAACATAGCCCTACTAAATGACTCCCCATGAATAGTAAAATCTGCCTCCCTCATTTTCCCATCCCACCCCAACCTAGTGGTAAGCTTTTCTAACTGCTGCACAGCCTGCTGCACTTCACGCGCAACCCGTGCCATTACCCCTATCCCACTACAGCGCTGCGGAGTAAACTGCATCGCCACCGCGGACACATAAGCCCTATGATCCGCCGCAAAATCCGTAGTATCATCATCATAAACAAACTGAGACCTCCCAGACTGCTGCCCCTTCATAAAGATCCCTCCACCTCCTGAGTCAGTTTGCATAAGAGCAATAGTGAAAATAGCCTCTGCCAAACATTTCTCCCCATTCGCCGCCATAAGAAATCTAGCCTCCCTAGGATGCAACGGCATAGCAGCCATACTCTTACCAAGAGCAGTAATCTTCTGCCCATCCCCATCACCCGTAGCCCCCAGATCACCTAACAACTCCAGCGCATGTTGCAGCCCCAGCTCCGACGGAGCCTCCAACCAACGAAAACTACTAAGATCACTAATCCCCCGCGCCTTCAACTTCAACGCCGTCTCAGTCATATCCACCCGCCTCACTTCCGGCAGCTCAAACTCAGCCCTCCGCCCATGATCCGCCTGACTCCATAACCTAATACACCTCCCAGGCGCCACCCTCCCCGCTCGCCCAGCCCGCTGATCCGCAGCCGCACGTGAAATCTTATGTACAAATAAGGTATCCATCCCCCTCACAGCATCAAACTCAGAAATCCTAGCCAACCCCGCATCTATCACCATACACACCCCTGGGATAGTAAGCGAAGTCTCCGCCACATTCGTAGAAACAATTATCCTCGGACCCCCACCATCCCTCACCGCCCTATCCTGCTCTTCAGGCTTCAACGTCCCATAAAGAGCACAAATCTCCCACTTCCCACCCCCAGAGCCTGACCTAGAGGTAAGTTTTTTCTGCTCTAATAACGTAATCGTCTTCTGAATCTCATACACGCCAGGTAGAAAAATCAAAATATTACCACAGTCATCATAAGTCACCGCCTCCATCACAGCCCGCACACACTTCTCCCACACCGGCTCCTCACCATTCCCATACCGATTACTCGTCTTAGACTTCGCCAACGCATGCTGATAAGTAATCTCCACCGGATACGACCTCCCCCCAGCTTCGATCAACCGACAAGGCTCTAAATACTCCTCAAGCCCAGCCACCTCAAGAGTAGCCGACATCACACAAACCTTCAAATCAGGCCGCCCTAAGTCAAGACTCTCCTGCAGATTCAAACAATCCGCCAGCGCAATATCCATCGCCAACCGCCGCTCATGAAACTCATCAAAAATAACCGCTCCAATCCCCTCTAACAAAGGATTCTCCTCCAGCCACCGCTGCAAAATACCATCCGTAACATAAACAATCCGCGAATCCACCGAAGTCTTATTATCAAACCTCACCACATACCCCACCTCACCACCTAACCTTCCACCCCGCAGCTCAGCCACCCGCCGCGCCAACATCCTAGCCGCTATTCTCCTAGGTTGCACCACCACTATCTTCCCCTCCACCCCAGCATCTAACAACATACTTGGTAGCCCTGTAGACTTTCCAGACCCAGTAGGAGCCTTCACCAAAACCCGCCAAGGTTTCTTAGGATCAGGTGCCCCACCAACATTTTCTAACAGCTGATCTTTAACTTCGTGAATAGGTAGAATCATAGTCTCAATTTATCTCAATCTAATCAATGCTCGGCGCGTGGGCTTTTCTATATTGCGAAGGACTCATTCCCATCAGCTTGCGAAAGGCCCTAGTAAAATTCGCGTGATCATCATAACCAATGATCTCCCCCACTGACCTAATACTCTCATTACCTTTGATCAAATGCTCGCAAACAACCAACATCTTAGCCTGAAGGATAAACTTCTTAGGCGTAGTTCCCATATATTCCTTAAACATACGCTCTAGCGTGCTAAGTGAAACATCCGCATAAGCAGCCAAATCCACCACCTTTATATCTTGTCGAACACACTTATAAACGTAACCCACAATTGCCGAAATGTTCTGTAATTGACTAGGCCCTGGCACCCCCTCTGGAAACCCTATTAATCGAGAAATACACGCCATACCCACAACGTAATTATTCACACCATAAAGCGGGATTTTAGACTCCTCCCTCCAGTCCACGCCTCCCCTTTTATTTGGCACAATTACAGCCTTCTTTTTAAGCTCTACCCCAGCCTGCATCACCTCCAAATCATCCACCCTAAACTGACTAGCAATAGCTGATGTATAGAGATCTAGATCCGTGAGACCTAGAATCTCATCATTACTATCAAATCCATGCAACTTCAAGAAAGCCCCCGTCGCATATTCAAACTCACCATCCCTATTCTTCACCCATAAATACACATCTGGCAGGAGCTCAAACATCTCTAGTGAGAGCTGTCCATTCCTCAGCGAATCTAGAAAACCATACTCTTTATCGCTCCCCCCATCCCCTACCTGATCCTCCATTGATACCATACCACCATAGTCGCGATTCTCCCCCATTCATCAAGGAAAATGACCACCCAAATCCTAAAGACACAACTCGCTGAAAAGCTTATACCATTCTGTGAAACAAACGAGACGATAGCCAGAGTGGATCTCTATCAAATCAAGGCGTGATGAAGGAGTGATGCGAGCATCATGACTGAAGAATAACGAAGGTTTTATAGAGCTACACCCAGGCTCTTCAAAAGGTCGCGTAGCGCTAAAATCTTAATCCTTCAAAATCACTATCGTCTCTTTTGTTTTGCAGTGTGGTATTACCTCTACCAATAAAAATGACCGCATGAATTAACATGCGGCCATCAATTTGGGTTAGTTTGGGTTAACTGGGTTAGTTTAGGTCAACTTGGGCTTTTTAAATCGATTAGATTATTCCTCGTTCTGGATAGGACGAGTCTTACCAAGCGCCATGAGGAGCAAGTAAAGACCAGCCATAGTGAGAGGAATCAGAGCAGTAAGTCTGATCGCCATGCGGCTACCGTATAGACCAGCTTCGAGAACTGGAGCAGCATCAGTTTCAGCAAACTCCTTGTTTGCTTCCCACCAATCACGCTGTCCACGAAGAGCCTCATACTTATCTGTATCAATGGCATCACCTGCAAGCTCTACGTCATTAAGAACACGCTCAGCATTGTCAGCTAACATCCCAGCCTTAGCACCATCAATGGCAACTACCTCAGGGAATACGAGGAACTTACTCGCATCTGGAGCCTTAACGCGCTCGTAAGATTCAGGAGCTTTTTGGGTGATCTCTTGAGTAGAGTAATAATCTACTTTGTAACCAATTCCTGGTCCACCGAGGTAACCAGCTGAGAGCATACCAAATGTGCCAAGAAGACCCATTCCAATAGTAGCACTCTTAGGGAAACGCTCACCTACTACACCAAGCATTGTTGGCCAGAGGAATGTCTTACCAAGCGCATAAACTGTCGCCGCAAAGAACATGAACGGAACACTATTTCCAATACTGATCAAGTAAAGACCAGTAGCACCGAGAAGCGCACTAACGAACAAAAGTCCGAGTGATGAAATACGGTGAACGATAGGACCTGCGAAGAAACGTAGCGCAGTCATCAATAGTGAAGTATAGATGAATAGAGCTGTTCCGAGAGCGGCACTAGCAAGAATAGCACTGGTGATTTTGTTGATCCAGCTATCGGTTCCAAGCTCTACATAACCTACACAAATGTGTGTGATGAGTAGGATTACGAAGAATGGCCCGATGAGGGACTTAAGCATAGCTCCGTATGAAGTCGCTCCCTCTTGTGCAGCAGTCTTAGGAAACTTATTCTTAACAGTGATAAATCCGTAGATCGCAGCAGGGATAAGGAATGCCGCTTGGAGGAACTCCCAGCGAACCATACCAGCTCCGAAAGAAATCAATCCACCGATAACAAGACCGGCAGGCCAACCCGCATGGAGTAAATTGAGATAGTGTGTTTTCTTCTCAGGGAAAAGTGTGGATGTAAGTGGGTTAATTACCCCCTCACAGATACCATTACCCACGGCGAAAATAAACATCGACCAGTAAAGTAGCGTAAAGGCAGCCTCCTTACCACCAGCATTAAATGCAGCTGTAGTGAAGAAAAGCATGACTCCTGATGTAATGTGGCATAGGAGCGACATTAACATCAATTTTTTGTAGCCAACGACATCAATGACTAAGCTGGTTATAAAAATAAATAAACCGAAACCAGCAAGACCAGCTCCAGTAATTGCTCCTAATTCTGTGGATGTGAATCCATACAGCGTTGACCATTCGCTGAGAAGTCCAGCACGGACACCAAAGCCTACGCCAGCGGCGACCAGTGCAAGAAACCCTGCAGTTAATAATGATTTTCTATTCTCCATAGTATTTTTATATGTGTGTTATAAGGTTGGATGGTGATTCTTCACAGTTCTCGCACGATAGAAAGAAAAAAGTATTAGGGTGTCACAACTTTATCCTATTTATAACAATCACTTATTAATAATCATTGGTTTTACCTGCAATTACAGCCATTTTCAAAGTCATTCAATTTCATTTAGCTCACTTTTAAAGATAAAATGGCAACTTCATGCGTTGACACGATTCTCTATAAATATTATTTTATACCACCTATATTTCATGCTCACCACTACCCCCGCAACCATCAATCTAAGTAATAAATGTACCTAGGCTTCCTCTGCTACCAACATAGCTTTTCAGCAACTATAATTGACCATCTCTCAGGTGATGTTCTTCAAGAAGCCACAGTAAAGTTTGATGAGGACTTTCCATATCGCCATACACAAAATGGTCACTTGCAGGGATCCAACTCAGGTGAATTCCACGTAGACCCTCAAATATGGGTAGAAGCTCTCGATGGATTATTGGACCGACTCCTAGAAATGGGAGCAGATCTATCAGCGGTCACTACCATTTCAGGTCTAGCTGCTCCCTCGCTCATCTTCCTCAACGAGAAATGGCAAGAATCAGTTTCAAGCCTGAATCCTAACGTCCCCCTCATTGATCAGCTTAGATCCAGCTATGTAACTAGAATCAGCCCAATAAGCATAGACTCTTCTGCTACTAAGAATGCGGAATCCATCAGAAGTAAGCTCCCAAGAACCA
Organism: Akkermansiaceae bacterium; assembly: GCA_051251915.1. Lineage (GTDB taxonomy): Bacteria > Verrucomicrobiota > Verrucomicrobiia > Verrucomicrobiales > Akkermansiaceae > Rubritalea. The sequence continues at coordinate 415,753 of JBPOGF010000001.1, read as the reverse complement.
CCCAGATAGCTCAGATCATAGGCTCTAGTCTAGACTCATCCAAGGGAGCCGCCCAGATTCACAAGTTCTATTCCTCATCAAAAGAAGCATGGGAACAAACCAAAGCTATCCATGTTACTAGTTCATTTATCCAGTCTATCCTCATCGGCAGATCTGCTCCCCTAGAGCTATCTGATACAGCGCAGTTGGGACTCTATGATATCAAGCTAGCTGATTGGCATCACGACCTATTAGACTGCACAGCCCCTAACCTCAAAGAAAAGCTACCAATCCTGACTAAATGCAATAAGCCATCAGGCAAAATCGCAGACTACTTTACATACAAGTATGGTTTCTCAGATGAAGTAGAGTGTTTCCCATGGTTAAGCAAAGATGCAGCCACCGCGCTAGGACATGGAGTTTTTGAGCCTAGCTCATCCCTGCTCAACCTTGGAGATAGATACGATTATACCAACTATATCAAAAACCTACCGGAACACATCCCAAACCACGCCACCGTCAGCATCCACCCGATGGGTGGATTCCTAACCAAATTCACACTAAATAATGGCCTAACTACATTTAAGCAAACCATCGAGAACCTAAACCTCAATCTAAATAGAATTGAAAGCCAGCTAGATGCACTGCCTACATCGGGAAGCTTACCCACACTACCATTTCTAACCAAAGAATCAGACGCCATTCCTGCAGCAGATCAATCTGAGGCTACCTTGCTCTCCATGACCACAGGCCAGATCCTCCACCTGCAACTATTTTGCCAATGGGCAGATGAGAACTCCACAGAACTCACAATCACAGGCGAAGGCTCAGCCCTGGCATCACTTAGATTACTCTGCTCCAACATTTTTCAATTGCCTACGTATTACAAACCTGAAAAGAATAATGAACTGATAGGAACAATGACCCCCTACCTTATTTCCGAACATCAACCAATTTCAGCTATCTTGAAAAAACTAATTCGCGATGACAAAAATCCAGAAACTAAGCCGGAACCATTTATGGCTGGCTTTTACTCAAACCAACTGCAAGAGTATTTCCAACTTCTAACTAAACATATAAACCAATAAAATTACACTATGAGACCTACCACACTATTCACTGGTCAATGGGCAGATTTACCGCTCGCTGAACTTCTTCCTAAAGTCAAAGAAATGGGCTATGACGGAGTTGAACTTGCATGCTGGGGAGACCACTTTTACGTAGATAAAGCTCTCAACGATGCTTCTTACATCTCTGACAAATGGGCACTACTCCAAGAAAATGGACTCAACTGTTACGCCATCTCAAACCACCTCGTAGGCCAAGCCATCTGTGACAACATCGATGCCCGCCACAAAGCAATCCTACCTGGAGACGTCTGGGGTGATGGAGATCCTGAAGGTGTGCGCCGCCGCTCAGAAGAGCACATGATCAAGGCTGGTCAAGCATGCAGAAAATTCATGGACGCCAAGCCTGACGCCCTAAAAGACATCAACTTCCCAGCTGTAGTCAACGGATTCACTGGCTCATCTATCTGGCATGCCCTCTACTCATTCCCTCCAACTTCACAAGAATACCTCCAAGCTGGATTTGATGACTTCGGCACCAGATTCACCCGCATTCTTGATGCCTACGAAACAGTAGACGTGAACTTCGGGCTAGAAGTACACCCTACAGAAATCGCATTCGACATCGCATCTGCTGAGCGCGCTATCGAAGCAGTCAAAGGACACAAACGATTCGGCTTCAACTACGACCCATCACACTTCGGTTACCAAGGTGTCGACTATGTGAAATTCATTTACCAGTTCTCAGACCGCATCTTCCACGTCCACATGAAAGACGTATGGTGGGGACACGGTGACGGATCAGTCGGCGTATTCGGCGGACACACAGAATTTGCAGATCCACGCAGAAACTGGGATTTCCGCTCTATCGGAAGAGGCGACATTAACTTTGAAGAAATCATCGTCGCTCTCAATGACACCAACTACGGCGGCCCTCTCTCAGTAGAATGGGAAGATGCTCGTATGGACCGCTTCCACGGTGCCACAGAATCCTGCGCCTACGTAAAAGCTCTAGACTTCCCTACAAACAATAACGGACTCTTCGACTCCGCATTTGATAACGACAACCAATAATTGAACCATGAGTATTCATAGAAAAATTCGTATGGGAATGGTCGGCGGCGGCCAAGGTGCTTTCATCGGCGCAGTCCACCGCATCGCTGCATCCATCGATCAACAAGTCGAACTCGTCTGCGGAGCGTTCTCATCAAACCCCGAGACATCACGCGCTACAGGCAAAGAACTCTATCTACCAGAAGACCGCAGCTATAATTCCTTCGCTGATATGATGGAAAAAGAAGCGGCTCTTCCACTAGGAGAAAGAATGGATTTCGTAGTCATCGTCACTCCAAACCACGTCCACTTCCCCGCCGCTAAAGCAGCCCTCGAAGCTGGCTTCCACGTCCTTTCAGACAAACCAGCCACACTCGACCACGCAGAAGCAATAGAACTCAAAAAGATTGTCGATAAAACCGGCCTCATCTACGGCCTCACCCACACCTACACTGGCTACCCAATGGTCAAACAAGCCAAACATCTAGTCCAAAACGGTGACCTCGGTAAAATCAGAAAGATCGTAGTTGAATACCCACAGGGCTACCTCGCTACCAAGCTAGAAGACACCGGTATGAAACAAGCTCAATGGAGAACTGACCCTAAGAGATCAGGAGCTGCTGGTTGCATTGGTGACATCGGTACCCACGCTGAGAACCTAGCGGAATACATCACCGGTCTTGAGATCAAAGAACTCGCCGCAGACCTCACCACATTCGTTGACGGTAGATTACTAGATGACGACGGCAACATTCTCCTGCGTTTTGACAACGGAGCCAAAGGGGTCCTCCACGCATCACAGATTTCTGTCGGCGAAGAGAACAACCTGAACATCCGTATTTATGGTGAAAAAGGAGGACTTGAATGGCACCAACATGAGCCAAACACACTCCTCGTAAAACACCTCGATCAACCAACCCAGATTTATCGAACAGGTAATAACTACGTCTGTGAATCAGCAGCCAATGCCACACGCACACCAGCTTCGCACCCAGAAGGATACTTAGAAGCATTTGCAAATATCTACGTAGCATTCAGTCAACACGTGAAAGACAGGCTCAACGGTGAAGAAAAACCAAGCTATGACTACGCATCCATGGACGATGGTATCCGCGGAATGGCATTCATCGAAGCCGCCGTTGCCTCATCTAAAAACAACGCAGCCTGGACCAACCTATAGTAAAATCGAGTAACCAGTAACATATCCCTAACAGGTATTATCATGGCAGAAGAAAACTCCAAAAAACTCCAGTACGATGTTCTAGGTGAAGACCTAGCATCTGCTGGAGATAAAATAGCCAAGTACACTGGTGATGTGGACTGGAACTACCTCAAACCGCACTATAAAACTGGTGCCATGATCTATGTAGATCCCGAGCTCACACTCACAGAAGTAGCCGAGGCCTTCACTAAAGATGATAAAACCCAAGTACAAGCTTGGCTTAAGTCAGCGGACTTAGTGAAGCCCTCTCACCTTCATGAAGACTGGTGGGAGTATGACCAAACCCGCTTCACAGCGGTGGTCATCACCCCATTCGTCCTCGCTCAGCCACTCCCTAAAGATTCCTCTGAGGAATAGTCTCCCTCATTAAAACAACTCGTCCATCAGTTGAGACTCGGCTTTAGTCAGCAGCATATAAGCCTTGGTGTCATCTTTCCACGTCGTCACATTGAAATGTGTCACAGGACAGCTATAACATTCCTTCAACTTCACCTCAGACATTTTCACCAGCTTCTCAGCATCTTCAATAGAATTTACATCTAACACCATAAGGTAAAATTCTCCCGCGTCCTTCTTATCAAACAGAATCATAGAAGCTTGAACTCCATTATCCAAAATAAGCTTTTTACCACCCTTCACATCACAAGAAATCAACCCCTTTGGCATCGTTATAGCCACAGGCATTCCTTCACGCTCTAGCCAGGTGTTTACCCCCTCTAATGAATCGTTAGAAATATCGACTTCATGAGACGCATTCAGAAACCTCCCAGATCCCACCTGCAACTCTGCCAGATTTAACTGATCAACACTAGCTTTAGGTCCAGCACCTCCAGGTAAAATAAAGGTCACCCCTAGCACTAACACCGCGGCCACCGCTGCCAAGTTCAGCCAGCGCATCGGAAACTTCACTATCTTGCCCTCCTCAGGTTTCTGATCCAAATCACGCTCTACTTCCATAGCCGAGATAATCTGATCTCTCAAGCCAGCAGGAGGAGTAACATGCGCCATCGCCCCTACAAATAAAGCATCTAGCTCAGATGAGAGATCTTTCCCTCCTCCGTCATTCTCCATCACGGCAAAGATTTCATCCCTTAGTCCTTCAGGAATATCCACACTACTAAGTGCTTCCGCAAACACTGCATCATGAGCGCGTTCATCAGCCAACCATGAACCCAGCTCACGGTCTTCCGCAGCTACCTTTAGTGCCTCAGCAAAATCCGGATTTGACGCATCCGCACCATCTGGTCTGTAACTCTGTAAAATAAATTTAGCGTGTTGTTTATCCATTTTTCTTTCCCCTTTCACTCATGTTCATTGTTACCACATTGGTATTCTTTTCTAAATTCTCTTTCATTTTCTTCTTTAATAAATCCTTACCCCTAGAGATCCGCGACATCACAGTCCCCATCGGTATATCTAACACCTTAGCAATTTCCTTATAACTATGCTGCTGCAAGAAAAACAACGCCAACGGCGCTCTAAATGTTTCATCCAAGCTATTCAACACAGCAACCGCACGCTTCGCATCAATCGCTCTCCCTGTATCCTCTTCCTTTGACTCTAAGTGATACTCAGCATCTTCTAAGTCCGTTTCAGGAAACTTAGTTGACCTCCTCGCTCCAGCCAAAAATTCACGATACAACGTCGTAAATAACCACGTCTTCGCCTTACTCCTGTCCTTTAACTGATCCCCCTTCTGCGCCCATATGCAATACGTCTGCTGCACTAAATCCGCCGCCTTGTCAGGGTTCTTCGCTAAACTATACGCAAATCGATACAACGGCTGATAATGCGCATCTACTAATTCTTGAAATTCACTCATATTCTATTCTATACCATTAAGAGACGCTCCGCCTCTTATTATTCCAAATAAACTACAACTCACTTAATTCCCTAGTAAAACTCCCAGATAAAATAGGAAACCTACACCACGTCTTAGGATCTAAATTCTCATCATCCAAATGGAATGAAGGCGCATACCTCTCCCGCTTCCATTGGTTCCTGCTCCACAACTTAAAGAACTTCACCACCCAAGCCTTCACCCGCACATCCTCATAGTCAGGAAACCGCTTCACCATCAAAGCCAGCACATCTTTAGGTGACCTCTTATCCCTAATCGCAGCCTTCTCTATCGCATCCAAAATCGGATACGGCATCAAATCAGACTCATCAGTCTGATCATACTCCTCAGGGCGCAACTCCGCAGTAGGTTGCAACGCATTCACTTTGCTCAATGCTGGAATCGGCTCAATCCCCGCCATATCACTCGTTTCCAACCAACTCAACCAATACCTCAAAAACGCCTTATCAATCCCCGCAATAGGACTCACCCCACCACAAGTATCACCATCCATCGTTGCATAACCCACCGCCGCCTCACTCCTGTTAGAAGTAGACAACAACAAACCATTCCGAATATTTGTCAACATCCAGATCCCCGGTGCCCTCACACGAGCCTGAATATTCTGCAATGTAATATCATCATCCTCCCAAGTAAGATCCCTACCTATACCTCCACTAACCATCCCCGTATAACCATCCACTAACTCAGAAATATTCCACCTCTGGTACTCCGCCCCCACAGACTCCGCCAAACTCTCAGCAGAATCCTCAGTCTCATCACCACTGTTATCACTAGCCTGATAAACACACGCCAACAACTCCTTCATCCAGTCCTTAGTATCCTTAGGTAACTCGAAATAAGCCAACTTCTCCCGCACTCCATCCTCACCCAGCTCCGCCAACGCGAAATCCAAACTCAGCTTCACCAGACACGCCACCGCAGAACTATCCGCCCCACCACTCAGTGACAGCACAAACCCACGTGAATAACTCTTCCGCATATAATCAAACAACGCCAAAGCCACAGTCCTACTAAATTCCTCCTCTTTACACCATAATTTATGCTCTATCTGAGCACTAGGAAGTTCCCCGTCCTCCCTCCACTCCAGCCCAGTCCTCACCAACCCAGGATGATCTTCCACATCCACCACCCGTGAAGCAGACGCCGCCTGCTTCGTCTGATTCAACTCCACATCCACCACCGCCGTAGTCAATGTCCAGTCCTTGTAACTAAACCTCTTCTCCGTAGCGATCAGCTCCCCACAACTAGCAATCATCGCCCCACCATCAAACACCATCCTGCCAGACTCATTCCCTAACAAATTCGCATACACATACGCCACACCAAACGCCCTACTCCCCTCCAGCACAAACCTCTCCCTCACCTTCTGCTTACCAAACGCAAAATGACTCGCACTAGGATTCAAAATAACATCCACCCCATAGGCACAAATCTGTGACCCCGGCCGATCCGCCACCCACGCATCCTCACATATCTCCAACCCAATAGTCACCCCACCAATCTCAAACAACAAATCCCCAATCAACACATCCTCACCACCAAGCTCAGTAATAGCCACCTCACCACCAGGCCACGCACTAAACCACCGAGGCTCATAATGAACCCCATCACCCGCCAAATTCTGCTTCGCATACAACCCTAAAATATCCCCGCCACACATCACCGCCGCCACATTGAACACCGCATTATGATGCCTCCACGGCAACCCCACAGCCACCACCATCTCAGGCGCCAACTCCACAATCTCCGCCAACATCTCCCCAGCTCTCACACAAATATCAGGTGCCAAAAACATATCCTCACACCCATACCCCGTAATCGCCAACTCCGGCAAACACAACACATCCACCCCCTCAGCCCTAGCCTCAGCCACCGCCCCCTTTATCCGAGAAAAATTCCCATCCCAGTCCATTGGAGTCTGGTTCAAGCAAGCAGCAGATACTTTCAGCGTTTTCATAGCCTTATGCTAATTAGATTAATCTCAAATTACAAATATCAAATATCACCGTTTAAACAATACACACATCGCCCCCTCCTCCTCAAAAATCACCTCATGATCCAGCTCCCGTAAACACTTCATAAAATCCGGTAAATTCTCATTCATCAAAATGAAATCACACCCATTCTCTTCCATAAACGCCCGCATCGCCCTCAGCGTCTCCTTATTATAAACCAAAAAACTCGCCACTATCAAATCCACCTCCGGCAAATCAATCTCCTCATACCTCCCTAATAAAACCCCAAAATCATCCACCCCGTTCTCCCGCAACTGCCCACCACACAACTCCAACGCCGTCGCCGACAAATCATTAATAAACAAACTCCCTGCCAATCTCCCCAACACTGCCGTCTCTATCCCCACACCAGCACCCAACACCAACACCCGCTTCCCCGCATACACCCCATGATTCCCCTCCAGCCACTCAGCCAACAACCCCGTCACCTCCCACCGCCGATCATAATAAACATCCACCCCAGCATCCATATCCTCCATCACCTTCAACTCCACCGCCCGCTGATCCAGATCCAACAACGCATACCCCACACCACCTATTTCCTTAGTCTCATATTTCATATCTCGTGAATAACCTCTATTATGCCCCCTACAACATTACCACCATTAACTAAACAGACTCAACTATTCTAACTACTCTGCACCTTCACACATCCCCCCATAAAAAAAACTCCAGAATCTCAAAACGAGAAACCAGAGTAATTTATAAATTTCTACTTTGTTCAGTAGCTTATGACCTTCTTCTTACAAGAAGAGCCAGTCCACCAAGCCCCATCAAGAAAGTAGAAGAAGGCTCAGGAACTGCTTGCAGAACACCAGTTCCATTCCCGTCCGGATCTAGGTCAAGACCATTGAAAATCGCTGCGTCGATCTGATCAGAAGTAAGATTAAAATTTTCCTGTAGAGTTAGCCCTCCATCGTAAGCCGGTCCATTACCCGCTCCCCACATCAAATTGGCAGTTGATGTTCCAATACTGAAAGTAGGATCCTGAGTAGTCCCAGCACCAGCTCCACCATTCACATCTTCTACGTGACGCAACCCTAATGCGTGCCCTATCTCATGAGTAATTGTTCCAGACAAGGAATCTGCAGTAAAACCTTCGTTTGCCATCACAGCACGTCCATTACTAGCGAATGTACCACTTATATAAAGCTGGGCATTTCCCGCATTCCGAGCACTCGTACTTGGATCAGCAAGAGGTGTCCCTACCCATCCTGAACCTGCACTACCATCATACCCAGTACCTGGGTGATCCATCACAAAGAAAATTTGAAGCGTATCCACACCGATTCCTGGTATTGGCGAACCCGAACCCGTAGCAAAAGAGTTACTATAGACCGCACTACGCTCGGTAGAGTCAAGACGCAGAGCCTCAGTATTATCCCAAGTGCTATTAGTAAATGTCACCTGAATCCCTGCTTGGCTCCAAATATCATTTACTTGAGACTGATAAAGGTATCCGTCTCCGGAACCAGATGGATCAAGAAGAGTAGCATTTGCGCCAGCATCATCTCTAACTTGAATAATTTCTACATTCAAATTATACTGTATCGCGGCATGAACAGATGAACATAGTATTGATGTAATTAAGAAGGAGTATTTCATAGTTATAACACACTATGAAACACTAACATTGCCGTCAATATTAATCAAAAATCCACCGTAAAAACCTACAAACAAACCTACTTCAATTAAGGCAAACCTACTTCAAAAACTCTTTCCCAGTAGCGCTTCTTGGAAACCCCTGAGCCCTCCACCCCTCATAGATCTGCCAACCAGATGCAATCAACTGCTTCGCTCTAGCATCTCTATTCACTGAACCAAAGATCACCACCACTAATTGCCTAGGCGTAATCTCAGCTCTCCCATCAGCCAGCTTTCTTACAACGTTCTTCTTATCCGCAGAAATAACCGCGTTAGTTCCCTCAACCATCAACCCACCAATAGACATCGTCCCTAACAGACCATTTGAGCTAGTTAGCCTCAATGATTGAGAAGCACCAGAAACTCTCTTCACAGTCACTGACCTGCTCTTCTGCTTCATGTAGAATTCATAACCATTCGTTTGCAATGCATAGCTAGCCAGCTTCGCCAGATCAGAGATTTTCGTCTTACCCAGACCACCAGCAGGACTCTTAAATTGAGTTGATCTCATATTCAGATGAGCCGCTAGATTATTCATCTCCTGAGTAAATGCAGTGTATGGGTTCCCCCCCCTACCTCGCTTAGCTAATAAATGTCTACCCACAAACTCCCCAAGCACAAGCGCACTCGCCTTATCTTGATTGAGTGACAATGTATACAACGCATCACGCATCGAAATCTGATCGCCAGTCTGCAGATTCAACGCATTTCCCAAACCAGAATTAGATATCCCAGCAGGAACCACCATCATCGTAGAAAGAGGAGTTCCTGATAACTTAGACCAATCAAGCACAACCTTCGCAGTTGCCAGTTGGCTAAAGCTTCCCGTAGTCACCGTCTGCTCCGAATTCGCAGCCAAGAGCACACGCTTCGAATGACGCTCCATGACTAGGTAACTTTCCTGAGCCGATGCCAACGAGGCGAATGAAGAAAAAATCAGACTGATCAATGTTGCTGATACTAAGGAAAAAGAAAAGAATGATGACTTCATCTAGGTAATAATTGTAATGATTTAATAATGAATGGTTTGTTATCGTTCGAATAACACGTGAAAGCTACTTGCTGAATACCTGCGGAACATAAACATAGATTTCTTATAAAACAACCCTCAGATCACAGAATTTCAATCATTTGCAATGAATCTATAATACTTCAGCGCAGTCGTAAACTTATTCACAATTCCCCCCAATAAGTGCTTGCCATTTATAGGCCTCTGTGTGCATGACCTTTTTATCGCTCGATAAATAAAAGCCAAGCACGGATCCGTTCTACTCAGAACCATTTCTCCAAATGCATCGAAGCGATTCACTCTCACAGCAAGTTATATCTCGGCTGTCAGTGACATAAAAGCAACTAAAACTAGCTTGGCTTCAAACCAAATAACAAAAAGACAACATGTCAGAACAACAACAAAATGGACCGCGAAAGAATAACAATCGCAACCAAAACAACAGAAACCGCAACAATAATCGCAATCGCAGTAATAACAACAACAGCAATAACAGCCGCAATCGCAAACCTCGCCAAAACAAGCCAAAACCGCTTGTTCTCTCTACCTGGCAGAAAATCCTCATCTTCTGCAAGCTCACCAGCGAAGACAAAATCCGCAAACAACTCCAAGCCAACCGCCCACCTAGAAGCAAAGCAACACCTCCAACAGAGGATGCCAAGCCAGCACGCACAAACACTCGCGTAGCAAAAGAACGCAAGGCTCCACAGAAAGTTGAAGTCGAAACACCGCGTCTCTACGTAGGAAACCTCTCCTATGACGCTACAGAATACGACATCGAAGACCTATTCAAAGGCGTGGGTTCAGTCAAAAAAGTAGAAATCATCTACAATCGCCACACCCACAAGTCAAAAGGATACGGATTCGTCCAAATGCTCAATGTCGACGAAGCTAAACGCGCTGTCGATGTGCTTCACGACCAACCATTCCTCGGTAGAAACCTTATCGTAAACGGATCTAAAGCACGTAAGGCAAGCGACCCAAATAGCAGCGACTACGATGCTGATAAAGCAAACTCTGATGAATCATCAGAAGAGCCAGCAGCATAATATATAATTCATAATAGATCAGCCCCCTGAAGCACCTCGCTGCAGGGGGCTTTTTTGTCGAAAATGACTACAATTTACCTTTTCTAATTCATCCACTTTACGCTACAGTCCCCCCATGTCCGATACATCATCACTAAATTCACTTAAAAAATACACCACCATCGTAGCCGACACTGGCGACTTTGAGTCCATCAAGCAATACCAACCACAAGATGCGACTACCAATCCATCACTCATTCTGAAAGCAGCAATGCAGGATGAATACCAACATATCGTAGACAAGGCCATAGCCTCTGCATCTAGCAAGACCACTGAAGCTGTCATGGATCAGCTCCTCGTCCTATTCGGTCTAGAAATCCTTAAAATCGTTCCAGGTCGTGTATCTACAGAAGTAGACGCCAGACTCTCATTCGACACAGCAGGCACTATCGCTAAGGCAAAAGAAATCATCGCACTCTACGAGGCTAACGGAGCATCTAAAGAGCGCATCCTTATCAAAATCGCATCCACATGGGAAGGCATCAAGGCCGCTGAAGCTCTCGAAAAAGAAGGCATCACATGTAACCTCACACTCCTCTTCTCTAAAGCACAAGCCATCGCCTGTGCAGAAGCTAACGTCCAGCTCATCTCACCATTCGTAGGAAGAATCTACGATTGGTATAAGAAGGACACTGGCATCGACTACGTTGGAGCAGAAGACCCAGGCGTCATCTCAGTCACAGACATCTACAACTACTACAAAAAATTCGGGTACAAGACAGAAGTAATGGGAGCATCATTCAGAAATACTGGCCAGATCACAGAACTCGCCGGTTGTGACCTCCTCACCATCAGCCCTAATCTCCTCGAAGACCTTCAGAACTCAGACGCTGAAGTCACTCAGAAGCTCAACGAAGAAGACGCTCAAGCATCTGATCAAGAGAAAATCTCACTCAATGAAGCTGACTTCCGTTTCATTTACAACGAAGACGCAATGGCTACGGAAAAAACTGCCGAAGGCATCCGTGGATTCAGCGCAGACATCGTTAAACTAGAGACTCTCATCAGCAGCAAACTCTAAAAATCAAGAATGCCAGAAAGCTCACTGCCCTCCTACGCTAAAACCGACAACACTAGGAAAAACAATATCAACCTAGTGTTCCTCCCCGGTCTGCATGGAACAGCTGAGCTTTTTGACAACCTTGTTAGCCGCATCCAACGGCTAGAAATAAACCTAGAGGTAAGTTTTCAAACCACACTCATCAGCTACCCCACTGATCTCAAACAAAGCTATGCCAAACTATTCAAATGGCTATGCTCAGACCTTTCACTCGATAAAACCACTGGCCAACAAACGGTCATCATTGCCGAGTCCTTCTCCACTCCGCTAGCCCTTAAACTAGCGAATAAATTCCCCAAAGCAATCCATGCCGTCATCATCGGCGGCGGATTCTGCGCCAGCCCTGCTAATCCAGGCTTCGCCCTTCTCCCCATACGCCCACTCTTTCTAATCGCACCTCCGCGCACAGCAGTCCGTCATTTCCTAACCGGAACTAACAGCTCATCAGAACTAGTCACTAAAGTCCGCTCCGCAGTAAAACACATTCCCGCCAAAACACTCAGCCAGCGCACCCGCAGCATCCTCACCCTTGAAGAAGAACAAACTCCCACCATTATAAACACACCCGTCCTCCTCCTCCAAGCCGAGCATGACGCCCTCATCCCTTGGGAAGTTCAGAACCAGTTAGAACAACACCTCCCCCACGCCACCAGCCACTGGATAGACTCACCTCACCTCATCTTCCAAGCCCATCCTCAAAGTTGCGCCCAGCTTATTGTGAAGTTTCTTGGTAGCCTTAAACTAATCTCGTAACATTATGACACCACCCATCGCACTCACCATCGCAGGCTCAGATTGCTCATCAGGAGCAGGTATCCAAGCAGACCTCAAGACCTTTTCCTACCACGGTTGCCACGGCCTAACAGCACTCACTTGCGTCGTCGCGGAAACCCCAGAGATCGTCGAGTCCATTCACCCAGTCCCTCCAGCTGTACTTCAAGAACAAGTTAAAATCTTGCTCGATTCCTACCCCGTAGACGCCATCAAAACCGGCATGCTCTACTCAAAAGCCCACCTCGTCGCCGTCGTGGAAATGCTCTCTAACAAAACCCACATCCCACTCGTAGTAGACCCAGTCATGGTCGCCACTTCTGGCTCTACACTAGTCGACAAAAATGCCATCCAGACCTACCGTGATAGACTCCTCCCACTAGCCACACTCATCACCCCCAACATGCCTGAAGCATCCGTTCTGCTAGACCAGCCAGTCGAAACACTCGCAGATCTAGAACCCGCAGCCAAGAAACTCTCCGAGCTCTACCACACCTCAGTCCTCCTCAAAGGCGGACACCTCCCAGGCAATGACGACAGATTAGACATACTCTGGCACAAAGGCACTGCTCACCACTTTAGCGCATCTAAAATAGACATCGCCTGCACCCACGGCACAGGCTGCACACTCTCCGCAGCCATCACCGCTCATCTAGCCAATGGCGCCAACATGATCGATGCCGTCTCCACATCCATAGACTGGGTTCACTCCGCCATCCTCAATTCCTTCAAATGGAAATCCCCATCAGGCAATACCATCCACTGCCTCAACCACCTAAGAAAAGGTAGCCTTTAAAAAAATCTAAAAAACTACTTCTTGTCCTCAGTCAGAGACATAAGCTCCACGGAAATAATAATCTTCCCCCCCCTCCAAGCTGGACCTTGAATAAACAACGGCTTGCCTTTCTTCAGAGTCGCTCCACTCTTCATGATCTTCTTATGACTCTGCCAAAACTCTAGATCCATTTTCAAATGATCATCAATCGGCTGACCTCTAGGCTGAAAACTCAGTAAAATCTCCTTCGAACTCTTCATCGGATTCGCCCAGTTCTCATAACTCCTAAGAATCGGCTGTTGGTCTTCACCTAACAATCTATAGTGAGTAAACTTAATCGCCTTAAGATTATGCAGAGCCTCCATCTGGACCACACTCGGCTTCTTCAAGCCCTTTCCAGCCTGAGCCACATCACCATCTGTCCCAAAAATAAGACTCACCCTAAGCACACCTACAGAATCAGTACCTGTATCAGCATTCGTCTTAGCTTTAGCCTGGGCAGACAGCGAGCTCATGCTACTAAGCACGGTTAGTAAAAGGATCGGAAGAATCTGAAGTGACGGTTTCATAAGTGATGATAATTTAGAAAAAGATGTAATGCTGAACATCCTCTTGCGTATTCGCCATCATCGGTGAGTCCCCTGGTGAAGTTTCACCAGCAGCGATGTCCAGCTCATCAGAAATCGGAGCAAGACCATCTAAGACAATCTCAGTAGCTCCACTAGACTCGGACACAGCCGCCACTATCCCTCTATGAGGAACATACACACTACTTTCCTCAACAGCTAACTCAGGTGCCTCCACTGGCTCCACACTCCTCATCTGCATCCCAGCATAAAACGCTACCAACGCAGCAATAGCAGCTGGAGCCAACATCAAGCGCAACTTCTGCCACAGTGACCCCGTAGCCCTAGCAGGCTCATGCTCAACAGCATCAACAGACCACGAATCATCCTCAATTGCCTGCTGCAACTTCGCGTTAAAAAATTCCGGATACGGTGGCTCCACAGACGCTGGCAACAGTGCCATCATCTCATCGTTAAGCGCATCCCATCCTATATCACATTTAAATTCTGCATCCAGATCATCAGCATTAGCCTCAGCCCACGCCTCTACTTTACGAAGTTCCTCGCCTTCTAATTCGCCCTCGAGCCAGCTACAGAGTGTTTTTTCATCAGGTCTATTCATGGTTTTAATAATGTTTGTAATTTCTTTCTAGCATAGAAAAGCCGACTCATCACAGTGCCCACTGAGCAATCCATAACGTCTGCTATTTCTTTATAGTCCATCCCCTGCACCTCACGCAGCACGATGGTTTCCTTGTGTTGGGGGGAAAGTTTATTCAGAGCATCCTCTATCTCACGCCTCAGCTCATTTCCAACTATCTCTTCGTCTGGTCTCAGACTTTGCTTAGGAGCCGTGGCTGCACTCATATCTATCCGATTCGCATCCAGCAATTCGTCATCAAGCTCACCTTCTGATCGGATTTTTTTCTTCCTCATCCAATCATACACCACATTGTGGGAAATGCGAAATAACCAAGTCGAAAACTTAGATCTATTCTCAAACTTAGGCAACGCTCGCCATGCCTTGATGAAGGAATCCTGTGCTAGGTCCCATGCATCCGCATCGTTTTTTACCATATTCATTATCATCGCATATACCTTTCCTCGGTGCTTAGTGACGAGGGCATCAAACGCGGCATATTCACCCGCTTGTGCTCGCCTCACCAGATCAGCATCGTCTATCTCTATTTCTTGAGAACCATCCCCTCCAGCCTCACTGGCTTCCTGGTTAGATGATCCCCTCAATACATTGGACGCTATGTTGCGAAAAAAATTCATGTTTTCTGAAATTTCTTATCTCTCCTGATAAGAGCAGCCACAGAATGCCCCCAAATCACCATCTGCGCAAGGCAAAATCTAACAGCCATCAGCCTTTACACCTCATATTAATGATGAATAGTGATTGCTAAATCCCCAAAATATCTAAATCTACCACCCAATCACCAGCAACCTCAACTCCAACCGCAACAAAATGACAGATTTCACCCTAAACCCCCGACTCGCCTCAGGCGGCCACCTCCTAGCAACGATCAACAACTGCGATGTCCTCCTAAAAAACAACGCCCACTACCCCTGGTTTGTCGTCGTCCCACACATCTCAGAAACCAAAACCGAAATCACCCACCTTACCACCACCGAGTACCAAAACATCAACAACACCACACTCACAGTTAGCCAATTCATCGAGCAACACTTCTCCCCATCCAAACTCAATATCGGCAACATCGCTAACATCGTCCGCCAAATGCACATCCACATCATCGGCAGAACCGAAACAGATCCAGCCTGGCCAGAAGTCGTCTGGGGCCATCAAGAAAAAATCCCCTACTCAGATCAACGAGTAGAGGAATTAAAAAATGCGTTTACTGCCTTCTTAGCAGAATAACAGAAAACTAAAGACCGAGTTCTGCACGGAAATCCTCACGCAACTCTCTACCTTCAATCAAACCATAATGCGCCAAGTTTGGATCAGTCACTGCTGCATCCCAACCCTTAGAATAAGAAAATAGGTGCTTTGGAAAATACTCCGTGAAAGCCTCGCGTTCCTCATCAGTAAGCCTACCCCAGATCGCAAAATTAACCGTCCTTGCAACTTTGATCATCATCTTAAGTGTCAGTCTACGGCCATTTCTAGCTCGGACTATCTGCTTGTGAGTAAGCTGCTGAGGTGAAGCCTCTACCACATCGTGGTTATCCAGCTGCCACCCCCTCAGGATAGCATCGAGAGGTTGGACACCTAGATCTCTTTCTTCTGTATTGCTCATGTTATTTAGTTTTAACCTCCAGTTTTAGGAGTGCGCTTCTTAGGCTTTTTGTCAGCGATCTGACCAGGAACTTTCTTCTTAGCCGCAGGAGCTCTTCCTGCCGCCGCATCACGCTGGTTCTGAGCCTCTTCAAGCTTCTCCGCCATACGCTCCATGAACCCCTTCTTACGAGGCTTACCATCATCTACCACAGTAGTCTCACCCTTCTTAGCTGACTTCTTAGCAAGTTCAGGCTCAGGCATACGCTGAGTCAACCAAGTCTGACCAATCGATACAATATTCTGCGTAGTCCAGTAAAGCGCTAACGCTGAAGCATAATTATAACAGAATACAAAGAACATCAACGGCATCAGCATAAAGATCCTACGCTGTAATTTATCCCCAGTCTGAGGAGTCATACGCATCTGAACAACCATCGTTACCGCCATCAAAATAGGCAACAAATTCAAAGGAAGACCAAACACATCAGTAAGGTGATCAGGCTGTGAAAGATCATCCACCCACATGAACGGCTGACCACGTAACTCAACAGCAGCATTGATCATGTTGAAAACACCAAAGAAAATTGGAATCTGAACCAACATTGGCAGACAACCACCCATAGGATTCACACCATACTCACGGTACAGCTTCATCGTCTCCTGATTCAGCTTCTGTGGATTATCCTTATGCTTCTCACGTAGCTCCTTCATGATCGGCTGAAGCTTGCTCATGCGTTTCATCGTGCGTGTCGACTTATTATGAAGCGGCCAGATAATGATACGGATAAAGAGAGTAAGAAGCACAATCGCTAATCCCCAGCTCCAAGCAGCATCCTCAGGGAACCAATTATGGATTCCGTTAAGCGCCTTATTCATCTTATCTGAAATCCAACCAAATGCTGAGAACATGCTGAAATTCATGATATCGTCACTATTCTCACTCAGAGCAGACATCTGTCTATTTTGCTTCGCTCCTACAAAAATATCATATGAAATAGATGCTGTCTCACCGCTATGCACAGTCTTCTCAGGAAGATCGAGTCCCATCTGGAAGATCCAACGCTTACCAGATTTATCACCATCATTCAGCAACACTTCCTCACCTGAAGCCCATAGATTATCACTATTCGCATCAGCTTTAGGGAAAATCGCTGTTCCAAAGAACTGGCTATTCACACCAAAATACTCAAGATTTTCTGTCTTCACCGTATCAACCGGCTTAGCATCCGAGATCATTCCACCAGTGAAATTACTGTGGTTTTCTCCCTCATAATCTCCATCTTGATAGTAAAACCAACCCGCCAAATTCACCTGCTCCTTAACGAACACCGGCACCGCTGTGCCAGTAGTGATTGAGTACTGATTAAGATCGAAATTCTTTCCCTCCTTTGTCTTAAAAGTAATTACCAACTTAAGCTTAGGCGCTTTATCAGCAGTCCCATCCTCCAATGTCCAGCTTTTAGTCACCGTCACACCATCTTCAAGCTCACCCACATACTTTACAGAATGATTTGATTCCTCAACACGCTCATAATAAGTCTTCTCGAAATCCTTATAACTTTTAGCCAACGCCCCAATCACTGACTTACCATGCTCATTGATTACAACGTTCTTTTCCTTATCAAATACCTTCTTCTCCTGCAGCATCTCAGCCGACTTGATTCCCCCACCAATATTTGAAAATGTGAATTTTGTCACCTTCTCACCATCAGTAGAAGCAAAGAGTTCATATGGCTCATCGACTTTTACCTCAGCGGAAGGAGATGCATCAGTTGCTTCACCAGACGCCGCAGCTCCCTCAGTCGGAGTAGCTCCACCATCAGAGTTAGCATCTACTACCTCCTCCACCTTGTCTTTGTTTTCTTCGTCTACTTTTCTCTGCGTATCTTTTAGAAACATGTAGTTGAGCACCAATGCGATGCTACAGAAAATGAGGATAATCCAGCCTTTACGGTCCATAGTATAATGTTAGGTTAGTGTATGAAAATTTATTTATTTCTGATGATTCTTCTTCTCGGGAACAGGGTCATCCCCACTTCCACCCCATGGATGACAACGACAAATTCGCCACATTCCATAAAGCACCCCACGAATTGCCCCATGAGTCTCTACCGCCTGTAAGCAATAGTTAGAGCAAGATGGCGAAAACCTACATCCTGCGTAGGGCCCACCGATAAAATGTAAAATAGGATTGATCAGCTTCTGATAGAGCACGATCATCTTCTTGATGAACCATTTTGGAAAATGTAACGGATTCATAAGAATAAGATTTAGTGTTCTTCAGGTTTGAGTATTCCTAGCTTGGCCGCTTGCTTGAGCCAGTCTTTCTCCAGCTCCTCATAGCTCGCCTCTTTAGCTCGCCACCTAGCAATCGTCACAATGTAATAATGAGGATCTATTCTCTCTCCGTGGTTCTGCACTATTGACCTGAACCTCCTGCGAAGTAAATTTCGCTGGTGAGCCTTCCCCACTTTCTTCGTAGTGATATACCCAGTTCTAAAGTGATCCAAATCCGATTGATGCAGAACACTAAGAACCAAATAGCGCCCTGGTCGAGACTTTCCATGTTCTCGCGAACGAGCAAATTCTGCTCGTTGGGTCATTGAGAACTTTCTAGGAAGCCGCATAGGGCGCGATGATTATCACATGATTGACTAGAACCTCAGCCAACCTACTAAGAAAATACCCCAGGGTGGACATCGTTAAATATCCACCCTGAGATAAAGAGTTGCTTAGGTGTGCTGCTTAGTATGGCGCTTGAAGTGAATCTCCGCACCTTTAGGTAGGAGACGCTTACGGCCTTTTTTACGACGACGACGAAGACAGTCGCGTCCAGCTTTAGTAGCCATGCGTGCACGGAATCCGTGTTGGCGTTTACGAACGCGCTTAGATGGTTGATAAGTTCTTTTACTCATGATGAAATCCTGTTAGTGTTTCCCCTGATATGACCAAATTCACTTTGAATCTGGCACGGGGCGCAGAAACTACGGATTTTTGGCTACTTGTCAATCCATCATTGCGATTTCCCTGCATTTTTTCCTCCCCCACTCGCCAAGTCATTATTTAACAATACTTAACAATCAAAATTAATTTAACGCTTTTTTCTCTATCCTCAAAATAACATTCGCCATTTTAGTTAATGCATGTTAACTTTCGGTGTCTCAAATGAATTCACGCAGCAAAAACATCCTTATTAATATCCTCAAGTCACTACCCGTAGCTCTATTCGCGCTCGGCCTTAGTAACTGTAGCTCCAACGTAGACTCAGTAGTAGTAAAAAAAACAGATGGCTTTCAACCCAGTCACGGCCCATTTGACTCAAATGGCAACTACGTAGAAAACTGGGCGGACGATGCTCCTAAGCGCAAATACGTAGCAGCCAAACCCTCTAAATCTACCACTAAAAAAAGCACTGCTAGCACCAGCTCCACTTCAAACAATAAATCTTCATCAAGCTTCTTCGGCAGCTCCCCCAAAGCAGCTCCTACCCCCTCACCATCTTCTACGCCTAAGCCTAGTTCAGTAGCATCCTACAAACCAGTAGCACCCACTCAAACTTACACACCAAGCAGAACCACCACCCCTACCCCTAGCAAACCGACCTACACTCCTAAGAAAACCACGGTCAAGGCCACCCCTAAACCCTCTAAGCCTACCCCTAAAAAAATCACCCCTAAATCCAAGCCGCCCATCATTCACACTGTTGTCAAAGGCGACACACTATACGGACTAGCGCGCAAATACGGAGCATCCATCTCTGACATCCAGACAGCCAACAGACTCTCCGGCACATCCATTTCGCTCGGCAAACGACTTATCATCCCTAGGAAATAACCCACCCTCTTATGCGTTTTAAGATCTGCGACACCCCGCTTGACCACGCACACCTGCGTAAACAACTATACTCCCCAACTTGTGGTGGCTATTGCAGCTTCGAAGGCTGGGTCCGCGACCACCATGACGGCAAAGCCGTTTCCTCTCTCGAATACTCAAGCTATCCAGAACTCGCCACCAAAGAAGGAAATCGTATTATCGAAGCCGCCATAGAGCGCTTTGACATCCAAGACATCAGATGCCACCATCGTGTAGGCCACTTAGCCATAGGAGAAATGGCAGTTTACGTCGGCGTCTCAGCAGCCCACCGCGATGCAGCCTTTCAAGCATGCCGCTACATCATCGATGAAATAAAAAACACCGTCCCAATCTGGAAAAAAGAGCACTACACAGACAGCACCACAGCTTGGCCAAAATGCCAAGGATGCTCAGACCACCATTCAGAACACCACTAAATAAGATCACTTTAATTCAAACGTAATATGAAAAACAAACTCACCATCTCATTTTTCGCAGCGTTTAACTTTCTCGTCTCCTGCCAACAACCCATTCCACAAGACCCCTCTGTCACCTGGCTATCCACAGCGCCAACTTGGCTCACAACCGTTGACCAAGAAGTACACAAACTAGGCTCCTTCAACTGGGTCATAGTCGCTGAGCCATCTTTCCCAGCTCTATCAAGAAGCGGAGTCACCACCATCACCACCCCAGTAAATACCACTGAGGCACTAGATGGCGTCCTCCAGTCCATCGACGCCCACAGCCACGTCCGCCCGCGCATCCACCTCATCCGCGAAGCTGATGCCGTCACAGAACATGACACTCCAGGCATCAATAACTATCGCACCAAACTCAAAGAAGTCCTCAACGAAAGAGAAACCCTCACTCTCACGAACAACGCCCTCAACCTACTCATCACAGATGCCCGTAAAAACTACCGCATCCTCGTTATCAAAACCACCACCAGCCTCCCCTACACATCCGTATTCATGGAACTAGAGAGTGGATATTGGGACGGAGTGTCGGAAACTGCTTTACGAAATCGTATGAGTCGCTAAAGCTTCACCCACATGGCAGCTCCAAAGAAAAAAGACCTCGCTCTCACCAAAGAGCGCGAAGAAGCCTGGGTAGGCGATGCCGTCCTTGCCCTCTACGTCCGCGAATGGATACTCAAAGAAAAAGGCGAAATGGACGGCGAAATGTTTGTCCGCTTCACCTCCAATGAATTCCTAAAAAGCAAAGGTAACCCCACCTCAGTAGAAGCCGAAATAGGCAGAGTCTACGAGGAAAATGGACTCCAAGCCGGATTCGACTGGATCGAAGAGCACCTCTATCCACTCTTCCTCATCAAAGAGAAAAACTACCAACGCGTCCTCGCTACACAAGTCCCGCGTAAACAACGCAAAAGCCAGAAAAAATTCTAGTTTCTTCGCTCCAAAATATGTCATCTTTTCTAAAGCTTAGACTCGACATTTGTCCTGTTTTCTAAGACACCCACCTCCGCACGCTTATTAGAAGCAAAAATTTCACAAAAATCAATCAACATGAGAACACACCACTGCAACGAACTCCAGCACTCAGACATCGGCAAAACCGTCACCCTCATCGGATGGGTGAATTCCAACCGAGACCACGGTGGTGTAGCATTTATCGACCTCCGTGACCGCGAAGGCCTCACCCAGTGTGTCTTCCGCCCAGAAACTAACGCTCAGATCGCAGAACTCGCAAAGTCACTTCGCCATGAAGACGTAATCCAGATCACAGGCATCGTTGAAGAACGCCCAGAATTCGAAGGCAAATCCACCGCAAACGCAGACATCTCCACCGGCGCGATTGAAGTATCAGCCACAGAACTCACCATCGTCAACAAATCAGAAGTCCTCCCCTTCCCTCTTGATAAAGACATCAACAACGAGGACATGCGCCTCAAATACCGCTTCCTAGACCTCCGCCGCCCTACCATGGCGCGCAACATGAAGATCCGTCACCGTATCACCAAAACCACACGTGACGTCCTAGACGAAGACGGCTTCCTAGAAATCGAAACACCCATACTTTCCAAGTCCACACCAGAAGGCGCCCGTGACTTCCTCGTGCCATCACGCATGCACCCCGGAAACTTCTACGCCCTTCCACAAGCCCCACAGCAATACAAGCAACTCCTCATGTGTGGCGGCATTGAGAAATACTTCCAGATCGCACGCTGCTTCCGTGATGAAGACCTCCGCGCTGACCGTCAGCCAGAATTCACACAGATCGACATCGAGGCATCATTCGTCCAGGAAAACGACATCATCACCCTCATCGAAAAACTCCTCGGCAGAATCTTCAAAGAATCCATCAACGCTGACGTCCCTGCCACGTTCGACCGCATCACCTACAACGAAGCGCTCAACACCTTCGGCTCAGACAAACCAGACCGCAGATTCGGAATGCACCTCACAGACCTCGGCGAAGTCTTCGCTAACTCTGAGTTCAAAGTATTCTCCGGCGCACTCAAAGCAGGCGGATGTATCAAAGCCATCAACGCCAAAGGATTCTGCGGCGCATCCACTGGCCAGATCGACAAACTCACCAAGCTAGCCATCGAAGCCGGTGCACGTGGCCTCGCCTATATCCAGGCACGCGGACCAGAACCAAAAGACTGGCGCTCACCAATCACAAAATTCCTCAGCGACTCAGAACTAGCCGCAATGAAGGAAACCATGAACATCGAAGAAGGTGACCTCATCCTATTCGGAGCTGGTGACTGGGACACCGTCTGTGACGTCCTCGGCAGAGTCCGCATCAAATGCGCGGAATATCAAGAACTCCTCAAAGACAACACCGAGCTAAATTTCCTCTGGGTAACAGAATTCCCACTCCTAGCCTACAACGAAGAAGACGCCCGCTGGCACGCAGTCCACCACCCATTCACCCGCCCAGTCCCAGAAGACGAAGCCAAGCTAAAAGCAGGTGAATACAAAGATCTCCGAGCCCAAGCATACGATGTCGTCCTCAACGGATTCGAACTAGGTGG
The DNA here is from genome assembly GCA_051251915.1 of Akkermansiaceae bacterium. Taxonomy (GTDB): domain Bacteria; phylum Verrucomicrobiota; class Verrucomicrobiia; order Verrucomicrobiales; family Akkermansiaceae; genus Rubritalea. The sequence continues at coordinate 392,542 of JBPOGF010000001.1, read as the reverse complement.
TGGCTCCATCCGTATCCACGAGACAGACCTCCAAGACTCAATGTTCACCGCGCTAGGCGTCACAGAAGAAGAGAAGAAGACCATGTTCGGTCACATCCTAGAAGCATTCAGCTTCGGCGCACCACCCCACGGCGGCGTAGCCCTAGGACTCGACCGCATCGCCATGCTAGTAACAGGAAGCGACTCCATCCGTGAAGTCATCGCCTTCCCTAAAAACAACCGCGGCTCAGACCTCATGTCCCAGTCCCCAGCAGAAGTAGACTTCAAGCAACTCCGCGAACTCTACATCAAAAGCACCAAGAAACAGGACAAACCTGCCCCACAAGCAGCCCCTGCTAAATAAACACGGCTTTCACCCGTAATAATCTCTCAAAAGCTCACTAGGCCTAGCCTCAGTGAGCTTTTTTATTCCTCTCCCTCACATCTAGCTTGAAAAAATTCCCACATCGCTAGAATACCCACCATGGCAACTAAGGCATTCCGCTCCATTCTTCGCACCACCACTCTATCCATCCTCATCCTTTCACTAGCAGGATGCGCAAAACACGTAAAGACTGGCAGCGTCTCCACCATCAACAACACCGCGCCCAGTTCATGGAGTGCAGCCTCAAAAGGCCAACACGGACGCATTTCCACCGCCTGGCTCACAGAGTTCAGCTCACCAGCCATGACCCGTCTAGTAAACGAAGCCATCTCTAACAACCCCAACCTCAACGCAGCTGCTGCCAGACTCCGCGCCACCAAACTCGGCACCATCGGCGCCAAAGCCAACCTCCTCCCCTCTGTCTCTGCCTCCTCCTCTACCTCACGATCCAGAAGCGGAAATGGTGATTCCTCCCGTAGCATCAGCGAATCCTACGGACTCTCCATCAACGCCTCTTGGGAACCAGACATCTGGGGCAGACTCCGCGACCTAAATGATGTATCCATCTCCAACTACAAAGCCTCAGTAGAAGACTACCGCAACGCCAGACTCTCACTCGCAGCAAACACCGCCAAAGCATACTGTAACCTAGTCACCGCCGGCCAACAATTACAACTCGCCATACAAACCCTCGAATCCTTCAAAAAAAATAAAGACATCGTCGAGCGTAACTACAAAGCAGGCGTCCCAGGCACCCGAGCCATCGCCGTCCAACTCAGCCGCACCAACGTAGCATCCGCCCAGAGATCTATAGAAAGCACCACCCTTCAGCGCGACAATTCCGCCAGAACCCTAGAAGCCCTACTCGGCAGATACCCAGCCGCAGAAATCCAAGCATCTAACACCCTACCACACCTCAAAGACTCCATCCCCGTAAGCCTTCCAGCCACCCTCGTCTCCCGCCGACCAGACCTCGTAGCAGCCCAGCTAGACATCTTCAATTCAGCAAAACAAGCAGACGCAACCCGCAAAAACCTCCTCCCCTCCATCAGCCTTTCCTCCCGCGCCTCCACCGGCGACACCTCTGCCAGCAACCTCTTCAACCCACACTTTATCGCCGCAAACGTAGCCGCCTCCCTCACCCAAAGCATCTATAACGGAGGCGAACTCAAATCCAACGCCCAAGCAGCTCTCGCCAGAAACAAAGCCGCCATCTACGACTACTCCACTACCGCCATCCGGGCCTTCAGTGAAGTCGAAGCCGCCATCGCTCGCGACGACTCACTCAAAAAACAAGAACTCTTCCTCATCCAAGAAAGTAAACAAGCCACCTTCGCCGAAAGATCCGCCGAGCTCGACTACTCCGAAGGAATCGAAAACTCCGGCATCCTAGAAATCCTAGAATCTCAACGCCGCGCCAACAACGCCCGCTCCTCCCTCATCAATCTTCGCAACAGCCGCCTCCTTAACCGCATCGACCTCCACCTCGCCCTAGGAGGTGACTTCCACACTCAAGCAACTAAATAACAATTTCCGTCATGATCAAATCACTCATCACCACCGCACTCACACTCACTCTTGGACTCAGCCTTAGCTCCCACGCTCAAAAACTTACCTCCAGTGAAGCCATCCCCCTCATCACCATCCCTGAGAACTCCAAGCTCACCATCATCGGTGACCACGCATCGCACGGCATCGTATCCCCCACCGCCCTCACACTAGACGAACAAGGAAATATCTTCATCTCAGAAACCTGGAGATTCATGAACAACCACGGCGTCGATGACAACCGAGGCCGCAGATTCTGGATCCCAGACGACATCGCAAGTCAGACCACCTCAGATCGACTCAAGCTCTACGAGAAATATTACGACAGAATCAAACCAGAACACTACACCCAAAACGCAGAAAAAATCCGCCGCATCTTCGACTCCAACCAAGACGGAACCCTAGACTCCAGTAACCTCTACGCAGACGGATTTAACAACCCACTAGACGGCACCGCCGCAGGCATCTTCAGCTACAACGGCACCACCTACTTCGCCTGTATCCCTAACATATGGACCCTCAAAGACACCAATAACGACGGCATCGCCGACCAACAAACATCACTCCAAGAAGGCTTCGGCGTCCGCGTCTCATACTCCGGACACGACCTCAACGGCTTCACCCTCGCCCCAGACGGCCGCATCTACGCCACCATCGGCGACCGCGGCATCAACATCAAAACCAAAGAAGGCAAACACTACGTCCTCCCAGGCCAAGGCGCCATCATGCGGTTCGACCCCGATGGCTCCAACCTAGAAATCGTCCACACCGGACTCCGTAACCCAAAAGAAATCGCCTTCGACCAATTCGGCAACGGCATCACCGTCGACAACAACTCAGACCAAGGAGACGAAGCACGCGTCGTCTACTTCGTTGACCAAGCAGACTCAGGCTGGCGCATGGGACACCAGATCCTCCACAGCTTCCACAACACCATCGGCCTAGAAAAACACCCCATCAGCCGCTGGATGGTAGAAAAAATGTGGCACACAGAAAACTCTGACCAGCCACTCAACATCCTCCCCCCCATCGGAAACTTCACCAACGGCCCCAGCGGACTCACCTACGACCCAGGCGTCGGAGCACACCCAGACTACGCCAATAAATTCCTCATCTGTGACTACAAAGGCGCACCCACAGCCAGCTTCATCCAGAGCTTCAGCATCGAGCCAGACGGAGCAGGAATGAAATTCCTCAACCCCACCAAATTCAACGCAAACGTAGCTGCCACAGACATCGAATACGGATACGACGGCAGCGTCTACGTCACAGACTTCATCAAAGGCTGGCACACCCACCAACAAGGTAGAATCTATAAAATAACCCCAGACTCCCCAGTCAACGCCGACAAAATAGACGAAGTCAAAACCCTCATCAGCCAAGGCATAGAAAACTTACCCCTAGCTAAACTCCTCCCCCTCCTAGGCCACCCAGACATGCGCGTCAGACTCCGCGCCCAGTTCACCATCACTGAGCTAGAAGACGCCCGCTCACACTTCCACACCGCCATCCAGCAAACACAAAACCGCCTCATGAGACTCCACGGAATCTGGGGACTAGGAATGCTCGCACGCAAAAACCAAGACCTCCAAGCCACAGCAGAACTCATCACATGGGCCACCGACCAAGACCCAGAAGTCCGCGCCCAAGCCATCAAAGTCCTCTCTGAAGCACCCGCTCACCCAGACCTAAAAGCCACCCTAGCCGCCGGCCTAACAGACAAAAGCCAACGCGTCAGCTCCTTCGCAGCACTCTCCATCGGCAGACACCCAGAGCTCCTGTTAGAAAATCAAGTCATCGACTACATCATCGCCTCACCAGCAGACGCCCACACACGCCACTCCGGCGTCCAAGCCCTCCTCGCAGTCTCCCCAGACCTCACCATCCCACAGCGTCACAGCAACGAAAAAGTAAGACTAGCAGCCGTCCTTGCACTCAGAAAACAACAAGACCCAGCACTAGCAAACTCACTAAACGACGCCAACCCCAAAGTCTGGCAAGCAGCCATCCGCGCCATTCATGACCAACAACTCCTCGACCTCCAACCAGCTGTCGCCAAGCTCCTAGACAACACCTCTCTCAACAAAAAACTTACCCCCATGATGCAGCGCCGCCTCATCCACTCCGCCTTCCGAGTCGGTGGTCAAGACAACATCCTACGCCTCACCAAATTCGCCACTGACCCCACCCGCGACCAAGAACAACGCCAAGAAGCACTCCGCCTCCTAGACATCTGGCTCACCCCTAACCCCGCCGACCAAAGCCTCGGCAAACACGCACCACTCATAAGAAACCCCGCCGAGAATCAACTCATCAAAGACACCCTAGCATCTGAAATCAAAAACCTCCTAGACTCAGACAGCTTCGTCGCAGAACAAGCATTCCACCTCATCCAGAGCTACCAGCTAGACCTCCCAGACATGGATGAAACCAAGCTCACCGCACTCGTCCAAGATTCCAAAATCTCACCACCAGTCAGAGCAAAAGCACTCGACCTCCTCTTCACCAAATCCCCAGATGCAGGAGCCGCCCAAGCCGCTAAACTAACCAACCACAAAAACTTACCCCTAGTCACCCAAGCACTAAAAATAGTCGCCAAACACGCACCAGAATCACCACAAACACACCGCGCACTCATCCGCGCCACCAAACAACCAGTCGCCAAACTCCAACAACAAGCCTGGCCTCTATTCCAAGGCATCCAAAGCGAGCAAACCAACAAACACCTCATCTCCTCCATCCACAACCTCACAGACCGCGCCCAAGAACACCTCGCAGCCATCGAGATCCTAGACGTCGCCAAAACCTTCCTCGACCCAGACGTCAAAGCCGCCCTCAAAAAATACCAGCGCAGCTACCCTAAATCTGAACCCCTCGCCAAATGGCTCCCAGCTCTCCACGGCGGTGACCCAGTAGCGGGCAGACTCACCTTCAAGAACCAAGGCACCGCACAATGCGCCAAATGCCACCACACAGACTACCTCACCGTCCACGACGGCGGCGGAGACGCAGGCCCTAACCTCGCAGGCATCGCCAAGCGAGTCCACCACCTCCGCAAAGACCTCCTAGAAGCCATCATGATCCCAGACGAATCCATCGCCCCAGGCTTCGGCACCGTCACCGCTGAATTCGAGAAAGGCCAAGTCTCCGGCACCATCCTAGACTACAGACCAGCAGGACTCGTCGTCCAGATCGGAGACGCACCGCGCCTCATCTCACACAGCGACTACCAAAGCCTCTCCTTCTCAAACTCAGCCATGCCCTCCATGAAGGACAAGCTCACCCTTAAAGAAACCCGTGACGTACTCGCATTCCTAGACTCCCTCGAAGACGAAAAAGGCAAACACATCGTCGCCGCCGTAGAAGCCAAACCATTCGACCTCAACGAAGTCAAAACCGATGCACAAATCAAAGAAATGCCACTAGCTCAGCGTCAAAAGCAACTCTACGAAATGAACTGCATGGCATGCCACCAACCCTCCGGCGAAGGCAACGAAACCTTCCCTCCACTAGCCGGATCAGAATGGGTCAGCGGCGACAAAGAAACCCTCATCAAAATGCAACTCCTCGGCCTCACCGGCCCCATCAAAGTCAAAGGCAAAGTCTACGACACCATCGCCATGCCCAGCAACGCCAGACTCAGCGATGACGACCTAGCAAACATCCTAACCTACATCAGAACCAACCCAGACTGGAACAACAACTCCACCCCCATCACCACCGAAGAAGTAGCCAAAGTCAGAAAAGAGCTAGGAAACACCACCACCCCACTAGACGCCACCACCCTACCTCACCCAGAAACAACAAACCTAGCTACAACTCAATCCGAAGAGAAAGCATTCACCCCACACAAAGCCAACAAAACCACCGGCATCCTACCCTACATCCTCCTCATCCTCATCGCCTGCCTCATCCCAGTAACCATCGGCTTCATAAAGAATAAGTAACCACTCTACTTTTACCCTTAGAGCTTGAAACTAAGATAACTCTTCAGGTTTATCTTCTTGCTCCCGATTAAACTCATAGGTATCTTGGAAGCGTTATTATGAAATATCAGACTATCATCTACTTTCTTACTCTTGTTCTATCATTTCAGTTTATTAGCGCTAAGGCTCCAACAAGCAAAGTTCCTAGCCCAACTGGAGCTACTGCTAAAAAATTACCAATTAAAATTCGCCAAATCTCTATTAACGCTCTTCTCATTAGAGAAATCACTAAAGGTAATTATGGTGCGTCTGTCTCCAAGCTAACTGCCTCCGTCTTGCCTTCAGACGACATTGACCAACCTATGGCTACGCAGTTGAATCAGGATGTTGGTGAATCCATGATCAAATCTTTCACCGCTGTGAATAAAGGTATGTTTTTGAAATACGATGGCTGGCCAAAAGGTGAGAATCTAACCATAAGCTTTGCCGATAAACATGGTGGCAAAGATGGCCCCTCTGCCGCAGTAGCCTACTCACTCCTTCTCGAATCTATTTTCACAGGAAAAGAACTACGGCAAGACCTCGCCTGCACAGGTGACATGAACTCTGATAGAACCATCCAACCAATAGGCGGCGTTGTTGATAAAATTAGAGCCGCTAAAAATGCTGGATGTAACTACATCCTTATCCCAGAAAAAAATATCCCCGCTGTAATGGATGCTGCAATTGACGGAGAAATTGAACTTCTAACCAGCATTCAAATTATTTCAGTAAAAGACCTAGATCAAGCTGTGAAGGTAGCATTTAAAGACCTAGATGAGAACACAACCAAGGCATTAGCTGCCTACAGTAAAGCTCAAAAAATCATTGCTAGCAAAGGAAAATTAGCACTTAAAACCTCCGCTGTGTTTAAGCAAATTGCTATCACTGGCAAAGCGATGAAAAACCACCAATCGGCACTGATTGCAGCTTATTACAAGCTCAACAGAATGCCAAAAAGTTACTCAGTTATCGGCTCCTTCAATCGTATCAATAAAGCTACAGCACCATTCACTAGGGCAAAACACAGCCGTGGATCAGTTGACAAATATGCACATAGTGACCCCCATAAGGACGCGATTAGAAACATTGGTAAAATTCAACACAATCTTCACCCAGAGATAGCAAAATTTGCAGTAAAAATACGAACCTACATCACCATTCACAGAAAAGTACTCTCTGTAAAACATGGTATCAATAAAGATAGCCCTCTCCACAAACAATTGAAAAAAGCTCTCAAAGAGCTTCAGCAAGAAGAAAAGAAAATGCTCGAATCCCCTGAAATCAAAGACAGCCTCGCTGAATAGAAATTAAGCAGAACACGCGAGACGGAGTGTGATTGTAATCGATAAATTTAACCGGAGTCAGGAGCGCGTGCATCTTGCCTAGATCTGCAATGTAGAGCACTCTACTAGCAGAGTGCTCGGGCTGATTCGGGCGGAACGCCAACGCTCCCGTCTTCTACCTCTTCGCTAACCACATTCCGAGGAAACTGATGATGGCTAAGAGGAGGATGAGACCAAAGTTTGAGCTGCTACTGTGTGAGCTTACACCTTTTCCTGTAAGGGATGCCTGATCCAGCTCCAACTGAATCGCCAACCCACTATCCCCAGCAAGATGCACATCCTTACGGAAATGCACCACCTTCCGAGTCTCCAAAATCTCTAACTCCACAGCCTGCCCAGCATTCGTCGATACCAACTGCGGCTTCACCAACTTCTGCGCTATCCGCTGCATCGCCAAAATCTCCTCATCACTATTCCCCTGCATCAAATCCCCCAACTGATTCGGATTGAAATTCCGACTCCCCAAGAAAAACGGATTCCTAGAAACAGCCTCCTCAAGCGCATTATTATCATACTGCGTATTCCCCATCGCCTTATTATCCATATAAGATCTCTGACTCCGAGTATTCAACCCCATGATCGCCTGACTAGTCATATTACTCTCCAGCTTCACCCGCGCATCCTCATTACTCGCAGCATCCACCGCCTGATTTCGTATCACCCTATGAAGCGCCGCATTCGCCTTATCGATCTCCCCCCCATTACTATACCCCATCGCCCTGTCTAGCTCCAATTTCCCCTCCTCACGAAGCTGGAAATAACGCGCCTTCTTGATCTCCCTAAACGCATCCGCATAACTCCCCAGATCATCATTATAAATCGTATCCTCATACACAAACTCACCCTCATACCCACTCATATCATACCCATCAGGAAGCATCACAAACCAATCAATATTCTCCAAAGGAATACTCAAAATAGGCCCCAGCAAAGTCACCTTCCCACCACCACGCTCACCCGCTCTCATCTCATAAGTAATCTGAACCGTCGCCAACTCATTCTCCTTAATAGACTCACTAACAAGAAACCAATACGTAAATGTATTCTCAGCCCCAGCCTCCTTCACCACCTCAGCACTCTTCTCATTCACTATCACATTGAAAAGCTCAGCACCCACAGGCAGTGAAATTCTCAAACTAGACTTCTCCGCCACATTCACAGCCAGACTCAGCCTACTCAGCGCACTACCATCAGCACTAAACATCGTCCGCATCTCCCCACTCTCCACACGTAACTTCAGCGTCCCTGCCATAGAATGACGCTTCACTCCCAGATCCATATTCACCCCCGCATCCATCACCCTATAGCAAAGACTAGGCTCACTCCTATCTGAAATATTATACAACTTCCCAGGCACATTCCCCCAGTCAAAACCTCGCCACTCACGCAGCTCAGCCGCACTCAACTCCAGCTGACCAGGTGCACGCACAGCCACATAATGAGTCGTCTGCTTCGTATCTAACAACTGCACCGGAGAGATCACTTCCACATCCCCATCACGCAACTTCAACTCCTGATACCCAATCTGCACCGGAACATCACCTATCACCCCTCGCCTCAAATTCACCTGCCAAACATCCCCCTCAACATGCACAATCTCCTTCACCGCTGGCCCACTTGCCCGCAACTGATTACTCTGCTCCACACCCACCCCAGGAATCCGAACCTGAAACTGCTTCACCACCGCATGATCCACATGGAAATGCAAATTCATCCAATGCTTCGTCAACCCCTCACGCACATTCACCTGCTGTAAAATCTCCGCCGTAATCCAAGGATCCAGCTGCTCCACATTAAGCGATATCTTCCAGTCCTTCTGAAGCAATCTAAACGCCAATGACCCCTTATTCTCACCAACATTACCCTTACTATCCACCTGAGAAGCATGCTGCCTCTCAGCCACCCGCAACCGAATCCCATGATCAGGCACCAACGTCAAAACCCCACGCTGCCTACTCACCCCCTCTAACAACCAACGAGGCACCCCCCAAACATCAGCCTCCACACCCGGATCAACCTCAGGAGCATCCCCCAGCAAAGTAATCGCAAACCCATGCTCACCCATCGTCTTCCCATTCAAAAACATCGTAGCAAGCCGCCTCCCATTCACATCCACCACACTCCAGTCACGCAGCGCAGGACTATTGATAGCCTCCACATCCAAACCCTCAGGAACATAAAATTTCAGCTCAAACACCCCAGCCCGCGTAATATTCACCATCGCCTGCACCTGCAATGACATCCGCTCATCCGTCAACCGAATCGTCTGCTGAGTCTGCACCCTTATCTCCGGAGAAACAGCCGCCACCCTCAGATCTATCTTCCCACGCTTTTCCCCATACCGGTAGGCCTTATGCAGCACAAACCTAGCCTGCACATCACGCGCAGCCCTCAGCAAATCACTATCAAAATCAGTAATATTAATCTCTAACAAATCCACAACCTTCGCATTATCCGGCTGAGAATCCTCCCCAAACCCATACCCAATAGCACCCACCGTAGTCGCAGCCCCTCGCACCACCACCGACTCCAACACCAGGTCCTGCGGGTAAGCCTTCACCCCACGCTGAGTCATTATCATCAACTCAAAATCCTGCACCAACGCCCTCTTCATCGTCACCGTCAACACCTTCTGCCCCGCATCAAACCTCCAGCTATCCAGAGCCCCACCTACCACATTCCCCACCATCAACCCATCAGGAATCTCCACAGTCAGCTCCTTCACCTCACCATCCAACGGCTTAATCTTCAACTTATGCCGCCCATCCAGCACCCCAGGAGCAGGCACATAAACATCCGCAACCTCCGCCAAAAACCTCAACTTCTCCTTACTCCTATCTCGCGGCATCGGCTTCAGCATCACCGTTGCATTCGCCATCCCCAACAATGTCAACCGCTGCCCACTAGCTCCTTCACCCACATCTAACAAATCCTCAGACCGCACCGCCTCCGCAGAACTAATCTTCCACCCAGCCTGATCCACCACCACCTCCAGCGACTTCACACCAGCCTGCCCACTAGGCACATTCACCGCCAACTCCGCCATATCTTTAAATGACATCTCATACCTAACATCCGCCCTTATCTCACCACTCTCCTCAGCTATCAACTTCCAAACCATCGCCCCATCCACCTTTTCCTTCACCTTGATCACTCTAAACCCATCCCCCTCAGCACCTAACAAAACCGCCGGCGCACGCAGCACCTGAAGCGATTGCCCCTCCTCCGCATTCCAGACAACCTGTAACTCAGAACTAAGTTTTCCCTCACTCACATCCCAACTCTCCACCATAGAATCCGCAACCCCATCAGCCGCGCTAACATCACTCATCAACCCCATAAAACTCACCAACAACAAGCCCACAACCGTAACAGATTTCTTAGACTTAGACTCAAAATTCCACTGCCCCAACAACTTCGGAATCCCCCTCATCAGCAACAACGCCGCAAAGATCCCTATCACAAAATAGAAATAAGCAGCCCCTCCCACATGCATCAAGCACCCCAACAACAACACAAACACCGCCGAAGCCCTCACCAACGTCGTAGCTAGCTCCTCCCTCACCATCCCCACCACTAACAACCCCACACCCGCAAGCATCAAGAAAACCCCAACCCCAGACAAACTACTAGGCGCAGAACTATCATTAGCCAACTCCAGCATCACCACCTCCTGCTCACCCACCACCGGAGCCACCACATCAAATTCCTTAAAACTAGCCACATCCGTATCAATCGAATTGCCACCAAAAATTAAACAGCAAACAACCGTCGCAACCAACCAAAGATTCCCAAACAAAATCAACCACCGATCCCTAACCTCACTCCTCAAAAGAAATATCCCCCCAAGCATCAAAAACATAACCCCAGCCAACAACCGATACTCATTCGCCAACTGATCAAACCCATTCCTAGACACCACCATCTGCAACGGCTTCACATTCCCCCCAATCGGAGTCAAATGATTATCACCACTCACCTTCCACTCAGCTATCGTCAACGGAGCAGACAACACCGGAGGCCCCACACTCACCTTCCTCGGATCCTCAGAAGTCCCACCATACCGTATCTCCAGCTCCCTATACCTATTCGCATCCTTAGTCGCCGGAAGCGGCAAAATCAACTCATCACCATCGATCCGCGCATTGATCAGCTCCCCATCAGCCTTCGCCGTCCATAACCTATTCCCCTCAGGCAACTTCATCTTAAGCGCCTTCTTCCCTCTAGTATTCACCAAAAACGTAGCATTCGTCACCACCTCACCCGCACTAGTCACCCTAGTATTCAGCGAAGCCGCACCCACCGCCTGACTCAGAGATTTCACCAACTCCAACGTCTCCACTGTCAACGACAGCCCAAACGGCCTACTCGCATACTGCCAAGCCTCCACCGATGGAACAGAAGTCAAAACCTGATGCTCAGAAGGCATCTCCAACGGGCTAATCCTAAGCAACCCCTCACTCTTATCCACCTCACTCACCTTCACCTGATGACTACTTACCAAATGAATATACCCAGACTCAGACTGCACCCCAAGCGGCGTCACAGACCCTATATTGATCCTCCCCCCACTAGCATTCATCGGCTCCTCATAAGTCACCAACAGCTTAGCCCCACCCAACACCGGCTGGTTCAGCGTCACGATGAGAACCTCCCCATCCTGATGCCAAGTCCGCACATTCTGCCCCTCCACAGACACATTCTCAGCACTCCCAGGAAGCTGTAATTTCCACTCATTCGCAGGCGCACCTATCACAAAATAATAAGCCAAAACCTTCGCCTCCATAATCCCCTCCTTCAAATGATACAAATGCAACAAATCACTCTGTATCGACTGCCCCATCGCACTAATCTCCAACCTTACACCCCACTCACCAGACCTTGTCCTATAAGCATGCTGCAACCTATCACCCACCGCATTACTCTTCGGAAAATAGGCCAACGGACGCTCATCCAGACTCTCCACAGACCCCTCCACCGGCTTCATCTTCCACCCACTAACAGACAAAATCCCAATATCCCCACGCACACTCTTCACCCCAGGAAACGCCAACACCGGCAAACTCCACTCACCCTCAGCCGCACTCATATTCTTCTCTAAACGAACCCGTATCAACTGACGCCCAATAACCTCACCACCAAACAAAACCTTCAACGACCTCATCCCATTCTCCACCGTCGTACTCACCACATGATCCACCATATTCGCACTACTCACCCCAGAAACCGAATACTCAGCCGGAATCATAAAACTCCACTCCCGTAACCTCGCCTCACTAATATCTATCTCCACATCAGCCTCTATCACCCTATCCGTCTCACTCATCTCATAAGTCGTAATATGACTCACCGACACCTCAGAAATAATCTGATCCGCCGACACTATCAGCCTCCTATCCGCAGAAGGATAACGATACACAAACTGCTGACTCCCCTTAACCTTAGCTCCACTACTAGGAAACTTATCCGGCGACAGCTGCATCAGCCCCTCAGTCACACTAGTCTCCACCCTCACAGCCCCACTGTTAGAAACTCTCACAAAACCAGAATGCCGCATCGTCCCACGCGGAGTCAGACTCAGAGGCTCCACCTTAGTAGGAAATTTCCCCAAAGGAAGCTGAGAAGCCACCCGCACATAACTCACATCACTGGTCTCAGCCTTCAACTCACACTCCAACACCCGCTTTCCAGCAACCTCAGTCACCTTCCAGCTCCCCACCTGAGACCCCACCACAGACACCACCTCACCAGCCCCAGCCATATCAAATTCCACCTTACCCATCTTCCCCTGCAGCACCTTAAACGTCACCGTAGAAACCGCATGCATCAACCCAGAACCAATACTAATCTCAGAAACCCCATGTGACGTATAAAACAACTCCCCATCACCCGCCCTAGACTTAGTCCTCCACTGCAAATCACACAACCCAGAAGCCGGTAACACACCCCGCCACAATGACAATTCATCCTTAAAATCCATATTCGTAGACCGGTCATCACGAAACTCAATCTCCCCATCCAACTCCGAAATCTCCAAAGGAACCACCGCCCCATTCGGCACCACAAAGTTCATCGTATCCCACCCAGTCCCACTACTTATAGGAACCGCAAACTCCAAATCAATCGGATATACCCCCACCCGCTTACAAACAACCCCATAATGCATCCCCGTCTTACCACTCCTAATCTCTAACTTCCCCCCAAATAAACCCACCTCCGGCACACGAGTCAACGCCACCTTCCCCCTCAACAGGTAAAACGGCTCCTCACTCACCTCCCTAACATGCAGCTCACCACGAAGCCTAACAACCGCAGACTCCCCATCAGCATCCACCCTCCCCTTCAGAGAAACACCCCTCAGATCTATCCCCGCATAATCCCCCTCATACTTCAGAATACTCAACTCTATATCCGCCTCCTCATTACTCAGAAACACAATCGAATTCGGCAACAAAGGCTTAGCCGCCACACACCCAAATGCCTTCGTCACATTCACCTGCACACCCTTCTTAATAATCGTAATCGCCTCACTAAACCCCGCACCATTACCCTCTGGAATCCCCAAAGTCATCAAACGCACCACAGGCTTCGTCTCCCCACCATCTAACAACAACTCCGCCTCCATCACCAACTTCAGCTCCTCAGCCTTAGGATTTGTCATCCTAACATCCAAATAATGCACCCCATCCACCTCTCTCACAGACCACTCCTTCAGCCCCTTCCCTCTAACAGACTTAACATCCACCTTATGATTCAACACCAAGCTCATCACCTCATCCTCCCCCTGCAACTTCTTATAATGCAAAGAAACACTCTGCCTAACAGCATCCGAAGTCACCGTCACCACCTGCTCAGAACTAGCCGTAAAAAACAACGGAGCCTTAGCCGGCACCCCTCGCGCCTCCACTATCAAAGCCCCACCACCCCCATCACCACCAGCCCGCAAAGTAGCCTTCACCTCATCCTGAGCAACCTGCCCTAACGCCCCACCAAATAAACTCATCACAAGCCCAACAACAACACCCACAAATTTCATTTTCATCTTCATAATATAATTTCTCTATTCACTAATAACCAATAACTAATAACCAATAACCTTCTCACACATTCTAATTAAATTCTGCACCTCCTCATCAGCCTGGAAATTCCCCCTAAGCTTCCCATAAATATCCCGCATATCCTTCAAATCTATCCCCGCATCAGCGCCAAACTTCAACCGCTCACCCAGCATCCCAGCCACCGCCGCCAACTGCATCGAAGCCGCCGCATCACTCACACTCGCCGCATTCCCCTCATAAGGAATCACCCAGCTACGCTCCACCATCTCCCCACTAGCCATATCCCTAAACCTCACAAACACAGTCCCTACATCACCACTCCCATCAGCCCGCGCCTCCACCTGATACAACGCATTCCCAGCCTCCTCAGCAGCCATCTCCGCCGCATCCACAGCATCATTCCTAAAGTCCTGCTTCTTCAGCCTATGTTTCTCAAATCCCACCAACCGATAATTCCCCACACGCTCCGGATTAAACACCACCTGCACCTTCACATTCTGTGCCGCCGGACGTAAAGCCCCAGCCAACTTCTGCGCAAACCCCGCATCAGCATCCTCAGGCTTATTAATAAAATAATACCTCCCGTCACCCTTACGCGTCAGCGCCTCCAGCATATCATCATCCAGACCATCAGCCCCCACACCACAAGCATCAAACGCTATCCCCTGCTGTCGCATCCGCTCCACACTCTTAGACAACTCCTCCGGATCCGCATTCCCCAAATTCGCCGCCCCATCAGTAATCAACACAATCCTACTCATACTCCCCTCCTTCACACCCTCCTTAGCAATCGCATAAGCCTCCTCAATAGACCTACTCAAATTCGTCCCACCCTCAGACGGAATCCCCCTAACAAGCCCCACCAACTTCATCGCCTCATCACCCTTCACCCGCTGCGCCACCAACCTAGCACCACGCGCAAAACTCAACAATGTCACCTCATCCTCAGGCCCCAACTCACGAGCCAACGCCTCCACAGCCTTCAGCACAGTCGCCTTCCTATCAGCCCTCTCCATCGACCCTGAATTATCTAACAAAACAGTCAACCTCAACGGCAGCGACCGCCCAATAGCCCCAGTCTTTACCCCCAGCCTCACCAAATTCCGCTGCTGATAAAACGGATGCGCACACTGCTCCACCACACAATTCACCTTCCCTCCACTACCACTCGCACTAGAAACCCCCGGATCACCATAATCAAACGCATTCACAAACTCCTCCACCCTCACCTTATCCCCATCAGGTATCCCACCCTTCTCTAACAAAACATCCTTAGCCAACTGATAACTCACATCACTCACATTCAAAGAAAACGTAGAATGCGTCTGCACAGCAGCAGAAATCTCCTTACTAAAATCCGGATCAACCTTCTTCTCTACTTCAACCGGATACCTATCTAAATTCTCACCAAGCAGCTCATTAAACTCAGCCCCTTTAATCGCCTCCAAAACAGCCAACTCACGCTCATAATCCTCCCTCACCTTCCCAAACCGAGTCTTCTCCTCCGCACCAACCATCAAGTCACCAACCTCCTTATCACTATCAATCCGTAACTTCTCAACATTCTTCCCAAACACAACAAGATCCTCTTTCAGCTTCTTCCTCACATTGACCTGACTTCTCTCAAGCCGCTCCTCTACCTCCTTAATATTAGCATCAAGACTCTGAACTCTATCATGACCCGTCGCTAATCCACCAGCTACAGCCACACTCTTAGCCTGCTTCAATCTAGAAATTTCATCATAATCAGCCCTCAAAACCGCCGCCTCAGGTCTCCCAGATGCCATCAAAGTCACAGCCAAGTCCTCACCACTCAAGCCCTCCAAAGACTCCGTAAATGACTCTAACTGATCCTTAGTCCGCTTAGCCTCCTCATAAGCCTGATCCGCCCTATCATACTCCCTAGCATCCCTATCTCCTCTCCCAGCAAAAAACCTCCCATCCTTCCCATGATAAGGAATCTGCAACTTCTTACTCAGCGCATACAACCGAGTCCTATGATCCTCCACCTTATCCTCCTGCTCCCTTCTCTTCTCCTTAAATTCCTCAATCGCCGCCAACCTCCGAGCATCATACTCTTCTTTAGTCAACATCACCTCCGGAGCATCTCCCCCCCCAACTCGTAGCGCATTAGTTTTCCTACCAAAATAATACTTCTTCTCCTCCACAGCCGGAATAGCCTCCTCCCAAACATCATTTCCCTGTTCAGCAACCTTTCCTTTCCCCTCCACATCCAAACTTGGCAACAAGGCACTAGCATCTTTGACCTCAAATCCATACAACACCTTACCTTGCTCCTCCTTCTTAACCATTTCCACTAATTCCTCTACCTGATCCAAACCTTCAGCCGTATTTCTAACAGTCAACGTCCCCCTATCCTTACTATACCCAACAGTCGTCCCCTCAGGAAACCTGATCCCTTGCATCTCTAACAGATCTTTAACACTCGCCTTTTCAAGAGAAATATCTTCACCTGCAAATGGATCATCATCTAACCCTGCTCCGTCGTCCATAGTAGCTTTCAGAGCATCCACCATACCCTCAGGAACCCTAAACGTCCTCGCATACATCTCATTATCATCCACATCAGTAGCCTTTAACAACGTCACCACCCCTTCCTCCACCTTATAACGCAGACCAGTCTGTTGAGCTATCTGCCTCAAAGCCTCATCCATAGGAACATCCCTTATCTTCAACCCACCAAGCTTAATATCCTCAATCTTCCCAGCCTCTACCAACTCACCCCCATCAACCTCAGCAGCATCACGAAAAGCAAAATCCATCCCCTTCTTACTAGGATCTAACGTATTACCATCTAACTCCTTCGCCCGTGAACTAAGAAAATTAATCGCATCCTTCACCGTCGCATCCTCATCAAATTCCATCAAAGGCAACTTAATATCCGCCAACTTCTCACGAACTAGTAGTGATGAGTCCTTAGCCTCATTAATACCAAAGGCATCCACATTCATAAGCATCCTAGTACGTTTATAATCAATCTTCGCTAACTCATCCTTATCATCTAAACCTCCAGATCGAAAAAGTTTTCCCTTCCCGCCATCTAAGTTATCTAGAGTTTTAGGAAACGACCCCAAACTTAACTTCCTAGAATCATCTTTACCACCCGAATACCTTTCAGCCAAATCTAATGTAGCTCCACCCGTCACTATTCCATTAAGAACACCATCAATATCAGCTCCATTAATTGCATAATCACCAGATCGATTCCCCCCAGCAACTATATTAGACTTATTAAATTCACCACCATCCCAGGCTGCGTAACTATCCGTATTTTTTAAATCTAGCTTATCTGTCTTAAAAACACCAGTCACCGAAAGTAAGCCTCCACTCTTAGCCATACCGTCCTTCTCCAAAGAACCACTCCACGCCTCTCGTCTCGTTGAATTCGCATTAAATGGCTCAACTACCCAATCAAACCCCAACTCATCAGTATTAGACTGCTTAATTTCAGAGTATTTTGTTAACATCCCTAACTGCTTCCCTTCCTCACGTCCCTTTGATCCCCCACCAGAAAAACCACCCCAACCATCACCAAAATCACCCCCATCCCCAAACCCCAAACTAGGCTCACCCACCATTTCATCTGGAACCGGAATATTCACAGCAGCACCTGGACTCGCAGCTATAACCTTAGCCATACTAGACCCAGGTGCACTAGGCCTCTGCGGAGCCTCATTACTCATCTCAGGTTTAGTAATCTTTTCTTCATCAAATTCATACTCAGTAGGATAGAGAAACTCACGCCTCTTTCCTTTAACTTCTCGCGTCGCTACCAAATCTTCCTTCTCCTTACTCTGACTAAAAGCCCAAGCATTTTCACCCAGCACAGGCTTCACTATTTCCTCTTCCTCCTCTGAAAAGACAGAATAAGTAATCAACTCCTCCTGATTCCTATACACCTCACCCCGCCTCAAAAACATCATCACAAACGCCCCTACCGATATCAACAAACACGCAGCCACACTAAGCAAATTCCTCCACTGCACACCTCCACCCACAACCTCCACCCTCTCAGCCTCCACAGCTTCCTCACTAGAAATTTTCTCTAACAGTCCCCCCCTACGCTCACCATCCATCTTCCACTCATCATCGCCACCCTCATCCTCAACCTGCTCCCCCACCTCAGAAATCAACCCCATCACCTCCTCCATCCGATCCCTAAAAAACCTTAACTCAGGACTCCCTTTCAGCTCCTCCTCCATCTCCGCCTCCTCATAAGCACTAAGCTCCCCCATCAGCATCGCCACCAGGCGCGCCTCCAACTCCGGATCATTCCAAACCCCAATCTCATTATCATTCTTATCTTTCATACCAAACTTTCCTTTAACCTATTCACAATTCAAAATTCATAATTCATAATTAACTACCACCCATCTATCCCCTTCCTCCTCAGCCCTTCAGCCAAGCCCTTCAAAACAAAATGCAACCGATACCCCACATTCCCCACCCCCATCTCCAACCTCTCACCAATATCGCTATAACTCCTATCCTCCTCAAACTTCAACCTCACCAGCTCCCTATCCCTCTCCCCCAGATCATCCATCAACAACCGCATCATAAGCACCGCCTCCAACCTCCCCACCTGCTCATCCGCCCCACCATCCAGCACCTCAGACCCCGCATCATCCGTCAGCGTCTCCCGCTTCGCCTTGCGTATATAATTCAGCGAAATATTCCTCACCGCCTTATACAACCACGGCCTAGCCCTCTCCACCTCATCCCACTGCTCATGTAATTTTAAGAACGCATCCTGCACCACCTCCTCAGCCACCTCCCGCCGCTTCACGTACCCATACGCAAACTTCAGCAACGCAGACTCCTCCGCATCAAAGACCTCCTCTATAGACTGCCCGCCTCTCTCAGCAGCAGTCCTAGTATCAGTCTCAGATATTTTCATTACATTTTTCACGGATTATCCAGTGGTGTCGAAAGACACCCGTCAGTCAGTATTGACGAGTCCCTGTTACTATTGTGACACTTGAAACGAAAATTCCTTAGAAAAATATTCAAAGAAATCGTAACTCCTAATAAAACCTTAATGAATCCTGCTCCGTTTCAAATCCTCTAAAGAGATCATTTTCCCCATAAAACGACTCGAAAGCCAAAGCCCCGCAAGCCCCCCACCCAAATGACACCCATGCGCCACCTGAAAAACCGAAGTCAACCCCACCTCCACAATCCAAGCCCCAATCACCCCAAACACCGGCAAATCAATCCCCGGATGTGCCAAACACAGAATCAATGACCCCACCAGCAACCCCACAGCCATATTCTTAGCCCGCACCGGAATCGGTATCATCTTCGCCTCCGGTGACAAACAAGCCATCAGAATAAACAACGCAAAAGCAGAACCAGAAGACCCCACCAAGAAAGCCCCCTGACCACTCCACAGATCAAACCCCACAAAAAACAACCCACCCACCACACTACCTAACAACAAACACAACCCTACCTTCTTCTGATCCAAAATCGTCATCAGCCTCCCACCAATCAACCAAATCATCACCAAATTAGTCAGTAAATGAAACCAACTCCCATGCAAAAAACTATAACTAACCAACTGCCAAACCTTACCCCCAAGTAACCCCTCAGCCCTCAGCCCCAACCACCGATTATAAATACCCTCATGAGCATACACTCCCCCACTAAGAACAATAAATAAATGCATCAGCACCATCAACAAACAAGCCCCAGTCAACACATCCACCCCAGGCTTACGCACACTGAACTTCTTCCACCAAGCCCTCTCTATCTCTCTACACGAATAAATTACAGGCTCAGTTCTCACAGCATCGTTCATAACAACTAAGACAGAACAAACTTAATATCGCTCAAATTATTAATCAAAAACACACCCCTCACCCAAAACAGGAGCGTGCCCGTCTCGCCCACACCTGCAACACCCCCCAATATCCAAATAACCAATAACCCAATAACCAACCACCACGTATTGACATCCCTAAAGACTCACCTAAACTTCCGCCACTCCTCCCACACACACATCGAACTAACATATGAACATCTGGCTGTTTCCAATTATCGCATTCCTCCTAGGCTCCATCCCCTTCGGCCTACTCATCGCTAAATCTCAAGGCATCAACATCCGCGAACACGGCTCCGGCAACATCGGCGCCACCAACGTCCTCCGCATCGTAGGCAAAAAATTCGGAATCACCTGCTTCTTCCTAGACTTCCTCAAAGGCCTCATCCCCACACTACTCGCCTACAACCTCTACAAATTCACCGGCGCAGACGAAACCATGACCATCGGCTTCCTCCGCGAACACGCCATCAACCTAGGCGACAACCAATTCAAAGCCCAAGCCCTCCAAGTCTTCACCGGCCTCTGCGCCATCCTCGGCCACAACTACTCGCCATGGGTAAACTTCAAAGGCGGCAAAGGCATCGCCACCTCAGCAGGTGTCCTCCTCCCCCTCATGCCATTCGCCTTCCTCCTCCTCATCGCCATCTTCTTCATCACCTTTAAGATCAGCCGCTACGTTTCACTCGCCAGCATCGTAGCCGCCGCATCACTACCACTACTCGTCCTCTACGGATCATGGTCACACGGCAAACTCGCCGCAGGGACCTGGAACAAACCACTCCTTATCTTCGCCGTCTTCATCGCCATCATGGCCATCTGGAAGCACCGCTCTAACATCAAGAAACTCCTCGCCGGAGAAGAAAATAAATTCACCCCTAAAAATAAAAAGAAAGCCTAATCACATGTCCTCACCCACCACTAAAGCCGTCATCCTAGGATCTGGCTCCTGGGGAACAGCCCTCGCCGTCGTCCTATCCGAGCACTTCAAAGACGTCGTCCTCGTTGGCAGATCACAAGAGCAAGCCGAAGAAATAAACACCCAGCACACCAACCGCAAGTACTTGCCAAAAGTCAGCCTCCCTAAAAATATCCGCTGCACCACAGAACTCAAAGAAGCCAAAACCGCAGAAATCATCCTCTTCGTCATCCCCACTTCAGCCACCAGAGAAACAGCCCACCAGCTAGCCAAAATCGGGATTTCACCAAACGTCCCACTCATCTCCTGTGCCAAAGGAATCGAGCGCGGCACCGGCGCACGCATGAGCAACATCATCTACCAAGCCCTCCCCAAAAACCCCATCGCAGTCATCTCCGGACCAAATCACGCCGAAGAAGTTGCCGAGTACCTAGCCACCTGCACAGTAGTAGGAAGCATCGATAAAAAACTTACCGCCAGCCTCCAAGAAATGTTCTCCACCGCAAACTTCCGCACCTACACATCTCATGATGTCGCAGGCATGGAACTAGGCGGAGCTCTCAAAAACGTCTTCGCCATCGCCGCAGGCATCGCCTCAGGCATCGGCCTCGGCGACAACGCTATCGCCGCACTAGTCACCCGAGGACTAGCAGAAATGACCCGCCTCGGCATCGCCCTCGGCGGCCAGCCAGACACCTTCATGGGCCTCTCCGGAATGGGAGACCTCATGACCACCTGCTACTCCCCACACTCACGCAACAACCGCGTAGGCAAAGCTCTAGGCCAAGGCCTCAGCATCAAGCAAGCCACAGACCAACTCGGAATGGTAGCCGAAGGCGTCCCTAACACCCTCTCAATCTACGAAGCCGCCAGAGAAACCGACATCGACACCCCCATCCTAGACGCCGTTTACCAAGTCCTCTACCAAAACAAACCTGCCACCCAAGCACTCCAAGAACTCCTCACAAGAGATCCAAAAGCTGAATAAACGCAGAACAAACACAAAACTTTCCTACACACCATCCACCCAACATAATTTATGATTCACGATTTCACAGGTATCTCATTCGGCACCTACCTCACCATCATCCTAGGCCTCGGAATATTAGCTCAATGGTCCGCATGGCGTTTCAAGCTCCCCTCCATCCTCCTCCTCCTCGCATTCGGTTTCGGTGCCCAGCTCCTCTTCAGCATCAGTATCAACGACTTCCTAAATGAAGACCTAGGCAACTCCCTCCTACTCCCCGTAGTCGGACTATCAGTTGCCCTCATCCTCTTCGAAGGCGGACTCACGCTCAAATTTTCCGAACTCAAAGAAAGCGGTGCACCCGTATTCCGGCTTTGTACCATAGGTGTCCTCATCGCCTTCGTCCTCACCACCGCCATCGGAATCTATATATTCCAGTGGAATTGGCGCGTCGCAGGCATCCTAGGCTCCATCCTCGTCGTCACCGGCCCCACAGTCATCGCACCACTCATCAGACACATCAAGCCATCTCGTAAAGTTGGCTCCATCGTCAAATGGGAAGGCATCGTAGTCGACCCCATCGGTGCCATCATGGCCGTCCTCATCTTCCAAGCTGCCATCGCTGGTGACTGGGACTCAGCAAGAACCGCCGTCATCACCTCACTCCTAAAAACCCTCGTAGTAGGCGTCGGCTTCGCATTCGTCCTCGCCAAGGCAGTCGAATTCGCACTCAAGAAACACTACATCCCAGACTTCCTCCACTCCGTCTTCATGATATCAGTCATCGCCATCGCATTCTCAGCATCCAATGCAGTCGTTCACGAGTCAGGACTCCTTACAGTCACCGTCATGGGCATCGCCCTCGCTAACCAAAAAGCCGTCTCAGTCAAACACATCCTAGAGTTCAAGGAACACCTCAGAGTCCTCATCATATCCCTCCTATTCCTCGTCCTCTCCGGCCGTGTGAATACAGAGACCCTCACCTCAGAAACCCTCACCCAAGGACTCATCCTACTCGCACTACTCATCCTTGTAGTCCGCCCACTCTCCATCTTCGGAGCCAACTTATTCTCAAATAAAACAACCTTTAAAGAGCAGATCTTCCTCGCATCACTAGCTCCCAGAGGAATCGTTGCAGCCGCCGTCACATCCATCTTCGCCCTAGAGCTCACCCACGCCGCAGCAGAAGGCCAAGTCCCAGCAGAAGTCGCCCAGCAAGCAGAAAACCTCGTCCTACTTACCTTCATCGTCATCGTCGGCACAGTAGCATTCTACGGTCTCCTCGCCGCCCCACTCGCTAACAAACTAGGACTCGCCACCAAAAACCCACGCGGCATCCTCTTCGCCGGAGCCAACACCTGGACCAGACTCATCGCCAAAACCCTCCATGACGACGGCCATGACGTACTCATGCTCGACACCAACTTCTCAAACGTAGCAGCCGCCTCCTTAGCTGGCATCCCCGCCAAACGCGCTAACATCCTCTCAGAATACGTCGAAGAAGAACTAGACCTCACAGGCATCGGTCAGCTCGTCGCCGCCACCAACAACGACGAAGTCAACAGCCTAGCCGCCAAAGAATTCACCCACATCTTCGGCAGCGCAGAAATCTGGCAAGTTGCCCCACTCGATGACAAAGAACACCACACCAACTCCGTAGCCTCTCACCAACGAGGACGCATCATGTTCACCGGCAGACCAAACCGTAAAAAGCTAGAACGTCTCGTACTAAAAGGTGCCATCGTCAAGAAAACCAGCATCTCAGAACAATACACCTTCCAACACTTCACCGAAGCCAACCCAGACGCCATCATACTCTTCCTTAACAGCGAAGACAAAGGACTACGCCCAGCCGAAGAAGATCTCAAAAAAGTCACCCCTGGTAACACCATCTACGCCCTAGTCTTCCCAGAAGACCCTGAACCACTATCCAAAAAACCCACAGCCCCAGACCTCAGCAAAGTCTAACAGAAAAACTTACCTCTAATGTACACCGACCTAGAAGCCAAGCTCCACGACACCTTTTGGGAGCAAGAAGACATCATCTCTGAACTCCCACTATTAGAGAAATTTCACGACAAGAAACCCAGCCTAGAAATAGGCTGCGGCTCAGGACGTCTCCTCCTTCCACTCCTAGAAAATGGCACCCCCATAGACGGCGTAGAAATCTCCCCAGAAATGGTCCAGCTTCTACACTCCAATGCCCAGCAACAAAACCTTACCTCCAAGCTCGCTCAACAAACCATCCACACCGCTGACATCGTCGACCTGAACCTAGACGACAAGAAATACCAAAGAGTCTCCATCCCCGCCTTCACCGCCCAGCTCCTCACCAGAGAAAATTTCCAAAAACTCCTCACCCAAGCCCACACCTACACCACCCCAGACGCCAAACTCTACCTCACCCTCTTCATCCCCTGGGCAGAAATCGCCGGCGAACTCCCAGAAAGCGACTGGTACCTAGACCACGAAGCCAACCTCGGCGACGACGGTAAAGCCAAAGCCCAGTGCAAAACCAAATTCACAATCAACCGCCTCCGCCAAACTCTCAGCCGCAAGCACCAATACACCGTCACCCACCCCAGCGGCCAAAAACAACAACACCGCTCCTCCCAAGAAATTCAATGGTACAGCTACCCCGAGCTCCAGCTCATCCTAGCCGCCACCGGCTGGAAAGCAAACCAGCTCATCACCGACCTAGAACCAGACAAAGCCCCCCACCCAGACGCCCACATCCTCACCATCACCGCCACAAAGATTTGAACAAAAACCAGCGTCACCATACCAAGCTATAACACATGCCAGAATCAAATCACCCCATTGACCCACGTGACGGAGCAGGCCCCCTCAAACGCATCCTAGACTCCCCTGTCAAACCCGTCGCCGAACCAGAAAAAGAAATCCGCTTCACCCGCGCCGCCCAAGCCTCCACCTTCTTCTTCCTCGGAGTCATCTGCACCATGATCGCCATCGGCACCCTCTTCAACGAATTCATAAACTGGGGCCCCTGGCACGCAGACTTCAAAGCCTACTGGTATTTCTCCCTCATCCCACTCATCCCTGCTGCCATCTTCTTCCGTATCGGCGTCCACTGCGTCCGCCACGCATACATCATACTCACCCCCATGGGCGTCGAACTCTTCCCCTTCTGGAAACCCCAGAAAAACCTCCAAGTCATCTTCTGGTCAGACATAGATCATGCAGAATTCAATGATCATCTCATGACCCTCCACTACAACAAAGAAGAAACCGGCGGCATCGTCTCCAGCCTCAGACCCATCGGAAAAGCCAACTACCCACTACTAGAAACCGCCATCAACGGCAGGCTCCATCCCTCCTCCCCATCAGCATAATACATGAAACTCCCGCACCACCTCATCACCCTCGCACTCCCACTCATCTGCCTCACCATCTGCTACTGCGCCCCCACCACATCAAACAAACCAGTCCCCCCCATCGGCCCCGTCACCCCACCACAATACACAGACGCAGAGCTCCCCATCTCTAACAACCCAAAATACGCCGCCGCCAACCTCATCTCCATCACCGAAGTCGATCCCACCATCCTCATCGATCTCCAATACACCCGCCCCACCACCGTCGCAAAATCCCCCCTCTACCCTGAGAAATTCCCCGCCCTCCTCAGACCAGAAACAGCCCTCCGTCTCAAGCACGCCAACGACATAGTTAAACAATTCGACCTCCGCATCAAAGTCTGGGACGCCTACCGCCCACCATCAGCCCAGTGGAATCTCTACGAAGCCTCAGGCAGAAATGATGAATTTGTAGCCAACCCCGGAAACTCCCCATCCCAGCACTCCTGCGGCACCGCAGTAGACATCACCCTCGTCACCAAATCCGGCAAACCCGCCCCCATGCCCACCGGCTTCGACTCCTTCACCCCCCAAGCCCACTCCTACTTCAACCACTCAGACCCCACCCTCGCCAAAAACCTCAAACTCCTCCAATACGCCATGCACAAATCCGGCTTCCACCCCCTCCCCGCAGAATGGTGGCACTACATCGACATCAACTACAAAAACTACCCCAACACCATCCCCCTCAAAAAAATTCAATAACGCGAACGCCGCGTCCGCATCAACCCAAGAAAACAACCCAAGTTCCGTCTATTCTGTGCCTTCCGTGGTCAACAGCACCGCAGGTCATCACCAAAGCCACAAAAAAAATCCTAGAAACCCACCGCAGTGAACCCCTAGGATTTGAAATTTGTTAGACTCTTAGATCAACTACCCCTCTATGTTAGCCAAGTAATGCTCAGCTTCCAAAGCCGCTGCACACCCCTGACCTGCAGCAGTGATACCCTGTCTATAAACCGTATCAGCCACGTCACCCGCAGCATAGATCCCCGGTGTCTTAGTCGCTGTCTTACCTGGAATCTGTAAAATATACCCAGACTCATCCAGATCAACCAGCTCCTTGCTCACAAAACTCGTATTCGGTGTATGACCAATCGCCATAAACACACCCTCTAGCTCTAGCTCAGAAACAGTTCCATCAACCGTATTCTCAAGCTTCACAGCCTTAATGCGCTTATTATCATCAAGAATATAATCAATCACACCCGAGTTCCAAACCGGCTCAATCTTCTCATTAGCAAGCGCACGCGCAGCCATAATCTTAGAAGCTCGCAGCTCTTCACGACGGTGAATCAAATACACCTTACTAGCAAACTTAGTCAGGAACGTAGCCTCCTCAGCAGCAGAGTCACCACCTCCGATCACACAAACAGGAACATCTCTATAAAACGCCCCATCACATGTCGCACAAGCAGTTAGCCCAGCTCCTGATTTCACCAACTCTTCCTCACCAGGAAGACCCAGATACCTAGCAGAAGCACCAGAAGCGATGATCACCGTCTTAGTCTGATAAGTCTTCACATCGTCCGGAGAAAAGACATTATGAGCATGCACCGCAAAGGTCTTATCCTCATTCTGCTCAATGCTCGTAACAGCTATCCCATTTTCCACTCTAGCACCAAAGCGCTCAGCCTGTTGCTGCATTTTCTGCATCAGCTCAGGCCCCATGATCCCATCAGGGAATCCAGGAAAGTTCTCCACATCAGTCGTGGTAGTAAGTTGCCCACCCGGCTGTGAACCAGTCAAGATAAGCGGAGTCAAATCTGCACGTGCAGAATAAATTGCGGCGGTGTAACCAGCAGGGCCAGTTCCAATAATAATTACATTTTCCATATTCTTTAGAGATACTTGTATAAAATTTATTTCGTCGAATTCTGTCTTATTTTTAGACAGTCATCACTTCCTTCTCCTTAGCCGCAGACTCCTCATCCACCTTCTTGCCAAACTTATCTGTAATCTCCTGCACCTGTGCCTCAAAGTCTCTCTGAGAATCTTCAGTCAGAACATTAGCATCCTTCATCTTCTTCGCAGAATCCATCCCATCCTTCCTCACACCACGAACTCGGATCTTTATATCCTCACTAATGCCCCTCACACGCTTCACCATCTCCTGACGGCGTTCCTCATTAAGCTCAGGAATAGGAAGTCTCAAAAGCTTACCCTCATTCACTGGATTAAATCCCAACTGCGCCTCACGAATTCCACGGTCAATATCATCCGCAGTACTCGGATCATGCGGCTGTATAACGATCTGCCTAGGCTCTGGTGTGCTGATGATCGCAAGATCACGCAACTTCATCTTCGTGCCATACGCCTTCACATCCACCATCACATTCTCTACAAGTGCTGGCGATGCCTTACCCGTCCTAACGGATGAGAACTCCTTGTTCATATGTTCCATGGCAGATTCCATCGCCATTTCCAGTTCTGTAAGTACTTCTTTTGGTTCCATAATAATGATTTGTTAGATTCTGTTAGTTTAAATAATAATAAATAATTAGTGACTCACAATAGTCCCTATTTCTTGCCCTAAAATCGCCTTCGTTATATTTCCAGGAACATTCAGATCAAAAACCATAATCGGAATATTGTTATCCATACAAAGCGAAAATGCAGTCGAGTCCATCACCGCTAATTGGTCGTTAATACAAGTCTCATAACTCACAGTCTCATAACGAACAGCACTCGAATCCTTCTTAGGATCTGCCGTATATACTCCATCCACCATAGTCGCTTTAAGTATCGCATTAGCAGCCATCTCACTCGCTCTCAGCGCAGCTGTCGTGTCAGTTGAGAAAAACGGACTACCAGTCCCCGCAGCAAAAATCACCACAGTCTTCATGCTCAACTGCCTAGAAGCCTTACGTCGGATAAATGGCTCCGCAACATTCTTCATCTCAATAGCTGACTGAACAATACAAGGCACACCCTCAGCCTCAATAGCAGACTGCACAGCAAGTGCATTCATCACCGTCGCCATCATCCCCACATAGTCAGCAGTCGCCCTATCCATCCCTCTCGCAGAAGCACTAGCCCCTCTCCAGAAGTTACCTCCACCCACCACAATAGCGATCTCTACACCCAACTTATGAGCTACCGATATCTCCTTTGCGATACGTTCGACGATCTCTGGTGAAATATTATCCTGACTGCCCACCTCGCGCAAAGCTTCACCGCTAAGCTTGAGAACTACTCGTTTAAATTTATTTTCTGTGTCGCTCATACCGTCTGCACTAAGAAAACATTTCAGCCACTGAATTGTGAAGACAATTCGCTCTACTAACTGATATTTTTCTAATTCACACCACCCCACCCATCAACCCAAGTAAAATTCAACCCAATTCAGCCCAATTCTGAAATTCTGTTAAAAAAGTTCCATCATCCACCTATTCGTGAAAATTAGCGAAGATTCGTAGTCCAGCAGCACAGATCAAAGCCCAAGCCCCCTATCGTAGTTCCGTTCCATCAACCAAGTTCCATCTCATCAACCCAAGTTCAACGCTACTCAGCGACTTCAGCGGTTCAAAAACCCATCACCCCAAGACTTCATCGTCCACCATTCGTGAAAATTAGTGAAGATTCGTGGTCCAGCACCGCAGGTCAAAGCCCAAGCCCCTTATCGTAGTTCTGTTCCATCAACCAAGTTCCGTAATTACCGTGCCTTCCGTGGTCAAAAAATCTCCATCGTGCACCAACCCATCTTCCACTCATTCCTAGATTCGTGGTGCCCCCACTAGCCTTATAACCCCACTAATCAAAGAAATGCTCAAACGCCTCAATAACCCCCAAACTAGCCCGCCCATCACACACATACCCACCCTGCTCACGCACATGCACCTTCACCTCCTCATCCGCATTCCCCGGACAAGCGATCATCCCCGCATACTCCCTCCGCAACATATCAATATCATTGTGCCCATCACCAATCGCAAAAACCTGATCAGCCCCCACCCCACAGCGCCTCGCCACCTCAGCAAGCGTCGTCCCTTTATGATACCCCTTATGGCTCATTCTAAGATAGATCGTATTCCTCAGATACCCCAAATCCTTATATTTCCCTATCTGAGAATCAATAAACGCCACAATCCCCGCCATCTCCTCAACAGTACTCGCCACAATCCCCGCAGGATCACCCTGCTCACTTACCCACCTCGCCTGCGTCTCATTCTCCACATACCCCTGAATTAACTGAATCACTTTCCTCGCCTTCCTATACACCCTCTTATGATCCTTATCAGATCTCTTATTCCACTCCGCCACCGGAATCCACCGATTCATCGCCCCTGGCGTGTAAAGTTCCCGCTCACGAGCAATCAAGAAATCCGGCAAAAACGGAAATTTCCCCTCCATAAACCCAGACAACATCTGCATCTGTGACCTCCCCGTATTGATCCCCCACACCCACCCCGCCTCACGGAAATCTCGTATCACCTCAAAAAAACGAGGATCCAACTGCGGATCACTCTCCGGACAAACCAACGTCCCATCAAAATCAAACGACAACACCCCAGTAGTCTTCTCTGGCATCGGTAAAGGCTTCATCATCTCCATACCCAAACCCTAAACCACTCCCCAACATTTTAGCAACAGAGATTAAACCCAAAGTGCCAGAGATTTCCAATCTCCCAAAAAAACGCCCCCCTCGTTCCCCCCCAACCCTATTTCCCAGAAATGCTAACAAGCAACTCTCATTACAGACAACTGAAACCCTGACACATGCTCCTCCACCCTTGACCAAAACTCACAACCAACTACCCTCCCTACAAGGGTAAACCTTCCTCACAAAAGCCCCAAGCTTCACATGAAAATAGCCTACCTCATTACAAGCCTCATCCTCCTCACCTTCTCCACCATCTGGATGCTGATAAGAGACCACAAAAGCCACAATCAAGAAACAGATGCCCTAGACACCGTAGATGATATCCTTTTCAACGGCTTCTTCAAAGCACTAGGCAAGATCCTAGAATCAATCCAAGCCCTCCTCCAAAAACCCTCCAAAAAAAACACCCCAGAATGGCTCTTCCTCTTCGGACTCATCCTCATGATCATTTATTTAAATACCAAATGAAAATCACCACCACAAAAAACATCAAAACCACACCAGAAAACCTCTGGCCCCTTCTCACCAACTCCCGCATGGACGTCCCCGGCTGGTTCTGCCTAGGAGTCCCTCAACCCAAATCCTGCGAACTCCCAAACCCAGCCGGAGGAATCGGCTCCGAAAGACGCTGCATCTCAGACCGTGGCACCGTCATCCAGAAAATCACCCAGTGGTCACCACCCCACAGACTCAGATTCGAAATGGTCACCACCGACCACACCTGGGGCCCCTGCGTAGACTCCATCATCGAAGACTTCCACCTCATCACCACTGACTCAGGCACCCGCATCACCAGAACCACCACCATCAAAGCCAAAGGTAAAGGCATACTCCCCTCCATCAAAGAACTAGGATTCTACACCGGCCTAAAACGCGTCCACCACTACGTCTTCTCCAACTGGAAAAACAAAACCGAATCAAAATAGTCATGCCGCCAAACCCATACTCCCCACCTTTCAGTCAAGCTCTCCCCTTCAACCTAGCCCCAACGGGGTAACACATATTAAAGCCCATGGTAAGCAAAGCGCAGCCATGGGTTAACACCACAACATACACAAGAGGGCTGAAAGCCTGAGACATGCATCGCCCACCTTATCACACCCCAAACGTGAAAAATTCCCCATACACCCCACCCTCCACTGAAGCTACACCCCCAGCCACCCCCTCTAAGAACTCAGGCAGCAAGCTCTCCCTCATCGGCCTCATTCTCTACACATTACCAGTGTTTGGCAGACCCTTCTCAACGTTCATCCTAAACCGAGCATACTATAACTTAGGTAGAAAAAACATTACCTATGAAGCATTCACTGAAGACCTACGTTTAGCACTCACCATCTTTCTTATCACTCTAGCCATCGGCCTAATCGGAGCCATCTGCATCCTCACCTCCTTCTTCTCCAAGAAACACCGCGCCCCATGGTTCTTCTACACCACCATCATCATATCCATCCTCTGGGGCATCTCCATCTTCCCCTACGGCTTCATCATTGGCGGCCCCATAAGCATCATCTTCTTAGCTAAAGGCAAAGAATTCATTCCTAATAACGACTCCCAAACCATCCCAAATCAATAAATCCCTCCTACGCCTCATAAATTATTTGGCAAATCACATTTTCATACTAATCTAACCTCATGCAAGCCACAGCAATAGACCTAAAAGAAGAAATCCTACGTCTTAAAAAAGAACGTAACGCAGTCATCCTCGCCCACAACTACCAAGACGGCGAGATCCAAGACATCGCAGACTACGTAGGCGACTCACTAGGTCTAGCATACAAAGCACAAGACACCCCTGCCGAAGTCATCGCATTCTGCGGAGTCCACTTCATGGCCGAAACTGCTAAAATCCTCAACCCTAACAAAACCGTCATCCTCCCAGACAAAGACGCTGGCTGCTCACTCGAAGAATCATGCCCAGCAGAAGACCTAGAAGCATTCCTCAAAGCAAACGCTGAGAAAAACTACTACGTCATCGCCTACATCAACTGCTCAGGCGGAGTCAAAGCACTCTGCGACGTCATCTGCACCTCAGGAAATGCCGTCAAAATCGTCAACAAAGCACCAGCAGACCGCCCCATCCTCTTCGTCCCAGACGCCAACCTCGGAGCCTGGGTCATGGAACAAACCGGCCGCAAAATGGACCTCTGGCAAGGCTCATGTTACGTACACGTCGAGTTCACCCAGAACTCCATCAACAAGATCAAAGCAGAATACCCAGACGCCCTCGTAGTCGCTCACCCAGAGTGCACCACAGCCGTCAGACTCCTAGCCGATGAAGTCTGCTCCACTGAAAAAATGGTATCCTACTGCAAAAACGCACCAGTCAAAGACATCATCGTCGTCACCGAAAGCGGAATGCTCCACAGGCTCCAAAAAGAAGCCCCAGACAAAAACCTTATCCCTGGACCCACAGATCACTGCGCATGCAACGACTGCAAATTCATGAAAATGAACACCCTCCAGAAACTTCACGACTGCCTCCTAAACCTCTCCCCAACAGTAGAAATGCCAGAGGACATCAGAGCCCGCGCAGAAGCCCCCATCATCAAGATGCTCGAACAATCTAAGTAGTCTCAAATTTCCTACCAATCGTGAAAAAAATACTAGTTACTGGCGGAGCCGGATACATCGGCTCCCACACCTGCATCGAACTCCTCAATTCAGGCTACGAAGTCGTCATCGTTGATGATTTCACCAACTCCGTTGCAGAACCCATGAAGCGAGTACAGCAGCTCACAGGCAAAACCCTAAGCTTCCACGAAGTAAATCTCCTAGACAAAGAAGCACTCGATGCCGTCTTCAAAAAAGAAGGCAACATCGACGCCGTCATCCATTTCGCAGCTCTCAAAGCAGTCGGAGAATCCGTCGAGCAACCACTGATGTATTACAAAAACAACATCACCGGCTCACTCACCCTCTTCGAGGTAATGCAGGACAACAACGTCTCCAACATCGTCTTCAGCTCATCCGCCACCGTCTACGGCGACCCAGAAGAAACCCCCATCAAAGAAGACGCCGCCATCCACGCCACCAACCCATACGGACAAACCAAATCCATGATGGAGCAAATCCTCATGGATTCAAGTAAAGCATACGGCTGGGGAGTCATCCTACTCAGATACTTCAACCCAGTAGGAGCCCATGAATCTGGCCAGATCGGCGAAGACCCAGAATACCCTAACAACCTCCTCCCATTCGTCAGCCAAGTAGCCGCAGGCATCCGCGAACACGTCACCATCTTCGGAGACGACTACGACACCATCGACGGAACCGGCGTGCGCGACTACATCCACGTAGTAGACCTCGCCCGCGCCCACGTAAAATCCATCGAAAAACTTACCTCTGACATCAACAAAACCCTCATCTACAACATCGGAACCGGCACCGGCTACTCCGTAAAACAAATGGTGGAAACATTCCGCCAAGTCTCAGGAAAAGAAATCAAAACCATCATCGGCCCACGCCGCCCAGGAGACATCGCTGAATGCACAGCCGACGCCACACTAGCCAACAAAGAACTAAACTGGCACGCACAATTCGGCCTCCAAGAAATGATCGAATCCGCCTGGAAATGGCAATCTAACAACCCCAACGGCTACCGAGACACCAAATAGCCCCAAACCTATAAATCTCCTGAAGGAAGAAAGGTTACACAGCCTAGGACACAGCCCACCCGAAAATCCCCGTGCTGTAAGGCACGGTGGAATCCCCAGCCTAAGGTCATAAATCTTCTCTACCTTACATAAAGGAATTAGTTTGAAATTAAATTCATCAAACTTTAAGCGCTTCCATAATACAATGGGTGTTATAAACTCATAGAAACTAGGACACCTATATTTATATTTACACCATCCTTCACCACATTCATGAAGCTTCACACTATTCGTAAAATAAATCTCTAGCTTAATCGCCCTGATTAAAGCGCTCTCTTATAAATATTGCGTTTTTACGTGATTCGCTATTATATATATACATGTTAAAAGTATCAGAAATATGTAGCGAGGTGTCACAGCTTCCGCCCCAAGAAAGAGCAGAAATAGCTGCTTATATTCTAGAAGGTTTATCAGATGCTCCATATACCGTCTCTGATGATGAGGTGCACCGTAGAAGTGCAGAGCTAAATTCAGGCGAAGTGAAAGCCATTAGCCACGAAGAATTTCTTAAGGCCTGTGGTAGATGAGTAAAGAGCCCTTTTACCACCTTCTGCAATTAAAGATGCTCGACAGATCACGAAAGATTATGAAGGAGTATCGACTAATCTAGCAGATGAATTTTGGACTGAGCTCATAGGATCTTTGTCTAACATAGAGAAGTATCCAGAGAGGCATCACTTTGATTTAACAGGCAAGAGAAGATATAATCTCAAGAAGTTTCCTTTCCATATTCTGTTTGAAGAGCGTTTAGACGGAATTAAGATACTCGTAATCAAACATGACAGAAGAAATACGTCATATGGGCTAAGACGTATATGAACAAAAACAAAGAGCTCCCCTACATCTGAGTAGCATTCTGCTGCCTCGCAATATCATTCAGCGTCAAAATCCCTAGCAATCTCCCCTTATCCGACGCACTCAGAATAGGCAACTGCTGGATATCATTCTGAATCATCAAATGTGAAGCATCCCGAATCGATGCCTCTGGATGCACATAGATCACATCCTGATTAAGCACCAACTCAGACACCAACGTTTCAGGTATCGCATGCTCTACTTCATGGTGACTGATCACCCCCTCAAACACCCCTTCCTCACCCACCACCATATAAGCATGATGCTTCGTTTGATTAGCTTGGATCTCCACTAAATTCTCCGCCGCACTTAGCCCTGATTTTAGTGAAATAACATCATGCGTCATGATCGCAGCCACAGGTAAATTCCTATAATCCTGCGCCCCCCGATACAATGGCATCCGCTTCAGAGATACCCCATCACTCATCAACAACGCATCATAAAGCGCAATCGGCCTAAACTTCTTAGAAATAGCCCAAGAAAGCATATTCCCCCCCATCAACGGTAAAATAAGTGAGTAATTCCCTGTCAGCTCAAAAATAATAATCAACGAAGTAAACGGACACCGCAGAACCGAGCCAAACATAGCCCCCATCCCTAACAGCACACACCCACCAATGATCTGAGACTCATCAGTTATCGTCACAATCTCAAAATAATGATAAGTCTTCACCAGTATCACCCCTATCACCCCACCAAGAATTCCACCAATGAATAGCGTCGGTGAAAACAATCCACCACTCCCTCCAGTCGCATAGTTCACCACCACAGCCACAAATTTAAAGGCCAATAAAGTGATCAAAATAGACAAAATTAGCTGATTTTCAAATGCAGCTTCCAGTGATCCATAACCAATACTGAAAACACCATGCTGAGGATTCCCCGCATTACTAGTGATCCAAAATGAAAGACAACCAAGCAAGCCACATAGCAACCCTCCTACAGCAGGAGTGTACCACGAACTCAGCCCCTTTCTTGACTTAACAAATTGTCGCGCAGCAAGAATAGACCCTACAAAAAAATGCCCCATCACCCCAGCTATCGCCCCCAAAGGAATAGCCACTAACATCCAAGCCGATGTCTCGTAATCCAATGCCAAATGAGTATTGATCACTGGGTCCTCTCCTAAAATCGTCCGCGACACCGCCGCCGCTATAACCACAGCCACCACCATTCCTCCTATTGCTTTAGTAGAGAAATTATCTAACAATTCCTCAAACACAAATGTTAAAGCCGAAAGTGGAGCATTAAATGCCGCACCAATCCCCGCTGCCATCCCCACCGGAATCATTGCC
The DNA here is from genome assembly GCA_051251915.1 of Akkermansiaceae bacterium. GTDB lineage: Bacteria > Verrucomicrobiota > Verrucomicrobiia > Verrucomicrobiales > Akkermansiaceae > Rubritalea. The sequence continues at coordinate 356,753 of JBPOGF010000001.1, read as the reverse complement.
CTAACACGCTCAGTATCCAAAAAAATAAACCGCCCTATCCGTGAAGCAATCGCAGATGAAGCATGCACCATCGGCCCCTCACGCCCTAAAGAATTACCCAGACCAATGTAAACAGTCCCCAACAACACCCGCCACAAACCAGTTAAAGTAGGAATCTTCCCGCCCTTATTATAATAGGCCTCCTTCGTCTGAGGAATACCACTCCCCACAGCCCCTGGAACCCAGTATTTTATAGCCAGCCCGCAGATCAATCCCCCAGTAGTAGGTGCGATTAACATCAACGCCACAAATTGCCAAGTCTCCTTCAACCCAGTAGCAAAGTCCCATAAATGATGGAACGTGCCATGAATCATTAAATGAAACGCTACGGCTAACAATCCACATAATAAACCACAAACCACACAAGCCAGTAAAAACCGTTGCTGATCGTTGAATTTAATTCGGAGTCCCTCAGAAAAGCGGGAACTCCATGTATTAGTTGAATGAGCCACGTGTTCCACGCGCTTATATTCAAATTATACGAAAGGTCGAGTGAGCAATTTTATTTTTTTAAAACACCTCACTCAACCCTCAAAATTTCACTACTCCACATCCATAATAGTCACCTTCTCCCAATAATCTTTGCACGTATTCACAAACACATCATGATCTGGATGCACCTGATAAGCATTGTGATCCTCAACACTATCAAAACTCAGATAAAGTGAATAATCCCATGACTTATCAGTCACCGGGCGCTCAGGTGTAGCAGCTGAGACACCCCAGTCACCACCAGCTACGCTAGGTACATTTTTACAAAGGTCTAAACCCTTCTCGAATTCTGCGCGTGATGCGTCCGTCTTGTGCTCCTCTTTGAGCCAGAAATATACGTGATGTTGCATAATAGTTTGATGTTTAAGATTTTAAATAGTTTAAGTTAAAATAAGCCAACAACCTTACCGTCAGCGTCAATATCTATCCTATCAGCTGCAGGGATTTTGGGAAGCCCAGGCATCGTCATAATGTCACCACAGATCATCACCACAAACTCAGCACCTGCCGACAGCCTAACCTCACGCACCTTCACCACATGATCTTCAGGCGCACCCAACAACTTCGGATTAGTCGAGAAACTATACTGCGTCTTCGCCACACATATCGGATAAGCCCCAAAGCCATCCTTCTGCAGCTTATTGATCTGCTTTCGCACCTTAGAATCTGCCTCTATCCTTCCAGCTCCATAGATTTTCTTCGCTACCGCCTCCATCTTCTCCCACAGCGGAGTCTCATCATCATAAATAAATCTAAAATCAGCCGGCGTAGACTCCAGCGTCTCCACCACCTCCCGTGCCAAAACCTCCGCCCCAGCTCCCCCATGCGCCCAATGATCCGCAAGAACCACCTTCGCCTGTAAATGTGCCAACTTATTAGTCACCAGATCAATCTCCGCCTGCGTGTCAAAAGTAAATTTATTAATCGCCACCACACAAGGAAGCCCAAAGTTTTCTCGCACATTCCTCACATGACGTTCCAGATTCTTCAACCCATCCTCCAGCGCACCCAGATTCTCCTCCTCCAGCGATTCCAGCTTAGCCCCACCGTGATACTTCAGCGCCCTAATCGTAGCCACCACAACGGATGCATCAGGCTTCAAGCCCGACTTCCTACACTTAATATTCACAAATTTCTCAGCCCCCAGATCCGCACCAAAACCAGCCTCAGTAACCACATAATCCGCCAGCTTCAACGCCGTCTTAGTTGCAATCACAGAACTACACCCATGCGCAATATTCGCAAACGGCCCACCATGAACAAACGCCATATTACCCTCCAAAGTCTGCACCAAATTTGGTTTAAATGCATCCTTCAGCAGCACAGTCATCGCACCATGAGCATTCAGATCACGCGCCCTAACAGCCTTCCGTCCCCTCGAATAAGCCACAATAATATTACCCAACTTCTCCTTCATCTCCTCCACACTAGTTGACAAACAGAAAATCGCCATCACCTCACTAGCCACCACAATATCAAACCCATCAGTTCTCGGATACCCATTCCCCATCCCCCCTAACGCAACAGTCACCTCACGCAGCGCCCTATCATTCATATCCACCACCCGCTTCCATACCACTCTCCTAACATCGATCTCTAACTTATTCCCATGATGAATATGATTATCGATCAACGCCGCCAACAAATTGTTCGCCAACCCAATCGCATGAAAATCCCCCGTAAAATGCAGATTTATATCCTCCATAGGCACCACCTGAGCATACCCCCCACCAGCAGCTCCACCCTTCATTCCAAAACACGGCCCCAAAGAAGGCTCCCTTAGACAAACCACAGCTTTCTTACCAATCTTATTCAAACCATCCGTCAACCCCACCGATGTCGTAGTCTTTCCCTCTCCCGCCGGAGTCGGACTAATCGCAGTCACCAGAATCAATTTCCCATCTGGCTTTGATTTCAAGGAATCAATATACTCCAAAGAAAGCTTCGCTTTAAAATGCCCATAAGGCTCCAAATGCTCATCAGATATCCCAAGCTTCTCCTGCGCCAACGGCGCTATTCGTTGCAATACTGCTTTCTGGGCTATATCAATATCTGTCATGACCAAGTCCTATTACCTTTCCATCATTCAAAAAAGCCAAATATGACAACCATCCCCATAAAAACCATTTTTTTATGGGAGCCGATCACAGAATAAGCCACAGTGATAAAGTTATCAACATGCAACAACTATCCACCATTACATTTCCTTGTGATTTCTCCGAGTTCTCAGAGATCATCGATGTCCGCTCGCCATCAGAGTATGCCCTAGACCACATCCCTGGCTCCATCAATCTACCCGTTCTAAATGATGAACAACGCGTCAAAGTAGGAACCCTCTACAAACAAAACACCTTCGAGGCCAGAAGACTTGGTGCAGCACTAATCTCAGCAAATGTCTCCGAGCACATCCAGAACAACATGATGCAACATGGTTTAGACTACCGCCCCGCTCTCTATTGCTGGCGCGGCGGCATGCGCTCCAGATCATTCACCTTCATCCTCCAGTCCATCGGCTGGAAACCCCACGTTATTTCTGGCGGCTACCGTGCCTTCAGAAAATTCATCGTCGATGACACAGACGAAATTTTCCTAAAAGATAATCTCAACTTACAAGTTCTCTCAGGCCTAACAGGCGTAGGAAAAACACGCCTACTCAAATCCATCAAGGAACAAGGCGCTCAAATCCTAGACTTAGAAGGCCTAGCTAACCATAAAGGCTCACTACTAGGCGCAACTCCAAGCTCCAAACAACCTGCACAAAAAAAGTTTGAAACCCAGCTTTGGCACCAAATGAAGCAATTCGATCTAACAAAACCAATCTTCACAGAAGCAGAAAGTAACCGTATCGGCAACATCCACTGCCCCCCAGCACTCTGGAAAGCACTCAAGAGATCCCGCGTAATCAACGTGAAACTACCCATCGCAGAAAGAATCAAAATCCTTCTCGAAGAATACCCCCACTTCACAGAAAACACAGATAAACTCAAACTGCTACTCAGCAAACTTATCCCCTTACGCGGCCACAAGCAAGTAGAGCAGTGGAATACGCTCATTGATACCAAGCAATGGAATGACTTCGTACAATCAGTCCTAGAAACCCACTACGACCTCTGCTACCGTAGCCCTGGAGAAGTAGATTCTAACTACCTCAAATCCACCGGCGAGATCACAATCGCTGATGCCAGCAAAGAAAGCTTCACTCATGCCGCCAAACAAGCCATAATGTTGAGTCCCTAAAATAAAGCCCTCTAACAACCCAACTCATGGCCGAGCACATCATAACCATTCTATTACCCGTAGCACTCATCCTCGTCATGATCGGCGTCGGCATGAGCCTAGAAATCAAAGACTTCAAACGCATCGCCAAATACCCCAAAGCCTTTATCATCGGAGCCTCTTGCCAGCTCATCCTCCTCCCTCTACTAGCCATAGCGACCGTATCTCTATTCCAGCTCTCAGGCGCACTTGCTATAGGACTCATCATCATTTCACTATGCCCCGGAGGCGTCACATCTAACCTCTTCACCTTCCTTGCCAAAGGAGACGTAGGCCTATCCGTATCCCTCACCGCCGTCATCGGCTTCATCACACCATTCACCATCCCCATTGCTCTTGGCTGGGCTCTAACATGGCAACAGCTAGACTCAACTAGCGTTTCCCTCCCAGTCCTTTCCACCATCATAAAACTCTTCATCATCTCAGTATTACCAGTCCTCATCGGCATGTTTCTCAAGCACTTACTCAAAGCAAAAGCCGCCAAAGCTGAACCCTGGGTCAGAGTCATCTCCGCCACCGTTCTTGCTCTCGTCATCCTTGCCCTATACCTCAAGTTAGGCGCGGATACAGTGAACAGATACGCCATACTCACAGGCCCAGCATGCATCACACTCAACCTCGCCGGAATGCTCCTAGGGTTCACTATAGCCAAACTCTCCAACCTCAACCTCCCCCAGCGAGTCTGCATCACCATGGAAGTAGGCCTCCAAAACGGCACCATCGCACTACTACTAGCCGCAGACATCCTCAAAAATGACGCCATGACCATCGCACCAGGCATCTACAGCCTCTGGATGCTAGTCCCCGCCACCGCCGTCGTCTTCATCAATAAACGCTTCAAGACCACTTCATAGTAATAGCACAGCAACTCAAACATTCTAAATTCATCTTAAATATCGACATCTGTTGATAAATACGCTATTTACTAAGGATATTCATTTCCCCTAATCCTTTACAACCCCAGTAAATGGCACGTCGAAACACCAGAAATTCTAAGCAACGAACGAGCATCATTGCCTCCAAACGGAAGCAGTCTCGTGGTGCTAAACGTAGAAAAAACACCCTAGGCTCTCGCAAATCTAGCGGGCTACTGAGTTTCTTCATCTCTGCCAGCAACCGCGCGCACAAGAGAAGCAACCAAAAAAACAGCACTTCACGCGGCTTAAAATCATTCAACGCCTCCATCGCCCAACAATCAGAAGACGACTACAGCCTCCCCTTCATCCATCTCATCCTAAGAACTATTCTCGGCGTCATTCTCCTCTTCCCCTGCTTCATCTCAACCGTTGCCATCTTTGAGATCAACACCGTCTACTCAGTATCAAACAATTTCTGGCAACAACTCTTCCACGCCGAAGCCTTCCTCTACTTCGCCATCGGCAGCTTCCTCATGCTCGGATGGTTCTGGACTAAGCTTCTCAGAAAAAAATTCCTCTACCTCTACGTCCTCGGTCACGAACTCACACACGCTTTCTTCATTTTCCTCTGCGGAGGAAAGATTTCAGGCTTCAAAGTTTCTCCAGACGGTGGCTACGTCATCACCAATAAAACCAACGTCCTTATCGCCCTCTCCCCCTACTTCATCCCATTCTGGACCTGCATCATATTAGCCATCTCCTTCATCACCCGCTTCTTCGTCCACATCCCTCTCCACGATGAAATCCTCTATCTCCTCATCGGCTTCACCTGGACATTCCACCTAGCCTGGACCATCTGGATGATTCCACGTGACCAACCAGACCTCAAAGAAAATGGCTCATTCTTCTCCCTCACAGTCATCTACCTAGCCAACATCCTCCTCCTAGCCACCCTCCTCTGCCTCTCACCCTCAGGCATCACCTTCAAGGCCTACTGCTATCAATGGATCAACCTATTCCTAGAGAACGGCCTCAGCCTAATCAGCTTCCTTAAAAGCTTCTAAGTAACCTCTAGCTCCGCTTCCTCTTACGCTTGAAATAACGCTCGTAATGTAAGCAATAACTAGAGTCAAAAGCCACGATCGTTAATTCTTCCTCGCTGACCACACTCAACTCATCATCCAGAGTTCCTACACCATCAAAAAACCTTATCTCAAAATCTCCATCCTTCCCCAACGATTCCACAAATCCTATCAAAAACAAATCTTCGCGTTCATCCTCTAAAATCACCACCTTCTCTCGCCCTAAGTCCAACAAAAACGACTCCAGGTCAAACACCCCACCCTCATCAAGGCTTGTCACCTTCTCAAAATCCACCTCAGACATCTTCCCCTCAATCTGAAACAATCGCTTATGAAACTTCTGTGTGCTTCCGTGCTTTATCGCCGTAATAAACTCACGCTTCACTAAAAGAAAACCATCAAAGATGAAATCATACTCCTTCTGGATCAACACCCACTTCTTATTAAAATCAATGATAAATCCATGCAAATCGTTATCATCTAGATCCTCCCTCATTAGCGCTACCAAATGCTGCCCTTTCTGATGCTCCCTAAGCACAATGTCTGGAACTACTTTCATACCCACACCATTCTTCAAACGAACACCAAGGTCAATCCCAGGCTACAAAATCTCTATAAAATTCGAGCGGGCTACCGATCTCTCGGCAACCCACTCTCCTTTTTTCGTCACACACACGAATAATTATAATAAATTTCCCACTCGCTCCACCAGCTAGTAACTTCTCCAGTCCCACTTCGCTTGCTTGAAAAAAGACTAGAATAAAAAGTCACATCTTCGCGATTACAACATTCCTCCATGTTTGTAACCTAGATATCTAACCGCAAAAAACCTAGAGACCTTCACAGCCTCTAGGTTATTATAAGTTCTTCTTAAAAAGGAAGCTTACTCGCCTGCTGGAGTAACAGCATCTTTAGCCGCTCCTGCTGCATCTTTCACAGCGTCTCCAGTTGCTTTTGCTCCTTCTTTGATTTTGTCAGCTGCACCTTCGCCTAGCTTCTTAGCTCCTTCAACAGTATTTGATGCACCGTCTTTAACTGCGTCAACTGTGTCACCAGCTACTTCTTTAGTCTTTTCTGCTGCCGCTGCTGCACCATCCTTAACTGCCTCCGCTGCTTCACCTGCCTTGTCTCCCGCTGCTGCCGCACCGTCTTTGACGGCCTCAACTGTGTCACCAGCTACTTCCTTAGTCTTTTCTGCTGCCACTGCTGCGCCATCTTTGATCGCTTCACCAGTTTTGCTTGCCGCCTCTGCCGTTGCATCTGCTGCATCACCAGCTGCTTCCTTAGTTGCTTCTGCTGCACTAGCTGCTGTTTCTTTTACTTCCTTACATGAAGTGAATGCCGCTGCTACGCCTGCCATGATTAGTATGTTTTTTAGTTTCATTGAATTATTTATGTATGTTGTTGTTTTCTTTACTCTATTGATGAGGCCATTGCCAGCCACACCTGTAGACAACATAAGGTAGCACATTGTCACAACTATTCAGTGTCATATTTAAAAAACCCCCTCGAAAACCTACTCCTTCACAATCTTCACCGGCGCAGGAGGCAAGGCATCTAAAAACATCTTCCCATAACGCTTCGTCACCACCCTATTATCCAAAATCACTACCAATCCACTGTCTTTCTCACTACGGATCAATCTCCCCACCCCCTGCCGCAACTTAATCACAGCCTCAGGCACAGAATATTCCATAAACGCATTCCCCCCATTAGCCTCTATCTCCTCTATCTTACAAGCCACCAACGGATGATCAGGCACACTAAACGGCAACCTCGTCACTATCACATTGGACAAACTCTCACCAGGCACATCCACCCCAGCCCAGAAACTATCCGTCCCAAACAGCACACTATGCACATCCTCGCGGAAAACATCCACCATCTGGTGTCTCGGCATCCCATCCCCCTGCACCAGAAGCCTCCAGCCCATCTCATCAAAATATTCTTCCATCGCCTCCGCCACATTCCTCATCACCCTATAACTGGTAAATAGCACAAATGCCTTACCCTCAGTGTATTTAAGAACCCGCTCTATCCAGTGCACCAACGCAGACTCATACTTCTCCGTCCCCGGATCAGGCATCGCCTTCATCACATAGATCTGCATCTGTTTCTCATAGTCGAACGGACTCCCTATCTTAAGCGCCCTGCTCTTCTCAGCACCCACCCTCCTACGGAAATAACCCAAATCATCATCCCCAGCACCCAACGTAGCACTCGTAAGCACACACGTCTTCCCCTTACCAAACATCGTCTCCCTCAACCTATCAGCCACATTAATAGGAGCAGACTGCAACACCAAGTTCTCACCATCCCTCCCACTCTTCTCCACCCAGTAAACACTCTCCTCATCATCTTGATCCAAAAACAACTTCAGACTCCCATGCATCTCACGCATCCTCCGCGCCCCATCCATCAACTCATTCCTCACCGCACTATCCTTCTCCAGATCCTCCGCAGCCTCCTCCACAGCCGTCCAGAAATTCCGCAACGGCAACGCCAAACTATTATCCACCAGCTCTGCCTGCCTCACCCTAAACTCCCGCGAAAACTGACCAAACTCCACTACCTCGCCCACCTCCTCAAAAAACGCCTCCGCCACATCTAGTAACTCCTCCGCACACTGCATCCCCTCACCATTCCGCATCGTCTTCAGCAACCCTCGCTTCGTCTTCGGATTATAAAGCCGCTGCACATCAAATCTCATACCCGCATGGCTCAACCTCATCCCCAACTGCTTCGCAGCCACATCCTCCAAAGTATGAGCCTCATCCAAAATCGCAAAATCATTCGCAAAAATATACCCACCATTCCCAGCCTCACCCAACTCCAAACTCTCCACCTCCGCAGCAAACAACGTAAAAAATAACGTATGATTCACCACTATCACCTCAGCCTTCTCCGCCCGCTTCCTCACATTCTGATAAAAACAAGCATCCCCACGCCCACAAGACTTCCTCGTGCACACATGCGCCTCACTACAAACTTGACTCCACACCTTCGAACTCGGCTGGAAATCCATATCGCTCAAGCTTCCATCCAGCGTCTCCTCAGCCCAATCATAAATCGCCCGCAGCTCCTCCGTCTCACTAATTGAAAACAAATCCCTAGGCCTCTCCATCGCCCGCCTCAACCTAGCTGGACAAACAAAATTCCCCCTACCCTTCAGCAAAACAGCATCAAAATCCAACTTCAACAACTTCTTCACAATCGGCAAATCTTTACTCACCAACTGCTCCTGCAAATTAATCGTATGCGTCGAGATCACCGCCTTCCTATCATTCGCCACCGCAAATTTCACCGCAGGTATCAAATACGCCAATGATTTCCCAACCCCAGTCCCCGCCTCAACAGAAAGCACCCCCGTATCCTCTAGAGTCTCCGCCACAGCCACAGCCATATCCTGCTGCTGCGGTCTATATGAAAAGTCCGGCGACTTCGAAAGCAAGCCAGTCCCTGAAAACACATCCTCTATCTCTTGGGATAACTTTACCCCAGAGTTTCCTCCCCCGTCATGTCCATCGCTTATAGAAATCATCGTGTCCCACATTTCTAATCCATCCCCCAACGAAAGAAAGCACTATTTCTCCAAAATAACACATACCCAAAATGTTCTAAAACATCACAACCACCATCCCCACCAAATTATTTTTTCCTCCAGTATTGTCAAACCACCTATTCACACACAAGATCTCAGCATGCTCAGACTATCAGTCATCCTGCTCTACTTTTCTATCGTCACCACCTCCAGCAGTTGCAGCACAGTTCAAGGTCCTCTAATAGCACCTAACCCTGAAGCAAAAGCTCTAAACCAAATCTACATCCAGAAAAACGGCTGCGGCCCAGCATCACTCATCAATGCCTACCGCTTCGGTTCCGCAAAATGGAACGCCGCCACTCAAAAAATTGTCGGCGACACCGATAAAGAACAATTTGACTTCCTCGTCAGATACTACGGCAAAATCTTCTCCAGATATGCCCGCGCCAGCATGCGTTACGATGCACGCTCAGGCATCAACGGCCTCGACCTCACAGATCTAGCCAACGACTTCCAAACCCGTCGCAAGCTCTCCCTCCCCAAACTCAAGCACACCACCCACTTCCTCAAACCCGACAAAGACCACACAGCACTCCTCACAAACACCCACAAGCATCTTGTCAAATCACTCCAGAAAGGCTTCCCTCCACTCATAAGCGTAAAAAGATTCGCTCAGCGCGGTAGCAGATGGCGCCAAGTCCATGGCCACTTCGTCGTCCTCTACGAAATCCCAGGAACCCTACCTCCCGGAGCAACATCATTCGAAGTCAAATACATCGACCCCTGGGGCGGTAGAATTAAAACAGGAACCATCAAAATCCCTGAAACCGCATTCTTCGCAGTCAACAGCGCTGCCCAAAAACCAACATTCCGCAAATCCCCCACCCTCACCGTCGACTTCCCACAATCAAGCCTCGGCAAAAACTTAGTCAAAAAAAATGAGCGCAGCGCCACCATCCTAGCATCTAGTATCACACCATAAATAATCAAATTATTGTGACTTTTGTGCCGATTAAAAGGTCTACTCATTCAACACATACCAAACAAAAGAAATCACATATCCAAACTTGCCCTAGTTAGCATTTTGTATTAAGTAACTAACATACATGCTAATCCAGCCTGCACAACCACACTCTATCATGAACTACCGTATACTGAATCCAAAACAGTTCCTCCCTGCTCTATCACTAGTCATCATAACAGCCCTCTCAAGTTGTGGACCTATGGCTAGCCCAGACACCCCAAACCCAGAAGCCACTAAACCTCTCAAAGCTGTCTTTATAAACCCTCACAAGGCTGGAACACATGAGCACTTCAAGGCCAGCCCAAGCTACCCTAAGACATACAACGTCTATAAAAACACCAGCCTACTTTCTAAGACAAACTCTAGTAACTCCAAGATAGTTATCAAAAAAGGACTCCAACGAGCTCTCCTCATGAATGGCGCCCAAGTAGCCATGGACTACCCAGTCTCCACTGGTAAATCCTCCTACCCTACCCCATCAGGAAGCTTCCGTATCACTGAGAAAATCGTAGACAAACGCTCCAACCTATATGGAAAAATTGTTAACGCCAGCGGTAGCACAGTCAAATCTGGTGCTGACTCTAGAAAAGACAAAGTCCCTGAAGGTGGAAAATTCATCGGTGCCGCTATGCCTAACTGGATGAGACTCACTGGTGACGGCGTCGGCATGCACCAAGGTAGAGTTCCTCGCTACGCCGCTTCACACGGCTGTATCCGTACTCCTAGCTCAGTTGTTCGTATCGTCTACGGTAAAGTCCGCGTTGGAACATCAGTCACCATCACTCAATAATACTTTATCCTACACATACAAAACTACTACAACCAATGAAACTACTACTATTACTACCTCTCGCGGTCATCTCACTCCTGACCAGCTGTGGCTCATCAGTCACCAGCTCTGCCTCATCACATGAAAAATTCGTCAAGCGCGCTGACTACAAGCAAACCTACGAAACCTATAAAAATGAAGACGCTCTCAAAACTGTCGATACCACAAAAACAAAGCTCAGAGTCAACATCGCCACTCAGCGCATGATCGTCAGCCAAGATGACACAGTCCTCCTCGATACACCGTGCACCACCGGACGCGCAGGAAAAAGAACACCAACCGGAACATTCAAACTATACGACAAACAAGCTGACAAACGCTCAAACGTCTACGGCACACTCTACAAAAACGGCAGCCGCGTCTGTGGTGGTCACAGATACGATAGATGTAGCGGAGTTTCTTATGACAAGTTCGTAGGATCATCACTCCCATACTGGCAACGTCTCACAGGTGACGGAATCGGCCTCCACGCATCAAATAGCGTCAAACGTTATGCTGCATCTGGTGGATGTATCCGCGTCCAGCCAGCCTATGCTAAGCAAATCTTCGGTATGACCAAAAAAGGCACACCAATCACTGTAACTAGCTTATAACCCATATCTCATCACTAATGAGAAAATTTCTCAAAATCAGCGCTGTCACACTGACAGCGCTTTCTTCTTTCCTCTTTTCTAGCTGTGCAGGAAGCGGCGGTGAAGGCTATATCCCACCAGCAGGAAGACTAGGCCCCGAGCCTGATCCAGCAGTAAGAACCGCCCAGATAGCAGCCGAACCAAAAGGTGACTTCTACTACGGCAGACGATACTACGTGTATAAAACTCGCTTCTGGGGATACGTCCGTAAGCCAGGTCAACCATGGCAAAGCTCCAAGCTCGTCCTCATGAACGAAAGTAGCAAAACTGTCCCTGACAGACTTCCTGAAAACGGCCCATCAGGCGCCAGCTACGGATATGACCAAAACTACGAATACCGCATCACAGGTGACTTCACTGGCAGAAAAGCCTACGACCCTAACTCTAACTCACTACTCCCAGAGTTCAGGCCAACAGGCTTCAAGCTGCTCGACAAAAAACCCGGCTGGATCTTCTCACCAAGAGATTACTATGATCCTAAAACCATCACATTACGTGCTAGATAAGCCTCACATATTATAATGCGTAGTAATTATTACGACCATTTATTCAAATTCATCAAAGTCGCCTTGATCTCATTCTCGGCGGCTTTTTTGATGCTCTCCCTCCCCTCCTGCACCCTCCTACCATCACTCACCCAAAGTAATCACAGCGAGGACTCCACCCCTCGCATCCTCAGCTCACACCAGACTCATGCACTATTAACTAAATGGTCAGCAAATAGCTACCAGAGCCTCCCCAGACACACCATCACTTACACCTCCCACCACCCGCTAGCAACCAAGAGCGAAATCTCAGCCATCACCAGCGGCTACACCATCAGCCCCCTCACACGCCGCACCAAAGGCATAGGCCTAGCATCCCTCATCAAAATAAAATCCCCTAAAGATTTCCTCTTCACCCCCATTACCAAAGACACATACCTAACCAACCTCCAGCCCGCCAACCTCGTCGCCACCCAAACTAAACAAAACGGACAACGCACCACCCACATCGACATCTACCACCCCCTCACCAGTAAGCACCAAGGCCAAGCTCTAGCCTACCAGCCCAAGCTCGTCATGAACTACATCAATGACCTACCAGGGAATTCCACACTCAGCATCAAAGGCCTCATTAAACCCAATAAATATGACAAGCACCAAGGCTTTTACCTAGCCGAACCCTACGATAAAAAACGCATCCCCATCATCATGATCCACGGCCTCATTTCCAGCCCTGAAACCTTCATGGACATGGCAGAGACCATCAATGCCGATCCAGAACTACGCAAAAAATACCAAATCTGGTACTACTTCTACCCCACCGGCACACCATGGATCGTCACCTCTAGCGAATTCAGAAAATCCTACCGCAATCTCATCCAAACCATTGACCCCAACCACAACGACTCCAACATCCGAAAAACCATCATCATAGGCCACAGCATGGGCGGACTCATAGCCCGCGTCTCCCTCTCCCAGCCAAAAGAAATTCTACATCAAGCATACCTTGGAGACGCCCACCCCTCTGATATATTCTCTGCATCCGAACAAGCAAAAATCCACGATTACTTCCATTACTCCCCACTCACCGAGCCTGCAAAGGTCATCTACCTAGCCACCCCCCACCGTGGTTCTAAAATCGCAGACGGGCTCATAGGATGGTTCGCCATCAAGATCATCACCATCCCCAGCTTCATTCTCCAGCAAACCGCAGATGTCCTCACTCTAGGGCAACTAGCAGGTAACAACCTCCCAGATCATACCAAAAAACTTCTCAGCACTGGCGAAAGCTCAGTAAATCAACTCCAGCCCAGTAACCCCTCACTCATCGCTCTAAACCGCATGCCCCTGCGTAAAAACATCGCCAGCTACTCCATCATTGGTGACATCGGCAAGCCCATCCTCGAATTAGAAACCGATGGCGTAGTCTCCTACCATAGCGCGCACCTCAACTTCAGCAAAGCAGAATTCATCGTCCCCGCCAACCACGACATCTGCGGCCAAAAAGACGCCATCAACGCAGTCATCCAAATCCTCAAAAACTAAAAACCCCACATCACAAACGTGACATGAGGTAATAATTTTAAAATAGTTCCTAAAAGAAAATCCTACTTACGCCGTCTCACCACAAGAGTTCCTGCACCTAGTGCAAGAAGCCCAACAGTAGATGGCTCCGGGATACTTGGAGGGTTTTCAAGTGTTCCTAGAATCGATAGAGAAGCATCTCGGTCTCCACTACTCTTAATTTCTCCATCTTGGTAGAAAGCAGCATCAGCAATCGTACCACCAGCACCAGCTGCAGAAGTTGAACGTAGCCACTTAAATTCACCAGCAGCTGTAGGATCAGAAACGTCAAAATAAAAGGCGTAACTGGTTTCCGCAGACAATCTTAAATCAGTCCCCGCATCCAAGGCTATTCTGAGACGAGTGTGATTGTTGTCTCCTACCAAAGGAACACTGAATGTTTCAGTAAAGAAAGGAGATGCAGGTAATGTCATCGTTGCGCTTTCAGGGTCAGTTACTTCGAACACATATAATGTAAGAATTGCATCAGTCTCCCCAGCAGCTGTAGCTGTCTCATAGGTTATTTGAATTTCAGAAACCACAATATCCTTGTCCGCTGTTGTCATCGTCTGGGCAATAAAATCATCTGATGCTTGACCGAAAGTAAAATTACCTGAAGTCCCAGTTAGGTATTTATTACTTTGACCTAGATTACCTGAACCATCAGTGCTTATCGTTACCGCAGCCTCAGCGCTCCCGCACAGGGCGAGTAAAGCTAACATTATATTTTTGGTTTTCATTATATTTTTGGTTTTCATTATATTTTTTTATAAGTTATAAATTAATACTATATAGCATTACAATAGAATTCTTATACATCAGTCAATAACCATATGATGAAAACGACTCATGATATTCATCATATCACAAAACAAAATCAAATAATTCAATATAAGCCCCTCCCGCATCTAGCGGTCCTGATGAAAATGGACCGAAGCTAATAAGCTGCTAATAGCCAAGCTCCGAAACACTATCTAAAATACCTCTTTGAAACCATTTGTCTTATTAGTCTTACGGAGTGCCAGTAGTTCCTGTAACTAACGCTTTCTCCTCAGCGCCACAGAACCTGCTCCCAAAAGAAGTAACATTGAGCTTGTTGGCTCAGGAACCGGAGCAGTCACCACATACGTTGCACTATAGGAATCCACTCCATCATCAAGAAATACACCACTATTTACAGCCTCAAAACTATAAGAAGCAATCCCATCGATCAAAACCACCTCACTCGACTGAATACCATCCGGCATAGCCTGCAAAACAACTGACTCATTAAGACCAGAAGCCTGCGCCACTAGAGCTGCCACTCTTGGCTTGATATCTATGAAACCACCAAGCCCCACCCTCACTTCGTTTCCTGATACTTCTACATAACTAATATTCGGGTCAGATTGTTGCTGAAATCCACCACTATCCCTGAATGTTTCAAAAAGATCTCCCCTATCTGCGGTGAATGGAGCTAATGACGGAAAAGTATCAAGCTCATCAACAAAATCATTGAACCATTGGTTCGCCAAATTATCAGCTCCCCAAGTAGTATCGTAACCTGTTGTCGATGAATTAAACCAATCCTGTCCATTCAGACTACTCAATGTAACCTGATTACCCATTCCAAAATCAAGAGTCAACTCAACATGATCAGCTGTTTTAAAATTTGTAATCGAGGCCCCATCACTAGCAGCATAGAGCTCCACATTACCTCCTGCAAAATTGATATCACCACCAAGAGCATTGATTAATTCTGTTGGATCCGACGTGAACATTATCTCTTGTGGATTACTAGAACTCATTGTATCCAAAATATAAATAGTAGAACCAGATACAGAATCACCAGTCAGATTAGCCGCGAGAGAAATGTCCGCTTGTGAAATGCTTGTGCTAAATGCAAGCAGACCTGCGGATACTATGATTTTATTAAGGGGGGCACTTTTCATAATAATATTTAAATTACATCGATCAATAATTACGTCAATTCAATAATTTTAAAAAATATTTATAATTCACAAAACTTTATCTACCAAACCGGACAAATTCTTCCTTTCCAGATCTCCCACCCTCTCTATAAATACCACCAAACAAGATATCATCATGCCTGAGATCGAAGACATCATTGAAACTCCTGAAACAGCCCCATTACTGCTAGCCTGGCAGTGGCTCCTCCTCGCCCTCATCTGCGTTCTAATCATTTGGGCCATTATCGCGTATCTAAAACAGCAAAAAACCTCCACCTCCAAAGTCAGCAGCCTCAAAGACGCACTAGACCGATTAAAAAAAATCCAACAGGCCTCAATCGAAAACAACCAAGACAGCAATCAACTCACCACCGAACTTTCCTTCCTCACTCGCCAATACCTCCAAGGCCAGTTCAGCAACAAATCACTCTTCCAAACTCATCAAGAATTCATCGCCGACCACCAAGATCTCGATAAACTACCTCAGTCAGCACGCGAAAAACTCTCCACCTATCTCACCGCATTAGCCGATCACAAATACTCGCCAGACCAACACCTCCCTACCGAGAAAAACAAACTAATCCAACTCACAGAATCGCTTCTCAGAGGGATCGACTCCACCGTCCCAAAGAATCTCTAACAGCAGATCACACAGCAAATTCGCACGACATCTAAAATTCAGCCAGAACCACCATCAACACCTACTTCCACAACCTCAGCCTAGCTCACCCATGGTGGCTACTGCTACTCCTAGCCATCCCTCCGCTACTCATGCTCAGAGGTAAACTGGGCACCCCTGCAAGCATCACCTTTTCCTCCCTCTCCATCCTCGGCTCACTCGGCACCAAGCCTAAAGACATCGCTGGAGCATTCAAGCTCACCACACTCATCCTCTGCATCATAGCCGCAGCCATCTCACTCGCCAGGCCACAGACCAAGACACTCTACAGCGATAAAAAAGCCAGCGGCGTAGACATCATGATAGCCCTAGACATCTCCCTCTCCATGGAAGCCAAAGAAGTCCAATACGACGGCAACTCTAGAATGCGCGCAGCCAAGCAAACCCTCCAAAACTTCATTATCTCACGCCCATACGACCGCATCGGCATCGTCTCCTTCGCTGGCAGATCCTACCTAGAAGCAGCCGTCACCCTCGACCACGCATTCCTCATCGAGAAACTTCAAGGCATCGAGCCAGACAAAGACCTAGACGACGGCACAGCCATAGGCTCAGCCATCTCCAGCGCCGCCACCCGCCTCCTCGAATACAAAGATACCAAATCCCGCATCATCATCCTCATCACCGATGGCTCTAACAACTCCGGCACCATCACCCCATCCGAGGCAGCCAAGGCCATCGCCCTACAAAACATCACCATCCACACCGTCGCCATCGGCTCCAAAGAAGGCAGACTCTCATCACGCATCCAGCGCTACCCAGAACAAGAGTTCGACACCGAAACACTCAAGAAAATAGCAGCCGAAACCAACGGACAATACTACCGCGCCCTCAACACAAAAGACCTCAACAACGCCCTCAGCAGCATCGACTCCCTAGAAAAAACCATCCGTAAGCAGCGCGTCGTCAGCCACAAAGAAGAACACCACACCTGGTTCACCGCCGCCGCACTCCTCTTCGCCCTCATCCACCTCTTCCTCACCGCCATCACCCCTCCTCCTGCTCCTAATTAAGTAATTAACCACCCATGTCCTTTCTCTACCCAGCTTGGTTCGCAGCCCTGATCATCATCCCGCTCATCCTACTAGCGGCCATCATCATGCGCAGAAATAGAACCAAAGTCTGGTCAGCATTTGTCTCCCACCAACACCGCTCAGAACTCGTCACACAAGATAAACCCATACGCTTCTGGATCGCACTAGCCTGCTCACTCCTCGGCCTAGCCTGCATCATCATAGCCATGAGCCGCCCCTACGCAGGCAAATCAGTCAGCCGCGAGAAAATCCAGTCGCGCAACATCCTCATCGCCATGGACACCTCACTCTCCATGCTCTGCGAAGACGTCCAGCCAAACAGACTCAGCAGCGGAGTAGCCTTCGCAGTCAACCTCATCGACTCCCTCCCTGACGACCACATCGGCATCATGGCATTCGCGGGTAGCCCCAATGTCATCACCTCACTCAGCATCGACCACCCCTCCATCATCGAAGAACTAGCCCACCTTGGCCCCGGCTCAGCCCACATCGCCGGCTCAAACCTCAAGGACGCACTCTACCTTGGCATCAACACCCTCAAACGCGCCGGCAAGCAAGCCAACGCCCTAGTCCTCATCACAGACGGCTCAGAAACACTCGATGAAATCGACGAAATCACCAGCATCGCAAAGGAATCCTACGTCCAGATCTTCACCATTGGAGTAGGCACCACAGCCGGCGGCACCATCCCAGTCAATGGAGAACCTCACCGCGACACCCAGCAAAAAGTAGTCATCACCAAGCTCCAAGATAATGTCCTCCGCCAACTTGCCAGAGACACCTCCGGAGCCTATACTCACATCAACACCCAACCAGAAAAAGCTATCGCAGAAGCCATCCAAAGCATGAACCAATACGAGAAACAAGGCAGAGAAGTCGAGATCCCCAGAGAACTCTACCAATGGTTCCTCGCCCCCGGCATCTTCCTCCTCATCCTCAGTGCCCTCCTCAACACCCGATTCAAATCCAGCATACCCGCCATCCTCCTCGTAAGTTTCTTCACCACTTCATCACCCAGCCGCGCCGATGAGTCATCCTGGCTAAATGTGATGAATACCGAGTATCTAACCAGACCCGCCCAAATCAAAGCCGGCTACTCAGCTCTAAACCAGAAACAATACCTCCAAGCCCTCGGCCATCTAACAATAGCGCGAAACGGCACCAAAGGAGACCAACACGCCAAACTCTCACTCTCCATAGCCCAAGCCGCCTACCGCTTAGGAGAATACGGCATAGCCACCCAAGAATACAGCCAAGCCCTCGTTTCCTCTGAACCCAAGATCCAGAACATGGCGCAATACAACCTAGCCAACACCCTCTACAAACAACACACCGCAAAACTCAACGTCCCCGCCGAGCAAAGCCTCCCCCACTATCTAGAAGACCAGATCCGCAACGCAAAGCTCACCAATGCCTCGCTAGACAACATCGAAGAAGGACTAGGAAATGCCGTCACCCACTACTCAGACCTCCTCAACTTAAACCCAAATCACACCTCAGCCAAATCTAACAAACAAGCATCCGAGCAAGTCATCAAAGCCATCAAAGACGCCCGTAAAAAGATCGCCGAAGAAAAGAAACAGCAACAAAAACAGGAAAAAGAAGATCCAAAAGAAAAAGAACCTGAACCCGAAAATAAAGACGACAAAAAACAAGGCGACCAACCCAAACAAAATCCTGATAAGAATGAACAGGGAGATCAAAAAGGCGACCAAAAAGAAGATCAAAAAGGACCAGAAAACAAACAAGACGAAAACTCTAACAACAAAGACCCAGAAAACAAAACCAACCCCGGTGAAGGCGAAAAAGGAGACCAAGGCGATCGCCCACCCGAGCAAAAATCCCCCCCTAAAGAAGAACAACCAGAAGACAACGGCGAACCAGAAAAAGAAAACCAAAATAATCAAGATACCAACCAACCTCAAAACAACCAAAACACCCCAGACTCCGAAAACCCCGCAGAATTCAACAGCAAAAAAGAAGCCCTAGACTTCCTCAAGAAACACTCAGACACGCGTAAGAAACCCCTAACAAATCGCAGAGGATACTACAATCGCCCTGCCATCGACTGGTAAACCATGCGCACTCTCCACATCCTCATCTTTTCCGCTATCACCTGGCTAGCCTGCTTCACAGCCAATGCCAAAGTGATCACCCTAACATCGTCAGACAACCTCGTCACCGGCGAGAACTGCTACGTAACATTCATCGTAGAAATGAAGTCGTTACAGCCTCCTAACAGACCAGACATCCCCGTCACCAATGCCTTCTTCCAGATCTACGACACCAACGTCATAGCCCAAAGCGGCCGCAGATTCTACCGCCTAGTCTATCGATTCAACTCTCCCAACAAAGGCACCTTCACCATCCCCAGCACCACCTTCACTCCAGGCTCTCCAGATGACATCTCAGCCCCCATCACCCTCACCGTCCGTGACAAAACATCACTAAACAAAAAGCGAATTACCTCAAAATCACTAAACCCATCAAACACAGCCCCCCCCACCAATACCTACACATACTACACCCAGCTAATCGCCCAAAAATCCCCACTATACCCCAACGAAGCCACCCGCCTAGAATACAAAATCTACCTTCCTAAATCTCTCAAGGTCGCTCAATGGGGACTCCCCTCCGGCGACAAAGAAAACGCCACCGCCTGGAGATTTGAAACCCCAGACACCCGCTCTATCAATGGCGACGTAACCATCAAAGGCACCACCTATCAAGTAGGCAGATTCCACACCACCGTCTCCGGTATCAAACCCGGCAAGGCCACCCTAGGCCCCTTCAAAACCCGCATAGTCCACCACGTAGCCATGATCAACCGCATGGGCTCATTCCTCGAAACCCAGGAAATATTCCCACTCTCAGACACCATCCAGCTAGACATCCTCGACCTCCCACCTAACCCACCAGCAGACTTCAAAGGTGACGTCGGCTCGTTCAAAATGAGCGTCAACATCGAGACCAAACCTCAGCTCACCCCAGCAGAATCCATCAAAGCAGACATCACCCTCATGGGCAGAGGCAAGTTTTCTGAAATCACTCCCCCCTCACTCACCCATGCCGATCACTGGAAGCTCATCTCCGAAAGCAAACGCGACCTCGGCGAACTCCGCAAAAACCTCGAAGCCTTCGCTGAATTCACCTACCTCATCCAGCCCACCAACACCGGCCCACCCACCACCACACCAGGATTCAGCTTCAGCTACCTAGACCCAGACCTCAAAGCCTACCAAACCCTCACCTACCCCGGAGTCCCCGTAACCGTAAAACTTACCCCTACCGCATCCACAGACTCCAACCTCTCAAACCCAACAGACCCATCCAACCAGATGCTCGGCATCATCGAAGGCACCAAGTTCACTCAAACACCGTGGTACAAAAACTTACCCCTATACCTCATCCACATCATCCCCGGAGCACTCTGCCTCCTACTCCTCTTCAAATACGCACTCCAAAAACGCCAAGCAATCCGTCTAAACCAATCACACAAAATCATCCAGCGAAAGACCCTCAACGAGCTAGCAGCACACGACGGCGAAACCTTCCTCAAGACCACCAGCAACTACATCCAACGCTGGGTAGACACCGAAAAACACCCCGAGTTCAAAGACATCCAACAACTACGCGATGAC
Source organism: Akkermansiaceae bacterium (assembly GCA_051251915.1). Classification (GTDB taxonomy): domain Bacteria; phylum Verrucomicrobiota; class Verrucomicrobiia; order Verrucomicrobiales; family Akkermansiaceae; genus Rubritalea. The sequence goes on along the minus strand of JBPOGF010000001.1, from coordinate 335,630 downwards.
CACTGCTACAAACCTGACCAACCCATCAAACTCTCAGAAAAACGCAAAACCGCCATCATCGATGCCCTAAAAAAACTCACCATCCTCCTCTTCCTCATCGCCCCCCAGTTCAGCCACGCCTCCCCCGACAGCGAATGGAACAAAGCAGAATACAACAACGCCCTAACTCAATACCAAGCCAAACTCCCTAGCCACTCCCCACCAACTTCCCCAGACCTACTCTACAACATCGGCAACTGCCACCAGAAACTAGACCACCCCGGACTAGCCGCCGTCTTCTATCACCGCGCACTCCTCCTAGACCCATACCACTCCCGCGCTAAACATAATTTAACCCTAATTCAGAACCAGCAAACCAGCATAGTCTCCAGCTCCTACATCAAAAGCGGCTCCCTCCAAGACTGGATCAGCACCCTCTCGCTCAACACCTACTACATCACCCTCAGCCTATCCCTCTGGTTTATCCTCATCGCCATCCTCTACCTCAAAATACTAAAACCTAAAAACAAAATCACCCTCATCATCTCCCTCGCCATGCTAGCACTCTGCACCGCATCCCTCAGCGGCTACGCATACTTCATGCACCCCCACAGAGAAAAAATCAGCGGTCCCCCCTTCGCCATCATCATCAATCCCAGCCATCTAACAGAACAACCCATCACCGGCAGCCACCTCATCACCACCACCCCTCCCGCCTCCGAATGCCACATCCTAAGCTCCAGAGGAACCTACAGCTACATCGAACTCCCCGATAAAACCAAAGGCTGGCTACACAGCCACAACCTCATAAAAGTCATCGAGTAATATCATGACTAAAGAACAACGCAGGTTTTATAGAGATACACCCCACTCTACATCAACTACACACCTATCCCCCTACTGATAACAACATCTATTTAATTTACCCCCAGCATTTATAATGCCTTCATTCCGGAGTAGTATAAACCAGTCCCAAGAACATAATATATACCCAACTAAAATTATAGTAAGTGATTTAAATTGAACTATTTGCATGGACTCACATCAATTCATTTAGCTGTCTTCTTAGTGCGCTGAGTTTGTATACTTCTCACATTTGGAACGAATTACCCTTGTTATCTAGTCATTATAATAAAATCAATAGTTAGTAATGGAAAACTAACCACTTATGTGTTTATTCTTACTAATAAAATGAAAGACTTAGTAAACTCCGTAAAAAATCAAATCAGTTCCCGCTGTAGTTCTCCGCTATTTGGGGCTTTCGTGCTATCATGGTTAACGTTCAACCATAAATATTTATTTATACTGTTTTCTGAGGGGGAGGTAGATTCTAGATTAGAACTTGCTGGTAAGACGAGTTTTCCTAATTGGAACAGTGCTTTAATAAATGGCATTTGTTATCCGTTAGGATCAGCTTTAATATTTCTACTTTTATATCCTCTATTAGCAATTGCAGTTTTTGCGTACTGGGAAAAGACACAAGTTTGGCTCAAAACAATTAAGCTTAAAATTGCAAAAGAAATGCCCCACAGCCCTGTCGAATATAATAAATTATCCGCTGAGTATGAAGCTTTAGAGAGGAAACAAAATAAAGAAATTGCTGAATTAAGAGAGGAGAAAGTTACTTTAGTAACTCAACATGGGGAGCTATTAGCTAAGCATGAGGAGGTAAAGGGGGAACTGTGGGAGAAGGATGCTAAGTTAAACAAAGATGAAGAAAATCTTGTAGAGCTAGCAAAGGAAGTAAGAGAAATTAGGCTTGAAAGGGACAAACTGATTGAAGAAAAGAAGGTGTTGTTAGATGATTTGGATGAGACGCTAAATAATAATGTCAAAATATCAAAGAAACTTGATTCAATATTGAAAGAGAAAGAAAAATACGCAAATTTCAAAGAAAATTATAAGAAGAGTAATAAAGACAACTCTGTAAAGTATTATCCCGATGAAATGGAAAAAGCAGAAACAGAGAAAGCATGGAAAGACGAAAGAGAAGATAGAAAAAATACACTTCAAATCTTGCCTAACAAAAACGAACCAAAATAGAAAATTATTATGTAACCTTCATTTAACGGCTTGTTTCTAGATTTATATCTTTAGCTCTTGTTAGCGCTGATTTTGTAAGCACAGAATCATTTATAGATATGGTTCATGAAACTGGACTACTCTCCAAACAACTTAACACACTCTGCCCAGCGTTTCTTAAAGAACTGGTTATTCTTAGCCAAGCCATCTGCCGCTATACTAGCCTTCTCCCTCTCTCCACCTAGCCATGCAAATGCAATCGCTTGCTCAATTCTCAGATTTTTCTCAAACTGACTCAGATCACCCTCACCCAAACTAATCTTTATCAGATCAATCACACTACTCGTCTCTATTTCCCCCCACTCGACTTTGCGCAATGCATCTCCATCCTTCACCGTGATCCCTTTAGTATTGATTCCCGTAAAAGTAGTAAATACCTTACCATCCTTGAGCGTAATATCCGCTCTTACCACCCCCTTACTTAAAGTCTCACTAAGAGTTCCTAAATATCCAGCAGCCTTCTCACACAGATAAATCATATGTTCTTTTTTCTTATTAGAACTACCTACCTTAAATGACCTAATCTTAAGCTTCTCACTCGCCATCACAAACTTCGCACTCTGTATATCTTTCTCCAAGCTCTGATAGAACCCGTCCCAGTCATCCACCTGCTGCGGCTGATCGTTCACTCCTTCCTCATTCTCATCAGCAGCTTCCATCTTACGTTCATAAGCTAATCTATTCTTATGAATATCCAGCTGATACAACCATTCCGCAAAATTCTCTACCGCACGCCCCTTCGTTTTCACCTTCCCTTTCGCCGCTTTTAAGAGCACTCTACGAGCTGCAATCTCGTCATCGCTCGATGGTATAAAATCATCAGCAAATGGCTGCATCAAAACCGCATCATTTTTATAACCTGCGATCAATGACACATACACCTTGAACTCCTCAGAAGAAACAGCACCTAGTTTAGTTGCGTATTCCTCAACCCTATCTAACATTTTCTCAGCGTCACCCAAATAACCTTCCTCCCAGTTCTTCAGCGCCCCAGCATACACCAACATAGCATCAGCCTCTGACTGAATATTTTCAGAATCACTAGGACTAATCGGCTTCATCTTCAAAAGCAACGGAATAGCCTTCGCTAAGCCGCTTGTTATCTCAGTTGGTTTCCCACCCTTACCATGCTTTTTTGCCTCAAGATAACGCTTATTAAGCATTCTAAGGTCAAACTTGGCCTCCGCAGATTTACCATTCAACCAATTCACAATCGATGACTGCAAGCCACCCCACATCGCAGAATTAATCGTAAAACGATTATCTCTTGCAATTGATCCATAATGATTCGCCGCCTTATTAAATTTTCTCGCCTGCAGCGCCTCACGGCCTTCACGTATCCCTATTGCCAGCCTCCTACCTGCAGCACCACCATCATCACTCCCCTCAAGCCCCTCCATGATAGTATCAGCAGAAGCATCCCCATCCTTCTTATCATCACCCCCACCCATGCTCAGCATTGCAATAACTACACCCACTCCTAAAACCCCAGCAGCGATCATACCATAAAACATCGCACTACTCTTCTCTCTACGCTGATACCTCTGTGCACTCTGCAGCGCAGGCTCCATCCCTTCATTTTCAAGCGCCATTTCAGCACGGTGTAGCGCATCAATGATCTCCTTATAGGAGCTAAACCTATCATCAGCCGAAAATGCCATCGCCTTATCAATCACAGCACAGGTTTCATCTCTAAGCCAAGGAGCACTCTTTTTAAGCGGAGGCAGATTCATCTTGATCTGCTTCAGCTCCGAAGTTGATCTAGTCTCAGTATCAAACGGAGGTTTCCCCGAAAGCGCATGGAATAAACTCGCACCAAGCGCATAGATATCACTACGGAAATCCTCCTCTAAAACATCCAGTGTCTCAGGCGGGACATAATAAGGCGTCGCCCAGATCTCATCCGCCTGCGCCTTCCCCCCCTGAGTAACCAGAGCTAACCCAAAATCCACAATCTTCACATGCCCCTCAGCATCAAACAAAATATTCCCCGGCTTAATATCACGGTGAATCAACCCCGCCTCATTCGCAGCATTCAGACCCTCACAAACTTGTCTCCCCCACTTCAGCACATCATTCTCAGGTAGCCTTCCACTATCGTGCATCTTCTGCTCCAAGCTATCACCTGGCACTAGCTCCATCGCGATGAAAAACCGATGAAAAGCCTGTCCCACCGTATACACTCGCACCACATGCGGGTGACTAATCGCCGCCGTAATCTTAGCCTCCTGCTCAAATTGCTCTATCCTCTTAGCATCCATCGAGTAGCTCTCATTCAGAATCTTGATCGCCACCTCACGCCCCAGAGTCTTGTCCACAGCACCAAATACCAAACTCATACCACCTACGCCTTGACGTTTCTTCAAAATGTAGCTACCCACGTCTACCTTCACCCGATTATGCGTTTGACACTCCGGACACTCGACATTTGTGAATGGTTGCATCATAGTCACATCCATCGCACAGCCGCAAGCCTCGCAGTGAGCAATATTATCGTCAGTAGAATTCATTGTCTAAACACTACGAAGAAAACTCCGACCATTACACGCTAAAACGCTAAAAAGAGGTATTTTTTTTCAGTCATCACCGATTCCAAGAACCAAGACATCATCATGAAAATCACCGTGCACGACACCACCAAGCAACGGCTAGATAAATATCTATGCTCCGAGCTCCCTGAACTAACGCGTGCCCGCATCCAAGCATTGCTCAAGTCCGGTGACATCCTAGTAAATGGCAATATCGCCAAACCTAAAACATCCGCACTAGCTGGCGATGTCATCACCATCAACATCCCCGAGCCAGTTCCAGATAACGCCCAGCCAGAAGACATCCCCCTAGAAGTCCTCTACGAAGACGATGAACTCATCGTCCTCAATAAATGCTCCGGCATGGTAGTCCACCCCGCTGCTGGAAACCAAACCGGCACCCTAGTAAATGCCCTCCTACATCACTGCAATGGCAAACTCGCAGAAGTAGGCGGAGCTGAAAGGCCTGGCATCGTTCACCGCCTAGATAAAGACACCTCAGGCTGTATCGTAGTCGCCAAGACAGACACCACTCACAGAGCCATCGTCGCCCAGTTCGCAGAGAGATCCACTAAGAAACAATATCTAACCATCGTCCAAGGCTCCCCCAATAAATCACAAGACCGCATCTTCACCCACATCGGCCGGCACCCTGTAAACCGCATGAAAATGGCCGTCGTAAACCCCGGCTCAGGCAAAACTGCCATCACCGACTACCAAAACCTCGGAACCATCCCCGAAAACGACACCAGCCTCATCCTCTGTGATCTACACACCGGCCGCACCCACCAGATCCGCGTCCACATGCTCCACATCGGCACCCCTATCCTAGCCGATCCCATCTACGCCAACGCCAACAAGCAGAAATGCCACCCAGGCCGGCTCATGCTCCACGCCTACAAGCTCAGCATCACCCACCCCGTCACCCAAGAAAGGCTCCACTTCAAAGCCCCACTCCCACCAGAATACACCCCCTGGATCGAGAAATTTGGCACCCGCCTATAAAATACACCATTTTCAATTTTACTAACCTCAAATCTCAATCCTAATTCACACCTTAAGGTAAGTAATCTCGCAACCTTTAGTCAGCCGTTCTTCTTGCTTCAAATTAGCGATAGAGAGATGGTTCAGATCATATCTATGGAAGATGTCCAAGCCACGATCCAGCGAGATCTTCCACCCATTATCACTGGTAATGCTCCGCGCATGGAAACTCGTATCATTCTCGTAGCTAAAACTAAAATTCACCTTAGACTGCGCACAGTTCTCCACCACCTCATTTAGCCAAGCATCCTGCTTATCGCAATATTCGCGGTCCGACTTCGTCACCAGCTTCACCGTAGCTTCCTCACCATCTTCAGTCAGTTCAGCGATCACGCCTAACAACTCAACCAGATTCTTCACCTGATGAAACTGGCTAATGTATGGATCTCGAATTTCAATCTCAGTAGCTCCCACAAGATGAAGCCCAAATAACGACTGATAACTGTATCCCTTGTGATTCTCAGGCACCACCACATGCTCTCCAGAAACCAACTCCTCAACTGCCTCCTCTGCTTGGACTGCAAGCACAGTATCCTCATCGGCTATATCCACTAGTGCATCTACCCTCTCCGTCCCGCTCAGTTCTTCCACCACAGTAGCCGCCTGTGATTGCTCAAACAAAGCTCGGTAGTGCTCCTCCTCCAGAGTCTGCACCGGAAATCTCTCTCCATCATTACCCTCATAATAGAAATCCACCGCCTCATAAGTCCCATCTATTTTCAGCAACTGCTGCTTCACCCGCTTCCTTCCCTCCATCGCAAAGTTCAGCACCTCCTCCACCTCCTCCTTACTCGCCACATCATGCGGATAAAGGATTTTCATCAAGCCTGAGAACGTCTTGTGAATCCCATCCCTATCACGCGTAGAAATATCTGGCGACAAATTGAAATGTTCACGGTATTTATCTGCATAGTCCTGATTTCGCAAATGCCGCAATATCTCCGCGATGTAGTCCACCACAAACCCATGCTGATCCGTAAACATCTCACCACGGATTATCCCTACTTCCCACCCAGGAATATAGCAGTGCAAGCGGTCCAGGAATGCCGAGTCATGATACTTATCCGGTAAGTCCGTAAATAAATCAGAATGCTTCAGCATGTACGGCACCGAGCGGCTGGTATTCCCCACAAAGACCATAGAAGCCTCCGCCCCCAGCGTCTCCACCCCACGTGAGAACGTCTTGTTCGCCATGTAGTTCTTCATGATGTCCACCAGGCTCTTGTCTATCCGCTTATCCTTCCCCGCAAATTCATCAAATGCTACCGTATCCCAGTAGCCCACCAGCCCCAGCTTGCCAGATGAATTATTCACAAACAACTTAGGCACCGTAACCTCACCACCTGAGATCAGGATCCCATGTGGGGAAAATTCTGAGTAAATGTGTGACTTACCCGTCCCCTTAGGCCCCAGCTCTATCAGATTATAATTTCGCTCACAGAAAGGAATCAACCGTGTCAGCTGGAAGAACTTATTCCGTCTACTCAGCAGCTCTGGCCTAAACCCCACACTCTGAATCAAGAGGTCTATCCACTCATCAGTCTCAAATTCAGCCCGCTTCTCAAGAAATGCCTCATAATCAAAATTAGAAAGCTGAATAGGCTTCAGCGTAGCCAGCGTCCACGGGATAGAATCTGCATCCTCATCATGTGCATACTCGATGTCTGCGATGCACCACACCCCGCTCACCAGCAGTTTCGGATGCGCCTTTACCGTAGCAGACTCCACCAGCACTTGCTTGATTCCTAAGTTTGAAAATGTAGCCTCGTAACAATCTTTCTTATCATTCAGTGCCACACTCACTTTATCGATGATCTTGTAGCGCCCCTGTTCCTTGATGTTAGAGCGGATCAGTCCAGCCTGATTGCGGTGCACGTAGTGCTTCGCCAAGATGTTCTTCACCGTATCTATCCCAGACTGCACTGACTCCTCGTCATTACTCGCACAGTATTGTCCCAGCAGATACTCCAGCACGTAGGAGGGCACGATGGCATTTCCTTTCACAGTTTTGACCAGATCCTTGCGGACCACCAAGCCTTCGAAATGCTGGCAGATTTTTTCGTTGAGTGAATTCATGTTAATGATGATGTTTTTAGAAGTAATTAGAAGATGTCTATATCACCAATTTGTCTCCTGTGGGTAAAGGGTAGAGATTGGTATTTGCTGAAATGCTCACTATTCTTCACCTTTTCCTCCACCAGCAGAGTGATCACCTGGTTATTATACTTCTCCGCATCCGCACTCAGTATCAGGGTCACCCTCTGATCCCGCTCGCGTGGATCCTCAGACACGAGGTCAAATTTCAAGGTATGCTGACTAGAGATCAGTGTCCCATCCTCAGCGTAGAAGCCTATCCGTAGCACCCTGCCATGCAGCTTCTCACTACACGGCTCCACCTGCCGCAGAGTCACTGGATGCTGAGCCGTAGTGATCACATTACTACTACTAGAAATGTTCACTTCCACTTTATCCGTATCATCCACCCGCTTCTTTGTGATGTGCACCACTGGGATGATGATTTCCTGCAGTGCTGCCCCTCCATGCACATACCGGCTACCTGAGCCCTGCACCCGGATGCGGTTGATCGAGTTCGGAATGAGAACCTCCTGCTCACCTTGAAGATGCAGTTGCCCAGCCGTCCACTTCTTCATGCTATTATTCTCCTGTAGCCCACTGCCTATCACATAGCGGCTTTTCTTTACCGGTAGAGCATCACCCTCAGGACTCACAGTTGAGAAATCACTCTCCTGTAGCTTCCGGTCCTGATAAATAAATCCATGATCCGCCGTGACGATGAATTTTGCGATGTAGTTTTCACCACCTATCTTAGTGATCAAATGGTTAATCTCCTCAATCGCTACTGCAGCCGCATCAAAGACCTTACCCTCAGTCTCTGACTTATCCGCCGTAGAATCGATCGTATTATGATAAATATACACCACCTGATTATCTGCACACATGCTACGGATCTCATCCCTGCCATACTTCAGCACATCGCTGGCCTTCAGTGCAGAAGACTTAGCCTCCTCACGCTTCAGCACCTTATCCCGTGCCACTAAGCCAGTAGTAGATTCACCATCAGCCAGCACGAGACCATTATCCTTATCAGAAAAGCTCAGCTGCTCATGTGGTAGCAGGGACGCCATGCCTAGCTGGGTGTAGCTAGGCTGGGCAGAGACCGCATGCTCTAGCTCTGCCAGATAGCGATTGGTAGATTTCATAGCACTAGCCAGCTCCTCACCTATCTCATACCGTAGTCCATCAGAAATAATCACACAGACCTTAGCCGGAGATTTCTTCACATACTCACGGTAGAAATCCCGCTGCATCCTGCTCCCTGGTATCTTCCACTCCTCTAGCTTATTAATGTGAAATTGCCAGCGATCATTCAGTCCCAGCAGATACTGATTATTATAGCTGCTCTCCACAGAATCTGTCAGCTGTTGCAGTGCTCCGTGGTGACCAGACTTCTGCACCGCGTGGGTGAACTTACGGTAGAGCTGATCTATCCTATACCACTGGCTCACATACAGCTCCACTCCGCTACGCAGGTCATCTATTCCCAGATCCGTTTCACTCAGTTGTTGTTCATAGAGTGCTGCGTATTCTATCGCATCATATAGGTTCCTATATTTATCATACCAGTGGCTCTGCCCACGCTCACGGATGAGCTTCGTCACCTGTCCACTCGTGATCGTCTTCTCCACCACCTTCTGGATCAGCAGCTGGATCACCCGCTTCTCTATCACCTCAAAATAATCCACACTCTGGAAATCTTCCAAATCCGCCAGACTCACCTCCTCACGCATGTTTAGTAGCTCAGAGATCCGCTCAGACACTTGCTCGAAGCTCGCCCCGTGTAGCCTACTATTCTTCCACCTACTCAGCAGAGCTATCGCCTCATCATTCAGCATAGAATCTCCACGCACATGCTTCTCATACGCATTACGAAACAGCTTGATGGTAAAGTCCAGCAGCGTCATCTCTGTAGACACATAGCTATACAGACGCGATACCTCCGCCCACAGGAATCCCTCCAGCCCAGAGCGCTCTATCAGTTTATAGCGGGCATCCTTACCAGCTGCAAAGTCGTCCAGCAGGGCCTCTATCACCGTATCTATCTTAGCAGAGTTCCCCACCTTCACCCTCGCACACACTGCCAGCATCTTCAGCCGCAGTTGCTTCAGTGTATCCTCCGGCTCTATCCGCTCTTTCAGTGCATCTATCCGTGACTGAGCACCGAAGAAATCTTTATGCTCCGTAGTGATCTCATAGAACTCCGTGCTCAGGCCTATCTCCTCCAGCCAGATCGATGCCTGGTCAGCCTGGAATAGCCTATGCGCCAGCTGCATATCCAGCAGCCAGTTCTGTGAGTCCTCCGGAGCCGGCCCCTCATGATACAGCAGGAAATTTTTATCCCTCTCCAGCCTCAGAGTCCTATACTTCACACTCAGTTCATTATCCCGCACCTCCACCTTCTCTACCCCAGCCAGCTCTAGCGATTCATAGTCCCCCCGCAGCTCACTCTTCACATCATACCACAGCACAATACGATTCATTTCAAATAGCTTACTCAGGGCGTTATGGATGCGTTCAGACATAGTGTTGTATAATTAAGTTGAAACTGAAATAGGAAAGAAGTGGGCTAGTAAAATTTATCTTATTGCCTGATTTAAACTCACACATGGCATACGTGTCCCTTGCTCAGCACGTCGTATGTGATCTGGTAATGCCTCCAACTTACCATTCCTGATCAGCTCACCTAACTTAATTTTCCTTATAGGCCTCACCTTGCTGGCCAGCTCCACGAGGTAAGCTTCTGCATGATCAAATCTCTCCCCACTTTTTGAACTGAGAATAGCATAGAATTCATCCAGAGTTCCCCCTTGTTGCATGATGGATTGCCGCAGTCTTCGATTAGAAAGTCTTTGCCATAGCTTCGCCAGCTCTTCTAAGCTAACCATTGCTTTGCGTTCCGTTAGTGAAATAATTGCTTTACAGTCTATCCAATCATACAACGTCGTCATAGACACACCTAGAACACTAGCGAACTGCTGCGTATTCATAGCCAGCGTTTGCTTCGTGAAAAGTAAGCGATCTTTATCACTTTTATCCTGATCTTTGTCCACTATGTCTGTCATGTTCTTCACCTTAGATATTTTATACAAAACTCTATACGAACAAAGTCTATTCTCATAAATCACACCCACTTCACCTTAATACTTTATCCTTTCACCTTTATCCTTCCTCAAACCTTGCCCGTAAGTCCGGTGATCTTTTTCAGGGCTAGGCCCTTATCTGTCTTGAGCTTATTATAGTTCACTAGGACTCCGTCATCTAGGTCTAGTGGGATTTGTTGTTGGGCTAGTGGGTAGAGGACGCTGGCTTCCCATTCGTCTAGTTCCTTGAGGACTTTCTGGATGTCGGTGATATCTCTTAGGGCTTTGGTTTTCTCGGTCTTGGTGGCGTCTGCGCTGATGTCTAGCTGTTCTAGGTTTTCTAGCTTGGCGCTGAGCTTGGTCTTGAACTCGCGGAGGTAGTCATTCAGCACTAAGCTGGCGGTGTCTTTGGTATAGCGGTGGAGATAGACTAGGGCATTGAAACTGCCCTTGGGGCTGGAGAAGAGCCAGTAAATGGGGCGCTTCTTATAGGTCTTAACGTGGTCTGAGTAGAAATCTTTCAGGAAGTAGTCTCGCAGGCATTTGCGCTTCTTGCCTTCCAGATTCGCTGGGTAGAGCGCGTTTTCTAGCCACTCTAGGTTTTCCTCATAGTGCTCGGTGCCGAAGCTTACTTTCAGAAAGCTCTTCATCCGCTCGGTGATGTCATCCTCAAACCATTCACCATCCAGCACAGGGATGATGCCGTCATCATCTGGCATGAAGCTAATCTCGGCTTCAGATTTGCCAAGTTTCTCTAGGTAATCCTGCAGCGTGTCACCAGCATTGGCTAAAATAAGGCCCGGGGCATCCAGACTGTAGCGGCCCATCATGCAGCCTACTGCGTAGGAGAGGAACTCGGCAGCGGTGTCTGTCAGTAACTTGGCTTCTAGTTCCTCAGCGGTGTTGTCGCCTCGGTAGCGGTAGTGCGGATTACAGGTCAGCGTGATCTCGCGCAGCGGCACATCTGGCTCCAGCTCATCTTGCAAGCCGTAGGCATCGATAAAGATGCGGTTGTTCTCTTCCTCCAACTGCTGCATCTGCTCCGTCATGGACTGCCAGTGGCTGCGGAGAGTGGCGTAGCTGTCCTTCAGCGTCTCGGCGCGGTGGTCGGGTTGGAGCAGCTGGAGTATGGTGAAATCCCAGGAGGTTTCGTAGGCGTCCCAGTCGGCACGAGCCAGAGATATGGCGCTATGGGAGTGTTCTATGTAATCCATGTTTTCCAGTCTCGCAAACGGAAAATTTCTGAAATCTCCCGTTTGAAAATGGAGTGTAGGGTTCAACGCTTTTGAAAATTGTTGCGCGAATTTTGTGTTTAGGAGAGTTATTGACAAGATTTTATCTTCTTGATTTTCAAAAAAGGCACTTGTTCCAGATCCATCAAAAAGATGTCCCTTTTCGTTCCAGCGAACTGAAAGGAATCCTGAAGTAATATCTGACCAAGTGATGCCGTCCTCAAAAATGTGATCAAGGTTAAAGTTATGCGCCCAGATTCGATGACCGTCGGGATGAAGGGTATTTTGAAGCGCTCTCCCATCGTTTAACCATTCAACCAGAAATTCGTTATTCCCATACCATTTACGAAATTGCCCACCTTTAGAATAAGGGAACCATCGCGTACCACTTGCTAATGCGTATTCTCTATTTTCGGCACCAAATCCAGTGTTACTCCTTGATACCTCGTGCCAAACGCGAACATATCTACTATTATTTCCTGTAGCTAAGCCCATTCTGGCATCAGCTATCTCCCCCAATCGCTGCGAACGATCCAGAAAAGTAAATGTGTTCTCACCAAGCCAGAAGGCAATTGGACTTCCTGGTATCTTTCGGAAATCCTCGGCGGAGGCTCGGTGGAACCAGCCGCAGTTTGGGTTTTGGATGGCTTCGAGGGTGCGTGGGCCTTGTTGGTCGGAGCCTCGGAAGTCAGAGAGCTTGACATATCCACCTTTAAACTCCGGCTGATGACTATTTTCCAGCGTGAAGGTGCAGATAGGCACGGTGGCTCCATCGAAACCAGAGTATTCCAGCTGCACCAGCGAGGTAATCGTTTTCTGCTTAATGAGGAAGCTACGTAATTTCTCGTAAGAGGAGATGAACATCCAGACAAAGGGAGTCATGAAGCCCAGCTGACCTTTCGGCAGTGTCATTTCAGTGTTACGCACTATAAATGCAGAAAAGAGATCTGACTTCACATCTGGGTATTCCTCTTTAAGCCATTTCGCCAGTTTCGGGTTCATGCCTTTGCCGCCCATGTAGGGAGGATTGGCGATGACGCAGTGATACTTGGGGCTGAGGTAGTCTGCCTGCCGAAGCACACGGAGCACTCTCTGGTGGACACTGCTGAGCAGGAGGTCGCCAAAGTGCTTGTCCTGCAGGGCGGCGGTGAGCTCTGCGGTGTCTGTCAGTGCGGGGCGGATCAGCGAGCCAAAGTTGTCTGTATCCGCAAACTGGTGCAGCGTGGTGCGCAGTGGGGTGCTGATGAGCTGCACACCAATGTCTGCGATGTAGGGAGCGAGCTCACCCTCCTCAAAGCTGACATTTTCCAACACACAGATATTCGGCTGGATAGGATTTCTAAAGAAGCGACGGTGCTTGGCTCTCGCCTTCATGCTGAGGGCAAATGCCGCCAGCGCTCCCGCCCGGGCATCGATCTCTATGCCGTAGAGATTGTGCGTGAGGATCAGCGCTGGGATCTCAGTAGCCGCATAGCCAGCTTCATCATAGATAGCGTAGAGCAGATCAAAGGCATAGGTAAGAATATGCCCAGAACCACAAGCAGGATCACAGATCTTGAGCTCCTCTGGGGAACTTACTTTGAGGAAATCATCCCCAGCAGGCTGGCCAGCATCAGCATCAGCATCAGCATCAGCATCAGCATCAGCGGCAGCATCAGGAGCAGCATCAGGAGCAGCATCAGGAGCATCAGGAGCATCAGGAGCGATGTAGTAGTCCATTTCGTCTACCAGTTTAGAATCTGGGTGATTCAGCATCCAGAGCCGCCCGAGGGAGTTCTCCACCAGATAGCGGACGATCCAGTGCGGGGTGAAGAGCTGAGTCGCCGCCGGGATATTCTCTGGGGTGATCTTTTTATTCTTCTTCAGCTGCGCAAAGACATCATCCTTCTTCTCCGAGATATAAAACTGATACAGCCAGCCAATCACCTCTACGTCTTCGCAGTCCGCCGGAGTCATCGCTTCACGGATGTAGGAGATGATAGAGTTCCCAGACAGCAGATCATCCGGCATGAGAAGCTCAGTGTAGTCGGCAATCTTCTCAAACAGGTAAGGCATCTCCGCGTGCCAGGCATTACAAACCGCCGTAACGATGAGCCGGTAGGCCTCGCCCTGGGCATCGTGACTCTTGATACTCCCAGCCAGCAAGCCAGCGACCTTTTGCTGAATCTCTGAGCTATCGATAGCACTCAGATTCCCAGACTTAGCCTCACTAAGAATCTCTGGCTGAAACTCACCCAGCACCGGCGAGAGCACCTGAATCCCCCCAGCCGCATAGCCATTCACATCCATAAAGCGTAAAGCACAGAAGCGATTAAACCAAGTGTAGGCGACTTGCTCTATGAGGTTTTCCTTATTACCTAGTTCATCAAGCTCGCTTTCTATTGCCTTAACTGCTTTAGGATGCTCTCTACGTGCAGAACTATCTATAGCGAGCGCATTAGAGAGCTTAGTGGAGACCTGCTTGATCAGCTCTAATCTAGCGTATTGAGCAAACTTCTTGAGTTTAGTTGTGTTAATTGCCATGGTATAAAAATTTGTGAAAATATTATGATGCTGTAGATATTCGTTTAGCTGGCCACTTCTTACCTAAAGAAGAAGCATTCCATTGCTCTAGATTAAGTACGTTACAGCTTGCCACCATTTTCCTAATCCATCTGGTACATCGTAAGCTGTGGAATGGTAATTTCCTATCTATTTGATCTCTTAAGTTAGGTAATAAACCACCCTCGATATTAATAAGTATAACAAAATGTATTTCTTTATCAGCTTTAGATTCGCACCAACGATACATGAACGTTTCCATATATTTAGCTACAAAGGATTGGTGGAAGTCTGAATGACCGAGCTTATTCTGAAATTTAGTCCTAGATCTTGGCGTTGAACGAGGGTGTTCTGGGTCCTTTAGCTCTATGAAGTAGATACGCGATTCCTCCTCCACGATAAAATCAACACGACATAATTGACCTACTTCATGATAACCTGGCGAACTTTTTTCCATATCATCAAAGACGAAAGCGTCTAGAGACGTAGAAAAATCTATTTCAATATCGTCCTCTACCAGTATTCTATCACTCATTCAGAACCTCCCATGCTTTTTTCTAATTGTGCCATGGTGATTTCATTAAACGTTTTCGAAATAGAGTTAGGTTCGAGATTTAAATAATTATCTGAACTTTTAATACCTATTTGGTTCGTCTCTTCATCTCTGTGTAATACGTGGTAGCGAATATGTTGATCTTTCTTAGAATCGGCTAGTAGGTCGAACCATTTAAGTAAAACGTAGTCATGTGTGGCAAGAATGATTTGCTGTCCAGTAGCTGCGAGATCTAACAGAGCCTGCACTAGACACTCCATAAGCTGAGGGTTCAGATTTGACTCTGGTTCATCCCATACAAGTGTTCCGTTTGTGCCCGTGCCAAGATGATTTGCCCCCAGTAACATCTGTAAAACACCTAGTTTTTTAAAGCCCTCAGCAGTAAATTGCATCGAATAATTATCTTCCGCGATAGGCTTAAAATACTCATGATACGATTGTCGTTCTTTGGTCTTCTTGTATTCCTCAAATATCCCCTTTCTGAAAGTAATTTCATTATCTTCTACTTTAAAGAGCCCGCCGACTTTATTGGTAAGATTGGAAATCATCCATTGCACACGCTCCTCTACTTCTTCATTCTCAGGCTGAGCAATTTTCTTAATGAGATCTAGGTAGGTAGCATCAAAAAACTGATGAATTTTCTTTTGAATATCCTCATCAAACAAATATGCATTAATAAAGGATAACACTTCTTTAGTAGGAATAAATACCCCAGCATCAGTGTTATTGATTGAATGCTCAAGAGTAACATGAGGGAATTCGTTTTTATAGTTAAAGTTTATCTCAAACTTAGCCCCGTCAGAGAGAGCTACTTTCATATAGCTCTCGTCCGTAGTCTCTCTATTTCTAAGGAAGCTTATCTTTTCTTCAGATGGGTTGAAGATGTTCAGGAAAATAGAAAGAAGAACTCTTCTTATATCTTTAGGTTTCTGATTAAGAACAACCGCAGCTTGATTTGCGGCGTAGATCGACTTAAGCAACTGAGTTTTGCCACATCCATTCTCTCCTATAATCACATTAATTTGTGAGGAGAAATCTACATCTAAATCTCGGAAGGTTGAAAAGTTTGTGAGATATATTTTGTCTATCATAAGAGTAATTACTTCAGTATTAGTATTGTGCCTAGGTAGATGATTCGCTTAGCTATTGAGTAGTAAATAAGATCCCACTACAACATGATTTTCCGCTTATCGTTTATTTCGGAGAGCATTGCGTTCTTCAAAGCTTCTAAATAGGTATCAATATCCTGCTCATTACTCAAGATGGGACTACTATAGCTGGGCTTGAGGTCTCGGAGGGCGATGGTGGTGTTGCGGGCGTCGTTGATCTGGCTTTTATCAGTGCCTTTCTTTTCATCATCTTTGGCTAATGCTTCTTTGTAGTCGATCTGGGACTTTGTTGGCGGTCCGGCGATGATTTTCTGGAGGATCTGCTGGTAGGTGCTGTCTTCAAAACTGCGGATAGAGTCACGAATCAGGCCTTGAAGATGCTGAGTCTTGATGGATGCTTCTACACTGCGGATGATTTGGCGGATGTTTTGCTGTTCGCTTTCTGTGAACTTGGTGAAGTTCTCTAGCTCTACGAGTTTGTTTTCCTTGTCGTGGAGGATGTCTAGAGCTTTCTTACGCTCTTGCTCTAGCTGCTGATTGAGTAGGTTTTCTAGCTGATCGGTGAGAGATTTAAGCTGAGTGGACTGTCTGCCAATGTAGATATCCTTGGCAGCGGTGAGGGTCTTTAGCTCGCTGGCAAGCTGGGCATTTGCTGGGTGGGTGAAGTTTGATTCATTGTTGGCGAGAAGCTTCACTGCGGCGTCATAGTTCTCACGCTGGGAACCAGTCATGAAGGCGCTGATGGGATCGTAGAGTTCTTCTTTATCTGCAAGCAGATCTTCAGATAGCTTCGGGAGTTTCTCGTAGCACCAGGTGTAGGTCTTGTTTTTAATATCGCCAATCTCAGTGCTGAACTCACGTAGCTGGGCTAGGAATGGATAACTCCGCTCCTGTGCCAGTAATAATTCCAGATCTTGATGACGAGTAGAAAAGCCATCAATGGTGTCTAAAGCCAGCTGCTTGGCATCTGTGCTAGGTGTCTTGTTAAAGAATTCATTGTGGAAGTCCTTTAGGTCACGGATCTGCTTATTCGTGTATGTGCTGAGCGTCTGCACGTGGACTTGGGTATGGCGCTGGCCATTGCGCAGTGTGGACTCGACCTCACTGACATCGATCATGTGCGCATCTTGAGTGAGCTCTATCTTGTTTTTTCTGACGAGATGAGCAAGCTGGCAGAGGATGGCCGGGTAGCTCCAGCCATAGGGCTTGCGCTCGAAGTGATCAACAATACTCTTGATGGTGGTGCGCAGGCTCTGGGTCTTCTGGAGCTGAAGAAAATTAAGGATTTCACGCTCTGGTTCATACACCTCACCACTATCTCCACTGAGCATGTCGGTGCTGAGAATGGAGGCTATGTCTGTCTCGGCGTAGCCGTGGCCACGAAGAAGCTTGAGATTAGTATAAGTGCGGTCGATAAGCTGATTGAATGCCAGGATGATACAGCTCTTGGCGTCTTGTGATGGAGCATCGATTGCAGTGCCGGCGACAAATATTTTAGCGTTAGTGATATATTCGGCAAGTGCTGTGCGGAGGTTCTGAAAGCGATTCTTATTCTGCTCCTGACGCTCGATGAGAATACGCCTGACTGATTCCTGAATGCTGTTAGAGGAATTGATCCGTATGTATTTCTCAGTCTTGAGATAGAGTGCAAGATCCTTGGCTAAACGGTCATCAGCAGGCAGAGCGATGACGAGCTCATCCCGTCCGGTGCTGTGTGACTGGATAGTGGTGTAGTCACCCGCGTGTTCAGAGAATGGTGAGATGACGTGAATGGTGAGTTCCTGCTGCTGTGAGCATGCATTGTCATCGATCTTCTTACCGAAGCTGAAGTCTTGCTTGTTGTCCTCAAAGCGGATTTTACGTGAGTTAAGGATTTTATCAAAGATGATGTCATCGAGCAACTTGATGTTGTCTTGATGATCTACTGAGGTGCTTTTGATGGCTTCTTCGACGTTTTTTTCTTCGTTGGTGAGATACTCGTAATGCGGACCATTGCGCTGGATGTATGTCTGGTTCTCCAGAATATTCAGAGCCTCTTCGACTTTTTTCTGATGCTTGATAGGGTCTGTAGTGAAGCTATCGAGCATGAGGATGCTGAGATTGCGGATAGTGGGCTTGAATTCCTTGACGAATTTAATTAGGAACAGTGCCTTGAGTAAACTAATCGCGGTAGAGTTGTGATCGAGGTGCTTTTCTGCTCTCAGAATAGGACTCTGAATCGGCCCTAACAAGGTCGCACGGATACCGTGGAACATGCGGTCAAAGGTAGCAAGGCGGCCAATATCATCCTTGCGAATCTCGATGGCAACTCGCTGGAAGACATCGAGCATAGAACGCTCACCCACAGACGCATGCTTACCAGTAAAAGCATTGTGCACCGAGAGATTCTCAATGGCAGCCTGAAAAAGATCAAACTGGTAGGGAATGAACGGGTAACAATTGATAAAATGCTCTTGGTCTTGGAAGTTCTTGTAGTTCGCCGAGCCGTCCGCAAAGTCAAATAGTGTCTTGAAGTTATTCTCCTGTTGCTCGTAAAGGCTGGTGAGTCTAGGCTCCGCGGATTCTGCCTTGCTTAGCAGGCGCTTCTGAATGACCTCTTCCACATTCTGACTCGTGAGGCTCATGCGGATAGAGAAGCGTGCCATGATCTTGGTAAAATCGTTAGGCCCTCCACCCTTCAGCTCTCCAACCACGGCTTGCATATCTTGCTGCGCAGTAACGATGATCCAAGCTTGGCCGCGGCATTTGGTATTAAGGCTCTCTGCCACGGTCTGCAGATTAGTCATCAGCTTGACGTTGTCAGCGATGTATTGACCTACTTCATCGACAAAGAAATTAAGACGGAATCCTGCTGGCTGTTGCTGGATGTAGTCATATACATGCTTAGCAAAATCCTCAATGGTGAGGGTCTGATCATCTCGGTATTTATCTAAAATGCCCTTGCCATGCTCAGCAGACTGACCTGTGACTTCACTGTAAGCTGCGGCGACACTTTCACCTTCGAAAATGACTTGCTCACGACCAGTCTCCCAGGATTTCCCTGCATGCTTCTCAAAGGCCTCACGGAATGGCTGAAAGAGGTCTCGAGAGTCCAGATCACGCTCGAACTGTGCGATGTAGGGCTGCCTGCCGTAGTAACCGCACATTTCATTGAAGACCTTCATGAAAACAGAGAGCAGCGCATCAGCTTGGTTTTTCTGGCTGGTGTCAGCTTTTTGGTCGATATTAAAGAGAATGCTCTTGGATGGCAACTTGACTGCCTTTTCTAAATCCGCACGGAGGAATTCGTTGTCGCTCAGCTTAGTTAGGAAAATGTCTGCGGTATTGCCATTTTCGAGCTGATGGTTCTCCAGAACGAAGGCAAGCATCTTGAGAAGGTGCGATTTACCAGAACCAAAGAAACCAGAGATCCAAACACCATTAGCTGTTTCGTAATTGTTATAGGCAGAGAGGAAAGTTTCGAGGTTCTTCTCTACTCCCTGAGTCAGCACGTATTCTTCGACTTCATTTTGCAGACTTGTGGAACTGTCTGCTTTGATAACGCCATCGATAGGTCGGCCTACGTCCTTGAGGAAAATTTCGTTGAGTGTCATGGTCTGGGTAGATGAGTAGTAGTTTTTTAAAAAAAGCAAAAATGGATAAATTTAAATGACTGCAAAGTCCTTACGAGTGATGTCGATAGCTCGGTAGTATCGATTCCCTGGAATGCGTGAAAAGAGGTTAAGATTACTGCCTTTTTCTAATGACTGAGAATAATCGCCTGGGAAAAATAACAGTAATGGAGCTTTACTGAGTAACTGAATCAGATTGCTTAGCACATCCTCTGTATGGAGAAACGGATAGACCTCTGCCACTCCAGTGAGGAAAATCAGCTGAGGATTCTCCTCGCTGAGCTTCTGCTCGAACAGAGGCCTAATGTGTGTGGCTGGATCGAGCACGTTGCCTAGTGTTTCTCGCAAAACATCTTTTTGCCCTTGGGATTCAAGCTGAAAAACCTGCTCCAAAATGCCTCTATCTTTTAGTAGTCCGATACAAGTGTCGTAGAGATTAATTTCTAATACAGAGATACCTTTCAAAGTGAGTTGAGCAATAAGGTTCTTCTGCATTTGCTCCACAGCGAGGATAGCCTCAGCCCCATGTGGATAGATGTAAAACGGAGGTTCACCGCCTAGCCCCTCATTTTTGTAAAAGGAAGGATCTGAGAGAATCCTCAACAGCCTGTCAAATTTCTTACTGTCGGATAGTTTTGAAAATTCGGTATTCAAGATGCTAGGTTTTGGTCAGAGATTGGAAAAATAGCGAGATCCGTCTGGTTCGAGTGTTCAATGAGTAGTTGAACGAACTCAGGAGTAAGAAAGGGAGACATGATGGTATAGTCTCCCGTAAGTAGACCTGTTTCGCGGAGCATGAGAAAGGCGACCTGTTTCAGCTTCTTCTGAGTGCTCTCGGTCAGCTGGTCAATTTCTGTATGCCAGTCCGCCTTGCGATTAAAAAAGCTATCATAGTCTTCATGATTGAGAGTAGTATGCAGAGTAAGATAACGCTCACGTAGAACCTCAACAGCAAATTCATGGAGAAACCGATAGTGCCGGCATATTGCTATCCACAACAAGTAGGATTGCTCTTGGGTGGTGGTCATTGCTAAATAGCTTAGTTCAGCGTCATTGAGTTCTTGGAGACGTGAGACTATGACCTTAGTGATGGTTTTCAGCGAAGAATAAGCACGAGATTGAAATTTATTTTGATCGATTATATTGTCTTTAACGCCTTCCCACGTATTACGCACTAGGTATTCATCCGCTACAATGAGTGATTCACGCTTAAAAAGTGCACCACGAGTAAAGGACATTCTGTAATTTTGGTTCTGCATTTTAATTATTTTACAACTAGGGATGTTTGTTCAATGTAACTTAGCCATCATCTACAGGCTCCTTGTTTTGTAAATTGGAAAACCTTCACTCAGACAATAAAATTACTAACTCGATCAGTGAACAACTTAGTTGGAAATATAATATCATGCACCACGTTCGTTGTTATCAAAGCTTTCGCTTTAGTCAAAATCATTCAAATTTCTCGAACGTAATAATTTTTTCATGCTGAATCTAAAAATAGTCATATCTATGAGCATAAGACACAATCTATTTCCCGCACACAGGCTTTTTCATTGGCAATTCAGTATCTCTCGCATAGTTTAAGGCCATGAAATTGAAAAATGCTATTTCGCTACTTCCTGTCAGCCTATCTGCCCTATTGGTGACGCTATCCACCTCCTGTAGCACAGACGTAGATCAGCCACTCTCTGCCACCGGTCAAGTCCAAGGCCTAAACTCCCAGACCGCCGCATCCTTCTACGCCGAAGCCAAAAGCCTTCAAGCCGCAGGAAAAAACAATGCAGCCATCAAAGCCTATCAGACAGTCGCGGACAAATACCCACTCTCAGCCCAAGCGCCAGAAGCTCGTTATCAAGAAGCCTCCATCCTCTACGCCCAAGGTGAACTCTTAGATTCCTTCGATGCTTACCAAAAATTTATCGATAAATACAACTCAAGCCACCTCTACAGTTCCGCTATCCAGAAACAATCCGAAGTCGCACTAGCCGCAGCTAAAGGAGAAATCACGCACAACTTCGCTGGCCTAAAATCCAAACTAGCAGGAAAAAACGTAGAAGAAATGCTAACCAAAGTCAGAGAAAACGCTCCCTACTCCACACAAGCCCCTAAAGCCCAGTTCGCCATCGGCACCGTCTGGCAAGACCGTGGAGATACTGACAAAGCCATAGCAGGCTACCGTGGCGTCCAAGAACGCTACCCCAACAGCAGTCTCACTCCAGAAGCCCTCTACCGCACCGGATCTATCCTCATGTCACAAGCATCAAAAGGCAACCGCAACAAAGCCAGCCTCGATAGTGCCAGAAACGTTTTCCTCGACCTCCAGCAACAATACCCTAGCCACCCACGCGCTAAAGATGCCAAGGCTAAACTCGCTGAGCTCAGCAAATCAGACGTCCAGCGCAGCTTCGACATCGCAGAATTCTACCAAGACAAAGGTCAAAGCGCATCCGCAGCATTCTACTACCGTGAAGTCATCCGCATGTCATCCGCCGGCTCACTCCGTGAAAAAGCCCAACAACGCCTAGTTGAAATCGGACAGTAACATCAACATAGGGTCACAAATATCGGACACCATCCACCATGCTGCCATTTCACAAAGCCATCAATGCCATCAAAGCCGGCATCATCCTAGCCTCAGCCTCGCTCGTCTGCTCATGCTCAGGATACCATCTAGGCGGTGCCAAGCCGCAAGAACTTCGTGAAATCCATTCCATCTACGTCCCAATGGTGGAGAACAAAACCCTAGAAATCAAACTCGCCCCACAAGCCACTAACTCACTCGTACGCTTCATCAATAATGACGGAGCCTACCAAGTCTCCACCCCAGCCCAGTCTGATGCCACACTCAAAGTCGTCATTGAAAAAATTGATTATGACGAGTTCAGATCATCACGCCTAGACACCCTCCGTGCCGAAGAACTTACCGCCACCATTCACTCTACATGGCAGCTCGTCGACAACCAGTCCAAGGTCCTCCTCTCAGGAAAAACAACTGGCGAAACCCGCTTTTTCGTAGGTGATAATCAACGTCTATCACGTGATGACTCCATCTATGACGCTATCAACAACCTCTCTAGGAAGATCACTTCCTGTATTTCTAATGGATTCTAACAGAGTCTAACCAAAATCATGATTTACTTCGTACCCACACCCATCGGCAATCGTGACGACATGACTCTCCGTGCCATTGAAACACTCAAAGAGGTAGACCTCATCACCTGTGAAGACACCCGCCACTCGCGCCCATTATTAGAACACTTCGGCGTCTCCAAGCCAGTCATCGCACTCCATGATCACAATGAAGCCAAGAAAACCCCAGAGCTCATAGAACGCGCCAAAAACGGCACCAACATAGCAGTCATCACAGACGCCGGCATGCCCGCCGTCTCAGACCCCGGCTACCGCCTCCTCCGTGCCTGCATCGAAAATGACATCGACTACACCGTCCTCCCCGGCCCATCCGCAGTCCTCACAGCCCTCGTAGGCTCAGGCTTCCCAGTCCACGCATTCTTCTACGGCGGATTCCTCCCAGTCAAAAAAGGCAAACGCGGCAAAGCACTCACAGCCGCCGCAGAATCAGAAAATACCTCCATCTTCTTCGAGTCCCCACACCGCATCCTCTCCACCCTAGAAATCATCTCCTCCAGCCACCCAGACCAGCAAGTCTGCGTCGCCCGTGAACTAACCAAGAAATTCGAAACCTACCACCGTGGCACAGCCAAAGAACTCTTCGAGCATTTCTCACACCACAAAGCAAAAGGCGAAATCGTCTTCCTCATCGCACCACAAGATTTCAAATCACACTCCATCCTCCCCTCAGAATCTCCATCCTAAAATCACACCATGCTAAGCTTCTCTACCTGCTGGAATAACTCGCGCCACCATGAAGGTGACACTATGATCGATGAAATCGTCGACATGGGCTTTCGCAACCTAGAACTCAGCCACGGCATGATGATCACCAAGCTCCCAGGCATCCAGCGTGCCTATAAAGAGGGCAAATTCAACTGCGTCGGTGTCCACAACTTCTTCCCCTCCCCCGTCGAAGTCATGATCGATGCCCCAGACGCATTCGAATACACATCCCACCGCGCCTACGACCGCAAGCGCGCCATGGACATGACCCTCAAGACCCTAGACGTAGCAGCAGAATTCGAAGCCGGCTACATGGTCCTCCACATGGGCTCAGTCCCCATGAACCCTAAAAAATGGACCAAAAAAATCACCCAAATGGTCGAAGACAAAATCGATGTCGATATCCCTAAAAAATACGATAAATTCAAAGACAAATTTATCAAAAAGCGCACCAAAATCGCCAAGCTCTACTACGCCCGCGCCATAGAAGCACTCGAAGAAATTGCAGAAAAAGCCGCAGAAGTCGGAGTCACCCTCGCCGTAGAATCCAGATCCAGATTCGAAGACATGCCAAACGAGGAAGAAATGACCCGCCTCCAAGAACACTTTAAAGACAACCCACACGTAGGCTACTGGCATGACTTCGGCCACGTCCAGCTCAAGCACAACATCCACCTCCTCGACCACGAAAAATGGCTCGCCAGCATGTCCCCCTATCTCGTAGGATGCCACGTGCATGACGTATATTGGCCCAAAAGAGATCACCGAGTTCCCCTCACCGGCGAACTAGATTTCCAAGCCCTGCTAAAACACGTCGACCCCACACTACCACTCACCTGGGAATTAAGCCCCACAAGAAGAAAAGAAGAAATTCTCCAAGCCAAAAAAGTCTGGGAACTAGCCTTCCCCGAAACCCTATAAATGACCCTAGCTAACCCATTAGGCCTTCTCGCCCTCATCGCTATCCCCATAGTGATCGCTATCCACTTCCTCCAGAGAAGAGCTCAGGTCATCCCCTCCAGCACCCTATTCCTCCTAGAGAAAACCCAGAAAGAATCCGCCAGCGGCCGTAAGTTTGACCGCCTCATGAATTCCATCCCCCTCTGGCTCCAACTCCTCATCGTCCTCCTCATCACCTGGCTCCTAGTCCAGCCCAGATTTCTTAAATCTAACAGTACCCAGCGCATCGCCATCGTCCTTGACAGCTCCGCCTCCATGTCCGTCTTCACCACGGAAACCAAAGCCAAGCTAAAAGAAATTCTCCCCAACCTCCAGAACAGTGCAGAGCAAGCTGAATACTGGCTGCACGAGTCTAACACCTCAAAATCCCGCCTCTATCACGGCCACTCACTGGAAGATCTCCTCACCGCCATCGACAACTGGAAACCCCTAGACGGCGCCTCAGACCCCACCCACGCCCTCCGCATCTCACGCTCCCTAACAGGAGCCGAAGGCGCACTCCTTTTCCTAACAGACACCCCTAAAAAGTCCATCCCCTACAACGCCCACATCCACTCCATAGGCAGCTACAAACCCAACTGCGGATTCACCGGCGTCAGCTTCGAAACCCAAGGCACCCAACACATCTGGCAAACCCTCGTCAGAAATTACTCCAACGAACCCCAAACCCGAACCTGGTACCTAGAAAACCAAAAAGGCCAGCGCACCCCAGAAAAATCCATCACCATCGAACCCCGCAAAATAATCTCACTCAGAGGAGCCATCCCCGCCGGCTCCACCACCGCCAAACTCGTCCTCTCCCCAGACTCCTTCACCCTAGACGACTCCCTCCCCCTCATCATACCCCAACCCAAAACCCTCCTCATCCACGCCAGCGCTTACAAACCATACGAAAAACTTACCTCCAGCATCACCACCGGATTCGCCAACACCCGCACCGTCACCACCCCAGAAGAAGCAGACGCCCAGCTCATCACCCAAACCGCCCTAACAACACTCACCAATAACGCCATCTGCTTCAACAACGCCCCAACCAAAAACGCACCCTACCTAAAAGGCAACATCGTCGCAGAAAAACACCCCCTCATGGACGGCCTAAACTGGCAATCCCTCCTCCTCCGCCAAGTCCCCTCAATCCCTCACACAGCAGAAGACCAAGTCCTCCTCTGGCAAGGCACCCGCGCCCTCGTCTTCCTCAGACCCGTCCCTGGCAACAAACAATCCCTCATCTTCAACTTCGACATCACCCTCTCCAACATCGATAAATCCGAGTCCGCCGTCGTCCTACTCTACCGCTTCCTAAACAACATCCGAGAAGCCAAACCCACCCACCAGCAAGCCATCACCGAAACCTCCCAACCCCTAGACATCATCACCCCCCCCAAGATAATCACCCCAGAAAATCCCCTCACCCTTCAAATCCAACCACTCACAGGAACAGAAACCATCACTCGCACCTACCGCACCAACACCAAACTCCACGCCCCAGCATCACCCTGCTACTTTTACATCAAACAAGGAGACACCAAAATCCTCTCCGCCGCCAACCACTTCGCAGACACCCGCGAGGCAGACTTCTCCGAGTGCGACACAGCCTACCTCCCAGCCTCCACCAACGCCTCCGCCGTCTTCAAGCACACCACCGGAGACCCCTACTGGCGCTACTGGGTCCTCCTCATCCTCGCCGCCCTAGCCCTAGCCTGGCATCACGCCAACAAGCAGGCTAAACCTCTAACAGCCAACTAAAATGCATTTCCTAAATCCACATTGGCTCTACATCATCCCCGCCCTATTACTCCTCGGCCTAGTCTGGAAACGGGCCCAAATTTTCAAACCCCTACGCCTAATCGCCGTAGCCCTCACCTCCCTCATCCTAGCCCAGCCCACCATCCAAAAGAAACAAGACACCCTAGACCTCTGGGTTCTCCTAGACCGCTCAGAATCCACTGAAGGCCTCATCGCCCAGAACTTCCAAGAATGGGACAAGCTCCTCAAACAAAACCAATCTCGCAAAGACACCCTCCGCTACATCGACTACGCCGCAGAAGTCGTAGAGCAAATCCCCAACTCAGAAACCGCCAACTACACCGGCAATAAGAAACTCACCCGCACAGCCCTCGCCCTAGAAAACGTCCTCGCCCTAGCACCAGAAAATCGCCCCTCCCGCATCCTCCTCTTCACAGACGGCTACTCCACAGAACCCTTCGATGACATCGCAGACAAGCTAAACAAAGCCGGTATCCCCATAGACTACCGCCTAGTCCGCGAGGAAACCACAGACGACTTCCGCATCGCCCGCATAGACCTCCCCACCCGTGCCCAAACCCTAGAACCATTCCTCTTAGGCGTCACTGTTAGAGGACACGAAGACGGCGAGATCCCCATCACCATCTACAGAAATGGAGAAGTCATCAGCACCCCAGACACCACCGTAGAGCTCATCAACGGAGTCGGAAAACTAGAATTCCAGACCAAAATACTGCAACCCGGCGGATACGAATTCACCGCAGAAATCCTCCCAGAAAAAGACGCCCACTCAGGCAACAATGCATCTAACAAATGGATCGAAATCACCGGCGGCCCTCGCATCGTCATCGCCACAAAATACACCAACGACCCACTAGCCGCCTCCCTAAAATCCCAAGGAATCAACGTAGAAACCATCATGGACCCAGCCAAACTCCGCGTAGGCCTCCTCTCCGGCACCAAAGCCGTCATCTTCAACAACATCCCCGCACACGAAGTTCCAGCCAAGTTCCTAGACGCCCTCAACTTCTTCGTCCGCGACCAAGGCGGCGGCTTCATGATGGTCGGAGGCAAACACTCCTTCGGCTCCGGAGGCTACTTCCAGTCCTCCATCGATGAACTCCTCCCCATCTCCATGGAGCTCAAAAACGACCAACGAAAACTCGCCGTCTCCATGGCCATCGTCATGGACCGCTCCGGCTCCATGTCCGCCACCGTCCCCGGCCCAGCAGGCGGACACATCACCAAAATGCAACTCGCCAACAACGGCGCAGCCAAAGCTATCGAACTCCTCGGCATGATGGACTCCATCGCCGTCTATGCCGTTGACTCAGAACCAGAAACCATCATCCAGCAACAAACCATCAAAGGCAACAAACAACAGCTCATGAAAAAAGCCATGCGCGTAGAATCCAGAGGCGGCGGCATCTACGTCTACACCGGCCTCAAATACGCCTGGGACCGCCTCAAAAAATCCGGCATCGGCACCAAACACATCATCCTCTTCACAGATGCCGCAGACTCAGAAGAACCCGGTGCCTACAAAAAACTCCTCAAAGAAATGACAGACCAAGGAGCCACCATCTCAGTCATTGGCCTAGGCTCAAAAACCGACTCAGACGCCAAATTCATCGAAGACATCGCCAAACTCGGCAAAGGCCGCATCTTCTACACCAACCGCGCAGTAGACATCCCCAAACTCTTCGCCCAAGAAACAGTCACCCTCGCTCGCTCAGCCTTCATAGAAGAACCCATCCAGACCCTCGCCACCGGCCAATGGGCAGAAATCTCACCCGCCCCAGTCACCTGGATGCCCCAAGTCGACGGCTACAACCTCTCATACGCACGTGACAAAGCCACCACATCACTCATCTCCACAGACGAATACAAAGCTCCACTCGTCGCCCACATCAGACGCGGCCTCGGCCGCACCGCAGCCATCTCATTCCCACTTGGCGGCGAACACTCCACCTCAGTCAGAAACTGGGCACAATACGGAGACTTCGCCCAGACCATCACCCGCTGGCTCATGGGTGACAAACTCCCACGCGGCCTAGGACTCAAACACCAGCTCGACGGCACCCGCCTCAAAATAGACCTCCTCTACGATACAGAAGAATGGTCCACCAAATTCGCCAACACCGCACCCCGCATCAAAATCATCGAAGGCGAACACGGCGGCGAAGCCTACGAAGTCCCCTGGAAACGCATCGCCCCAGGACAATTCTCCGTCACCCGCGACCTAGAAGAAGGCACACTCATCCGCGGCTCCGTCCAAGCCGGAAACCACGCCATCCCCTTCGGCCCCATCATCGTCGGCTCCAGCACAGAATGGGCATTCGATAAAGAACGCCTAGCAGAACTCCGCACCCTCTCCCAGCAGACCAACGGCAGAAACCTAACAGACCTCTCCCAAGCCTGGATCCGCCCACCCATCCTCCACTACGCAGACCTCCGCATCCCACTAGCCATCGCCCTACTCATCGCAGTCCTCCTAGACGCCCTCATCACCCGCACCGGCTGGACCTTCCCAGAACTAGCCCTCGCCCAAAAATGGAACCAATCCCGCAACCAACAAAAACTTACACCTACCCCCGCCCCCAAAGAAACTACCAAAGAAACCACCAAACAACAATCACCAGAACCAACACCTACCTCAACAGAACAACCACCAAACACCACCCGCCAATCCAGATTCTCCCGAGCAAAAAAAGGCCGCAAATAACCCAACCCAAGCAACAAAGCAACAAGCAAACTTTCGTGTATTTAGTGTATTTCGCGGTAAAAAAAAACCATCAACCCAAGCACAAAACCCAAGCCACCAAAGCAAAAGCACTTTATCCTTTAAACTTTCCCCTTCAGTCAAAAATGAAATCACTCCTCCTTAACCAAGTCATCCACCAACTACAATCAGACCTCGCCAGCCTCAAAAAAGCTGCCGCAGAAACTCACTCAGCATCCACAGGTAATGACAACAAAGCTGAAGGCAAATATGACACCCAGAGCATCGAAGCCTCCTACCTCGCAGACGCCCAAACCCAACAAGCCAAGCAACTCGAACAAGCCATCTACAAACTCCACAACCTAACCCTCACAGACGACCCAGACACCGCCGTCCTAGGCTCCATCGTCATCCTCACCACAGAAGACGACACAGACCACCAGTTCTTCCTTCTCCCCTCCGGCGGCGGCATCACCCTAGAATACGAAGACTCCCCCCTAACAGTCGTCACCCCAGAATCCCCCATCGGCGAAATAATCATCACTAACACCATCGCAGACCATCTCCCACAAACCCCCATCGGCCCCGCCTACATCTCAGAAATTTACTAATTCCCAATTCCCAATTCCCAATTCCCAATTCTTAATTCTTAATTCCTCGGACAAGTCATCATAAACTCATTCCCATCCGGATCCACACACATCGCCAAATGCAGCGGATCCTCCTCCGTATCATTCGGCTCCGCAGTCAACTCCCCACCCAGCTCCTGCATCTTCGCTATATACCCACGCAGATCATCCACCTGGAAACTCAACCCCGTCCAAGTCCGTTTCCCCTCCCCTCCACCATGAATCCCTATCACAGCATTCTCCACCTTCACCTCACTCCAAACTTCCATCTCCAGCGTCACCTCCCCACCAAAAAGATCCCTATAAAAATACAAACAACGCTGCCAATCCTTAGCCCAAAGAACATATTTCACTTTTAATACCTGCATAAGAAAAGCGTAGCCTAAAACATACAGTTCGCCACCATAAAAAAAACCGCTGAAGACACTCTCGCCTCCAACGGTTATTTACTATTTAATCTTAAATAAGGCCTCTAGTTCTTATTATCCTCAAAGAGAGCCTTAATGAAACTTTTCAGTCCCTTAAAGCGATCTTCAACAACGTTAATGTGCTCTTCAAGATGATCAATCGTTTGATGCTGATCTTGCTCAATTGCTAACTGTAGCTTGTGCTCAAGATCTGCCACGTGATGACGAAGATCTCTCAATTCAGTTTCTAGGCGTTCGCGTTTTGTTTGGTTCATAATCATATTTTCTAACTAGTTAAATTCACCGGACGCGTCCCTTTCAACCACAGATGTCACAGTTGGAGTTTGCTCTGCTTTCCCTTTATCAAAAGCATGACTAATAGCAATCAATGCACCTGGTATCACAAAGAACACACCCACAACATAAACAAGTGCATAGATTTTCTTTTCAGATGCAATCTTAGCAAGCCAATCAGCCGCAATAAGAGGCAATTCTCTGAGGAACGGAATTCCAAAAATGATGACCACTCCAAGTAAGTTATATACCATATGAACAACCGCTATTTGCATCGCAAAGGCCGCACCTGCACCACTTATTGCAGTAGCAGCTAGTAACGCAGTAATACATGTTCCAATGTTCGCTCCAAGACAGAATGGATAGATCTGACGCACTGTGAAAACTCCTGAGCCTACGAGTGGCACCACCAAGCTCGTAGTAGTAGAACTAGATTGCACCAGCGTCGTTACCACCGTCCCAGACATAATCCCAGACAATGGCCCACGGCCTATCGCTCCATGGAGAATCTTCTTCGCTCGTCCCACAAGTAGTGAACGGAGAAGCTTACCAATGTAAGTAATCACAAAGAAGATCACCACAACACCACCGACCGCCATGATAATTCCTGCCGCGGTAGAACCAAAGCTAGAATTTAATGCCGCTTTCACCATATTCACAGGAGGCTTAGTGAGCGTGCTCATGAAGTTCAAACCGTCCAATGACATATTACCAGCACCTAGCATCGGCGCTATCACAGCCTTAGATATCTTCTCCAACGGGTGAAACATAATCTCCAGCGGTAAGAAAATAACCACACTAATCAAGTTGAAGAAATCATGCACAGTTGCAGCAGCAAAGGCCCGACGGAACTCAACACCATCGCGAACGTGACCAAGACTAACTAAAGTATTAGTAATCGTCGTCCCAATGTTTGCCCCCATCACCATAGGAATCGCAACACCAACAGGTAGTCCACCTGCCACCAACGCCACAATGATCGAAGTCACTGTAGAAGAAGACTGAATCAAAGCAGTAGCCACTGTACCTATCACAAGTCCCGCGAACGGGTTACTAGCAAGAGCAAACAGTTCTTTCGCTTGATCACCAGCCGCAAGCTTAAAGCCTGAGCCAATAGTCCCAACTGCAAGAAGCAGTCCATAAACAAGCACAACAACAAACAACCACTTAAGATAGCTTGATCCTGAACTTGTTTCCTCAGCACTATGTAAAGCGCCGGCTTCAGTATTTGTTATATTCATACGGCGAATTAACTATATCCACCAATCACATAAGACCACACATCGAGCGTTACACTACCGTCACCTACCCCCTAGGATGAAACTTCTTATGCGTAGCCTTCAGATGCTTCTGATCCACATGCGTATAAATCTGCGTAGTGGAAATATCCGCATGCCCCAGCATCTCTTGAATCACCCGTAAATCCGCCCCGTTCTGCAATAAATGTGTAGCAAATGAATGCCGTAACAAATGTGGATAAATCTTGGAGTCTATCCCCGCAGCTAAAGCACGCTGCTTCACAATAGACCGCACCCGCTCCGGACTCAGCGCCCCACCTCTAACAGAAAGAAAAATATGCGAAGATGTCTTAGCCTTCACCAGCTCAGGCCGCTCAAGTTTAACATACCGCTCAACAGCATCTCTAGCCTGCACCCCCACAGGAACAATCCGCGTCTTATTCCCCTTCCCCGTCACCCGTATAAACCCGTCCTCAGAATCCAAATTCTCCAACCTAGCACCACACACCTCAGACAACCGTAACCCAGACGCATAGAACAACTCCAAAATCGCCCGATCTCGCTTCCCAAGGAATTTCATCGTATCAATCCCATCTAACAATGCCTTAATCGAAGTCTCATGCACTGAGTCAGGCAATGTAGCATTCGGCTTCGGCGCGATAAGCGGCTCAGCCACATCCACCGTCACATAGTTCCTCCCTGAGATAAACCGCCAGAACACCTTCAAATGCACCACAGTGATCCGTAACGAAGAAGCCGCAAGCCCCTCCTTCTTCCTAACAGCAAGAAAATCAGCTAACTCCTCAGTCCCCACATCATTAGGGGTAAGATTTTTCAGCTCCATCCACCCACTAAGCTTCTCCAATGTCTGCCTAACAGAAAGCTGGTACGATGACGACAACCCTCTCTCAGTAGCAAGATAAAGGATAAAAGAATCGATCAATCGTTCAATGCTCATCATAGTATATCATTTAGGCTGGCGCACTCGGATTTGGCGAACACCAGCTCCATCTACAAAAATATAAATACCAAACTCATCTTTAGTAAATAGCAGCTCCTTAGATTCAGATTCGCCGTCTGCCTTAGTTTCCAGATACTCCACCGCCAGTCTACTATGATCATTATTCGCATTAATAAATTTCACCTCTCCTGAGGACTCAGGCGATGACTTCTTTATCCATAAGTTAATCTCGTTCTCTATCGCTGACTCGAGTTTCTCTTCATCTGTAGGCCCAGCTATTTCTGATTGTGCCGTTTCACCATCATCAGAGCTAAGTTTTTCATCCTTTACTTCAGAATTATCTACTTCCTGAGTTTTTCTAAACTCGTCCACCATTCCATTCATCAAAGGAAGCCCCCACTTAGTCAGCGCAAACACAATCGCCAATAACAACAACAACTTCGTCACCGCTGCTGAAGTGTCGGATTTCACTGGCTGATCTTCTTTTTCTAGCTTTTCTTTTTCTAGAGATTCTGGAGAATGCTGATCTTCTGACATAGTTCGAGACTGCACTACTTGTCTCCATTTGGCAACTATCGGGCACAAAAGTTGAAAAATTTACATTGCGCACTTTGATAATGCGAATCTATCCTCTAGAGTCATCATCATAACCAATTTAAAATAATGCGCTGGAAAGATCGAAAAGGAAGTAAACACGTAGAAGACCGCCGAGGAGAATCAGTCCCTAGCGGATCCAGCAGAGGTATGGGCCTAGCTGGTGGTCTAGGAATAGGAAAAATCCTTTTCTCATTATTCTCACGCGGCAGTGGCAAGACCAAGCTTATGCTAATTGCCGGTCTAGTCGTCGCCATGGTCGTGTTTAAATTTAACCCTCTATCGCTGTTCGGAGCTGGTCAATCTACTCTAGGGTCAAACGCACAAACCGAGCAAACCACATCAAGACAACCTGCCCCAGATGACGAATACGGAGACTTCCTCAGTAAAGTCACAGGCATGAACGAACGCTTCTGGGCGAAAAAACTCGCAGAGCACGACATCCGCTTCACCCCAGCGAAAATGGCGATCTACAGCATCGGCACTAAAATGGATGACGGCAGCGTTGCTGACGCTCGCATGGGGCCATTCTACCTCCCAGCTGAACAGCGCATCTACATAGACCCCACATTCTTCGAGCAAATGAGAGATGACTTCGGCATCAAAGGAGAATTCGCCAGAGCCTACGTCGTTGCACATGAATATGGTCACCACATCCAGCACATCCTTGGAAGAACTACCGCCCTACACAGCAAACACGGGAAAATTTCTAAATTAGAATACAACCGAGAATCAGTTAGACTAGAGCTCCATGCAGATTTCCTCGCCGGAGTCTTCGCTCATTACGACGATAAAGAATTCAACTCACTCGACCGAGCAGATATCCAAAGCGCCATGGCCTGCGCCAAAGCAATTGGCGATGACATGCTACAGAAGCGAGCCGGCCAACGCGTAAACAGAGATCACTTCACCCATGGAACTTCTGAGCAACGTGCGCGTTGGTTCATGCAAGGCTATGAGAACGGTGACCTCCGCGAGGGAGAGCAAATCTACTCCATGGATTACAATCGCTTGTAATTGCCTGTAGTCATTTCAATAAAGTGGATGGCCGACAAAAAACCTTACTTCAAGCTACACCTAATCGTAGTCATCGCCGCATTCACAGCGGTGCTTGGTGAACTCATCAGTCTACCAGCTCACTCCCTCGTCATCTGGCGAACCGGTATCGCAGCACTAATCCTAGGAATCTGGCTCAGACAAAAAGTCGTCCACTTCCCATTCAAGCGCCTAGCTCTATTCACCGGCCTCATCCTAGGCGCACACTGGATCACATTTTTCGGAGCAGTAAACTTAGCGAATATTTCCATCTGCCTCACCGGCATGGCTACCGCCTCATTCTTCACCGCCGCCACTGAAGCCATCCAAGAAAAGCGCCTCCCTCACAAACATGAGATCTTACTCAGCCTACTCGTCATCCCCGGTATCATCCTGGTAGCTGGTGTAGAAAGCGGACATCTGCTAGGCCTCCTATGCGGAATCCTCTCAGCATTATTCTCCGCCATCTTCCCCGTGCTCAATAAAACAATGGTCAGAAATGGCGCCGAGCCAGAAGTCATCACCTTCTATGAAATGCTCGGTTCCATGCTCGCCTGCGCACTAGTTAGCCTAGTAATCCGCGCAGAGTTCACGCACTTCATCCCTATCGGTCTAGACTGGCTTTGGTTAGCCATTCTAGCGTTAGTCTGCACCGTCTACGCCTTCTCAGTCTACGTAACACTGCTCAAGTCATTCAGCGCCTACGAATCCACACTAGCTATCAATTTCGAACCCGTCTACGGCATCATCCTAGCCGCACTCATTTTCCGTGAACACGAAAAGCTACACCCCCTATTCTTCATCGGGGCAGGAGCCATCGTACTCGCTAATCTACTCAACCCCATCTTCGTTAAACGAGCCAAAAATAAGCAAACAATGATTCAGCTAACCGCAGATTCTTAGTTTCGCGCAGCACGCTTCAAGCTCCCTCTATACACACTGGATCTAGCAGGACTACTGGAGCGACTACTACTAACAGGCCTATTAAAGCCACTATTGCGATTTGAAGAACTAGAGCGGTTCGAGTAATTAGGCTTAGCTCTATTACTCCTGTCGTGGCTGTTAGAACGCGTGTAATTAGAATGATTCGCGTGATTCGAATGCTTATTATCGCGATGATAACTGCTAGAATGCACATAGCGACTATGCTGGTTCGAAACGTAGCTAGATCCACGATAACGATTGGCATACCCATATTTACTATATCCCCTAGGAGGATTACTCCTATAATATCTACCATTGTTCCGTGTGTACCAATAGTTTCTAGAATAATAATAAGGACTACCTCCCACATACACAGTGCTATATCCAGTCGGTAGCACACCAATGCTTGCTGTAGTAGAATACGAAGCCAGACCAACATTAGGATCCACACAGGAAGATAAACTGAGTAAGCCTAGACTAGAAGCTATGATCGACAATAATTTGAATTTCATACCATAAAGCTACACCATTATCTCCATTTAACAACGGATTTAAAAACAACAAAAACCACAGCTAAAATAAATCAGCCTGACTCAAATCACCACTCAATGCCGCCAACACATCCTTCTTACTAGGTAATGAACCAAACTCCAACCACTCAGTCGGCTGATGCTGATCTGCACATATGAGATCAGATACTTGCAACGCAGCAATAAGAGGACTAACGGTTTCAGTCGCTATAGCCGCATTATTACAGTCACTACTCAGATGACCTAGTAAAACACAGCTCAACTTCTCACACCCTATATCAGCAATAAATTCCCCCGCCTGAGTATTTGATAAATGCCCATGCCTAGAAGCAATACGCTGCTTAGTAGCCCATGGCCTCTTCGTGTCTGCCTCTAGTAAATCTTCATCATAATTAGCCTCTATGAATAACGCATCAGAACCTCTCAGATGAACTCGCATCGACTGAGTAATATAACCCACATCAGTCACCAAACCAAACCGCGCAGTCTCACTCTCCAGCACAAACCCCACCGGCTCAGCGGCATCATGCGGGATCGGAAATGCCGTCACAGATATCCCACTTAGCTCAAACAACTGCCCAGTCTGAAACACCTTCCACCGAATCTCACTCTTCATTCCATACTCCAGCGCCTCTTTAGTCAGCGCATTTGCATAAACAGGAATATCCCTATTGCGCAGAAATACATCCAGCCCCCGCGCATGGTCACTATGCTCATGAGTAAGAAATATCCCCGTCAGCGAATCCGGATCTACCCCCCGTTGCTCCAGCCTAAGAACCACCTGCTTCGCACTAAGCCCCACATCAATCAGATAGATACCACTCGTACACGAAATCACCGTAGCATTTCCACCACTTCCACTACCCAAAACTGAAACCTTCATGCTCACGCCGCCTACTCTGAGCTAATCCTCGCTCTGGCTCAAGTCTGATTGTAAAATCTGCGCATTTTTACCATTTTTACCTTCCGTATTAGCAAAAAAAAACACAAGCTGTTGCCATGAACACTGTGAGAATACTCATCTGCGCCACTTTCGCGCTCCTCATCGCCGCCCTGGTGCACTCCTACTCCACCAAAGGCAACCCGAATGAAAAATCCATTAGCGAACTCAAAGAGGAACTCGAAAGAGTCAGACTGGAAAATAGCCTCAAGCGTGAGCGCGCAGCTGCTAACCCCGTAGCCTACGGACAGTACGAAACTCCCTACTCAGCCTCTACTCTACCAGCTCCCCCTAACACCACTATTCCTGCACCTGCACCCACACCTACCCAACCCGCAGCTTTCGTAAACCCTCTAGCTCCTGCTGTCACAGCTCCTAGCCCTAGCCCTAGCCTTACTCCACCACCAGCCACCATTGCTGAGTCCACCCCATCAGAAGAAGATATAGCTAAAATCGAAGCTCTCGAAGCCGAAAACGCCAAACTCAAGAAACAACAATCTCAACAAGAAGCGGAGAACAACATGCTCCACGAAGAAGCTGGTGCAATCCAAAGTGAACTCCTTGCTCAGAAACAACCAGAAGAAGCCAGAGCAGCAGAGATCGCTCAAGCTCTCGTCATGGCCAGAGTACAAATTTATGACCCAGAAAGCGGCATCGTCGTCCTCGACCTCGAAAGAGCGCAAAATCTCATCACTGGTCAGATCCTAGGTATCCGCAGAGGCGAAGCCGGTGGCATCATCGGTCGTGTTAAGCTAGGGAACATTGAAAGTGCTCAGCTAGGCTACGCAGACCCCATCGCAGAGTCATTCTTCGGTGGCCCAGTCGACGTCCAAGTAGGTGATGAAATCATCGTCATCCCATAAGCCCATAAGCTTATCTAAAACCTACCATTCATCTAGCCCTAGGCTAAATAACTAGATTGACTTAAGCAATCTCTACATCATGCCGCACTTCACCATCTCCCAACTCAAGCAGAACACCGGCGAGGATCCCACCACTGCCACCGTTGACACCCAGCTACAGAAATGCGTCACCAAGACCACTAAATCTGGCAAACCTTACCTCCAGATCACCCTCACTGATGCCATTGATCAGTTCTCTCTCAAAATCTGGGAAAACCTCCCACAGTTCTCCACCATCCAGTCCATCGAGCTAGAATCCTTCATCAGACTAGAAGGCGACTGGATCCAAAACCAATATGGAATCGATGCCAACCGCTGGCAGTTCCGACTCCTCCACGAAGGAGAAATCCAAAACTTCCTCATCGGTGATCCTGCCACAAGCAAGATCCAGACCCGTGATTGGAACGACATCGTAAAACTTACCTCCAGTATCAACGACCCAAGGCTCAACCAACTCTGCGCCATGTTTATAGACCAACATGGAGACAAATTCCGCCGCACCGCTGCCGCCCGCAAGAACCACCACGCCCGCCGTGGCGGAATGCTCGAACACGTCGCCCAAATGATGCGCTCAGCCGTAGCTCTCTCCGGAGTCTACCCAGAACTCAATCAAGACCTACTCATCGCCGGCGTCCTCTTCCATGACTCAGGCAAACTCTGGGAAAACTCCTACCCCGAGCGAGGATTCACCCAGCCATACGACATCCAAGGAGAAATGTTAGGCCACATCCCACTCGGAATCAGCCTAGCGGATAAACTCTGGGACCAAATGATCACCCAATGCGTCGAAACCTCAGAAGCCTGGCAAAAACTTACCCCCAGCAACGAAGACGTCAGAATCCATCTCCTACACCTCATCGCCTCCCACCACGGAACCTACGAGTTCGGCTCCCCCACACTCCCGCGCACACCAGAAGCTCAGATCTTACATCATATCGATAACATCGACGCCAAATTCGAAATGATGAAGCAAGCCTACCAAACCGCCCCCGAGCTAGCTCCAGACATCTTAGAAAAACAATTCCCACTCCCCGCAAATCTCGTCAAACCACTCGCTCACATCACCCCAGAAATGCTCCAAACCAACACTCCAAGTGCAGAAGACCTCGATCTGTTCTAACTAATCTACGTCTAACATTAGCTAGTCATCTTAACCACCAACAAGATCAATAGCACCACCACCAAGACGATCATTGCTATATCCACCAATAGCAAACGTTCCTTTTTATCCTCCTCAGGAGCTGACTCCTCATCATCAGCAGCATC
The DNA here is from genome assembly GCA_051251915.1 of Akkermansiaceae bacterium. GTDB lineage: Bacteria > Verrucomicrobiota > Verrucomicrobiia > Verrucomicrobiales > Akkermansiaceae > Rubritalea. The sequence continues at coordinate 296,789 of JBPOGF010000001.1, read as the reverse complement.
AAATACGTGGGAGACAGTTACCTCCCCCTCCTCTTCAGCTTGAGCCGTAGGCTCCATCGCAAACCTCTTCTCCTCATAAGGCACATCGATCACATCTTGGATTGCCTCCATGAATGCCTCACAACTTTGGAACCTATGATCAGGTAATTCCTGCATCGCCCTCACGATCACCTCATCCAACCTAGGATCCAAATCAGGCTTAATCTCAGATGGCATCCTGAATACCCCAGCCGGACGCGCTCCAGTCAGAACCTCATAAAGCAACACCCCCAGTGAGAAAATATCTGCACGATGATCGATCAACGCCCCATTCGCCCAGAACTCAGGTGCAGAATACTCAGCCGTTCCAAACTTATCACCAGAGGCACTCACCAAGCTGTTTGAGGCTCCCATAGTCTCACGAGATAAACCGAAATTACTTAGCTTCACCTCCCCATTCTCATTAATCAAGATATGTGCCGGCTTCACATCACGATGCACTATCCCATGATCATGAGCATGGGATAGCACTGCGCAGACTTTACAAACCAATGCCAGCGCATCATTCACCTGTAACCCATTTTGTATATTCACTTTATAAAGTGACCTCCCCTCAATCCACTCCAGAATCATCCACGAAAAATACTCATTCTCACCGTAATCATAAAGCTTCACCAAGTTAGGATGTGATAGCTGCGATAGCGCCTGAGCCTCACGCTGAAACCTCCTCTTCCTATCCTCATCATCATTATACTCAATAGGTAATACCTTCAGTGCTACATCCCGTCCTGTTTTAGACTGAATCGCACAATACATCTCCCCCGTCTCACCCTTACTGATTAAATATTGAATCTGTAAATGCGGGAACTCTTCCGCCAGCAGCTCCGCTTTTAACTTATCTATCTTTATATCACCCATGAATTCACAAACGTTAATGTCCTAATACATACCAATTGATAGACTAAACACCAAATCTAACTAGATCAACCTATAAATCAATACCGTCATCTTAAGTATTCATTCGAATCAAAATCCAAAATTACCAACATCACTAAAATATGCTCCAGATCCCACAAGGAACATTTTATATGAAAACTTTCTGTAGTTTCTGAAAAAACATGCTTCATTAGACACATACAATTTCAGCAGAAACAACGAACCAATATGAAAGGCGCACTACTACTCAATCTCGGCTCACCAGACTCCACAGAAGTGGCAGACGTGAGAACTTACCTCGACGAATTCTTAAGCGATGAACGCGTGCTCGACATGGCAGCATGGAAGCGAAAGCTCATCCTCAAACTCTTCATCCTCCCTAAGCGCCCAGCAGAAAGCGCTGAAGCCTACTCAGAAGTCTGGACCGATGAAGGCTCCCCACTTATCGTCACCAGCATAGCGCAGCAGAAACTCCTCCAAGAGAAATCTGAGATCCCCATCTTCCTCGGCATGCGCTACGGTAACCCTTCCACAGCAGACGTCGTCGCAGAGGTCAAAAAAGCCGGTATCACCGAGCTACTCATCATCCCTCTCTACCCACACTACGCCATGTCCAGCTACGAGTCAGCTGTCGTCAAGACCATGGAAGAACTCGCGTCACAAGCCCCCAACATCAAGACAAAACTCGTTCAGCCATTCTACAACGACCCCAAATACATCCACGCACTCTGGGAATCCATCCGCCCTCACTACGAAGGCTCCGACAGCCACCTCATGATGTCATTCCACGGCATCCCAGAGCGCCACGTCCAGAAAAGCGATCCCTCACACGCCCACTGCCTCATCACTCCAGACTGCTGTGACACCTGCCACCCAGCCCACGCCACATGCTACCGCCACCAGTGCCTAAGCACCGCAAAAGAACTCATGGCTTACGGAGGGATCGATGAAAAAGACGTCACCATTTCATTCCAGTCCCGCCTCCTCAAGGCCCCATGGCTAGGACCATACACCGACCACGAGCTCGAAAGACTCGCTAAATCCGGAGTCAAAAAGATCAAAGTCATCTGCCCAGCCTTCATCTCAGACTGCCTCGAAACCCTCGAAGAAATCGCCATGCGCGGCAAAGAAGACTTCATCTTACACGGCGGAGAAGATCTAGAACTCATCCCCTGCCTAAACACCCACCCACTCTGGATTCAGTGGATGGCAGACAAAGTCTCAAACTGGGAAAGCTAACCCCAATAATCATTCAACCACCCCTCCCAACTCCTCCCCCCTCAAAAAACCACAACTTCAGGTCTAAAAACTAATTGTCACAGCTAAGTTTTCTATTTAGTTTACGTTCATGCTTAAACGTAACGTCGTCATCTTCTCTCACGCCATCTTCCTCTCTCTAGGCTGTCTCAGCTTCTCCTCAGCTAAAGAAATGGCAGAGAAGCCAGCCCAACTACAAGCCCAGGCTCTTACTCAAGCTCAAGCCCTTAAGAAGGCCAGCAAGATAGCCAATGAGGATCTCTCTGATCTCAAGCATCCCAAGAAACCAATGCTCTGGTCAGTCGAAGGAAATGGCCTCAAAAAGTCCAGCTACCTCTTCGGCAGTATCCACGTTTCGGATGAAAACATCACAACCCTCCACCCAGATGCCGAAACCGCGTATAAACAAGCTGACACCCTAGCCACAGAAATCGACATGGGCATCATCAATCAGCTTAGAGCTACTAAAATGATGATGCGCGATGACAATAAATCCCTCGTCGAATCCATCGGCCTAGAACTCTACAACGAACTAGACGCCCAGTTAAAAGAAGTCCATCCATCACTCTCCGCCGCCCCATTCAGCAACATGAAAACCTGGGCAGTCATGCTCATTCACGCCATGGTCGAAGAACAAATGAAAGGCGGCACAGCCCTCGACCTCCAACTCTGGGAAAGAGCCAGTAACGACGAGAAAAAACGCTGGGCACTTGAAACCATGAAAGAACAACTAGGCACCTTTGATCAACTCACAGAAGACGACCAGAATACCCTCCTCAAAGACTCACTCTTTGCCGCAAAAATACTCAAAAAAGAAAAGATCAACTCCATGTCGCTCATCAAGAACCTCTACCTCAAAGGCGATGCTGATCAATTAGTCTCCCTCATGACCCTCCTCGGAACGATTGAAGGCACCAACCAAAAAGTCGCCGAGAAATTTGGCAAACTTCTCCTCAATAAACGCAACGACAGAATGACAGCAAACATCCTCAAAACCTTCAAAGAATCACCAGATCAGTCACACTTCATCGTAGCCGGTGCCCTCCACTACCTCGGAGAGCACACCATCGTAGATCTCCTCCGCAAGCAGGGTTACACTGTCACCCGTAAATAAAGTGAAATAACTGCGTAACTTTCTTGCAACTTTCCCTAATATGAGCGGTTACTACACATGTCAGGAGCATAAAAAAAATGAAAAACGACACAAACAACATTCAAAATCAATCACCACTCAATTCAGTTGAACTTAATAAAGATCAACTCAACGAACTGGAAAATGATGCAGTGTGGACACTGCTGGACAACACTGAAGAATCTTCTCCAGTACAAGCCAGCCCCATGTTCTCCAGAAATGTCATGCGTGAAATCCGTCTTCAGCATCAAGACGCACCAGTATCATTCTGGCAACGTATCTTTGCTCCTAAGTTCAACAAAGTAGCACTCACTTTAGGCGCTACAGCAGTCTGTGCCCTCATCGTCACCACCATGACTTCAGAGCACAACAACGCGGACTCACTCGCCTCAGTAGACACTAGCTTCATCGAGGACATCTCTCTAGAAGAGCTTTCAGCCTACGAAGAAATAGTTGCCGCTGAAGCTGAAGCAGCTAAGGAAGACGAGTTCACTTACGAAATGTTAGACCTCGCCAGCCAAGACCCCTTCTTCATCTCAGAAGAAGAGATCGCTATAGCGATGCAAATGTAAGTGCTTTATCCCTCGCTACACTAAAATAGTCGGTAAGCGCTGCACCACTTGTAACAATCTTGTCACACACCTTACTCTTGCCTCCAACCACTTTTTTGCTAGTCTCCGCGCATGTTGAAAGTAGGAATAAACGGATTTGGCAGAATGGGCAGACTTGGTTTCAGAGAAGGGTTTGATCACCCTGAATACCAAATCGTCCAAATCAACGAGCACAAAGGAAACGCAGAAACAGCCGCTCACTTACTAGAATTTGACACCGTTCACGGTCGCTGGAAAAGAGACATCTCCCACACCGAAAACTCCATCACAGTTGACGGCCAAGAAATCACAGTCACTCACAAAAACACCATCGACGCAGTCGACTGGTCAAACTGTGACATCGTCATCGAATCCTCCGGAGCATTCCGCACCCAAGCCGCACTCAACCTATATTTCGACCAAGGCGTCAAAAAAGTCATCGTCGCAGCCCCCGTCAAAGAAGGCGGAGCGCTCAACGTCGTCATGGGATGCAATGATCACCTCTATGATCCAGCCACACACCGCATCCTCACCGCCGCATCATGCACCACAAACTGCATCGCCCCCCCTATCAAAATCATTCACGAGAACCTCGGCATCAAACACGGCTCCATCACCACCCTACATGACCTCACCAACACCCAAGTCATCGTAGACGCCCCACACAAAGACCTCCGCCGCGCACGCTCCGCAGTGAACTCACTCATCCCCACATCCACCGGATCAGCCACAGCCATCACCATGATCTACCCTGACCTAAAAGGGAAACTCAACGGCATCGCAGTCCGCGTCCCGCTCCTCAACGCATCTCTAACAGACTGCGTATTCGAGCTAGAAAGAGACACCACCGTAGAAGAAGTCAACGCCCTCCTCAAATCCGCCGCAGAAGGAGATCTCAAAGGCATCCTCGGCTACGAAGAAAAACCACTCGTCTCCGCAGACTACACCAACGACACCCGCAGCGGCATCATAGACGCCCCATCAACCATGGTCATCGACGGCAACCTCCTAAAAATCCTAGTCTGGTACGACAACGAAGTAGGCTACGCCGCCCGCATGATGGAGCTCACCCAAAAAGTAGCAAATTCCCTCTAACTACTTCACCATCAACCCAAGCAATTTTTCGTGTATTTAGTGTATTTCGCGGTAAAAAATTTTCATCTACCCAAGCCACCACAACCCTAGCCCCGATCACCGCTTACTGATCACCGCTAACCAACCCCATGACCACCAAATCCTACATCTCAGTAACACTCTCCTACTGGGTCTTCATGCTCACCGACGGCGCACTACGCATGCTAGTGCTCCTCCACTTTCATGAACTAGGATTCACCCCAGACAAACTCGCCTTCCTCTTCCTCCTCTACGAAGTAGCAGGCATCGCCACCAACCTCTTCGGCGGCTGGATGGGCTCACGCTTCGGACTAAAATCCACCCTCTTCTTCGGCTTAGGATTCCAAATCGCCGCCCTCCTCGGCCTCACCCTCTTCCAAGAAAGCTGGACCATCCTAGCATCAGTCATCTTCGTCATGGCAGTCCAAGCCCTCTCAGGAGTCGCCAAGGACCTCACCAAAATGAGCTCCAAAAGCTCCGTCAAGCTCCTCGTCAGCGAAGACAACGAATCCGGCCTATTCAAACTAGTCGCCATCCTCACGGGATCTAAAAATGCCATCAAAGGCATCGGCTTCTTCCTCGGCGCATTCCTCCTCGCATCCATCGGATTCGACCCCGCACTCTATATCCTAGCAGGCCTCACAGCTCTCGCCCTCATCCTCTCCCTCTGCACCGTCCGCGGAGACTTCGGGAAAATGAAGACCAAGGTCAAGTTCTCACAACTCTTCTCCAAAAGCTCCGCCATCAACCGCCTCTCCATCGCCAGAGCAGCACTCTTCGCCTCACGAGACGTCTGGTTCGTCGTAGGCCTCCCCATCTTCCTACATGATCAACTCAACTGGACATTCTCCCAAGTCGGCGGCTTCATGGCCACCTGGGTCATCGGCTACGGCATCGTCCAAGCCTCCGCCCCACGCATCAGTGGCGCCAAAGCCGGTCTTAAACAAGCTGTCTCCAGCCTCAAAACCTGGGCATTCCTCCTCGTCGGAATTTGCGCAGCACTCACCGCCTCCATCCACTGGAACTTCCACCCCACCACCTCACTCCTCATCGGACTCGGCATCTTCGGCCTCATCTTCGCCGTCAACTCCTCCATTCACTCCTACCTCATTCTCGCCTACACCAAGACAGAAGAAGTCGCCCTCAACGTCGGCTTCTACTATATGGCCAACGCCTGCGGCAGACTCATCGGAACCCTACTCTCAGGCCTCGCCTACCTTTTCGGCGGCCTCACCGCTTGCCTCATCACCTCCACCCTCCTAGCCCTCGCCGCAGCACTAGGAAACCTCCTCCTCCCAGACAAATCAACGAATCAAGATATGACGATATGAAGTCTTGATTTCTTCGCATTCGTGGTCTAAATATCACCACTATGCAACCAGACGCCACCGCAGAACTCACAGCCCTACTTGAAACCCGCATCCTCTGCCTAGACGGAGCCATGGGTACCACCATCAGAGGCTACGGACTCACAGAAGAAGACGCTCGCGGCGACCGATTCAAAGACAACGAAAAAGACATCCTCAACAACGGCGACATCCTCTCCATCACCCGCCCAGACGTCATCCTAGACATCCATAAACGTTTCTTAAAAGCTGGCTCAGACATCATCGAGACCAACTCATTCTCCGGCACCTCCATCGCCCAGTCAGAATTCTTCGTCGAAGATCCACGCGAAAAAGGCGACGGCGGCCGCAAAGACCCAGACTTCTACCAAGGCGTCATCGAAGACCAATTCCTCATCGACCTCGCCCACGAACTCAACATCGAATCCGCCAAACTCGCCCGACAAGCCTGCGATGAAGTAGAAAAAGAAACCGGCATCAAACGCTACGCAGCGGGAGCCATCGGCCCCATGACAGTCGGCCTCAACAACGCCGCCGTAGACCCAAATGACCCCGGCTTCCGCACCGTCACCTGGGACCAAGTCTACCTAGACTACAAACGCCAAATCCGCTCCCTCATCCAAGGCGGAGTAGACATCCTCATGGTCGAAACCATCTTCGATGCCCTCAACTCCAAATGCGCCCTCGTCGCCATCCAAGACATCTTCGAGGAAGACAACATCCATCTCCCAGTCATCATCTCAGCCGCAGTCGGACTCGGCGGAGAAACCATGATCTCAGCCCAGAAAGTAGAAGCATTCTGGAATGCCGTCGCCCACACCAAGCCCCTCGCCATCGGCCTCAACTGCTCACTCGGCCCAGAGCAAATGCGCCCATTCATCGAAGAACTCTCCAAGGTCGCAGAATGCTTCGTCTCCTGCTACCCCAACGCCGGAATGCCAGACGCCCTCTCAGAAACCGGCTTCCCATTCCTACCGCTCGACATGTACGAGCGCCTCAAAGACTTCGCCACTTCAGGCTTCATCAACTTTGCCGGCGGCTGCTGCGGAAACACCCCAGAACACATCGCAGAAATCGCCCGCGCAGTCAAAAACGTACCCCCACGCAAGATCCCAGTCATCGAGCCACTCATGCGCCTCTCCGGCACCGAGCCATACAACCACACCGCCGACAAAAATTTCCTCATGATCGGCGAGCGCACCAACGTCGCCGGCTCACCAGTCTTCCGTAAAATGATCAAAGAAGGGCGCCTAGAAGACGCCCTCGCAGTCGCCCGACAACAAGTAGAAAACGGCGCACCAGTCATCGACATCTGTTTCGATGACGGCCTCATCGACGGCGTAGAAATGATGACCAAGTTCCTCCTCCTCGTCCAATCAGAGCCAGACATCACCAAAGTCCCCATCACCGTTGACTCCTCAAAATGGGAAATCATCGAAGCAGGACTCAAATGCCTCCAAGGAAAAGGAATCGTAAACTCCATCTCACTCAAAGAAGGTGAAGACCTCTTCCGCGAATACGCCCGCAAAATCATGAAATACGGCGCAGCCGTAGTCGTCATGGCATTCGATGAAAACGGCCAAGCCGCCACCTACCAAGACAAAATCGACATCTGCCAGCGCGCCTACAACATCCTCGTAAACGAAGTCGGCTTCAACCCACAAGACATCATCTTCGACCCCAACATCCTAACAGTCGCCACCGGAATCGAAGAACACAACAACTACGCAGTAGACTTCTTCCAAGCCACCAAATGGATCAAAGAAAACCTCCCAGGAGCCAAAATCTCCGGCGGAGTCTCCAACGTCTCATTCTCATTCCGTGGCAACAACCCCGTCCGTGAAGCCATGCACGCAGCCTTCCTCTACCACGCAGGCCAAGCCGGAATGGACATGGGCATCGTCAACGCCGGAATGTTAGAAGTCTACGACGAGGTCAAACCAGACATGCTCAAACACGTCGAAGACGTCCTCCTCAACACCGACCCAGACGCAACCGAGCGCCTGTTAGACTTCGCAGAGCAATTCAAAGGCATCAAAAAAGAACACCAAAAAGAAGACCTAGAATGGCGTAAACAAACCGTTGAAAAACGCCTAGAGCACGCACTCCTCCGTGGCATAGACACCTTCATCGTCGAAGACACCACAGAAGCCCTAGAGCAATACAAAATCCCCCTCAAAGTCATCGAAGGCCCACTCATGGACGGCATGGGCATCGTCGGAGACCTCTTCGGCGCAGGAAAAATGTTCCTCCCCCAAGTCGTCAAATCCGCCCGCGTCATGAAAAAATCCGTAGCCTATCTTGAACCCTTCATGGCCGCAGAAAAAGCCATCAAAGTCAAAGAAATCGCCGCCGAACTCATCGCCAAAGACCCATCACTCACCCAAGAACAAGCAGAAAATGACGCAGAGAAATCCATGACCGCTGGCCGCGTCCTCATGGCTACCGTCAAAGGAGACGTCCACGACATCGGCAAAAACATCGTCGGCGTAGTCCTCGCCTGCAACGGCTTCGAAGTCATCGACATGGGCGTCATGGTCCCTGGCAACAAAATCATCGACACCGCCCTCGAAAAACGCTGCGACATCATCGGCCTCTCCGGCCTCATCACCCCCTCACTAGACGAAATGGTAAACGTCGCCAAAGAACTAGAACGCCGCGAACTAAACATCCCCGTCCTCATCGGCGGAGCCACCACCTCCCCAGCCCACACCGCAGTCAAAATCGCACCACACTACTCCGGCCCCATCGTCCACGTCCTAGACGCATCACGCTCCGTCCCCGTCACCACATCCCTCATCTCAGATGAGCACAAGGCAGACTACGTCACCAAAAACGAAGAACGACACACCAAACTTCGCGAAACCTTCAACAAAAAATCAAAACCCACCGTCACCCTCAAAAAAGCTCGCGAAAACAAAGTCAAAATCGACTGGGACAACTACACCCCACCCCAACCAGAATTCACAGGAACAAGAGCCATCAAAAACCAATCCCTCCGTGAACTCGCAGAATACATCGACTGGACACCATTCTTCCACGCCTGGGAACTCCGCGGAGTCTGGGACAGAGAAACAAAAGTCCTCAAAACCAGAAACGAAGAAGCCGCCAAAGTCGCCCAGCAACTCTACTCAGAAGCCCAACAACTCCTCCAAGAAATCATAGCAGAGAAAAAATTCACCGCCAACGGAATCTACGGCTTCTTCCCAGCCTACACATCAGGAGACGATATCATCGTTCCAGACCACGATGCCGCCTTCCACACCCTCCGCCAACAAAACGCCAAAACCAACAACAACCAAAACCCACACTACGCCCTAAGCGACTACCTATCACCCAACCAAGACGCCTCCGACCACATCGGCGGCTTCGTAGTAGGCATCGAAGGTGCAGACGAATGGGCAGCTGACCTCCGCGCCAAGCACGAAGTAGACTCAGCCATCATGGTCCAAGCCATCGCTGACCGCCTCGCAGAAGCCTTCGCAGAACTCCTCCACCACCGCGCCCGCGTCGCATGGGGAATCGAGCGACCAGGCCAGTTCAACCACAACGAACTCATCAAAGAAATCTACCAAGGCATCCGCCCCGCCCCCGGCTACCCATCACAGCCAGACCACACAGAAAAGGAAACCCTCTTCCGCCTCCTAGACGCCACCGCAGAAACCGGAGTAGAACTCACAGAATCCTGCGCCATGCACCCCGGCTCCGCCGTCTCCGGCCTCCTCTTCTCCCACCCAGAATCCAAATACTTCGCCATCGACAATATCCAAAAAGACCAACTAGAAGACTACGCCAAACGCAAAAACATGGACATCCCCACCGCCGAAAAATGGCTAGGCCCATGGCTAGGCTACTAAAAGATAGAAAAAGTAATCAGCAAAAAGGATAAAGCTAAACCTTCCCGCCAAAGCACCAATCCCTTTTCCTTTCTACTTTAAACTTTCACCTTCAGTGCAAATAAACAAATCCCACACCCCACAACGCTCCATTCATGATAACCCCACTTAAAAAATAACAACGACACACCTAATCATGAAAAATATCATACTAAAAGCAACTCTCGGCCTAGCCCTATACTCCTCACTACTAGCAGGCCCCGCAGACGACATCGCCAAGAAACACGCTAAAGCCACCGCAGCAGAAGTAGAAGCCTACCTCAAAGAAAATCCAGACGCATCTGACAAAGCAAGAGCACAACAACTCCTTCTCATTTCATATAATGTCACAGGAGAAACCGAAAAAAGCGTCGCCATCTTCCAAGAAAAATTCAACGCCCTCGGGTCAGGAGCCGACGTCAATACCATGGCCCTCTACAGCACCACCAACAGCCTCTACAGCCTCCTCGTAAAAGTTAAAAAGCCAGAAGCAGCCAGCGCAGCCCTTGATCAAGCCATCAAGAAAGCCGCCGGCAACGCCCAAGAAGAACAACTGATCAGCGGCTTCCAACTCCTCAAAGCCAAACTCACCAAACCTAAAGTTGGCGACACCGTAGAAATGAAATTCACCAGCCTACAAGGCGAAGAAGTCGATCTCACCGCAATGAAAGGCAAAGTCGTCCTCATCGACTTCTGGGCCACCTGGTGCGGCCCCTGCATCGCAGAACTCCCCCACCTCCAGAAAGCATACGCTAAATACCACGACAAAGGATTCGAAATCATCGGCGTCTCACTAGACAAACAAGCCGATCAAGCCAAACTAGAATCCTTCATCAAAAACAAAGAAATGACCTGGCCACAACACTTCGACGGCAAAGGCGGCGTCAACGAATTCGCAGTCAAATTCGGAGTCACCAGCATCCCATCCACATACCTCATCGGCAAAGACGGCAAAATCGTCGCCACCAACCTCCGAGGAGACGCACTAGACAAAGCCCTAGAACAAAACATCACAAAATAACACCCCCAACAAAATCTTACCTCCAAACGGGTGACTTCCACAAAGAAGTCACCCGTTTGCATTCCCCAAAAAATCCCCACCAATTTTTCGTGCCTTTAATCCATTACACGATATAAAAACTCCAGTAACACAAGCCAACTAAGCACCAAGCCCTTTAACCTTTCTCCATTACCCATTTTCCTATGCCTTCACCAATCATCAAAGTAACCAACATCACCCATCAACGAGATCACACCATCCTAGATGACCTCAACTGGACCGTAAACCCCGGTGAAAACTGGATCGTCATGGGCGCCAACGGCTGCGGAAAAAGCTCCCTCATCCACATGATCACCGGCTACCTCCAGCCCACCTCCGGAAAAATCTCAGTCCTAGAAGGCTACGTGGACGATACCAACGGCTGGCCAGACCGCCGCCTCCACATCGGCATCGTCTCCTCACACATCTCATCCCTCATCGATGAAGATCAACTCGCCGCCGACGTAGTCCTCACCGGAAAAGACGGCTCCCTAAACTTCTGGCAAGGCACCGAGCACTCAGACAAAGCCGCCGTCAGACAAACCATCGCCGTCCTCCACGAGACCCACACCTGGGACATTCGCGACCGCGAATGGCAATTCCTCTCCCAAGGAGAAAAGCAACGCATCCTCATCGCCCGCGCCATCATGAACGACGCCAAGCTCCTCGTCCTAGACGAGCCCTGCGCCGGCCTAGACCCCGCCGCCCGCGAGCACTACCTAGCCTTCCTAGATCACCTCATGCAGCAGCGCCCAGACCTCACCGTCATCATGATCACCCACCACGTAGAAGAGATCACCCCATCCTTCACCCACGCCCTTCAAATCAAAGACGGCAAACCCCTAGCCTCTGGCCCCATACAAGACACCCTAACAAGCCAATCCCTCTCAGACCTCTTCAACACAGAGATCACCTTAGAGCAACAAAACTCCCGCCACTACGCCAGAGTCCACCCCGCAAAAGAACGTATCTTTTAAGATCTAACAACTTCCCCCAAAAACCTTACCCTCAGAAAAAACTTACCTCTGATCACCTAGTATTTTCACCTTTAAAAAAAGCCTCATTACAATGATGCAATGAGGCTTAAAAATAAAACAATACATCCGAATACGGCATCAATCGCTGGCTAAAAATCCACCAGCCTGCATATTCCACATATTTGCGTAATGGCCATCGTTAGAAATCAGTTCCTCAGGGCTCCCATCTTCGATGATTTTCCCTTTATCAAAAACTAAGATCCTATCCATCTGGGAAAGAGTAGAGAGACGGTGAGCAATAACGATCGCTGTTCTTCCTTCCATTAAAGTATCAAGTCCTCGTTGAATGTATTTCTCTGTAACGGAATCTAAAGCTGAAGTCGCTTCATCAAGGATCAAGATAGGAGCGTTCTTAAGAATGGCTCTGGCTATTGCTATCCTCTGTCGCTGTCCACCAGAGAGTTTCACTCCGCGTTCTCCGACCAATGCTTCATAGTTCTCAGGCAGCTCCTGAATGAACTCGTCGCAGTATGCTTGTTTAGCTGCTTCTATCACCTCTTCATCACTCGCTCCTTCTCGCCCGTATCTAATGTTATCCATCAAACTACGGTGAAAAAGACTCGTATCCTGAGGAATCATGGAAAGGTGACTACGCAAGCTGTCTTGAGTTACCTCTGAGATATTTTCCCCATCGATTTGTATTTTACCAGAATCGACATCATAGAAACGAAGTAGCAAATTCACAAAGGTGCTTTTACCAGCTCCTGAGAACCCGACTAAACCTACCTTTTGCCCAGCAGGAATCGTCACAGATACATTTTGGAATACATGACTACTCTTGTGATACTCAAAGTTCACTTGATCAAAGCGTATTTCACCCTTCGCCACCTTAAGCTCACTAGCATTCTCTATATCTACAATATCGTGTTCAGGTGTGATGATCGATAATGCCTGCTGACATTTCCCCACATCACCAGAGAACTCGATCATTTGCGTAGCTAACCACCAAACAGGGTAAACTACAGCGCGACACAAGCTCATTATAAAAATGAAATCACCGATGGTTACTCGACCCGCCTGGTACATATGAATCAATAAAATCAGCATACCCACCATAAGCCCGATGAATGTGACATCTCACATCATCCTGACGCGTAAGATGAATGCCTGCATAGCTTTGTCCTTACTACAAGTCTCAGAAACAGCCTCTCGGATGACTCCTACCTCATGACGCTTCATCGTGAATAAGCGAGTATTCTGCACATTACCGATGCTATCCACTACTTTACCTACATGCCGTGATCGAGATTCAGAGAATGCTTCAGCTCTCTTACGGATCGACTTACTGAATGCTACAGCGATAGATACGAACAGTATTAGCCACAAAGCTAGAACACCGCCAAAGAATGGGTGAACGATTGACATCGTACAGATAGCCACAGAGACTAATATACATTGAGCTAATGCCTCTTCTACTTTTCGGATCATAGCAGTCGAACCTGCCGCCATATCTGAGATCTTATTCTGTAAGCTCCCTGCAAAGTTATTTTGGAAATATTGGTGAGAATGATCTTTAAGATAGCTGAACATAGCCACCGTAATATCTAAGGTCATTGATGGATAAGTTTTAAGTGCACACCATTCAGAAACCCGAATACTTAGCGCTCTTATAATCCATAAGAACGCGTAGAGAATGACTGGTATCAGTAAAACCTCCCATAGCTTATCAAGGCTACCGTCATAGATCGAGATTGTATCCACGATGTATTTGAGCACGTATGGGCTGGCTGAGCTTTCGATAGCCCAGAAGATACCACACACCACAGCCCCGATCATCCACTTCCGGTAAGGTACGATAAAGTGCCACAAGAAAGGCACTATTTTTTTAGGTATTGAATTCATTTTTTTAGTCGGGAAGCCTTCCTCCTAAGTCTAAGAACGACTCCCCTATTGTATTGGTTTAAATATTAACTTAACTTTTGAGATTGGTGAAAATACTGGAACCGAGTGCAAGACTCATCCCAAACCCTTGGGTAATGCTAGGCATATGTTGAGAGATGAGCGAAGCGACAATAATCGTTACGATAGGCCCTATCGAAGAAACTATCGCATAAGACGAGCTGGAAACCCGCGACAGACCGATACTCAACAAATAAGTTGGAGCTACCGTCCCTAACACACCGATCATTACCACATAGCTGATCGTCTTAGGAGTCCACTCACCTGACATTTCCGTCCCATTCTGAGAACAATAATAGCCTAACACAATCAGACAGGAAATATTCATCCCAAGCGTAGTGGAATTCTTCGCCCCTACCCGCTTGATTACAGGCTTCGCGAACAATAGATACCAAGCGTATATCAAAGCACTAAGAAAGATCAGTAAAGATCCATAGAGAATAGCATGCTTATCCCCAGAAAAGGAAACCTCATCAGCAACAACAAGAATCAATCCCGCCCAAGTCAAGGCACAAGCTACATACTGTAACTTGCCATGCTTCTGCTTATGCAACAATGCTCCGCCTAACAATACTAAGCTCGGATAAGAGAACAGAATTACCCGCTCAAGCCCCACGCTCACATGCTGCAATCCCATAAAATTAATCAAGGAGCACAAGAAAAAGCCAATAAAGGAAAACATGAATATCCACCCAATGTCACGGCGTGAGATCTTACTCCAGGATTTGAACAGTATTACACCAGCAATAGCATAGAAAGGCATTGCTGTTAGCATTCTGAGAGCGAGCACTTCCTCAGCATTAAAGCCGTGAGAAAATAACTCCTTCACCAGAATCCCTTTTGAACAAAACAAAAAGGAGCCTGATATAATAATAAGATAGCTCGTTAAAGAGCTACGATTGTTAGTTATAGTTTTCATTGGTCATCATTATTGATATATTAAATGACCTACTTCGAAAAATCAGGATCCCTGGTAACAAAAAACCCGCATCTCGATGATTCGAAGCGGGTCGTGTTTTTCATTCCATAAATGAACTAACTAAAAATCACACAACACCGCAACCGCTTGGCAGAAGCCAGCGATAGACGCAATGTGTAAATGATTTAATAGAGTTCACGAGAACGGGATAAAAATAAAAACAAGCACACCTGTCAATACTTTTACTAACAAAACATAATCTAGCACTCTTTTACATTTCACTCCTTGTAAGTTACAAGATGATCTAACAGCACATAAACATTGTAAAATCCGCTCTAAATTTTACAAATCTACAAATTATGTGTTCTCCATAAATATTTCGTGTGCATGATATATTATATGAAAGTATTACTCACATGCCTAACACCCTTATTTCTCCTAAGTCCTATAAGCTCTGCAAAACCTGCAGTAACCACTAAGGAGAAGAAAACCGATCAATTGCCACTTCATATTTCCAGGCCATCAATAAAACAAACTCACGAGTTCAATGATTTAAAAAAATTCAGAATCGATGAAATTGATTTTGCGCGTATGAACTTTAAATCATCAATCGCTTTATTGAAGAAAAGATACCTTGTGAGCTGTGAAGAAACCTTAGAAACCCCTCTGCCTCTGCTAATCAAACTTGAAGACCCTGAACCCATTAAACACCCCAAATTCTCCGTTAAGCTTCAGGGTAACTTCGAGGAAATACTCAATCAACTTTGCGCCATTCACGGAATGGAGATGAAAGTGAAAGATCAGTCTTATATCATTTCGACTCAAGCCAGCATAGAAGACGAAGCTCCCGTAACGATAAACCTCCAAGTCGCGCCAGATCTCATCAACGAGGAAGCCCAAAGCACCAAAATCACAAGCATCAAAAACCTAAACCTCCTAGTGGATGACAAAAAACTTCAATTGTTCTATAAGCGCCAAACCGCCACATTAATCATCCAAGGTCCAGCTCATTCGGCAGAACGAGTAAAACGAATCGTCGAAAATGTGAATTCTATTTCACCCGTTCAAATAAAGATTCTTAGTAAAATCATCAGCTATAGCCCATTGACCATGACTCCAGAAATTAAGAATATCCTCGCAAAAGGAATTCTAACAGAAGGCGAAAAACAAATTCTACTAAGATTCACAGCACAGCTTAAAGGAACCGAAACAGCATCACTCCCAAGCATCGTTACTCGTCCAAACGAACAAGCCACCATTGAAATCATAAGAGAAACACTAAAACCTAAATCATTTCTAGGACATAAGCTACAATTCCAAGCCTCGATTAAAGGTCTCAGTATCGAAATTGATCATCAACTCAATTACCACCAAACCGCTAACATGAATTTCTGTAAACCTGGAGATAGTAAAGCGCCACTAGATAAAGACGCTCCTATCAAAATCTTGAAACACAAGGCAAACTTTAATCTCACAGCCAGGGATGACCTTACTCATGTTCTAAAAGTAAACATCCCAAACTCCAATAAAGAGCACTACCTCCTCATCAAATCAACTGTAATTGATGCCACAGGAAAGCGACTCAACCTTGCCAATTAGAGAATTCACCTTAAAGCCTTTTCCAAAGCACGAACGTGCCAATAACAATAACCATAACAGCGAAACGCTGCCGCAGCCTGGAAACCGAAAGATGCTTCGCAAAACTAGCACCAAGCAGCCCCCCCTAACCCAGCTAAACCAGCACAGGAAGCGCAAGAATACTCCCTCCCACACGCTTCAGCCCTAGTGTAAACCCCTATCAAACAGGCTCCCAGCAAAGCAATCACATTCATCAGGCTTTAAGTCGATCAGCTATATCTGCAAAGAATCCATTCACATACACAAGGTCATCGACCTCATTAGCTAGAAAAGAAACCGCAAAACTAGCACGCTGTCCACTACCACAGTGAACATAGGTTTTCTGATCCCTAGGAACTTCATCCAACCGAGCCGCTAATCGTGTGTAAGCAATGTTCTTAGCCCCCACCACATGACTCTCTTCATACTCACCCGCTCCTCTCACATCGATAACCACAGCCTCTGGATTCGCACCTAAAGCCCCCTCCAACTCAGCCGCTGTGATCGATTCCTGGCTCCTAGAAACCCCCTCTACCGCCAACGCATCACCCACCAAAATCCAACCTTCCACCTTATCCAGACCAATCCGAATAAGCTGTCTCACCGCCTCATCCAGCTCGTTAGCCTCATTGAGCAGCAAAATGATCGACGCGTCATCATCCACATAAGACCCCGCCACACTAGAAAGCTTCCCCCCAGGCATCGGTGTAAACAGAGACCTCCTTAAATGCCTCCCCATGAACTCCTCACGATCATGACGTAGATCAAGAAAAGTAAAATCCCCTCCTTCTAACAAACCACTAATTTCACCAGCCTCAACACGTCTTGGTCGAGGAATCTCCCCACCTTCCAGCAAAGCAGGTCCCAACTTATTATCACGCTTCATCCGCGCAAAATAATGCGGCGGCTCCGGCTGCCCAGACAGAATCTCCTTCACAAATTCATCCTGCCTCCCCTCCAGCGCCACACGCAGAGCACCATTATTAAGACGCTCATACCCCAACACACTCGACGGCACCGCACCTAAAGCCTTACCACACGCACTCCCCGCCCCATGAGCAGGCAAAATCTGAATATGCCCCGACAATGCAGAAGTCCTCACCAAACTACCATAAAGCGTCCGCGCACTTGGCTCCATATTACCCATCTGCCCCGCAGCACTCTCCAGCAGATCTGGACGCCCCACATCACCCACAAAAATAAAATCACCACTCAGTAGACCAATCGGCTCCGTAGCCCCACCTCCAATATCAGTAACCAAAAAACTCATATGCTCCGGCGTATGCCCCGCAGTCAACAAAGCCTTCAGCTCTATATTACCCACCTTAATCACATCACCATCATTCAAAAACACCGACTTCGCATACCCCTTAGCCCACTCAAACTGCCAATCCGATCCCCCCTCAGCAGAAAAATACCCCACAGCATCATGGTGCTCCATCAGCTCACGCGCACCACTCAGATAATCCGCATGAATGTGCGTATCAGCAACCGCCGTGATTCTAAAGTCGTTCTCCACAGCTAGTTTTAAATACCTATCCACATCGCGCTCAGGGTCCACAACAATAGCCTCACCAGTCCGTTGACACCCAATCAAATAAGCATTTTGAGCCAATGATGAATCAGTAATTTGTTTAAGAAACATAAGATCAGTCTAGTTAAAATTTCAATTCGGACAACCTACCCTAGTTTTGCAATGAACAACTCTTACCAGAACCACATGACGCACCATCCACCCGATTCCACGGCATCTTAGACAGCAAAATAGCCAAACCACACCATCCAGAAATCTCAGCAAAGAGCAACCCTGCACCAAAGAAGGCACTAAGATAAATAAAACTCGGATGAACCGTCATAGAAAGTATCACCCCCAGCAGCACACCCACCCCTATCGTAATCTGAACCTGCTGCATCAAAGGAAAAACCTTCTTCTCACCTTGATTAACAGCATACCCAGCCGAGTTCCACGCCATAATCCCACCCTCAAGATTCCGCACATCACCAAATCCCATAGCCTCCAATTTATTCAGCGCCTCCATACCACGCTTCCCACCCCTGCACATCACCACGATAGTTGAATCATCCTTTATCTCCCCCCTCCTGCTTTCCAGCTGACCAAGAGGAATCAACTTCGCACCCTCAATATGCATCTCCGCATGCTCCACAGGCTCACGCACATCCACCAAGACACACTCCCCTCCAGTGCCAGATAATAAATCCTTCAGTTCCTCACAGTAAATAATTGATCGATTGTTCATAATAAATTTTAAATATAGCTAATTAGCAATAAAGATATACTCACCCAGAAAAAGAATCATGTCAAAACAAAATATCACCATATCGACAATAAGTTATATTCGTTCACAAAAACGCCCCTATCCCCATAAACTACCCACCATACCAAACAACAATCAACCCACTAAAAATCCCAAATCTCCCCTATAACTGATCCACAATAGGCTTCAACAAAGCCTTCTCAGCCGATGAAACCTCTATATCATACAAGCGAGTAGACGCCCTAATATCTTTCTCAAATAGCTCGTTAACTAACTTTTGTGAGTATTCCTCATCACTAAAAGCAATGTTAATCTCCTCATTAATCCGCATACTCAGCGCATCAAAATTAGCGGACCCCACACAAACCCAATCATCCACCACAAGCGCCTTCACATGAGTAAACCCAGGGTATGAATAAACCTTCGCCCCAGCACCCAATAAACTATGCGCAAAATGCTCATTACTCTTCGCCAATAACTTAGAATCATTCTCATACGGAAATACCAACTTCACCTCCACACCACGCTCCAACGCTGCAATAAGCTCCGCCTCAAGAGAATTTGAAGTGAAATACGAGTTCTGGATATATACCCGCTCCTTCGCCATCCGTATCGCACCAATAACAGCCTTCTCAATCTCTACCTTACCCGGTGAAGTCTTCAAAACCCTAATCCCCAACTCCCCCTCATTAATCGTCTTACGATAACGCTTAGCCAACTTAATCGGAAACGTCCAGTCACCAGTCCTCCCCTGCAACCGCCACGCCTTATTAAACTCATTCTGTAGAATGCTCACCACCGGCCCCTTCACTCGCACCATCATATCGTGCCAATCTATCCGATACTCCCTCCCTACATTCATCCCCCCAAGATAAGCCTCCTTCTCATCAAAAATAAACAACTTCGTATGATCAGTCACCAACCCCGGATTCTTCGAAAGCCTAGCACTTACCTTACTATCCCGCTCTAAATAATGCGGCATAGAACTCGGCGGCTGAAACCCCTCCAGCATCTCACTCTCCGGCTCCCCCCACCAGCTAGTAAGAGACCCCAACTCATCCATCAGCACCCTACACCGCACCTCCTTACTCCGCCTCTTCAAATGATCAGAATACGCCACCGCCAAATCATCATTATCATAAATAAACACCCGCGTATCTATCCTCCGCTCAGCAGCATTCACAGAATCCTGCAACGCACCAAAAAAAGCCTCCCCATCAATCAAATAATCAACAGTCCCACCAACCCGCTGAGGCAACTTCATCTTATCCAGCATATCTTCAATTCCATGCTCAGCACGGTATCCATCATCTACAGCAGTAAACACAGTCACATCCCCAGCCACTATCTCAGAACGCTTCTTCCACATCCAGAACCGCTTCTTATTACTCGTCACCGGATTCCTCACCAGCGTAGTCAGATTCCCCAGCACCACCACCTTAGTAAAAGCCTCAGTAGACATTCCCACAGACTTTGACTTCGTCCTATCATTCCATAACAAAGTATCCGGAGGAAGACTACAGGCCGTAACCCCAACACTTAGAATGATCATCATGAACTTTGCAAACATAACCATTTCTAACCTAGTCATACTAATTTACGACCATAAAATATATCGTGAAAAATTTCCCCATTCCACACTTCCCTCATAGCCCATCAGCGTCTAAAACCTTGAAACAGATGGCTACTAAGAAATCACCAAAATCAAAAAAACTTACCCCTATGATGGCTCAGTATCAAACGATACGGAGATCCCTACCAGATGACGTGGTCCTGTTTTTCAGACTAGGTGACTTCTACGAAATGTTCTTCGAGGACGCCAAGCGCGCAGCCGGCGTCCTAAACCTAGCACTCACCAAACGCCATGACATCCCCATGTGCGGCTTCCCCTACCACTCCGCAGAAGGCTACATCGCTAAGCTAGTCCGCGCAAACACACGCGTAGCCATAGCCGAGCAAACCACCACCCCAGTTGCCGGCCAGCTCGTAGAGCGAGAAGTCACCCAGATCATCTCCGCAGGCACCGTAAATGACATCAACCTCCTAGACGACACCAAGCACAACTATCTAGCCTCAGTCTTCCTCGGCGGCACCAAAAAGAAACCCTCCTACGCCATCGCCTGCGCAGACCACACCACAGGAGAATTCACCCTAGCAGAATTCACCAACAAAGCCCTCATGACAGATGAGATCAAGCGCCTCTCCCCCTCAGAAATCATCATCTCAGACGACCAACTCCAAGAACTAGGAGACATCGCATCCTGCCAGCCATACGACGCCTACGCCTACCTCCACGAGACCGCCCTCCACACCCTCAAAGACCACTTCAAAGTAAACTCCCTAGAAGGATTCGGCTGCGCCACCATGCACACCGCCACCTCCGCCGCAGGAGCCATCCTACACTACCTCACTCACCAACTACGCAGATCCTGTGACCACCTCAGAAAACTCTCCGTCAGAGAATCCGCCAACTACGTCCTTATCGACGCCTCATCACAAGGCAACCTAGACCTAGTAGAATCCCGCACCGGCAAGCAACACACCCTCCTAGGCGCACTAGACAGAACATCCACCCCCATGGGAGCCAGAAAACTCCGCGACTGGATCCTCCACCCACTCCGCGACCTAGCACCCCTATTAGCCCGCCAAGACCTCTTAGCCGCATTCCTAGCTCAGCCCTACCTACTCTCCCAGTGCCGATCCACACTCAAAAAAATCCGCGACATCGAGCGCACCACCGGTAGACTCTCCCAACGCGCAGGCACCCCCAGAGACCTCCAATCACTAGGAAATTCCCTATCAAACATCCCCACCCTCAAACAAGACCTAGCAGCCGTAGCCGCATCCACCCCACTCGCCGCACAGCTCCTACAGCAAATCGAAGAATTCCCAGAACTCGTAGACCTCCTAGAATCCGCACTAGTCGATGAACCACCAGCAAACCTCAAAGACGGCGGAGTCATCCGTGACGGCTACCACCCAGAACTAGACGAACTAAGATCCGCCACCAAAGACGGCAAAAAATGGATCGCAGAACTCCAAGAAACAGAACGCAAACGCACCGGAATCGACACCCTCAAAATCAAATTCAACAACGTCTTCGGATACTTCATAGAAATCACCAAAGCAAAAGCAGACAACGTCCCAGAAGACTACACCCGCAAGCAAACCATGGCAAACGCCGAGCGCTTCATCACCCCAGAACTCAAACAAGTAGAAAACAAAGTCCTAGGCGCAGAAGAACGCTCCAAACAACTCGAAACAGAAGAATTTACCAAACTCCGCAACCAGATCTGCCAACACATCGATGACCTCCAGTCCACCGCCGACGCCCTCGCCACACTAGACGTCCTGCTCGGCCTCGCAGAAACCGCACAACTCCACAACCACACCCGCCCGGTCCTAGACGAGTCCACCCAACTACAAATCATAGAAGGCAGACACCCCGTCCTAGAACAAACCCTAGTAGATGAAAAATTCGTCCCAAACGACACCCTACTAAACCCCACAGACTCAAACCTCCTCATCCTCACCGGCCCAAACATGGCAGGTAAATCCACCTACATCCGCCAAATCGCACTCATCACCCTCATGGCTCAAATCGGCGCCTACGTCCCCGCTGAGTCCGCACACATCGGCCTCACAGACCGTATCTTCTGCCGCGTAGGAGCCAGCGATGACCTCGCAAAAGGACAATCCACCTTCATGGTAGAAATGAATGAAACATCACTCATCATCAACAACGCCACCGAACGCTCACTCGTCATCTTAGACGAAATAGGTAGAGGTACCGCCACATTCGACGGCCTCTCCATCGCATGGTCAGTAGCAGAACACCTACACGATGAAATCAAAGCCCGCACCCTCTTCGCCACCCACTACCACGAGCTCACAGACCTCGCCAACACCCGCCAAGCAGTTGCCAACTACAACGTCGCCGTCCGCGAATGGAATGACGACATCATCTTCCTCAGAAAAATCCTCCCCGGAACCGCAGACAAATCCTACGGCATCCAAGTCGCCAAGCTCGCCGGTCTCCCACCCAGCATCGTCAACCGCGCCAAAGACATCCTCTCACACCTAGAAATGAACTCCTCCAAACCAGACGCCAAAAAGAACCCCAAACCAAAAAACACCCGCCAAACTATGCCAGACGCGGACTCACCACAAATGGATCTATTCTAAACTCTCCCCCCTAACCATGGAAGCCATTGCAGAACTCATCGGATCCATCATATCCTTCATTCTAGAAGTAACACTACTACTCATCGAACTAGCAGTCGCCCTCCTCATACCCAGCCGCCGAGCTTCCTTAAAAGAAAAATGGAACAAATCTACGCTCCAGCGCATCGAAATCATCAGCAGCTCCCTAGCCCTACTCACACTCATCATCGGCGCCATCTACCTCACATTAAAACTCACCGGCTGCTCCAGCACATCCACTCCTCAAGTCCCAACACCTCAACCCACAGAAAACACGTCACAAACCTCCACCACCATCCACATCGAAGCCTCCAGTGACCTAAAACAAAAAGCAAAAGACAAAGCCATCGAGCTCCTCAAACAAAAATGGAAGAACAGAGAGTAACTCCATCCTTCCATTTTGAAAATCTAATCTGATTACCTCCTAGCTATACTAAGCAATCGCATCACCATTCCACTCACCATACTTTCTGAATTTTTGATAACGCTGATCTAACATTTCCTCAGTTGAAAGTGCTTGAACCTCCTTGATCTGCGCAAGCACAGCATCACGGAAATTGGTCGCCGTCTTAGCGTGATCATGATGCGCTCCACCTCTAGGCTCTACTATTACCTTATCAATGAGATTAAGCCCACCTAGATCTGGCGCCGCTATCTTCATTGCCTGAGCTGCCTCTGGTGCGTGCTGTCTGTGCTTCCATAAAATAGCAGCACAGCCCTCAGGACTAATCACCGAATAATAAGCATTCTCCATCATCATCACTCGGTCTGCCACCCCTATACCTAGCGCACCACCAGATCCACCTTCACCTAATACACAAGCAATGATCGGAGTCTTGAGATTCATCATTTCTTTAAGATTAAAAGCGATAGCTTCTGCGATATTTCTTTCCTCAGCACCAATCCCTGGAAAAGCTCCCGGAGTATCTATCATACAAACCACAGGCAACTTGAACCTCTCGGCTAGCTTCATGAGTCTAAGCGCTTTTCTATATCCCTCAGGATGCGCACTTCCAAAATTCCTCAACAAATTTTCCTTTGTATCACGTCCTTTCTGATGACCGATAACTACCACCTTTTCACCTCCAATCCTAGCGAACCCACCCGGCATAGCATGGTCATCCCCAATGTGACGATCCCCATGAAGTTCCACAAAATCCGTAAACCCATAAGCCAAGTAATCTAGCATGAATGGACGATTCGGATGCCTCGCGATCTGGACTCGTTGCCACGGCGTGAGATTATCATAGATCTCACTCTTCAAGTTAGTGAGTTTTTTTTCCATCGAAACAATCTCAGAACTGAGATCGATGTCTTGCGTATCTGACTGGTTCTTCAGCTTTATGATCTCACTCTCAAGATCAGCGATCGGCTTTTCAAACTCTAAGGGTTTCATACTCATCTTGGTATTTTGCAACGTTTCTTAATTTAGCGCAATGGTTTTAATAACGAATTTCAACAGTATTTGACCGCCTAAGCAGGAGCGCTAACTCCTCCATATCTGGTTTTGTCAGGACGATCCCTCGGAAACTATCGTCTACCTTAATGTCTTCACTGATAATCTCAATATTAGGATTGAGTATTTGTATTCTCTTAGAAGCTTCGCGATAGTCGCTACGAGTAACATTCACTCTAGAACTACCTCTGTAAGCACTAATATTTTCTATAGTTGTCTTCACAGTATCAGTCACACCACTTTTCTTCGACATCGCCATGTCCACTACTGGCTCATAATACTTAATCACTTCACCTCTCTCATCCACCAAAAAGAGCTGGTTTAAACGAGGAATGATTCTCAGAGACAAATTCAGAGGCATAATAATAAGCTTATCTTTAGGCTGAAGACGATCGATCCTGGTAAGACCATTCAAATACATCAAAATATCTAAACTAGTATCATGCTGACCAACAATTTTAAGATAACTATCGTTGTGCTGCACGTTATAAATAAATTTCCCATCATCAGGTCTATGCTCCAATAAATCATCCAGCCTCATCTCTCCAAGAACTCGATATGCTTCCCTCTCAGCAGGAGTACCAGGGTATTTCACCACTATTTCTTCAAGCTTAAGCCTAGCTTCATCATACTCCCCCTCCTTGAGCATAGAACGAGCTTTCTCAAATGCTGGATTTCCAAGGACAATCTTAGGTGAGTTCTTATTACTAAGTTTGCGTCGAACAGAATCAATCACCACGAGATCATCCTGAACTGATTTTTTAGAGATCAATTTATTAATCTCCTCAGAGCCAACTACCTCATCAGGTGCAGGCCTATCGGTAAGACCAAAGTATTTAGAAATAACAAAAAGAGTAATTACTACAACAGTGAGCACAATAATGGCAGCAACTAACCTGATTAGAGTCTGTAGTCTCATATTCTATAATAGTCCCTTACGTTTAAAGTCAAATTGGTTAATTTCCTGTGATTTCTGAATTATATCGATGGAAAATTTCAATAATCCTATCTCCCAACTATCCTCGATAGTCTCCATCATGGCCATCATCGGATCATCCTCAGCTCGGATTTTATCCAAAATTTCAGCCTTCACCGTCTCGTATGTACCTGTGACAGTCTCTGAGTTCACTTCAGTCCGCTTAAAATTAAAGCCATACTGGAAAAATACTGGCTCCTTATCGTTATTTTTGAGCCAATCCAGTAACTCACGCGCTTTATCATCAAAGCCTTCTAGCTCAACAGAAGAATAGTGAGTAGGCTTAATGATTTTAGGTTTGAATGCCTCTACTGAACCTCTTCTGACAATGACCATACCCACTTTATCCATCATCTCAGAGATAATCACGAAGTGGAATCTAGTATTGCCGAATGTGTCAATTCTGCGATCAGGCTCACGTAGAACACGGCTATGCTCCATCGCATATTGTATATCAGATTGCTTAGACATAGATGAACTCAAACCCTAGTATCAAAAAAGGCGGCTTCACCTAAATGAGCCACCTTCAATAAAATCTTAGGCTTACCCCGTGATTAAGAAACTTTCTTGATGTATGTGACAATGTCGTTCACACACATAAGCTTCTCAGCTTCTTCATCAGGCACTTCAATGCCGAATTCCTCTTCGAAAGCCATTACTAATTCGACTGTATCAAGTGAATCCGCACCGAGGTCATCGATGAATTTAGCTTCGTTCTTTACCTGGTCAGGAGTTACATTGAGTTGCTCAACGATGATTTCTTTAACTTTTTGTTCGATTGATTCAGACATTATGGTGTGTATGTTTTAATTACGTTATGTTCTCTAACGGATGTAGACATTTACTCTTCTAACGCGAGTTTGGCAACTAGAATTTCGGCAAAATACCTTGATTCTGTGTCACATTCTTATTTCGATTCTTCTTCAGCTTCCTCATCGTCATCGTCATCACTAACAAATTCAATCACTTCACCTTTGAAATTCTCCATAATTTGTGTGAACAGAGCCTCAGCAGGTGCTCCATCTTCTTCTTTAAATTGACCGTATACCATTCCGTCGACCTTGGCTTTCTTAATCTCACCGCCATCCTCATAGTGGATCATCGCCAGCCCTTTTCCATCCCACTTACGCTTATCAATCTTACGCATCGCAGAATACGGTATTTCATCCCCTCCCGGAGGTGAATAACCAGTAGGTGTCACTTTCATAGTACGCCCCATGATCCTAAAGCAGATAAAGAGAGCAACAAAAAGCAACGCCACGCAAATCCCACACACTATAAACTGTTCCCTGATAGTGCCCTCGTCATATAGTTTTTCTGAAGGCTCAAGAGGTAGTTTAGTTCGGCTCGTAAAATTAGCCCATAAAACATGTGGCTTGTCATCGTTCAGCTCATCGTAGCCATTCACAAGTTCTTCTGGCCATTTTTGAGAGTAGTCAAAGTCTCTTGGCAATAAGTCTTTATTCGTAGGAGCCGGGATAATTTGCTCACTAGCAAAAGCACTCCAATCTTCCTTAGTGTAGCTAGTTTTCTTAAATTCATCCATGGCCCTCACTGCAAAATCCACGTTTTTAGTAGGACTTTCATTAGCAGCCAAAAACAGCTGCTTATATACAACCGCTTCATTCTTATCTCTATACCCCCAATACCCATCCTTAAAAAACCATAGAGAGAAAAAAGTCAGCATTGCGCCAACTCCGATTGCTCGGATTTTGAACCATTTGGAAGGTTTACAATCTATAGTTTTGGGATCAGGCATGAATAAGGTATAAGTTTATAAAGATGAAATAATCATTGGATTAACGATAAATCAATGCAATAAATCACTAGAGAGAAAATAATTAAACTCTCTTAATAATTATAATTATGTCCGAATCAATTAAACTCACGTCACTCGTAGCCTGTGGTGGTTGAGCTTCCAAGCTTGATCCTGAATCACTCTCGCAAGTCTTGCGAGATCTACCACAAACCAACGACACAAATCTTCTTGTAGGATCAGCCACAGCTGATGACGCAGGAGTGTACCTACTCAACTCAGACACCGCGCTAGTTCAGACACTTGATTTCTTCACCCCTATTTGTGACGACCCCTACCTCTTTGGCCAAATCGCAGCAGCAAATTCCCTTTCAGATGTCTACGCCATGGGCGGAAGACCTATCACTGCAATGGCTATAGCCGGAATGCCAGACAGTATCCTCAGCACCGCTGAAATTCAAGCTATCTTCCGTGGCGGAGCAGACATGGTCAAGCTAGCAGGCTGTTCTCTCGTCGGTGGACATACCATCAAAAACCCTGAGCCTATTTACGGACTCTCAGTCACAGGTTTAGTTCACCCAGATCGCTACACAGCAAATGCTCACGCTAAACCTGGCGATGTCCTCATCCTGACCAAGCCACTCGGAACTGGCATCATTTCTACAGCTCTCAAACAAGGTAAATGCAGTGACGAGTTAAATGACTTAGCTGTAGAATCCATGATTACTCTAAACACTCCAGGTGCAGATTTAGCAGAGCAAGACTTAGTCAATGCCTGCACTGATGTCACAGGGTTCGGTTTACTTGGCCACCTCAAGGAGATCTGTGCCAGCTCATCAGTAACAGCAGAGCTAAATTGTGCTAGTATTCCAGCCATCTCAGACCAAGTCCATCAACTTATCATAGACGGCATCGTCCCAGGCGGAACCAAAAAGAACCTCTCCACCGTCTTACCTCATGTTCAAACAAATAATATCCCACTTGAAACTCAGCTACTCTTAGCGGACGCGCAGACATCTGGAGGACTACTCATCTCAGTCCCACAAGAAAATGTCCCTGCAGTAATAGAAATTCTCAACTCCCACCAAACTTTATGTGCAGTGGAAATAGGCCGTATTGTAGAAAAACAAGATCATTACATTCTACTCAAATAAATCATACATCACATACTACCAGCCTCTCTGGCTTGTTTCACATCTTCATCAATTTGAGACTTAAGTTCCTCAATTGAGGAAAATTTCTTCTCCTTGCGAAGGTAATCCACAAACTCGGCGTCAATAATCTCGCCGTAGAGGTCCCCCTCAAAATCGAACACATGAATCTCTAACAAGCGACGTGCCCCCTCATGCTCAACAGTCGGCCGTCTCCCCAAGTTCCCAATACCATCATAAGTTTCACCTCTGAATTTCACTTTCAACGACCAAACCCCATCTGGTGGAAGTTGTTCGTTATGAACCACCACATTTGCTGTCGGATAGCCGAGTTGTCGCGCTAGCTGCCTCCCCTCTATCACAGTTCCTACCACATCATAAGGCCTCCCTAACATCTCCCTAACAGCAACTAAATTCCCATCTCTAACAGCCTGTCTCACTCGAGTGCTACTCACCCTCTCCCCCTCTACCATCACAGGTGCAGCCGCTATCACATCAAACCCCATTTCATCTCCCCATTCTCTAAGCTTACTCACATTCCCCCCACGTGCCTTGCCAAAGATCCAGTCCTCACCCACAGCAATCGTCATCAGTCTTCCACTGTAGTTAACCAGATCTTCGATAAACTCCTTAGCCTCACGAGCTGCAAAATCTAACGTAAACTCCTGCACACACAAAAAATCCACCCCCATAGCACCTAGCAACTCCGCTTTGTGCTCAATAGAGGCCAATATCCGCCTAGGCGCACGATCCGGCGCCAATACCCTCACAGGATGCGGTTCAAACGTAACCACCCCTACTTTCCCCCCTGCACCCCTAGCTGCCCTCACCGCATTAAGTATCACCTCACGATGCCCAACATGCACACCGTCAAAGACCCCAAGAGCCAGATGAACTGCCCCATCTATTGTCTTTAGCTCAGTGATATTTCGGAGAATTTGCATGCGCTCAGCAAACACTATGCCTACAAATTAGCAAGACAGATGTGCTCATCATCAGTTTGCTAACTTCTCATTCTGACTAATACAGAAAAATGCCCCTTGTGTATCTTGAACCAAAGAAAATCCATATCCTGTATTCGCTAAATCAACGATCACTAGCCCCCCATATTTACTTATTCTTTTCAATGTCTCATCCACATTATTCACCGTAAAATAAACCATCCAGCAATTCCTCTCAGCCTTAACATTAACCTTCTTATCCAACTCAAGTAACGAAGCTACCTTTCGCCCCTTCATATCAAAGATCAAA
This sequence comes from Akkermansiaceae bacterium, assembly GCA_051251915.1. Taxonomy (GTDB): domain Bacteria; phylum Verrucomicrobiota; class Verrucomicrobiia; order Verrucomicrobiales; family Akkermansiaceae; genus Rubritalea. Next base: position 266,981 of record JBPOGF010000001.1, on the reverse strand, counting down.
AAACGCCCATACCCACTTGGATCACTCTCGAATTTCCAGCCTAGTAATTTCTCATAAAATTGACGGACTCCATGCATAGAATTCACATGAAGTTCATTTAAGGCCATCCTCCCATCGGATCTTAAACCACTGTCTTTTACTCTTAAATCCTCTCCCTCATACAGCATCAACCGTGCACCTGTCGGATCATTCAAAAGAGCAAACTTTCCCATCACTTCTCCCCCTCGATAAAAATCTCTAGAATGAGTCTCTATCTTCCCCCCCAGCTCCACTGCCAAATTCACCATATCATGGAGCGAATCAACGCTTACATAAGAAAGCCAACGCGAGTGTAATGCTGCATCACTTACTTGCCCAGGTATTCCTAGCATTCCAGCAACCGATACCTCTTCACTATAGCATGTCCGGTAGTTCTTGATCGGCTCACTGATCCTCCACGAAAATACATTTTCATAGAAGCATTCAGCCTCTGACAAATCGAAAGAGTTAACCTCGCACCAAGTAAAATGATTAAACATTGAGTCTACTACTAGACGGCTTTTTTATCTAACACCAAACAAATTAGATTATTTTTATACAGCCAAAATCATCAATCCCAATGCTCAGCCCAGCAGCCCAGCAGCCTATCAGCCTATCAGCCTATCAGCCTATCAGCCTATCAGCCTATCAGCCTATCACCCATACTCTAAAAAAAAATGCAGCCCCCGTCTCCGAGAACTGCACTCTATTAAATAAGCTTACTAAACTAAAAGATCTGACACCGCTTCCTTCTCCTCACGGAGCTCTTGCACAGAAGCATCTATTTTTTGACGTGAAAAATCATTTACCTCCACACCCTCGACCACTTCCCAAGTCTTACCGTCCGTGCGGATCGGCATTGACGCTATGAGTCCTTCATCGATACCATACTCCCCACCAGAACATACCGCCACACTCGTCCAGTCACCTTCAGGTGTCGGAGTTATCAGGCTGCGAACAGTGTCCACTACGCCATTTGCCGCAGATGCCGCAGAGGAAGCTCCTCTTGCTTTGATAATTGCAGCACCACGCTGTTGAACAGTAGAAATAAACTCACCTTGTAGCCAATCAGCATCGCTAATCGCATCCGTAACCGGTGCCCCGTTGATCTTAGCATTCGTATAGTCTGGATATTGAGTCGCTGAGTGATTCCCCCAAATACAAAGGTTTGAAACCGCACTATTATGAACACCAGCCTTAGCAGCCAGCTGAGACTTAGCCCTATTTTCATCCAGCCTAGTCATCGCGAAAAATTGATTCTTAGGAACTCCCTTCGCAGCATTCATAGCAATAAGACAATTCGTGTTACAAGGGTTACCCACCACAAGAGTCCGAACATCGCTAGCTGCACTTGCCGCTATCGCTTGCCCCTGACCAGTGAAAATCTTACCATTGATCCCAAGTAGATCCTTACGCTCCATCCCTGGACCACGTGGTACAGAGCCTACAAGTAACGCCCAGTTAGCCCCCTTAAATCCTTCATTCAGATCACTAGTTGCTACTATTTCGTTAAGCGTAGGAAAAGCACAATCATCCAGCTCCATCACCACCCCTTCGAGGGCTTTCATACCAGGCTCAATTTCTATCAAGCGAAGATTCACTGGTTGGTCTGGACCAAACATAGAACCAGAGGCAATACGGAAGAGCAATGCATAGCCAATCTGGCCTGCTGCTCCTGTCACGGATACTGTAATCGGATCTTTCATAGATGAGCCTATTTAGTAATCGATGAACCCACTTAGTCAACTTATAAACGAGGTTTCCTAGTCAGCTACACCCTATCGAGTCGTGTCCACAAGAACCACCCGGAACCCATACTGATTATCTCGCATATCCTTGCTAATAGCGAATCTACTCCAAGACTTAAGATCCTTAGCCTGATAAGTAGCCCAGCTTCCGCCCCTCACTATACCTAGGTCACCCCCTTCACTATATGGATCCTTCAGCCACTCAAAGACATTCCCAGACACATCATACATCCCCAGAGCATTCGGTTCAAACGACCCTACAGGAGCCGTATTCGTAAAGCCGTCAGCATACCCTTGGATCGTCCTCTTGTCAGAAATTGCTGAAGCCTTAGCCGCATCTTTATCCGCCAGATTCCCAACCTTAGCATCCGGTGGAAAATTCTCTCCCCAAGGATACATATTCTTTATATCAGGATTCTGTTGCGCATTGTAATACCTGCCTATCGGGCTCGTCCCACGCTCTTCAGATAGTCCGCAGAACAAGCTCCACTCCTCATCAGTAGGAAGCCGATATTCATGGTAATCACGGATTCTATCTTCCTTCCTCTCCTTCTCTGTCAGCCATTTACAAAAATCCTCCGCATCATCCCTATTCACCCCCACCACTGGATGGTCCGCCTTCTGTGGAAACAACGGATCACTAGGCCCTCTATGACTGGTAGCCTGAACAAACTGCCTATAATCTTTAACCCTTACCTCCCAGCTTGAAGCTAGCTTGCCCTCATCAAATGGCACCATCTTCACCTTCAACCCATTTACCCAAGGCTGACCAAACACCACACCATTATTCTGCTGCAGTGTCACAGCAATTGGCCGCGTCTCATTATCCGAGAGATTTATCTCCTGCACTATCCCCTTATATCCATCCAGACTAAATTCTAGCTGCATCTTCTTCGGCCGCTGCTTAGGCCTAGTCATAGGCGTCACACCTACCCATTCTCCATCAATGTAGACCCTAGCCCCTACCGGCACACTCGTTAGCTCCAGAGTCGCATACGGTATCTCTTGCGCTATGCATTTCGTAGCGAACTGCTTTAGCTTAACCTTCTCCTCCAACTTATCAGCCGGCCCCACCTGCAGACTCTTATCCTGATTAGGCACTATCCACTGGTCCTCCTCTAACAACCCCTGAAGCTTCGCCTCCTGCTCCAACCAATAAGCAAATTTATTAGCCGTATTCTCAGTCATCATCACAATCGATATCTGCTCACCGCGCTCGCTAAATTTCTCCACGCTATAAGCATCCACCTTCACCTTAGTTGCCAAGAATTTATTAAAATGCTCCCATCTTACATACCCAGACTCATGACCATCCACCCTCGGAAAATACAGCGCCCCCACAGAATCCACCCACCTCTCATTTAGTTTAGGAGGTAAAAACGTATCCAATGTAGCCTGCAAAAACTCAAACTGCTTATCCGGCACTACAAACTTCACCTCCTTCGGCCTGTAGCCATCATGCTTGAACACCAAATTCAACACCGTCCCCGGAGCATACTCAATAAACTCAGTATTCGTTTCCAAGTATCTCCCCTGCTCATGCCCCGTGATTACAGCATGTGTTGGATGCGATATAAACTGAACCGAACACACCTCATACTGATACTTAGGAGCCTCCTTCGGCAATGTATCCTTATTATCAGCGATCAACGGCTCACCCGCCATCCAAGGCTTAAAATGATAAATTCCATAGCCCAAGCCCGCTAACATCAACAAAGAAAGCAACACCTTCACCCTTCCTCCCTTGCTTGGCTGTCGAACCTTCTTCCCCTGCTTAATCTTCGCCAATGACTCCGCCAGCTTCTTCGCAGTATTGATCGTCCGCTTACTCAACTTAGGGTCACAAATATTACAAATCAACTCATTCAGAGCCACCCAGTTCTTCTTATTCGTCCCCTCAGGAAGCTCATCCGGCAGTTCAGGGAATTGCAATCTATCCTTCCCCGTCGCCATCTCATACAGCACTTTCCCCAGACTATAAATATCCGCCTGTCCTGACCCCGGCCCCTCAGGAGGAACAAACCCCTCAGTCCCCACAAATGTCTCCTGTCCACGCGCCGCCACTAACCCTATGTCAGCCAGCTTAGCCTTACCTTCCACGAAAATCACATTCGCCGGCTTCACATCACGGTGAGCCAAATCACTCTCATGCAAATGCTGCAATGTCTCCGCCAACCGTTGACCCACATCAATACAAAACCCCACATCCAATGGAGCCCCAGCACTCGCCTTCAAGTCACTTCGCAGCGTCCTCGCCTCATACTCCACCGGGCTGATCTTCCTACCGCTGTGCACATCATCCCCCAGCTCCATCACATAATAATAAAATGGGTTCTCTCTATCATTACTTCGCCCCACATGCAAAATATTCACAAACCCTGGATGATCACGTGAGATCGGCTCAAATTTTAATATCCCCTCAAACTCACGCTCAAACCCACGCTCATCCTCAAAATCCTCACGCCACACCACCTTCACCGCCCGCAGAGCACCAGTCACACCACGCGCCATCCACACCTCTCCATAAGCACCACCGCCTATCTTGCGCAGCACCTCGTGGTCTGGTATATGAATCTCTGATCTGATCATGGACGCCATCTTAGTCAGTAATCAATTACTCCTTTTCCAGTTTTGCAATTTCCTTCTTCAGCACTGAACCCACCCGGTGTTTCGCCAGATAAACCTGCGCCATACTAACGCCCAGAAGATCCTGCACCTTCTTAGCATCCCACTGCTTCACCACATAATAATCAAAAATCTGATACTGCTTCGGAGACACCTGCCCCTTCACCTTATCCAGCGCAGCCTCCGCTAAATTCTGCTTCCACTCCACATCCCAAAGCCTATCCAAAGTATCCCCATTCGGATCCTCCACCCTATCAATAATCGCCGTCTTCCTATTATCATCACCCTCAAACCCCGCAGACATCGCCGTATCCTTCTTCCGTTTACGGAATTGGTCATTGATCCGCCATCGCGTCATATTCATCAGCCAAGTCTTAAATGACCCCTGCTCCGGATCATACATCTTCTTCTTACTCTGCTTCGCTATCGATAAAATCGTCTCCTGAACACAGTCAAATGCCTCCTCAGAACGCAACCCAGACTTCAACCCCACAGAATAAATCAACCGCCAATAAGTCTGATAAAAATCATCCCAAGTCCGCTGATCTTCCCAGTTATCCAAGCGCGCTATTAAGCTCTTTCTAGTCTTCGCGAAGCCATGAGACAACATTTTCTCTCTCTCATCCCTCTTCTGCTTCGCATCCTTGTCTCCTGATTTATCCATCTCGATTCATTCTTAACATAAAGAACTCTCCTTATCCTAGACAAAAAACGCCACCACCACCACCCATCTATCAAAAATCTTCCGCCAAATGTAACCAATCACATAAACACCCTTATCTAATATCAACAACTCTAACCAAAGCCGTTTCAGCGTCCAGGCATAATGAACAATGACATGGCGAAGACATAACCACCATGATCAAGCAAACTCTACTCATCAGCCTCATCACCACCACCAGCTCTCTCCACTCCCTAGCTCAAAAGCCATCTAGCCAATCCAGCTCAGTCAAAGCATCTAACAACACCACCATCAACCGCCCCCCTCAAGAGAAACAAACTCCCTACGGATCAGAAATCCCCATCGTCGATCCCACCAACAAAACAATCCAGTTCCAAGGCAAAACCCACAGCCTCTCAGACAACCACATCGGCGGACAATTCGAAGCCTACCTCTCCACAGACACCCTCTCCTCCGCCGCCGCCGCAAAATACCGCGCCACCATCAGCGAAATACTCGATTACCTCGCCCCTAACAAAACCGGAGGAGCCAAACTCAAACCCGCCTACGACCTCCTCTCCCAAGCAGCCAAATACAGCGGAGACGGAAACCTCTGCGAATCACTAGCCAACGCCATCTACGCAGCACAACTCACCAAACAACACCGAGGAACCAAACGAGAACTAGCCGCCAACCTCAAAGAAGAACGACGCAAAATCCTCCACAACCTAAACGTCATCACCACCAAACTCAGCTTCAACGAAGGCAACAAAAAAGAAAGCGCCAAACAACAACAAACCATCGAAGTCACCACCATGGAAAAGCGCCTAGCAGAAATAGAACTAGCGCTCAAACAGCTAGACCTAAGCGGCGCACTCGGCATGGCTCAATCCAAACTCCAATACCAATCCATGATCGTCCAACTCTTCGCCCAGCGTAGATACGAACACGTCATCATGGCCACCCGATTCTACAACCTCATCTACCGCGACGGTGACAACAAACTCACCCTCAAAAAAGGCTCAGACGCAGCCGACTTCTTCACCAATGGCGTAGGAGTAGAACCCACCGTAGCCGGCCTAGATGCCGCCTCAGCAGAAGCCATCAGAAAAGTAGACACCCTCGTCAACGCCTTCCACAACAACCTCAAAACCAAACGCGTCCACGCCGCCTCAGAAAGACTCGTAGAAGCCTTCGTCATCGGAGAATTCCTACCCTCCGTCCAGACCATCAACATCGTATCAAAAGCCCCCATCCAGCAATACATCCAAGACGCCAACGACCTCGTCAAAGTCCTCGGAGCAAAAGACCTATCCCGCGCAGAAGAACTCAACAACAGCCTCCAACAACAAGCCACCGACTACAACGCCTCAGAAGCCAAATCATACATCTCTGCCAAGAAAACAGAATCAAAACTCAACACCCGAGACGCCAAAATCGCCCTCAGATTCATGCTCAGCAGCAAGAACTCAACCGAGCGCAACAACGAACAAACAAGGTTCAAATCTGCCATGGCAAAAGCAACCCTCGCCTGGCCATCCAATCCTGAACTAGAAGCCATCAACAACCTCGTAGATGACAAGTTCGCCATGCTAACCGCAGGAGACGACATGCTCCTCGTTGCCCGCAAAGACTTCGACCGCTACGTCGACACCAAATCATACTCAGCAGTCATGAAAGAAGAAAATCTCTCACGCTTCATCGCCTCATTCCACCTCTCTAAAGACCCACAAGACATAGCCAGAGCTAAACTCCTTAAACAAATCCAACAAGACATCACCGCCGTCTTCGCCACCCTCACAGAAGCCAAAACCTACTACAACAGAGGACTAGCCCCCGCTGCCTGGGAACTCGTAGACATCGCCATCAAAAAACACCCAAATAACCTAGAACTAGCCAAAGCCAAAGCCCTCTACTCCAGCAAAGCCGCCACCTTCGCCAACACCATCGCCAAAGCCCAAGACTACGAAAGCATCTCACCAAAATCAGCCCAAGCCCTCACTTGGTTCCTTAAAGCAGAGCACATCCACCCAGAATCCCAATACGCCAAAGAAGGAATCAACCGCATCATCACCGCCAAATTCAAAACCAAAAACAACACCGCCTCCACCACCACAACCAACAAAGACCTAGCCACAAACTACTAGCCAAAAAAAGCGACACCCTTTTACCTCCCCCATTAACCATCTCCCAATCACCGTGCTGAAGACACGGAGGAAAAGAACTCATCTGCCCTTCCACATCAACAATCCAGACCAGTCAATCCATCCTAAAGCCCCACCACAATCATCAAAACACTAACAAAGAAAATAATCACCAATATTAAAGAAGCTAAACTTTGACTCAAAAACACATCTGCAACTCCTTTAGCCACTCCCCTAAGGATCGAAATCAACCCAATAAACAAAAACGCATCAATCAATCGCCAACCTGAACTCCCTTCATCCAGCCCATCTCTAGCACTAAGTATTAAGCCTGATGTGAGTGCACCAAGAACCCCACATACCACAATCACAGTCCCAATATCATCCATTACAAATCACTTCAACCCAGTCTTTATCTTACCTACAAACTCATCCACTCCCACCGTCCTAGCATTCTCACTCTTAGACTCAAACTCCCCCTCCCAATCAAACCCACTCATCCCAACCTTACCCCCACGAACCAAATGCATACAATAAGAACCCAACGGATGATAATAATTCCTCCCCATCGACCCTAAAAACAAAAAATACTCCCTAGACTTCGTCAACTCACACGGACTCTCATCAAAACTATACCCGCAAGGAATAAAAATAATCCCACCCTCTTTCACCGACTCCCCCTTAAAAACACCCTCTACCCGAACCAATGCCACCGAATGAGGCCCCGAAAATGCTTTGCCGGAACCACCAGAAGCTTTCCCAATCGGAGTCAAGTCAATGATATCAACAACCACCCCACGAACAATAGCATCAGACTTCTCGCATTTATCCTTAAACGCCAATGACCCAGTCATCGCAAATCCATCGACAAAAAGCAGCCCCGTAATTAGGGTTATAAAAGTGAATATTCTCATATGTTTATCTATAAACTAACGAGAATGGCTCACTCAGCAAAGCAAAAATTAACCCCTAACAGATAGCATCAACCAAGCTCTCCATCGTGCTTTCAGCAGCCTCTACATCCACTGACTGACCTAAATCACCGAGAGCCTGTGAAGTAATCTTCCCAATACTCGCTATCTTACACCCCTCTGGAAGCTTATTACCATTCACAAAGAAATTTCTCGCACCAGCACCGTTAGCAAAAAGAATATAATCTGCCCCCTCCTCACTCATTCGCTTTCTGTCACCAGTCACATCTTCTGTCTCAGGTACAGTCTCATAGGCTATACATTCATCCACAATCGCGCCGAGAGCAGTCAGCCCATCAGCTATCACACCTCTCGCCTCGGCACCATGCACCCACATCATAGTGAGATTTTCGATGCTTTCCTTATCTGCAAATTCCTTCACCAAAGCTTCAGCCACATACTCACTAGGCATTAGATCCACCGCATACCGATAAGACTTAATCTTGGCAGCAGTACTAGCCCCCACAGCCGCTATCTTCGCCCCACCAAGACTCCTCGCATCCGCATAGGCCTTGAAAAACCCCTCAAAAAACTGCTCCACCCCATTCACACTCGTGAATACCAACCAATCATAAGTATGCACATGTGAAACACTCTCCACAAACTCACGCTTCCCCACCTCCGTCTGCGGAGGCAAAATCTTAATCGTAGGAATCTCTAAAACATCCGCCCCCCTAGACTCTAACATATCTCTCAGTCTTCCCGCCTGTGATGACGCCCTAGTCACCACCACTCTCTTACCCTTTAATTCCTCACTCATAATATTTTCTCTTAAATTGTTAGACCCTAAATAGACAACCCCGCAAACAACTCCGCAGCCACCTTCAGCGCATCACTAGCATTCCCGCTAGCCTCCGCCTGGTAAGGCTCACCCCCACCTTCTCCCTCAGGAAAGACAATCCCCTCCATCAAAATCTTATCACCAAACAACTGCGTCGCCACACCCACCGGCGTATGACACCCACCATCCAGCAACCTCAAAAACTCCCTCTCCGCAACAATCCGCGTAAACGTAGGCTCATGACAAATCGCCTGCGCACAAGCAATCGTCTCCACATCACCCTTCCTCACCTCTATCCCCACACAACCCTGACCAGCCGCCGGCAAAAACCTCTCCGGATCAATCATCGCACCATACACACTCCCCGCCTCAGTCTCCATCTCCCCCAGCGCATCATACCCCAGCCTCACCAGCCCAGCCTCAGCCAAAATAATCGCATCCACATCCTCACTCTCAGCCAACTTACGCAAACGAGTAGGAACATTCCCTCTAATATCCACCAACTTAATATCTGGTCGCATCCACAGCAACATCTTCTGCCTCCTCACCGAACTAGTTGCCACCGTAGCCCCCTCCTTCAAACCATCCAAGCCACCTTCCACCTTAGTAATCAAAACATCATTCACCGGTGCCCTCTCAAGCACAGAACAAATCTCAAACCCCTCAGGCAAAACCGTCGGAACATCCTTCAAACTATGCACCGCCAAATCAATCTCCCCAGCCTCCAACGCTATCTCCAGTTCCTTAGTAAACACACCCTTATCAAGCACACCCTCCACCTTAGCCACCTCACTAAGAGCCACATCAGTCCTCCTGTCACCAGTAGTCACTATCACATTTCTAACTATCTCCATCTCAGGAAATTTAGCCGCCAGAAACCTCTCCACCATATCAGCCTGAACCAGCGCAAGCGCACTCCCCCTCGTCCCCACAATTAGCTTCTTCCTACCATTAGTATTCTCTTCCTTAGACATGATTTCGTTGTTGATTAGTTATTTTCTGAACCTCAGCTTCTATTATTTTCTCACACTCAGTCACCTGAGCCTGCCTTCTCGCATGCCCCTCATCCACCTGCCTCTGCAGCGTGTCCAGATCATACAGATACACCTCCTCTATCTCACCCACCGCATGCTCTATATCCCTAGGCACCGCAATGTCGATCATAAACAAAGGCCTATACTTACGCTGCTTCCTCACCGCCTCTATATCCGCAGCCCTCACCACAGGCTCAGTCGCCCCCGTTGAAGAAATCACCACATCCACAGAACCCAACACCTTACTCCACTCATCAAATTTCACAGCCTCACCACCCACCTCATCAGCCAGTGCCACCGCCTTATCATAAGACCTATTCGTCACATACACCTTCTTCACCCCACGCAGCACCATACTCTGCACCGTTATCCTACTCATCTCACCCGCCCCTATCACCATCACAGTACTATCCTTCAGATCACTAAAAATCTTCTCCGCCAGATCCAGCGCCACACTCCCCACTGAAGTCTGCCCATTCTGAATCATCGTCTCAGTTCGCACACGCTTCCCCACACCAAACGACTTCTGAAACACCTTATTCAGCACCCCACCAGTCGCAGTCGCCTCCAGCGCATACTGATACGCCTTCTTCACCTGACCAAATATCTCCGTCTCCCCCAGCACCATCGAGTCCAGCCCACTCACCACCCTGCACAAATGCTTCATCGCCTCATCAGACTCACACCCATAAAAATGAGCAGCATCACCAACATCGAACCCTAGGTCCTTCTTTACCACCAGCTCCGCATCCGCAAGATTATCCTCCCCCACAGTCGCCACATACACCTCCATCCGATTACACGTAGAGATCACCACAGCCTCCTTCACCCCATCCAGCGTCGTCAACTGATGACTACGCTGCCCTAGCAGCTCCATCGGAACAGAAAATTTCTCCCTCACCTCCACTGGAGCCGTCTCATGATTCAATCCTAAACAAAATAAATTCATCGTATCAGTCAAAATTAGAGAGCAGCGAAAACGGACAACGATGCAACATAAAGCACCACTACAACAACGGACATCTTCTTAGAAGTCATCCCCCTCACAAACCACATCCCCAGCATCAACGCATAAGACACCCACACAAAAGCAGCCACCCAAAAATGCGCCCCACCATGGCTAGGCATCATAAATCCACAAACCAGCCCCACCGTCAAAAAACTTACCCCTATCACCGTCAATCTCACCACAGACCCCACAAGAGTATGAAGCGGCGGCATTTTCTTAAATAACCCAGAACTCGTATCCCGTGTCTTTAGCAAACGATCCAACACCAAAAACATCACCGCAGAAATCGCACCAAGCGTCAGAGCACCATATGATAACACTGACACAGCAGAATGCATCTCCCCCCAATAATCAACATTCGTCTTCGCCACAGGACTAGCATCCAGCATCCCAGGCAACAACGCAGCCCCCAGCATCACCGCCACTACCGGAGCCGAAAACATCCCCAGCAAAGTAACCCGATACGCCGAACCCACTATCAAATAAAACAAACTCACCGACCACGCCAAGAAGACCCAAATCTCACCAGAATCCATCAACGGACAACTAGCCCGCTGCTCACCACGCATACCCAGCCACATCAACTGACAACCAAAGCTCAACAACATCAGCAAGATCGTCCAGCGTGTTCGTCTCCTATCAGTTATAATGGAGCGCACACCTATCACGCCAGCCAGCCCTGCAAGGATGGCAGCTATCAAAAGCGTGAATGACATCGTATTCATCCCCTCCCCATGCTACATCCTGAGCTCTTTTGCAAGGCATAGTTAGTGATTACTTTCTCACCACCATCACCCCAGCCTCACTTATTAAGAATGAATACTCATATTCTTAAACAAAGAAACGGCTAGATCGAATACAGATCTAGCCGTTTGACTAATTAAGTTAAAAACTTACCCCCAGCCTACTTCCGACGACGCATAATAAGAGTCAATTTACCAATCACGCCAACATTTGTAAATCAGAGCTAGCCCCTCCTCCAGATATTCTCCGCAACTCCCTATTGATAGTATTAATTTCGACACTAGCACCACTTATTTCCTGAACACTAAGCATAACACTAATCACGTTGTAGAGGTAGTCACTATCAGTTTAGCCATTTCATACATATCATTATCTGGCCGTAATCCTATTCCTAAAAGTAGCCACCTGAAGAAACATCAAAAAATACCCAAACAGCACTAAAACATAGGACACTAACCAAACAACAGTAACTATATATTAAGGCATCTGATAGATAAAGATGAAATACCTTCAAATAAATGAACAATTCTACTCATTCAATACGTTTAGATACGAATGAACGGTACACTTTTATCAACTTGGCTCCTCGTCCCCTTTTTTCTCATGGGCTGCAGTGCGGGGCAACAGCAGAAAAAAGCAGATGCCCAAGTCTACCAGATCCTCAAAAAGGCTGAAAAATCAGTCTTCGGGAAATCCAAAGATTTCACCATCGATACAAATTATTCCCGTAAAAAACCAAAAAACATCAACGCTTCACAACTACTAGAAGACAGCCAAAGAGGTGGTCAACTCACCCTAAATATAGACCAAACCTTAGACTACGCAGCCAAACACAGCCGAGACTACCAGAGCCAAAAAGAAACACTCTATCTCGCCGCCCTCTCTCTTACAGGAGCGCGCAATGACTTTGGACCTAACTTCTCCAGCACCGCAAGCGGACGCCTACGTGACCAGCAAAATGGTGACCTCCGAGGCACAGGAACCCTTAACCAACGCATTTCACAAAACCTTACCACTGGAGGCAACTACAGCCTTTCATTAGCCAACGACCTCCTCCGTTACTTCACCGGCGACCCCAGAAACTCCGCTGGCTCAGTGATCTCGCTAAACATTCTCCAACCACTCCTCCGAGGCGCAGGCCGCGATATCGCCGCCGAGAGATTCACCCAGGCGAACCGCGATGTCATCTACGCCATCCGTGACTACCACCACTTCCAGAACACCTTCTCCATGGAGATCGTCATCCAGTATCTCCGCCTCATGCAGCAAAAGGAATCCGTCAGCAACCAATACAAAAACTACATCTCCAGACAAAAAGATACCGAATACCTCAGAGCCAGAGCTGTTGACCGCGCCAGCCCACAAGAAGTAAGCGACTCAGAGCAAAGTGAACTCCAAGCCAAAACAAGCTGGATCAACGCCAAATCCCGCTACCAAACCTCACTCGATGACTTTAAAATAACCATCGGAGCCCCCAGCAGCGTAACACTGAATCTCAACGACAACGAACTAGACAAGCTAGTTAAAGCAGGACTCCATCCACTCAGAGTCAACGAGAAACAAGCCTTCAAGCTAGCACTCGAAAACCGCCTCCCCCTCATCAATGAAATTGACCGGTTCGATGACACCAAGCGTCAAGTCGTCATCTCAGCAAACCAACTCAAGGCACAAGTCAACTTCGTAGCCTCTGCCTCACTCGCAAGCACAGACGGCCGCCTAGACAAATTAAATTTAGACAACCTCACCTCACAAGTCGGCGTTGAGCTTAACCTCCCCATCAATCGCATCAACGAACGCAACAACTACCGCCGCTCCCTCATACGCTTCCAGTCTAACATCCGCTCCCTTAGCCGAACCTATGATAGCTTAAATAACCTCGTCATCCGTCGTATCCGTGAAGTCCAGCAATTCAAACAAAACTACGAAATCCAGCGCAACGCCGTCAAACTCGCCGAAGACCGAGTTGAAGGCAACCGCCTCCGCCTACAAGCTGGCACAGTCATCTTCAGACGACTCAGCGAATCTCAAGATGCATTAATCTCAGCCCAGAACTCCGTCACCGCAGCCCTCATCGACTACCAAAACGCCAGACTCCAACTCTACACCGATATCGGCATCCTCGACCCCAACTCCTCAAACTACTGGCTCGAAAGAAATCCTACACGCTAAACTCACTCACACCATGACATCATCTACATTACCAAAGAGCAAAAAGAAAACCATCTGGATAGGACTACTCATCGCCCTACTCTGCTGCTTCTTAGCCTACAAATTCCTCTTCTCATCCAGCTCAAACTCTGAAGAAGAATACGCCTACTTCACCGTAGAAAAAAGTGATCTTAATATCTCCGTCACCGAAGGCGGCGTACTACAAGCCGTCGAAGAAGAAGTGATCAAAAACCGCCTCAATGGCCAGTCCCTCATCCTCACCATCATCCCAGAAGGCTCCATAGTCAAAAAAGGTGACCTCCTCGTAGAACTAGATCCTACAGAAGCCAAGAACCAGCTACAATCAGTCCAACTCGACGTAGAAACCAGTAAATCATCCCTCATCACCGCACAGAATGACCTCCTCATCGAACAAAGCACCATCGAGAGCGAGCAGCGCGAAGCACGTAAAGCCATCGAATTCGCCCAAATGGACCTCGAGAAATTCGAGCAGCTAGACAAAAAACAACAGCTCAGAGACGCCGCCTCCAGAATCACCACAGAAGAAGAAGCTCTCCGCCTCTCAGAAGATAAATTCGGCTGGAGTGAAAAACTCGCCGCAAAAGGATTCGAAACCAAAAGCCAAGTAGACCGAGACAAACTAGAACTCAGCAACCGCCAAAAAGCACTAGACTCAGCAAAGAGCAGCCTACAAATGTTAGAAAAGTTCGATCTCCCAAAACTCCAAGTAGAACTCACTTCCAAAGTCACAGAAGCCCAGAGAAAATACGAGCGACTACTCACACAAGGCGAAAGCAGACTCAGCCGATCAGAAGGAAAACTCGCAGAAGCAAAGCGTAAACTCACAGTAAACGAAACCCGTCTCAAAGAAATCCAAGAACAACTAGAACACACCCAGTTATTCGCCCCCGTAGACGGCATCGCCCTCTACTCCCCCCGTCGTAGTAGAGGAGATGATCACATCGCAGAAGGCATTAAAGTAAACAAAAACCGCCGCATCATCGCCATCCCCAGCCTCCACAAAATGAAAGTAGAAGTCAAAATCCCAGAATTCCACATCAGCAAAATCAAACGTAACCAAGAAGCCTTCGTAACCATCGAATCCGTCTCAGACGCTCGCTACAAAGGCATCGTCTCCAAAGTCAACCCACTCCCAGATAGAAACAACTCATACTTCGGAGCAGAAGAACAATTCTACAGCACAGAAATCCTCATCACAGACCCACTCCCAGACGTCAAACCATCCATCTCAGCAAAAGTAGACATCATCATCACTGACCTCAAAGATATCTTCTACATCCCACTCCACGCCATCATCACAGAAAAAGAAAAATACTACTGCTACCTCAAACAAGGATCAGATCACATCAAAACAGAAATCGAGATCGGCCTCATGAACAACAGCTTCGCAGAAATCACCTCCGGCGTCACCGATGGCGACATCGTCCTACTCAACATCCCTCAAGAGTCAGAATAGACTAAATAATCTGTTAGAATGATCCAGCTCAAAGGCATAACCAAAGTATTCCCACTCAAAGGACAAGAGATCCACGCCCTCAAAGGCATTGACCTCAAAATCGACGACGGCTCATTCGTCTCCATCATGGGCCCCTCAGGATCTGGTAAATCCACACTCCTCAACATCCTCGGCTGCCTAGACAGACCCACCCAAGGAACCTACAGCCTCGGTAATGAAAACGTCGCAGACATGGATGACAACACCATCTCAGACACCCGAGGCAAAAGACTCGGATTCATCTTCCAGTCCTACAACCTCATCGCCCAGCTAAACGTCATCGAGAACATCCAGCTCCCACTCATCTACCAAGAAGTCTCCCTCAAAGACAAACTCCCATTCGCCATAGAACTCGCCACCCTCGTCGGCCTAGAACAACGCCTAGACCACAAGCCAAACGAACTCTCAGGAGGTCAACAACAACGCGTAGCCATCGCCAGATCACTCATCAACGACCCCCTCATGATCCTAGCAGATGAACCCACAGGTAACCTAGACAGCAAAACAGAAGAGGAAATCATGCAGATCCTCATCAAACTAAACAAACGCGGAAAAACCATCGTCATCGTCACCCACGATGAAGCCGTCGCACAACACACACACCGCATCATCCGCATGAAAGACGGACTCATCCACCAAGATGAAATAAAAACCAAACCAGAAAGCTAAACCCACACCATCACCCCAAGCCCGTTCCATCAACCCAAGACCATTGACTATTGACCAATGACCATTGACATGGCGCAGCCATAACCTCATGAGAATCACCAAGATCAAACACACTCTCGAACTAGGCTTCAAAAGCCTCATGCTCAGAAAACTCCGCTCAGGACTCACCATCCTCGGTATCATCTTCGGCGTCTGCTCAGTCATCACCATGCTCGCAGTCGGAAACGGCGCCGCCCATGAAGCCCAGCAAAGAATCAAAGAACTCGGCAGTAACAACATCATCATCGAAAGCATCAAACCCTCAGAATCAGACACCCAAGAACAAGAAGAAACCCTCGCCTACGGCATCACCCGCAGAGACGTCTCATCCATACAAGAAGCCATACCAGAACTCGCAGGCATCGTCCCCCAGCGACTCATGAACGAAAACATCATCTTCAGAGACCGCTCACGCCCAGCAGAAATCATCGGCACCCAGCCAAACCTCGCCAAAGTCTCCAGCATCCCCATCATCAAAGGCAGATTCCTCTGCGAGCTAGACATCAACCAGCAAAACACCGTCTGCATCATCAACAAAAGCCTAGCAGATGAACTCTTCTCATACCTTAACCCACTTGAAGGCACAGTCAGAATCGACAACGTCTACTACACCGTAGTCGGCGTCACATCAGAACAAGGTGAAAGCGAGCAATCCACAGAAAGCCACCGCGTCTACGTCCCCATCACCACCATGCAAGCCCGCTACGGAGACTTCATCGTCAAAAACGCAGCAGGCAGCATGACCGCAGAAAACATCCAGCTCCACAAACTCGTCATGCAGATGAACTCCCCCGCTGCCGTCCTCACCGCAGAAACCCAGATCACCAACCTCCTAAAACGCACCCACAAAGTCCAAGACTTCAAACTCACAGTCCCACTCCAACTCCTCAAGCAATCCGAGCAAACACAAAAAATGTTCAACATCGTCCTCGGCTCCATCGCCGCCATCTCACTCCTCGTCGGAGGCATCGGCATCATGAACATCATGCTCGCTACAGTCACAGAACGCACCCGTGAGATCGGCCTCCGCCGCGCCCTAGGTGCCAAGAAAAGCGACATCATCACACAGTTCATGGTAGAGGCTGTCCTCCTCTCACTCATCGGCGGACTCATCGGAGTACTACTAGGCATCATCATGCCCCAGATCATCTCTAACTTCACCTCCATGACCGCCATCATCTCCCCCAGCTCCGTAGTCCTAGCCTTCATCATCTCCGCCCTAACAGGCATCATCTTCGGCATCTACCCCGCCGCTAAATCCGCCCAGCTAGACCCCATCGAAGCCCTAAGAAACGAATAACCAGCATGCTATTCAGTATACTTGTTGTGACATGACACAGCCATGCCATTGCTGGGCATTATTATTTCTAACTACAAACTAATACTCCATATCAAAAACTGATTAGGCTGTCTAACAATATACAAATAATGACCCGCTTTCACTTCCCTGACGACACCCTCAACCCCGAGTGAAATCTGTCTATTGATAGGTTCGGGCGCACTATCTATATCGTTTTTCGTAAGGTTTTTAATACGACCTTTCTTAGTTACACATTCATATAACAGCTCTTCATTCTTGATTATTATCCAAGGACCATCACGAGAATCTCCATATGAAATTACATTTTTTTCGTCTGATAAATCACAACCATTTAAGCACACTCTGAAGGCTATATGCTCAGACATCGCCGAGGTTAAAATGACGATGATAATATAGATTAAATAAACTCCACCAAGAGTTACTAAACATTTTCTCATCATAACTCACTCTTCTTCAACAGATTCTCCTCCTCCACATTAGAAATCTCCTTCCTCACAGCATCATCAATATCGCTATCCTTTGCTGTATCCGTCGCCTGCAACTCTTCACTCTCTATCGCTGAATCCAAATACTCCTGTTCGTTAGCCGCCCGCTCAGCCGGTTCTTTATTGAGATTAATCACCCTATAAATCGGCTCAGGCATCTCAATCCCTTCACGGTCAAACTTAGACTTAATCAACCGGATCGACTCACTCCGCACCTTCTGAAGATCACTCTCAGTCTGATTCATCCAGCCATAAAAACGCATCTTCACCGAGCTATCACCCAACTCCTCTATCACCACACTAGGACCTGGATCATCCAGAACACCATTGATCTTACTAAGAATATCCAGCCCCAGATCCTTCACCCTCACAAGATCAAGCTCAACCGATACACCTACCCCAAAATCAAACCTCCGTTTAGGATTACGACTATAATTCATAATATCCTCCTTAAGAATCTTCCCATTCGGCACCCGCAAATGATTCCCCTCCGGAGTCATCAACACCGTATCCCTAGAAGTCAACCTCACCACAGTCCCCTTGCGTGATCCCACCTCAACCAAGTCACCAAGCTCAAACGGATTCCTAGCACTCAGCAGCATCCCCGCCAAATAGTTCTCCACTATCCCCTGCACCGCAAAACCAATCGCTATCCCAGCCACACCCGCCAACCCCAGCACCGCGCCCACCATAGTCGTCGCATCAAGAATCTCCAACGCCAAAGCAATACCGATCAACGTAATGATAATCCGAATCAACCGCTTCACCAACAACGCCGGCATCCCCTCTAACCCAATCGCATTATAAACGTAATTCAACGACGCAATCCACCTACCTATCATATAAGCCACAAACACCACCCCAATTGCCACCATAATCAACGGAAATTTACTACTAAGACTCCCCCACCAACTAGCCAACTTCTTCTTCAATGGATTAATCCTATTCGTAATCTCAGTATCCACCTCCAGATCACTACGCACATAAATCACCCCTTCAGTCTTTTGCGCTAATGACACAGCTGTCTCAGAAGATTCCGCATCTAACACCTTCCCTGAAAGAATCACTACCCCACTCACCGTCTTTATCTCTATGTTTTCTAGACCATCAAGCGCCACATAGATCTGCTTCAAACGCTGACTAATCCGCTGATCAGCCGTCACCTCCTCCACTTTCACCTTCTCATCAGTAAGCCCACCCTCCTGAGCCAAAGCTAAATTACCAACCACCAAACACAGCCCAAAACATAAATAAGAGATCAAAGAAATTTTCTTAATTAAAAAAGTCATGCCACCAGTTTACTCAATACCGTCAAACTGACAAGTTAAGAGACACCAGTATAAAAAATCTCCTGAAAAAATCTCACCCACCCCTCAAGAATAAAAGGATGAGATTGCCAAGTAATACGCTCTATTGTAAAACTTTTCTATGTTTAAAAAACTTACCTCTACCATCCTCATTTTCAGCTCATTTTCCCTCATCTCGTGCGACTCCTCCACCCCAGTAGCCAGCAACAGCTTCACTCTCTCCAATAACGATGTTACCGACCAAGCGGTTGACCCAGATTTTCAAGCCATCGTAGATAGATTCGTTATTGAAGCAAACAAACGCAATGTCACCGTAAAACTAGACGGCTTAGACATCCAATACGGCAATACCAACGGAGCCTATGGACTCTGCTCAGTATCTGCATCTGGAGACAAAGCCATCATCATCAGCCACACACTGCGTAATGCAACAGATGAACTCGTAAGCGAGATTGTCATACACGAGCTAGGCCACTGCGTCCTAGGGAGAGACCACAGCAATGACCCCACCAGTATCATGCACGCTACAGCCATCATCGGCCAGCCATGGAGAACTGAAGTCCTCGACGAGTTGTTCTATAATTAAATAGACTTCAGCCACACCGTAGTCATTTACAAAACTGTTAGAGTGAAAATAATCAAAAATAATTTGAATAAAACACTTCTAGAAAAAATGACACCTTTCGCGAAACCTTTTGTTTCATAGCCACAACCAAGAACTACATAACTATGAAAACAAAACAAAATACAAAAACAAAGACAGTAATCATCAGCAGCATCATCCTTGGACTCAGCGCCATCAGCAGCTATGCAAACACTCATCAACATGCACATCAGAGCTCTAAGTCTAAAGCTCAGCCAGTAAAACTCATCGCTCAGCAAGCCAAAACACCACACAAAGTAAAGTACATCAACAGATTGCCTAACAACTATAAAACAGTCAAACACGGCAACGCTTACTACTACTTCGTAGGTGACACCTGCTACACCCGCACCAACAAAGGCTACATAATCGTAACTAAACCAAAAGGTATCAATTACCGTTACGCCCCAGCCAAGCCAGCACCAAAAGTAACTCACCACACACCAGCACGTGTGCTGAGACACCGCTAGAAAATAACTTCTAAAATCTAATCAGACTCGATCGCCTAACAGCGATCGGGTCTTTTTTTTTGCACCTCAATGATCTCCACCTAACAAGTTGTTAGAAATTGTTAGAACAAAAAAAAGTGAAAATAAATTGAATAAAACAGTTACAAAAAAAACGACACTATCTGCGAAACCTTTTGTTTCATAGGCACAACCAAGAACTAAAGTAACTATGAAAACAAAACAAAATACAAAAACAAAGACAGTAATCCTCAGCAGCATCATCCTAGGATTAAGTGCCATCAGCAGCTACGCTAGACCGAACTCTAACCACAGCTCACACCAGCATAGAGTTCAACCTACAAGAACAGTCGTCCCACAGAAAGCTCATGGCCATCAACACGCAGGATACATCAATAGGTTGCCCAGCAACCGCAGAACGGTGACATTCGGAAATATCCTCTACTACATCGTAGGTGACATCTTCTACACCCACAGCAACAGAGGATATAGAGCAGTAGCAAAGCCTAGAGGATACAATAGCCACAGCCGCTACACACCTCCGAGAGGAAGCCAAAAAAATAACTATCACTCTAATCAGCACAGAAGCCACTACTCAAATCGCCGCTAATAGAGCAACCTACTAACCACAAAACCTGATTGCCTAACAGCGGTCAGGTTTTTTTATGCTACCTTTTCATTACCCAGGGCACCTTAACTCGAACTCAGGGATCTCAACCATGAATCTCTCCTTACTCAACCCACCTTTTTCACTCAGCGTCACCCCATAATAAGCACCACATGCCTCTCCTGACCTAGCCACCACATGGTAGCTATTGTAGCTAAAATGCTCTCCTGGATTCAAAGTCGGTTTCTCACCTATCACTCCATTCCCCTCCACCACCACACACGCGCCATCACTCTCAGTAACCACCCATTTCCTTCCTAAAATCTGGATAACCTCTTCTGAGTTATTATATATCGTGATATAGTAAATGAACGGATGCGGCTTATCCATCGGACTATGAAGCGATGGCATATACACCACCTGATCCACCTCCACTTTAACGCCATCAATATGTTCAAATTCTGACATCGTATTAGATTCTAATCGTTCAACCGCTTACTCATGACTAAGCGGATCACAGCCAGCGGTAAAAGTGAAATCCCAGCCGCAGCAAGCGCCACCTTCCATCCCGGATAAACCCTTGCCTTATGTCGGCTCAACCCTACAAGGGCCTGCTCAACCACCACAGATTTATCCACGTAAAACATCTCTCTCCCCGGTAACTCCTTCGCATCCGCCGGCATAGCCACCGAGCCAAACTCCGTATGCACCGGCCCAGGACAAAGCGCCATCACCGGAATATTATCCTCCTTCAGTTCCAGCCTCAACGCCTCAGAAAAACTCGTCACATAAGCCTTCGTAGCCGCATACACTGCAAACTCAGGCATCGGCAAAATACTAGCCAGTGAACTCACATTTATAATCGCCCCACTACCTCGCTCCCGCATCTGCGGAATAAGTCGGTGCGTCAGGTGCGTCAGAGCAGTCATATTGACCTGCATCATATTATCTATTTTATCCCAGTCAGATTGTGCAAACCTCTGGTAATCCCCCATCCCTGCATTATTAATCAGCAAATCAGGCTTAGCTCCATTATTCAGAAGCATCTTGAGGAAATCCTCCCTCTCAGTAGCAGAAGTAAGATCCACTACAAAAAATAAAATATCCAGACTGGGATTCTGCCGCTTCAAATCAGCGGCTAGATCCATCAGCCTATTTTCCCGTCGAGCCACCAGAATCATCTGGTGACAACGGAACACAAGCTGACGAGCAAACTCCTCACCAATGCCACCTGAAGCACCGGTAATCAGAACAGAATCATAAAATGACTCATCATGTTCACTCATCATCGCTTGTGAATTGCCTAATTAAGCTGGCTGACTATCTGCGTCCATCTCCACAATGCGAAGAGGAATACGAGAAACAAGTTCCTCATCCACGCTAATGTCGATTGAATACACACCATCTTCAGGGAACTTAAGTCCTTGAAGGTTAAGAATGAGGTTACGTGTCATGAATGGCACATTCTCAGGAAGTTCGATTGGCATATCTGCCTCGATTGGCATTTTGTCGTCAAGTGAGTTTCCATCTGCATCGATGATATTCACTGAAAATGTATGACTTCCGCTATCTTCAGGAGTGATGCAAAGACGCATAGCAAGCACACAAGTAGGGTGCACAAGTGGCATTGCCTTACCTGCAAGCGTATCAAATGTTCCAGTGATTACCATTTTGCCATTATAGTCAGCTGCGAAGTCGCAGAGAGTTGCTATTTGTATATCCATATTATTGTTTTCTAAATTTTGATGATTATATGCCCAGATTTTTAGAGTTAATCAGTTGTTAACTAGTAATTGAGCAACACAGCTATGCCACAATTCTGAGTCACGTAAAGCCCTCTTTTCAGAAAATAATCACCCATCTACCTCCACCCTCCCTGATCTTGATCAAATTACCTCAAAATATTCTGGCAATATCGTCGCATCACCACCACTCTCTAACCGAACCAACCAAGTGATTCAAAAA
Source organism: Akkermansiaceae bacterium (assembly GCA_051251915.1). Lineage (GTDB taxonomy): Bacteria > Verrucomicrobiota > Verrucomicrobiia > Verrucomicrobiales > Akkermansiaceae > Rubritalea. Next base: position 244,058 of record JBPOGF010000001.1, on the reverse strand, counting down.
TAATGTTTAAACCAAAATGGAAAAAACAAGCCCTGCTTCTCCACAAAGGAGCTCTCAAATTTCTTAACTACAAACGCGACCTCCTAGAAGCAGACCGCGTCACTGAGATAGAATCACGCAGAGCTGATCTCAAGTCAGCCATCAAAGCAAACGATCGTGCCGCAACCGCAGAAGCTGGTAAACTACTAGAGAAAACCTGCGAGCAAGCACTACCAAAATACCGCAACCCAAATGCTCTCCAAGAAAACCTTGAGGTCTTCTTCGTAGCCATCGTCGTTGCTCTCGGTATCCGCGCCTACTTCCTCCAGCCATTCCGTATCCCTACCAACTCCATGTATCCAGCCCTCAACGGCATCACTGGAGCTGCAAAACTAGAAAAAGACTGGCCATCATTCCCTGTCCGTCTCGCCCAGCAGGCTACCCACGGCAGAAATTATTTCTCACTCACAGCCAAAGGAAATTCAAAGATAGTCTCCATCACAGACGGCCAATTCATGCACTTCTTCCCCCGCGTGACAGTCCAGTTCTCCAACGGCCAAGTTGAATCATTCTCAGGCTCCGCCACCTCACTTGAACAAGCCGGACTTACTAAGCTCTACGACGACCTAGTCCTTAAACAAGACCCCAGCAAATGGGCTAGGCTCAAGCACAAATCTATCGATGACCGAGCTGACGCATACTTCAGAGGCTCACAAGATTTTGGCCGCCCATTATTCCCTCTATACGAGATCTCTGCTGGCACCAAAGTCCTCGAAGGATACACCGAGTCGGGTGATCTCATCCTCGTAGATAAAGTCTCCTACCACTTCAGAAGCCCAGAACACGGAGAGGTCTTCGTCTTCGACACCAGAGGCATCGAATACATCGAGGCATCTAACAAGAAGAACAACATCCCTCCTTCTCATTATATCAAGCGCCTCATCGCCACACCTGGCCAACACGTCAGCATCCAGCCAATAAAGCATGAGAACCCAGACTACCCTAACGGTGGAATCATCGTCAGAGATGGACAAAATGCCACTGATCCAGGCATCCTACGCGTCCAGTCACTCACCAACGGTTACAATGGTTATAATTTCATGGGCATCACCGACAAGAAGCTCGACAACAAACCATCCACAGGACTCTCAGAATACTGGGCCATGGGCGATAATTCATACAAATCATCCGATTCCCGCATCTGGGGATCAGTAAAAGAATACAACGTCGTAGGCCCAGCCTTCATGTCACTCTGGCCATTCGGCAGCGGACACTGGGGCAAAATCAAATAACCCCCCATCCCAATCATCTACTAGCCTGAGTAACAAGCAGCCAATAAAAAATATGTCAGAAGCCAAGCAAATCACTAAAAGTGCCAAATCGAACCTCGCATTTGCATTTGCTTGCCTCCCCAAACAACGGCGTAGCGACATGGTCAACCTCTACGCCTTTTGCAGAATCGTTGACGACCTCGCAGACTCCCCAGACATCCCCATGGATGAAAAGCTCTCTGGCCTCCAAAACTGGAAACAATGTTTCTCAGAGCAACCACCAGAACCCCTCACCCAGACTCAGCAAAACACCCTTGAAATCAGAGACCGCTACCAGATCGACAACCAACTATTCCTCGACCTCATTGCTGGCTGCTACTCAGACCTCAAGCCATCCAGACGCTTCGCTGAATGGGAAGACCTCAAGAAATACACCTACCAAGTAGCATCCTGCGTAGGTCTCATTTCCATCAAAATCTTCGGCTGCAAACACCCAGACTCAGAAAAATACGCCGTAAACCTTGGCCACGCCCTCCAACTCACCAACATCCTCCGTGATGTCGGCGAGGACCTCTCAGACAACCTCCGCATCTACATCCCTGAGAACGATATGATCCGCTTCCAATACTCAGAACGCGACCTCGTAGGCCGTGTCCACGACGGCAGATTCATCGCCATGATGCAGTACATCTCCGAGCGCGCTGAATACTATTACCTAGAAGCAGAGAAAAATTTCCACCAAGAAGACGCCAAAGCCCTCCGCTCCTCAGAAGCCATGCGCAAGATCTATCACGGCATCCTCAAAAAAATGCAAGCAGACCACTTCCAAGTCTTCGACCAACGCTACACCCTCTCCAAACCAAAAAAAATCTGGCACCTCCTCAGCTCCATCGCAGGCCTCTGACCTCCCCCAGCAAAGTAATCCCACAGGAACAGTACATTGACATGAAACAGTTTAATACTAACCAAGTGAATAATATTACCTAAAAATCCTCTTGATCTAAGCCCGCCTAAACTTAAGATAACATCATGAAACAAAAAACATTCTTCTCATTAATCATAGCCGCCTCCGCAGCCCTCTTCTCCTCATGCGCTAACACAGCTCCAGGCACGGATACAGCATCTAGCCATCCAGTAGCTAAACAAATGGTTGATCCTTCTACCGGAGAACCAGTCAAAGACCATTACGTCAGCCCTTTCCGTCCATATAATCCTATCGTTGCTAAAGGCTTCAAGAGCGGTCAACTTGCAGGTGACCCGTCCACCATAACAGCGGACCCTAAAACAGGAAAGCCAGACAAAAGCACACTCAAAGTCTTCAAACTCCCATAGTATATGAGATAATTTGTTAACCTAAACATAGGACTAATTCTTCTACCCTATTGTACCCATCTACTATATAAAAAAACCGTATCTATAAACGAGATACGGTTTTTTATGTTATTAAGAAATCTAGCTAAATTATACTCTGCGACGACGTCCCAACAAAGCAAGCGAACCTAGGCCAAACAAAAGAGCAGATGAAGGCTCTGGCACAACACTCACGGAAAAACCATTCAAAGCAATGTATCGATTGCTATCTGTGTTTCTTGCCCATGTAAAAGAAATCTCATCTGTAATTCCATCTGAGGTATAAACATGCTGAACAAAGCCAACGAAACCAGTGCTGTCGTTTCTAGGAGTAGGAGCATCAGCGTTATATTCAGTGCGCCCAGTTTGAGTAGGATTAGCTCCGAAGGTAGATACAAAAGTACTATCCTGGTCTATATTATCTCCAACTCCATACATTGTAAGAGTAATCGTCTGTCCTGCGCCCAAGGCAGCTAATCCAGAAATCGTAACCTCTGGTGCAACTGTAGGATTATTATTGGTATCTACGTAAGCGTATCCTTCATAGATCGGTGACAAGTCATTCCAGGCTGTATTCCCAGCATTACCAATACCGCTGATATCACCAGTTCCCGTATTCGTAACAGTTAATCCATCAAGTGTAGTATTAAGGTTATTATAAGGATCCGGATTGTTACCGGAAAGTTGCCTGAAGTTATCCGCATCTGTGCCTAACAAATTTGCATCTGCTGCTTGGTAATCTGCGAAAACTGTCGTCGCATTCTGGCCAGTAGGCCTAGCAAAATCAATCGCGATAGACACTGCTTGCGCATAACCTGCGGCACCAACAAAGGCTAATGTAATAAGGTATTTTTTCATATTTTATTATTTTATTATTTTATCTAAGGATTAAACTGTATTAACTATACATCCTCGATGAATTGAATAAAGTTAATCCGGATGATCAGAAAACCATCACGGTGTAATAACATCAAGCAAAAAATCAAGCATCCCAGATTTAATCTGCTATACAAATATGTAAATAATAGCCTAGAAAAATCACACTAATTTACATAAACAAAAAACCTACCCAGATTAATCCAAGTAGGCTTTATTTTTGATTCTGTTAGAAGTAGATTCGCTATAGAACCTACTTAGATAGATAAGCGCTAACTCCAGCGTGATCCGCAGTCATCGCTGCTGAACCCTTCTCCCAGTCCATTGGGCAAACTTCACCATGTGCCTCGAAATGCTGCAACGCATCGATCACACGGAGACACTCACGGATTGAGCGACCTAGTGGCATGTCATTCACCACCTGGTGACGCACTTTTCCATCAAGATCAATGAGGAAAAGCCCGCGATACGCAACCAATTCACCTTCCACTTCATAGTCGCCATTCTCATTCACATGAGCTTCCCCAGCCAGAACATCATAATCTTCCGCAATTGTTTTGTTAATATCAGACACGAGTGGGTATTTCACACCTTCGATTCCTCCCTTATTCTTCGGAGTATTGAGCCACGCAAAGTGAGAAAACTCTGAGTCTGTAGAGCAGCCAACAACTTCCACATTACGGCTCTCAAACTCCCCTAGCTCTTCCTGGAAGCGATGCAATTCAGTAGGACATACGAAAGTGAAATCTTTTGGATAGAAGAACAGAACGACATACTTTTTCCCAATGAACTGCTCCAGTGAAAAATCTTCCACAATTTGGTTATTTACGACTGCCTTCGCTGAGAAGGATGGTGCTTTTTTTCCGACTAATACTGACATGATATTAAATGAGTAATGTTAAATTTTGTGTTGATAAGTAAAGTCTCCGTACAAGATAAATGCCCATACGGACGACGTGAAGACACTTAAGACTGATCACCCAAATTGGCAACCGTTTTTCTGAAAAAAAGCTAGCCCTAAAAGACTACCCAACAACCTAAGGAACCACAAAGATATGACTAGGATCATAATCTTGCGGATCACGCACCTTAGTCCCAGCCATGATCCCCTCCACTTCAACCATATTCTGGTTGTAAGGGTTAAATACAAAACCCGGTCGCCCTGCCACTCGCCTAGCCACAGGTATCGCCGAGTTTACAGGAATCGCCGTCTGATTATAACTTACCGGCTCATCAATAGCTGGCGGTAAATACTCAGCAGGAGGCCTGATAGGCTGTTGAATCACAGGCTCTTCAACATCATTTGAAGAACCACAAGAACTCGCGATCAACACGAGACTCAATAAGGAAGGTATTGTAACAACTGTTTTCATACTTGTCACCAGAATGATACACCTAACCATGATATCGCGCAACCTTAAAAAATGTTAACCATAACTACAATCCACTGAGCCACTACCCATTCCATATCTATTTGCTACCAAGCCAAACTACGGCTACAGTTAGTCATCAAAATAACATTTATGAAAAAAATATCTCTACTCACTCTATTAGCTACCCTGCTCACCACTCTTTTAGCACACAGCCAGCTCCCCGCGAACTCCCGCCAAGTCATCATAGGCATCGCACCTGAGAACAACTCCTCCCACGTCACCCTCTCACTCTTCGAAAAAAGTAACTCAGGGTGGTCACAAACCGGCTCAGCATTGAAAGGCAGACTCGGCAAAAACGGACTAGCTTGGGGCATCGGCCTCCATCCCTCAAACCTCGCAGGTATCAGAAAAAAAGAAGGCGACGGTCGCTCTCCAGCAGGCATTTTTAGAATAGGCTCAGAGTCTGGCTACGCATTCGGCTACGCTCCAGCCATCCAAAAACTCCCCTCTCTCCCCTACAAACAAATCACCACCAAAGATCTTTGGGTCGAGGACACTCAGTCCCCCTACTACAACCGCCACATCCTCATCCCACACGAGCCTAAAAACACCTGGGAAAAGCAAGCCCAGATGCGCCAAGGCGACCACGCACACTCACTCAAACTCTTCATCGCCCACAACGAAGCAACCTCAAGAAAACGCGCCACCCCTAACGCAGGCAGCTCCATCTTCTTCCACATCTGGCGAGGCGGCGGTTCCAAACCAACCGCAGGCTGCACCACCATGCATGAAACCCAACTAAAATCACTCATCTCAAAAATCGACCCAAACAAAAACCCAGTATACGTCCTCCTCACCGCCGCCGATTATAAAAAGTACCGCGCCTCCTGGAAGCTACCATAAATAATCACGCATCCCTATCATCAGCATCCACCGTCGCATCAGCATCAAACGCCCCAACCGTTTCTGTCAGTGTAAACGCTGCCGGTATGATCAAAAGTATCACCGCAGAAGAAGCTAACGTCCCCACCCCCAAACTGATCGACATCGGCACCAAGAACAACGCCTGCATACCATCCTCCAAAATCATCGGAGCCAAGCCCACAAACGTCGTAATAGACGTCAACAAAATTGGCCTACAACGACGAGCCGCAGCCTCTCTAGTCACATTCTCTATCAGCATCCCATCCGCTATAAATCTCTGCCTCGTCACCGCCAACACAAACCCACCATTCACCACCATCCCACACAATGCAATCATCCCAAAGATACTAAAAATCGACAAATCAAACCCCAACACCACATGCCCCATCACCGCCCCAGCCAAACTAAACGGAATCGCCAACAAGATTATAAGCGCCTGAATATAACTACGCAATAAAGCCGCCATAATCGCATACACCGCAAACATCGCCACAAACAATCCCCACCCAAGATCAGTCATCGCCTCGCTCTGCTCACGCTGATCCCCCTCAAAAGTATAGGTCAATCCAGGATAAGCCGCCATAATCTCCGGCAGCTCATTCTTCTCTAACGCAGAAATCACCTTATTCCCTGAAGTCACCCCAGCCACCACATTCCCGGTAATCCGCATCACTCGGCCACCATCCACCCGGCTAATCTTCAACGGCGCATTCGCAGTAATAATCCGCGCCGCATCACTCAAAGGAATCTCCCCACCACCAGGAGTCAAAATCAAAAAGTTCTTCAAACCCTCCACAGACTTCCTCTCACTCTCAGGTAACCTCACCATCACCCGTATCTCCTCACGCCCACGTGGCTGACGCAACGCCTCAGCCCCTAAATAAGCATCCTTCACCTGATCCCCCACCATCTTTGTAGTGAGCCCCAACGCCTTACCCGCAGGCGTCAACTCAAACTGCAACTCCGGCGTCTCTCGCCCAGATCCCTTCCGGATATCTGCCGTCCCAGGATACTTCGCCACCGCAGAAGCCACCGCATCACCAGCCTCCCGCAGCACATCCAAATCAGGATGCGCCAGCTGAATATCTATCTCAGCCTCACCGCCAGGCCCCACCAAATAATCAAAAAAGATCGAATCCAAATCAGGAATCTCAGGCAATTGATCACGCCATAAATCCGCAAACCCTCGACCAGTAATCTCCCGCTGACTCTGCGGAATGAGCGTCACCGCCACCTCCCCAATGTGCGGCCCACCATCACCCACCAACGTCGAAATACTCGTGGTCAATTCACGGATTTCCCCCTCACCCGATAAAATCAAAGCCTTCTTCGCAGCCTCCTCTATCTGGAAAACCACCTCCCGCGTCCTAGCCACCGGAGTCCCCGCTGGCATCTCTATCTCAGCCTGAATAAAATCAGCCTCAATCTGCGGACTAAACTTAAAGTTCACCCTCCCACTATAAACATACGCCCCAGTCACCACCAGCGTCCCCACAAAAACCGCCAAAGTCAGCACCCGATGATGAATAGAAAAATCTAACAACGGCTGATAACAGCGATCCATCCAGCTCTCCATCCTGTGCCTCAACCGAGTCTGAACAGCATTAATCTTCCCGAAAAATCCCTTATCACCCTTGTCCCCACCAGCATGCGCCAAGTGAGCAGGAAGAATAAACAAACACTCCACCAGAGACACCACAAACACCGCTATCACCACCGCCGGCAACACTTGGAAAAACTGCCCATTCTCACCAGGAACAAAGAACAACGGCAAAAACGCGATAATATTCGTCACCACCGCAAATATCACCGGCATAGTCATCGACTTCGCCCCCTCAATCGCCGCCGTAAGCTTAGACTGCCCCTGTGAAATCTTATGGAAAATCTCCTCACCCACCACCACAGCATCATCCACCACTATCCCCAACGTAATGATAAACCCAAACAACGAAATCATATTAATCGTAGCCCCACCCACAGGCAACAAAGCAATCGACCCAAGAATAGAAATCGGAATCCCAATAGCCGTCCAGAACGCAACCCTCAAATCAAGAAACAACCCCAAAGTAATCAACACCAAAACCAACCCAGTAAACCCATTATCCATCAATAAACTCACCCGCTCCTTGAAATCCACAGAACGATCACGCGATAAACTAATACTCACAGACTCTGGCAAACTCTTCTGTTGCTGCTCAATAAACGCCCTCACCGCATCAGCCACCACCAGCGGAGATTCATTATCAGAACAAAAAACCGAAAGCGTCACAGACCGCTGCCCATAAAAATAATTCTCCTCCTCACTCTCCTCAAAACCATCAGTAATCGTAGCAATATCAGACAACCTCACCCGCGTCCCATCAGACTCACTCACCACCTGCACATCCCTAAAATCAATCGCCCGCTCACGCCGTTCCTTCGTCCTCAACTGCAAGTTCCCACTAGGCGTTTTCAACGTCCCACCAGGCACATCCAGCGCAGTCTCATTCACCCGCTCAGCCACATCACCCAGCGTCATCCCTAGCGATCTCAATGTCGCACTAGGTATCTCTATCTCTATCTCAGGCTCACGCACCCCCCTAAATTCCACCAACGAAATCTCAGGCTGTGACAACATCCCAGTCTCCACCTGCCGCGCAAAATCCACCAACTCACGCTCCCCTAAATCCCCCGCTATCGACACCCTTATCACATCCCTCCTCCGCCCCGTCCCCAGACTCACCACAGGCGGCTCTATATCATTCGGAAACACAGAAACCCGCTGAATCGCAGCCGTCACCTCCTGCAATGCCCTATTCTTATCAAACCCCGGATAAAGCTCCGCCACCACCTTACCAGACCCCTCAGAAGCCGTCGCCTCTACCCTCCGAATCATCTCTAACCCACGTAACTCAGCCTCTATCGGATAAATCACAGACTTCTCCACCTCCTCCGGCCCAGCCCCTCGGTACTGCACCGCCACCTCCACCGTATCAAGCGCAAACACCGGAAACACCTCCTGCCGAACCTTGAAAATAGAAACAATCCCAACCGCCAAAACAGCAATCATCAACAAATTCGCAGCATGATGATTATGCGCAAACCACGCTAATAAACCCTTATCTCTCTGCTGGCTACCTAGTGATTTCATCAGTCTTACTTATTATTTGTTAGATTCCATAGCCTTCATCTCAGGCACCACCGCCATCCCCGGAACCGGAGCACGCAGATCTGAAACCACCAGATGCTCACCCGGCTTCACATCATTCCGTATCACCACCGCATTCTCCTTCCGCCATAAAATATCCGCATCATGAATCACCAACTTATGGTCATCCCCCACCAACCAAATCCTATCCCCTTCCCGCAAAGCAGCCCTGGGAATCTCTATCACATTCTCCAGCACCCCAGCATCAATATCCACCTGCAAATAAGACCCTAGCAACATCTGCTGCTTAGGATTTGCATCCAGCGGATCCGGAATCTCCACCACCACCTTCGCCATCCTCCCCTGCTCTTCTAATCCACCTAACAATCTAACAACTCTCCCCTCCCATGTAAGATCCTCACCATCACCAGACACCAACCTTGCCACCGCCTTAGGCCCCTCAGATCCGGGATCAGGAACCTTCACCCACTTCAACTGCTGCAAAGGAACACTCACATGAATCCAATACGCATCAGACCCAACCAACGTCCCCATCTCCTTACCAGAATCCACCATCTGCCCAACCTCCACAGTCTCATCCAGCACCACCGCATTAAAAGGCACCTTAAATTGCGTCCGCCTCAACTTCAACTCCGCCATCGCCACCGCAGCCATCGCCCTATCCATCGCCGCCTCAGTCCGCGCCTTGAACGGCTTCCTCAAAACCAAATCTTCATTAATCGCCACCCCCGGAAGATCCTTCCGCAACTGCTCAAATTCTCTCAACGCCACAGCCTGCCTACCCTCCTCCAGATCCACATCAGACTGCGCCTCAGCCAGCACACTCTGAGCATCCCGCAGCTCCACCTCATAATCCGCAGGATCTATCTCAAACATCACCTCACCCTCAGCTATCCGCCCCCCAGGAACCAAATGATCATGATGAGAAATCACCCTCCCACTCACCTCCGGCCCCACCTTCACCTCCCGCGCAGGAACCACATTCCCATACGCCACCACACTCACATCCTGATCCCCAGCCACCAACTTCACCACCTGCACACTCTTTGCCACCTTCGGCTTATCCTCAGCCTGCTGAGTAGGCGCCGTCTCAATCAACCGCCATGAACCCCAGCCCGCCACAGCCACAACAATAATCCCTAACAAAACTCCAAAATTTTTCTTCTTCATGATCTAAAATGATAAATTATTTTCCAGCCTGCACCCTCGGCATAGGCCCTCCTATAGCACGGTGGATACCCACCCGTATACTCAAACTCTGTCTCCGAAGCGTCACCATCGACAACTCCAAATCCTGCACCACCCGCAGCGCATCGATCACTGGTAAATAATCACTCAACCCCTGACTATACCTTACCCGAGTCTCCTTAAGCGTCTCCCTAGCCGTCTCCAGCTGACGACCTGTTAGACGAATCCTATCCGCCTGCTTCCGCTCTCTAACAACCGCCGTCTCCACATCCCTCACCGCCTCTAAATAACGATGTGAATACTCAGACAAAGCCGCCTCCAACTCCGCCCTTCTAAACTTCACCTCCGCACGCCTCTCACCACCATCCAGCACCGGCATCGCAGCCTCCGCTATCAGCGAACTCAACAAAGCACCCGCACTCTGAATCACCCCACCATCCAGCGATACTCCCAAAGTCACCCTCGGCAACCTCTCAGTCAAAGCCTGCGCCACCCGCGCATCTATCGCCCTTATCCTATGCCACTGCGCCAACAAATCAGGCCTATTAAGCAACAACCCAGAAGGCACCCCCAACCCAGGTTTCCCCGGTAACCCCGGCAACAACCTGCGACCATCCCTCCCCCTCGAACCCGGAGACTTCCCAACCAACACATCCAGCGCATACTCCGCCGCCACCAACTCCGCCTCAGCCTCAGGAAGCAAACTCCGCACCGCATCCATCTGCCGCTCCTGCTGAAGCAAATCCACCCGCGATGAAATCCCCTGCGCCACCCGCAACTGCACCAACTCCTTCAGCGTCTCATTCGTTTCCAACTGCTGCCTCAAAAGATCAATCCGCTGCCTCTGTTCTATCGCTAAAAACCGCGTCTCAGCCACCGCCGCAGAAAGCACCAACCTACCACCCAGCCAATCCTGAATCGAAGCCCTATAATCCTCCTCACTAGCCCTCACCCCCTGCCGAATCCGCCCAAAAACATCCACCTCCCATGAAAACAACCCACCCAAAGAAGCCGTCCCCTCAAGCGCATCAGGATTCTCCAAGTCCACCCCACCAGAACCTGTTAGATTCAACTTAGGAAACAACGCAGCCTGCTCCTTCTGCAACAACGCCGCAGCCTGATCAATCCGTGCACTAAACTGCCGCTGCAACAAATTCCCCGCCAACGCCGCCTCCACATCACTATTCAATCTCCCATCAGAAAAACTCCTCCACCAAACCGAACTCCCCGCATAAGAAGCACCACCCGCCCCCTGATACTCTATCCCCGCCGCCACAATCGGCTCCACCCGCTCAAGCGAAGTCATCGGCACAGGACTACATCCCCCTATCGCAAACAAGGATGCTACAAAACCAACACTCACTCTAAATTTCATATCTTCTACTAACATGATCTCACATAATATACCCACAGGTTGCTAGCATCACAACTTGTAATGAACAAGTTTTATTGAGGTACTCCCTTGTGAAAATAATGACTTATACAACAAGGAAAACTCCCATAAAAACATACACCTTGACCCCTAACTACGTAAACCATATAAGAACCTGTCATAATAATTTAATTCTTTCTTGATAAGAACAATATGAAAAAATATTTCCTAACATACCTACTACTTGCTCTAAGTTTCACCCAACTAGCTAAGCCAGATGAAGAAGTCACATTAATGAAACTCGCAACGAACCTCAGCGACCACCCACACTTCCCAGAATGGAGAGCCGCAGGAGTTAGTAATTCCGCCATCAAAAAAACCTTCCTCTCCATTGTCAGCGCCCCAGCTAAAGAAGACGTTAAAAGAGTCGTATTCATCTCCGCAGGCCAGCAAACAGACGACCCATTCGGAGAAGACCACATCCTCAGCGAAAACTACAACAAAGGATACACCAACGTCCTAACAGGCCAGCCAGACAACTATAAAAACCTCATGGTGAATGACCTAAGAAAAGAAGCCACAATGGAACTAAATGCAAAATCACTAGCCTCCAAATTAATAACCTCCGGGAAATTCCCAAAAGAATCCACCCTCTTCCTCCTCGCCTGCGATGCCCAATTTGGCTACTTCATAACAGAAAACGAAAAAAAACGCCGCGAAACAGCCTACTACAACTTCCTAACCTCAAGAGTAAACCCAGCAAACCTAGAAATCATCGTCCTCGCTGGTCAAAGCAGAGGCGGCGCCCTCATGTTCCGCCTAGCCAGCAGAATTAGACAAACTTCATCCTTTGCCAAAGTCCCCATGGTCGTCCAAGGCTACGACCCAGTCTGCAAAAACCCTAAATACGAATACAAACCCATCTCCACAGAACAATACCTAGAAGTCTACGAAAACAACAGCACCACCATCAACCCCCACGACAATAGCAAATACTGCTGGAAAGTGAACATGGACGTCACATTCCCACCACACCTCAGAGAAAACCTCTTCGTCTACATCCTGCACAGCGGTGGCATGGTCGCAAAAGACCTCAAAAAATCAATTCGCGCATTCACTTGGAAAAACAGCAACACAGACCTCGGATGGTACAAACAACACTGGCTAAACTACGAGCACACATACATGGGAGGAGCCTTCAATGACGCAGACCTTCTCAACAAAACCGTCGGCTCAGGCATCATGCACATCGATGCCGCATTCTCTCAGGCCGTGGGCGTAAAAACCAACCACCTCCCAACACTCAAATACCCACTAGACATCAACGCAGACAACTGGAGCGACGTCGCCCTCCGTGTCCGCACCAGCAGCAACCAACTAGAAATCAGAACCGCACTCTCCAACAAAGACGGAACATTCACCCCACACGTATACCCCCTTAACCTCAGCGAAAAATCAGACCTTACCCCCATGCTCTCAGGATACTTTGACCAATACAAAGAATCAGACCTCCTCCTCATGGAAAGACTACCAAACTCCACCATCAACTTCATCACCCTCCTCTCAGACGGACAAGGAAGCTTCACCAAAATAATCCAAAACCTCAACTACAACCACAGCTACGACTCCGCAAACCCAATAATAGGAGATGTCAATGGAGACGGATACTCAGACATCATACTCAGCCACCAACACCCCACACAAGGCCTCAAGCTCCTCACCTGCTTCTCCAATGGCAACGGCACATTCACCCCCACCGAGTTTATAGCCGGTGACGGCAGCGGAATCCTCGTCAACGGCACCGTTAGACTTCACGCCGCAGACGTAAATGGAGATAAAAAAACAGACCTCATATACTGGTGGCAAGGCCCAGAAGGATTCAAAATTAGAACCCGCATCTCCAACGGAGACGGCACATTCCAATACCGAGAATACACCTACAACGGATGGATCAACACCCAAAACATCCGCTCACACGTCGGCGACTTCAACAGAGACAAAAAATCCGACCTCATCATCCTAGACAGAGACAAAAACTCAGGACAACTACAACTAATCACCTTCCTCTCCATAGGAAACGGAAACTACACCCGCTTTATCCAAAAACTAGCAGAAAGCACCGCAGTAGACACACTAGCGTCCATCGTCGGTGACTTTAATCAAGACTACAAATCAGACCTACTACTACGCTCCAGAAACTCACAATCTGCCCTAGTCACCACCACATACTACGCAGACATCTATAACAACTCATACACCAAAGAAACACAAACACACCCAGACGGCTCCGCAGTAGACACACTCCCAGCACTCCTCGGAAAATTTGATACAAACACCGCAGACGACCTCCTACTAGCCTACAACACCCCTCAAACTGGCCTAGAGATCAGAATGAAAACCAAAAGAAGAAACCATGATTTCGTCCACTCATCCGCCACGCCACTAGGCAGCTTCAACACCTCCATATCATGGAGCACCCTTAGAGAACAAAGCCGAACACAAGGCAGATCCTTCAACCGCTTCGGATACCCACAATGCATCCTCCCCATTCACAGCGGCTCACTCACATGGAGCGGAGGAGGCACATTCAACCCACAAGCCAGACCAAGCTCAGGCCCCCTCATCCAAACCCCAGACAGAGAAATAAAAGAAACCAACTCAACAAACGGACTACAAGACGCCAACAAACCAGTACCCAGAAAAGTAATAGAAGACATCCGCAAACCACAACAACCACAACAGCTAAGACCCACCCCAAAACCACAACAACCCCAAGAACTAAAACCCACCCGAAAACCCATCCGAAAACCAACACCGACAAGGGAACAAATACCCCCCCGCAAACCTACACCAACAAAAGAACCAACACCCATCCCCAAACCTACACCAACAAAGGAACTCAAACCCACCCGCAAACCACTCCCCGCAAAGGAACTCAAAGGCATTCGTAAACTATAGAAAAAACACCCCTACAAAAACAAAACCCACCACTAATTGCCCTGCAACCAATCAAACCAATCACCCGAAACAATTCTCTCATGATGATCTTCAAGCAACAAAAACTGATACACCTCAGTCTCAACAGCCTCCCCACCTTCTAACACCACATCGATCCTCTCACGTGCATAATGCGGCGGAGATTCAAAGCACCCTTCATACTGATCTAATCCAGGTACCATCTCCTCACTAACCCTATAAACTTCACCCTTCACCCGCTCCCCCTTCAGCTTCAACAACCCCGGATACTGATCCACATGCACCAACCCACCCTCCACAGACCCAAACCCCACAAACTCCGCACCATTCATCAAATGATGAGCTCTCCCACCCTTCCTCAAGGTCCCATAAATAAATATCAATCGTCCGTCTTTCATAAACTCTCATCAATCACCCACTCCACCTCCTCCGCACTAAGCTCACCATAAATATCCCGCCCACAAAGCTCCCCCAACCGTCTCAGCTCCGCCTCTAACACCTGCCAAGCAGGCCTCCCACCTGCATCCTCACGCCCACAATGCGTGCAAGACGCATACCCCGCATACTCACCAGATTTCTGCGGATCATTCCCCGCATTCACAAGCGTCAACACCGGCCTATCCTCCCACTTCCCAGCCGGCACCAATACCAACGGATGCATCCAGCAAGTCAACGGCTTATGCTGCCAAGCATCCACACCCTCATCCATCGCCAACTTCTGCAACCCACAATACCCATCACCATCCAAAAACACACACCGAGTCCTCGCAAAATGCCCCGGAAAATCCACCGCCAACTCCCCCTCCACCGCCTCACGCGTCGCCGTCTTCTGCCCCTTCCCACTAGAAACAATCACAGACTCAAAATCTAACACCCCAGAAAACTTACCTCTAACAACCTCCCTAATATACCCCGCCTCCTCCTCAGAAACATGCACCCCATCATAACAACAAGTCGCCCTACACCTAGACATCTCACAAGGCCTCAACAACACCTCAAACGCAGCATGATCCACCCGCGCCTCCGCTATCTGCCCAGCCAAAATCTTCACCGTCTCAGGAAACGCCGTCTTCATGACACCCCACCCTCATTCACCCTATACCTACTCCACCCTTCCAACCCCATCTCCCCACTCAACCAGTCCACATTCGTCGTCGTGATCAACTTCTGCGAGTCCTCCGGCAAATGATTCATCAACGCATTCCTCCGCGCAGAATCCAACTCCCCAAAAATATCATCCAACAAATAAATCGGAAACCTCCCACCCCGCTCACGCAAAATCTCACCCTGCGCCAACTTCAACGCCAACGCCATCGTCCGTTGCTGCCCCTCACTCGCATAATCACTCGCAGACATCCCATTGATCAACAACTTCACCTCATCCCTATGCGGCCCAGCCACAGTCTGCCTCTGCCTACGCTCACTCTCATAAGTCGTCTCCAGCGCACGCCTCATATCACCCCCACTCCCTGAAATATACTCCATCTCCAGCTCCTCATTTCTCCCACTTATCGCCACCTGCACCGCCGCAGCCTTCGGCAAAAGCTCACCCACCACCTGCTCTCTAACAGCCCCTAACACATCTCCATACTCTATCAACAACTCCCCATAAGCATTCACCTCCCCATCCCTATTTCTGCCATCCTTCAACAGCAAATTCCTAGCCTTCAGCACCCGCCTATACCGACTCAACGCCACCCGATACCCCGCATCAATCTGCGAACAAAGAAAATCCAAATAATGCCTCCTCACACCACCACTCCCCTTCACCAACTCCACATCCTCATTCCCCATCCACACCACCAGCCCACTACTCTGCAAATACTCCGTCTGCGTCCCCAGCTCCTCACCATCCACACTCATCACCGCCTTCCCCTTAGAAAAACTTACCCGTAGCGCCCTATCCCCAGCATCCCCCGCGACCCCAAAACCATGCTCAGCATCAAACTTCACCATCGGCTGCATCCGCTTTGCCCTAGGCGAACTCAACCGCAACAACACACAAACCGCCTCCAAAATAGAAGTCTTCCCCTGCGCATTATCCCCCACAAACAAAGCTCCCCCCCGCTCTAACTCAATAGAAAGAGCATCAAAACATCGGAAATTTTGCAACCGCAGAGAATCTAACATCATCCTTAATATCAGGACACCGGATAAGCCGCCGCTATCTTATCAGCCCACTCCTTCGCCTTCTGCCCATAACTCTTCTCCATCTCCTTATAAGTAATCCCACGCGACACATTAATCGTATCCGGCGCAGTCCTCCCCTTCCCAGCCATATTATTCAAATCCCCCCCCTGAGCACCCAGCCCCGGAATCAACAATGGAAAATCTAACACCCTCTCCAGCACATCCTCACTAGCATTCGTCAACCCCACTACCATCCCCACATCCGTCTTCCGCTTCTCAGCCGCCGCCCTACTACAAATCTCCTGCACCAACTCAAACACATACCTATCACCATGTTCCGACGGATCTAACTTCTGCCTCATAAAGTCCGCACTCCCAGGATTAGAAGTCACCGCCAACACATAAATCCCCTTCCCCTCCCAATCCAAAAACGGCTCCAGCGTATCATAACCCAAAAACGGATTCAGCGTCACCGCATCCACATCCCAATTCTCAAAATAACTCTTCGCATAATACTTCTGCGTCTCACCAATATCAGACCGCTTCGCATCCAGAATCACCGGCACCTCCTTAGGCATCTTCCCCAGTAGCTCCTCTAAAATCTCCAACCCACGTATCCCCATCGCCTCAAAATACGCCATATTCGGCTTAAACGCCGCCGCATACTCCCAAGTCTCACCCACCACCCGATCCAAAAACTCCGGCACCGCCTCTATCCCAGCCTCATCCGGCCTAGGATCAAGCCCCACACACAACCTAGACCCAGTCTCCACCATTCTCTTCTGTAATTTCTCTCCGTAGCGCATGCCAAGACCATACGGAATCAAAGCATTTAAACGAGTAATTTTTCCACAGAATACACAAAACTTATCACCCACATCACCCCAAATTCCATCCCATCAACCCAAGCCCCCGTTCCATCAACCAAGTTCCGTGCTTTCAGAGCCTTCCGTGGTTCAAAAAAATCCATCAACAGCCTCCATTTCATCAACCCAAGTAAAATTCTGCCCAATTTTGAAATTCTGTTAAAAAAGTTCCATCGTCCACCATTCGTAAAAATTCGTATCTATCCGAGGTCAAAAGCTCCATCAACCCAAGTTCCCGTTCCATCAACCAAGTTCCGTGCTTTCAGAGCCTTCCGTGGTTCAAAAAAATCCATCAACCAAGCTTCATCTCATCAACCCAAGTCCAGCACCTTCAGCGGTTAAAAAACCCATCAACCAAGGCTTCATCGTCCACCATTCGTGAAAATTCGTGCAGATTCGTGGTCAAAAGCTCCATCAACCCAAGCCCCCACAACCCAAAAAACTTTCATAATTTCCATGTATTTCGCAGTCAATAAAAAGCTTCATCGTACACCATATTAATAAAACATTCGTCATATCCGTGATAAAAACCCCCACTGTAAATTCCCACCCCCTCATTTGCCATAATAATCATTGCAGATCCCCACACATGATTCACAATACCTAAATGCAAGAAGTCACTGAACAAATGCGCAACTTCCTCCAGTTCATCGCACTGCAATTCATCACCCAGCCAGACCAAGCCCAGCTCAGAGTAGCCGAGGCCAGCGATGACCAGAAACTCATCCGATTCCGCCTCATCGTCTCCCAGCAAGACGTCGCCATCCTCATCGGCAAAAACGGCTTCACAGCCAGCGCCATCCGCAACGTCCTCAAAGCCGCCGCCATCCGAGAAGGCATCAACGCCACCCTCCAAATCGTCTCCCACGAAGAAGAACACATCCGCATGGCAGCCCTAGAAAATGGCGAAATCATCCAAGAAGAACACCACGAGGACGACCAAAGCGAAGCAGACGACGAGCACCTCGAAGATTCATGACAATCAGGGATCATCTTCATAGTTGATTTCGTATTTCCAGTCATCTATGTCTAAGAAATGCAAACACTCGCCATCGCACTAGGATCGCTCATCCTCTACATCATCGCCTACAACACCTACGGCAAATGGCTCGGTGAGAAAATTTTCAAACTAGAAAAAAACATCCGCGTCCCCTCCATCGAGCTCGAAGACGGGCAAGACTACGTCCCCACCAACAAAGGCATCGTCTTCGGCCACCACTTCACCTCCATCGCCGGCACCGGCCCCATCGTAGGCCCCGCCCTCGCCGTCATGTGGGGCTGGGTCCCCGCACTCCTCTGGGTCCTATTCGGCTCCATCTTCATCGGCGCAGTCCATGACCTCGGCTCCCTCGTAGTCTCCCTCAGAAACAAAGGCCAAACCGTAGGCGACATCGCAGGCAGAGTCATCACCCCACGGGTAAGATTTCTCTTCCTCCTCATCCTCTTCATGGCACTCACCCTCGTCCTAGCCATCTTCGGCCTCGTCATCGCCGTAGTCTTCCGCATGTATCCCGCAGCCATCACCCCCTGCATGATCCAGATCCCCCTCGCCCTCATCATCGGAACCCTAGCCCACAAAAAAGGCCTAAACATCCTCATCCCCTCCATCATTTCCCTCATCATCATGTACCTCTCCGTCATCTACGGAGACATCGGCCTCGTCCACGGATTCAATGAAACCCTCAGTAACTGGTCACTCATGACCTGGGTCGGAGTCCTCCTAGTCTACTCCTACATCGCCTCAGTCCTCCCAGTCTGGACACTCCTCCAACCCCGAGACTACATCAACTCCCTCCAGCTCATCTCCGCCCTCGGCCTCGTAGTCCTAGGCCTAGTCTACGCCGGCCTCTTCGGCGGCAGCCCCACTGAAGCAGGAGGAATCCGTCCCCCACTAGAAATCGTCGCCCCAGCACTAGAAGAAAACGTCACCGCCAAAAACTTACCCCTAATCTTCCCATTCCTCTTCGTCACCATCGCCTGCGGCGCCATCTCCGGCTTCCACTGCCTAGTCTCCTCCGGCACCTCCTCTAAGCAACTCAAATGCGAGACCGACGCCAAGTTCGTAGGCTTCGGCTCCATGCTCACCGAAGGCTTCCTCGCCGTCCTAGTCATCCTCGCCTGCGTCGCCGGACTCGGCCTAGGATTCACCACCGCAGACGGCACACTCCTCACAGGAGTAGACGCCTGGAACACCAAATACGCAGACTGGGGCAGCTCCCAAGGCCTCGGCCCCAAAGTCAGCGCCTTCGTCGTAGGAGCCAGCAATTTCCTCGCCGCCCTCGGCTTCAGCAAAGGATTCTCACTCGCCCTCATGGGAGTATTCGTCGCCTCATTCGCAGCCACCACCCTAGACACAGCCTGCCGCCTCCAGCGCTACGTCCTCCAAGAACTCATCGGATGCTTCGTCTACAAAGAAGAAATCCACAAACTCAAACCCCACCCACTCACCAACAAACACCTAGTCACCATCATCGCCATCGTCATCGCCTTCATCATCGCCGCCATCCCCGCCCAACCCGGCGCCACCACCCTCCTCGGCAAAGCCGGCTCCGGCGGCGTCATCCTCTGGCCACTCTTCGGCGCCATGAACCAGCTCCTCGGCGGACTCGCATTCCTAGTCATCCTCTTCTGGATGAAACGCAGAAACCTCCCCACCTGGTTCATCACCATCCCCACCATCTTCATGCTCATCATCCCAGCCTGGGCCATGCTCTACCAAGTCTTCATCTCCGCCATCGGCTCTGACAAAAGCTGGATCGACCAAAGCCAATGGCTACTCGTCGCCATGGGACTCACCACCATCCTACTAGAAATATGGATGATCTACGAAGCCATCATCGGCTGGAAAAAACTCAAAACCGACCTTATTTAACCAAATCACGGTTATTTTTATTCTCGCTATTATAAAACGACCATGAAACTTTAACTCATAATGATTTTTCAAAGTCTACTAAGAGACACCGAGATAGGCTCTAACTGCTACATGTTAGACACAGGAGATTGCAAAATAGTATTCGATGCAGGGATGCACCCCAAAGAGGAAAGCACCCAGGCCATGCCTCAATACGAAGAACTCCCGCACAACTCCGTCGACGCCATCTTCCTAAGCCACAGCCACCTCGACCACGCGGGAACTCTACCCGTCCTCATGCGCGACCAACCAAACGCAGCAGTCTACATGACCGAGGCCACAGCAGGCCTAACAGACGCCCTGCTACACAACTCAGTCAACGTCATGCAGAGCAAGCGAACCGAACTAGGCATCACTGACTACCCACTCTACGGCCACCGCGAGCTAGACCGTCTAGAAGAACGCTGGCGCAAACGTAACTACGGCGAGCGCATCGACCTCACCCTAGACACCTCCGCCCAGCTATTCGATGCCGGCCACATCCTAGGCTCATCAGGCATCATGGTAGAAAAAGACGACCAACGCGTCTTCTACACCGGCGACATCAACTTCGAAGACTCAACCCTCATCACAGGAGCTAAATTCCCTGAAGAAGGCATAGACACCCTCATCATCGAAACCACCCGAGGCTCAGTCCCTCGTGACCCAGCCTATGAACGAGAAAAAGAAGAACAGAAACTCTGTGACGCCATCTTAGAAACAATCAATGGCGGCGGCTCAGCACTCCTCCCTGTCTTCGCCATGGGCAAGACCCAAGAAGTCCTAACCATGCTCCACAAGTTCAAACAAAGCGGCAGAATCCCTGAGAAAACCCCCATCTACATCGGAGGTCTCAGCACCAAAATGACCATCCTCTTTGACGAGTTCGCAGACTCCACCCCACGCCAAATGCCCGGCTTCGAGATCTTCCGCGACATGGACGTTCGCGCCGCCTCCAAAAAAGGCTCACGCAAACCCATCGCCTATCAACCAGGAGCCATCTACGCCCTCTCCAGCGGCATGATGACAGAGAAAACCACCTCTAATGGCTTCGCTCACCGCTTCATGTCTAACCCTAAGAACTCACTCCTCTTCGTCGGTTACGCAGCCCCAGACTCACCCGCCGGAGCCATCCGCGCATCCAAGCAAGGCGACATGATCACGCTCAGCCCAGAACTCACCCCTGTCCAGTTCAACTGCCGTATGGACATCTTTGACTTCTCAGGACACGCAGACCGCCAAGCCCTCCTAACTTACATGCTTAAGGTAGCCCCGCGTAAAATGTTCCTCGTCCACGGAGACATTGAAGCCAGCGAATGGTTCCGTGACCAGCTAGCAGAAAAACTACCTAACACCGAAGTCATCATCCCACAGCCCAAGAAGCTCTATAACTTAGATAGGTAAATCCACCACCCTCGACCATTTTTGCTGGTAGCTCAGGCCATCTTTGTTCATTTTGAATCTACAAAGATCAAGTAAGCTAGACTTCCCAGCAATAAACATTATCCATCATTCTAAGAAAACGATTGAATCACCATGAATACTCTATCCAAAACTACTCTACTCAGCGTAGCTGCCTGCCTCAGCACAACGACTTCACTCTTTGCCCAAGATAAAATCAAACCACCTATCGATGTCTCCACCGCCACAGCCACTGACAAAGTAGCCGTGAAAGAAGACATGAGCTACGGACTAGGCTTCCAAAACGGTGAGCAATTTGCCTCCTACGGCTTCATCGCTGAAGATATTGACAAAGAAGCATACGTTAAAGGCCTCATGGAAGCGCTACTAAAAAAAGATTTCGGCAAAGACCCCGTCGCCTATGATCAGGCCATGAAAGCCTATGACATGATCGTCTCAGAGCGCGAGCGCGCATTCGCTAAAGCAAATGAAGCCGCTGAAAAAGCCTTCCTCGAAAAGAACGGCAAACGCAAAGAAGTCATCACCACTGGCAGCGAACTCCAGTATGAAATCCTCACAAAAGGCACCGGCAAAAAATACACCCCACCAACAGGATCAGTAAATGGAATGGATAATGCCACAGAGTTTCACCTCAAATGCAAAGGCACCCTCCTCGACGGAACCATCTTCATGGAGACTCCAGGAGATGAAGCCATGCCATTCAACCTACAAGTAATCCACGGCCTCGCAGAAGCACTAAAAATGATGCCCATTGGTTCTAAATGGAAACTCTACGTCCCTGCGGCACTCGGCTTCGGCGAACTCCGCCAAGGACCTAAAATATCACCAAATTCAATGCTCATCTACGAAGTAGAACTCACTGACATCAAAACCCGCCCCATGCAGCCTACACAACACCAACCCCTAGTCCCTCGCTAAGTCACCATGAAAATACGGACAGGAATAGGATACGATGTACACCAGTTTGCACCCAACAGAAAATGCATCCTTGGCGGCGTAGACATCCCCGCTGAGCTCGGCCTCCTAGGTCACTCAGATGCAGACGTCCTCTGCCACGCCATCGCAGACGCCATTCTCGGAGCACTTGGCCTACCAGATATAGGCTATTACTTCCCACCAGATGACATGAGCATCGAAGGCATCTGTTCACTAGACATCCTCAAGAAATGTCGCGAACTCGCAGAAGAACACAACGCAGAGATCCAAAACGTAGACTCTGCACTAGTGGCCGAACAACCCAAAATCATGCCCCACCTCACAGAGATGAAAGCCAACATATCACAAGCTCTCGGCATCACACCAGGACAAGTAGGCGTCAAAGCCACAACAAACGAAACCATGGGATTTGTAGGAAGGAAAGAAGGCATCGCCGCCATGGCGACCACCTGCATAGTCATCACATGAGCAACATCAATGACCTCCCCCAAGATGAGCGGCCTAGAGAAAAGCTAGCTAAACTTGGGGCGGGCTCATTAAGCGATGCCGAACTCCTCGCCATCTTCCTCCGCGTCGGAGTCAAAGGACAAAGCGCCATCGAAATTGGCAAACGCCTACTAGACACCTACGGCAACCTCAGCCAGCTAAGCCGCCTAGAACTCTCTGATCTAGCCAAAGAATACGGCCTAGGTCTAGCCAAAGCCGCCCAACTCTGCGCCTCCTTCGAAATAGCCTCACGCATCGCCCGTGAATCAGTCATTTCCTCCCCCATCAACTCCCCCCAAAACATCTACAACGCCATGGTCCCACAGCTCAGGACCCAAACCACCGAGAGCCTCCACGTCATGCTCGCAGACACCAGACTCTGCCACATCCGCACCGTCACCATCTCCCAAGGCACCGTAAACCAAACCACCTGCCACCCACGAGACGTCCTCCGCCCAGTCATCAACAGCCAAGCCTACGGCTTCGTCCTCGTCCACAATCACCCCTCAGGCGACCCCAGCCCCAGCCGCGCAGACGACGAAATGACCCGCCGCATCATCCAAGCCGCAGACCTCATGCAAGTAAGGTTTGTAGACCACATCATCATCGGCCAGTCCATCGACGGCAAAGACCCCTACTACTCATACCGCGAGTCAGGCAACGAGTTTTAGACCACACTTCGGACACAAAAAAAGCCTTAACACATCACAACTGATGACATGTTAAAGCTCTATAAAACGTTGAAGTATCAGAGAGTAAAAAACTACTCTGAAATCCCAGGACTAGAAGGCTCTGGAGCAGGCGCGTCAGGAAGACTAGGCACTACTGGTGTCGGATCTGGCACAATAGGAGCAGGAACCAATGGTGCATCAGGCACATCAGGAACGATAAGACCTGGATCAGGATCCACAGGAACCGGAGCTGTAATACTAGGCACTGGTGCTGGTGCTATTCCAGGTGCTGCGTCTGGTGAACCTATTCCCTGAACCACTGGATCAGGAGCCACGTCCGGGACGATCGGTGTCTCATTAGCTCCCACCGCAGTCACGTTAGGATCGATAGGACCACTATTCGTCAAGAACCCTTGAGTCACCACCATCACACTAGAAACATAACCAGTGTCACCACTTTCTGTCACAACTTGAATAAAGTCTTTTTCACCACCAATAACACGAAGAGAGTCACCCACATTGAGGACTTTTTTATAACGGTCACCAGCTTTAGGAACTTTAGCAAATAACGCCGTATTAGGTATCACCACCTCAACAATGTCACCATTATTGAACCCATGATCGTTTGAATTAACCAAAGACTGAGAACCACCAGCACCCATCGCAGATGAAGAACTGCTTGATCTCATACCAGGCTTATCCAGAGGATTGTATCCTGTATCACTTAAAGGCTGATTGAGCTTATCCAATGCCCCGCAACTAGTAAGCAGGACGGATGACGCTCCAACCAGAGGAAGCGCAAATGTAGGAAGATTTCTTAAAATTTTCATCAACACACTTATGCTATAGAATCACTTATTGGTCAAAGAATTTTCGGATTTTTGCTGTAAATAGACTCTTAACCCGTCTTCCCAATTCCTTACCTCTACATTTAACTCCTCTGATAAACGCTTAGGTCGCATCACCGTGTATCTTGGGCGCTCTTCCTTGAAATATGGATTATCTCCTAAACTATTTTGTTCCAGCCCGTTCGAATTATCATTCAAGATGCCTAAATTTATTGCAATTCGTATGATTTTTTCAGCATAGCTAAACCAACTTTCAGCCCTACTATCACTAGTCAAATGCACTACTCCACTAAGATCAGACTCTAACAGATCGCACATAACCGGAACTAAAAAATCACTAAAGTTTGGCACAGAAAACTTATCACCAATATAACATCCACACTCACCAGCAAGTGCCGTATTCAATACCTGATCCACAAACGTTTCTCGCCCATGACCAAACAGCCAACTAACTCTAACAATCACACTATTCTCACAAGCAGCCGCCACCACCTGCTCCGCCGCTAACTTAGTCTTAGAATAAACCCCACTTCCTCTCGTGCCAGATGTTTCCACATGAAACACATCCTCCCTCCCATCTAACACATAGTCCGTACTCACCTGCATCATCTTAGCTCCTTTTTGCTGACAGATCTCAGCCATCACCCGTGGTGCTTCAGTATTCACCTTCTGCGCCAGTTCTGGCTGCCCCAAGCACTGCTCCAGCCCAGACATCGCCGCAGTGTTGATCAAGAAATCAAAATCAATACGATCTAACAACTCAGATAACTTCCCTCTGTCCGCAAGGTCCACCTCCGCTCTCGTCAGAGAAATCACCTCATAATCTTCAGCCAGCAACCGGCAACACGCCTCACCCAATAATCCCTTCGCACCAGTGATAACTATTTTTTTCATAAAAAAAGCCGCCATGTGTAGACATAACGGCTGAATGATTGGATCGAATCCTGTTAGATCAAATTAACCAATGTACATGCCTTCTTCCATATCTTCACCGAGATAACTAGTGGCAGTTTTTTCATCAAGCATACCAGCATTTCTGATACTATCTAAAGTTCTGCGGCTACCGCGAACAGTCTGTGGACCTGCTACCTTATTCTTCACTGCACCCACAACAGTAGGTGTCACAGCTAGCATTCCAAGACATGCGAGTGAAAATGCGACTGGTCTTCTAGCCCCACGATGCATCATGTCACCTAACAATATCCCAGCTGCTACACCTAGTACGCTAGGAGCTGCGGCAGATGACATTTCCTTCCAATTTTTCCTGACTTCAGGGTGTGCGTATTCCATAACTGGATTAAAACTTATTTTAGAGAATAAAAAAACCAAATTCTTTACCTTTTATTACTTTTCCTTCATCACAATCATGTCATCGTCTGCCCATGGCACAAACTTATGCACTCATCCTCGCTGGTGGCAGCGGAACTCGCTTTTGGCCCCTTTCGCGTGACGCGAGGCCTAAACAACTACTCAATCTCTTCGGAGACACCACTCTGCTCAATCAAACGATCGATAGACTCACTGGACTTATCCCAAAAGAAAACATCCTTATTCTAACCAACAAACTACAAGAAGCCGCTGTTAGAGAAGTCGCATCAGAACTACCCGCTGAAAATATTTTTGCAGAGCCAGCCAAGCGCGACACAGCACCTGCCGTCGCCCTAGGTGCCGGACTCATCGCAGCCCGCGACCCAGAAGCCACCATGGTAGTCCTCCCCGCTGATCAACTCATCCATGACGTCGCTGAGTTTCACAACGTGATGAGAGACGCTATCGAAACAGCCGCTAACACTGACGCTCTCGTAACCATCGGCATCAAACCCACCTGGGCATGCCCTTCATTTGGCTACATCGAGCGCGGCAAAAAAGCCACCATCACAGGACTCAACCTCACCCACTCACCTCACGAAGTAGTCAAATTCCGTGAAAAACCAAACCCACAACTTGCAGAACAATTCCTCAGACAAGGAAACTTCGCGTGGAATGCAGGCATGTTTATCTGGTCAGTACCTACCGTCCTCAATGAACTCACCCGCCACACACCACAACTAGCTAAATTCATCACCGAAATCCGCCAATCCAACAATGTCCAAGCCACCGTCGATGCTCAATTCCCTGAACTAGACTCCATCTCCATCGACTACGCCCTAATGGAAAATGCCACTCGCGTGCTCAATATCGAAGCCACCTTCGACTGGGATGACGTAGGCTCATGGATCTCCGTTTCAAAATATCTCGATCAAAAAACCGACAACAACACGACAAACTCCCCATTGGTTGAAATCGACAGTCAAAACAATATCGTCTTCACCAAATCACAAGACACCCAAGTCGCCTTACTAGGAGTCGATGACCTCATCATCGTCCAAACCGACGACTCCATTCTCGTGGCAAACCGCCACCAAGCAGATGACATCAAAAAACTCATCAACAAGCTCCCACCCGAGCTGAAGTAAATCACACCTTAATACACACTTGTGGCTATCAATATCAGAACCCATGCAGCGGACATCCTCGAATACTGGCAAGAAGGCAAAGACTATGCTGACAGCCTAGTCAACCGATGGCAGCGTGAAGAAGAACTCTCCCCAGAGGATAGAAACCTCCTAAACGCACTCGTCCTAGGCGTAATCCGCAACCAAAGTCTATTAGATCACTTCATCTCACAACTCCGTGAAGGAAAAATAGACATGGAACTCCGAAACGTCCTCCGCATCGGCATCTTCCAAATCCTCTTCATGGGAATCGCAGACCACGCCGCAGTAAATGAAACCGTAGAAAGCACCCGTAAAGGACTACGTGGGCTCGTAAATGCAGTCCTCAGGCGCGCACTCCGTGAAAAGGAAGAACTCCTAGAAAATGTCAAAAACTTACCTCTACAGATTCAGTTTTCCCACCCCAAATGGCTCTGTGAGCACTGGGCTAAATCCTTCACTCCCCAGCAAGTATTAGACCTGTTAGAGTGGAACCAAACCCCCACTAAACTCACTTTCAGAATCAACCCCCTTGTCCCAGAAGCTCACGACATCGTCAGCAACTCACCAAATGCCGAGCAACTAGAAACTCACCCAGAATTCTACACCTCCATCAAGCTCCCCAAACACGAGTGGATGGACCAAGGATACATCTACATCCAAGACCCAGCCACCCAGCACGCAGTAAACCTCCTAGCCCCACAAGCAGGAGAAACCATCCTAGACGCCTGCGCCGCACCAGGAGGCAAGTCCACCCAGATCGCCGCAGCCATGTCTAACAATGGCAACCTAATCTGCACCGACTCAAACCCAAAACGCATCCCTCGCCTTCTAGAAAACCTAGATAACCTCAACGTTAAAATCGCAGAGACCGAAGTATTCGACTGGACCGAACCCGCCCCAGAAAAATGGCACGATCATTTCGACGGCATTCTCTTAGACGTCCCCTGCTCTAACACAGGAGTCCTACGTAAACGCATCGACGCCCGCTGGAGAATCACCCCAGACACCTTTGTCCAACTACGCGAACTCCAACTCAACATCCTAGAAAACGCACTTCCTTGTGTGAAAGTAGGCGGAAGAATAGTCTACTCTACCTGCTCCATCGATGCCGAAGAAAACACTGAACTAGTCCAACACTTCCTAACCACCCACTCAGAATTCGAGCTCACAAAGGAACAACAAATCTACCCCTTCGAGCACCACACAGATGGAGCATACGCAGCAGTGCTAACCAGAAAATCTTAGCATCTCCCCCCTAAGCTTCACTCCACTTCCTCAACCCCATCCTTCGTCCTATCCAGAACTCCCCACACACGTGGTAAATCTTGGCCAGGTGAAGGTGCCACGAACAAAATCTGGCGCGCCTTTGGATTATGCATCCAGTTCGTTCGGCAGATCACCGAGCGCTCTTTTGCACCACGTAAAATACAGTCAATCGCAACTGGATAAGCACCAGCATCATTCCGTGGAGCCGCTACCATTCCAGACTTCATCGGATTCACTCTCAATGCATTCTTGCCAAACTTGCCCATGAACACACTCCTCGTCAAGTTGTAAACCATAGTATCCCCCATTGCAAATTGGCCTTTAGACGCATTAATCGCAATAACCTTAGCAGGAAAAACCTTATTCTTAGGCGCTGGAACAAACACCAAAATCACCCTTTTCCAATCTTCCGGAATAAACACCTTCGGAGCACCACCAGGGATCTCCTCCCCTTCTACTGGCTCACTCGTCAAAATAGCAAGCTGTAAAGCCCCACTCGGCAGTTTCTCTGCAGGAGATAAATTCCTACCAGGAAGCCTCACTGAAACCGACTCCTGCCCTGTAAACAGAACAGCTTCTTTAGGTGCATTTCGCGGAGCCTGGATGAATATAGTCCGCACCGTGCGAGCAGAGAACAATGGTAAAGAAAGAGCAAAAGAAGCAAGGATGATAAATAATTTGGTCATAAAATAGGAATGTAGTGAATACTGAGCTAGAGGTAATTTTCTTCAAGATTTAATACTACTAAATCTCCTCTTCTTTCAGCCAACGGAAAGAGACAATCACATAACGTCTGCCATACTGTTTATTTGCTTCAGATGTCATCTCCGTTGAGTAAGGCGCTATCACACTCGCATCAGCAGCCGAATCAACATACTCCGCAGTACGCTTCACAGTAGCCTCACACCATGCCTTAGCCAAAATCTGAGTAGGATCAGATGGATCTCTAACATCCCCATAAGCTCGTATCGTAAAGCTATCGTCACGAGCAGTGATAATAGGAGCTAAAGGAGTTAAAATATCCGCCTGCCTTATCCACCCAGGCACACCAAAAGCCGATGAACCAAGAGCCGCTTCAGGAAACTTATAATCAGTGACTCCAGGAGGCTGTGATGTGATTTCAAATGCTCTAGATTGAATTTCAGCAAATGGATTTTTTGGTGACACCCCAAGATCTGATAAGTTATCCAACGCCTTCTGAATCGCACTCGCTATCGCTAAATCTTTATCACTCGTAAGCCTACGATTCACAAACTCAGAGAGCGACAGAAACGGCCCACGCTTACGTATTTCCTTCACTATCTCCTCAGCTAGCGCATCTACCTGCTCATCAGAAAGCGCCGCATAACCAGCAAAATGCGCAGCTCCGCTATTCGTGGAATTTGAATCAGTAGAACCAGAATTAGCAGCCCGGTCACCAGCAATGGAAGTTCTAGGATATGGATATGATGTAGCAGTCCCAGCAACCGTAGCTCCATTAGGTGCTAAGTAAGGAACTTCAGTATCTCGACTATGCTTCAGAATAGCCTTCCATGCTTCAAGCGATACAGAATTAATATTGAACATCCCATCGACTTCCAACTGCGAAGCGATAGTTGCATAAGTGTATAAATTCGTGTCTGTATCTACATGACTATCAACCGCATCTTCCTCCGCTATGTCAGATGGCAGATAAAACCGGTTAGGTAAAGGTGTTGTCCCATTAACGTGATCTTTATAAACCGTCTCGTAACTTCTATCCTCAGACTTCCCGAAATCTTTCAAATCAGGCGCAATCGATGAGACAAACCAATCATCGAACAACATGTGGTTAAGCAAATAGGTATCATCGTTAATCATTCCCGTATTCGCACTTGTAGAAATCTCAAACTGATCAGGAGCAAAAAGTGGATGCGCGGAACCATTACCAATCAAATTAAACTGAAATGGAGGGATCGGATTATTATTCCGAGCATCAAAATGCTGAAGCTGCGCTAAACTCTGAAGTGGCCTAGTTGGCAACTCCGCCATGACACTACGAGTAAGACCATCACCTGCAGTTAACCCAGAAACAATGTATCCACTATTAGTCGAACTATCAAACTGAGGAATGTAGCGCGTATCGTTCCAACCTTGAACATCCAAAAACGCAAAATCATAAGGAGCATTGATTGGGTGAAACACTCCTGATCCCGCCATTGATGTAGTATTAGATCCGGTATCTTCCTTACCCACTTCAGCATAGTAGTTCAGGGGATTACTCTGTAACATTCCTTTAGAAAACAAATGCTCATGCTCTGGTGCTGATGAAATTGGTGTCGCCATCCGGAAGCCGAAAATCGCACTCGCAAATGCCAAAGTACCTTGGTCTGCAACCTCATCTAACCTATCAACAGCGATCGTTTCAGTAAGTGAAGGGTAAAGCTGTTCAACGATATTCGATCCACCACCAGCTAAATCACCTTCACTGTAGCCCATACGTTGAGCTAACGTATAAGAATTATTAATCGTAGTATCAAAATAAATCCCAATACTTCCATTTTTAGCATTAGACGCATTATAAGCCACTTGTTCAATACTAAACGCATCACTAGCATCAGCAAACACTTCACTCCCGCCATCTATACCATAAAAACGGTATCCCCCTCCAGGAATATATCCTGGCTCCAGCTTAACCTGTGAATTGTCACCATCTTGCGGCACTCCATCATTCAAACCAAATATACGGCAAGCTCCTGGAGCTAAAGTGAAGGAGTCATTTATCCGAAGATAAATATCCCCATTCGTGATCTGTGATAATGAAGTTAAAGGGTAAGTATTTGTACCAACTTTAAAAGAATACCTGAGTGGCGCAATCCCTTCCCTTCTAACTCTCATCCTATAAGCACTCAAAGTTAACTCCACATTATAAGGGTTCCAAAGAGTCACAACAGGAGTCAGCATGAGCCCCGCTTTGTATTTACCATCATTAGTGCCACCCACCTGAATCTTAGAACAAAGTGAGAATACCCACTGAATTCTGGCTACCTGAGGCACTCTACGAACCTTTTCCTGAAAATCATAGCGATCATTCGATCCAATCCCAGATACATGAGTAGCCATCCCCGTCTTAGCCGCGGAAGATGTCGTAAGCTGTTTATACTGCAGAGCGTAATCCACTAATGCCGACCATGAACAAATTGGAGGAACCTGACCCCATGCCGCGCTATGAACATTACGGTATCCAGCCCACGGATACAGCATCACATTAGCAGGCTTACCTGAAGTCGGAGCTTTAACAAATGTCTGTTCATCACCTGGTTCAAGATTGAGAGAGGGTAGATCAGATGATGGTAAATCATCAAACTGCTCAGAAAGTAGTGAAAGATCTCTTCTCCAGCCACCCGTCGCAGTATTCGTCATCAAACCTCTACTAAACGTTGTTAAATCATGAAATTTTCGAATCTCCACCGTTGATTCTACCAGCTCAAGTGAATCCACACTAGGAACACTAGCCCCCACGCCACGGTCATTAATCTTAGCCAGCCCAAATGTCTCAGCGTCAGCCCTGCCATCTGCACGCACGCGCTGCTGCCAATCCACTATCGAAGTTGGCGCTTCCTCACGCTTAGCATTCACCATCGCCTTCGTGTTATTTCCACTAGTCCACCACGCTATACTTCCCTCTGAGTTATTGATATAAGTTGGTTTTACATACACCCAGTCATCAGAATCCACCGCGCTTCCTTCACCCAAAACAGCAATAAAATCGGCATCTTCTGTCTTCGAGAAATCACTCAGGTCATTCACATCAGCTGTAGCACTTGTCGACCCTAGCCACCCCAAAAAGCGCCCTTCACCTGCTGCATCAGTTGGTGTAGCCTCAGAATCTCCAGTCTGCTTCTTAAGATCGTAATTAACAATCACTGGCTTGCCATCACTATCATGATCCATACCCTCCCAGCTTCGCCAAACCCCAGTAACAGCCACATTACTCTCATCTATCAATCTAGAACTAGCAGTAACCCGCGTATCTTGACCACTAAGTTGCTGCAACTGACCAATCGCATTCATCAGAGCAACCCTTGCATTTGCCTGGGCCTCCTCCATAAGTGAATTACTCTTACTAGACCTCACCTCCACTGAACTTAAATTCAAGATAGCGATCACCATAATAGCCAAAAGCGGCATAATAGTGATCGTAGATATTAACGCAAACCCCGATCTCTCTGGTTTACTGATGCTTTTCGACATTGAAATCAACGATGGCAAGCGGCTTACATTCCTGTTTATTTGATGAATATGCATGGGTTTCATTTTACTTTATAGGGTTTGCTCTACTCGGCGGCAATGAATAAATGCGTCAGTTCATTTAACGAATTACGCCAACCAGTAGAATTAAAATACAACGCCTTGATAAGGGCATCATATCATGATTTTCCACATGATCAGCCAGCTCGATGAAAAGATTGTGATTGGTGAAAAATTGTAATCACAATGTAAACACTTGCAGTCTATGAGGTCAAGGGATTTCCTCACAAAAATCCAACCAGCGTGAAAACATTATGCTTAGGATAATCACATTAAGTCTGTTACCCTCAAAATTTAGATTGCAAGAGTCCACTCTATACCAAGCAAGCTCAACGCCTCCCCTTCCTACACCAAACCGATGTTGTCTACTCCGCAGCACTCACTGACTAGAAAACTTCAGTTAGATAAATCTCTCTCGCCCGAAAATAACTGAGCTTCTTTTTGCTCAGTAAACTGGCGGGTGTAGAGAGCCTGGTAATGACCTTTAAGGTCGAGAAGCTCCTCGTGGCTTCCGCTTTCCAGAATCTCACCTTTTTCGATCACACAGATGCGATCTGCTGTCCGGATCGTAGACAGACGGTGAGCAATCACGAAACTGATGCGACCTTCAAAAATCGTCTGCAGTCCCTCTTGGATCAACTGCTCGGTTTCAGTATCGATCGATGAAGTCGCCTCATCCATAATAAATATCCTAGGCTTCGCTAACAGGGCGCGGGCAAATGAAATCAATTGCTTCTGCCCTGTGGACAGTCGGTTTCCGCCTTCACCTACATCTGTTTCATACCCCTCTTCCATGTTACGAATAAACTGATCTGCATTTACCTGCTGGGCTGCAGCCTCCACTTCCTGATCAGTAGCTTCAAGCCTGCCGTAGCGAATATTCTCACGCACTGAACCACTAAATAGATGTGGCCCCTGTAGCACAATACCCAGATTGGATTGATACCAAGCCAGGCTACGTTCACGCAGATCCATGCCATTTACCAAAATAGCACCACAAGTGGGTTCATAGAAACGAGCCGCTAGATTCACGATCGTACTCTTGCCTCCTCCACTGGCTCCCACAAAGGCGATCGTCTCACCAGAACGCACAGTTAGATTAAAACCCTTCAAGATCGTTTCACCATCGGAATAAGAGAAATCCACGTCGCGAAACTCAAGTGTCTTGATCTCTCGTTCTTCCCCGTCTAAAGCCTGACCCTCTGGACGATCTTGCTGGTTTCCCCATTTCTCAAGCTTCGCTTTCACTTCATCACTATCGCTGATTTGAGGAACTGTCGCAAGTAAGCTGAGCACCCGTTCGCCAGCTGCCTGCGCCCCCTGCATCTGAATCAAAACCTGGGCTATCTTGTTGATCGGATTGAAAAATTGACCTGCGTAGAAGATGAATGCAACTAGCGTTCCTATAGTGAGTGTTTCCGCCATTACATCAGATCCACCGCGCCAGAGAGCCACACCGGCAGCCACACTACCAAGAGTCAAAACAATCGGCAGGTACACCGCAGATTGCAGGGCATTCTGCATCGATACCCGATACATCTGAGAAGAAAGCCCACCAAATTCATCCAAGTTCTCTTCCTCGCGAACCAGCACCTTACTCGTCCTCAAGCCTTGCAGAGCTTCTGCAAAAGAAGCCGTGATCATAGAGTTATACTTACGCGTATCCCGTGAGCTCAGTAGCAGTTTCTTCTGAAAAAACATACTAACGATAATCAGTGGCGGCACCACCGCTAACACTAACAAACCCAGTATAGGATTCAGCACTAACAACACAATCGATATCATGACGACCAAACCAACTGCCCAGACTAGATCCAACGCTCCCCAGGCGATAATGCGAGCTAGTTTATCACAATCTGAGGTCAGCCTAGAGATCAACCACCCCGTAGGCCGATGATCAAAATACGCAAACTCCAACTTCTGAATGTGCTTGAAACAACTTTCGCGAATATCGTGGCTCATATTGTTAGAGAGCCCCCCAGCAGAATTGATGAACACCCACACGCCAGAAGCAAGAGCAATGATCAGCAAACCATAAACCCCAAAATACGGCCAAAGGTTCAGTTCGTTTCCAGCCTTAGTCACATCATCAACCGCCCAGCGGGTAACCAGCGCGAAAGTCGCATCCACCATTGCAATCACCACCGCAGAACTAGCCAGCCATATGAGCAGACGTTTATATGGAAGCGCGTGACGAAACACCCTAATCCATAAATCGAGGTCTAGCCGATCGCTAAAAACGTCTTCTTCAGGCTGGTTTTTCATGGTATCTGAGAGTGTTCAGTTTCTTCCGCATTTTGAATTTTCCATAGCCGACTGTAGAGACCATCCTCAGCGATGAGCTCGCTGTGGGTTCCTCGCTGTGAAATCTTGCCGTCCTCAAGCACAATCACATGATCAGCGTGAGCGAGAGTGGACAAGCGATGAGCGATAACAATCGTAGTGCGCAGTCCATGCCTATCTCGCAACGCCTTCAGAATAGAGGCTTCTGTTTCTGAGTCCACCGCGCTCAGTGCATCATCTAACAATAAAATAGGAGTCTCTTGTAACAAAGCGCGAGCAAGGGCGACACGCTGACGCTGCCCGCCAGATAGAGTCACACCGCGCTCCCCTACAGGAGTGGAGTAGCCAGAAGGAAACCCTTGAATCGTTTCATGGATATCTGCCAGACGCGCCGCTTCGCTGATCTCATGCTCAGCAGCTTGATGACGTGCCAAATGAATATTCTCCCCCACTGACTTGGAGTAGAGAAAGGGCTCCTGCATCACCACGCTAAACTGAGATCTCAGCCATTGTCTGTCCAAGTCTGTTAGTTCATTACCATCAAGCTGAATCGATCCCGACTTATAATCATAAAGCCGCAATAGTAGATGCATGAGCACTGATTTACCAGAACCTGAAGGCCCCACGATGGCGAGAGTTTCACCAGGCTCCACTATAAAAGATATACCTTTGATCGTCTCATCACCCTCGTTATGGCCAAAGACGAGATTCTTCAGTTCAATTTTACCTAGGACAGGACTCTTCGGCAGCACGGGATTAACAGGCTTACTTTCCTCAGGCTCGGAGAGAATTTCCCCCATTCGCGTGAGCGCCACGAATGATTTCCCTAGGTCAGTTAGTGTTCGTCCCATTTGGCGCACTGGCCATAGCAGCATGTTGAGAAACATGATAAACGCAAACAACGTGCCGACTGTTAGGCTCCCTTCGGAAATGAAATAGATTCCCGTAAACAGCACAATCCCCTGCTGTAAAAGCACAATAAAATCTGAGGTGGACCAATACCACGCCATCAACCGCAATAACTTCAAACTGCGATCACGATAGAGCTTATTAGGCTCAGCGAACTTTGATATCTCATAGTCTTGACGCGCAAATGCCCTTACCACACGCAGACCTGTTAGATTCTCCTGGACCACGCGCGTAACCTGTCCTTCAGCCTCATCCACTTCCTTGAAAAGATGCTTCACCTTACCAATGTAGTAATAGCCAAACCAAATAATCGGTAAAATAAGCGCAAAAGAAACCAATGCCATTCGCTCATCTAACAGAATCATTACAGGCAACGCAGTGAGAAGCAGAAGAACTGCATTGCTAATATCCACCACCTGAGAGGAAAGCGCCATCCGCAAAGTCTCCACATCTGAAGTACACCGCTGGATCAGATCCCCAGTCTCAGCCCGATCATGATACTTGGCCGGTAACCGTTGCAAGTGATCATAAAGCCTGTCCTTCAGTGTCCGTGCAATTCCATCAGAAGCCTGCGCAGCAAACCGCCCTTTTAAATAGCTAAATCCTCCCGCCAATATCGTCAATAATACCATCAGCATTGCAGGAAACCAAAGATGCGAGCGCACAAACTCAGCACCACCCATCCAATCGATAATCGTAGCCGTCAGAAGACCGTCATCCGCTTTCTCGGAAAGAGCAAAATCAATCGTCGCACTGGCGATAAGTGGGGTCAAATAATTGATCACCGTAAACGCAAACAACGCAGCAATAGCCCAACCATACTTACCTCGAAACCCACGCGTCAACAACCAGAGCAACGCCTGAGGCGTTTTCCGGGATTGCTTAGCTGTTATGGATTCCATGGTGCTGGTAAAAGTAATAAGGGAACGACAATGATCCGCAACATCTACGGATACAACTTGCGTACAGCACCCTATTCATAAAAAATAGATAGTCAAACAAACTGATTTTCACCCTTCCCAAAAGCCATCGCTGGCTTAGTACAGAGCACAATACGTCTTATGTTTAATGCCTACTCTATACCAAGCAACTTCAACGCCTGCCCCATATCTTTATCACCTCGTCCAGAAAGATTAGCAATAATGATAGAATCCTTAGCCATAGCCCCTGCTACCTTCGCCACATAAGCCAAAGCATGAGAACTCTCTAATGCAGGAATAATCCCCTCAGTCGATGACAACTCCTGGAAAGCTGCTAACGCTTCATCATCCGTAGCATAACTATAGTCAGCACGCCCTATCTCTTTCAAATAAGCATGCTCAGGCCCCACCGCCGCATAATCCAAACCAGCACTAACCGAGTGAGTAAGCTCTATCTGCCCATCATCATCCGCAAGCAACCAAGTCTTCGTCCCCTGTAGAACCCCCAGCTTTCCACCTTGGAATCTCGCAGCATGACGCTCAGGAAAAATCCCCTCACCCCCTGCTTCAACACCCACCATCTTCACATCGGCATCACCAATAAATGGATGAAACAATCCAATCGCATTAGATCCACCACCCACACAAGCCACCAAAAGATCAGGTAATCTACCCTCTCTCTCTAAAACCTGTTCCCTAGCCTCTAGACCTATCACCCGATGAAAATCTCTCACCATCATCGGGAAAGGATGTGACCCAAGCGCAGAACCTAAAATATAATGCGTATGATCCACAGTCGCTACCCAGTCACGCATCGCCTCATTCACCGCATCTTTAAGAGTAGCCTGCCCAGATGTCACCGGCACCACCTTCGCGCCTAATAACTTCATCCTCGCAACGTTAGGCGCCTGTCTTTCAATATCCACAGCCCCCATATAAACAACACACTCCATCCCGAACCGCGCACAAACTGTCGCTGTCGCCACCCCGTGCTGACCAGCTCCGGTCTCCGCAATAATCCGCTTCTTACCTATCCGCTTAGCTAACAAAATCTGCCCAATCGCATTATTAATCTTATGCGCCCCAGTATGCAACAGATCCTCACGCTTAAGGTAAATTTTCGCCCCACCAAGCTTCTCAGTCCAGCGCTCCGCAAAATACAAAGGCGTTGGCCTACCACAATAATTCTTCAACAAGTCATCGAGTTCAGCCTGAAAACTCTCATCCAACTTAGTTCTCTCATATTCAGCAGCCAATTCCTGAAGTGGTGCCATAAGCGTTTCCGGCACAAACATGCCGCCATAGTTTCCAAAGTGACCTGTAGCGTCAGGTAATTGCTGAGATTCTTGTGTGTTCATGATAAAATTGATGTTGTTAGAAAAATGATACTCAATAAAAAATTAATGGCAAACCGCTTGCCAGATTGATTTGCGGATTTCTTTACGGGTGATTTTCACTCCCTTTTCCCACTCCTCCCAGGTAACCTCATCCATCAGATCCAAGGTCTTAAGCCCGATAATAGCAGGTAAAGCAGTAGCCATCTTCGCACGTTTTTGCCTCAGTGTGCTACTATAAGTTAAACCCTGTTCCAGAAAACGCCTAGCCTTTTTGCGCCAAATCTTAGTCGCCTTCATCACCGCCTTAGTATCCTTCGTATCCACATCCGGAATGTAACACCTCCCATTTTCCAGATCAGCCGGAAGATCACGTAAAATGTTCACCAACTGTAGTCCTTTACCGTAATTGATCCCATACTGCTTCAGCTGCTCAGCATCATATTCCGAGTATCTATGGTAGGCATTTCTCCCCACAACCCCCCAGAACTCCCCCACTGAACCTGCTACTTGATAACAATACTTGTCCAGCGCCTCCTCAGAATCAATCTGCTTCTTCCCCTGAATTGCAAAGTAATCCACATCCCAAAGTTGACCTTCCAAGATCGGCTTCATCACATCAGATATCGCAATCCAATCTTGCTCAGTCACCGTATCATACCAACCAAATACATCACTCATCCGTGTCAGCAACAACTGCTCACGCTCGTTTTCTTGATGCTCAATAAATTTCTCATCCAATAATGCCAACAACTTCTCGCGAACTTCCTCATCCTTAAGCGACTCATGAAAAATAGAAAGACACTCTTTCCTAAGTTCGGCAGGAACCGCCTCCGTATCGGCAATAGTATCACTAGCCCTTGCTAATAAATAACCTACAGACACAGGCTCACGCATCAGTCTTGGCAATAATCTGATGGTAATGTAAAATGATCTTGAAACGCCCTTTAAAACGGCATTGCCTAAGTCAACCTTCTGCTGCATGAGCGGTGTTATGCCAGAGAGTCCACGGTTTTCAACTCTAAATCCACAATTCATGCAACTCTATCTCCATATTCCGTTCTGCCACAGAATCTGCCCCTACTGCTCATTCTACAAACACACTCCCGGCAACACCGACATGCGGGGATTCATCCGCTCCATCGGCGACGAAGCCAAATTCTACGCAGAAAAATTCCCCTCCAGAAAAATCAACACCCTCTACCTAGGCGGCGGCACCCCCTCCATGCTCTCCCGCACCCTCCTAGCAGAACTCCACACCCAGCTCAACTCCCACTTCGACCTCTCAGAACTCAAAGAATTCACCTTCGAAGCCAACCCCGCCACCTTCGACCTCAAAAAAGCCCAATACTTCGCAGAGATCGGAGTCACCCGTATTTCCCTAGGAATCCAATCATTCGATGACGCAGTCCTAAAAACC
This sequence comes from Akkermansiaceae bacterium, assembly GCA_051251915.1. Lineage (GTDB taxonomy): Bacteria > Verrucomicrobiota > Verrucomicrobiia > Verrucomicrobiales > Akkermansiaceae > Rubritalea. The sequence continues at coordinate 204,474 of JBPOGF010000001.1, read as the reverse complement.
CTTGGCCGTGAACACACCCGTGCAGAAGCCCAGCAAACCGTCCCCATCCTCCGTCAAGCCGGGCTCAAAGAAATCAACATCGACCTCATGTTCTCCATCCCCGGCCAATCACTCGATAGCTGGAGAGACACCCTAGAATCAGCCATAGCCCTCGACCCCGACCACATCTCAGCCTACAATCTCACCTACGAAGAAGACACCGAGTTCATCAAAAAATACACAACCGGAGAATACATCGATGACCCAGACGCCAACGCCCAGTTCTTCCACCTCGCCCACCAGCTCCTCACCCAAGCAGGATTCGAACACTACGAAACCTCAAACTACGCCAAACCCGGTGCCAAATCCACCCACAACAAATCCTACTGGCAAGGCGCCCAATACCTAGGCCTCGGCCCCTCAGCCGTCTCCACCATCCACGACACACGCTGGAAAAATGTCCCAGACACCGCCGCCTACATCCGCCAGATCGCCTCAGTCGGACACGCCCAAACCGAGATAGAAAACCTCACCCCCGAAGACTTCCGCATCGAGCGCATCGCCCTCATGCTCCGCACCACCGAAGGACTCCCCATCTCAGTATTCACCGAACCAGAAATGAACCGCGTCCAAATCCTAGTATCAGAAAACCTAGCCACCATCTCAAACGACCACTTCATTCTCACCCCCGCAGGTAGCCTACTAGTAGACTCCATCGTAGAACACATACTTTAAACCCCATGGTGCTTCAGCTCACCACTCTCAGAAACGCGCCACCAAACGATGACTGCGATGATAGCCCCAGCAACAAGATCAACCACAACATGTTGACGTAACGCAATCGTCGACCAGAAAATAGCCACCACCCATAGCCAAACCAACGGCTTCATCCACTTCGCAAAATTCCGCGAAAACTGCACCGCAATAGCAGCCACAATCGACAGAGAAGCATGCAACGAAGGAAACGCATTCCGAGGCGAATCCCAACTCGCCAAGTGCTGATAAAATGCCGGAGCCGACTCAAAATCAATATCAGTCCGCAACACACCATTCGGCATAAACAAGAAAAACGCATGAGAAACCGCAGTCACCCACCCCACCGTATAAAGATACTGCAAGAACAACTTTTTCTCCACAATCAACCCTACCAAGCCTAACAAAACGTAAAACGAATAATAAACCCAGATACTATCAAAATAAACAGGAATCGCCTTATCGAATCCAAGCTCAGGCATCCACAACACCGGAAAAATCTCCACGTGTTGCAAAATACTATAAGGTGCCAGAACCCAGATAACCACCAAGATCCCACAGTACACACGGCACATTACTTGTTTGGCACTCAGCATGGAATCAATCTAGATTTCAGCCCCCTCAACGAACTAAACGTAATCCCCAGCCCTCCAACGACAAACAACATCGGGAACCAAATACTATACCCGCCCGCTTTACTGTCATGCTCCAAAATCGCCTGCGACGGAGCCTCAGGATTCACAAAGCAAACCGCCTTCTCATCCGCCGGATACCTCTCTATAAGCTCATCCACAGACTCCTTCGTAGAACTCCATTTCGCCCTACGCGGAGTATGAAACTTACTAGAATACGACTCCCCACCAAACTCATAAAGATACTCCACATTCCAACTATACTCCTTAGAAATATGCTCAGAAGACCGAACAGCCACCTTAGACCTGATCACCAAACATGGCGTCTCAGTCCACTCCCTCGTCGCACTAGCCTTCTGATAACTATTCCACAACAGATAAACAAACACTGCCCCCACCAGCGCCACGGCTAGGCCAATGCCCGCCAAATAATACGATCCTGCTTTGCTTTTCTCTTCCATAGTTCCCCGCTAAAATGATGCTTCCCAACCCAAATGAAAAGCTAAACTTGCATTTTTCTACCCACAACACACAGTAATTCCATCATGCACGGACAGCTACTACTACTCGGAGTCAAAGGCCTAAAACTTACCCCTGATGAAATCTCCATCTTCAAGAAAATCCAACCCGGCGGCTTCGTCCTCTTCGCCAGAAACGTAGCCTCACCAGAACAACTCCGCGAACTCACAGACTCCCTCAAAGAAGTCTGCAACATCGAGCCCCTCATCACCATCGACCAAGAAGGCGGCAGAGTCACCCGCACCCGTGCCATCGCCAATGAACCACCCTCCGCACAGCAACTACGTAAAGCCGGAGACCTCAAAAAAGTAGGCGGCCTCATCGCCAGACACGGCATGATCACCGCAGACATCCTCCGCCAACTCGGAGTAAACATGAACCTCTGCCCAGTCCTAGACATCTCATACGATGACAACTCAGACAACGCCATGCAAGGCCGCTGCTACGGCACAGACGCCCAAGAAGTCATCTGCAACGCAGGCATATTCAACGCCAACCTCCGCCGAGGCAAAGTCCTCTCCTGCGCCAAACACTTTCCATCCTGCGGCCTCGCAGACGTAGACCCCCACCACGAGCTCCCCTTCGTCACCAAAACCAAAGAAGACCTCATGCAGTCAGACCTCCTCCCATACACCGCACTCATGCCAGTCCTAGACAGCATCATGAGCTGCCACGCACACTTCTCCGCCATCGACCCAGACACCCCAGGCCTCCCCGGATCATTCTCCAAAAACCTCCTCACCAACCTCCTCCGTAACCAACTCGGCTACGAAGGACTCATCATGACAGATGACCTAGACATGGGAGCCATCATGAACACCTACGGCAGAGGCCCAGACGTCCAGCTCTCCATCGAAGCCGGAAACGACATGGCCATGATCTGCCACAACACAGACTCCGCAGAAATCGCCGTCCAAGCCATCAAAAACGTCCCCAACCACATCCTCGACGACTCCCTCCACAGAATAGAAAAACTCAAAAAACGCATCAAACCACCCACCGCCTTCTCCCGTAAACTCTGGGACAAATACGACCAAGAAGTCATGCAGCTCCGAATCGATACCCTAGGCGAAGAAGCCGCCAAAAACCAAGAAACCCAAAGCGGAGAAAATTACAGCCCAGTGCAAGATTACTAGCTCCCAACTCCATCACGATGCCCCAACCATCTCCAGACTCCTCCCCCAGAACCCTCCGCACCAGTGGCTCCGTAGCCATGGACGACTACCTTGAGCAGATCCTCCACCTCATCGAAGAAAAAGGTGAAGGCTACGCCAGACCCGTAGACGTCTCCAGAAATCTAGGCATCTCCCAAGCCAGCGTCACCAACATGCTCCAGCGCCTCAAAGCAGAAGGCCTCGTCAACCACGAGAAATACGGCGGCACCACCCTCACCGAAAAAGGCCTCACCATCGCCAACGCCATCGTCACCCGCCACCAAACCCTCACCCAGTTCCTCCGCCTCTTCAACCTAGACGAAGAAACCATCTACCGCGACGTAGAAGGCATGGAACACCACGTCTCCAAAGCCACCCTAAACGTCATCACCTCCCTAGTAACTGAGCTTGAAGACGATCCAGAACTACTAGAGAGAATTAAACAGAGAATATAAGGTGCTCCACGGAAACCCTAACTAACAAGCTCTTCATCATCATAAAATCCAGAAAACCACACCTCATCTAGAGCATATGGCATGCATAAAAAAATCCACCATCCAACCACCCCATCAACCTCAGCCTCCATCATTCTCTGAAGGAGAATCTCATACCAGCCCAGTGAAAGGCAAAGCCGCATCGCTGGGATAAAATCACCAAAAAACAAGTTCACTGAAAGTGAACCTCATGCTCCATCAACCCAAGCCCATAACCCCAGCAAGCCCAAATAAAGGCAACACAGAGCAAAATGTTCCACCCCCAAGCCTCCAAAAAGCACGACAACAAAGTAGAAGAACAGCAAAAAAACACCCCAAATCACCCTGGCGTCAATTCGCCCGAACAACCCGACAACAATTCGGCAGATAACAGCTTATTTCCCCTTATTGACTCTTGTGTAGTTTTTGCAAATAAACATATAACCCGCTTATTGGAATTGCAATTATTATGCCTGAAACAGCCATATTCATAAAAATTAAGAAGAATCGATCAGCTAGCTGAATATCGAAGAAACGACACAACATATAAGCCATCATAGTAGTAACACCCACGACCCAAGAAATATATTTTAATATATTTAATATGTACAATATTGATTTCATTATATAGTTTAAAGTTCAAAAGTCCCATTACTGTTACCCATGCGCTCGGTTCATAACTTTTGCTTTTCATTCACAGACATTTGCTGACCCCTTTGCCCTTTTTTATTTGTTAATAATCTCACTCAAATTACAGATAAACTTATTATCGAGATATAATTTATCTGATGAAAAATCTAAAAATATTTCTGCTTTCACTTTTGATATATACTTACCAAAAACATATAAACTACCATCTTTAATTTCGCCAGAAATCCAAAATACAGAAAAATAAAATCGTCCTTTTGAAAGCGGGATAGGATTTAACGACACTGGCTTACCCTGTGTTTTGGTTTTGAATATATAACCATCCCAATCGAATTTATTATTTGTTAAATCTATATCTTCATTCGTTTTACCTTTCAAATTTTCTAGATCATTTACTATATGCTCCAAATATTTGATCTTTTTACCATCACTCCATAAATGGCCATCTTTATATAGGATGTCATTATTTTCAGTAGCGAACCTTTTGCCACAAAAATAATAGCTGCCATTATAGTAGTATATTGAGAATTGAGGGTAATTAATACGAACCACATTTTCACCATGATTAAACCCATATCCTCCTGATATAAAGTTTTGAGCTTCATGCAGAGTCAATACAAATTTGGGTAATTTGACTTTCTTATGCATTAAGAGTATATAAGAATCAATTACTTTGAAAACGTGAGTTTTATCTTTAGCTATTATTTTTTCCTGTGACTTCAAAGCTTGAATAAAACAAAATACTATCGTTACTATAGTTAAAAAAAATTTCATATTAATTAATCACAAGAATTTTTACACCCAGATTTAAAATTCATATTATATTGTTCACTATTAAGCTGCATGTTCAAAAAAGGAGCAGTCCTATAATCCATAATTTCATATGCTTTAAAATTCTATTTATCTGCTCTTCTTCTCCAGTTTCTTTACCCATCGCTCACCTTCTTTGCTCTCATGACACCATGCTTTTGCTTGTGTCACTGAGCTAATATGCCTCATTACCAGCCGTTGAGCAAGCCAGGATCCAGATGCCATTGTGTGTTTAGCCAACTACCCAGCTAATGCTTGGAGAGAATTAAGAAAAGGATATAGAACCAATATCTTTTGTGTAAGGCACTGAACAAGGACCTCGTATCCATAATATGTTCACGTCGTTACTCTACCTATCGAGAAAATTTCACTGCATATACCTAGCGGTAATTCTAGTGACGTTCACGTTTTTCTCGCTGACCTGTGCATCATGCGACCATGAAAAACTTACCTCCATCGAGTTCACAACCGGTGAAATCCCCCAAGAAGTCTACGTCTGGCAACGAGTCTGGACCGACGCAGTCACCCACGCCGTCGAAACCCGCACCCCAGAGTTCAGCAACACAGTCTTCCTAGCCGCCGAAATCTCCTACCAAAATCAACAATGGACCTGCCAACCATTCCAATCCCCCATCCACCACACTAACAAGCATCCCGGAGAATTCACCCTAGCCTTCCGCATCCACACAAACGCCGCCAAATCCCACTGGCCAAATACAGCCCTCCAAGAAATCACCCAACTCCTCCACCTCTACGCCCCCACCGCCAAATCCATCCAGATCGACTACGACTGCCCATCACAAAAACTCGCCGACTACACCAAACTCCTCACCCACCTCAAACAAGAATTCCCTAACAAAATCCTAGAAATCACCTGCCTACCAGACTGGCTCAACTACCCAGAATTCACCACCCTAGCCCAGCAGACCGACCGCTTCATCATGCAAGTCCACGGAGTCTCAGGACACGGAGAAGGCAGAGCACTCTGCAACACCGACCACGCCTACAAAACCGCCCTAGCCTGCGCAGAATTCGGCAAACCCTACCTCATAGCCCTCCCCACCTATCGCCATGCCATCAGCTACGGCAGCGATGGAAAAATCAACAACATCGCCTCAGAAGGTAAATTCCAAAAACTACGCTACGAAATAGCAAGCGCAGACCCATCCCAGCTCTCCCACCTCATCCGCGAATGGCAAACCCAACGCCCAGCACTCATGCAAGGCATCATCTGGTACCGCCTACCCGTCACCACAGACCGCATGAACTGGACCTGGGACACCCTCCAGAAAGTCCGCCATGGCCAACAACCAGAACCAGCCAAACTCGATCTAAAAATCACCCCCACCGATGACGGCCTCCACCACCTCACCATCACAAACAACACCCCACAAAGACTCGACTGGCCAGAAACCATCCGTCTCGACTGGCAAGGCTTCTGCATCTCCTCCCATTTAACAGAACACTACTCCACCCAGAAAAACGAACGCAGCAAAGGCATCACCGTCCAGTGGAAACACAACTCGCCCTACCCCATCGCTCCAGGAGAAACCATCAACCTAGGATCATTTAGATTCACCGAAAAAAACTTACCCCTAGAAATCACCACCCCATGAAATCCTCAAAAAAACTTATACCAAGCAGTAATGAAAAAGAGGCGAATGCCCATTTTTTATCATTCCTTAAATTCCCATTCGCCTCTTTTTCATTGCGGAGTGGTATTACCCCTACATTTCTAGCATCCATCGCAAGCATTGGCATCCTCATCGCATGCGGCCCCTACTATGCCCCTCGACTCCTCAATTACAAATCTACCATCATCGAGAACCCCACAACCGGAGTCGACCTGCTGTTCCCTAACAACAAAAAGAACGCCGCTAACCATATCAACTTAGCTAGTCTACCCGAAAGGCTCCAGGCGACCTACAATACAGACATCGCCGACCTCAAAAAAGCAGCCCCTAAACTCCCTAAAAAAATACTCGATAACTACTCCGCCATCCGCTCAGACATGATCATCAGCGCTTGGGACCAACGAGCTGACCAGCTAATAAATGAACGCCAAACAATCTGGCTAGACAAACCTACCCTCGCGGCAATACCTAAAGAATTTTCCCTCTACCTAAAAGGCGCTATCTCCTACAGAAAAGGCTTCCCAGAACAAGCCCGCACCCACTGGAAATCCCTACTAGCACTCCCCGCAGACGAGCGAAAATACAAAACCGTCTGGGCAGCCTGGATGCTAGCCCGCACCTCCACAGCCGACGGCGAAGCCATGCAATGGTACACCAAAGTCAAACAATACACCAAAGACGGATTCCCTGACTCCCTCCAAGTCACCGCTAAAGACTGGACATCATTCTACGCCCTCAAAAGCAATGACTTCATCACAGCCCTCACCATCTACATCAAAGAAGGAAGAGAGAAAACCACCGACCCCATCACAGCATCCAGAAACATCAAACAAGTCTTCTACACGGCACTCGATAAACATCATGCAGATCCATCCAAGATCTTCAAGCTAGTCGCAAAAAATCAGGATCACGCTGTCGCTCTCAGCTATTTCATATCAAACCTCCTCTCTCCTGGATATCATGACCCCACTAACGAGAATCCTGAAGTAGACCAACAGTCTAAAATCACACTCAACCTCTGGGTCAACGCACTACGTAATTCTAAGCGACCTAATATCGACAAGGAACTAGGTATCTGTGCTACCACGGCCTACGCTATCTACGATGAGAAAGCACTACAACTCTGCCTCAATTCGATGCAGAAACCCACCACAGAGTCACTCTGGCTCCAGGCCAAACTAGCCACACTAAAAGGGAACCTCGAAAAGGCATCTACCATTTACTCACAAACCACTGAAAGCATCAAACCAGAAGGAGCAGATCCAGAGAACACCGACTTTTATATCTATGGAAGCTACCAAGAGACAGGTCAAACTGCCAATACTCGGTATTTCAATCTCTACTCAGAATACGCCTGCGTAGAACTAGGACTCAAACATTACGGCAAGGCTCTCGACCTCTTCTTAACAGCTAATAACCAATCAGACGCCGCCTACATCGCTGAAACCCTACTCAGCCCAGTAGAACTATTAGACTATGTGAGAAACTCCGAGACCGCCCAGAAATCAGAATTTATTAAAGCCCTCCTCACCCGCAAATTAATGCGCAATGAATACTTCAAAGACGCAAAAAAATTCGCACTAGAAGAACACCTACAAACCTACAACAAATACATCATCCACTACAGAGCCGCACTCAATAAAGATCTACCAGCAGAAATGCGGGCCCAAGCATTCATCACCTCCGCACAGATCATTCGCAAAGAAGGCAACGAACTTTTCTACCTAGAAAACGACTGCCGCCCATTCCTAAGAATCTCCGCAGCAAACAGAAAAATGCACGAGAACTATGACATGACTGAATATTTCGATGGCCCACTCCCTAAAGCCCAAGACTTCACCCCTAAGATCACCCCAGATGAACTTAAACGCATCCAGCAAAACTACCTAAGAATCTCACCCGTCTCTACCAAAGACAGACTAGCCGCAGACCTCCTCTACCGCGCCGCCATCCTGCTCCCGAGAAACGACGACCGTGCCGCCAAACTCCTCTGGCAAGCAGGCGACTGGACCAGACCAGACCCACAAGTCGCAGACAAATACTACCAATCCCTCGTCAAGCGATGCCCAAAAACTTACCTCGGAAAAGCCTGCGATAAACGCCGCTGGTTCCTCCACGCTCACGAACTAAAAGTCCATTAAAGCCCAAAATTTCAACTAAGCTCTCATCCGCCTAGGATCACAAGACCCAGCAGCACAAACACTCGCTCGCTTACGATAACCAGTAGGTGAGCTATCTACAAATTTTTGGAAGGTCCGGTTAAACTGCGAAAGTGACTGAAAGCCACACTCATACGCAATATTGATAATTTTCTCCCCATCACGCTCAATCAACAACTGCTTAGCAAGCTCGATTCTATGTAGATTTATATACTCCACAATAGTCATCCCAGTGTGCTTCTTGAACTGCTTACACATATAACTATTCGTCACCTTTGTATGCTCAGCAAGCGAATCCAAACAGATCTTCTCAGACAAATTCGCCGTGATATATTGCTTACAACGATCCGTCAAAATCGAGTCACTATGTGTCCGGTCCACCGCCTTCTCCGCAATACAAGACAACTGCATAGCAAAGGCTCCTAACACGACTAAATGATCTAAATATTTTTTCTCATCAATATTAGTCAATCCATTATAAGCTTTTTCCAAGTCAGCCCCCACACTCAGGGGTAAGTTTTTCTGAATCTCATCTAAATTAGCAAAATCTACTGTTGGCAAATCCACCTTCACTTGTCCTGTGCGCAGATAAGCAACCGTTTTATCATGTGAATTCACAGGTATCAACGTAGTAGTCATCTTCGCCGAGCATTGCGCAGTACTTGAACTCCCCACAGCGCGCGAAGCTAACTTCCGAGTATGATCAAGACAACGTTTGGAACAAATGTCATTCGCTAATAAAATAGCACAATAAGCATTCCCACATCTACCAACCTCTGCAATAGGAGTCTCGTTTACATCAGGATGTATTAACGCCATCGTGTGTCCTGTTACTTTCTCAAAAGATTTGCGATAAATTGAAAACAGCTCAGAATGAAGTAAATATTCATACAACTGAGTTTTCATCGGCTCATCATGAGTTTCTCTTTGCTGCTGCTCTTTCTTATCCATAAGCTATTCTACTTATACATCTCGAAATATTTACAAGCAACTTCTTTCAACCCAAATAGACAATATCTCCTGAATACAACGCGCTCACACAAAAAAAGGTAAACTCAATTTACCTCAGAATACTAACAACCACTCTACCTCTTTCTCCTAGAGATTAGAAGTAAGGAACTCATTCCTATCAGCAATGCGGAAGATGGCTCGGGAACAGTTGATGTCTCCGTAGGTAGCGTGAATACTTTAAAGTCATTAGCATCGATAGACAAATTCCTCTGAACATTTGAGTCTCCCCCTACAATCGTATAGGTCAAATCAACAGTTCCCTTGTTCTTATAATCAAAAACGATAGCCGCGGTCTGTTGCTCCTCCGTTAGATCAGTTGTTGCTGAAAAGGCATTTGGAATATTATTATTTGAACCATTAGTAGTTGCTGTTGCCACATTACCATCCTCCTCCACATCGATGATACTTGCCTCAAGCTTCTGCCAACCTGAATGATCATAAGAAGTAATCTGCTCAAGCCCCCCACTAGTAGTCCCGTCAAGATCATAAAATACCAATGAATATTCGAAGTCATCACCAAAGAAATCAGTATCAACCATATTCCCTGTTGCTGTATCATACAAAGTGAAAGTGAAGTCCACACTACGGTCCCTCCTCATGTTGATGACAGCATCGTCTCCATTGTTGTTACCATTGATAGAGGCATTGAGTGGGGAATACACACTCGTAGCTGCTAAGATTGCTCCTACATTAAACTCAGAATCAGGAATGACATCAGAATACACCAAACCATTAAGACCATCATACCAGTCCCCAGCATCAAAACTATTGGGACTGTCAAACGACGTTCCTGAAAGATAATTAGCAAAAGAAATTGAATAATCACTTTCCGCTTGCACGCTTGTGGCAAACACACCAAATGTTAAAAATTTTAATAGTAGTTTCATGGCCATTGGGGGATTGTATAAATCATTTTCGTTATACTTAATGTATATAACTAAATAATTAACACAAATCAATATTTATTTAAAAAAACACAAATATTCAAGACTATCTCACTTTAAGTAGTATAATATTTTATTCAGATTAGACGGATTCTCTATATGTGGTGGTTCAGCATGGTTGGATGTCTAAGAAAACAAGTTCTGAATAGTATCCTGGTGATTTTCCTGAGAGTATTGAAAAGTTTGGAAATATAGCTGATCCGCGAACTAGAGTATTGAGAACCAGTGTCACAGGCTGCTAGAAGTGGCATGGAAAGAAGACGAATCAAGAATCCGTAAAGCGAATGCAGCACAGAATGTTGCCTTACTGAGAAAGTTAGAAAGCTCGCTATCAATCCACTCAAAGCAAACACAACGATTAAGAACACCATCAGAGCAAAACGTCCACACGCTACTTTCTGATGAAAACTTATTCACCTCCTCCCTCAAACTTAACACCACAAAGTGAGTTAGCCCTGAATAACAACCAATCTACCTCTTTCTCCTAGAGATGAGAAATAAAGAACTCATTCCTATGAGCAATGCTGAAGAGGGCTCAGGAACAGTTGATGTCTCCGTAGGTAGCGTGAATACTGTAAAATCATCTGCATCAATAAACAAATTCCTCTGGTTGTTTGTAGCCCCCCCCACAATTGTATAGGTCAAATCTATAGAACCTTTATTCTCATAATCAAACACAATAGCGGCAGACTGTTGTTCTTCCGTCAGATTAGTAGTCTCAGCATAAGCGTTTGGAACATTATTATTTGAACCGTTAGTTGTTGCGGTTGCCGTGTTACCATCCTCCACCACATCGATGATACTTGTCTCAAGCTTCTGCCAGCTTGAATGGTCATAAGAAGTAATCTGCTCAAGTCCCCCAGTAGGAGACCCGTCCAGATCATAAAACACTAGTGAATACTTGAAGTCCTCACCAAAGAAATCAGTATCCACAATATTTCCTGTTGCTGTATCATACAAAGTGAAAGAAAAGTCCACACTATTGTCTCTTTTCATGTTAATGAAAGCATCGTCTCCTCCGTTGTTACCATTAAGAGATTCTGTGTGTGGAGTATAAACACTCGTAGCTACTAATATAGCTCCTACATCAAACTCAGAATCAGGGATGACGTCAGAATACACCAAGCCATCTAGACCATCATACCAGTCCCCAGCATCAAAACTATTGGGACTGTCAAACGACGTTCCTGAAAGATAATTAGCAAAAGAAATTGAATAATCACTTTCAGCCTGCACGCTTGTGGCAAACACACCAAATGTTAAAAATTTTAATAGTAGTTTCATGGTCCTTGGGGAATTTCATGAGTTAGTTTCGTTATAATTAATGTATATAACTGAATAATTAACATACATCAATATTTATTTAAAAAAAATTACAAACAACACCTTATAAAATACAAAAAAAAGTTAAGTCTCACTTTCTACTCACTAAATACAAGATTATTAGGGAGCTCAGAGGCATGATAATCGCCGCTATTAAAGGCGACATAAACCCTGATGAGGCAAGAATAACCACCGCTACGTTATGAAGCGTAGTGTAAATTAGAAGTTGTCTACTAAGAAAGAGCATTTCTGTGTTGTGCTAGACGCAACAACCTAGGAAGAAATCCTAACACTTCATCTGTAAACAAATAACTCACTATCAATACGCTACTACACTAACGATTTCTGCGCAACAGGTAGCCGCAACCAAGTAAAGCGAGCAAACCAGAACTCGGCTCAGGTATGGGAGACACCTTGATCTGCGAAAATGAAAAGCCATCACCTACAGCTTCTTTAATACGGAAACGTAAGAAAAATTCATCCGTCCCGACTGGTGCCACATCACTAAGATCAGTTGTGAAAACAGAAGCAGAAGCCGTAAAATCTAACAAACTCACCTCATCTAAAAATACCCCTGTATCTGTGTAAAACAACGCCCACATCTGCCATTGCCCACTAACAATCTGCGCATCTGGCGTTACCTCTACATAACCGTTATCAATAAGATCAAGACGCGTAGTACCATCAACCATCCAATTAACAAGCCGATCCACACTAGGTGCATCAGAGACCATTGACACCTCTCCTGGGAAATCCAACGACACCGTCATATTCAGACTACCACTAAAGTTACTAATATCGCTCATATCATCTACCCAAGCATTACCAACCATACTCAGCCCCGCACTTGCAGACCCTACGAGTAGGACAGTAGTGGACACGGTAGTCATCATTAATAATACATTTTTCGAAACAATACTCATCCACTTATAATTAACACATTAACTTGCTAAAATCAATTTCAAAAAATTAAAATCCTAGCCACTAGATTCCCCACAACAATCGCACATCAAGCCTGCTTACGGCTCACCAAATACAAACTAACCAGTGAACTCAGCGGCATAATAATAGCCGCTATCAAAGGAGACATAAACCCAATTGATGCAATTAGCACCACAGCTACATTATACAGCGTAGTATAAATCAGCAGCTGCTGACTCAAAGCATTTCTCGTTTCCGCTAACCGAAGCAATTTAGGCAAGAAACCTAGCGTCTCGTCAGTGAAAAGAAAGTCCACATCCTTAGTCACCAAATTCACATTCGCAAACGGAGCCGCACTCAACCTCGCATCACGCATCGCCAAAATATCATTCATCCCATCACCAATATAAAGCAGATCACCCTCCTCCTGAAGTGCCTGGATACGCTTCAGCTTCTGCTCCGGACTAAGCAATGCCGCGTAATCCTCTATCCCTAATTGCCGAGCTATTCCGCTCACACTCTCCTCCACATCTCCTGAAAGAATCATTGGTGGCTGAGGGATCATCTCCCGTATCTGCGCTATCGAGTCCTTAGTATTCTCCCGCGGACTCTCTATGAAATGATACTGAGCAATAACCACCCCATCACATTTGAAATCACACGACAGCAGCTTCTTCCTCGTATCCGGCCGCTCCAAGCTATACGTAGATCCATCAATCACCGCAGACACTCCCTGCCCAGCGGTCTCCACCACATCACAGCCCAAGCTACTATGCGTAGTCCCCCTATGAATGAGTTCAGAGAAAAGTGACCGACTCAACGGATGCAACGACTTCTTAGTGAGTGAAAATAGAACCTCACGCTCATGATCATCAAGCTTAGTCAAAGCCTCACTATTGTCTAACACAGGCCGATCCAAAGTCAGCGTTCCCGTCTTATCAAATACCACCCTCTTAAGTCTCAAAAACCCCGCCCAGCAAGTAGCAGTAAGCGGAAACACCCCAATGTTATTTGCCAACTTATTAAAACGAGTATCCAACAAAGGCAAAGCCAGCCCAATACCACAAGGACATGAAACCACATAAACAGATATCATCACCTGAATCCCCTTAACCCAGTCATCAGACAGCCACAACCAAGCACCACAAGCCACCAGCCCAATAAACAAAATCGCCACCAAATAATACCGAATAAATTTCGCCAAGGCCGGACTCAAACCATCATTCTGTTTCGGCAACTGATGGAAGAAATGATCCGTATCCACAGCATCCACCGTCTCCACCACAATATCATCCTGTGACTGATTCACCGCCCCCGCTGGAATAGGATCAGACTTCCCATACACCAGTGTAGCCGGCTCCCCCGTGATCCAAGCCAGCGAACACTCCGCAACCTCAGACATCAACCTAGAAGCTGTTGGGATCACCGTCCCAGCCGGAATTACCAATTGCTCCCCCGCTAAAATCCCATGCGTATCTACCTGCTCACCTTCAGAATTTCGATAACCATCCGGGATCGTACTTTCAGAACCAAACTTAGCATTCGCCCTACTCAACGAAGCCTGTTGAACCTGCTTCCCTAACAACATCAAAAATGTAAATACCGCCACAAAGTCAAAATAAAACAACTCCTCCCGTGAAAACAACCACCCCACGATCGATCCCAAAAACGCCAAGATCAACCCAATAGAAATTGGCAAATCCATATGAATATGACCCAGCTTCAACGCACTCCAAGCACGCTTGAAAAAATATGACCCACCAATAAAAAATGTCAGCGTAGCAGATGCTATAATCACAATCGTAAACAACTCATGAAGCTCATCAGATGCCTCCATCCCAATGTAACGTGGCAAAGTAAACCCCATCGTATTCATCGCCAGCGCCCCACAGATCCCAAGCTTTATCGCCAGCGCAGAACCACCACCAGCCTCATTACTATTCGCCGGAGTCCTTGTAACCTCATACCCAAGCTTATAAAGACCATTCGCAAACTCAGCAGCATCTATCTCCCCTGGCTGATACACCACCTCCATACTCCCACGCGTCACACTTAGACTAACAGAATAAACACCATTTATCGCCTTAGCTACCGACTCCACCAACCACACACACGCCACACAACTCAATCCCTGAAGACCTAAAGTAATCGTTGTAGGCTCAGAAGTATCCGACTCTAACACATCAACCAACCAGTCCCAGTCTCTGTCCTGAAACGGTCTTTCCCTCAACGGAGTCAACGGAGTCTCAGCCTTCAGATCATAGAACATCTCATGACCTGATTCATGAATGATCTGGTAAACACTCTCACACCCCCGACAACAAAAACTCTCTTGGTCAGATTTAAGCGGGGTCGAGCAGTGAAGACAGGCTGACATGGTTTAGTTCAAATAATAACGGATAACGGATATCGAATGGCTACACACCTTGTAACCATTATTTACCCGCACAGCAATCAGGAAGCGGACGTTCCACCTCTTGAGCAGGCTTAGCTTCATCTCCCGGAGTAGGTGCTGATTGCTCTAAGTTAGATGGTAATGTGCCCTGCAACCTGAAAAACAACATAGTAGTGATAACAAGTAAAAAACTTACCCGCAGCCCGCTACGCCATTTCCCTGGAATGAATTTAGCAATAAGATGAGTCGATGACTGCGCCGCCCATAGCAACGGAATCGTCCCCAGCGCAAAACAAAGCGCAATCCGAGCCCCAGATAAAGGAGAACCACTCAGCAAAGAAACCCCAAAAATAAGATACAGAGGAGTGCATGGCAAACAGGGAGAAATAAGCCCCAACAAACCACCCATGATTCCCGGTGGCTTAGATTCCGCCCAGCGCTTCGCCTTATAATATGGCATAGTCAGAAACTTCAAGCGCGGCATCTTAAACACCTCCGGAAAGGCCGTAATAAGAAGAAACGGAATCATCAACCAAGGCAAAATAGCCGCCGGAGAATGAAAGAAAAATCCCATCGGCTGTAAACTAATCAACCCAGCAATCGCCCCTATCAATGTATAAGAAAATACCCTACCCAGATGATACGCCAGAGACTCCAGCTGCGCATGTTGCTTAGACTTACAGCGACTCGTCACAGAGCAAGCCAACGGTCCACACATCCCGATGCAGTGCAGACTCGTAGCAAGTCCCGCACTCAGCGCGGCCAAAGACGTCATAGTAGTTACAGTGATCATATTTTTAAGGATTTGCGATGTTGTAAACGGTGACCCATGCGGCAACCACGAGCAAATGCATCAGCACCACCCAGAACCATATACTCTTGAAAATCTTCATTATTCTACATTCTCCTCTTCTTCTTGTTTATACATGAATTTATTAGGCCCAGAGAACTTCGCATTAAGAATCATATCAGAACCATCACTAGAGGTAATCGTAAACTGGATGTTCTTACTACCATCGTAATCTGCCTTATTAGTGAAAACTCCCATAGTAAATGACCTTGTATCCAATTCTGTAATAGTGATCGGCTCCATTTCTGAAAACTGAATTTCTGCCGCCCCCTGACCTTTCACACTGAAAGTCATATCCTGCTTACGTTTATTCGTAATATGGAATTCAAACAGATTCCTCACCCCATCCTCATTCGAGATATAGCTAGCACCCGTAAAACGTGAAACCTCAGCATGGAATGGACGAGCTTTCTTATATAAGGTAAAGCCTAAAACAGCTGCGCCTAGCAACACAAACACTCCATAGAGGTAAGTTCTCGCACGGAAAATCTTTCGTTTACCCGTGTCTACTCCATTTCTGGAATCATATCGGATCAGCCCCTTAGGCCGGTCCAGCTTTACCATAATGTCATTGCAGGCATCAATACAAGCTGAGCAAGCCACACACTCTAACTGAATCCCATTACGGATATCAATCCCTGTAGGACACACACTGATACAGCGCTTACAATCAACACAATCACCAATACTAGTATCGACCACACCCTTACGTTTCTTACCTCTAGGATCACCCCGAACATTGTCATAAGTAACAGTGATCGTATCATCATCTGTCAACGCTGACTGGAATCTGCCATAAGGACACATAATGATGCAGAACTGCTCACGGAACCAGCCAAATGTGAAAGTAAACACAGCCGTAAAGGCTAATACAAAGTAAAACTCACCTAAGTGCTCCTTAGGATTCGTCTTCATATGCTCCCACAGCTCAGAAATAGAGATGAAGTATGAAAGGAAAATATGCGCCAAGATCAAAGATATAATCACGTAACAAAACCACTTAAAACCTCGCTTCACTATTTTTCCAGAGCTCCATGGCGCCTTATCTAGTTGTTTACGCTTCGGTGCATCTCCTTCAATCCAACGTTCCACCCTGCGGTATACATGATCTAGAAACACCGTATAAGGACAATACCACCCACACCAAACTCTTCCCACCACAGAACTTAAAACAAACAGCGAAAACGCCATCCCTGAGATCAAAAAGAACAACACCCATAGATCATTCGCAAACAATGTGATCCCAAACAAATGGAACCTCCGTTCTGCAATATTGAGAAATACAGCCGGAGATCCATTAATCTCTATCCATGGTAAAACAGCATAAACCACCAGCAAAATCACCGCCGTGATCCGCCTCAGAGTAGTAAACTTCCCACTAACATCTGCAGGATGGATGATGGCCTTAGACCCATCGTCATTTATAGTGGATACAGACTCTAAGCTTGGTGATTTACTTTTATCGCTCATGAAATGCTATTTTTTGTATTTCTCGAAGTCTTTCTGGTTTTGGCTGATAAGATAGGCTGTTACTTGGGCCACTTTATCTGGTCCTAGTGATTCCCATGGAGGCATACGCATCATATTATATCCCTTGCTCTCAGCTGGTGTCCCTTTGAGAATCAATGTGAAAATATCCATCGGCTTATCTCCATAATGCCAGATTCCATCATCAAGAGGACGCGCAGTCGCTCCCCCATTAGACTTCATGTCAGCACCATGACAAGCCACACAGCTACTCATATAAACGTCTTTTCCAGCCGCTACAAACTCAGCATCCATACTTAGCTTGTTGACTAAGACATCGTCATCCATTGAATCAAGTGTCTTTTGCAAAGCATCTTTTCTTAATTGATGAATCGCCTCCACGCGTGCATCCATTGTTTCCGTAGTGGTTGGCACTGCACCCATTGTATAGTAAACGATGTAGTATACAAAGAAGAAGACAATCGCTGACCACCAGAGGATGAGCCACCAGTTAGGCATACGTTGATCGTATTCTTGAATTCCGTCAAAGGAGTCTTCACGCAGGACAATCTCTCCCCTTTTAATAGGTGATCCTCCTTTTACTACTTTGTTCCCGAAAACTTCGTCAGTTTCATTCTTTTTCTGCTCCATAATCTTTATTCAGTATCGTTTTTAAGTGCTAAGTTCGCGAGCTCATCAGTCGTTGTCCTCTTCATCTTAATGGAATGAACCACGATGAGGATAAAGATGAGTGCCACCAGAACGAAGAATCCTATGGCTGAGATAGAATCTCCATTCTCTAAGGCAAATTGCTTTACTATTTTCATAATGATTTTTCTATTTAAGGTGTTTCTTCTGTTTCGGCTTCAGGAACTATTCCTGCATCGATCATTTCATTAAGCTTCTTCAGATCACGCACATCATCTGGTGAAGTCCAGCTACCTTCCTTCACGTTTTCCTTATCAGGAACTTCGTAAACTCCGATCTTCTGTAGATAGGCAATAAGTGCCACGATCTCAGTCTCAGCCAACTTCGCTTCAATCTTTTGTCGACTCATACCTTCAGTCACCCAAGGGATGTTAACGTTAGCTCCAACAAGCGTTTTAGAGATTTCTAACCCTTGCTCGATCGCATCTTGCTCTATCTCATGCTTGTTCATCACTGGCCAAGGCACCCCAAGGAGAGCCTGAACTCTGATCTTGCTAGGTAGTGCTTTAATGTCAGTTTGTTTACTTACAAGAGATGAGTAGGAAGGCATGTTAGACTTCTTCTCCTTCTCACGCGGATCCATGAGGTGGATGTAATGCCAAACGTTATCTTTAGCTCCAATTCGCATTTTCTCAGAACCCTCCACTAATGGGCCACCCTCACGTGCAAGATCAGGACCAGTTCGCTTAGATCCCCACTGATGTGGATAATCATAGATAGACTCACCCATTCTTGAGTAATCTCCAAACTGGATCACATCAGAGTCCAGCATGCGGATCATTTGTGAGTGACAGTTATAACAACCCTCAGCCACATAAATGTCACGTCCAGCTAGTTCAAGTGGAGTATAAACTACCTGCAAGCGGTCATCAATGATATCAGGCTTAGCAGACATCGCATTCGGAATGATCTGAATCGCCCCACCCACTGCTGCCGCAAAGAACGCCAAGACAGTGAACGGTAGATAGTTTCTAGTGAGAGCATCATGCCACTCAGTCCAGCTCTGCTGGTTTCTCTTAAATCTTATGAACCCAAGAACAATGAAGAACAATAAACAGATGAGAGATAATACCTGCGTAGGATGAGTTACCCACCAGACTAAACTTACCACACCACCAAGAGCGGCAGCAAATGGATCACGCATAAGAACATCCCCAACAGTTGCTTTATCAGGGTTATTTCTGTCCCTAAGTGTCACTTCCACGCTCACGTCAGTAGGCTTGCCACTGCGGCATGTCATAAAGAGATTATAAACCAAGAAGAGGAATCCCACTAAGTAAAGCGTCCCCCCGAAGGATCTCGCAAGAAGCGGAAACTGGATAGCCTCAAGTGTCTCCAGGAATTTATAGGTAGCAGCACCATCTGTGCTATCACTTAGCATCAGACCCTGAGTAATTCCAGATACCCAGAGTGATGAAACATAAAGCAACACACCCACAAAACCAATCCAGAAATGGAAGTTCGCTAAAGCCTTTGAGTAAAGCTCAGTTTTCCAAAGTCTAGGAACTAACCAGTAGAACATACCAGCCGCCATGAACCCGTTCCAACCGAGCGTGCCACTATGCACATGACCAATAGTCCAGTCAGTATAGTGAGACAACGCATTAACGGATTTGATCGCTAGCAATGGCCCCTCAAAAGTGGCCATACCGTAGAATGTCAGAGCTGCTGCGAAAAACTTCACTACAGGCTCTTTCTGCACAGTACCCCATGCACTTTTAAGCGTAAGCAGACCATTCAACATTCCAGCCCATGATGGAGCCCAAAGCATCACTGAGAATGCCATACCTAACCCCTGTAGCCAGTTTGGAAGTGCTGTATTTAGAAGGTGGTGAGGACCCGTCCAGATATAAATGAATACCAACGACCAGAAATGAACGATTGATAGTCGGTAAGAATACACCGGCCGATTCACCGCCTTAGGAACGAAGTAATACATGATTCCCAATATCGGAGTCGTTAAGAAGAATGCCACCGCATTGTGCCCATACCACCACTGCACTAGTGCATCCTGAACACCACCAAAGATCGGGTATGAATGCGTCCATGAAGTAGGGATCTGAAGGTTGTTAACGATATAAAGCATCGCAATCGTGATAATAGTCGCGATGTAAAACCAAATAGCCACATAAAGGTGCTGCTCGTTACGCTTGATCAACGTCCAGAAAAAGTTAATCGCAAAAACCACCCATGAAAAAACAACTAACAGATCAATAGGCCAAATAAGCTCAGCATATTCCTTACTCTGAGTGAGACCAATTGGTAGCGTAATAGCCGCTGACACAATAACCAGCTGCCATGACCAGAAATGCCACCACGTGAGCTTATCAGAAGCTACCCTACATCTACAGAGACGCTGAGTAGAATAGTAAACACCCGCAAAAATCATATTTCCAACAAACGCAAAGATAGCCGCATTCGTATGCACCGGCCTGAGACGACCTAGAGTAAGGTAAGGAAGACCTTCTTCAGTCATTGTTCCTCCAGAGAGATACTCTATCCATGATACACCTGGCATCATCGTTATATTTAGCTGTAGCGATACAATGAGTCCCGCAAGCATGGCTACTACGCCCCAAATAATAGAAGCCCAGGTGAACCAACGAACGCATTTGTCGTTGTATGTTATTGTTGTCTTATTCATAAAATTTATTAATGATCTTCTGTTCTAAAGTTGTGATTTTTTGTCCTCTGTAACCGGCTCCTTCACACTCACCTCAGCGTCATCCGCTAGGGGCAGCAGTGATGTCTGCTCAACTCCTTGATTCTTGTTTCGCCATGCTTCCATCACATAGCACACGATAAAAGCGATCGTCATAATGATCGAAATAAAGATGGTGAGATGAAGAACAGGCATAAATAATGAGTTGGTTATGTTCCAACGCGAAAGAATCTGCCATACCGCTCAAAAAAATTCACAGCATATATTGTTTTCAAATTGGAAATATATGCGGATTCAGATGGCCAATTCTGTTTTACAAAATAATACGACACCAAAGAAAACTAATACCAGGCCCCAAAACAATAAGAACGAACCCTAACTTATAGAAATCTGAAGCCCTAAGCTTCCCCGTAGCATAGCAAATCGCATTAGGAGGTGTAGAAACCGGTAATAAAGTAGCACAAGAACACGCCAAAGTAGCCGGTATCACCACCAGCATCGAATCACTCACTGCCACCGCCGAAAAAATCAGCGGAATAATCGCGTTAGCAGCAGCCGTATTACTCATGAAATTAGATGCCATCACCGCTACAAACGCGAACACTAGCCCCAACGTCACAGCTGACAACCCGTCAGGAATATGCTGAGAGAAAAAATCAGCCAAACCACTCACAGATATCCCCTTCCCTAATGCCAAACCACCCGCCATCAAAATAAGCACATCCCATGGAACAGACATCAGCGAGACAGAAGTGAGCACCCCTGTCAAAGTCAGCAAAGTAATCGCGAAAAATACCACCACCGTAGGGTGAATATGATGAAATGACTGTGTCATCCACATCCCTATCGTCCCCAAAGTTATGATCACCACAAAAACCAGCTTCCACTGAATTCCCCCTCCCTTACCAGCTTTTGAAGAAGGCTCACTCAGCCCCCCAAGATCAAAGACTACCGCTTCTTTATCCCTCTTAAAATACGCCAGCCAAATATAACCAAAGCACAACATCAAAAGGAGCAGAGACGGCGGGCCTGCTATTTTCATCCACTGTAAGAAATTAATCGTAATTCCATTCTCAGCCAAATTTGCCACAGCTATAGCATTCGGAGGCGTTCCCACAATCGTAGCCATTCCGCCAAGACTAGCTGCCAAAGCTAAGCCTAAAAGCATACCTCTAGCACTTAAGTTATCTCTAGGAACCTGACGGAGTAACGGAGAAATAATCGCTATCACCACCGTAATCGTTGCAGTATTACTCATAAACATACTCAAAACATACGTCACCAACATCAACCCCACTGTCATCGAGCACGCCCCCTTCCCAGTCCGAGCCAAGATAGACTTCGCCACTATCCGATCCAAGCCAGCTTCCCGAAATGCCTCAGCTATTAAAAAACCTCCAAAAAATAACCAAATCAACGGAGACCCCCAAACCTCCAAAATCTCCGACCACTCCCAAAGCTCAGATGATCCCGTAGCTGTGGAGAGAAAAAGCAACTCCAGCCCCATGATCAGCATCGCTGTTGCATAAGCAGGAATCGCCTCCGTTAACCACAGACCAGCCGCTAACACTAAAATACGAAACATCCAGGCGCCCTCAGCACTCAGCGCACCAGAAGCCCGCGCATCTGCGATCATGGGTATATTGCCAGCTAACCACGCCAAGATCACACAGAGAACCCACTTGATACTACTCCGGAGTGGACTAAAGGTATGCACCCTCATCCAGCGAAGCGCGTTTGCTCGTGTCTCTGCGCCACCCAGGCGTGTTAATCGGTTTAAAGGCATAGCGTTACCAATCGATTAGCTTTTAGCCTGAGTAGGTCCCGCATCCACGATCTCAGGAGCCACACCATCCTCAAAACTCTTGAAGTTCTCAGTAAATAGCTCAGCAAGATGAGCCGCTGTCTTGCCATACTCCTCAGGATCTTGCCATGAAGTGCTAGGGTCTAACACCTCAGACGGTACACCAGCGCACTCCAGCACCGTTTCAAATCCAAAATAAGGATTACTCTCAGTCTTCGCATTATTTAAGCTTCCCTCAGCAATCGCACTAATGATCGCCCGTGAATACTTAAGTTTAATACGTGATCCAACACCATATTTCCCGCCAGTCCAGCCAGTATTCACCAACCAGACATTCACATTATTCTCAGCAATCCTCTTACTAAGAAGCTCCGCATATTTACCTGGATGCCACACCATGAATGGTGCACCGAAACAAGCAGAAAACGTAGCTGAAGGCTCAGATACACCCTCCTCCGTCCCAGCCACTTTCGCCGTGTATCCTGAAATAAAGTGATATGCAGCCTGCTCAGGAGTTAGTTTCGCCACTGGCGGCAACACCCCAAACGCATCACAGGTTAGGAAAACCACATCAGTAGGCTGTCCAGCCACACACGGAATCTTCGCATTAGAAATAAACTCAATCGGATACGCCCCGCGTGTGTTCTGAGTAATACTAGTATCCTCAAATTTCACTTCATTATGATCATCTATCGTCACATTTTCCAAAACTGCACCAAAATGCAGAGCATTGAAAATCTCCGGCTCAGATTCCTCAGTAAGGTCTATCGCCTTCGCATAACAACCACCCTCAATATTAAATATCCCGTCATCAGTCCATACATGCTCATCATCACCTATCAACCTTCTGTTAGGATCAGCGGAAAGCGTCGTTTTACCAGTGCCTGAAAGCCCAAATAACACCATAGAATCCTCAGTATCTTTCGCCGCGGTAGCTCCACAATGCATTGGCAAATTACCAGATTTAGGCATCAAATAATTCATCATCGTGAAGACACCTTTCTTCATCTCCCCCGCATACTCAGTTCCAAGAATAACCATCTCTCTCGCCTCTATATTGAGATCAATTGATGTCTTAGAACTCATCCCCTCAGTATGCCCATTCGCAGGGAATTTACCCGCATTCAAAATCGTGAAATCTGGCTCACCAAATTCAGCAAGCTCAGCATCCGTTGGCCTGATAAGCATATTATGCATGAACAACGCATGGTAAGGACGTGAACAAATCACCCGCACCTTCAGACGATGCTTCGTATCCCACCCCGCAAAAGCATCCAACACATACAGCGTATCCTGAATCCCTAAGTAATCCAACGCACGCTCTTTGTTAATTTCAAACTGCGCAGCATCCATAGGAATATTGACTTCTCCCCACCAAACATTCCCCTCACTTTCAGAAGCCTTCACCACCCGCTTATCTTTAGGTGAACGGCCTGTTTTATCACCAGAGTAGGCGATCAATGCTCCCTTATTTGAGAGTTCAGTATCTTCCTCAGTAAGAATCGCTAATTTATAGAGATCCGCAGGTGAGGCATTTTTATGAAGCTGACGAGGATTAAGATTATAGTATGTATTCATGATGTCTTTTTGCAGTTTCTGTTAGATTATAGTAAGGTCACTTAGTGGAGAAATTCTCCAACTAAACCTTACCTCTACGTTCTACTCCTAAACTACAAAAAGACTCCGCATATTTTGCTATTACTACCTTATAATACGCGGTTCTAGCTCGCGGACTTAATCTCAGTGATTTCCTTATCTATTTCCTTCGCCCTATCTGCAAGCCAAGCAGTGGCTTCAGCGAGATCTTCACCGTGGATATTTGGTATCTTTTTGAAAGCGAGCTCCAGTTCAGCTATTTTATCAGCATCATGATCCTGATCTTTCAGCTCCTGTGAGAAATTCATAAACTTCAAGACTCCTCGGTAAGTGTCTCTCATCCCTCCACAACGCAAGAAACCTATCTCTTGCTCTCCATTATGAACAGGAACTAAGAAATGAATCAATCCAGATATCCCTTCCGCGTATTTGACATGCTTACCACTAGTAGCCTCACGCATCGTCTGGTGTGATACGTCTAACTGATCCTTCAAGCCTAACTTTTTCGTCAGAATAGAATAGTAATCACTTGAAAGCTCATCCATTGACCTTGGATCATCCTCATCAAGTGAATCTAGCCATAAATCCAATTCAGTCATACGCTTAAATGCCTCACAAAGAACTCTAAAATGCTCACTCTCACGGATCTGGTTTAGTATTTGTTTATCAGTCATAATTTATTAGCTAGTTTGTAGCACACCAATTGTATCCATATCAACGCAAATCAAGATCTTCTGAAGACTAAATATGCACAGCCTCACCCATTTCACCCAGCATCAATAAGTTCCCACATCCTGCGGATGCTCATAGGAAAGGCACCAAACACTGAAATAGTATCAAGCACAAAGCGATCGTTCGAAGCAACCGATACATTAAATTTCTCCGCATGTTGAGCCACTATACGCTCTATCACCGCATCCGCCGTCTGATTCACCCGACTATACATCACGAGGATATCTTGCTCCTGCCGCAGCTCACTATCTAGCCGATCCCCTTTCCCATCAAACACCACCACAACATGATAATCTGAAACATCCTGAAAATGAGTCAACTCACGGACCAACTCACCCCGAGCCCTCCGCCCATCCCGCATATGGCTCTCAGCCAAATCCGGAGTCGAAAATATAGCACTGTGGCCATCTACGATGAGAACGTTGTCCATATTTCCGTTTTCTAAGTCTAAGAAATAGAAAAGCCAGTCTCACGCTAGATGCGACAAGACTGGCTCGGTAAAATGTTTCTAAAAGACAGAGATTATTTCTCTTCTTCTTTCTTAGCTGCTTTCTTTGCTGGTGCCTTCTTAGCGGCCTTCTTAGCAGGAGCTTTTTTAGCCGCTTTCTTTGCAGCTGTTTTCTTTGCCGCAGCTTTCTTTGCCGGAGCAGCCTTCTTAGCAGCTGGCTTGCTCTTCTTCACAGCCACACTTGAGCCTGACTGTGCCTTCTTGCGACGGAGGTAATCCTTACGACGCTTTCTCTTTAAAACTTTATTGTATTGTTGTCCCATAATTTAGTGTGGTTACAACTAAGGTCTTTGAGGAATTTATCAAGAGCAAAATGCAAAAATCATCAACTACTTATGAATCTCCCCAGATTATTGGCTCTAAACGGGATAGCTGGGAGCCCAGATCTCCCATTTTGCCTTAAGGTATCGTTTTAATGTATGAAATCAGGTCCGCCATCGTTTGACCTTCTAGATCTCCAAACATCGATGGCATAAATGATTGGCCATTAATGAAGCGCTCCTTCTTGATTTGCTCCTTAGGTATAAATTTCTTACCTCCTCCCATGAAAGCTAACGTTGTTCCATTCGCATTCGAGTTATACATGTACCCTTCCAGAATATCACCGCTTTTCGTGGTGATCCGGTAAAGCCTATATCCGCCTTCCATGGCGTCATTTGGCTTCACGATGGCAACTAGCATATGCTCAATATTACGCTTCCTACCACCGTCCAGTGAAGGGGCTATATCTAAACCTTTATCACCCGCTTGATGACACTGAAGACAAGAGCCAAACATCGCTTTACCCATCTCTGGATTTCCTTTTAGCTTCTCTACCTCCTCCGTGAATTGTTTCACCTTCCCATCAGCTACTGCACTAGCTGCTTGCAACCTGGCTCTCACTCCTTTAGCTAGAGACTTAGCTACTGCATTAGTTTTGTGAGATTCCAGAATGCGCTGCGCAGTCTCGAGCTCTAGCTTCTCAGGTGAAAGTAGTTTCTTATTGATCAAATGAAGCAACAGTAGTCCGCCTTGTTCAGAGTATCTAAAGCCAGTCACAAGCACAGACTTAGTATAGTCATCCCCGGCCTTATACGCCTGCTCAGCCACAGTCATCGCCCCTCTTGGATCGACGAGCGCCAAAGCCAAAAGAGCCTTTAGCCTCACACTTTTTTCCACCTCAGCATTGGTTGCTATCTTATGTAAAATATCGCTATTCTTCTTACCTTCTATCAACAGAGCCTCTACCTGCTGTGAGTTTAGCTTACTGATCTGTGTGCTTCCTAGCACCTTGATCAACTCATCATTGATCGCGCCAGATTGGAATCGAATTGCAGCATCTAAAGCAAATGACTGATCCTCAGCCGAAGAAACCATTAGCGCTTTTAACCCTGGCTCAAGCGCTTTCAAAAGAGAAGAAGAGCGCAAGCGACTTTGGTTATCCAACGCAAGTTGGACAAATTCCCTAGTAGCAAGCTTCGCCCCAAGCGCCTTCAGCACCTTAGGCTCATCCATACTTTCCGACAGCGCCACCAATGTATCACCATCCAACTCCGATTTCCCACTTTTCAACGAAGCCAAAATCTTCAGCGTCCTATCTTCCTTCGGAAGTATGCGACTCGCCTCATTAAGGTTAGCCGAAGCTACTTCTTTAGCCAAGGGTGAGTCAATGAAGGCCATCAGATCACTAGGATATTGCTCCAGCGCCATCAGAGCCAAGAACCGCTGAAAGTTATTCTCATAAATCCCCCCAAAAGCATTCTTCCCCTTCTTCTCTGGCTTAGCTGCTGAAACCAGCATTTTAATACTATCAGAATTCGCCGCATTCGCTTTTGCCAGCGTTCTAAGCACCTGTTCTTTCACCATGTAATGAGGATCACTGATCAATGGCTTAGTCAGAGTTACCACATCAGAAATTCCGGGTTGAAAGGTATTCAATGAACGTAAGGCTTCACGTCTTATGTCTGCATTTTCATCAGCAGTAAGTACTTTCATCAGCTCCAGATCATAAGCCCCCAGACTCTCCAGAGACCAGAGCGCTAACACACGAGTATCAACAGTCTCAGCCGCATCCTTCACAATTCCAGTCAACTCAGGAACCAACGACTTCACCTGTCGATCCGCAATTTGATGCCATGCAGCACGCTTCTCCCATTGGATTTCAGCACGCAGATGCTTTATCAGCTCTTTATCAGAAGATTTCAGCACATTAGCAACAGAAGCTTTCTGCCCCTCATATCTAATCCTCCAAATACGACCATGAGTTACATCTCGATCTGGATGATCCCTAGAAACCTCGTTGTGGGAGATGATTTTATTATACCAATCTACGATGTACAGACAGCCATCAGGTCCAAACTCAATATTCACTGGACGAAACCAGTCATCAGAACAAGTAAGAAAATCCGGAAAATGCTTCGAGATCACCGAACCATCAGGATTCCTATCCGACACAACACAGTTGATCGCGCTTGTAATCGGGTTTGCTAAAAAACCAATATTCTTCCACTCATCCGGAAATCCACTCTTCCCATTCTCATCATAAGCCAGTCCAGAAATACCCGTTCCATTGACTTTGAATTGATGAACCTTTGGTGCAAAAGGCTGATACGGCTTAAGCTTATCATTTCCAATGCCTGGATACCCCATCATCGGGTGCATTGGCACCAAACTGTAAAACAAATCATTCGCCTCAGTCCCATACCACTGACCATTTCCCTTCAGCTGAAAACCCCAAATATTATTAAGTCCATTGTTCACCACCTCCACATTTTTACCATCGAGAGAAAAACGCCCTATTTTACTGAAATTGATCTGAGTGCTATTACCAGACTTAGAGGACACAACCTTACCTTTGTTCAACGCCCCATGAGAAAAGTGAACCCATCCACCAGGCCCCCTCACCAATGTATGAGACATCGTATGTGTATCAGTGTAGCCAAATCCAGATAGCACATTCTCATGGTAATCCGCCTTACCGTCACCATTTTTGTCCCCTATGAAAAGCATCTCAGAACCATGCGCCACAAAGACTCCATCTTTATAAGGGAGTAAACTCTGAGGGATGGTTATCCCCTCCGCAAAGACGGGAATCTCACCTTTTACCTGCTTCGTCGGGTCCTCAATAATCAATATCTTGTCAGTACCTCTCTGCTTGAGCTGATACAGTTCTTTAATCCTTTGAAATTCAGTTTTCTTACCTATCGTCCCCTTATCCAAGGCTTCCAGAGACTTTCTCCCCACCACCTTCGCATTAGGATCAAGCGGATACATCTCAGCAGTCTGAGTCCACAATCTCCCAGCATCATCAAACGCTAAATCAATCGGATTGATCAAACCATTTTTCTCTGACGCCACTAACTCAATAACGAACCCCTCAGGTAACTTAAACGTCTTAAGTTGCTCTTCAGGTGAAAGCGATGCGGCTCGCGTTGACTGAGTTTTCTTTTTCGGTCGCTTCGGTTTAGCTGCTTCTGAAGGCAGACTAAATACGAAAGGAATAGCAAGAAAGGCAGGGATGTAGTATTTGGAAATTGACATGTAGCTTAAGTCTAAAATTAAAGTGGTTTAATCTGAATATTGCGGTACTGCATCTTTGCAATACCTCCCTTATGAAGCTGTAATGCTATCACTCCCTTCGTGGGGATCTTAGCCTCCTCTTCAGTATAGCCAGCTGTCAGAATACCATCTATGTATAGCTGATGATGGTCCCCCTTGCACACAATTTTATAGGTATGCCAGCTATCATCCTTGAAACCTTCACTTGCCAACAACTCCTTAGAATCCCCCATCACAAGCTTACCTCTACGGTGCTCATCATAGATTCCACCCCACCAGTCTTTACCGATATCGGCCTGATACCCCACAATGGTCACCCCTTTCTTCTTATGCTTTTTAAGCACAGACCGGTATTGGATACCACTGTTAATAAGACCAGTAGCATGATCCCCACTCAACCGAAACTCACAGGTAAACTCGAAATTTTCATACTCCGACGTCGTCGCAAGGTAAGTATTAATCGGCATCTTCTTGTCCCCATTAGAAGCCTCAATGATGCCATCCTTTACTGACCAAAATTTCGCATTCTTCGGATTCACCGCCTTCCAACCTGCCAGTGTTTTGCCATCAAAAAGAGAAACGGCTGTGCTCTTCTCAGATTCTGTAGCTTGAGCAGGAATGATGGTCGGGTTTGCTTCTGCCTGACAGCTAAATGCTGAAAGAGCGATGGCCAGAATTGAATATTGGGTGATTGATTTCATGGTAGGTAGCACAAATTTACGTTTCTAAGATGCATCAAATAACGCTCAGCTGAACCAACTATCAAGAAGAAAGCCCGATATCCCCCTGATCGGTGGGTATTGAATATCTGATGGTGCTTTTAGGATAGATAAAAGCAACCACCTACACAATCTCAACTTAGCTATTCAGAAATCCTGTCAGTGGACTCGTAGCCGAGGCTGTTTCGCGCTGCTGAGGTAATCCTATCTCGTAAGCAGCTCTACCAGCTTCCACAGCCAACTTAAACGCCTCACCCATACGAACTGGATCACTAGGGATAGCCATCGCTGTATTTACCAACACCGCATCAGCTCCCAGCTCCATCGCCTCAGCAGCATGACTAGGCGCACCAAGTCCCGCATCAACCACCACCGGGACGATGGCCTGATCAATAATGATCTGAACTAAATCTCTAGTCACCACCCCTTTATTAGAACCAATCGGAGCGCCAAGCGGCATCACAGCCGCCGTTCCTACTTCCTGGAGTCGCTTCGCAAGAACTGGGTCAGCATTAATATAAGGAAGCACAGTAAATCCCTCTTTCACCAGAATCTCTGCCGCAGCCAAGGTCTCAATAGGATCAGGCAACAGATAAGTCGGATCCGGGTGAATCTCTAACTTAATCCATTTCGGAAGCCCCGCCGCCTCAGCCAGTCTCGCTAACCGAACCGCCTCCTCAGCATTCATCGCCCCACTAGTATTCGGTAAAAGAAGATATTTCTCAGGATCAATAAACTCCAAAATGTTCGCAAACGGATCTTTCTCCCCGCCCCCACTCAGATCAGCCCTACGCAAAGCCACAGTTACTATCTCAGTACCGCTCGCAGCCAGAGTATCGCGCATGAGTTCATTAGAAGCGAACTTACCAGTGCCAGCCATCAGGCGCGAATTAAATTCCCTGCCCGCTATAATTAAAGGTGTGTTTTTCATCGTAAATTATCCTTGGTAGAGGTAAGTTTTTTGTCCCTTGACCCCAAGCCCAGTGACCTTGAAAACCTTACCTGCATGCTCCTCCACCTCTGACTTATGAATCCCAGTCGTGACGTAAAGCGTGTCTAAATTCTCTCCCCCAAACGCACATGCAGTAGTCTCCAAACAAGGAATATCCACCTTCCGCAGCTCCTCACCAGTCTTACCATCATAACAAACCACACATGCACCATGACAAAACGCTACCCATAGATTATCGTCTTCATCAATCGCCATCCCATCAGGTGACGCACTAATCGCAGAAGTATCCACCACTTTTCTCGGATTAGAAATTTCACCACCCTCATAATCAAAAGCACTCACCGATAAAGTAGGCGTATCAATATAGAACATCGTCTTCCCATCAGCCGACCAAGCCATCCCGTTCGAGTTAGTCACTCCCGGATATACCTCCGTAACCTCACCCGCTTTACTAAGCCTATAAAGACTAGCATCACCCTTCTCCTTCACCAAACTTATCGTCCCCGCAAAGAAATGACCATCAGGTGAACACTTACCATCGTTAAACCGATTATTCACCTTATCCGGCTCCGGATCAGAAATGGCAGTTAAATCACCATTTTCAGCAAGGAATGAAAATCCATTATCCCCCGCTATCACCATCCCTCCAGACTCCCTAGCTACCACAGTTCCAACTCGCTCACCCACCGGCCAGACTCTCTCCTCACCCGTCGCAGGGTCAAGACGAATGACGTTGTGGCCCTCAATGTCCACGTAGACAAGCGCGTCATTATGCCAGATCGGGCCTTCGCCCCATTTCGAAATGTGTCCGTTGATAGGTTCTACTAGATGCATGTCTGCATTTAACTCATAGAATGTGCCAGTGTCCAGCCAGCACAGTGACAAATCTAAAAATCCACCAACTAGCTAATCATTTGTCCATTTTCTCACCACATTTGCGACAAAATTTAGCGTCCGCCAAATGGCCATGTACCCCACAACTAGGGCAAGCATCAGAGCTAAGATCAGAAGGATTCTCCGCCTGTATCATCGCACTACTCACAATCCCTGTAGGAACCGCAATAATCGCATAACCTGCCAGAATCATCAACGTCGTCAGAAATCTACCCAAATCAGTAGATACAGTAATATCCCCATATCCCACAGTCGTGATCGAAACAATCGCATAATAAATACTCGCCGGAATACTGGTAAACTGAGTGTGTAATTCATTCCCCTCCACCAGATACATCAAGGTCCCTGCTATCACCGAAAAGATCAAAACCGAAAAGAAGAACACCGTGATCTTCGCCTTAGATTTCCTCAACCCCGAGGCGATCACTTGCGCGCCTCGCACATGGTGCACCATCTTAAGCACTCGGAATATCCTCAACAGACGCAAAATCCTGATCACAGCGAAACCATGCGTACCAGTAAATATCAAGGTCAAATAAGTAGGCAAACACGAGAGCAAATCGATAATACCAAAAAAACTAGTCGCATACTTAATCGGCTTCCTCGTCACCCAAAGACGCGTTAAATATTCAATCGTAAAGAAAATGGTGAAAAACCATTCCGCAATGGTCAACATCCCACCATACTTCTGCTGAAATGGAACCACTGTCTCTAACATGACAGCAAGTACACTGAAGAAAATCGCCCAGAGTAACACCACATCAAATACCTTCCCCGAAGGCGTCTCCGCCTCAAAAATAACCGCCCAGATCTTATGCCTCAGCCCTTTTATATCATTAGGCTCCTGCTCTTCCGGGTCTTTAGGTAATTTCAGCTCATCACTCATTCATCAATATCATTTACAGCCTTCTCCAGTGACTCACTTTCGAAACACCTAACTGAAACTTACGGACATGATCCCGTATAGTAAAGACCTCATCAGCATGCTTAATGCACTCAAAGTGCTCTTCAAGCGATGCCTGCAGCCACTCCCAGCTATCACCCTGAGGCCAGTTCTCCTTCGGCGTGAAATCCTCAGACCACGAAAACGGAGTAGCCAATACCAATTCCCCACCCTGCTTCACCAAACTAGGCAACCTATCCAACAACTTCTTCGGATCAGGCAACCTACAAATCAAGTTCGCAGCATGAACCCGGTCAAAGCCCTTAAACCCCTCAGGAAGGTCCATCGCATCACCCTGCGCAAAACTAATATTCTCAGCCACCGCTCCCTCAGGAATCTTCGCCACCGCAGGAACAAAATATTCCCCCTCCTCCTGAAAACTATACGCCAACTCACCATGCTCCTTGAGCTGATTTGCCGTATCAATAAACAAATGCGAGAAATCCAACCCGATCACTTTCCCAGAGGTCTTAGTCAGATGAAAAGAAGAGGCTCCCACCGCACAACCAAGATCAAGGCTCAGCCCCACACGCTTCTGCGTAAAATAGCTCACCGTCTGCGCCGGAAAATCCAACGCAGCCAGCTTACCAAAACTCCAAGGCATCCGTTGATCGTGCTCGCCAAAATGCATCAACAGATAGTCGCTGAGAACTTTTTCTGATTCGTAATCCATAATCTAATCTGTTGTTGTTACCGACCCCGGCTTCGTAATCATCTTCCTAATCGCATCCACGGGAACACAATTCCTTATCAACATCTGGAAATTCCCTCTAGGGTTCTTTTTCGGATCTTTAGACGGATAATAAATCGAATTCGTACTCGCCACCATCCCTATCACATTTCCAGCATCATCCATCACTGGACCACCACTTGACCCACGCGCATACTCCGCAGTCACTCCCATCCAGTAAGACTTCTTTTTACTACGACTCATATAATAGCGGCTCACCTGCCCAGCTGTATAAGTGAAAAATCTACTATCTGGATGTGCAATAATGTGAGCATTCCCACCCACTTTCTGAGCATCTCCAAGAGCCAATGGCCTATACTTCTCTTTCCTAGTAGCCACTCGGAAAATCAAAATATCATGCTCTTTATCAGTCGCTAAGACCTCTACCACAGGTGACACAGTACCATCACTCATCAGCACCCCAAACCCCGCCACATCCTTATCACGGAACACATGAAAGTTCGTCACCATCACCCCATCCTCAGTCAGCACCCAGCATGAAGCACATCCAGATCTATGCCAGTGTGGGCATTTCGTACATTTATACACAGAAGTAATGATCCCCACACTCTCCACAGATGAAGCATAGATATCCTCTAAATCTTTCTTGTTTATCTCCGGGAGTGTCAGAACCGTGCTCTTGCGCTCATATTGCGCAGTCAGCACTTTGCTAGACATCTCTTTGTGCTTTACCGTCAACTTACCAATCTTATCATCCAGCCCCTTAATCAGAGCCGCATCATCGATAATCGGAGGCGCAGCATTACCGCGTTCAGAAGAAAGACAACTTATCGTTACCAAGAGAGCCAAAACTGTAAATCGGCTAGTATTTAGAGATCGCATCAAGTGCTTCCCATAAGTCAGTGTGTTAAACATGCCCTATATAAAAAAAATCGCTCCGGCACTACAAGGATAAAAACCTTAGTGAGCACCGGAGCTAGTTCATCCCCCAATGAACAATCTTTATAACCGAAGCGCATTCTTAACAAATTCGCTTGGTCTGAAATTTTCGATGATGACTTCTGTTTTTCCTCCCTTATTCATCCTTACTTCACTTACGTTGAAGTTCGGAGTCTTATGAGGGGCAAACAGTATATCGTCGTGAGTGCTGTTCTCGTGAACCTTGAACATCTCAGGGATAATGTCTCCACCTAAGTGATCATCTCTGCCAGTGGCTAAATGGCAAGTTCCAATTACCTTTTCGTCCTGAATGTCAGAAAATGAAACTGGCAGAATCTGAGTTCCGAAGCCTAATTCTCCAATAGTTCCTGTCATAGCATCGTTTTCCAGCCGTGTATTATGAGCATCTATTGTTTTTTGGTTTCCTTCTATTAAAGTGGACTTTACTATGCTCCGATCTGTAACGGTTAGCAATCCGAGTGTTCCGTCCTCATATTTCATTGGAAATTCACCCCTAGCATCAGTCGGCACAAAGTAGACTTCTCCAGCTGGTAAATTCGCCACATCCGGATCCATCCCCTTACAAAGCCCCTGAGACTTCTGAGCTTCTTGACCATCCAGGCCTAACCAAGCCGTCAGCACCCTGCCATCCTCTAACGTGAAATCCACCTCTATAGAATCCGCCTTCGTCATCGCCAACCTCATTTTCTCAGCATCCGCAGCCACTAAATTATAATCAACCGCTAGACCCGAATTTAAAATAACATCATTCATCCCGTGCATCGTCGCACCACGGAAGCCAAATTCCTTACACTTCGCAGTCAGCGGAGCCGTAGCACTCCAGTCAGTAATGCAGAGTATGATGTCGTATTTCGTGTAGATGTCCTTATCGAGAGACAAGTGATTCCCCTCCACATCAAAAACATCATCCTTCATATCCAGATTAGATCCATTCGTTGTATAATACGCAAACATCTCACCCCCTGACATTCCAAGTTGATCCATCACACCATCAATAAACGGCTGATAAAAGTGCTTAACCGCATTCTTCTGAACATCATATCCATCTTCCTTAAGAAAAGCAAAATCCTTCATCCACTTCTGAGGATCATCAAAATCTGTCAAAATACAAACCCTACAACCCTGCGTAGGCTCAAAAACTGTACTTAAAAGCCGTGCCACATCAAATGCTGGAAACTCACGCTTCTCAGGATGCATCATGATCTCATCACATAAATAATCGGTAGTAATCTCAGCTACTTTCTCTGTCTTTTCTGATAACATGCAGAAACTATAGTCTCATAATTTCACTCAGCAAGGGACTTTTTTCCACCATCCCGGTCATCCCCACTAATCGCTTATTTTGTAAGAGATAATAAATAGTCAAGAAAAATTAAATAATGCTTCACAGGACACACAAATTAAGTTAAAAGTGGCTATTCCCCAACTAAAACGAACAAAATCATGCCTACTCTTAAAGAACCTCGCAAGCAACAACTCAAAGTCAACAACTCACAGATGGAAATGTCTGACGGCACACTCAGCGAAGCCGCACCCATCACAGATGACTTTGAAGGCAAACTCGTAGCAGCTCAGCACAAGCTAGAGCAACTACAACATCAACAAGAACTCATAGAACAGCAAAAAGCTGAGTTAGAAGAGCTCACCAAACGCAAAGAAGATTTCCTCGACGGCCAAGTCAACATGACAGAAAGGCTATCCGTCTGCCTCACATCCATCGACCGCTCACTCTATGAGATGCGCCAAGACATGGAAGACCTGGAGCAGACACGCAAATGTTTCGCTGAGCACCAACAAAAAATCGACAGCATTCACCCTGAGTCATGGACACGTGAGCAACTACAAAAAGAACTCACCAAAGCCGTCTCAGTCCTCGACCACGCAGAAGACGAATACGATGAAGCTATCGCTTATTTCGCTAACGGCGCTCACTCAGGCATCTTCGGCAACGGCAAGAAAGCTTCCAAAATCTCAGCTAAGGCATCACCTGCCGAACAAAGTGAATTCATGACCATGTTCAAGCAAGGCATCGCATTCAACTTACCAATCGTGATTCTCGGCGTGATCGCTATGATCCTTTTCTTTGCAAAATAATCATTTACGCAGTATCCTCATGCAATGGCTAAGCAACTCACACTCCCTGAACTAGACGACCTCACACAAGTCAATGAGGCCGTTAAAAATGAGATCGAGTCACTCCGAGATTTCATCGAGAACGAGCCTACCAAACGCCGCGCCGCAGAAATTGAGCGCATGCAAACCCTCCCCGCTCCAGATGAAATTATAACCGTCCGTCGCGAAAAAGAATTCTTTGACCGCCTCAGCCGAGGCGAGCTCAAAAACGAGCACAGACACCAAGCTAAAAACGGAGTCCTCTTCGTATTCCTAGTCCTAGCCATCACCTCCGTCTGCCTCTGGATCTACCGCTTCATCAGCTAAAGATCTACCCTTTATCCTTTTTCCGCTCCTCTTTTTCCTTCCTTTTATTCAGCAGAAGCCCGCGTGTAGCTAACCCTGCACCCGCAGCCATAAAACAAAACATCAACAAAAACGTTGAAGACTTGATCTCCATACGGAAATGAATCCGGCTCACCATCTCGATCACCAACATCATCAAACCGAGACCCGCCAGCCACCACCCCCATCGCTTAGAAGCATCATAAAACAACACCCCCACCCCGATCAAAAACGGCAAAAACACAATCCCCATCGAAGTCGTCTCCATCCCATTTCTCCCCCTACCTATCATCCCACTGATCGCCCCATACTGCCCCGTAGTTACATAGACCGAGTCCATAAAGAAATACAGCCCAGCAATAACCAACGCGATACCTCCTAAAAAGTATCCTTCTCCTCCTTCTTGTCCACCAGGTTTCATACCCAGAATTTGACACGGAGTAACTGGTCTGTAAACCAGATTTGTTACTAGGCCTAAGTCTCCGCGAAACTACTCTATACTAAATTCCTTTAATAAAGGTATTTTGGTTTTTAAAAATCTGGGGTTATAATGAACGATGAGAAAATTTCTATTCCTAATCCTATCTATCGCCGGCACATGCGCATTTCTATGTCCCTCCATCAGCCAAGCCAGTTCACTGGATAAACATCTATGGAAACACCGTGTATTGATTATCTATGCGGAAAATGATTACTCTGAAGAATTCCTAAAATTCAACAAAAATATCACCGACCGTCACCTTATCTACTACCAGATTAAAACCAATGGCAAAACCATAAGCAATAACCCTATTCCACTCACAAACACACAACTCAAAGCCATCAATAATCAATACCATAAAAAAGATTCAAAACAGAACAAGCCCAACACAACAATCATCCTCATAGGAAAAGACGGCAAGCTCAAGAAACGCTGGGATAAACTCGACTTCAAAGCAATCTTCGCACTCATCGACACCATGCCCATGCGCCAACGTGAAATGCAGTCACAGAAAAAATAACCTCCACTCAGGCCAAAACTAAATACTCCCTCCAAAACGATCACCAAGTAACTCTCTCACCTTAAAAATATCCTCCCCAACCACAAACAACCGGTACCGCGGGTCATCAGCATGCTTATAAGCCGGAATATCATTCCGAATGAACACAACCCCAATATCCGTCAACCTCCCCTGCAGCTCCAAAGCAGAAGCCTCATCAGCAAAGAACCCAACCAAATGCCAATGGTCCATCTTCTTCATCAAATCATAATAAAACAAACAAGCCTCCTCCTCAGAAACTGACTCAAAAATAGGCTCAGAGTCTCTCCCGCGCTCCGTATAAAACACTGACCAGACCTCACCCTTCTTCCCCAAACAATAAAGATCACTACCACTCCCCCGATGATTAATCGCGAAATTACTCATACTACAACCCTCAGCCAAAAGCCGCACCTCCAGTTCACGAGTATCCATAATCCATCTTTAAAACTACCTCTTCTCCGGCAGCTGCCCCAAAAGCTCCTGCCTAAGCAAATCCGTCACATCATCAATCGCCACCTTCGTATAAAGCAGTGAACTCCGGTAACCCGACTTCAAAATGATCTGATACTTATCCTCAAAAGCCTTCTCGATCACCTCCAAAACCAACTTCTCACACAACATCTCAATCTTTTTCCGATCTCCTGAATTCCGGCTATCCATCATCCCACTAGCTGCCTCCATCGGATTAATCTTCTCCCCCTTCAATATCGCCTGCTGCATCATCTCCTGTAACTCATCCGACTTTTTCTTCTGGGCCAAAAACCTCTCCCCTAACTCCTTATTCTCAGGCCGAGCCAAAACAATCTCCTCCAGCAAATCACTCACCTCAGAATAATCCACCTTCGCAATCTTCACCACTGACTCCTCAGCCAACGATATAGAAGTGACAACCAAAAACAACGTAAAGACAGAGAATAGAATTTTCATAAAAATAAAAGTTATCCCAACAAGAACACTCTGTATAGCCAAATTGCGTAAACCAAACCAAACCAAACCAACAGGCAGGCTACTTATCAACCACCCCAATGAGAATCCTTGTATTCAACATCGATCAGTCGCTGGATCAAAACCACCAAATCATCAACCTCCTCCACCGTCTGAAAACGCATCTGAACCCATCTCGAGTTTTTAGAGCGCTTAAGATGGTATGGAGAATCAACCAATGGCCTAATCCCCTCCTGTTTGATAAATTTTTGAGACAACCGAACATCGATTTCCTCATGATCATGAAAATGAGCAAACTCCTTCCCCCGATAAAAAACACACATCAAATCAGTATCCTTCCACAACCCAACATCAACATCAGCTAACTCCCCTAAGCCCTCTTCAAATCGCTCTCTTAATTTCATAATCTAACCAATAACATCCATACACAGCCCATATCAAGAACTACCCCACCACCCCAACCAAAAGATGAGCAAAGCGAACCCCACCGATCACTGCTAACTGATCACCGCTAACCTCACCCCGTATAAATAACCACCGGCCCCACCCCACCACCACCCTGCACACTCCGCAACTTCTTCACCGCCTTCACTATCATCTTCCCAGCCTCCTCGACCTCCTCCTTCGTCGTAAAAATACTCAACGATATCCGCAAACTACTATTCGCCCGCTCATTACTAAACCCCATCGCCTTCTGCACGTGAGACGGTTGCTGCTTCCCAGTCATACAAGCAGACCCAGCCGAACAAGCCACACCATACTCATCTAACAAAATCAACAACCCAGAAGCCTCACAATGCTCAAATGCCAAATGCAACGTATTCGCCGCCCTAAACTCCACAGCACCATTCACCTCCACACCCTCTAAATTCTCCATCAAAATCCCCTCCAAATAATCCCGCAACTCACCCACCCCTGCATGACCATCATCATCCAGTCTCCCCTGCATAATCTCCGCAGCCTTCCCCATCCCCACGATCGACGCCACATTCTCAGTCCCACTCCGGACCCCACTCTCCTGCCCCCCTCCCCTCAACATCGGCTCAAACCTCAACCCACTCCGCACATACAGTGCCCCCACCCCCTTCGGAGCATGAAACTTATGCCCTGAAATCGACAGAAAATCCACCGGCACCTCCCTCACATCCACCCTCGTCTTCCCCACCGCCTGAATCGCATCCGTATGAAGCGGCACCCTCGCCGCCTTCGCCAGAGCACAAGCCTCCTCTATTGGCTGGATAATCCCAGTCTCATTATTCGCCCACATCACCGTCGCAAACGCCACACCCTCAGCATTCACAGCCTTCTCCCAAGCTCCCAAATCCAATCTCCCACCAGCATCCACCCCCACCTTATCTATCACAAACCCACGCTCCGCCAAATGCTCACACACCCGCAAGATCGCACTATGCTCTATCTCACTCGTCACAATCCTCCTATTCTCCCCACACATCCCCGCCAACGAATACAACACCGCATTATTCGCCTCAGTCCCACACCCCGTAAAATAAATCTCCCGCGCATCCGCCCCTATCAACCTCGCCACCTGCTCCCGCGCAGCCTCCACAGCCCCCTTCACCAACTTCCCCGCCCTATACCCACTAGACGGATTATAACACTGATCCGTCAAATACGGCATCATCACCTCCAACACCTCCGGATGCACCTGCGTAGTAGCATTACTGTCTAAATAAATCATACCCACACCCTAACTAAATTCCCAAACACTACAACCCAGCAAATTCAAACTTGCAAGTTTTCGCGGACATGGCAAAGCATAGGAAACAAATCATCTTTCATACCAATGGCTGACCAAATCAAACCTAAAAAGAAACCAGACAATTCCCTGCTCGACATCGTCGTCAACGTCATCGCCCCCGTCATGATTCTCAGCTACATGAGCAAAGAAGAAGGCAAGTTCTGGCACCTAGGACCAGTCACCGCCATGGCCATCGCCCTCATTCTCCCCCTCGCCTTCGGCATTTGGCACTTCATAAAACACAAGAAACTCAACCTCTTCTCATGCGTAGGCCTCTTCGCCATCCTCCTCACCGGCCTCATCACCATCTACCTCTTCTACAATGAAGCATCCCGCCCACACGTAGGCATCATCTTCGGGATCAAAGAAGCCATACAGCCACTCGTCATCGGCTCACTCTTCCTCATCACCCACAAAATGACCTCCCCCCTACTCAACACCTTCCTCTACAACGACGCCCTATTCGACGTCAAACGCATCGAGAAATCCGTCAAAACCAACGAAAAGCAACCAGACTACAAAGCACTCCTCTGGAAATGCTCACTCATCATGTTCGGCTCATTCTGCGTCAGCGCAGTCGCAAATATGGCACTCTCACTCTACTTCTTCAAAGGCCTCAGCCCCACCATCGAAAACTGGAAAGTAGAATACAACGAAATCGTAGGGAAAATCACCGGTTGGGGATTCCTCGTCATCGGTGCCCCATTCTTCTTCGTCATGGCATTCATCCTCTACTTCATGCTAAACGGCCTCAAAAAACTCACAGGCCTAGACACAGAAGAAATCCTCGTCGGCAGATAATTCAGACATCAAATTCAAACCCACCGTAAGACCCGTTGATGAAAATTCCACCCAGCACCCTCCTAGCCTCACTGATCGCCCTAGCATCAATAGTAGGCTCCGTGCTGTATTCCCAAAAACAACAAAACCTTACCTCCAACAGCCCCGCCCAAATCCAGAAAATCGCCGAACTCCAACAGCAAATCACAATCCTCGAAGGTGAAAACGCCACCCTCAAAAAACTCCAAGTCAATGGCGCAGAAATAACCTTACCCCTAGCTCACTACAAGTTCGTAGAGCAGAACCTCGGCCTCACATTCCCAGACCACGTAGCCGCCCGTCGCGTGGACGACGACCGCCTCGCAGAAGTCGTCCGCTACCGCTACACCCAGCAATTCAAAATCGAAGGCATGGAAATGCGTAAATACGCCTTCGAGTCACTAGGCATCATGCCGCCAAATCAACACCTCATCAACCAACTCGCCATCGCCGAGACCGCCGGAGCCGTCGCCGTCTACGACTCCAGCGCCAACGAAATACTACTCTCCGCAGACTTCGATGACGAAAACCTCCTCCACACCACCAGCATCATCAAGCACCTCTCCATCGCCCTCCTAGAGCTCAATTTCCCGCTAACCGATGACCAGAAATCAAACCTAACAGACGACGCCTTCCAAGCCCGCCAAGCCTTCATCCGAGGCCGCGCCAGCTCCATCGCCCAGCGCTTCAGAAACATCACCGCACTCGAAGGCGGCCACACCAAGCAATTCAAACCCAACCTAGAAGCCCAAGAAACCTTCAACTCCCTCCCCTCCCTCATTCAAGGAATTACCACCTTCCCCGCCATCTACGGCAAGACCTACATCGAGGACATCATGCTCCAGAACGACTCAGTGTTCCCTGAGCTCTACCAGCACATGCCCAGATCCACCGCCACCATCTTCGCCAAGCGAATGCCCCTCACCGAACCACCAGCAGCGCGTCCACCACTAACCCAGAACCAACACCTCAACACAGAACTCGGCCAACTCTTCATCATGCTCTACCTGAAACAACTAGGGGATGAAAACTCTGAACTACACAAAAAACTTACCTCTGACAACCTCACCATCACTCAAGACCTCCGCACCTTCACCATCGCCTGGACCACCCGATGGGAAACAGAAGCCGACGCAAAGAAATTTCACCTCCTAGCAGCCGATCTCAGCTCCATCCCCGAACGCAAACCCACGGCCACCATTTCAGGAAATCAAGTCATCCTACAATTTATTGATATACACAACAGCTAATCATAACGCACATTCCAACCATCATGACAGAGCAACAAAAAAACATCACCCCAAAACAAGTCGGGGTCGGACTAGTAGGATTCGGAACCGTAGGCACAGGCGTCTGGGAAACCATTCAGAAAAACCGCGAACTCATCAACGGACGATCAAACAACCAGTTTGAAGTCAACATCGTCAAAGCTGCCGTCAGAGACATTACCAAAAAGCGCATCGAAGACGCGCCATCCACACTTTTCACCTCAGATTGGCATGACGTCGTAGAAGACCCATCTGTCGACATCGTCGTAGAACTCATCGGCGGCACCACCACAGCATTCGACATCGTAGCCGCAGCCCTCAAGCTCGGCAAAACCGTCGTCACTGGAAACAAAGCACTCCTCGCAGAACGCGGAGAAGAACTCTTCGCCCTCTCACTAGAACACCAAGCTGCCATCCACTTCGAAGCCGCCGTAGCAGGTGGTATCCCCATCATCAAAGCAGTCCAGGGCAGCTACGTCGGAAATGACATCGAGTCCATGACCGGCATCATCAATGGTACATCGAACTACATCCTAGAGCGCATGACCACCGCCGGCCTCGGCTACCCAGAAGCACTCAAAGAAGCTCAGGAACTCGGCTACGCAGAAGCAGACCCTACACTAGACGTTAACGGCTGGGACGCCGCCCACAAAGCCATCCTCCTCGCCACACTAGCATACGGAACCGTCATCGACCCCGCAGACGTCTACGTCAGAGGCATCGAACGCGTCACCAGCACAGACATCGAATTTGCCAAGAACCTCGGCTACAACGTCAAGCTCCTCTCGGTCGTCCGCAAGCACCCAGACGGCAAAGTTGAACTCCGTACCCAGCCATCATTCATCCCTAAAAGCCACATCCTCTCCAGCGTCAACGGCGTGTTCAATGCCGTCGCAGTCAGAGGTGACGCCAGCGGTGACGCCCTCTTCTACGGCAGAGGAGCAGGTAAAGAACCTACTGCCAGCTCGGTAGTTGCAGACATCGTAGATGCAGCCCACACCATCTCATCAGGCTCACCACACCGCGGATTCCTCCCATACTCAGAAGACACCAAGATCAAACCCATCGAGGACACCACCACTCCATACTACGTCAGATTTGATGTCACTGACAGACCAGGCGTCGTCGCAGAAATCGCCCAAGTCCTCGCCAACGACGGCGTAGGTATCTCAGGCACCCACTCACCAGTA
Source organism: Akkermansiaceae bacterium (assembly GCA_051251915.1). GTDB lineage: Bacteria > Verrucomicrobiota > Verrucomicrobiia > Verrucomicrobiales > Akkermansiaceae > Rubritalea. Next base: position 160,636 of record JBPOGF010000001.1, on the reverse strand, counting down.
GATCCAGAAAACCCAGACAAAGAATTTGTCGACATGGTATTCCTGCTCCATACTTGTCCATTCGGAAAACTCAAAGCCACACTGAAAAAAGTCCTCGCACTAGACTCAGTGAACTCAGCTCCAGTCGTTTTCCGCATCGAGAATCTATAGAAACTGATACCAAATAGCTATGGGGGACAGAGACGACTACAAATCAAGAAAACGCTACGACGATGATCGTAGAAAAAAACGTTACGATGACGATGACCGCGATTACTACGAACGTCGTGACCGTCGCCGTGAGCCTAAAAAAGGCGCCATAGAACGTATCCTTACCCCAGGCAACACCGCCAACAACGTCATCAAAACCGCAGCCACCGGCATCATCGCCGGTGGCACCATCCTCCTCATGGGCGTATACGGAGCCTTTGGAAGCAGACTCGTAGGAGCCGAATTCCTCCCCATGGCCACCGCCGTATCCAGCGCCGTCGCCACCGCATGCGTCTGGATCTTCGGTAGACCAAAAACAGAGGAAGCCTACAACGAAGAATTCACCATCCTAAGAAAAGAACTACGCTCCATCAACGAAAACCTAGACGAAGTCCAAGCTCACAACACCGAGCTAGAAAAACGCCTAGCCAACGTAGAACTCCTAGAAACCTTCGAGGACAAACTCGCCAAGCACACCCTAGAAAAGGAAATGCAAGCGCTCAATCCCCTCCAAACTAAACCTTCCCCATCACCCATCTCCTCCAACATGCCATCCAGCAGCGAGGACACCTCACACTCCAGCTCCTCAATGCAAAGAGAAACCGAATAACCCAAAAGCCCTCACCACCAACACCCCAAGCATACTCCTATGATTAGTGCTAATCATGGTAAGCTCTATAAGTCAAAAAACCAAGCTACCATCACCCCAAGCCTTTCCACTTTCTCCTTTAAACTTTCCCCCTTCAACAACCAGTTCACACTTGCCAATCTACCCCCCCAGCCTCTAAAGTAACACATGAGTGATTTTGAGCAAAAAGTGCGCGACACCCTCGCCAACCCACAAAACCAAGGCGAGATGGAAGATGCTGATTCCGTCGGAACCGTCGGATCTCCCGACTGCGGCGACATGCTACGAATGTGGCTAAAGTTCACCGAGAAAGACGGCAAAAAAGTCATCGACAAAGCCTCCTTCCAGAGCTTCGGCTGCCAGACCGCCATCGCCGTAGCATCCATGGCCACAGAAATGCTCAAAGGCAAGACCGCCGAAGAAGCCAGTAATCTCAACGCAGCAGAACTCTCCGGCGACCTCGGAGCACTCCCACCCATGAAAATCCACTGCGGCCAACTCGTAGAAGGTGCACTCAAAAATGCCCTCGGTAGCGAGGAACCAAGCGCACCCAACTCTAACAACGAGACAGCCGCGCCCACACTAGCACAGTCTATCTCTGAACAAAATAAACCTTCCGGCTCCATCAAAATTGTGAAATTAGACGATTAGCTAGATGCAGCACTTCTATTCTAAACTGGTGCGGAAATCTTATCGCGCACTCAGACATCGCCGTATCCGCAAGGTCAGCTGGCTAAATAGAATCGTCATCAAATTTTTCAACCGTGACCTCTGGCGCCCCTGTGTCAGAAGCGTCTCCATCGGGTTCTCCATCGGCCTCTTCTGCGCCATGCTCCCCCTCCCCTTCCAGATGCTCATCGCAGCTGTCTGCTGCTTCATGGGACGAGGTAATATCCCCATAGCCGTAGCCGCCTGCTGGGTTAGCAATCCCATCACCCAACTCCCCCTCATGCTCTTCCAAGAGCGAGTTGGTGCTAAAATCAGAGGCGTCCTAGATCTCGGCTGGCTAGACTTCATCGACATCGAGCGAACCATCCCGTTTTTTGAAACCGTTGTTAACTTAGCAAATTTCGCAGTAGGTGTAGCAACCACAGCCATCTTCCTCGGCATCATCGCCTACCCCATCGTCTTCTGCTTCTACGCAATAGTCCCTAAAAAACACCTACAAAGCGTCACCAAATTAAGAACCTCTAAGCACAGAACTCCCACCGTAAAAAAGATCGCAGTAGAGAAATTCGTAGACAAACACGCCGCCTCCAAAAAGCTCGCAGAAGAAACCGCCCACCTCATCCACACCAACAATGCAGCAGGTCGTAAAACCGTCCTCGGACTCGTCGCAGGATGCACCCCCATCCATTACTATAAAGAACTCATACACCTCCATCAAACCGAGAACCTCTCCTTCCAAAATGTCATCACCTTCAACATAGTCGAATACTCAGGCCTCTCCCCCGAACACCCAGAAAGCCATTGGTTCTACTTGCACCATCACCTTTTCAACCACATCGACATCAAACCAGAAAACATCCACCTCCCATCCGGAAAAGTCACCCCAGAAGACACCCCCGCCCACTGCGCACAATACGAACAAAAAATCAAAAACGCCGGCGGCATCGACCTCCAGATCCTCGGCATCGGCCGCACCGGACACATCGGCTTCAACGAACCAGGATCACCAAAAAACTCCCGCACCAGAGCAGTCCAGCTCACCGATGTCACCCGCGAAGACGCCTCCCGCAGCTTCGGCGGACTCGAAAACGTCCCCACCATGGCCATCACAATGGGCTGCGGCACCATACTCGCAGCCAAACGCATCGTCCTCATGGCATGGGGAACCAGCAAGGCCCCCATCGTCAACGAAGCCATCACAGGAACAGTAAACAACCTCGTCTCAGCCTCCTACCTCCAAGAACACCCAAATGCCAGCTTCTACCTAGACAAAGACGCAGCCACCCTCCTCAAATAGCTCCCCTCTCAAAACAACAACGGCCCATGCGAGGAACCCTCTCATTCATGCAGACAGAACCAACCTGGAAAAATTTCTTAGGCCGCCGAAAATACGCCAACGTAGTCATTGACGGCTCACCAAAATACCGCCTCATTCACCAACCCCACCTCCTAAGCCTCTCAGCAGAATACATCCTCTATGGACCAGATTCCCAAATACTCAGGACCTGGTCATCCTCACCATATTTAATCACCATCAACGAATCCCCAAAACTCCAATACCAAATTGCTCAAGACTCCTCCCTAGCCCACTTCATAACAGAAGACAACACCACCACCCCAGCAATACTCACCTCCTCAGCCTCTAGCAGAAGCCTCAAATTCCAAGACATGGAATTCAAACACAAAGACTACGACTCCCACATCCATTTCCGCTGCCCAGACCACAAAGCTCACCAAGCCATCCTCATCGCAAACCTACTCTTCTCCCCTCTCTACACCTCCAACGGATAGATAAACACCACACACAAAAATACTATCCATCCCAAGAAATCCAGTCCATCCTCCTACAAGCAATGGAGACCATCAAAATCAGAGGCGCACGCCAGCACAACCTACAAAACATCAACGTAGACATCCCTCGCGGAAAACTCGTCGTCATCACCGGCCCCTCCGGCTCAGGTAAATCCTCCCTAGCATTCAACACCCTCTACGCAGAAGGCCAGCGCCGCTACGTCGAGTCCCTCTCCGCCTACGCTCGCCAGTTCCTAGACCAGTTCGAGAAACCAGATGTAGACTCCATCGAAGGCCTCTCCCCAGCCATCGCCATCGAACAGAAAACCGGCGGCGTAAACCCACGCTCCACCATCGCCACAGCCACAGAAATCTACGACTACCTCCGCATCCTCTACGCCGCAGCAGGCACCCCGCACGACCCCATCACCGGAGAAAAACTCCAAAAGATGACCTCCACGGACATCGTAAATTCACTCACCACCAAACCAGAGCGCACCAAACTCATCCTCCTCGCCCCCATCCCCCTAACAGAAGCCCAAGACCCCGAGAGACTCCTCGCAGACCTCCAGCGCCAAGGCTTCATCCGCATCCGCATCAACGGCCACCTAACAGAAATCGACCAAGCCCAGCAAAACTGGCCAGAAACCACCACCTCACTAGAAATCGTCATCGACCGCCTAGTCATAAGAGAAGGCATGGAATCCCGCCTAGCAGACTCCGTAGAAATGGCCCTCCGCCTCTGCGGCTCAGAAACCAAAGCCCTCGTCATGACCCCAGACGATGACGACTACCAAGAAATTTCATTCCTCACCAGCTACAGAAACCCCAACACCGGCTACGAACTCCCAGCCCTCACCCCCAAACACTTCTCATTCAACTCCCACCTCGGAGCCTGCCCAGACTGCCACGGCCTCGGCACCCAACTCTTCTGCGACCAAACCCTCCTCGTCCCAGACCCCACCAAATCCCTCAACCAAGGTGCCATCCAAATCTGGGGCGGAACCAAAACCAAAAAAGGCTGGGTCCAACGCCAAGTCGAAGCCATAGCCGACCACTTCAAAGTCGACCTCGACAAACCATTCTCAAAACTCCCCAAAAAATACAAAGATGCCCTCTTCTACGGCCTAGGCGACACAGAAATCACCATGATATGGGAACGCGACGGCCAACTCATCCCCTGGAAGAAAACCTACGAAGGCCTCTGCAACACCGTAGAACGCCTCAACCGAGAAACCGAATCAGAAGGAGTCAAACGCAGCATGGGAAAATACCTCACCTCCCAACACTGCAAAACCTGTGACGGCCAACGCCTCAAACCAGAAATCCTCCACGTCAAAATCAACAACCTCGGCATCCAAGACTTCACCCAACTCCCCGTAGAAGACTCCCTCCACACCCTCGCCACCTTCACCCTCCCCCCAGAACACCAAGACATCGGCAACAACCTCATCAAAGAAGTCCGTGAACGCCTAGAATTCCTCAACAACGTCGGCCTAGGATACCTCACCCTAGACCGCAAAAGCGGCACCCTCTCCGGAGGAGAATCCCAGCGCATCCGCCTCGCCACCCAGCTCGGAGCAGGCCTAGCCGGCGTAGTCTACGTCCTAGACGAGCCCTCCATCGGCCTCCACCAGCAAGACAACGCCATGCTCATCACCGCCCTCAAAAAACTCCGCGACGCAGGCAACACCGTCGTAGTCGTAGAGCACGACGAAGAAACCATCCGCGCCGCCGACTGGATAATAGACATCGGCCCAGAAGCCGGCGCCCAAGGCGGCAAACTCCTCTTCTCCGGAACCCCAAAAGACCTCCTAAAATCAAAAACCTCCCTAACCGCCCACTACCTCAACAAAAACCAGACACAGCCTGCACTCCCCACCGATCACCGATCACCGATCACTGATCACTTTTTAAAAATAATCGGAGCAAAAGAAAACAACCTAAACAACCTAACAGTCTCCATCCCCCTAAACCAACTAGTTTGCGTAACTGGCTCCTCAGGCTCCGGAAAATCCACTCTCATCCACAACATCCTCCACCGCGCCCTCGCCAGAAAATTCCACAAAACAAAAGCCACCCCAGGTGCCCACAAATCCATCGAAGGCATGGAACACATCGACCGTGTCATAGTTGTAGACCAATCCGCCCTGGGAAAATCCCCCCGCTCTAACCCCGCCACCTACACCGGCTCCCTAGACCACATCCGCCAACTCTTCGCCAAGCTCCCCCTCTCCCGCCAACGAGGCTACAAAGCCGGCAGATTCTCATTCAACGTCAAAGGCGGACGCTGCGAAAAATGCTCCGGAGACGGCGCCATAAAAATCGACATGCACTTCCTCGCAGACGCCTACATCCCCTGCGACTCCTGCCAAGGAAAACGCTACAACCGCGAAACCCTAGAAATCACCTACAAAGGAAAAAACATCGCAGAAACCCTAGAAATGACCGCCCAAGAAGCCGCCACCTTCTTCACCAACATCCCCAAACTAGACGCCATCCTATCCTCCCTAGTAAACGTTGGCCTAGGCTACATCAAACTAGGCCAACCCGCCAACACCCTTTCAGGAGGAGAAGCCCAGCGCGTAAAACTCGCCACAGAACTAGCCAAAACCTCCATCGGCAACACCCTCTACCTCCTAGACGAACCCACCACAGGCCTCCACTTCAAAGACATAGAAATCCTCCTCACCGCCCTCACCAACCTCCGTGATGCCGGCAACTCCCTCATCATCGTAGAGCACAACCTAGACATCATCCGCCACGCAGACCACATCATCGACCTAGGCCCAGGCGGCGGCAAACACGGCGGCAAAATAGTAGCCCAAGGCCCCCCCTCAAAAATCGCCAAATCAAAAACCTCCTTAACCGGAAAATGGCTCAAGTAACACCGACGTCCCCGTCGGTAAACCCTACACAAAATCATCCAAATATCCTGAAGGGATAACAGCTACAAATCCTAAGGATTATCCCTGACCTTTATCCCCCTTTGTAATTTTTATCACACCGCTTCTCAAAACCCGTTTAGCTGAAGGCTAAAATCATATAAAGCATAGGGTTGAGCGCAGCGACTCCCTATGTAAACCCCATCCCAAAACCTCGTTGGCTGAAGGCCAACCTCAGCCGTCACTGACTTTCAAACTTCGTTAACGCTCATGACCATGCTACAGACTTTGATAACTCAATCTCTATTCAAATTCCCAAACCACATACAACATAAGCTCTACTTACCACGACTGTAATCTATTCTCCACCTACTAGTTAAAGACACCCTTACTCCACCCCTTTTTCATCACTAAAGAAGTATCCCCACTAACAACACCACTTAACTCCTCATAAGTCCCACCAGTCCTAATAACCTGTCTACCAGCTTCACGAAAAGACTTAGGCCAACCTATGATGATTAAAAATCTATCATCCTTACCAAATCCATCCTTATTTTCCAATATCCATCTTGCAAGCTGCCTAGCACAATCCTTCATCATCTCCTCCGTAACCTCCTCGGTCACCTGAGGCTCAACACAAGTAAATACATTAACATAATCACCATCCCAATTCGGTCGAAAATCTATAAGCCGAATCCCAAAGCTATCCCATAGAGGATAAATGGCCTCATCACTTGATTCAATAGGCTTCATTAGCTTAACTCCATATTATCCTGCATCTTTTGTTCTTTGCTATTTGATTCCGTTAACTCCATCCGATGCCCCTCCGGATCATCCAATACCATTCTCTTTCCCCAAGCTGAATCTTTAGCTTCTGACACAACAGTAAAAGCAAACCCACTAATTCTATCTAACACACTCTCTATACTATCCACTAAATAACCAAGCCTCACAGAAGTAGTATCATCTGCTTCACTTCTCTGAGGATAAATCTCAAAAACAAGCTCCCCTAACTCAGTCCCAAAATGCTCAGGCCCCTTCCCATGCCTATGCTTCTCTAATTCCCGCTCAAACAAAGCACTATAAAATTTCGCAAGTGCCTCCATATCAGAAGACCTTAGAACAGTTAAATTCAATTTCATATTGTTTCTTTCACTAGTTAGGTTTGATCAGCTTCCTCACCTTTTTCTCATACTCCTTTGTCACCATGATCTTATCAGGATAGATCCATACGATAAAATCATCATCTTCAGATTGAAAATAGATAATCCAATCTTTCTTCGCAGTAGACAGCACTTTCTGAATACCTAATACTAGCCGAGGAAATGCATCAACCGCTTCTTCGCTCAACAGAACAACCGTTCTTGATCGCGCCCCACCCCACTGAAAAGGAATCGTGTAATCCTCACCCTCTTCAAAGTCGATTGAGAGAACATCCTCAATTCTCTCATCAAGCCATTCCAACTCAGAAGTTAACAACCCCTCGTTCACATCTAATTTGTTTACATTAAAGGGCTTCACAGTGTCAAAAACATCAAAGGTCTTCTGATCTACTACTTCCATCTCAAGTGATGGAGTATACCTAGCTTCTGGAGCAAGAAACTCAATATCCCAAGACTCAAGTGTTGCCTTGAAGCTTTTCAGCGACTTAACCTCTTCTCTATTATGCTTCACAGTAAGATCATGAAGCGCAGGAAGTGAACCTAAAGGACTCAAATCAATGTTCGGGTTATCAGTATTTAGCCAAAGATCACGTAACGCTAGTAGACCTGAGAGAGGCTTCAATGAACTTACAGCAGGACTTGTAATATTGATATGAGTCAAAGCTTTCAAGTTAGCTAAAGGTTCGAGCGTATCAAAATCACCTGAGAAATTCACTAAATTCTCAAGCTTCGTAAATTTTTCTAACCCTACAAGACTCTTCACTTCAGCTCCTCGTATCACCCTTAAATTGGGCATATCAGGAAACTCTTTAAAGGAATCAAAACTGTCTCCCTGTATCTCAAGCTTTGTAAGATACTCTAATCGTTTAAGTTTCTTAAAGGCAGGTATCTGTTCGGCAGATATCGTAAGTTCACGTAAATTTGATAACTTTTCTAAAACTGAGAAATCTTCGATAGGCATTTCCACCAGTTCCAAGTCTTCAATCTCCATACAATTCTTTAGAGCTGAAATATCACTAATAGGATTCCTACTAAGAATAAGTCTCTTTAAATTCACACTGCTACCTATAGCTGAAATATCCGTTATCTCGTTATTCGATACTACTAACCCCGCGAGAGCTGGCAGTAATCGTAAAGCACTCAAATCGCGGACGGGACGTTCCTTGTCACTAGTCCGTTGTAAACTAAGCCAAGTAAGTTTATTCAGCTCCTTCTCAGCTGGTCTAACATCCTCTTCAGAAAACTGCGGCTTGTACCCTTTAGCCTCACGAGCATCACTTCGCTCACTCCAATCATCCCAATAGTTAGGATCAAATTCAATGCGCGCCCTATCAATGAGCAATTCAACTGTGTAGGTCGCATCAGGGCTAAGTTCGGACGAAAGTGCATATTCTGTGAAATTATTTGCTATCATATTTTGAGATTTTTTTAACATGTTTATCATTGAAGCAGATGGGTTTCCAAATCCATAAAGCTTCCCGTCTTGTTCTCCTCCAGCTGTATTAAGCGCCACGACTTCACCTTTAGAATTTATAACAGGAGCCCCACTAGTTCCTGCCATGTTAAGTTTATTAGAGGCATACCAGTAAACAATCTCCTCTTCACTCACAGATTCAACGACTGCCTTTATACTCTGAAGATCAGCTCTGCCTCTTTGCCGCCCAAACAGGTAGACAACATCACCTATTTTAGGAGGAATATCCGAAAGTTTCAACGACTCAGCCTTTGATCCCAGTGGTAATTGATAAGCCGCTATATCCCCACTACTACCGTCTTCATCATCTACATTACTACCTACAACCATCATGGGCTCTACCGAAGTCACAAACGACTTATTATTGCTCATTGATAAACCTGTAACTGCTATAAAATTCTTAGGTATTTCCTCTGCACTATATTGCTCTTCCAAACCGCATGCTGGCCCAAATAGATGCATTGCAGTAACCATGATCTTTCCTTGCCCCACAGGGTTTTCACATATAAATGCAGTCCCGCCAGTAAATGAATCATAACCAGTCATAAATGTTGGTTTATAGACACATTTTGGAACAGGCATCTCCCCTGCTTGCAAATTAAAAATACTAGCTAAGACAATAAGTGAGGGTATCCGTGAAAATTTCATAAGTGTTCTCCTAAAATAAGTTTATAATCATGAATGCTCTGATTACACAGATCATTTCACACCCACCCATCTACTCAAGAACTATCTTACCATACACAGCACAAACCTCAGACCCAATAACATGACCATCATCCTCTAAATGCTCAAGAAACCATCGATGTATTTCTACTACCTTCTCCCTATCTTCAATCAATCCATTCCCCCCTAAATGCTTATTCACAATCGCAAAATCATTCCCAAAATTCGTTAACAAAGAATAATCCAGAGCCCCATCCAAAATATCGTAACCAACAACACCCAGCGAATCATCAACACGATCCAGAAAATCAAACTGTAAAACAACATCAGCTTTAACCCTCCGTGCCATACTCTTAGCATAGCTCAAATCATTAACCACATCCGTCAAAAACTCACCTCTAGAAACACAATAACTCCAATACTCATCATCATCCCTATCAACCTCACATTCATTAAGAGATGAATCTAATGAATCAAACGAAGTAAACGGAAACCTCCTCCACTCACAATACTCTAACCACCCTTGAGAAGAATAATCGATAGGCTTACATACCTTAAAAAGCCCCATAACATTAACAATAATCCAAGTGACTCCCCGTTCTGCACAGCAGCAAAAGATCAGGCATCACTTAGACTTCTCATCTACCGCTGGCTTCTCTCCTACTATTTTCAAATAAGTTGTCTCAAGCCCCTCCAACTTCACCTTAAGATCCTTTATTTTTTTCTCCAACAAAGCCACCGTCTCTGCATCCTTCTCATACTCCATATCATAATACGCATTAATAATCTCTTGCACATACTCAGTTCGCAGAGCATAGGCTTTCAATTTGACATCCTTGGACTTGATCACAAAATTCAAATATTCAGTCCAAGCGACTCCAGATTTTGTTTCTAGAGGAATTAACTCAGCCTTAAATTTGGAATCCCCAGCATACTTAGTTAACTCTTTCGTGAGTATATTATTAGCTTTAATCCGCACCTCAAGTTCTTTGTTTAGCTGAGCTTCATCAGCAAGTAATGAGCTAACACCAAAGATCGAGATAATAGCAAGTATAAGTAGTCTTTTCATATTTTAGTTAATGTTATTACAATGATTAAACGCAACTCAACAACAACTATCAAGAGCCAAATGAAGCAGAAAACCTCAAAAGAAATCGCTTGCACCATCACAGTCACAAGCGACACCCCAAGCCCCTACTTCAGCGTCTTAATATAAGCCAACAAATCAGCCATAGTCTGATCAGGCAACTGACCAAAACTCCTAGGCATAAATGACCTCCCACTAACACTCCCATGAGTAAGCAATTCAGATTTAGCAATGAATGTCTCCTGTCCGCCCTGCACAGCAATCACTATCCCATTATCGTCATGTTTAGCCAGATACCCTTCTACAGCGAGACCATCTTTTCTAACTGCATAATAAAGCCCAAACGCAGACTCCAAAGCCTCATCAGGATTCACAATCGCAGTCAAAAGATGCTCAGTATCACGCGCCGCTGAACCATCAAGTGGCGGAGCGATCTTCTGCCCCTCACCTGCCACCATATGACATCCCATACATGAGCCGAACAACGCCTTACCCATTTCTGAATTCCCTTTCAGCGGCTTCACAGCTTTAGAAAAATGTTCCACTCTCTCAGTAAGCGCCTTCCTATCAGCCTCCTCTTTTTTCTTTAACTGGCCAAAGATCGCCTTAGCCGTCTTATGCTTCCTAAAGAACTTCACGGACCTCTGAGCCGAAGGAAAATCCCAATGACTCACATTGACCTTCTTCGCACTCCACAACCCAAACAAAGCCTGATTCCCCTGCCTACTAAAGCTCAGTCTCCTTACCAACTGACCCTTCTCCGCATCACTTAAAGTAGGCACTATTTTAGCTATCACACCACCCGCAGCCTTAGCATCACTAAGACAAAGCGCAGCCATAGCATGAAGCCTAACATCAAAACTGTAATCCTTACCCCCAGCCACAGCCTTATAAAGCGCTGAGTGATTTCCAGGAGAATGAGCCAAAGCCTCTATAGCCTGCCGATGAAGACCTGACTTATCCTTAGAGCCCAATATCTTCTTAATAGCATCCAAATGCTGAGGAGCACGCAAATCATTCACTAAATCAAGTGCCTCACTCTGTTTCTTATCATCACCCGCAAACAATCCAGCAATCTGCTTCACATAAAACTGAGACACAGCAGGACCATCAATAAACGACTTATTATCAATAGCCAACGGCAGCAACTCAGCAGAACGCTTCACAAACGTCCCCTTCACTGCCTCCAAAACCTTCGGATTACCCAGCATCTTACTCACAGCAATAAAAGTATTCTTATCAATCTCACCTTTAGTAGCTTGATCCCAAACCTTAACAAACACATTAACTCTAAGATCTGCCGGCAATGCCTGAATAGCCCATAAAACATTACCTGCAGGTTGCTTCTGAGCTGCTGATGTTGCAAGATAAGCAATCAACTCCTCAGGGTAATTCTCCAACGCCTTACGAGCCAAAAACCTCTCAAAATTACGCTCATAAGCACCACCAAAACCCGTCCCAGCAATAGCCGGCTTACTAGCCCTAATCAGCAAATCAATCGTATGATCACCAGCCTTCCCTATCTCCTCAAGAGTCCTAATACTCTGTGATCGCACCATCGCATTCTCAGACTCAATATGGTCCCCAATATACGCTGCAACCTTCTCAGGCGATAAACTAGAATTCGCAAGCGTCCGAATCGCCTCTCTAACAATATCCCCATCCTTATCCGCAATAAGCTGTTTCAAAATCCCATCATCATACTCATTCAATCCCTCTAAACTCCAAATCGCAAGAATCCGCACACTCTTATCAACCGCAGCATCCACAGCCAGCTTCTTCAACTCAGGCGCAAGCTCCACAGCCTGACGATCCACTATCTGCTGCCAAGCAGCACGTTTCTCCCACAGAGTCCTCCCATTGAGATGCTTCAAAAGCTCACCATTCGCCACCTTAGCTACATTCGGAATATCAAAAGCCTTCTGATCCTTATGTCGTATCCTCCAAATACGACCATGCTTACGATCCCTATCTGGGTGATCTGTACTGATCTCATTATGAGAAACCACCTTGTTATACCAATCCGCAATATAAAGACAGCCATCCGGACCAAACTCAATGTTCACCGGTCTGAACCAATCATCTTCACATGTCAAAAATTCAGGCTCAAGCTCTGCCTTCACTTCCCCTGATGGCAAACGCTCTATCTTTACAGCACTGATACTATTGTTGATAGGGTTCGCTAGAAATGCCACGTTCTCCCACTCCTTCGGAAACCCATACTCGCCATCCTCAGAAAATGCCAAACCAGAAATCCCAGTTCCCCCCACACGGAACTTATGCACCCCATCTAACAACGGTTGGTAATCACGAATCGAATCTCCACCTATCCCACTAATTCCAGTCTGTTCCTCAGTTGGCAAAATTGAAAGTCCATTATCATTCGCAGAAGTAGAATACCACTGACCATTTGAGCGCACCTGATACCCCCAAACATTATCTCTAGCAGTCCCAATAATCTCCAACTTACTACCATCTATCTTAGCTCGTAAATTCTTAGCATAAGTTACCTCCAGCTCCTGCCCCGTTTTAGTAACCTTCACCTTACCAGAGTTCAGCGCACCATGTGTAAAATACAAATAACCACCAGGCCCCCTAACAATAGAATGAGCCATCGTATGCGTATCAAAAAATCCAAAGCCACTCATCACAGTCTCCACCTTATCCTGCTTCCCATCCTTATCCACATCATCCAAGAACAAAAACTCAGAACCATGCGCCACAAAACAACCATCCTTATAAGGATAGATACTCTGAGGTATAGATAACCCATCAGCCCAAACTTTCAGCGGTCCCTCACTACGCTTAGTCGGATCCTCCACAATCAAGATCTGATCTTTCCCTCGCTTCTCCAGCTTATACAACTGCTGTATCTCAGCCACCCTAGGATACTTCTTATCCAGTGCAGGATCCTTCATCATCTTCAGCGCTTCACCAAACCTAATTCCAGCCACCGGATCCAAAGGATACATCCGCGCAGTCTGCGTCCACAAACGCCCAGCATCATCAAACGTCAAATCAATAGGATTAATCAGCCCGTTCTCCTCAGAAGCCACCAGCTCCACCACAAAACCCTCGGGCAACTTAAACTTAGAAATCTGCTCCGCCACACTAAAGGCTGCCTTACGCCCAGAAAGCATCTTCTTCTGCCCATGAACTGCAGAACTAGACAATGCGACAACTGCTGAAAATGCGTAAATAAATGGTCTCTTATGTATATTCATCCTCCAATAATTGAAGCCCATATACAAAACTCTGCAAACTAAATCAGCCAGAATCCAGAAAAACGCGCAAAACACACAACTACATATCACAAATACACATTTTCTTCGCAAAAACATGTATCATGACACCACCAGCCAGACAAAAACTAAGAGACCAAACCCATCTAAGTCCGCCAGACTAACTTCAGCCCATCCAGTCTCACCCTCGCAGATTTAACAGCAACCTGTAGCTCCTCTATTTGAGATTTTAATTGGTCAATTTCTATACTACTGACAGCCGTATTGATTTCAGCAAGATCCTCTAGACGACTTAGCTCAGCCCCCATGATTTCCTGGATCCGCACCGTGCCTTCTTCAGCAATGATCGCCATCTTCGCCTCCGCTAACTTCTCGCACTTATCCATCATCGCCGGAATGAGCTTCTTCTTCAGCATCTCGTTTCCGAGTAACTTTCTCAGATTCCCCTCACGCAACCTCACTTTTCTGAGCCCCATGTCTTCACTAGCATCTGCTAAATTATGATCCACAGCCACTCTCACCGGCTTAGCCGAAAGAAATCTATCCACATGCAGCGAACGCGGAGCCACTACTTCAGCTACGAAATACGCCTCAAGGTAAACTCCCTTCTCACCACTTCCCTCCCAGACGCCAAAGCTAGCATTACCAGACTCACCAGCCAGCATCACATCCAGCGCACTACGCACCAACGGGTGATCCATACTAATAAACCTCACATCCTCTCGGCTCAAAGCATAGTCCCTATCAAAAGTCACCGACAAACCCTCATCAGGAATATCCGCCGCCAAATCAGTCTTCAAATGACTAACCGTCAGCAAGTAGCTCCGTGGACCCATATCTTCTATGCCAACACCAAGATTATCTAACAACTTCAACGTGAACTTCTCAAACCCAGGATCTCCATCCACAGCCTCGATCCGGTCAATCATCTTCTGCGAATCCTTGATCCGATAAGAATTCAGAGCCAGCAACTTCTCCTGCCCGCTCATCAGCTTCTTCTTCACATCCTTCATCTGTTTTCTTGAAAATGTAATAAGATCATCCATTCCTTCCTTACTGTACATCATCTTCAGCAACTCTAACATCTCACTACAAGCACGGTAAACTTCCGTAGCCCCATGAACATTATGCTCAAACGCTTCTAGCCCTTCATGATACCAACGAGCCAAAACTTCACCTTCAGAACCCGCCACATAAGGCACATGAATATGAATCTCCTCACTCTGTCCTATCCTGTCCAATCGACCAATCCGTTGTTCTAACAACTCCGGATCTTCCGGTAAATCATACAACACCAAATGATGCGCAAACTGGAAATTTCTCCCCTCACTACCTATCTCACTACAAAGCAAAACCTGAGCACCCTCTTCATCAGAAAAGTAAGCCGCATTCCTATCTCGCTGAATCAAAGTAAGATCCTCATGGAAAAGCGCCACCTCGACATTGATCTCTTGCTGTAACTCTAAAGCAATACGCTCAGCATCTCCACGAGTCTTCACAATCAGCAATATCTTCTCCCCATCTTCCCCAAGCCCTAGTTCTTTAATCAAACCAGCAAGCCACTTCACCTTACCCTCATCCTCAACTTCCACTAAATGTGCATTCCTAACAGGAAAACCAGAAAGATAATCACGAGTATTCCTAAACATCACCCTACCTGGACCAAAACTATCTAACAGGTTCTCAATAAGCAGATTTCTCACCTCCTCATCACCACCCATCAGCGCATCCATACCATCTTTCACTCGATGTGAATGCTTACCAAATTTCTTAACCTCAGCAGCACTCGGCAACTCTCCCTTACTCAACTTAGTGAGTAACTTAGCAATAGCCTCATAATCCTTACTCTCCTTGAGGTAAGCTTTCAAATCAGAAAATCGATCACTATCCAGCAATCTCAAGCGAGCAAAATGCCCCTCCGGACCAAGCTGTTGCGGAGTAGCAGTAAGTAGCAAAACCGCCTCCGTTTGAGCAGAAATTTTATCCACCAAAGCATACTCAGCACTCACCTCATCCTCACTCCACTCCAAGTGATGCGCCTCATCCACGATCAACATATCCCAGCCAGCCTCAAGAACCTGCTCAGACCTGTTAGAGTTAGCTGTCAGAAAATCAATACTCGTAATCACCAACTGACTATCAAGAAACGGATTCACCGCATTATGCTCCTCTATCGCCTTACAACGCTCCTCATCAAAAAGGCTAAACATCATATTAAACCTACGCAGAAGCTCCACAAACCACTGATGCACCAAACTCTCAGGCAGTACAATCAACACCCTATCAGCACGACCTGTTAGATGAAGCCTATGCATAATCATACACGCCTCAATAGTCTTTCCTAAACCAACTTCATCAGCCAAAAGAACTCTCGGACGAACACGCTTAGACACCTCACTCACAATCGACATCTGATGCGGAATCAGATCCGCACGAGCACCCATAAACCCCCTAAGAATACTACCCTTAATCTGGCTATTTCTATACAGTGACTCCACCCGCAAACGGAAATTCCTATCATCATCCACAGCACCACCAAGCAAGCGGTCATGTGGCTTATTCAATGACATGTTATCGCTAAGTTCACCCTCCTCCAGCACGCGATCTGGCGTCACGTAGAGAACCACGTCACCATCCTGCTTCACCTCAGTAATCTCAAGCTCCTGGTCATCATGAGTATGCACCATATCGCCAACCCCAAAGACCACCCGCCTAAGCGGCGCAGTAGCTACTGCATACATTCTTCTTTGCTCCACAGCAGGGAAAAGAATATCCACCACCCCACTTTCGATACTCAGCACCATGCCAAGTCCCATCTCTGGCTCCGAGTCACTGACCCATCGTTGCCCTACTGCTATTTCCATGTAATACTTTAGATTTGTAATTGTTAATTGATAAATTTTCCGTCGTTAGAGAAAAGGAAGAACGTCTGGAAGATTAGGCAAATTAGGAATGAGTCCCCCTCCGTCCTTCTCTTCGTCTTCTTCCCCATCCTTCTCTTTTTTCTTAGATCCTGTAATGCCATCGAGCAGACCTTTAGCTGCACCGACTCCTCCTTCGAGGACACCTTTATCACCCTTGAGAACCTCATCAAGATTGTTCTTCACCTCACTGCCACCTTCGATCAGTTTATTAATAGTTTCAGGGCTTATTACTTCACCTCCCATAGCCAGCGCCCTGCGAATCATTTCCTCGGTAGCTGCTTGCATCAATCTATCAGAAAGATCCTCAGTGACATCATCGAAATCACCACCAATTTTAACCTTCGTCCATAGCAACTGATCCTTACCAGGCTTAAAAACACTGGCCTTGGCTCCAGGGATTTTAGAAAGATAAGATGCAGGGACACCAACATCAAACAACCCATCCAGATTACTCCCGTCAATCTTAAGATCCCCCTCTATTTTCAACAATCCTTTACTACTCAATATAATATTGCGCAGATGGATCTGATCTCTAAATTTTTCATAATCACAAGTAAACTTCTCAAAACTCAACGTGCGATACTTCGGCTCAGCAAGATAATAAGACACCGTGTTCAGAATAGGCAAAGCCTGCAAAGTTCCTCGTTGTATCTCCATCCAACCCGTAATTTTAGGCTCAGTCCCTTCATGTGGCAAGATCTTAAACTTACCTCTAACTTCTCCTGTTAGATGCCTATGCCATCCATCAGGAAATACATCCTTACATTTCAAGCCAGTCAAGACGCCACTCATATCATAGAGGTGTCTCGCACGTGGTGACAGATCCACATCACCATTCAGAATGATTTCACCACTATCGTAAATCTTAAGTTTGGTATCCTTTACATAGATTTCCTCATCTAATTGGATTATTTCCCCCTTCACCAAACTTGCCGTCCTTAAAAAGGGAAATGGCAAGTTCACAAGCCCACCTTCAATCGTCGCATTATAAGCATCATCATCCCTCGTTGCCTGAAGACTCATCCCACTGATTCTATATTCACCCGAGTCTGTCTGAACAGTAGCATTAATCTTACCTATCTCAGCATCTAACAACTCTACATCCTCAGGAAGCAAGCTCTCAAAGAATCCCTTCTCCTTCTTCTCAATCTCAAATTGTAAGAACTCTCTACGTAGATCCACCTCTGCATCCACTCTATTGACGTGAACATTAGTGAGACTAAATTTATCGCGCTTAATGTAATCTAACTCCACATCTAGTGAGATATCACCCGCATCCACTGATGAAATCGCACCCTCACCATTTGCCTCAAAACTCTCATTTTCCGCACTCAGCCCATCCCATTTAAAATCACCAAATGCACCCTCAGTACCAAGTTTAGCACTGACTTGCATAGCTACATCATCTCTAAATACATCGCTATGAAGAAATGCTATCACTTTGTTATATGCAAAAAATGCTCCCGCAACCAACAGCACAGCGAACCCTAACAGTAGTTTCCACCATAGTCCCTTACGTCTATTCTGAGACCTGCTTACTCCCTGGGTTTGAGTGCTAGTTTTTTTTCTTCGCCTGCGTGACATGACCGTAAGCTACTCAAATTATCATTTCTCTCAAGGTTTCTTCTCGCCAAAATAAAAAAATTGCGGTTTTGTAACCTTAACGTTTAAACCACTTATAGCCTAATATCGTGCTAGAATTAAAAGACTTCTGTTTCACCATAGACAAGGACGGCGAGCCACTCAACCTGATCGACCGTGTTAATCTCAAAATACCTACTGGCCACTTCATGGCCATCGTCGGACCATCTGGATGTGGCAAGACCACCCTGCTAAATACCATCGCCGGACTCAATGAAATGTCCGAGGGATACATCTACTGGGATGGCCGCGACCTAGAAGAAGATGGCGACCTAGAGCCAGCGGAGCTAGGCTACGTCCCTCAGTTCTCCATCGCATACGATGAACTCACTGTAGACGAATCCATCGAAGCAGTCACTAAGCTACGCGTCAAAACTCGTGACTTAGATGACCTCGACCAACGCATCGACCGCGTCCTCGAAGAAACAGGACTCGCCCCCATCTCAGACCGACTCGTAAAAGTCCTCTCCGGTGGTCAAAAACGTCGCCTCGGCCTAGCTATGGAACTAGTCACCGACCCCACCCTACTCCTCTGCGATGAGGTAACATCTGGGCTCGACCCACGTTCCGAAAGAGACATCGTACGTAGACTACATGACCTATCACGCAGAGACGGACGCATCGTCATTTCCGTCACTCACTCACTAGCTCACCTAGAACTCTATGACTCCATCCTCGTTCTCCATGAAGGCAGAGTAGCTTATCACGGACCTCCAGCTGGATTAACTCACTACTTCTCAGTGGAAGACACCGAGGAGATTTACCCACGTCTAGCTAAACAAGACTCCAACCGATGGAGAAAATCCTGGGAGAAACACGCGGATATTTACTACGATAAAATAGAAAAAAACCGCAAGAGCCTCATCGAATCAGGCGAACTCAATATCCCAGCAAGCTCAGCAGCTGCCATCACTCCAGATCCAGATTCTGCCACTGCCCCCCTAGAAATAGAAGATGAAGACTGGGATGACATAGATGGTGAAATCTCAGCTAAAGCCTCAAAACGCCAAAGCCGTAGTAAGAAAAAAGACAAATCAGCAGATTCCCAGCCCCTCTCCATTGACGATGACATCATCAAAGAAGCTCGCGAAACAGTAAGAACCCCCGGCGTTTTCAGCCAGTTCTGCACACTACTCGCTCGCCGATGGAAAATCTTCTTCCGTGACCGCGGCCAAGTTTTCCTCCAGCTAGCCATCATGATCTGCTTCCCGCTCATCGTCATCCTCTTTGCGGACCAAGGAAATGCTCACTTAAGAAACTTCTCAGACGCTGGAACAGATTACTCCATGTCAGGACTTAAAGAACTTAACGCCATCGCCTCAAACAGAGCGAAGGTCGGCGGTGCAGTCTCAGGCATCATCATGTTCCAAATGGTCCTCCTAGCGCTCATGGGCTCAAACAATGCTGCCCGAGAAATTGCCGGTGAACGTAAAATCATGGAGAAAGAGAAGTTCGGTGGCGTCAGCCCCTTTGCCTATCTGCTCAGCAAAATTACATTTCTAGTAGCCATCATAGTAGTCCAGTCCCTCATCATGGGCATAGCCGTGGAATCCGCCTGGAACTTCAAAGGCTCTAGCTCTACCAGTTACGTAGATCACTTCATCTTCCTAGTCATGATCAATGCAGCCATGACATTCATCTGTCTAGGCATATCATCCATGATGAAAACCTCAGAAAAGGCATCGCTACTATCCATCTACCTCGTTGGTTTCCAGCTACCTCTATCCGGAGCCGTCCTTGCTTTACCTGAAACCGTAGGCATCATTACTCGCCCGTTCATCTCCGCCTACTGGGCGTGGGCAGGTAGCCTATCCCACCTCAGAACGGATTACTACGCCTCGGTAAAAGATGTCACCCAGACCCCTATAGATCCAGGTTCCGTCACCTGCTTGACCATCTTAGCAACCCAAATACTCATCGGTCTCACACTCACTTACATCGGAATTAGGCGCCATCAGTGGGAACATTAACATAAATTAACTAACTATAATATCCTATTTTCACCTTGCTGAACATCGTTCAGCAAGGCATTTTAATTTAAAGGTTTTATATTTAATGTGTAACTTTTCAATTCAATATCCTTACACACTATCAAATAAATCAAACTATATCATATGGCTCGTAGAACACGCAAATCACAATCAACACCATCAAATCCACTTCCAATGATCATTGGAGCTCTCTGTGCTGTGGCATTATTAGCAGGCGGATATTTCATCCTCACTAGAGAACCCAGCTCAAATGCCACTGAACTCAATGCAGATACTTACACAAATTCGCCAGAATCAGTTCGCGGATCAACCTTCTCGATTAAGGCACAAGTCGTTAAAAAACTTTACTACGAAGAAGGCGTCACACAAGTTGTGCAGGTAAACTACAACAATGAGCCCATCCCTATCGAAATACCAGCAGATGTAGCAGGCCCAAATATCAACACCCAACAAGAATACACCTTTATCGTCAAAGCAAAAAATGACGCATGGTTAGTTGCCAAATCATACACCGACAAGTAAGTTATCTATAACCCATTTCCATCATCATGAAAAAGACAATCATCGCTGCACTCGTAGCAACTAGCTCTATCACACCTACATTCGCGCAAAAACCGCCTTCCACACCTGGATCCGGTGCCGGTGGAGGAAACTCTGGCGGCGGAGACACAGTCATCAGACGCGAGAACGAGCCTCAAGCTTCTGCTCACGGTCAGGAAATCCCAATGGTTGACCCCACAAACAAAACAATCGATTTTCAGGGCAAAAAATACAGCCTCATGGACAACAACCTCGGCGGTCAATTCGAAGCTTACCTCGCTACCGATACCCTCTCATCTCAAGCCGCGGTCGAATATCGTGCCACACTACGTCAAATCCTCGACTACCTTGCCCCAAATAAAACTGACGGATCTCAACTAAAACAAGCCTACGATCTACTCTCAGTAGCTGCAGAATACCCAGGCGACGGAAACCTCTGTGAATCCCTAGCGAACGCAATCTACTCTGCACAACTCACAAAAAACCACATTGGCTCCAAGAAAGAATACATTGCCAAATTACTTAAAGAACAAAAGACACTCATCCACAACATGGGCGTCATCGAAAGTAAACTTGATGTCCAACCTGCTGGCCAAGATAGAGGCAGAGGCGGGGACAGAGGTAAAGGCAAAGGTGGCGATAGAAATAGAGGCGGCACCACTAGCATAGCTGGTCAATCTATCGAGTATACTATGATGCAGAAACGCCTCGTAGAAATCACTGCTCTGATCAAAAAAACGGAAGTCGAAGGCACCATCGACCTCACCCAATCTAAAGTTCAATACCAAGCAATGATGGTTCAGCTCTTCATCCAGCGTAGATTTGAACACGTCATCATCGCAGCTAGATTTTATAATCTTATCTACAAAGATGGAGACACCAAGATGAGACTCCAAAAAAACTCAGATACTGAGAAATTCTTCTCTGAAGGAATCGGGGTAAACCCAACAGTTGCTGGACTCGATGCGGCAGCTAATGAAGCCATCCGTAAAGTGGACACCCTAGTAAGCGCATTTGATAACAACATCAGCTCTGGCCGCATTCACGCAGCATCTGAACGACTCGTCGAAGCATTCGCAATCGGCGAGTTCCTACCAGCTGTCCAAATCATCGCATACGAAGACAAAGCAAAGATTCAGCAATACGTTCAAGACGCAAATGACATGGTCAAAACCCTTGAAGCAAACGACCTAGAACGCGGTGAAGAACTCAACCAAACTCTTCAGGATCAAGCTAGTGACTACAACGCCTCAGAAGCCAAGTCATACATTGCAGCCAAGAAAACTGAATCCAAAAGCTATGCTAGAGATGCTAAGATCGCTCTCTATCAGATGAAGAAAGCACGTGATACTCAGGAACGATACAACGAAGAACAACGCTTTAAAACAGCGATGTTTAAGTCCACATTCGCATGGCCATCAAACCCAGACCTAGAAGACATCAACAACCTTCTAGATAAGATCATCGATAGCGGTGTCGAAAGCGAAGACATGTTGCTCGTAGCAAGACAAGACTTTGACCGTTATGTAGAAACCAAGTCATGGGCCGCTATCATGAAAGAAGAGAACCTCTCACGCTTCATTGCGGCATTCAATCTTTCCAAATCCTCAGAAGATCTAGCACGTAAGAACCAACTTCAACAGATCACCAGAGAGAAATCATCAGTAGTCGCAGCTTTGAAAGAAGCTGAGACTCTCCACGACCGCGGATTTGCAGAAGCCGCCTGGGAGATCATTGACATCAGACAAAAAGAACACCCAAATGATCTTGAGCTTTCACAAGCCAAAGCTCGCTACAGCGGCGAAGCTGCCAAATTTGCCAACCTCATCGCTAAAGCTCAAGGGTATGAAGACTCATCCCCTACCTCAGCTCAAGCTCTAACTTGGTATCTCAAAGCAGAAAACATCCACCCTGACAGCAAATACGCTTCCGCAGGTATCAAACGCATCATCTCAGCAAAATTCGATGCTGATGAAGACGAGATCAACCAAAAAGAAACTATTCCAGCCTCTAATGCTGACTCTGAATCCGACTCAAATTCATCTTCAGATTCCAACCTGAACGAAGCTGACTTTTAAGAAAATCAACTACTCAAAAGATCTCACGCGACCACTCCGCGTGAGATCTTTTTTTCCACACGATTGATAGAAAACTATAAACACTCTAGCTCTTTTGCTCTGTGTACTACCATTTGATTGTTTATAGTGGCTCAAATAGCGAAAGTAGCAAGACAGGAGACAGGCTCACAGCGGTCTATGTAACTGAATACTAACGCAGCTAATCTAGCTACATTGTTTTACCCACTCACATTCAGCTCTGCTGCTAGTCCCCCATCATTCACACCATCTATTGAGCCAGAATAACTGTGCAGATGGCATTAAAACCCTGATTAAACTCAAGTGACATTAACCCCTTAAAAGAACAAAGCCCGCTAAAATAGCGGGCTTTGGATAAATTCTGGTTGAGATAAACTAAGGAAAATTACTCTTCCTCGTCAGTCGTATCTTCATCTTCCACGTATTCTTCATCATCGTGGGCTGTGAACTTTCTGACTCGCTTCTCTTCAGGAAGTGGTGAAAGTAACATGCTGACATTTCGGCCGGCTAGTCTAGGTGGCTGATCAACAGCCGCCATGCCTACCATGTCAGCCACAACGCGCTTGAGTACTTCTACTCCTAGCTCCTTGTGAGCATTCTCACGTCCGCGGAACATCAGCCCCACTTTCACCTTGTTGCCTTCATCGAGGAACTTCTCGATGCGTGAACACTTCAGGTTGTAATCATGAGCTTCCGTACGAACACGGAACTTGATCTCTTTGACTTTAGGAGCACTTTTAGTCTTGTCCTTCTTCAACTTAGACATCTGGTACTTGTGCTTACCAAAATCACAGATCTTGCACACTGGTGGGTCAGACTTCGCAGTAATTTCCACTAGATCCAGTCCAAGCGCTTTCGCCTTCTGTAATGCTTCTTGTGAACTCATCACTCCCAGCTGGTCTCCGTTATCCATTACAACACGGACCTTCGGCGCGCGAATGTATTGGTTGACTCTGGTCATTTCGCGACGTTTCTTATATGGCTTCTTTGGTTTAGCTATGGTCTTATCCTCCTAATTATTTTTTATTTTTTGGTTCCTCACTAGCCACAACATGCGGCTCTCTCTCACATGAGAGAAGTTGGGGAAAATTTTACTACACGTATTACTCGATCATATTCTTGATTAATGGATCAGCGCTTGAGCAGATCTGTTAGAGTGATCTGTCGTTGATTTCTTTTGATATGTTAGAAACAAATTCATCGAGTGTTACAGTGCCGAGATCTTGTCTATCTCGGTGACGTACGGAAACAGAGTTTGTCTCTGCTTCTTGTCCGCCGATAACTAACATGTAAGGCACTCTGTCTAATCTTGCAAGTCGAATCTTTGCACCAAGTTTTTCAGCAGCTCGGTCCACACTCACACGCACACCTGCATCCGCCAATCTTTTGGCCGCCGCTTCACCATGTTCCAGGAATTTATCAGACAATGGAAGCACTCTCACCTGCTCAGGAGCAAGCCAAGTAGGGAATTTCCCTTCGAAATGTTCAATCAATAAACCTACAAATCTCTCAAGCGAACCGAAAGGCGCGCGGTGGATCATCACTGGTCGGTGAGGTTTATTATCATTACCCACATAAGTGAGATCAAACCTCTCCGGCAAATTGAAATCAAGCTGCACAGTTCCTAGTTGCCAATCCCTACCAATCACATCTTTCACAACGAAATCAATCTTAGGACCATAAAATGCAGCTTCCCCTAATTCAACAGTATAATCAGCACCTAGCTTCTCTACCGCATCCTTCAATGAAGCTTCAGCCTTTTCCCAGACATCGCGCTCACCTACATACTTATCTGAATCAGGATCGCTAAATGATAATCTAACACGATAATCATCCATACCTAAAGTCTTCAGAACTTTCTCAACCAGCGCCAAGCAACCCTGAATTTCATCGTCCACCTGCTCAGGAAGACAGAACAAATGCGCATCATCTTGAGTAAACCCACGCACACGAGTCATTCCTCCTAACTCACCAGACTGCTCCCAGCGATACACAGTACCAAACTCAGCCAGCCTAACAGGAAGATCACGGTAACTACGGTGCTCACTACTATAAATCTTAATATGGTGAGGACAATTCATCGGCCTTAGCATATAGCCCTCAATTTCTCCAGTCTTCAACCCATTTGTCAACTCACCACAAGGTGCATTTTCATCTGCTAATTTCTCTAACGCTGAACGCTCAGGAATAGCCGCATACTGGCTATCCTCATAATAAGGGAAATGCCCAGATGTACGGTAAAGATCCAGCTTACCAATGTGCGGAGTAAATACCTGACTATAACCCTGCTTATCTAGCTCCGCTGTGATGAAGTCCTGTAACTGACGTCGCACCATCGCACCCTTAGGCTTCCACAAGATCAAGCCCTGCCCCACCATCTCATCGATGTGGAACAAACCAAGCTCACGACCTAGTCGGCGGTGATCACGCTTCTTAGCTTCCTCAAGTTTCTCAAGGTGGTCATTAAGCATAGTCGCATTCTTAAAACATGTGCCATATACTCGCTGCAGTGACTCACGATCTTTATCACCTTTATAGAAGGCACTCGCCACACTAAGCACTTTATACGCCTTACAGTTTCCTGTGCGTCCCACATGAGGCCCCGCACACAAATCCCAGAAATCATTATTCTTATAGATCGAAATCTCTTCCCCCTCAGGGATGCTATCAAGTAAATCGATCTTAAATTTACTACCCACAGCACGTTCTGAAATACCACCAAGTCGACCACTCTGTGCCAACTCCAATGCCTCCTCACGGCTTACCACCATGCGTTCAAACTGTGAGTTCTCCTTCACCACCTTTTTCATCTCCGCCTCGATCTTAGGAAAGTCATCAGGCGACAATCGGTGCTCCATCTCCATATCATAATAAAATCCACTCTCCACAGGTGGTCCACCTGCGAGCTGGGCATCTGGCCATAGGCGTAGAATAGCCGTCGCTAAAACGTGTGCACAACTATGACGCAAACGATCCAAGTCACTCATATTGTGACGCTCCTCTAGTGATTTTCTTTCTTTATCTGACATGTCACCGCCTAAAAACCACTCCGCCCCCTAATTTGCAATGAAAAAGAAACGTCAACGACGAATTCCACCCGCCTCCATGCCTCCTCCTAAAGCTCAAAATCTCCAACAACGAAACCTACTTAGATGAAAGTGATCTCATGCCAGCCACGAAAAATCATCATCTTGCTAATATATTTTTATAATTTCTGATAAATCAAATGAATAAATAACCATCAGTTGACATCCAAAAGACTTAACAAAAGACTTAACAAAAGACAAATAATCTCTCAATTTCTTATCCCATTTAACAGAATTCGGGAAAATTCTAAAAAATATTAGGAAACATTGAATTTATATCTTTACAAACCAAAATTCGTAAATTAAATTAACCAACGTTATGAAAACATTACTTATCTCAACAGCCCTTTTCACAGCGCCCCTAATTGGCTCTGTAACGGCTCAAACAACGACAGGCACACTGACCTCTCTCATCGGTGAGCAGGAACGCCAGATTCAAGAACTTAAAACTGAAGTATCGTC
Source organism: Akkermansiaceae bacterium (assembly GCA_051251915.1). Classification (GTDB taxonomy): domain Bacteria; phylum Verrucomicrobiota; class Verrucomicrobiia; order Verrucomicrobiales; family Akkermansiaceae; genus Rubritalea. Next base: position 134,102 of record JBPOGF010000001.1, on the reverse strand, counting down.
ACTAAGATCACTTCTTAATCTAGAGCGCCGTAAAAACGGCAAAGTAGCTCTCGCACCTACGACCACACTAGTCAGCGTCTCTACTCCATCAGCCGCATCTCACACAGTAAAATCTGGTGAGACATTCAGCAGCGTTTCTAGAAAATACGGAGTGAGTGTTAGCTCACTCATCAACGCCAACCCTAAGGTAAAGCCATCAAATATCGCTATCGGTCAAAAGCTAGTCATTCCCCAAGTAAACACCACAGCAACAGCTTCTACTCCTAAGGTAAAAACACAAACTGCAAAGAGAGCCAGCACCGTAAGTCACGGCTCAACTTACAAAGTGAACAAAGGCGACACATTCTACAAAATCGCTCAAACTCATAACATTTCCCTATCTGAACTCTCAGCAGCGAACCCAAGCGTAAACCCTAAGAAGCTGAAAATTGGCCAGACTGTCAGACTTACTAAGAGTGCCACGCTAGCAAGCAAAGCAGCTCAACCTAAGAGAAGCTCAAGTGCAGCTTATAAACCACTCCCTAAGGCTGACACGAAAGCAGCAGTTAAGTCTTCTCCTAAACCAAAAGCAACACCTGCTCCTGAAAAGACCGAGTCATACGTGGAGCAATCAGGTAAAGTAGCTCGCACGGTGCCAGTAAGTCACGAGATGACATACGGCGCGTTCGCTAAGCAACACGGAACTACCATTTCAGTTCTCAACACACTAAACGGACTTGACCTACCTGCTGACGAGCCAATGGCAGCAGGATCAGAGCTCTTCATTCCTAACAAGTAACAACCACTTTTTCATTGGATAAGTAAAACTGCGGAGGCAGTGACATAGAATGCCCAGAGAGCCAGCTCTCTGGGCATTTTGTTGTCTAGAACTCCACTCCTCTTCTAGCTTCGATAGGATTAGGCTCCATCAAACGATGCACCCCAGCCCGCTCGGACCCAATAACCAGGCTCTGAATCCTCGCATTCCTCAACTCAGCCACCCGTTCCTTCGTCCGCGCCTGATGCAGAGAATCCCTCATCTCATCACGTGTCTCTTGCGCTAATTGAACAGCTCCATGGTATTTCCCATCTGCTAATTTTAGAAATGCCTGATGCAATATCTGATTCGCCCTCCGCGTCTCAGCCCTATATCCCCGCTCCCCTTGCCAAGCAGAAAGTTTACTCAAGGCACTAGAAGCCTCTTCCAATGTATCCAACGTCAACTGCGCATACTCCAACTCATCCTCCAACTGCAAATTCACCACCTCCAAGCCCTGAAGAAATACATCAAAATCAAACCTTACCTCCCGCCACTCCAACTGGTGCCCCTCCATCCTAGATTTCAACTTAGGCCATCTCCCTGTCAGAAATTCCACCTTCTCCAGCATCTGAGTCGTCAGCTCACTATCCGGAATACCATCAGTCGCCGCCTTATTCGCGTTCGATCTAGACTCTTCCACCAGCTCATCAATCAGCTTCACCTTTTGCTTTAAAACGAGAAACATAGCCACATCAGACTCGACCCCTATCCCTACCATCTCTAACATATCATCTAACTGGTGACATCCCTCCATGATCCCCAGCACATCTCGCCCCTTCCCAGCTGCTTTGTTTAATTCCAACATAGACGCATATGACCCTATGAGGCTATCTATCATAGCCCTCGTATCTTTACATAAATAAGAGTCACCTTTTTTAAACAAAAGATCATTCATCCCCACATCCACTTTCTCTAACATTTTCGCAATGTTGCGCTCTATCTTTCGCACCTCACTCTGAGAATCCGCCACCCGATCAGGAATTTGATTAAGCTCATCAAGCGTAACCTCAGCCGAGTTCATGATCTTCTCCGTCACAATAAATTTCCCTTCAGTCCTATACCGCTCTATCAAGTCCAACTGAGCATCCAGAACACTAAGCTGCAACTCAGCCCCCTTCACCACATCAAGATATTCCTCATCAAAAACCTCATCACTTACAGAAGCCAACAACGTCCAATGCTTATCCATAGCTTGGCTTAAAGCCTTCCCAACATGCTCCAGACCAGCTCTCAACACCTCCAACCTTTCCTCACCGTCTATCGCTGATCGTCTAGCCGTAGCCAAAGCCTCATGAGCAGCCGCCAGCTTATCCTTCATCAAATCATGCAGTCCTCGTGAGCGTTCCACCTTCCCTTTAGCAATGGCAACCCCCAACTCAGATAACACCTCCCGCGCCTCTAGCTTACAGTGGTTCAACTCATCAGAATCACGCAACACACTCTCCTCATCCACCCCTAAATGCCCCGCAATCTGCCTCCTCACTTTACTTAATGACCTATCAAACTTCTCATCTAGATGCCTATGGTGCGCTTCATACTTCTTCATCAGAAAATCCATTTCATTCAGCCGCTTCTTAAATCCACCACAACCTATCAATCGCTCTATCTCCTCCACCGAATCAGAATACCCCACCAAATCTCTCAACCCTCCGTCCATCTCATCTAGCTCATCATCCACCCAGAGTTCCTCTAAATTTTCAGCATCCATTCTCGCCCTCAGATCTTTCACCTCCCTAGTCTCGATTCGTATCAACTTCTCAGCCACATCAAGCGCAGCCTCAGCCTTATCAAATCTCTGCTTCATATGCACCAGCAAACTCTGCTCCACTCTAACAGGATCACTCTTACTTATAGAAAACGCATTATCTAACATAACCTCAGTCTCACTCGCCCAAGCCCTACTCAACCCCTTAAGCTGAAACCTCCCAGACCTACTCCTTTTCGTCAGCTCTATCTGCCGCAACAAGATCTCCTTAAACCGCTTATCTTGCTCGTCTAACTCCACCCACAAAGTCTCTAACACCTTCTCTAAATACTCCAACCCCGTTTTCAACTCAGCCCTATCCTCAACGCCCAAAACCTTAATCTTATCAAATCGCTGATACCTAGATGACTGAGCATTACAAATCCACTCCACCTTCTCCGCATCAGCCTTAGACAATACCTTATCCCCATCCTTAGCAATAATCCCTTCCACCTCCTCAACCCTCTCCACCAACTCCGCAGACCTCCGGAAATTCTCTTCCATCAGCCCATGAACCTTCAAAGCCATCTCCAAAGTTCTCCCCGCATAACTCCTATCTTCCCCACCAAATGACCCCACCAACATCAACGCCTTATCCTTGATCTTAATCAACTCATCCATACCAGCATTCAACACCCGCTTCTCCTTCTTAGCAGCCTTCAGATACCCCGCCGTCAACTCCTTCTGCCCACGATAATACTTATAATACGTATACACACCACCCACAACTCCCGAGGAGATCCCTAATGCTAGCCATTCTGTCATTACCCACATCCTGTAGAAAACTTACCCCCACGCCAATGGTAAAAACCACCCGATTTTATATCACTCCCACCTGCCCGAATCTATACCGAGAGTTACGCATAGTTTAACACACCCATTTCGTATACTAACTGAACTCCTCTGCCTAACCCTTGCTCTTTGGCTAATTTCAAGGTGAGGTCTTCCCCGTTCCTCAGTTTCCAGCAAAAATCAATGAAACATCAAGTGTGTGATGAGAGCTAGAGCTGTGATAGCTAGTGTGCTGAGTATGGCTATAAATGCCCCCTTTTTCTCGTGTAGTGATAACTTCATATTTTATTTGGCTTAGTTACTTATATTGAAACGACAGTTAACTGGAATGCTTAATAATCATATTTAATTAAATAAGTAAAACAAGATTCTGCGAATCGCGTAAAAAGGACTGCGAGTCGTAGTTCTGAAGGAGCTTAGGTCAACTAGCGATCCTGATGCGCGAGAGTAAATCAAGTAGAGCAAGACGCGTTTTCATCCGAGATATATCCCTAATAAAAATGGAGCGAAGCTATACGCAAGCTTACTCTCAAACTCGAAGGGGTTCTTTACTATAGAATAAGCAACGCATTCTAATTCACGCCCAATTTACTATAACTGCAGTGTCGGAAGTTGCCAGAGGCTCCCTTGAGCTATTCTCTCTACTAGATTTTTTAATTAGAAATATCCTCTAAGACAAAACGCTCCTAGACGAATCAAGTCTAGGAACGTTAGCGTTATGTCCAGGAGGGAAATTTAGATAAAGCCGATAAGAACAAGATGGCGTAGCTTCACTTTTTATATGACACCAGTGCGATTGATTCTGTCTCACTCTGCCGTTAGCTATTCACGTCACCTGTGTCCGCCGCATAATATTCACTGAAGGTAGAAAAACCACCTGCCAACTGAGTGAACACTGTTTTCTATTGGTCGAGAAAATCATATTTTAGTTAGTCTGGATAATGTGTTGTCTAGGCACTAAGTAACCCTCATGGGCTCTGAATGTCAGGAAACCTTATCTAAATGAAGCAAGTTTCTGCGAATCGCACTTAAAAGGCTGCGAATCGTTCATTCTAATCTTCTGACTCAGGCAAGGCTGAAGCTAGACCTCAATAGCTGCTTTCAGGCGACGAAGCGCTGTAGAGCCGATCTTGTGCGTTTCACCGTTGATGAAGGTCACTTTAGCAACACGCTTAGCTCCTAGCCGGGTGTAGGATGTAATATGCTTTTTGTTAACGATCGTGGAACGATCCAGGGTGACAAAGTGCTTAGATGGCAGGATTTCTCCCCATTCGCGCATCCGTCTTGAGCTAGTAAAAAGAGATTTTTTTTCATCTCTAACTGTGCTATAGTCTCTATCTGCAGTCACTAAGATGATGCTCTCTATGCAGACTTTCTCAGTTTTAGTGCCATTTCTTAACAGTAAGGTTCCCATACCATCACTTTGTTTATCCAGCTCAATTTCTTTGGATTGCGATCCTTTTTTAGGTAGTCGATTAAGTGCTCGATCAAGCTTTTCACGTGTGATGGGCTTCGTCAGATAGTCAGTCACCCCCACTTCAAAAGCTTGTAAAGCGTGATCAGTAAAAAGCGTAGAACAAATAATAGTTGGATGATAATCCAAAAGGTCTAAGTGCTCCAAGCTATTCTCACACTCCAGTTGAATGTCCAAAAAGATGATATCTGGTCTCAGTTTATTAGCTAAAGAGGCTCCTTCTTTTATTGTATCCGCCCCTCCTACTATTTGATAATCCGCAACAGATCCTAGTAGAGTGATAAGATTTTCCATCTCTATCTCGTTATCCTCAATAATAAGTACAGTCATAGTTCAAAAATCAGCTTTGTCAGGTTCGTTCTGATAACAGTCACATCTTGGGATGCTCACTGACCAAATGAAAGAAACTCTCTGCGAATTGTTAAAAAATCACTGCAAATTTGCATTGAGCCACTCTACTAGTCTTCGATCATTGGAATTAATATGATGAATTGGGTTCCTCCAAATCTGGTTCTATTCATGATGATTTCTCCATCGAGTAGATCAACATTGCGCTTCACTATGGATAGCCCTAGCCCTGTAGAAGACCTCTTAGTGCCTTTTTTATCTGACTGACCAAACATACTAAATAGATCCTTCTCCCTATGTGCTGGTATTCCAGGTCCTTCGTCAGAAATTTTGGCGCCTAACTTACTCCCTTCTATTTCTATTTCTAAGGTAACTATCCCATTCTTAGGAGAGAACTTAATCGCATTATGTAATAAATTAAGAAATATCTGTGATAATCTCGTCCTATCTATCGCAAAGTTGTTGCTCTTTCCACTCCATAATAACTTGAGCTCTACATCCTTCTCGTCAGCCAATGGCTGCAAGAGATTAATAACACTACGACAGCATTCCTCTAAATTTACTCTCTCTGGATTGATACTGATCGCATTCATCTCAAATGCTGAGTGGTCTAATATATTATCTAACATCAGCATCAGAAACTCACCACCTGAGTTAAGTTGTTTCAAAAATCGATTAAATTTATCAGGTAATTCTAACTTCTCACTATGGTGGTTGAATATCTGAGTCAAACTAACCATAGAGCTGATAGGAGCCTTGAGATCATGACTGACATTCGTAATGAACCACGTCTTGTGCTGATTAGCCTCCTCACTTTCTTGCTTCGCAACGATGAGATCGCAGTTCACCACTGTCAAATGCTGCTCCACATCTGATCGTAACTTTATCTCTTCTTTTAATCTGACATTAAGTCTCCTAAAATAAATGACTAGTATGCTAAGCATGGTGATAATCGCTCCTGTTATCATCAATGCTGTCCAGAACCATTCTGGTAGGAAGTCTTCATCTTCCACAAAAATGAATCCATCCATATCTAGGTCTTTATTCAGCATCCCTACCTCTATATATGTATTTTTCACATGGTTCCATCGCTCCTGATTCATGTGTCCAGGCTTAACTAAATTAGTCATCAGATCCTGAGTAACACGAGCCTCATACATCAGCTTCTCCCTATTGTTAATGGCTGGATAATGCTTTAAAATAAGATCAACAGCTTTCTCAGGATTTTTCATTGCTTCCTCCCATCCTCGTAGCGACGCCCTACGGAAACCCATTGCTGTTTCACGATCTTCCTCCACTAGTGACTTAGAAGTGAAAAAATTATCTCCATAAAAATCAATGCCATAAGTTTGTGGGGTGAATGTGCTAAACGAGACTCCCTTTTTTAACAAAGTATATGGCTCATCAGTTTGGTATGCTGATATGGCAACCGTTTCATCACTATACTCTAGCTGGCTAAGAGCATCATTGGGGCGTTCAGTAATATTTAAATCATCTATAGTTAGCCCAGCTCGCCTCATCATCGCTATAAGGTCCCCAGAATGAGCTTCGAGCATCACTTTCGAATTGGAAATTTTCTCTATTGTATCTGAGGGTTTGTCATTTGACATGATAAGCACGATCGGCGAATGCTGGTAAATCACACCCAACACTACGACAGGCTTACTTTCTGCATAATCCAGTAATAAACTACTAGTCCCCACACCAAAATCAGCTCTACCAGAAACTACCTCCTCGGTAACATCTAAGGTAGGTCCTCCAGCTCTTATCTCAACATCAAACCCTTCATCCTTGTAGTAACCCAGCTCCTTCGCCATGTAGTAGCCAGCAAACTGAAACTGATGACTCCACTTCAGCTGCAATACGACAGGTTTTAAACCCTCTGCCCCAGCAGCATAAATGGAAATACTAGTGGCAAACAGTAGGCATGCCGCCAAGATGAATTTGAATATTCTTAATTGATGCAACCTCTTCATATTAATAACCTGTTCCTATATATAGCCACACCAGTAGCAAATTAAAAACCCTGCAATATAAATATTTTCCTGTAAATACAATGAGCTCCAATCAATTCATATTTCAGAGCTACATTACAGTCTAGAGACTGCACAACAAGCATGATGAACTTGTAAATAATCCACATCAATACCAGCTACTCTAACATATCCTTCAAACTAGAGAAAAAGCTCTCCTGCTCCTCCTCAGTAGCCTCCGCACCCATGATATCCTCATAATCAGACTCATCAATAAATGTAAAATCCAGCTCCTTCATAAATGAACTTGTCTCACAATGGACACGCTCACCATATTTGCTTCGGTAGTTGCAATATGTCATCGTCAACTCATCCTGGGCACGGGTAATCCCCACATACAGCAACCGCCGCTCTTCATCTATCGTCCCCTCCTCCTGACTCCGCTTATGCGGCAAAATCCCATTCTCTAATCCCACCAAATACACAATAGGAAATTCCAATCCCTTCGAAGCATGAAGCGTGATCAAACACACACCCTTCTGCTTCTCAATATCATCATCATTCTTATTCTCCTGAAGCGCCATTCTATCCAAAAACTGCTGCAACGTCTTACCCTGACGCGATGAATCCCGCAGGTAATCCACCACATCATGAATCCCCTCAGCGCGCTTCTCCTTCTCAGCATCCGTCTTACAACCACGTATCATCCATTCATGATAATTGATTTTCTCCAAGAATCCCTTCAGCACATCACCCATGTTTTCCTTGCTCCGAGCATCCAGCATCTCATCACGCGTCTCAGTCACTATCTCAGTGAATTCCTTCACTGAATTGCGCACCTTCGCGCTCAGTTGCTCCAACACCTCCTCCTTATGCATCACCTCCCACACGCTACACTCCTGCTCCCTGCTAGCCTCCGTCATCAGCAACACTGACCCCTGCCCTATCCCACGCGGCGGCGCACCTATCACCCTCAGAAGCGGAACATCACTCATCGGATTATAAAACATCTGCAAATAGGCAAGCACATCACGCACCTCCTTCTTATCAAAGAAACTTTGCGCCCCCACCACCCGGTAAGGAATATCATACGTCCGCATCGCTGCCTCCAAATTCCTGCTCTGCTGATTTGTCCTGAACAGCACAGCAAAATCCTCCCAAGGCTTCTTCCCATTCCGACACCTCTCCAATACCTCTTCCGCGATAAATTCGGCCTCCTCTTCATCCCCCGGCATACTGATCAGCCTCAAATGCTTCCCACCTGCATGAAATGGTTTTAGCTCCTTCTCGCGCCGACCAATATTATTCTTAATCAGCGAGTTTGCCGTATGCAATACCGCCGCACTACTACGATAATTCACCTCCAAAAGAATCACCTTCGGATTAGGAAAGAACTTCTCAAACTGCAAAATGTTCGTCACATCCGCCCCACGCCAACCATAAATACTCTGATCATCATCACCCACCACACAGATATTATACGGAGCACCCACCAACTGCTGCACCAGCTTCATCTGCAAACCATTGGTATCCTGAAACTCATCCACCGTCACATACCTATATTTATCCCGCAGCACATCCCGCACATCACTATGCATCCGCAATAACTTCTCCGCCAACACCAGCAAATCATCAAAATCAACCGCATTCTGTGTCCGCAGCTCATCCGTATAAGCCTTCGCAATAATCGACACCATTTCATCCGCATGGTCATCCGGCTCCAAACCATCATTCTTATTTTTAGAAATCATGCTCAGCACCTGCATCGCATCAAGGTTCAAATCCTTCCCCCCCTTGCGCACAATCAATTGCTTCATCAAGCCCACCTGATCACTCCCCGCATAAATCGTAAAATTCTTCTTATACCCCAACTTCTCAATCCCCTCACGCAGAATCCGCACACACAACGAGTGAAACGTACACACTGTCAGCTCCTTCGCCGCCTTCTTATCCACCATACCACTCACCCTCTCCTTCATCTCCACCGCACTCTTATTGGTAAATGTCACCGCCAGAATTTGGCTAGGAAGTATACCCTGAGTAAGCATGTTTGAAATCCTACAAGTCACTGTCCGCGTCTTCCCAGTCCCCGCTCCTGCCAAGATCAATACTGGCCCATCGAGCGAGTTCACCGCGTCCTTCTGTGCTTCGTTTAAACTAGAAAATGAGAATCCTTCTGCCATCGGCTGAATACTTCTTTAGAGAACAGTCACTGTCAAGACGTGGTTTGAACCACACAAAAATAGCTCCACAATTTACCGAATCATTAAGTTCTGAAGTTTTTCTTTGGCAAAACAACTTATTAACTTTATGCATTGTATGTAGTGTCTCAATACAGTCGTTTTCTTTGATCTACCTACGAGTATTCCCACAGCCCACTAAACTTATGAAAGACTTCATCGCTGCCATAAAATCTAGACTAAACACAGGAATAGCCCTCAAAGCATTACTCATCAGTCTAATTATCGCCGCAGCCATCTCTCTCATCTGGGGCCTCACTTACATCTTCCGCGGCCATGCAGTATCCGCCGCCCTAGTATACCCCATAGCAGCCTCTATCGCAGTCATTTACGCACTCACCATTTGGTTCACCAAAAAGAAAAACGCACTCCAGTCGTCAGCCTACGCAGACCAGTTCTTCCACCTCAAAGACTCACTCACCTCAGCCATCGAATTCGAGGAACATCACCAAGAAGGCCAGATCTACGAACTCCAGAGAAAACAAGCCGCCGCAACCATCGTCAACCTATCACCAAAATCCATCCCCCTCCCCATTTCTAAAAAACTTACCTCTATCGCTGCCCTCGGAGTCATCGCAGCAGTCAGCATCGCATTCATCCCCCCATCACAAAAGGTCCTCCAGGAAATCCAAGAAAAAGCCACCACCGCTCAGCGCACCGAAGAAATCAAGAAGTCCGTCGAAGAAGAGGTCGAAAACATGATCAAGAGCCTCTCCGATGAAGAAAAAGAAGCCATCGATCCAGACGCCATCCGCCAATGGGTCAAAGAGCTCAAGATGACCGACAACAAACGCGAAGCCCTCCGCAACATCGCAAGAATCGAACAGAAAATCCAGAAATCCATCGACTCCCTACAAAACCGCAAAAACGAAGAACTCCTCAAAAATGCCGGAATCCAAATGCTCAAAGCCCAAGACGCAGCCGCCAAAGAAATGGGCAAGCACCTAGAAAACAAAGACTTCAAAAAAGCAGCCCAAAAACTCGAAGAATTCAAACTCCGCAAAGACGACAATAAAAATAAAGCCAAAGAACTAGACCAAAAAAAACTAGCCAAACTCAAAGCCGACGCCAAAAAACCCGACAAGAAAAAAGCCCTCAACGAAAAGCAAAAACAACTCGCAAAACTCCGCCAACTCACCAAACGCCTCAACCAAGCAGCAAGACAAAACAAAGCCCAGTCCCAAGGCAACTCAAGCGATAGCAGCTCCTCCTCCATGAGCATGCAACAATTCGCCGAACTGCTAGAACAGCACGGAATCACCAAGCTCCCTGAAGAACTCAACCTAGAAGACCTCAGAAACTTACCCGAAGAACTCCTCAACAATCTCCCCATGGAACTCCTAGACCAGCTCCCACAAGACATGCTAGGTCAAATCCCACCCGAGCTTCTAGAGCAGCTCCTAGAACTCCTAGAAAATAACGCCCAAGAACTCCAAGAAATGATGGAAGAAATGGAGCTAGAAATGATGCAAGGCGAACCAATGACCGAAGAAGAATGGGAAGAATTCCTCGAGCAACTCCGCAACATGGACGGCGACTTGGAAGCCCTCAAAAACATGCTCCTCCGTATGCAAGCCATGAAATCAATGCGCGGCAGACTCCAAGGACTCAAGCAAGGTCTAGGACTCGCCCAAGGATACGCCAACGGCCAAAAGAACCAATCCCAATTTCAAATGCGTGGCAAAGGCGGCAAACAACCAGGCACCGGCTCAGATAACTCCAGAAGAAAAGACAAGGACAAGCTAGAGAACAATCAGCAATACTCCAAACTCAAAGGACAAAAAGGCATCGGCCCATCCCAAAGCTCCATCGAAGATGCAGACTCCGGCACCGGCTCCTCCTCCAGACAAGGCACCGTCAAAAAACGAGATTTCGAACACCAAATGAGCTCATTCATCGAAAGAGATGATGTCCCAGAAGAAATGAAACAATCCGTTAAACAATACTTCGAAGACATCCACAACACCGCCCCAGCAACCCCAGAAAAATAATTTCCATAACAAAATCATGACCACAGACACCACAAACATCGAAGAAAAAGCTAACCACTTCAGAGAGAGATTTCAGAAAGTAAAAGATGAGGTCAGCAAGTTCATCGTCGGACAAGACGACATCATCGAAAACGTCCTCATCGCAGTCTGCTGCGGCGGTCACGTCCTCCTAGAAGGTGTCCCAGGACTCGGTAAAACCGCCCTAGTAAACACCCTAGCCACCGCCCTAGAACTCCGCTTCCAGCGCATTCAGTTCACCCCAGATCTACTCCCATCAGACGTAGTAGGCACCCAGATTCTCTCAGAAAAAGACGGCCGCAGAGAGCTCACCTTCCAGCCCGGCCCCGTATTCTGTAACATCCTCCTAGCAGATGAAATCAACCGCGCAACCCCCAAGACCCAATCCGCATTACTAGAAACAATGCAGGAGAAACGCGTCACCGTTGCCAACCAGACTCACTCCATCGGACTCCCGTTCTTCGTACTCGCCACCCAGAACCCCATCGAAAACGACGGCACCTACCCGCTCCCAGAAGCCCAGCTAGACCGCTTCTTCTTTAAGCTCAAACTAGACCTCCCAAACCATGACGACTTCCTAGAAATCCTCAACCGCACCGGAGGTAACACCACACCGAAAATCCGCCCCGTAGCCAGCGGAAAAGACATCATCTCCATGGGAGAAACCATCCGCGAGATACCCGTCGCAGAATCCATCATGAGCTACCTCGTCCGTATCGTCCGCGCCACCCACCCAGACGGCGAAAACGTCACCACAGAAGTCACCCAATACGTCAGAAACGGAGCCTCCCCACGTGCCGCCCAGGCCATCCTCGCCGCATCACGCGCCAGAGCACTACTCGATGGCAGATACCACGTCTCCAAAGAGGACGTAGACGCAGTCGCACTCCCCGCCCTCCGCCACAGACTCATCCTCTCCTTCGAAGGAGAAGCAGAAGGCATCGATCCAGACAGCATCATCAAGGCAGCCATCGCTAAATCCCGCTAAATCCCGCTAAACCCGAGTCTCAATTCCTAAATCAAATTCCAACGTGTCCTTCACTGACCCCAAGTTCATCCGCCGACTAGAATCCCTCTACCTACTCTCCCGCAGAGTCCTAGGCGGGTCACTACAGGCCGACCGAAAGTCGCGCAAAAAAGGCACCGGCATCACCTTCGCTGACTACTCCGAATACAACTTCGGTGACGACTACCGCGCCATCGACTGGAGAGTCTACGCCCGCACCGAAGAACTCTTCATCAAGCTCTTCGAAATGGAAGAAGACGCCACCATCTACCTCATCCTAGACACCAGCCACTCCATGCAGTCAAAGCTGCTCCACGCCAAGCAACTCGCCGCAGCCCTAGGCTACATCGCCCTCAACTGCATGGACAGGCTCGTCACCTACGGCATGGCAGACAAACTCCAGCAACTCCAAGAACCCTCCCGAGGAAAAGGCGCCGTCCTCCCCTTTCTCAGAAACCTAGAAAACTACGAGACCTTCGGAAACGACACCGACCTCACCGCCTGCATGAAAGAACTCCAAGCCCGGCACAACAAAAAAGGCATGGTTCTCATCATCTCAGACTTCCTCTACCCAAATGGCTTCAACGACGGTCTCCGCCTCCTCCAAGGCCTCAGACACGACGTCTTCTGCCTCCAGATTCACGACCCTCAAGATCTCGAATGCGACATGAAAGGTGACGTCCTCTTAGAATGCATCGAAACTAAAAAATCCACCAAAGTCACCGTCACCAAAAAAGAAGCCGAAGCCTACAAAAAAGCCATCACCAAATGGAACGATGACCTCAAAGCCACCTGCCTAAAACGCGGCCTAGGCTACCTCCAAACCACCAGCATCGATGACTTCGAGAAAATCGTTTCCCACATCATCCGCAAAGGAGGCCTAACAGAATGAATTTCCTAGCACCACAATTCCTCTGGGGCTTCCTCGCCCTCATCCCTCTAGTCGCAGCCTACCTGCTCAAGGTAAGGCCACGTAAAAAACAAACCAACACCTGGTTTCTCTGGGAACAAATATTTGAAGAAAAAAACAACACGTCACTCTTCAGCAAGCTAAGAAATTTCCTCTCCCTACTACTCATGCTCATAGCCCTAGCCCTCATCATCCTAGGGCTCAGCCAGCCAAGCTTCCACAAAGAAGACACCAGCAGCCTCATCATCGTCATTGACCGCTCCGCCTCCATGAATACTAAAGTCGGAACCTCAGACAACATCCGCCTAGACGAAGCCAAAACCAAAGCCCACGACCTCATCAAATCACTCGGTGCAGGCCAACGTGCATCCCTCGCAGTCCTAGACTCCGATCTCCTCTTCCTCACCCACCTCAGCAACAACACCCACCGTCTCCACCAAGCAATAGACAGCATCACCCCCAGCATCACCCCACTCAGCCAAAACGCCATCTCCACCATCATAGAGACCACACAAAGCACAAACTCGGAAGAAAACTCTAACAACCACCGCATCCTCCTCATCACCGACGGCTGCGCAAACTTCCCTGAAACCACCACCGGAATAGAAGTCCTCAACATCGCCGACGACGAAACCCCAAACAACATCGGAATCATCGCCGCAGACATCCAGCCCAACCCCAGAGACACCTCAGCCCGCTGCATGGTTAAACTAGCATCATCACTCACAAAACCGATTAAAGTAGAAATAGAACTCTTCCACCCAGCCACCGGTTCAGTAGGAAAACTCTCAGAATTCACCCTCACCCCCGGCATCAACGCCCCCTTCTTCCTAGACATCCCAGAAGCTGCCCCAGGCGAATGGATAGCCCGCATCCTCCGCGAGGACTCACTCCCACAAGACAACTCCGCCCAGCTCATCCTCCGCAAACTCCCCACCATCCCAGTAAAAATCCCCACAGAAGACAACTACTTCTACCAACGCTGCATCGACGCCTTCACCCGCGCCGGCGGCTCACTCCAAATTGCTGACTCTGAAACAGAAGACACCACCAGCGTCACCGTATTCCACGGCTCCGTCCCAGCAGACATCACCGGAAATGTCATCATCTTCTCACCATCAGGAACATCTCCGTTCTGGACCAACCTTGGAGAAGAATTCATCGTCAACCTAGCCATCGCCGAAAACCCCCAGCACCCCATCCTCAGACACACAGACATCAACCAACTCACCTTCCCTGGAGCCAAAAAAATCACCACCACAGACACCGCCAGAATCATCCTAGAATCAGATGACAAAACCCCACTCATCTACCAGATCAACGAACTCAACCGCTCCATCATCGTCATCAACCTAAACCCCGCCCAGGGCGACTTCTTCCTCTCACCATCCTTCCCAGTCATGATCTACGACGCCGCCACCTACCTCAGCGGCAACTCCGCCCGCCTAGCCTCCACCTACGCCACCGGAAGCCAACTCTCCCTCAACCCAGAAGAAATAGACGGCGAAATCACCACCCCATCATCCAAGCAAAATTCTAACGATCACCTAAACCTAAACTTAAACCAACTAGGCATCTACAGCTGGCAGAACAAAGGCAAACCCATCCAAGTCTCAACCTCCCTCCTCTCCGCAAATGACTCCCTACTAGAAAGTAAAATCTCATCATCCACCCTCACCAACCTAGCCACCGGCTACCCCCTAAGTTTCTGGCTCATCGTCCTCGGCATCATCTTCCTCACCGTCGAGTCCATCCTCTATCACCGTAGAAAAGCAGACTAAACCACACTTATGAATTTCTCTAACATCTCACAACTCTGGTGGTTCATCCCTGCACTCATCTTCCTAGGAGCCGGCTTCTGGCTCTCACTAGTTGATCGCCCCAAACACTGGAAAATCATTTCCTTCGCCATGCGGCTCCTAGCCGTCCTCTTCCTCATCCTTGCCCTCTGCAAACCATTCTCTAAATCAGAAGCAGACAACGTCCACGTCGTCTACCTCGTAGACGGCTCCGCATCAGTCTCACCCGCAGGCATAGAAAAATCCGCAACAGAAATAGAAGAATCCATCGCCTCCCTCAGCGGCTCAGACACCCACTCCATCTACCTATTCGCCAGCGAAACCAAAAAAGTCACCATCAATGACATCAAAGAATTTGCAGAAAAAGCCGAGCTAGACGGCGGCGACGCCCAGTTCAGATCCTCCTCTAACCTCTCCTCAGCCCTCCTCACCACCAGACTAGAATTCCCCTCTAACAAAGCCAGAAGACTCGTCCTCTTCTCAGACGGCGTCCCCACTGACCCAGACGCAGCCAACTCAGTAAACACCCTCAAAAACGAAGGCATAGAAATCAGCTTCCTGCAAACCCAAGGCCTCCAAAAAGCCGAAGCCGCAGTCACCGACTTCAGAGCACTCGTCCCCACCGCCTACGAAGGAGAAATTGTCAGAATGCAAGCAGACATCACCACCAGCAAAGAAATGAAATGCTCCGTCCGCCTCCTCCACCAAGGCGTCGTAGTCCAGAACCAAGACGTCACCCTCTCACCAGACAAACCTAACAAAATTGGCTTCGATGCAGAAATGACCACCGCTGGCATCAGCCGCTGGGCAGTAGAAATCCAACCCGAAGACGACCACTTCCCCGCCAACAACCAAGCCAAAACCAACATCACCGTCTCCGGAACCCCACGCATCCTAGTCATCCACAAAGAACCAAAAGCCATGCGTGAATTCACCCGCGCCATGCGCAAACAAGGCATAGAAATCGATGTCCGAGGAGCCAATGGCCTCCCAGTCACCCTCCAAGACATGCTCGCCTTCAAAGCCATCATCCTCGCAGACGTCCCAGCTACCGACCTCACTGTCCAACAACTCACCGAACTCAAAAGCTACGTCTCAGACTTCGGCGGCGGACTCGGAATGCTTGGCTCAGAAAACTCATTCGGACTCGGAGGATACTATCAGACCCCCATCGATGAAATCTTACCTCTAACCTCACGCTACGAAAAAGAAAAACAAAAGCCCAGCCTCGCCATGGTCCTAGTCATCGATAAATCCGGCTCCATGCAAGGCGTCCCCATCCAACTCGCCCGCACCGCCGCCAAAGCCGCAGTCGACCTCCTCGGCGCCCAAGACCAGATCGCCGTCATCGGCTTCGATGGCGAACCACAAGTCATCGTAGAAATGTCCTCCGCATCCGCCAAAGCCACCATCCTAGACTCCATAGACACCCTAGACGCCAGCGGCGGCACCAACCTCTACCCAGCATTCCAAAAAGCCAAGGACATGCTAGACTCCACCTCCGCCAAAATCAAACACATCATCATCCTATCAGACGGCCACACCCCAGAAGCAGACTACATTGGCCTAGCCGAGCAACTAGCCGCCTCACGCGTCACCATCTCCACCGTCGCCATGGGAGAAGGCGCCGCCAGAGAACTCATGGCTGCCATCGCAGAAACAGGTAAAGGCAGATACTACGAAACCAATGACCCAGCCAACGTCCCCCAGATCTTCACCAAGGAAACCATGCAGGCATCCAAATCAGCCATCAAAGAAGACCTCTACGGCTCAGTCCAAATCGGCGAACACCCACTACTCAACGGCTTCGAAACCGCCGAACTCCCCTTCATCATGGGCTACGTCATGACCCAAGCCAAACCAACCGCAAAAGTCGTCCTAGCAGCCGAAACCGGCGACCCGCTACTAGCCACCTCCCGCTACGGCCTAGGCACCACCTTCGCCTACACCTCAGACCTCAGCGATAAATGGGGCTCCGAGTGGCTCAGTTGGTCAGCCTGCAGCAAGTTCTGGGACCAAACCCTCCGCTCCATCCTCCGCAAAGACGACGGCCGTGGCATCTCCACCACCAGCAACATCATCGCAGATTCATGGAACCTCAACATCACCCGCAAAGATGACGCCAACCGCCACCTCAACAAAGTCAAATGGAGAGTCGATGCCCTAGACGGAAAAGGCAACCGTCTCGACGTCTCCCTCCAGCAAACCGGCCTAGGAAGCTACCAAACCTCCATCCCCCTAAAAGGCAAAGAACGCATCTTCCTCCAGCTCACCGACACCGCAGACGGAAAATCCACCACCCTCTATTGGCAGCGACCCTACCCCGCAGAATACCAACTCCACCAACAACCCATCACCGCCATCAACGCCCTCCCCAAACCAGACCTCACCGGCATCCGCAACAACCTCCCAGCAGCAGCCATCGAAAAAGACAGCCTCCCCACCTTCGCCCTCATCGGCATCGCCCTAGCCATCGGCAGCATCTACACCCGCAGAATCTAAAAAAAGAACGTGAAGCCTCGTCCGCTCTGCAACCAGCACTTTGCAATAAAATCTATCTACATAATGCAATCCCCAGCCCTGAAAGGGTAATACATATTCAGCCCATGGTCAGCTAAGCGCAAAACATGGGTAAATAGTCCCCAAAGAATAAGAAGGCTGAAAGCCTGACACATGTTGATAAAGTCTTAAAAGCCGCTCCTCAGCACCTAGTCTTCACTTCTTCTCTTTCAGATTCTCAGTCGCATCCTTCACACTTTCATTATATCTTTTGCGCTCACCATCATTAAACTTAGCTTTCACCTCCTTAGGCACGAAGGTCAATACTTCCTCATACCGCTTAGCGATTACAAAGTCTTCAATGGCGTGCAGATAACCTCTCACGTAACTTCTAGGATTCTTAATCGGATGCTTTAGCAGGATCTCATGCATCTTCTGATAATAACTCAGCATTTTATCATGGTTACCAGCTCTAGCCTCAAAATGTGCTAAATCTCGCATCACAACAGACTCAAATGCCGGCACCTTATAGTCTATCTTGATATGCTCATAGACATCTAGCCCTTGCTTAAAGGTCATCTGCCCACGGTCTGCCATATCACTAATATTATCATACTCCAGTTGCCATTCAGTCACGTATCGCTGATAAAACTGATTGTTAAATAGCCGCTTGAAAAACTGTATGTAATTCTCATTCAGCGGTTCACCAGGGATGGACCCTAATATAGAAATATCCGTAGAATACGCATGTGGCAACCGATTCCTCTTTGCTAATAATAGCGATTTAGGTTTCCCCTTTACCGTCTTTTTCCATTGCTCAAAGGCCTTTACTTCTCCTACTGAATTGTGAATAAACGCCGTAATGTTCCGGTTCACCGCCATCGGGCTATATCTACCCGTATAGTATGCCCCTCTGTATCTAGAATAATACGATGCATTCCTCGTCCCATCATATTTAGCAGTAAGGCTATTAATCGCTCTTATAACAGGAAGGATCTTTTTAAGTTCTTCATCCTTACCTTCAGCATAGAGTTCATGCATCGTCTCATAAGCTGCCCCCAAAATACTATCTAAGAAAAACTTTGCCTTATAATGCAATGGAGTTTTTGAGAACGTCTTATTCACAGCATTTGTCATCCATTTGATGTTTGCTGCATTGCTCTTTGTTAATAAACAATACTTAGTATAAGCCCTCATGGTATAGCCATCAGTACTAGTCGGAAAGGCCCCTTCACCTTTTAATGCCAAAGCTATATACTCCTCGAAATAATTTGGCCTAGCTTTCTCAAGTACCTTCCAGTAATCCCCCATTAACACACTCGCTTGTGCAGAAGCCCCTTTGTTAATGATGTGAAACACCGTCGTCAACAACCTCATATTCTGAGGATTCATAACTCTGCTATACTCCTTAGCTAAAGCTTGCACTCGCTCGTAATGATTTGAGTTCTTATCCGTGATCTGGATGGAAGGCTTCATAAACATCAATGCATGAAGCTCAAGCCTCTCAACATCTGAATCATACATAGCGAGCAACTTAGGTAGATTTTCATCCACCGATGCAGTGTGATAGAGCCTATCAAACTGTGATAGGTATACTCCTTTACCAAGAGACGGCAAAATCGCTTTGATATTATCCAAGTACCCGTAGACCAAGAAAATCTGAGCTACATCTTTCAAATGCAAAAACTTCTCGGGGTGTTTCTGATAAATAGCATCTAATCTCTTAGCTCCCTCATCATTTATAGCCAAAGATAGACAAGCGTTGATAAAGTGATTCTGGTGAATCATATTCCGCTCATCAATATGCTGGATCAAGCTAAGCACTATTGTCTCACAGGCATCCATCCACTTCTCCTTCAACTTCTCATCAACCTCGCCCAGATCTTTATATAACATCAGTAAGTACCTAGAGTCATTACTATAACCAATATCAGCATCTGCCTCTACAGCATCACTTAGAGAATTAACACACAATGGAACATATGCTTCATCTTGTACTAAAAATGGCAAGAAACCCTTATTATTAGTCAATGCAGACAGATAAATCACACGACAATATGGAGGCAGACTAGATACAAATTTTACCAACTCAGGGCTATTGACACTCCTATACCAGTCCTGATTCGTATGTGCTTGTTTTCTAAGGTTAGTGCCTTTCGTAGATGAGTATAAGGCATAATTCACTGGGTAAAATTCGTATTTTCGCAGCAGATCTACCATCTCAAAAAATTCATTATGCTTAGGATACTTCTCAACTAAGCCATGCACGAAGTCATGCTTAAAACCTATCTCAAAATGCAACTTTTGATACCACTCGTAACTCGTAAAATAAACTCCCCACGCCGCCTTGAAAAATGCTTTCTCATCTTCATTCTTTAAAGCCTTATATTTCTTAGCCGCACCAAGCAGAATCACTTCTACCGCAGGGAGACCTTTCTTACCCGGTACGGACTGATGCCAGTTCGCTGGCATCGTTGTCGCTATGAGAAGGCGGAAGCCTATTTTGTTATGCAGAGGATGCTTTGTAAGGCGATACGCCAACCTCAACAATAAATGCTGATCTACTTTTTGACGCTTTAGACTATCAAAAACATTATCGGTTAATGCGACCTGAATGAAATTACTATGATCAGCAGACGTTTTATAATGAGCCTGCCCCGCCCCCTTTGACTTCTCTAACAAAGTGACATAATGTCCCAATACCTTATACGTAGTCTCCAAATCCGTATAAACATTATTCTGAATATACTCCTTAATAAATGTCTCCGCAGCATAAAATTCATTCTGAACAAATGGTTTAGTCCTCGATAAGAATTGAACAGTCTCAGGGCTACTTTTAAGATCCAAATTAGATTTCTCCATTGGTAATAAATCACCAAAGTTATTCGACTTCAAAAAGCTCCGATGCTTCGCCTGATTCTTCAGATCGAAAATCTCAGCCAAAGCAAGTTTATGTTCTTTAGAGGCCTTACGGATGTCCTTCACATTCTGTCTAATAAAGTCATCAAAGTCCATGTTGTCAGAAACAGCGAGCAACAACTGAGCCCCGTATCTTTGTTTCTTCGGCACCGACGCCATTCTTAATTTAAAATTCTCACGTTTTTGATACGAAGAAAAGTCACTCGCTACGACTTGAATTACATACTGGTCAAATTGCTTATCCTTAGCCGTAAGCGATGAAGATCCAGACATAAACATATCCTCTTTCTTCTCAGTTTTCTTAGATAACTTCTCTAACTTAATCTCATCTACCGAAGTCAGGATTTTTGCCAAAACTAGTGACTCGATAAGACTATCAGAAACATCGTCATTATTATAACCGCTATAACGATTTACATCTATCACATATTCATGCTTGGCTAAAAGATCAGCATTCCTCACATGCGTCAGCGGATTTAACGATAGCTGTCGGGACAACGCTTTAAATAATATAACTCTGAAGCCACCCGCTGTGTATGAATAAGTATTCTGATGCTGCTTCCATACTTTCTGCTTATCCGTTGCTCCTTCTAAGATTTTTTTAGCCAGTCCATCATTTAGATTAATGAGCTTATTCAACTGAGAATTTTCAAACAAGATCGGGATGATTGACGAGATTTCATCCTTCAGGAAACCATCACCATACATTGCGTTATTAGGATTCGACTGCAGACTAGTATAAATCATCCTGTAGTATTCATGATCCTGTTCATCGATATGCTCCATGTAGTCTAACAAAACTTTGGCATATTCCAACTTCACCTTAGCAGACCCCTTAAACATTAGAAAATTCTTCCAATGCGTAAAGATGACCAAATCATCCGAGTGCTTAATCGACTTAATCCCAGCCAATAGCCCCGCCTCGTCCGCCAACAAATAGCGTTTAATAATGCTCAAGTTTGCCCCTAGCTGAGGATTCACTAGCGATAGTTGCTTCAAATACTCATCATCTAAAGCGTCTGTATTCTTAACATTCAAGATATGCTTCACTAAGTAATCTATCCTACCAGCGTTCTCATTATAGATTGTCGGATTCACGTAATCTATGTCTGGCTTGCCATTCCCTGCGCTAAGTAATCCAGATTTTGCATAAGCAATAAATTGATCCACATGCTTAGCTTTCTCACCATCAAAATGCTGGAGTAGCTTAAAAGCATGATCTGAGGTCGAACCAAATTTCAAACATTGCTCTAATAATCCCTTGAATGCCGTTTCCCTTCGGACAGCTAACTTGCCTTTCACCGCATTCAACTCACGTTTATTATCTCTGTAATAAGCACTACTCACAGAAAGGTAAGTACTCATCATACTATCCAGATTCTGACTCACCTGACTAGCCGCAGCCGACTCAGGATCCACTTCTGCTAAGAACTTCTCACTGAACTCCATGACTGCTAAATATTGAACAGGCTTAGATTTCACCGAATTAAAATCCTCCATCAGTTTAGAAACAACCGGTGATAGATCCCTTGATTTTTTGAGCAAGTCCAGAGCCTTAGCCGGCTTCTGTGAATAAATAGCTAATGCCAACGGCGTCCTACCCTGAGACGGCACATGCGTGAGCCCTCCCAGAAAATCAATCGACAGTTGCTGCGCCTGGGCATTTTCTAACAATTTAGCGACTTGATAATAGCTCAACCATCTCCGTGGACTAGTTGAGTCCCTTGGATGGAATTTTTCTAAAATCTTTCCTCCCAACTTAGCTCTTTGGATCAACGATTTAGTCTGCTCTAATTCGTAATTTCCATTATTACTCTTGAGCTGCTTTTTCAACTCCGTTTCCAGCAATGTGATCGCTAAGTTGTCGTTATTTTTTTGCTGCGCTTTCTTTAGCTTATCTGCAAGTGTCGCACTTTTCGTGGTATTATTAGTTCTACGTGGGACCGTTCCACTTGATGACATTACCATCCCTGTAAGCCCACCTTTAGCCACAATAGCCTTTCGAATTGATTGCTTATCCTTAGTTAAGAAACGTGCTGATTCCGCCTGCATCCCAAGTTTTTCTAACACATTGTTGATCTCTGTCGGATCAGTGATCGCTCTTGAGAGCAACATCCGCCTAGCCGTCCCTCGGATGGACTCCTGTGACTCCTCACTAAGCTCCTTACTGAACTCCTCCCCAGTCTTAAAGCTTAGCGCTGCCGCTAAGATAGTTTGATCCAGCTCCTGACGCTGCACTTTTGATACAGATTTAGCCCTCGCCATCTCCATTTGCTCCACTCTTAGTTTTAGTGGCTTACCGTCTCGAAGTAACAATCCAGCATGAAGTAAATGCCCATCCGCTGCGTAATTCTCCTGCCCCTTCAACTTCTCAATATCAGGTAAAAGATCAGCCTTCGGATCTGCATAATGTTTCGCTATCAACCGTAAAACGGGATTTTTAAAGAGATTCAATGACTCCCCTACTCTCTTCGGCTTGAGACTAGGTCCTCCATATTGATTTTTTGATAACAACCCGAGCTGCGCTTCATTCACACTACTTAACCCTCGCGGAGGAAAAGCCGCTGTTCTATCTCTGTAATATTGTCTTCCTTGAGACTGAGTCTTTTCGAGTTCCTTGACGATCTTCTCATAATCGTCTCCCATGAATAAAATAAACTTCAGCGCCTGTTCTACATAAGCACTGACATTGTATCCATAAGCTCCCCCTACTGCGTTTGAGGAGACCTTAGTTTTTGATTCTTCCTGATATCGCAGGTAGACATCTGCTACCTCTTTTGGCATCCCGCTATCTTTGTCCATGAAGTAATGCTGGCTCGCCACCATGACCGCCATCATCTTCACATCTGACACCTCTTTTGCCTTTTTTATTTCAGCAAGCAGTTCCTTGAGGTAATCTTCTGGTTTGCTTTCTTCATCAGTGAATACGGATGCTATTTCATACAAATAAGAATCTGGTTCCTCTTTATTCCACTTCAACAGCTTATCTAACTGCTCTTTCGGCAACTTCGTTTGCATCTGCGAAAATAACTGCAACATCTGTAAATTATTGAGAAATTTATCATCAGGATACTTCACCAGCGCTTTCTTAAGAAAACCATCAGCCCCTTCCTGCATCCCAAAGTTTCGTCCATTACTCTGACCTGACTTGTCATTCAGTAACTCCGTATAGAGAGCCATCTGCTTATGACCAGCTTGCTCTATTATTTTTATTTTCTCGGCCTGTTCCTTCGGAGCAAATTCATCCAGCAAGTTCACAAGCTGAGCATAAACTAACACCTTCAAACTATCCTCATCCCGCGGCAAATATCCTACCAACCCAGCATTATTTCTATACGAGTAGCTGGAATACATATTACCACCACCAAGGATAAACTGATCTAACATCTGCTTGCCTGTAGGTAATACAAAGTAAGTTTGATAAGCTTTCGGAAGAACTTTGAAATCGATCATCCCCCCATTTGCTCCCACATTTGCCTGCCAACCAGTGGTTATATTCTTAAGTGGTGTAGATTCATCCAATAACGCTAAGGCTGTGTCAAAACTACGCTGTGCATAACCAAGCTCGTAATCTAACAAACAATCTATGAATTTAAGCCTCCAGTCCTCCGGATGCTCTAACAAATGCTTAGCAAGATACACTTTAGCCTCATCATGAGCCTGTTGAGAAATCAAACTCAACGCAATCGATTCAACAGTCCTCGCATCATCTTTACCATCTCCAAGACTAGTCAGCTCCCTTAATCCTTCCTCAAAATTCCCTTCCTCTAACAACAACTGTGCCAGCTTCTTCGTCGCAGTTCCTGTTTTATCCAGCTTCTGAGCCTTTCGCAGTATATCGATCGCCTTCGACTGATCTCCTTCTTTGTGATCAATACTTGCTATCTCATAAAGAATCCCAACCTCATCAGGACGGAGTCGGGTCGCTTCTAGAAGTAAGTTCCTACGCTCTTCCATCTGATCATTGACTCGGTATACCTCAGCCAACGCCATGATAGGAGCGATTGCTTTTGGTGAATTTCTCCTCCTCGTATTCAGTTCATCTACCAGATCAGACATCCTACCATCATTCTGATGCGCCCTCGCTAGCTCAGAAGCCCACCGAATCTGAGAAGTCATATCATTAGAGTCATCATAAAGCCTCCAATAAAGAAGAATAGCTTGCGAGTAATGTCCCAAATCAAGATTCAAATCCGCCAACTTTGCATAAATCTCAGTATCATTCTCAAATTTCTGCGCCCCTTTCCTCAGGCTCTCAAGCGCCGCCTCTGATCCTTTCACTTGTTCTAACAAGCTAACCTCAGCAAGCCACACCTGCTTGTCGTTAGGAGCCAATTTCTTCCACTTCTGAATCGTAGATAGCGCCAGCTCACCATTACCTCCTCTTTGGTAAATTTGGCTCAAATGCCTCAAGTGCGTTGCCTTGAGCTGACCAGCAAGCGTGATCAATTTTTCCATCGTCTCAGCCGCCTTACTCAACTGAAATCTTCTTTCGTAAATACGTGCTGTCTGTAACAAAGCCACCGGATCTTCAGAACTAGCTAAGCCCGTGATGATCTCATTAGAGTTTTTCACATCACCGATTAATTCATAAAGATTGGCTAGCAGAAACTCCTCTGAGACCGTGCGTGTTGCTTTAGCCTTCAGCAGTTTCACCTCATCATCCGCAGTAGATGACTTACCGATGATTCTCGATGCTGTCGCGATTGCTGAATCAATCTCAATAGGCTGTGTAGAAAGTATGACCAGTGACTTAGCATCCTTCTGAGCGATATCCAGTTGCTTATTTCTCTCAGAAACTTGAATCGCTGAAATCAAAAAAGCTGCGTTCGTTTTAAATTGATCGCGATGCTCCGCCACTATTTCACTCGCTAATTTCAATTGATCACTTTGAACCAACTTCTCTAACAAGGTCACAATATTCGTCTTATCCGCCTTCTTAGCAATACTCAGCCACAGTTCTTTTGCTCCATCTTTGTCTCCACTTAGAAACAAAAAGTCCGCCACTTTAAATTGCGCCACGATCGAGTCAGGAAATTCAGTAATCACACTCTTATAAGCCGCTACAGCTTCAGCATCATGCCCGTATTTTTTCAGCAATTCCGCATACTTCAGCGAACTCACATGACTCTTAGCTACATTACTCTTATAACTATCTAAACTCTTAATCGTCCCTTCCTTATCCTTCAACTGGTGTGACAAGGATGCCCTATGAAGATGCAGTTCTGGACTCGTAGGATTGTTTTTCAACATGGAATCAATCAACTGTCTAGCTGTCATGTAATCACCAGAACGCATCAACAACTGTAAATAAGCAGTACGCATCACCTCATCATTCGGAGAAACCTTGAGCAGATCTCGATAAACCGTCTTAGCCTTCTCATAGTCACCAGCTTCTCCAAATGCCTCAGCCAACTTCAGCCTCAATGCCGCACGCTGCGGATACGCCTTCGATAATTTTTCTAAATGAGTCGTTAGTCCCACCAGATTATCCTCACGTTTATAAACCGCCTGGATTTGCCCTAAAATCTCCCTCTCAAGCCATGAACTAGCACCAGACAACTCAAGTGTAGTATCCAAAGTTTCCAACGCCTCATCACGCAATCCCTGTTTCACTAAAATATCACTAATCCTGAGCGTCCTTAGTGCTCGTTTATACGGATCCTTAGTATTATCACGCAAGTCTCTGGCTAGTTTCACCGCCGATGGTGCCAAGCTGTCCGCCATCAAGATATCGATCACATCCTCACTCAGTTCCTGGTCCTGCGGGTTCTCTTTCACCAGCTTCTGCCAATGCGCCACCGCCTCATCCGTCTTCCCCTGCCTTGTCAAATAGCGCCCCTTCAGTTTATTCACCGTCAGAGTAAGGCTTTCATCATCCCCAGCTAACTTCAACGCCCCATCAAGATCCATAAGTGCCTTATTGAATTCTAACAGCCTAGCATACGCACGCGCCCTATCTACCAATAACTGCGGATTTCCCGCCTCCTCAGCTATCGCCTTACTCAGAACCTTACTTGCCTCGATGTCACTACCCTTCTGTAACAAGTAATACGCTAAAAGCTGCTTACCTTCCGCTGAATCAACTGACTGTTCTCTAAGAAATTTCTCTAATGTCTGCTCTGGATACTGTGCCAGCCAAGCAGTCTGGAACCTCTGAAATAAAGCAGTCGACTCAGGTCGCTTCAATAACACCGTATGGTATTTGAGTAATTTAGCATCAGGCTGAACAGCTTCAACTTGCGCCATTGACGGCAACTGGAGAGAACACGACGCGAGAAAAATAAGGAGT
This sequence comes from Akkermansiaceae bacterium, assembly GCA_051251915.1. Lineage (GTDB taxonomy): Bacteria > Verrucomicrobiota > Verrucomicrobiia > Verrucomicrobiales > Akkermansiaceae > Rubritalea. The sequence continues at coordinate 107,298 of JBPOGF010000001.1, read as the reverse complement.
TTTTTAGACATAATAAAGATAGAACGACATTGAAAGCAAACTTATCATCGTAATATTCAAGCATTAGTCAATCTGCAAATAAGTTCACAGATTGCCCAATCACTTATCTTATGTCAGCATCAATGAAATACATGAATCTCTATCAATTCTTTAATTTCTCCGAGGCCATCATTTGGCTGATCGCAGCTCTAATACTAAGGAAAATAGTCGTGATTAAACAGCCTAGACACAGCACCGCTTGCCACATCGCTACCGCTGGATTCCTACTCTTTTCAGCTAGCGATTTTATTGAAGCCACACTCACCCGAGAATTTCACCTTTGGTTATGGATTCTAAAGATCACTTGTGGGGTGATCTTTATGATTGCGAGATTCTATTACGTCGGGAAAAAAGACTTCAAGTGGACCGATCGCTATCTCATCTTCTTCACTCTCTGCCTTAGCGTGGCAATAGGCGTGATTTGCTCCACTGTCTAAAAACAACCAAGCTTATAATTTAGCCTCGACGATCACTTCTGCTAACTCTTCTTCTCCTTCTAGCTCAGGCACAAGCTTAGTAAAATGCACCTGCCCCACACGTCGCCCATCAGTGCTAGTTACGCGAGCCTCATAGCCCTCCATCTCTATCGCCTCACCCACCGCCGGAATACTCCCGCATTCCTTGGTGATATATCCACCCACAGTGGTCACGTCTGAGCTAACTATATTCAGATTTGGCTCATGGTCAGAAAGCTCGTTCAGAGTAAGTGATCCCTCAACAACGAATTCACTATCATTCACGCGAGTAAATGCGCTGGTCTCGTTATCAAACTCATCCTGAATGTCACCGACAAGCTCTTCGATCACATTATCCATAAAGACTAGTCCTGAGGAATCACCATGTTCATCCACCACAAGAGCGAGCTGTTCATGTTCTTTCTGGAAAAATTTCAGCAATACATCCAGCGGCATCGTTTCCGGAACCACTTTAAGTGTGCGCTTAATACTCATCAAGTCAGGCTGATCATCGTTGATAATTTTAAAGAAATCTTTGATATGAATCAGACCAATTGTATTGTCAAAATGCCCTTTCACCAGCGGGAATCTAGTATGTTTAGTCTCAGCAGCTATCTCAATGGTCCGCTCAATAGAGTCATCAGCATCCAGAACAATCACATCTCTTCGATTAGTCATCACATCCTTTACCAAGACATCATTCAGTTCGAGTGCATTGATCAGGATTTCACGCTCAGTCTCAGTAACTTCGTCATGTTTCTCACTCATCTCCACAAGCTGCGCTATCTCTTCAGCGGAGTGAACCTCCTCATGACCAGCTGGCTCGACTTTGAACATTTTCAGCAGTATCCAATTAGAGATACTATTAAGCATGTTCACGGCCTTACCAAAGATAACATAGAAGAAATGAAGAAAATTAATGTATCTCAGGCAGGTCTCAGTAGGTTTGCGAATAGCAAGCACCTTAGGCACTTGCTCACCGATCACTACATGAACAGCAGAGAAGGACAAAGTCGCAAGCAACCAGGAAACGGTGTGCATGAACTGATCCGAAAGATCCCACGGGAGGCTATGCATAATAGGCCCCACTAGCTTCATCACAAACGGTTCACCAAGACGACCGAGAATAAGTGAGGCAATCGTAATTCCGAGCTGACAAGCTGAAAGATAACTATTTAGATTACCTAAAGCTGCTACAATACGTGCCGCTTTCTTAGGATGCTCCTCCACTAGAGATTCAGCCTGACTAAGACGTATCTTCAGCAGAGCAAACTCGACTGCTACGAAAATAGCATTGAGAGCAACAAAGAGAATCACCCCTAATACATAGAGTCCAGATTCGCCCCACGTAGGCCAGCTCGTTGGTACATTACTAGATCCTAGCAATGTGAGAGGATTGAGAAATAATAGATTCATTAGTTATATAATAAAGAAATCATTGCTTCTCAAAAACGCCCTCATCGCGTTTTTCAAGCACAGTGAAACCTGCCTTCTTGGCATCAGTCACTGAAAATGGTTTTGCGACCATAGGTGAATTCACCCTACTGATCAGCTTCTTCACAGCATGGCGGCAAAGCGGGCAGACTTCTAACGCCGGTCTATCCAACGGTCTGCGGAGTTCGAATCCCTTACTACATACCCTACAACTACTGTCAGGGTCATCAGGGCACTCGGATATGTATTCGTATAGAGGCATAAGTATGCGTAAGACAGAGATAACCCCATCTTACGCAGAAATGTGTATCACAATATTGTGAGTTTGTAAAATTGCAAATTACCAACTAGACTTAGTTACACCCGGGATCATCCCGTGTGATGCTAGTTCGCGGAATGCAATACGTGATAGCTTGAAGCGGCGAAGGAAGCCGTGACGACGTCCTGTGTATTCGCAGCGGTTCACTACACGAGTAGGTGATGCATCACGAGGAAGCATGCTGAGTCCGATATAATCCTTTTCCTGCTTAAGTTTAGCACGGAGTGGTGCATACTTAGCTACTGTTTTTTTCTTGCGCTCGTTGCGCGCTTTCCAACTTGATCTTGCCATAGAGGAAGCGGTATATATAGAGAACCCAGTTTTTTGCAAGCCTATTTTTGCTTTTTCTTGAAAAAAGTGGCTTTTAACTGAATTTTAGCCAGTTATTAGCAGAATAGAACAACTCCAGACACGCTTTTTTCTTGGCTAGTTGTGGCAGTATCGAGATACTCCCTCACAATGACCACCACTGCCAAGCGGGCTGAACTACTAGCCATACATTGCGAAAAACTCACCTCTGAGAGATATCTAGGAAAATTCAACGCACAAGATCTCCTAGATTGGGTCGAATTAGAGCTCGGAAATACTGAAGTTCTCGATAAATTTGTAAATTACCAGACCAGAGGTAAGTTTTCCAAAACCACCAAAGCGCTCGCCAACGGCCCTATCTTACACATTCTCAGCGGCAACACCCCACACGCAGGCTTACAGAGTCTTCTTCGAGGATTACTCGTTGGAGCTAAGAATTTGGTGAAATTACCATCGAGCGGACTGCCCGAGCTAAACACATGGGTGGAAAAACTCCCCGAAACCTTATCACAATTAGTAACAATCACCGCAGATCTCAACGATGAAATCTTCAGCTCTGCAAAAACAGTCATCGCAATCGGGTCAGACACCACCATGGCTGAGATCCAACAACGCATCTCCCCACACCAAAGATTCATCCCACACGGCCACAAACTGTCGATAGGCTTGGTCAACACTCCCAGCGCAGAAGCTGCTAAATTAGTCACCCAAGACGCCTGCGCGTTCAACCAACAAGGATGCCTGTCCCTACACACAGTCTTTGTAAAGCAAAACGCACGAGATTTCCTCCCCTTATTAGTCGATTCAATGCGGGAATATGAAGCAATAAACCCTCGCGGAGACATCGGCATTTCTGAAAGTGGTGCTATTTCAAACTTAAGAGAAGTCATCCGTTATGAAGCCGCCAATGATCCGGATAACATAGCCCTAGAACATAGCCTCGGAAACACCAGCTGGACAGCCATCTACAAAAACTCCCCCACCCTCAAGCCATCAATACTCAACCGAGTGATAACAGTCCAACCATGGCCAGAAAACTTCACAGATCTCGGACTTGAACGCGAATACATTTCCACCCTCGCTGTGGAACGATCAATTCTAGACGAAAATCCAGATTACAACGTTCCCCGACTTTGCCCCCTAGGCCAATCCCAAATGCCAAGCTTAACTTGGCACCACGATGGCCTTACCCCTCTTGGATCTCTAGTGAAATGGCAGGATATTGACAGGTGATAAAATCTACCTCATGTTAAAGATATGAAAATATTTGCCTTCTTAATCCTATCTTCCTTAGTCGCTTTACCGAACACAATAACTTCATTTTACTCCTCTACAAATCGTAAACACGTAGCAGTATTAGAAAGTTCAGAACTACTAGAAAACCCCGAAATCGACTTCTTCGTAGAACTCTGCCCCGGCTTCGGAGGCTACGAACTCCTCCACCATGGAGGTGACGGCAGAAGCATTATCGAGATTAAATATGGTGAAAAAGTAAGTGATTTATATCGAGACACACTTAAAGCCAGCCCCGGTGTATTTGCCCATGTAGCCAATGAGGTAGTCGAATGGCGAGGAGTCGTAAAAGGGCAATCATTCACCCCTCACGCCATCATCTACCGCTACTCCGGCACCTCTGACGAAGCAAAACAAAGCATGAAATCCGTATTATTAGTGATCGCACTCAACAAAGGTGACTCTAAATTACTAGGCTCATTCAGCGGCAAAGATGAATCCGAAAAGGCGCGAGCACTAGCCGACACCCTACTGAAAGAACCTGCAAAAAAAGCTACGCCAACAACACAACCATAACTCCCTAATAGCTGTCATTTAAAATAAGGAATCCTGATTGCATATAAGTAGGCAGTGTGCCATTGTGTCGCGCAAATGAAAGACGGCTTTCTAGACAAACTAATCACCAGACTAGATCGGTTCTCACCCAGCGAGGTGCAGAACCTAGTCTCAAGATTAGTGCGCGAAAAAGGCTTCATGGAAAGCGTCTTTGAAGCACTTCGTGAGGGGGTATTCATCCTAGATCCAGATGGAAACATCACCTTCGCAAATCGCGCAGTCCATCAGCTACTAGGCGTCGACACCACTCGTTGTGTCGGACAAAAAGTGAACTCGGTCATCCGAGGACTCGACTGGAGCAACCTTGCTCATCCAGATCGCGTAGTAACACGAGACATGGAGGTATTTTACCCTGAAAACAGGTTCCTCAACTTCTACCTAGCACCAATCAATGGCCAAGTGGAAAGCAAAGAAGAACATCTCGGTTACGTGATGCTCATCCATGACATCACCAAGAGCAAAAAAGCCCATGAGGAAAACCTAGAGACCGAGAAACTAAACGCCCTGACATTCCTCGCCGCCGGCGTAGCTCACGAGATAGGAAATCCACTAACCTCACTAGACATCCACCTCCAGCTACTCGGCAGAAAAATCAACAAACTTGAAGGCAAAGAAAAACAAGACCTCAGCAAACTACTAGGAACAGCCAAACAGGAAATCAAACGGCTAGATAACATCTTGAAACAATTCCTACACGCACTACGCCCACAAGGCTCAATGCGTGAAAAAGTGCAACTTCACAACATCCTACGTGACACACTAGAAACCCTCGAAGCCGAGCTGATAGAACGAGACATCAAAATCAATCTAGAACTCACAGAAAACTTACCTCTAATGGATCTCGACGCTGGCCAGATCCAACAAGCCCTCTATAATTTAATCCGAAATGCAGCCCAAGCAGTCACCTCCAAGGACGGCCAAATCACGATTGATACAAAGTTCACAGATCACGAAGTCGTCATAAGTATCACAGATAACGGCAAAGGAATTTCCCCCGAGCACATGGGTGCGCTATTCGAACCCTTCCGCACCACCAAGAAATCAGGATCAGGACTAGGCTTACTCATTGTCCGCCGCATCGTACGTGAACATGGAGGCGAAATGGAAATCGACAGCGAAGAAAACAAAGGAACTACAGTGAACCTCTATTTTCCAAGAATGGAAAAGCATATCCGTCTCCTTGAGACAGATGACAGTAAACCGCTAATAGATGTAGAAACAGAGGAATGATAGATTTTAACAAGGATAATAACGCCGTGGTTCTAATCGTCGATGACGAGAAATCCACCCGCGATGGTCTACGATTAGCCCTAGAGGAGAGCTTTGACTGCTACGTAGCTTCCGACATCCGCGAGGCCATGAACATTCTAAAAAGCGAGAAAGTAGACCTCATGCTAACCGACCTCAGAATGGGCGGCGACAACGGCATGGACCTCTTAGATCAAGCACTCGCCCTACCCCGCCCGCCCATAGCCGTCATGATGACAGCATACGGAAGCGTTGACACAGCAGTGGAAGCCATGCGCAGAGGCGCGTGGCACTTCGTTACTAAACCACTCAACCTAGATGAAGTAGAAATGCTCATCAAACGCGCCCTCCGTGGACGTAAACAAGACACTAAAATTGTCAAACTAGAGCAAGAAAACCAACAACTCCGTAAGCAAACGGGCAAATCACCTCATGGACTCGAACGTCTCATCGGCAGCTCCCCCGCCATGACCCAAGTCCATCAAATGATTACCCAGATCGCTCCCACTAAAGCCACAGTCTTAGTAGAAGGTGAAAGCGGCACAGGTAAGGAACTAGTAGCTGGCGCCATTCACACAATGAGCGGCAGACCCGCAGATAAACTAGTGACCGTAAACTGCGCAGCCCTCAGCCCACAGCTACTCGAAAGCGAATTATTCGGCCACGAAAAAGGAGCTTTCACCGGTGCCACGCAAAGAAGAATGGGCCGATTCGAGCAAGCCAACGGCGGAACCATTTTCCTCGATGAAATCGGTGAGATCGATCAAGCCACACAAGTTAAACTCCTACGTGTCCTAAGTGAAAAAACCATCGAACGCGTAGGCTCCAACGCCCCCATCAAAGTCGATGTCCGAGTCGTAACTGCCACAAACAAAAACTTACGCAAAATGGTAGCTAAAGGCGACTTTAGAGAAGACTTATTTTTCCGCCTTAACGTTGTAAAAATAGAAATGCCTCCACTCAGAAAACGCACTGAGGACATTATTTTGTTAGCAAATGCTTTCCTTAAAGAATTTGCTAAAGAGAACAATCGTGAAGAAAAACCCCTGAGTGACGAAGCAGCCCATTTACTACAAGAATACCGCTGGCCAGGAAACGTCAGAGAACTACGAACCGCCATAGAACATGGTGTCGTCATGAGTAATGACAAATTCATCAGCCCCCGACATCTGCCTGCATTCATTGCCAAAAATGAATCTATTCGCCAAAATGACCTCCCAAATGACCCATTAGATAACCAAGAAACAAAAAACAGTCTTGCGAAACCGGCCGATTTCAACTTGAGTGCGCTGGAGAAAATGACTATCACAAGAGCGTTAGAACATTCCGGCGGCAATAGAACCCTTGCCGCCGAGCTTTTGGGCATCAGCAGACGCACTCTTCAACGCAAACTAAAAGACCTCTAACTGATTTAAAACCAATTTAATTTCAATACAACCTATGCAAACACAAAAACCTATAGACGCGAAATCAGCGATATATAGAATCCTCTTTTTCACATTGATGATCGGCCTAGCCATTGTCTACATCATGTTCAACTTCAGAGGACTGACTTCAAAATACGGCATGGACCAAGCTCAAATAGGTCGTCAAATCGCTAAAAATGAAGGCATTACTACTAAATTCATCAGACCCGTCGCCCTTCAGCAACTCCAAGAGGCAGACAAGCCTATCGATATGTATCATTTCTATGATACTACCCACTCTCCTCTTAACGTTCTCATCTATGCGGGTGTGATCAAAGCCTTCGGTGGCGATGACCCAGCAAATTACGCAATGACTAAAAACCAAGACGTATATGAGTTAGACCGAGTAATAGCAGGAACCTGTGTGCTTTTTTTTATGATAGCCATCGGTATCAATTTCATCCTCATCTCGAACATGTTTGACACAAAAATAGCCTCTATTGTGGCTATATTAATGCTGGTGAGTGAGCACTTTTGGAATTTCTCACAATCAGGTCTACCTCAAATGCTAATGCTCTGCATTTTCTCAGGTGCCTGCTATCTCATCTGGAAAGCGGTTCAGAGACAAGAAGCTGGACTCTCACCTATTGTCCCCGTCATCTTATCTGGCTTCATGTTTGGCCTACTTGCTCTAGCTCACTGGATGACACTATGGATATTCTTCGGTTACATCCTATTCTGCATAAGCTACTTCAAACCGCGCGGAATTTCAGCAATCTTTGTAACTATTACAGTGGCTATTTTCATCGCTGGCCCACTCATCTTCAACGCCAAAAATAGTGATGGCCTCCTAGGAACCGCATATTACTACATTAATGGAGCCACAGGAGTAGGACAAGATTATAGCTTTAGGCAAATGGCTCTACCTGGAATGAACGTAAGAGAACTTATGACACGTGTCATTAAGACAACATTACTTCAGACTAATCAAATCCACTCATACATTGGCGGATTCTTTATGGCCACAGGCTTCTTCTTAGCATTGTTTCATCCGTTTAAAAGAACGAGCATTGCTGTGTTTCGATGGGCGATTTTAATTATGTGGATATCTGCAGCTCTCGGAATGTCAGTTTATGGTCTATCGGATAACCCATTAGATCCAAATCAACTTCATGTTTTATTCATGCCCATGATGTCAGCATTTGCATTAGCTCTGATCAGTATCCTCTGGGCAAGAATCCCATTGAGCCAGCAACCAGGTATTGCAGGTCTCACTCCGTTCATTGTAATTATCATAGTGACAGCTACCCCGATGTTAATTAACTTACAAAATGACTTCAGAGCACGTGGCCCAAAAACAGTTCCAGGCTATTCTCCATATATTCATAATCAGGTATTTTCAAAATATGTAAAAGACACAGAAATTGTTTTCACTGATCAACCATGGGCAGTCGCTTGGTATGCAGATAGAACTGCCATTTGGATCCCTGGAAATTTGAAACAACTAGAAGAAATCGAATCAATTGCAAAAAAATACCGTGCTAATATCTCTGGAATCTATCTCACTCCTTCTATAACTTCAGATAATTTGAAATTAAACTTCCAGCTGTATGGAGACCTCGCCCCGCTTACTATCAATTGGCTAGGCATTATTCAAGGAGGCGCAGGATACGCCGAGAATTCTCCACAAACTCAAGAATTAGTATCTCCTACTAAAGGCCGCTACAACCATCGCGTTCCAATCTCTGAAGACGAGCAGATGAGAATGAGCTCATTTAACTACTTGCTATACACCAACATAGATCCAGAGCAACGTAACCAGGAAATGGAAGAACAAAACTAATTTTGCTTTCACACACTATGCCGAAAAAGTCACCAACTAAAGAATTCACCTTTGAAGAAGCTGTCACTGAGTTAGAAGAAATAGTCGTCTCCATGGAAGAAGACCAACTTCCTCTACAAGTACTTATTGATAAATTCGAACGGGGTGCCAAACTCCACAAAGACTGTGAAGCATTCCTAACTTCTGCCAAGAAAAGGCTAGAAGTAATCGCTAATGACGCCACAGAAAAAAACACCGACACTAGCCCCCAATCACCAAGCCACGATGACGATGAAATCCGACTCTTCTGAACTACCACGTCTCTTAAAGACGATCAAATCCCCAGCGGATCTCAAAAAAATCAACCGTAGCGATCTACCGTTGCTCGCTGAGGAAATCCGTGAAGTCCTCATTACTAGACTCTCCGTCACAGGTGGCCATCTAGGGCCAAACCTCGGCGTTGTCGAACTATGTATCGCAATGCACTATGCCTTCGATAGCCCCGATGACAAGATGACATTTGATGTCTCCCATCAAGGATATGTACACAAAATGCTAACTGGGAGAGCTGAAGAAATTCACACGATCAGAACATACCAAGGACTCAACGGCTTCCTACTCAGAACAGAATCTGAGCATGATTCCTATGGCGCAGGACACGCGGGCACAGCCCTTTCATCCGCACTAGGAATGGCCTCAGCCAGAGACCTTGCTGGAAAAGATAACCACGTCATCGCCTTCGCAGGTGATGCTGCATTCACATGTGGCGCCACGCTTGAAGCTCTAAACAACATTCATGACACCACCAAGAAATTCATCATCGTTCTCAATGATAATGAATGGTCAATCGATAAAAATGTAGGTGCCATTTCCCGCTATTTTAACACACTCCAAACCAGCCCTACTTATTCATCAGTGAGAAAGAAGTCTGCCGACTTATTAGAGAAATTTGGCGGATCAGGCATCCGCAAGCTCGCCCATAAAGTTGAACAAGGAGCCAAGAACCTCTTCTCTGAAAACGTCCTCTTCGAAAACTTCGGCATCCGCTACTATGGCCCAGTCAAGGGACATGACGTCAATGCCCTCATCGACACCTTCCTGTACCTCAAAGAGCAAGATGAACCCGTCATCCTCCACGCCATCACAGAAAAAGGTAAAGGCTATACACCTGCAATAGATAACCCAGGAAAATTCCACGGACTAGGGCCATACAAGAAGGAAGACGGCTCTACTACGTCTTCCCTATTGCCTACTTTCTCAGAAATCTTCGGCCGCACCGTCACCGACATGGCGAAAAAAGATGAGAAAATCACCGCCATCACCGCAGCAATGCCAGGCGGCACCAAACTAGACATTTTTAAAAAGGAACTCAACGAGCGCTACTTCGATGTGGGCATCGCTGAAGAACACGCCGCCCTCTTCGCCTGCGGTCACGCCTGCGAAGGATACAAGCCCTTCCTCGCCATATACTCCACATTTATGCAACGCGCCTATGACATGATCATTCATGACATAGCTCTGCAAAACTTACCTGTTCGCCTCTGTATGGACCGCGCAGGCCTCAGCGGAGATGACGGTCCTACACACCACGGATTATTTGATATTGGTTACCTTCGTCACGTCCCAGACCTCATTCACATGCAGCCTAAGGACGAAGCAGAGTTCGTAGACATGCTCCACACCATGGCATCCTATAATGATGGCCCCACCTGCATTCGATTCCCTCGTGGAGCCGGAGTCGGAGCCAAACCTAAGGCCACACCTGAAATCCTCACAATTGGCGAAGCTGAACTCGTAGCCGATGGATCAGATATCTGCCTCATCGGACTCGGTCACTTCTTCGAAATAGCCGTCGCCACAAAAGAGAAACTCGAAGCCCTAGGCTACTCAGTAGCCCTCATTAACCCGCGCTGGATCAAACCACTCGATGCAAAACTCATCACCGAGTATGCTCAGAAATGTAAAGTTATATGCACCTTCGAAGATCACGTCCTCATGAACGGGTTCGGCTCTAGCATCATCGAGCTACTCCACACCTCAGGAATCCACACCCCAGTTGAACGCATAGGCTGGCCAGATGAATTCGTTGAGCATGGCAAAGTAGACATCCTCAGAGCAAAACACGGCATCACCACAGAAAACGCCGTAGCCCTAGTGCAAAAGCACCTCTAAAACTGACCTCTATAAACGACGGTCTCAGCCTTACATCACTACAAAAAAAGCCCTCTAACAGCATAACCTGTTAGAGGGCTTTTTTGTAAAGAAACTTATACTATGAGTTCTGCTCCTTCTTCTTCTCCGCGCGCTTACGCTCGTTAGGGCAAAGAATACGCTTACGAATACGTAAGTGACTAGGAGTCGCCTCTACTAGCTCATCAGCATTGATATATTCGATAGCACGCTCAAGACTCATCGCTATCGGTGGAGCAAGTGTCTGTGTATTATCCTTACCAGCAGATCTGTGGTTAGTAAGAGCTTTCTCTTTAATCGGGTTCACCGCAAGATCCACCATGCGTGGGTTCTCACCAATTACCTGACCTTCATAAACCTCATCACCGGGCTTAATGAAAAGCTTACCTCTATCCTCTAGTGGAAGAAGTGAATACTGAATCGCTGTTCCTGTCGCCATTGAAATAAGTGTTCCAGTAGAGCGAGTAGAAATATCACCACAGTATGGAGCATACTCTTTAAACAGGTGAGACATGATACCATGACCACTTGTTAGTCCGAGTAGTTCGAACTCAAATCCAATCAATCCACGAGTAGAAACTGTCGCCTCAAGAGTAGAACCATGAGCATTCATACCCATGTTCTCTACGCGAGCCTTACGGTTAGCGAGTGTCTTCATCACACCACCGAGGGCGTCTTCTGGACATTCTACATAGAGAGTCTCAAATGGCTCAAGCATCTTACCATGCTCATCCTTCTTCAGAATTACACTTGGTCTAGAAACAAGAACCTCAAATCCTTCACGACGCATTGTCTCTACAAGAACCGCGATCTGCATCGCTCCACGAGCTGCCACATTGAACACACCAGCGCGGTCAGAATCACTCACCTCAATAGAGATGTTAGTCTTTACCTCACGGAACAGGCGGTCACGGATAGCGCGTGATGTCACGTGCTTGCCATCTCTACCTGCATACGGTCCATCATTAATGCTGAACTGCATCTGGATCGTAGGAGGATCAATATTTACAAATGGTAATGCCTCCGCATCTTCTGCAGCAGCTAAAGTTTCACCAATATCAATATCTTCAAAACCTGCAATACCTACAATGTTTCCAGCTGATGCCACCGCTGACTCAGCACTAGCAGAAGAACCATACTCAAACACACGGCTCACCTTACTACGCACCTTTGTGCCATCCTTACGGTGCAGCCAAACACTGTCACCCTTCTGGACTTGACCAGAGAGCACCTTACCGAGAGCAATTCTGCCAACGTAGTTATCCCAGTCAATATTAGAAGCCAACATGCGGAAAGGCTCATCTGCTGTTGCCTCAGGAGCAGGAACACTGTCCACGATCCCCTTAAGCAATGGAAGCATATCCACCTGATCATCTTTTAAATTTCCAATAAAGAAACCATTCTTAGCTGAACCATAGAAAAATGGTGCCTCAAACTGCTCTTCAGAAGCCTCAAGCTCCAAAAAGAGCTCTAACACCATATCATGCACTTCCTCAGGACGTGCGAAATCTCTATCTATCTTGTTAACCACTACGATCGGGTGAAGACCCTCTGCTAGTGCTTTCTTTAACACAAAACGCGTCTGAGCCTGTGGCCCTTCATAGGCATCCACCACTAGGAGGACTCCATCTACCATCTTCATCACACGCTCCACCTCACCACCGAAGTCGGCGTGCCCTGGAGTATCAATAATGTTAATTGTATAATCTTCCCAATGGATTGATGTATTCTTAGATTTGATGGTAATCCCTTTTTCTTTTTCAAGATCCATGGAATCCATCGCGCGTTCTACCTTCTCTTGGTTTTCACGATACGCTCCACCCGCTTCCAACAGCTTATCTACTAAAGTAGTTTTGCCGTGGTCAACGTGTGCGATAATCGCGATGTTTCTTATCTTGTCAGTCATAATTACTTGTGGTCTAAAATTCTGCGGCGACAATCTCCAGATTTGTCTGATTTGCAACACCAAACTCAAGTAATCAGAAGAAATGCCACATTTGCTGAAACTCTTCCTCGACAACAAATTCTCACATCGCTAGAAATGAGCACGATTTCTTAAGAAATACTCTTAACTGAGGATTCTACTAAATCTTGGCATGAAAATTGCTCATGATAAATAATTAATAACCTGAGCGAGTGCTCATTAAAAATCATCCAAAATAAATAATACACAACATGGCTAAATACAGACTAGATTACATCTGGCTGGACGGTTACACACCAGTTCAGAATCTCCGCACTAAGTGCATGATCAAAGAATTCGACGAATTCCCAACACTAGAGCAACTTCCTGACTGGGGCTTCGACGGCTCATCCACTAAGCAAGCTGACGGTGGTGACTCTGATTGTGTTCTCAAGCCAGTAGCACTCTACCCAGATCCAGCACGCGCTCACGGCATCCTTGTCATGTGTGAAGTAATGCTTCCTGACGGAACTGCACACCCTACTAACGCTCGCGCTACTGTCCTCGATGATGAAGACACATGGTTCGGATATGAGCAGGAGTATTTCCTCTACCAAGACGGTCGCCCACTCGGCTTCCCTGTTGACGGCTACCCTAACCCACAAGGTGAATACTACTGTGGTGTTGGCTTCAAGAACGTAGGAGACATCGGCAGAGAAATCACTGACATCCACCTCGACTACTGCCTAGAAGCAGGCATCAACCACGAAGGCATCAATGCTGAAGTTGCTAAAGGACAATGGGAATTCCAAATCTTCGGAAAAGGATCCAAGCGCGCAGCAGACGAAATCTGGGTAGCTCGTTTCCTCCTTGAGCGTCTCTGTGAAGAGTACGGCATCGACGTAGAATACGCATGTAAGCCAGTTAAAGGTGACTGGAATGGCTCAGGAATGCACTGTAACTTCTCTACTAAGCACCTCAGAGAAGTAGGCGGCAAAGAATACTTCCTTAAACTAATGGACGCATTCGAAGAAAACCTCGAAGAGCACATTGCTGTTTACGGACCTGATAACGATCAGCGTCTCACAGGACTTCACGAGACTCAGTCAATCGACAAGTTCTCTTGGGGGGTTGCAGACCGTGGAGCGTCTATCCGCGTTCCTCACAGCTTTGTGAAAGATGACAAGTATCAAGGTTACCTTGAAGACCGTCGTCCAAACTCACAAGGTTGCCCATACAAGATCTCATCACGAGTTCTTAAGACTATCCAGTCCGTTTCTATCTAATCTAAATTAGAGAATACAAATTTCATCAAAGGCTCCTCACTCGTTGAGGAGCCTTTTTCGTCTACAAGATATGACCACTAACAAATAAGATTAGACGGAATACCAGCATTATAGCTTTCTAGATTTTCAGCCAATCCACTTAAAAGCACACGTCTAGCCTCAATAGAACTCCACGCAGTATGAGGAGTGATCAGTAAATTTTCACCCTGGTAAGTAATTAGCGGATTATTTCTCTCTGGTGGTTCAGAAGATAATACATCAAGCCCCGCCGCCGCTATCACCCCAGCACCAAGCGCATCCGCTAAATCTTGCTCATTGATCAATGGCCCCCTCGCAGTATTAATCAGAATAGAACAAGGCTTCATCAACTCTAGCGTTTCCGATGATATCATCCCAGCATTCTCTGTCGTAAGCGGACAATGCAACGACACAATATCCGAGCTAGCATAAAACTCTCCCGCTGGCAGCTTTCTAACCCCACAATCAGTAACCACCTCTTTACCAGTTCTACTCAAAGCCTGAACCTCCATACCAAAACTCCTCCCAATAGCAGCCACCTGCTTCCCTATCTCACCTAGTCCCACAACCCCCAAGGTCTTACCCTTTACTTCAAAAATAGGGTATTTCAAAGTAGTGAACATGGGAAAATCCGGCCAATTTGCTGACTCCGCCCCTAGTAAATTCACCTTCGTGGTAAGAGTCAAAATCATCGCCCACACATGCTGCGCCACTGAATCCGTACTATAACCCGCCACATTCTGAACTACCACACCATGCTTCTTCGCTCCTTCCAGATCAATCTGGTTAACCCCTGTCGCGCAAGAAATAATCTGCTTCAACTCCCCACAATTAGCAATAACATCAGCACTCAGCACCACCTTGTTTGAAATAATCGTCCTAGCGCCCTTACACCTCTCCAAAACCTCATCAGCCGATGTAGTAGGATAGCTCACCAACTCACCAAACTCCTCCAGCACACTCAAATCGAGCTCACCACTATGCAACGTATTCATATCAAGAAAAACAATTTTTGGTCTATCCATTATCAAATTTTAAATCATCACATCACGAGAGCAAGCCTAACATCTCACCTATTTATCATCGCAAATCTATCGACTAAGACCACAGCATTGTATAAATTCCCAACATGTTAGATGAGAAATTAGCAGACCGCCTAGTCAATCTTGCCAAGTCTGGAATCAATAGAGAATTTCCTTATAAAATGGGAACCGTCCTGACCAGCCCAAGCGACCTCAAGTGCCCACGAGAAGTTCACGCCGTCTTCAACGGACACTTCGACTGGCACTCATCAGTCCACGGACACTGGACCCTAGTTTGCCTGCTCAGACATTTTCCAGAAGCCACATGGGCAAATGAAATCCGAGAACTACTAGACGCTCGTTTTTCCAGTAAAGCCCTCAAAAAAGAAGCCTCCTTTCTACTAAACAATCCCAGCTTCGAACGCATGTATGGCTGGGCCTGGATCATGCGCTTAGGAATCGAACTACGCTTACTCAATAGCAACCTAGATTGGCATTCACGATTCTCCCCCGTTGAACAAGCCATTGTTACCAACGCTAAAACTTACCTCCAGAAGCTCAGCTGGCCAGTGCGTTGCGGCTTTCACCCAGAAAGTAGTTTCCCACTAAGCCAAATGCTAGACTGGGCCAGATCCAGCGGCGATACAGATTTTGAAACTCTAATCATCACCAAAGCCAAGCAATTCTACGGATCAGATACCGATTACCCTGTCCGCTACGAACCAAGCGGAAACGACTTCTTCTCACCAGGCCTAAATGTCGCGACCCTAATGAAACAAGTCTACTCACCAGATGACTACCAAGTTTGGCTCAACCAATACTTACCCAACCTACAACATGGAGAACTGGGTAACTGGGCAACTCCTGTCCATGTAAGCGATTTAGAAGACGGCCATATCGTCCATCTCGTAGGCCTCAACCTCAGTCGCGCTTGGTGCCTATCCGAACTATCACAATCCCTAGAACACCTCAAAACCCCCGCAAAAGAACACCTAGAAGCGGGACTACAAGGAGTATGGAGTGGTAGCTACGAAGGAGAACATTGGCTTGGATCGTTCGCTCTTTATGCTTTGCTAAAAAAATAAAACATAGATTCAACCAAATAAAAACCCCCAGCAACCGCTTGGGTTACTGGGGGAAACACTTAATGAAATACAGCTTCTTAACCTTAGCTAACTAATGTTCTGCATTAGGATTCTTACTACTGTATCCCTTATTTAGGAAAAAACCTCTGATTTGTCAATAAAATCAATGTTTATTTAATATATTAATTTTTATTATAGTCATATAACACTTACCATTTTTTAAGTATCAAGAACTTACTAAGTCCACTGATTATAAAGTCATTGAAATAAAAGCCTAGATTGCCAGTATACCAACTAATCAAACAGCTGAAACACGCTCCCAATAGATCCTACCCTCTAATAGTCAATCACCCACAAACATGAAAATCCGCCTTACTCGCCTCATCGTCCTCATCATGGCTGTGGTGACCAGTGCTGGCTTCCTCATGCTCTATCAGTATCTAACAGATGACCTAGAGGATCAAACCTTCCAAGCCACTGAAGAATGCCTCATTGATACAGCACACATCCTTACCGGTATTATCGAGTCAGACATTACCCAAGACACCATCCAAACTAATCGCCTAAAATCAGCACTAGACAAAGCACACGACCACGAGTTTAACGCCACCGTCTTCAAGCTGATCAAAACCCAAGTAGGAACCCATGTCTATGTCACTAATGATAAAGGCATCGTGATTTATGATTCTAAAAACAAACACACGGGGATGGACTTATCTCAACACAACGATGTCTTCAAAGCCAACCAAGACATCTATGCTGCGCGCTCAAGCCGTGATCACGAACACGATGCCAACAGCTCAGTTCTCTACATCGGAGTCCCCATAAAGCACGATGGAAAAATCATCGGCACCCTCACCACCTACAAAGCCCAACAAGACGTCCGCCCCTTCATCACCTCCAGACGAAAATGGATCACACTTTCAGTAACAATGATCGCAGTCGGCATCATTGTCTTCACCATCGCTGTCTTCACCTGGATCTTTCGCCCCATCGGAAAACTCACCCAGTATGCACACGCCATCACTCGTGGAGAACGCCCCATTGCCCCCAGACTAGGACGTGGCAGAGAAGTAAACACCCTAGGCAGCGCCCTCAAAGAAATGCGAGACACCCTAGACGGTAGGTCCTACGTAGAAGACTATACCCAAATCCTAACCCACGAGCTCAAGTCCCCATTAGCCGCTATCCGAGGCTCCGCCGAACTACTACAAGAAGACATGCCACTGGAGCAACGCAGAAAATTCCTCACTAACATCCAAAACGAAACCAACCGCTCCCAGCGCATCATAGACGGCCTCCTAAAACTCTCCCACCTAGAAGCCCAACCCCAGCTCCTCAAACGAGAAGATATCAACCTCCTCACTCTCGCCAACCAACTCAGTGATGCCCACGCCCACCGACTTGAGACAAAAAACTTACCTCTAGAAATAGACATTCCATCAGATCTCACCATCAAAGGAGATGAAAATTTACTCCAAGCGGCACTCGCTAATCTCCTAGAGAATTCCATCCATTTCTCACCAGAAAATGGCCAGATCAAACTCACAGCTACCGCAACAGAAGGAAAAACAACCATCACAATAACCGACCAAGGCCCCGGAATCCCAGACTACGCCCTCCCCCGCGTCTTCGAGAGATTCTACTCCATCAGCAAACCTAACACATCACAAAAATCCAGTGGCCTAGGACTATCCTTCGTCAAAGAAATTATTGACCTCCACCAAGGAACTATTCAGTTAGAAAATATTTCACCCCCAGAACTCGGAACAAAAGCCACCATTATCATTTAAAACATCTTCTCTATCAACAATAAGAACGGTGGATTATTCGGAGCATTATGAAGTGCGTAGCGAGCAGCCCGATACTGATCACGCGGCAAACCTCCCGCCCACTCACTAATGGCCGCTGACTCCACATCTCCTCCCTCATGCCCCGGATAGCACATAATGCTAATTAACCCACCAGCCTTCAATAACTGCTGAGCTGTCTCCAGTGCCGGTATAGTCGTCAGCTCCGTAGTGATTATAGATTTATCAGCATTTGGCAGATATCCCAAATTAAACACAACAACCGCTAGAGGTAAGTTTTCATCAGCTATCACACGCCCCATGTCCTCATGCCCAGTAAGGTGAAAATCATATTGCGTGATCCCATTATCCCTCATCCTCGCTGAAGATGCCTCTATTGCCTCAGGCTGAACATCAAAGCCAATCACCAGTCCCTTCTCCCCCACTAGTCCAGCGAGAAATAACGCATCATGACCATTACCTAAAGTGGAATCCACCACTGTATCTCCTGGACGAATCAAGTTTTTAATCAACTGATGAGCAAGATGAATAGGCTTAGGAAATGCAGTCATAAGCAGGATGTAGCATTAAAACCAGATTCGCTTCCAGATATTATTCTAAGATCCACAAAAAATAACCAATTTAAGGCATTTGATATTTGAATTTATAAGCAAAATGCCTAACAGTCAGCTCAACATCAGATGTGGACCGCAACTCATGCGGCCCGCCACAATCCAAACAACACATCAATATGTATGATCTTATAGTAATCGGTGGAGGCCCTGCAGGCTATGTAGGCGCAATCCGTGCAGCACAACTCGGCAAAAAAGTAGCCTGCGTAGAAGCAGACCGCGCGGGAGGCACCTGCCTCAACTGGGGATGCATCCCTACTAAAGCACTCCTCAAAAACGCTGAGCTATACCAGACACTCACCAAGAAATCTAAAGAGTTTGGTCTCTCATTTGACAACCTTCAGTATGACTGGTCTACAGTCATCGGTCGCTCACGCAAAGTCTCCACTCGTCTCGCTGGTGGCATTGAGTTCTTATTTAAAAAGAACAAAGTCGACTACATCAGAGGCTTCGGAAGCATCGCCGCTCCAAACAAAGTTGAAGTGAAAAACACTGATGGCACCACTCAAGTCCTCGAAGGTAAAAACATCCTCGTCTCTACTGGTTGCAAGAGCCGTGAACTCCCCCCACTTCCATTCAATGGAAAATCAGTCATTTCATCTAAGGAAGCAATGGTTCTACCTGAGCAACCTAAAGAAATGGTCATTATCGGAGCAGGAGCGATCGGCGTAGAATTCGCCTACATCTACAACGCATTCGGCACCAAAGTCACTCTAATCGAAATGATGCCAAATCTACTCCCTGTAGAGGACGATGATATCGGAGCTGCAATAACAAAATCATTCAAAAAACAAGGCATCAACTGCCTAGTAGACAGCAAAGTAGTGAAAACTAAGGACAACGGAGACTCCGTCACCCTTACTGTAGAAAATGCTAAAGGCACTCAAGAAATCACTGCTGATATCTGCCTCGTCGCCATCGGCGTTGCACCTGTTCTCCCTGGAGGAATGGAGCCTGAACTCGATCGCGGATTCATCAAAGTAGGTGACCGTTACGAGACATCTATCCCTAGCGTCTATGCTTGTGGTGACATCTCTGGTCCACCATGGCTCGCACACACAGCATCATTTGAAGCTATCCAGTGCGTTGAAGGAATGTTCGTAGAAGGTCACACTCCTCGCAAAGTTGGCAACTTCCCTGGCTGCACCTACGCTCACCCACAAGTAGCATCAGTTGGTAAGACTGAACGCAAACTCAAGGAAGAAGGAATCGATTACAAAGTTGGTAACTTCCCATACGCTGCCATCGGTAAAGCACAAGCATCCGGTGACACAGAAGGCTTCGTCAAGCTGCTCTTCGGCAAGAAACACGGTGAACTCCTCGGAGCACACATCATCGGTGAAAATGCCACTGAACTCATCGCTGAAATGGGACTCGCTCTTGAAATGGAGTGCACCACAGACGAGATCCACAGCACCATCCACGCCCACCCAACACTGGCTGAGGCAATCCACGAGGCCACTCTGGATGCAGACGGACACGCAATCCACTTCTAGGATCACGTACTCACAAATCACCAAATCTCACCAAGCGGCTTTCATCATTTGAAAGCCGCTTTTTTACGAGCTAGACTAACAATGCACACCAGCAATCTGTATTATAGCTAGACAGTAGCTCAGTAATTAGAATAAAATACAAAAAAATAACCCATGAAAATATTCTCCATCACCGCACTAGCTCTCACCCTCATCGGTCTCCACTCATCCACAAAAGCCCAAGAAACAACCAAACCAAACATCCTCTTCATCCTCGCAGATGACCTAGGCTACCAAGACGTAGGCTTCAACGGCAGCAAATGGTTCGAAACCCCCAAACTCGACGCCCTCGCCAAAGAAAGCGCCGTCTTCCAAAATGCTAGCATGTATCCCACCTGCTCCCCCTCACGCACCGCCCTCCTAACAGGCAAACATTCCTTCAGAACCCAAGTCTACAACGTCCCCGTCCTCGAAAAACCAAACGGTCCCAAACACAACATCTACTCCCGCTGGACAGTAGAAACCAAACACGACTTCTATTCCAAGCCCCTCAGAGACGCAGGCTACCAACTCATCCATCTCGGTAAATGGCACGTAGTAGGCCCCTACCCTGAAAAGGAGAAAAACTACCCATTTAAAAAGAAACTCAAGCAACCAGCAAACGGCTCAACCGCTTGGCTAGAAAAGCACAAGACTGAATACCTCAATCTCTACTATCCTATAGCAAAAGGCTTTCACGAAAACGTAGGTGGCACATTCTGGGGCGATCCATCCAGAGGCTACAAAGCAGGCTATAACGCCCCATCGGGCGGCTACATAGCTCCCTTCAACAACCCATTCATCAAAGACCCTAAAGAAGGAACATGGCTCACAGACTACATGACAGATGAAGCCATCCGCTTCATGAAAGACTCAACAAAGCCATTCTTTGTCAATCTCCACTACTACTCGCCCCACCGCCCAAGCATCGCAACCGGTCCAGAGATGCTTAAAAAATACATCGAAAAAGCAAAAGACGAGGGCACTGGCCAGCACGCCAAAGCCACCAAAGAAATCGCAGCCTACGCAACCATGGTTGAGAATATCGACATGAATGTAGGCCGCCTCATGGACTACCTCAACACCTCAGGAAAGATCGATAACACCGTCATCATCTTCACCTCAGACAATGGCTACAACGGCATCCAATCCCACACCAACCAACTCCGCGGAGCCAAAGGCGAAATCTACGAAGGAGGAATCCGTGTCCCCGCCATAGTCCACTGGAAAGGAAAAATTAAACCACAACGTCTCACGCAGAACATCACCGTTCTAGATTTCTTCCCTACATTCCTAGACCTGGCTAATACAAATAAATACACCGGCACAATGGATGGAAATAGCATACTCCCAATAATCGAACATGCCGAAAAACCAGATGAACGCCCACTCTTCTGGCACATCGCAAGCACCTACAAACACGCGCCCTGTACCATGATGAAAAAAGGCAACTGGAAACTCATCCAGTTCCTAAACACCGGTAAACTAGAACTCTATAATCTAACCTTAGACCCAGCAGAAAAGAACAACTTAGCTGACAAATCCACAGAAAAACGAGACGAGCTCTACGCTGAAATGAAAACGTGGCGAGAGACAAATACAGTCCCAATCCCTGCCGCATCAAAAACACCCTAATCCCTCCATTCCCAGCACATCAGCGGTGATAAGATTAGTGATTATCCATGTATTTACCCGCATTATGCTTCACCGCCGCTATCGTGTTGCGGTGAAGTTTACCCGTAAGTATAGGGTTCTCATTATTACCCCCACCCAAAAGCACAGCAAGTGGGATTTTATTTTTAATGAGAGCACGTGAGATCATCATGTCCCGGTAAAACAAGTCATTAGCGTGTAATCGCATCAGCCGACTCTGATCCAGATAATGCGCACTCACACCAGAGACCCAGATAACCAAGTCCGGCATAGATCGCTCTAAAGCCGTAGCTAAACGCCCCATCAGCAAATCAATATAAGATCCACCCTCAATGTAACGAGCCACAGTAACATCATAATCACTCAGAAAACTCGGCTTTCTGCTACCATAAGAATGAAATGAGAACGTCTTAGTATTAGGGTCGCCTTGCAATAACGAGTTCGTCCCCGCTCCATGATCCGCATCAGTATCAATGATCAAAATCTTGATCTGAGGATACATCTTACGTAGAATTTTCACCGAAATCGCAATATCATTGAAGATCGAATAATTAATGCCAAAGTCTTCGTAAGCATTGTGCATCCCCCCAGAAAGAGAAACTGACACCCCCTCCGCTAGCGCAGTAAGGCAAGTGCTAATAGAAGCATTAACCGTGGATGACACCAACGGGTAAATTTCTGGTGTCACACGAAACCCCAAGAGCATTTGCTCCTTCATGTCCAACTGACCACTCAAGATCTTATGCAGATACGTGCGCGAGTGCGCCGAACGAATCACCTCAGAAGGAAGTGGCTGACAATCAATTATTTCCGATGAATTCAGTATATTTTCATCCAATAGCATCTCACAAGAAAGCTTCCCTTTCCATAATGGAAGAGAAGCTTCATCTTGTAACAAACTCGGTAGGATTTTGCTATGGAAACACTTCATTCTTAGAAGAGCATTACCTTAGCAAATCCATTCGTCAATAGGAAGAATCACCGAATGATATTTCATCGATACTAGAACTGACATCCGTATCGATGTCCCGCACATAAAACTCACTGAGTGATATGACTTCATCGACATATAATGAATTCGTGATGTCACCCAAATGACGGAGACGAAGGATGAAAGTTTTTTGCCCTAATTTGTAAGCATCCATTAACTGCTGATACATAACATTCTCCTTACTAAGGTAAGCACTCGCTGAATTAATCGCATCTGGACTCCAACTTCTAACCTTGAGAGCAACAAATTGATCCTCTGGGAAATCCGGATGCTCATTGCCATTAAGATCGATCGATACATGCCAATCTTGTGCCCCTACATCGCCCAAGTTCAGGTACTTATCCCATGGAGTAACTTCGTAGCCCACGTAGTTATACCAGTCCAGCTTGAGATCCCCGTTATCGTCCTTAACAAAGTAAGCGACTTTAGAGCCAGTCTCTCCATCAAGTTGAGTTTTGACCTCAGCTTTGATAAACTTCATCTTGCTCTCGAATACGAGATGAGGACTGATTTCTACATCTGTCACTGCATAATCTTGTGCTCTATTAGAGTAGTAATCCTTCATGTCAGCCAAGGTGCGTTTAGGCACTCGGCAGAGAGAAGCTTTTACGTTTTGATCTGCTGAATTATGGAATTTTTTAAGTAGATCTAGAGCCTGATCTTTCAGCTCAATACTTGATAAATTAACGTCACCATCGATATTATCTCCTCCATAGTTTGGACCAGTGGCGGATGAACCATTACTGTTAGGAGTCTGCTGTTGGTTATCAGTTATCGGATTCCTCTTACTTGGATCTGATGAATTATTGCTCTGATTAAAGAGCACCATCGCTGCGGCCCCGATAGCAAGACCAGCAGCCGCTCCACCAAAGAGTAGCGGCTTGTAGTTCGTTCCTTCTTCAAGAACAATGTCCTCCTCTTCTAACTCCTCAACTTCTGACCAACTAGTTTCAATATTAACCGGCTTCTGTTCTACCTTACGTCTTTCACTATCTTCGAGAAGATCCATGAATGACCTATTAGGTGAGTAAGCTTTGTGCTTAGTGTCTATTTCTGCTGCCCCCCCCGTCGCAGATTTTGCTTTAGCTATAGACAGTGCTATTTGATCTTCTGACTCCCCTTGCTCTAAGCGATCTTTATATGCTTTAACACGTTCTTCGAGATCTTTTTCCTTTGACTCTATGTCTTCTATCTTGCGGTGGCCTTTGAACTTTCTAAGCCTTCCTACTTTAGTAGATTCAAAAAGGTTCTCAGAAACAGGTGACTCAAACTCTTCAACATTCATAACCGACGGCTCAAATACTGATGTATCAAGATCATCTCTTACAAACTCAGCTTGTGATGTATGAGTTCCTTCATTCTTCTTCTCAGGTAACTGACCAATAGGCTTAAGATCCGTAGATTCATCCTGCGGAAGCTCTAGTTTCACCACCGCTTGTTCTTCAGAAGCTAGTTCTTTAGTTACCACTTCTTCAGGAATAGACTGCATCTCCATAGCCAGAAGCGCTTGCTTGTGCTCTTGATCTTTCTTGTTTTGCTCAGCAACTAACTCCTGAATTGATAACTGTAGCTTACTACAAGTATTCTGTAAGTCATCCCTCTCTGCTGTGATCGCTCCAAGTGATACTGAAACATTCTCCAACTCCCTAGATAGATGATCTCTATCAGAAACAACATGCTGCAGCTTGCCATTAAGCATATTAAGATTCTGCTCAAGTTGACCTTTCTCATTCACCGTGCTATCCAGATGAGATTTCAAATTAAGTTGTTGGCTTCTAAGCTGCATTAACTCTTGCTCTAACTTTTCAGTATCTGATGACCCTGCATTGAGTTGTAATAATCTGTTAGAATGCTCAGCCTCCTTCGCTTCCCATCCAGCTAGTTGCTGCCTTAGGAAATTATTCTCGTTGTTGAGATTCGCAAATTTTGCTGACTCTTCATCTAATCCAGCTTCCAAGCGAGCTCTTTCTTGCTCCGCTTTTAACAAGTTCTGATGCTGCTGCTCTATCTGACCTTGTGCATTTCGCAACTGAGAATTCAACTGTTGCTCAGTTTCCTGGAGAACATTAAGTGTCGCATTACTACTGCCTAAAGCAGACTGGACTTCTCTCAGCCTCTCAAGCTCACCATGTAGCTGATGTGTAGTCTGCTGGAGGACAGCCACCTCGCTTCTAAGGTTATCTTCCTTCAGTTTAGAGTCAGCTATAATGTGATCACGCTCTCTGAGTTGCTCCTCGATTTGTGCCACTTTCCCTGAACTAAGCTGTTCTTCTTTCGCAAGTTGATTTTGCTGTGTATTAAGTGCATCGAGCTCTCTCTTAACGTGATTTAACTCAGCATTTACATTTGCTAGCTCATGCTCATTATTCTGCCTGTTAGCAAGAAGGTGTTGAATTTCAGCTTCAGCTTTCTGCAGCTCCTTTTGTTGAGTAGCAAACTCTAGTTTAGAATTTTCGATTGCTAAAAGCTGTGACCTAATGGACTCTATCTCATTACGATATTTTCTCTCTTTGCTTTCTGAGTCAAGGATCAGTTGCTCAGCCTCTTTGTGCTTTCTCGTAGCTTCAGCAGCCTCACGCTGGTAAGCTTGGAGCTCTGCACTTAATGAACTCTTCTCACCCTCGAGTATTTGAATTGACTGTTTCAGAGCATCAAATTCATTGCCTGATTTAGACATCTGCAACTCTGACATATCAGAACGCGACTTGTGCAGATCCCGCTCATTCTCAAGATTCTTGATCTGGTTGAGAAGGTTATCAATTTTGAGATTAAGCTCCTCTTCCTTCACCGCAGCCTCTTCTAACTCATTCTTAGTATCTCCGCTACGCTTCTCCAGCTCAAATAAATCCTGCTGAAGCCCATCTCTCTCAGCAGTCACCTTAAGCAAGGCCTCATTGTTGTGAGAAAGCACCATGCCCTGGCTTGAAAGCATTTCTAGCTTAGAATTGAGCATGTTCTCATTATCTTCTAATGCTTGGATACTCACTCTCGCCTCAGCCAGTTCATTCTCTAAACGTAGCCTTTCGATACGTGCACCATCCGCTTCCACATTTCTGCTAGATAGCTCCTCTACTCTAGCTAGTAATGCCTGCTCAGCTGATTTAGCATCACTAAGAGCAGACTCTAAGCTATGCATTCTCATCTCAGATTCACGTGCTTGCACTTGGTATTCATCTAGCTGCTTAGCTAGTTCTGATTTTTCAGCAGTCAGCCTTTTTAAGGCTGCCTGCTGTTGCTCCGCTTCCAGTAGACTGGTATCAACCTGAGCCGATAGCCTGCTGTTAGACTCTTCAAGGATTTTGAGAGATGTCACTCCGCTCTTATCCTGCGTTGCCTGTTCACGGAAAAAGTCTAGTTGCTTCTTAAGATTTGCAACAGTTTCCAATAAGATCTGATGCTCTCGCTTCAGATTTTCTTCTCTTGATTCAGCCTCCTTGAGGCTCGCCACCTTTTCATCAAACATCAGCTTGAGTGAATCCATCGCAGACCTAGTCTCGCTGACTCGCTTCTGGCTGAGTTCATACTCACTCTGAATGCGTTCCTGATCATGCTTCAACTTTTGCAGGTCATCCTGCACTTTTAACAAGTCTCCACGAATCGCGTCATCAGCTCCTGGAGTAGATGCTTTCTGTGACATCAAAACCTGCTGAAGCTCAGCCTCAGTTCTCGCTAACCTAGCCTTCTCAGCATTAAGTTGCCCTAGAGTTTCTTTGACTTGAGAATACTCATCGTTACTTCTGTCGTATTCATGTGGAACTGGATGCGCTTTAAGTTGCTCCTTTTGTGCACTCAAAGTTGCTACTTCCTCTCTCAGCTTAGCTACTTCTGAGCTAATACTTGATAAAAAATCTCCACTTCTTCCCTCCTCAGCCATCGTATCACGAAGCAATGCTTTCATGCTATCACCACTACGATCCCGACTAAAACGTGTCTGAGGGTCTGGTGTAGGCGTTGGAGTTGCTGGAGGTTGAGCAGGTGAACCTTCACTTGCTGGTTGGATCATCTTCTTCAGGGCGACACCTGCAGCAAATGCAGCAAGGCCAAACACCCACGATCCAGTGGAAGGGTTGAATTGAGCACGTTGATGTTGAATTAACGGATCAAACGAGATGCTTGTAGCCCGGCTAAACATAGCGGACATTAATTCGTTGTTTTTGTTTTGGAGTGACATGTTTCAGTTATAGCGATCTTAATAGTTAAGTAAAGTTAAAAAGTAACCTACATTGAAAAAACAGACCTCCGTAGCACTTTCTGCTATCCTTAATCCTCAATAGCCTATACATGAATTCCATGTCACAAGCACTATGGATGCGGCTCAGAGATGTTGCCTGGTCAGAATACAAAACATCTACAGGAACCGGAGAACGTCTCCCTAGATTATTACAAGACGCATCATCTCGTAAAATCCCTAGAGCCATAAAAGCCAACCACATGATCTGGAAGTTACTCTGTAGCGGTGGCATCCACCATGCAGCCGAGCCAACCATACCATTTCTGATAGAACTATCTCAGCTAGTCACAGCAGAGGTAAAACTTGAAATCCTAGACACCCTCAAAAGCTGCACAGTTTCTCTCTTACAAATCGAGGAACATAACCCATGGCAGCAGAAAACCTGGACCTCACTTGCCAAATCCTTACCTCTACTCAGAAACATGAGAAATGGAGGATCTGAAGATATCAGGATCTCTGTCGAAACTATCATTGAGTTATTACAGAAGAATTCCAACGAAAAGTAATTGCATTTTATCATAACCCAAAGCAACTTCCTGCCATGGAAACGCTAAACTTTCTCACCCCTGAACTCATTTCTCAAGCGGTCGCCAAGATCGGTTCACCTGCCTATGTTTACAGCAGAGAAACCATCGAGCAACGATGCGCTGAAGTCACCGCATTCCCTAATGCCTACGGACTCAACGCCCGCTACGCCCTCAAAGCCAACCCACACCTCGCCATCCTTAAAGTGGTTGAGGCCATGGGACTTCACTTTGATGCATCATCAGAATATGAAGTCATGCGTTGCCTCCATGCAGGAATCCCAGGCGAGAAAATACAGCTCACTGGTCAGCAATTCCCACGCAAGCACCTAAAAGAAATCGTCGCAGCAGGCGTCCTATTTAACGCTTGTTCACTTAAGCAGATTGACGAGTTCGGCAAGGCATTCCCTGGTTCCAACATTTCATTCCGCGTCAATCCCGGCACCGGTTCTGGCTCTAACAGAAAAACCAACGTCGGCGGGCCATCGGCCTCATTCGGCATCTGGCACGAGCAGACTGACCAGGTCGCAGAAATAGCAGCCAAGCATAATCTCAACATCACCCGCATTCACTCACACATCGGCTCAGGTTCAGATCCTGAAGTATGGAAGGCCGTCACAGAAATGACTCTAGCCCAAGCGGATAAATTCCCTAATGTTCACACAGTCAACCTCGGTGGAGGGTTTAAAGTCGCCAGAATGTCCTCAGAAAAAAGCACTAACCTTCAAGAGGTCGGTGAGTTCGTGAAGTCAGTCTTCATCAAGCACGCTGAGAACACAGGCAATGAATACAAACTTGAAGTCGAACCAGGCACCTACCTTTCCGCCAACTGCGGCTCACTCATCTGCGACGTGGATGACATCTCCAACACCGGCTCAGAAGGCTACACATTCCTTAAGCTAAATACCGGAATGGACACCATCACCCGCCCAGCCCTCTACGCATCTGAGCACCCCATCATCATCATTAACGATAACTCTGAATCAGTCGAATATGTCGTCTGCGGACATTGCTGCGAAAGTGGCGATGTATTCACCGTCGATGAGTCAGACACACTCACAACTCGAACCCTAAACAAAGCCGAACTCGGAGACCTCGTTGTCATCGAAGGAGCCGGTGCCTACTGCGCCTCCATGTCACTCAAGAACTACAACTCATTCCCAACCACTCCACAGCTTCTGTTAGACAACGGCGAACTCAAAATCATCCAGCAACAGCAATCTCTCTCCGAGATGCTCGCCCCAGAGATCATCCCACAGTAATATCGCACGTATCCTCTAACACGCCCTAAAACTCTAGCAAAATGAATCAACCTTTCATCAGAACCCTCACGCTATACACAGCGATGACGGGTTCTGTTCTGCTAGCAAGCTGCGGCACTAACACCCCTCCCTCAGCGACCCCCACCACCAAACCTCCAACTCTAGTCATCAATACAGTAGATGACTCAGCTCTAACCTACCGCGCAAAATATGGTTCAGACTACGAAATAGAAGGTAACGTCATCGCGAAATACCCACATTTCAACCTCGCCCTCTTCAGTAAAAAAAACCTCCCGTCACTCAAAGGCTCCATACACGTATACGAACTAACCAGCAAGGACGGCTTCGCTAAGACTCACATCAGCTGTGACTCAAGTCACCCAGAAAAAAAGCACTTCTTCCTAGAAGGCTTTCACTTCTACTACCACAGCAACAACGAAGGCTCCATCAACATCTATATGCCACCTCAACTACTAGCCCGCCGCTAGTTAGAATTTGACCACCATACTCTAACCACTATGAATCTCAGCTCGCCAATCACCCGCTTACGCATCATCAGCATCATCGATGCCCTCTCATTTCTCTACCTCCTCTACTGCTCCCTCTACCTTAAGCGCTGGCTAGGTGATGATGAAGCCATCCGCATACCAGGCATGGTCCACGGCTTCCTATTTTGCCTATTCTGCATCGCCCTTTACCAAGCTATGGAACACAAAAAATGGTCATTCAAAACCGCCATCCTAGTGTTCCTTACCTGTCTAGTCCCCTTCTTGCCATTCTGGCTAGAAACCTGGCTCAAAAAACAAGAAGACTAATCCAAACAACAACAATTACTACTCCATGACTCTACAAATTATCATCAAAATCGGCCTCGCTCTATTTCTCATCGTTTGGAGTATTCTAGGCGTCTGGCTCTGCATGAATTACAACAAACTCTTCGGCCCAAACGTTGACGACCCCGCTGAAACACCTGGCGCCAGATCTTTCGGAGTCGCGCACATCGTCGCAGTCTGGATCGGCGGCATGGCACTCGCCATCTACTTCATCAGCAGGTAAAAACTTACCTCTACCTGCCGACACCCCCTCCTAAAAACTACCTCCTCCCAGCCGCGATTACTGTGTTCTTGATCAACATCGCTATCGTCATCGGCCCCACACCTCCCGGCACTGGAGTTATCGCAGCGCACTTCGGTGCCACCTCATCATAGGCCACATCGCCCACCAACTTATAGCCGCGCTTCTTACTAGAATCTTCCACACGATTGATACCCACATCGATCACTACCGCGCCATCCTTCACCATATCCGCAGTCACAAACTCCGGCATACCAATCGCCGCCACAATAATATCCGCGCGTCTACAAACCGCCGCTAAATCTTTCGTCCTTGAGTGCGCCACAGTCACAGTAGCATTCCCTGATTTCCCCATCAGCAACAACGCCATCGGTTTCCCCACGATCATAGATCTACCTATCACCACAGCCTCAGCACCAGATGTCTCCACCCCAGCTTCCTCTAGTAATCTCATGCAGCCATGCGGTGTGCATGGAATAAATCCACTCGGATCCTCCAACACCAACTTCGCCACATTCACAGGATGAAACCCATCCACATCCTTCGCCGGATCAATCGCTCTTACAATCGCATCCTCATCAATGTGAGCTGGCGGCGGTGACTGCACCAAAATACCGTCCACCTTATCATTATTATTTAAATCTTCCACAACCTTCATCACCTCCTCCTGAGTAGAATCCGCCGGCATCTCTATTTTAAGCGAGTAAATCCCCAGTTCCTCACACTTTCGCGCCTTAGACCCAACATAAACCTTAGAAGCCGGATCCTCCCCCACCAAAACAACCGCTAAACCAGGTGTAATACCCTTCGCCTTCAACACCGCGATCTCATCCTTACACTCACTGATCACCTTCTCCGCCACTGCTTTTCCGTCTATCTTTTTCATCGTATGATATATTCTATTCAGGTTCGTCTCTCACTGACTCATTCATCAGCACTTCTAGCTTCATGCGCTCGTCTTCAAACGCATCATTACTCAATTCTTTCGAAATTTCAACCCCTTCCTCAAGCCTCACCATCACCTTAGAAAACGGCTTGGGCAAACAAAATCTATCCCAACTCTTAAACCTCCAGCAACGAGAATAATTCACACTCACCACCACAATCGGAGCTCCACTAGCCTGCGCCAACTTCACCACCCCTGGCTGCACCTTATACCGCGGTCCCTTCGGCCCATCCGGCGTGATCGTCACCGTCGCCCCAGAGGTAAGTTTTCTCCGCAGGGCCACCAGCGCAGCCGCCCCCCTACGTGAGCTAGATCCTCGCACCGCCGTCAGCCCAAATGACCTAACAGCCGTCTCTAAAATAGCCCCATCCTTACTCGCACTCGTAAGCACACAAACCTCCCTATCTGGACTCAACTTAGGCTTCGCATAAGGCATCGCAAAAATCCGATTATGCCACAACGCAAAGATAACCGGCCTACCACCAAGTTTCCCGCTCATCTGCTCCAGCCCCTCATACCTATACCTCAGCGTCCACCCCATCACACGGATCAATCCACCCGCGAGCTTTCCTATCACTCGCTGTTTTGTAGTCCCCCGTATTTCTAATGCGTCCGCCATAGTCTGTTAGTAGATGGCAGATCCTGCGCCATCCACTCCACACTGGCAAGAAAACTTACGACTAAGAGCAAAATATCACTTCAAAGTCTTCATCCACTGCACCAGCGCCCTCTGCTCATCCACAGACATTCCCGGATCAGGCATCGCCGGCGGATACCCCACTGGATGCTCCGCAAGCGGATTCGCAATCGCACGCATCAAGTAAGCATCATCCACCGTCACCTCCAGCGTCTTACCATCACGCACAATACTCTGCTTCTTACCAAATATCCCCTTGAACGTTGGCCCCGCAATACGCGTTCCATCCGTTGAGTGACAAGCCGCACACACAGCCTTATGCTGAGCCTTGGCATAAGCCATCGGTGACTTCTTAGCATTCACCTCCTTAGCTATCACACCCTGAGCCCCACCACCTCGATGCTTTATCATCGTATACCAAGCCGTATCCTTATAAAGTGGCAGCTTATTAATCTTCACCTGAATCACCCAGCCCACATTCTTGTTAGAATACTCACCCTTAGTAATCAGCGGTGATGAATTATCCCGAATCCCAGGAATCGTCAGTTGAATGCGCTTCCCATCAGCACTCAACTTCTTACCAGTCACCTTCAGCTTCTCAGTCCCAAAGTTCTTCCCACCGTAACCATTCGTAGGAACATAAGTCCACTGACTCAAATCCAGCTCAACCCCATCCAAGTCAGCCTGACTAATAGCCTTAAACAATTCCACCTCAAGCCCATCTTTCATATCACGTACCGCCACCATCTCATTAAAGTCCGCCGGAATTTTCGCTGGATCAATAAATGACAATCTCTGCAGCCCATAAAGCGGCTTCGGATCCTCACCCTTCTTAGGCAAGAACCTCCACAACCCACCATCACCAATGTGACCAATATAATACTGCCCATCCGGCCCCTTTACAATCCTGTTAGGACCAGCTGTTAGACCCTTCTTACCCTCCGGATCATACCCCCCAGAATGCAAAAACGCCGCTCCCTGCCAAGTCCCCTCCACCTCCTCTAAAAAGACCCGATTCAATCGACCCAAAGTATGCTCCCCCACCAACCACTGACCATTATAAACAGCCATCGCCCCCTTAAGATCCTGCATGATAATCGGCTGAGACGGCGACCTATTCACCATCACATGAGGCAAATGAACCGTAGTCGGAGTCTGATGCTGTGACCCACCCTTACCAGAATCAACCCCCTCAGGCTGAAACGCAGAAATATTCGTATGCGGCTTCTTCAACAAAAAGTGCCCAAAGAAATCCCCCTCAGTTATCCGGTTAAACTCATTCGAAGGATTAAACACCCCCTGGTTATCAGTCACAATAATCTCATTATCCGGCCCCACCCCAAGACCATTTGGAGTCCTAAATCCACCTGCAACATAAGAAATATCCACATCCTCTGCCCCCTCAGAACCAGTAATCGGCCCAAACAAAAACGTAGAACCACGCTTCGTCTTAGGATTCACCGTCACATTCAGATCTCTTGACCCACCCAAGCGAATCGAAGTCGTCAAGTTCCCCACAAGATAAGTCTTCCCATCCTTCACTATCTTAGGAAATCCAACCGTATAAGTATGAAAGTTCGCATGAGAAAGCCCCTCAATCAGCACCACCTTCTCATCATTCGTAAACACCCCATCCTTATTCTTATCCTCTAAACGAGAAATCTTATCCTTCTCACCAATATAAATTTTACCCTCATGCACAGCTATTCCCGTAGGCTCATATAAATCCCCCATCAACCGATGCGCCATAATCTTAGATCGATCAGAATTCCCAATCAACCCACTCACCTTATAAACCTCACCCTTCTTAAAAGGAGCCTGATTCGTCCGATCCGGAGTAAACACCGTCATATAAAGATCATCCCCACCAAACGCCATCCCAGAAACCTTCAACTCAGGCTTCCCTGGCACCCCCACCACCTCACTAGGATACACATCATCCATCACACAAAACGGATGCAACTGATCATCCGCAGCCACATCATCCAGCTTAGGATCAAATTTTTTATTCTTAGATTCCCCCTGCGCAAGCAGGCACAAACCCAAACTAGTAAACAACGTAACAGTAGTGTGAAATTTCATAAAATAGTAAAATAGTTACTCGAACCTCCACCATATTCTATCACCAATCAAGCTCAGAGCCACCAATCCCCCTATAAAGGGTATCAACCATTCATCACCTACCCCTTCCCCCAATTCCTCCTTACCTCCGGCAACAACCACAGCGAAGAAATCACCATCAACCCAGCCCCTATCATCCCAATCACATGCGGCCCCACAATCAAGATCAACGGGAACGCCACAAACGCAGAAATAATCCCCCTAAAACCAGTCATAAAAGTATGCACACTCATATACTCTCCCACCTTATCCGCAGGCGCAAACTTAGTAGTCCAAAGGCTCCACAACACATTCCCCCCAGCCTTCCCCATACCGTGAAATGCCATCCCCACACACAACCAAACATAACTAGGCGCAAAGAAAAACATCAGCACACCAGCAATGAAAAATAAATTCACCAAAATCCTCAACCGATAAAACTCCATCTTATCATACACCATCCCCCAGCCCACCACACTCACGATAAATGCCAACATCGGCACAGTAGTCGTCACCATACTAATCTCCCCCTCATTAAAGCCAAAGCCATAATAATCATTCGTCACATACTCCACAAACAACGCCATACAAAGCAGATTCCCGATACCCAACAACATCCACGTAGAAATCAACTTCCTAAAAACCAAATCAGTCTTCAAATGCCCAAACGCATCTAACACATTCAACTTATGACTCCTCCTCAGATACACAGGCTGAATCATCATCGTGAAAAATGCCTTCAACAAACTACACCCAGAAAACACCCACAGTAAAACCTCATAACCTATCCGCCCTTCCGCCAGCCACATCCCAGCAAAAAAAGCAAACCCCGCAGCCGTTCCCGCACGCACCATCCCCACAAAAGAAAATAACTTCCCCCGGATCTCCCCCGGATAATGACGCCTATAAATCTGCGGCAACAAAGGCGATGAAATACTATGCGCCAGCAACGCCACCACCACACCAATAATATAACATACCACATTTTCATGCCCCATAGCCGCCACACCAAACCCAACCGAAGAAATAACCCACGTCAACGCAGCAGACACATTCACACTCCACCCCAACCTCCGCACCATCGCCACAGAAAATAAACTCAACAACATCCCCAGCGCCGGCCCCGCCATGAAATACGACTTACTCAGCGTCGCCACATCCAGATACCGAATCGCAATCAGCAACCCAAATGTCGACCCCACAGTCTCCGTCACCCCCATCGGCAACGCCCTAAACAAATCCCAGATAAACGTCTTTTTCCAAACGCCATTCTCAAGATCTGCATCGTGTAAA
The DNA here is from genome assembly GCA_051251915.1 of Akkermansiaceae bacterium. GTDB lineage: Bacteria > Verrucomicrobiota > Verrucomicrobiia > Verrucomicrobiales > Akkermansiaceae > Rubritalea. Next base: position 72,267 of record JBPOGF010000001.1, on the reverse strand, counting down.
AATTTACCCCTAGCTGTCTTCACCCCGCACTAACCTCCCGTGATCTCGCTCTACAAACTGCTTACCAAATGCCCCAAGCAACCACACAAACATCCCGCATACCAACAATGAAGAAAGCCCAATATGCAACACCTGCACAACCCGTAAAATCCCCACATTTGATAAAATAATCCCCAACACCATCTGCGCCAACACCAAGCCCAGCACCATATACTCCTGCCACTTCACCCCACCCACACGATATTGCTTACACATAATAAACCACCAAAAACTTACCCCCAGTATCACCCAAGAAAAGCTCCGATGCACCACGTACACCCAAGTATGCTCAAGCTCAGCACTCCACTCGATACGCGGCGCATTCCCATGAGAAACCTTCAGCGCATCCGTCATTTCCCTCACCTGAGAACCCATAATCCCCTCACCAATAATCAAAATAAATAACCCAAACCCCAGCCATTTCAATTGCTCCTTCTTACCATCAGAAAACTCTAGCAACCAGCGCTTCTCACCACCACCCCAAACAATAGCAACCTGCACACACATCAACAAAATAGCCAAAGCCATATGAGTCGTAATCGTCCCAGGCTGAAGCCCTGAATACACAATCCTCGCCCCCATCCAAGCATTTACCCCCACCAGCACCACAGCCGAAAATGCACCATAAAACACCCATTTACGTGACTTCGTAAACTGAAACGCCATGATCATCGTCAGCACAGAAAACAACCCCACAGGCAAAGAACACAATCGGTTCACAAACTCCGTCCAAGTATGCACCGGATTAAATTCAGCCAGCACCGTTTCCTTAGTGATATCATCAGGATTCCCCCCATGCCGCTCACGCTTCGCCTTATATTTTTCCAACGGCAGTTCATCCACACTGATCTGACTCACATCCGTCGGCGGGATATATTTCCCCCAGCATTTCGGCCAGTCAGGACACCCCATCCCAGCCCCAGTAGCACGCACTACAGCCCCCACAAAGATGAGAGCTATCACCGACACTAACGCCGCGAGTGCTACTTTCTGAAACTTGCTAAATCGGTTAGATCTTTCCACACCGCCTCTATACTCCGCCAAACCATTTCTTCAACCTGAAAAGTCACGCGCTAAGCAAAAGCTCCACTATCCAAACAAGTGTATTAAAAAATAACCCTCGCTCTAATCAAGGAACAAGCACCTAGTAATCACCCCTCCATAAAATAACAATACCCTAAAACACATTAAGATACATAGACACTAGCTCACCCCCACCACTAGCCTTCAGACTAGATATAAACACATTTACTGAAAACAATTAATCACACTCATCACCAAGCGCTTTTAACCTATACACAATATAATAGCTGTTGTAACCTTTATAGATTAATGGAAAACGCTATAAAAATTATAGAACCAACCCTCATCGACCAAGCATATGCCACTATTGCCCATATGGAATCGGTCTCGCACAATAACGAGATATTCTGCATCTTAAATAACCGTAAACTAACACCATTCTACACAGTTGGAGAAAACACATGTTTCGCATTCTCAGGAGTTCTAGAACCCAAAGCAGGCATCCTGCTCAACTTCTCAGAAAACGACACCCATTTCTTCAACGGCGCACTTTCGAGCTCTAAAAATTACGATCTAAATCTCACAGTCTCTAGACCCGGCAGAGAATCTAATTTCTCATTTCTAACTCCCTATAACGCCTTGTTTATTCATATCGATGAAGGCAAATTCAAGAAACTATTTGAGCTCCTAACCCACCGAAATTTTGAACAGTTCTTCAGAAATGATTTTGTCCGATTCAGCAATCACGATGCAAAATTCGCCATTGCATCCAGGATCAAATTCATGCTAGCCGAAGGCTCTGAAGACCCCACTTTCCTTGAAGATTTAATCATCAGTATCGACTCCACCCCTACATTGAACCAACGTCCATTTTGTAACGCCCTTGCCGTACATGCAAATAATATTCTAAGAGCTACAAAATCCGAAGCAGTCACAATGACTGAGCTCAGCACAATGCTCAACGCTCCCGCTCGCTCAATCCAGCAAGGATTCAAAGCCGTCTACGGCAAAGGCCCCATCGAATTCCACACCCACTATCGCATGCAGTGTGTTAGGCAATACCTAAAATCTCATTCAGTGAGCCATGGAGAACTCACCCAAATCATCCATCTATTTGGTTTCAACCACCAAGGACGATTCGCACAAAACTACCGCAAACTATTTGGCGTCCTCCCCTCAAAAGAAGACCAGTTCAACCACTAAGGTGCAAAGTCGCTGCACGCTCCATCACATCAAGAGAGAGCATACCTCCATGCTTCATATTACCTCGACAAACTCACCACGAACAGGTTAGCATGTAAAGTATTATGAACAAATCACTCGTCGCCCTCCTCGCCTTCTTCACTAGCTCCTTCCTCACCACCTATGCCCAAGAGGTTCAGAAAGATGCTACTGAAACAACTAAGCCTGCGCCTACTCCCGCTACAGCTCCTATAACACCACTTCCATTCCTCCCCGAGAAAGTCACAGACACCTTCGGCAAAGGCAAAGCCTGGATCATCGATGATGAATTTGCCAAAAAACATAAAGCACCACCTCTCGATCACGCACCATTTACCGTCACCCTCATGCCCTCAGAACTAGGGAAATTTTATTACCATCCACGACCAGAGGTTCCAGAACTAGTTCGCTTCACATTAGGAACCGAAGACAAAAAGATCGCTGAGTCTATCCGCTTCACTACCCTCACCATGCCCACTAATCTTCCCCAGGATGTAAGACTAGCCCAGTCAGCCACCCTAATGGAAACCCAACTAGTCCCCCAATTTGCCAAAGGACAAAAAGACATCACCATCGGCAAAAGATACAAAACAAAAGTAGGTCCCTATGACGCAGCCGTCCTACTAGGTAAGCTCACTAAACAAGACGACTCCATTCTCTTTATGAAAGTAGTCGCCATCCTAAGAAAAAATAATCCCCAAGGCCTCATCGCCGTGATGTTTCTAGATCCCGCTCAGGGAAAACCAGACGATGTCAAAAGAAGACTAGCAGACGGCGATGTCCAGCAAGTACTCCATTCGCTCAGGTTTCTTAAGAAAAAACAACCCGCTAAAGATGCCGCCGCCCCTAAACCAGCAAAAGAACCAACAACTCCAGAAATGAAATAAACGTCACCGTCACCGTCATCATTAGCTACTTGCGCTTCTCTAATCCCTACTTCACCTGCTTCCGATACGCCTTCGGCGTAAGACCAGTAGTTTGCTTGAATTGACGAGTAAAAGCAGATTGATCCGAGTAACCACAATCAAGAGCCACATTCGCTATCCCTTGATCCGTGCACTTAAGTAAATTACACGCCTTCTCAATCCTCGTCTGAGTAATAAACTGCCCAGCAGAAAGATGAAACAATCCGCGGATTCGCTGATCTAGCTGATACACCGAGAGATTAACCATCTCTGCCAATTGAGGCAGCCTAAGCGGCTCCGCAACATTAAGTCTAATGTGAGTGATCACCTTCTGCAGCGGCGCTAAATCATCACGGTGCTCAGTAGGAGGATGAATATCTCTTGAGATACCCACTATACCTATCAGCTTTCCACCCATCCCCTTCACCGGCTCCTTATATGTCAGACACCACCCCTGTTTCCCACTCGGATAAAGATGCATTTCTAGCCTCCCCTTGATCCCAGCCCCAGTCTGCATCACAAGCATATCCTGCCTAGTAAACCTTGCCCCCAATGGATCAGGAAACACCTCCTCAGCCTTTTTACCTACAAGCTCAGATTGCTCCATCCCTAGCCGGACACTCAGAGTCTTATTAACCACCACATATCTTCCCTGCCTATCTTTAATAAAGTAAACAGTGTCTGGGACATGGTCGAATAACTCCACACCTAGAATTGGACATGCTCTGTCCACTTGATTATAAAACTCTGATACGGGCATATACTTGTGCGTTCTGGTCTAGCTGTGCAGATTCTAGGGAAATATCTGGTTTTTCCTACTAGATTAACTCTGCTATATTTTTACTTAAATAAATGAGCAACACAACCAAACTTATAAAAATTATCGATTCTCACACCGGCGGTGAGCCTACCCGTGTAGTTGTGGATGGTTGCCCTCATCTTGGAGATGGCACTCTCGCCCAGAAACGCGATTTGCTCAAGGCTAAATATGACTGGATTCGCACAACCGTTTTACTAGAGCCTCGTGGATTCCCCGCCATGGTCGGAGCCATCATCACTGAGCCTCACTCACCAGACTGTACAGCAGGAGTCATCTTTTTTAACAACGCTGGCTATCTCAACATGTGCATCCACGGCACCATCGGCCTAGCTATCACCCTCAAGCACATGGGAATCATCACCACAGGATCGCATCGTATTGATACCCCAGTGGGAGTAGTCACCGCTCACATGCATGATGACGGCAGCGTATCAGTGGACAATGTCCCATCCTATTGTCATCAAGCAGATGCCCTAGTTGAAGTCCCCCACTACGGCACCATCACTGGCGACATCGCCTGGGGTGGAAATTGGTTTTTCCTCATTGACGAACAGAAAAATGTTCCAGCCGTCGAGCCATCTAACATTCCACTTCTGACAGAATTCACAACAGCAGTCATGGCCGCACTCGCTGACCAAGGCATCGCTGGTGGCGATGGCCAACCCATCGACCACATTGAGCTTTTCGGCCCACCCGCAGATGATCAGTCAGACAGCAGAAACTTTGTCCTCTGTCCAGGTGGCGAATATGATCGCTCACCATGTGGCACCGGCACATCTGCCAAGCTCGCCTGCCTCTACGAATCAGGAAAACTAAACCTTGGTGAAATCTGGAGACAGTCTAGCATTATCAACACCATCTTCACCGGAAAAGTAACTCCTCTCACAGAATCTAACCAAGTCACACCCACCATCACAGGCTCAGCCTGGGTCAACGGGGAAACCACCATCATCATTAACCCAGAAGACCCCTTTGCTACAGGCATCAATTTCTAACAAACCAACACAACATCATTATGAACAACCAAAATATTTTCTCCGGAACAATCCCAGCACTCATGACACCATGTGATGCAAACGGAACACCAGATTTCCCAGCCCTCGTAGAGACCGCTAAAGGACTCATCGAAGCCGGAATGGACGCAGTCGTTTACTGCGGATCAATGGGCGACTGGCCTCTACTCACAGACGAAGAGCGGATGACAGGCGTAACTGCTCTCGTCGACGCTGGCATCAAAACCATCGTAGGAACAGGCGCGCAGAACACTCGCATCGCTGTTGCTCACGCCACTCACGCTCGTGAAGTTGGAGCACACGGCCTAATGGTCATCCCTCGCGTTCTCTCACGCGGACACTCCCCAGCAGCTCAGCACAACCACTTCACAGCTATTTTAGAAGCCGGCGGGCCAGATCTTCCTGCTGTAATTTACAACTCACCACACTACGGATTTGAGACCAAAGCAGACCTCTTCTTCAAGCTCCACTCACAGTATCCTCAACTCATCGGATTCAAGGAATTCGGTGGTGGCGCAGCACTCACATACGCAGCGGAACACATCACCACCGGTGACAATGGCCTCACCCTCATGGTCGGCGTAGACACTCAAGCCTATCACGGATTTGTAAACTGCGGAGCAGTAGGCGCCATCACCGGTGTAGGAACAGCCATGCCAGCAGAAATCCTCAAAATGGTAGACCTCTGCAAGCGCGCAGCCACAGGCCAAGCCACTGCACGCCGCTATGCTCAAGAGCTCAATGAAGCAATGAGCGTGCTCTGCACCTTCGATGAAGGAACTGATCTCGTTCTCTACTACAAGCGCCTCATGGTTCTAGAAGGTAACGAGAACTACCAGTATCAAATTTACAGCGACGACCAACTCAGCCCATCTCAGCAAGCCCACCTAGATTCACAGCACACGCTGTTCAAAAACTGGTGGAATTCTTGGGAAGGTAAAGACGCTTAGTCTCCGCTGTTTCATTGCAAAATTTTGACCACAAGGTGCAAACCTTGTGGTCAATCTACTTTACCAACGGTGCTATTCTGATATGTAAAACATATGGAGATAGCTTCAGAGAACCGTTTTCAGAAATTTCTCAAACTAATCAGCCATGCTGCTAAAATTGCGCAAGGACTGAAAATAGCAGCAATGGTATTGCTCGTGCCTACGGTAATCGTATTCATCGGAGCTCTCATCTATTTCTATTCTGCCACCGACCTAGGTCCATGGCGCTGGGGCATCCCAAGCCTCATCATGCTGCTCCCCATCCTCAGCATCGGTATTGTCTGGTGGGTGCTCGATGCCATCGCCTCACTGCCAGAAATCTGCGCATCTAACACAGAGCACATCAAGTCCGTAGTAAAACATCACAGAAAAGAGTTAGCCATCGCCGAAGGAAAAAGACTCAGCAAGTTCAAATACCTCACCATAGTAGGCAAAGTCCTCTACGGATCAACCGAGGTCATAGATGGCGTTGCAATGGTAAGCTTTGCCGCCAGCCCACTCTTCTGGATCCTATACATGATAACTTTCATCGGCTCCATCGCACTATCCGGAATCATGATCCTAGTCTGCGCATCCCACTACTTCTTTGTTTAAATTCTAGACCCAATGCTTAAGGCAGGTTTGGGGGAGCGCAGGACTATGAAAACCTACACCCCCCGCATCCCCATTATTAACCTGCCTTATTAAGGTGCAGGTGAACAAATCTTTCTATTCAGCATCCAGCCTCAGCGCCGCATTTGCCGCTGCTGACTTCTTAGCTCCTGCGTTCACATCTTTTTCATCTGTAAGTCGCATTCCTACTGGCTTAGATACTCCAAATTCTTCCATCGTCACACCATACATCACATCAGCCCTACTCATTGTACGCTTACTGTGTGTCACAATGATGAACTGTGAAGTATCAATAAATCTGTCGAGCACCCGCAGGAATCTTCCAATGTTGGATTCATCCAATGGCGCATCCAACTCATCCAGCACACAGAATGGCGCCGGCTTGATCTGGTAGATAGAGAAGAGCAGCGCTACGGCTGTCATTGATCTCTCCCCACCAGAAAGCAGCGTGATGGATTGCAATTTCTTACCTGGAGGCTTAGCAATGATATCGATACCACTTTCAAGCGGATCATCCTCATCCACTAAATGCAGGTTCGCATTACCCTTATCACCAAAGAGCAACTTAAACATGTCTTGGAAATTTTTGCGGATCTGCTCGAACGTCTCAGCGAATCTCTTACGTGTTTCTACATTGATTCGCTCTATCACATCGATCAACTCATCCTTAGAATTAGTGAGATCATCATACTGACCTCTCACAAAATTGTGTCGTTCTTCAAGCTCATCGAACTCCTCAATGGCATCCACATTCACTGGCCCCATTGAGTCCAGCTTACGCTTAAGTTCGCCCACACTATTTTCCACGAAATCCCAGTCTGGACCATCATCACCCAAAATAGCATCTACATCCAGATCATCAGCACTAATCTCAGCACTCATCCCATCCTGACCATCTTCACCATCAGAACTAAAACCTCCACCCCGCTTCTCCGCAGTATTACGAGAGTTCTTCTGGTCTGCTATACAAGACAGCAACGCGTGAGAATCTGGTCTAAAAATGTTAAGATCCACTTGATAACGCTCCAGCGTAGTCTCCGAAAGACTCTCTAACCGCAGCTCAAACTTCGTAGCCGCTACTTCCTCTCTCCCCTTCTGCTCAGTAATCTTCGTAACTTGCTGACGTATCTCCGTCGCAGCTTTTTCTGCTAAGTTGATCGCCTCAATGAGTCCAGCCCTACTTGCAGATGCTTCTTCTAACTCTATTTCCAATTGATTAGCTGCAACAGTATTGGTCTCTATTTCCTCTAACAGATCACCACTCTCACCATTAGCACTCTCTATCCTCTCACGAAACGCAATAATCTCACTCTCTCTTCTTGAAGTATGATGACGTAGCTCCTCAAGACGCGCAGCCATTGGCTGTTGCTGCTCCTCCGCGGATTGCATCGCACGGCGCTCCACCGCCAGATTCGTCTTCAACTCATTCAGTCTGCTCATCGCATCCTGCTCACGCATCATCATCTCCTCCAGATCTCTGCTAGTCATTAGCTGATCATTCTCCAGCTCTTCGAGCCGTATTCTAGCTGAACCTAGATCCGCCTCCATTTCCTCACGGTTACCAGATGCATTAGTCTCCCGCTCGCTGAGCTCCTTGCGCTCCCACTCCACGTTAGAAATTTTACTCTCTATAGACTCCACCTCTCTAGTAGCTAACGTGAGTTGACCTTGTAGAGTAGACTCATCCACGCGAGCTTTCTGCAGTCTTTCCCTCGCCACCTCTACTGCTTCACGGCTTTCAGAAATCTGGTTTTCTAGCAATTCGAGCTTCTGCTTAGACTCAGTCTCTTGCTCCACTAAAGTAGCCGTTTGAGTTTCCAGATCACGGATCTCATTTTGCCTGTCCAGCACAGATGAACCTTCTCCACTAGCTTCTCCTCCACGCACTACCCCCTCAGAACTAAGCACAGCACCCTTCAATGAAGCAAAGGTAACGTCCGGCAGTTGTGACCTTAGCCTCAGTGCCGCAGCCAGATCTTCCACAATCAGCACATTCGAAAGCAGTTTCTCAATGATCGGCGTCACCACCTTCTCACTCTTCACTTTATCAACCGCCCACGCAATCCCACCATCAGGAAGATGCAACAACTGCACCTCAGAATGTGTAGGTATAAAATCTTCCGGTACAATCGCAGCCTGCCCCATTTTCTTAAGCGTAAGAGTATCAATAATGGATTCCGCTAACATCGAGTCCCTCACCAGAACCGTCTGTAAATGTGCACCAAGCGCAGCTTCCACAGCATTAGTGAAATCTCCTTCTACTTGGATGAAATTTGCTAAAACTCCACGGACTCCAGGCTCATAGAGTTCCTTATCATCCAGACCAGATAGCACCGCTTGCGTCCCCTGCTCCAGACCTTCACCAGTCTTCACCAACTGCTTGAGCACCTCTAGTCGAGATGATGATTTAGCCAGCTCCTTATGTTGGTCAGCAGTCGCCTCCCTTGTCGCATCAAGCGTGCCACGGTACTTCTGAAAACTCCTCTCGTGACTCTCGAACTCCTCAGCAAGTCCAGCGAGTTTAGAGACTCTCGTGTCTAATTCCTCAGCTATCTTCTGACGCTCAGACACTGCCTCCTCACGCTCAAGCCTCAGCTTATCTTCATCCTCTGCAAGATGCCTTGATCGCTCCCTATTCCCCTCAAACTGAGCCAGCGCACTTTCTATCTTTGCCTGTGCCGCAGCAATGAGCGATTGCGTCCTATTAGACTCCGCCCTAGTCTCCCTCAACTGCGCTTCTTTCTCCTCTCGGTGAGCCTTCGCTATAGCACGTTTCTCCTCCTGCTCAGCCACGGCAACCTCTTGCCTGACAATTTTCTCTGAAATATCACTAAGTGAAACCGTCGCAAATTGCAGATCCATCTCCTGCTGACTTAACTTCTGCCGTGTTTCTTCAATCTCAACTTCATTCTGCTCAATGCGCCCCAACAACTCTGCCTGCCGCTCATTATTAAAGGCTATTTTACTCTGTGCTGCATTCGCATTATTACGCCTCTCATTCAGCATCTGCCGGATCTCTGAAAGCTGGCTCTCCAATTCCTGCGCATTATCCCGTGCTTCGATCACCGCCTGCTCTCTCTCCGGAAGATCCCGTTCTATCTCATGCTCGCGCACTTCTAACGACCAAATCGACCGCCTCAACTCCTCCGCCTGAGCCTTAATTTCAACATAGCGTTTATGGCTCAGATGAGTGTCCAAGATACGCACATTTTTAGCCAATGACTGATACCTCCTAGCCTTCGCCACCTGACGCTTCAACGAGTTCATCCTGCGCTCCTGCTCCGCTAGGACATCGCTTACGCGAAGTAGGTTCGCTTGTGTATAATCCAGCTTGCGCAGCGCCTCTTTCTTCTCTTTCTTAAATTTAGTAATCCCCGCTGCCTCCTCAAATACCTGCCGTCTATCCTCAGGCTTAGAGGACAAAAGCATGTCAATTTTCCCCTGCTCCATGATAGAATAAGCAGTACGCCCTATCCCAGTATCCATGAACAGATCATGAATATCACGCAAACGACAGATCGTGCCATTAATCCGATACTCACTCTTCCCATCGCGGAACACCCGACGCGTAATGCCCACCTCATTGTATTCCACCTTCAGCGCCTTTTCGCAGTCACCCATAGTAAGCGTGACCTCAGCCATGCCCATCGGCTTACGGTTATCCGTACCATTGAAAATAACATCAGCCATCTCACCACCACGTAACGCCTTAGCACTCGTCTCACCCAGCACCCAACGAATCGCATCCACCACGTTACTCTTACCGCAGCCATTCGGACCAACGATACCAGTAACACCTTTATGAAACTCAAACTTCGTCTTATTGGCGAAAGATTTGAATCCGTGAATGTCGAGTGATTTGAGATACATAGTTTTACTTGGTTGAAGATGGGAAGTATCAGGAACTTGATCGGGGAGATCAATTTTACTGAACAGTAATCTTATACTCCGCCCAACTATTTACTCCAAGGACATTTGGCAACAAAACCAACATGTTGCGCTTTTCTACGCAAAACATACTACATATTGCGCTTTTGTAATTTAACCAAACTAAATCAAAAAGCTAACAGATTCAACCAATCCGCAATTTCACCTAATAATAAGGCTTCAACATAAAGTAGCATATAGGACCAGTAATCGCCACATAAAGCCAGATAGGAAATACCCATTTCGCCATCTTTTTATGCTTCCCAAACTGGTTAGTAAAACCATAAAGCCACGTCAACAGAATGAATGGCAAACTAATACCCGCTAGAACAATATGGGTAATCAGTAAGAAGAAATACACACTACGCATCACCCCCTGACCAGCATAGAGCGTCTCAGTAGTAGTGAAATGATAAGCCACATAGCAAAGCAAAAACAGCACCGAACTAAGCATCGCAATACCAATCCATAACTTGTGCGCGTTAATGTTCTTCCTCTTAATCATCCAAACCGCCATGATCAAACTAATCGCCACAATAGAATTTAATGCAGCATGAACAGGAGGAAGAAATCCCATACTCACACCATCAGGCAATGGAATTTTCAACTCCGGCCTACGCATCAACCCCACCAAAATCAACACCACAGCAGTAAGAACCCAAGTAACTATCTTCAGCGTCTTGCCTAAGGCTAAATTTGGTTTTCTCTGGAGGTAAGTATTTAAATCACTCATCACTAATCTTATTTTAGAGCTTTAATTGCCGCAGCCACCTCAAGGTTTAGCTGCTTCTTTTTAAGTTCAGCTCCTAGATCATTACTAGCCTGAAGTTGTGAATAAACATCCACCTTAGCCTTCATAACCATATCTCCATTAAATACAGATATCCCCATATCATGGAAAATAGCACCCTCCATTCCGTTGCCCTCTTTATCCGTATTATCTTCAAACCTTGCATATAGCATATTGTCTGAACAAAACTCGTTCACCTCACTCACATCCGCAGTCAGGAACCACCAGTTCTTAGTTTCAGCCTTGAGAGCATCCGCCATACTCTTCATCGCCTTTACGCCATCTTCCTCTTCCATCACACTCACTGTCACGAGCTGGAAATTAGGATCGTCCTTATATTTTTCATAGACGTCAGTCAGGATTTCAAAGTTCACTTTATTGCACTCTGGGCATGAACCGTAAAACTGCGCAAATACCCAAACTTTCCCTTTGAGCGACTGAAGCGTCACCGTCTCACCATCTTGATTTGTAGCAGTAAAATCTTTTTCTAACTTCACAATGTCATTTAACCCAATGCTTTCCTCCATCGACATTACCTGAACCTCTACAACATTCCTCTCCCCAGCATCAGCTGTTTCTTCTGCGGCGGCTCCCATATATTTCCCTAGAAACATAAAGCACGCGATGATGATCGCGCAAATGATGGCTACAATGGAATAGATCATCACGATCTTTTTTGTATCGCCACTTTGTCTCTGTTCAAATTTGTTTTCTACTGTTTGGCTCATAACTATTTGTTCTTTCTATTAGTAATTGCTTCCTTCTTACGCTGAAACTTGAGGCGCATCCCCATGATCAGAATAAAGAGGATAAACCCACCGAATACGATCAACGGGAAATGATATCTATTGGAATTATTTGTCTTAGAAAATTCTTTGTCGGCTGATTCTTCAGTGAGAATGTAATCAATATTCTTATACATGTAGTTCTGCCACTCACTGAGCAAGTTATCCTTACCAAACTCTGCCTGAGCATCACTACGTGCTACAAAATAGAAGTCATCCTGCTTCCCTCGCAGATTCATGTGGTAATCCACTATTCTCGTCACATCCGGAAATACCCGCTTATCAGAATCCTTATACTTCTGAGTCACATCACCCAGCTTGAGATCCTTATTCACATATTTAGAAAATTCTTCACTCTTAGAAGTAAGATAAAACCAGTTTTCCCCACCTCCATGCTCCACACAAAACGCCTTCAGCTGATCCGCACTTACCTCACTGAATGGATCTGCAGATATACACACAATCTGAAATCTTTCCTCCCCTTCATAACGGTCAGAGGCCTCCTTAAGAACATTTATTAAAACCTCTGACTCACGCTCAAGTTCCGGTGAGATCAGTGTCATCAACGAGACTTTGTTTTCCAGGAATGTAAATCCATCTTGGTAAATTTTCCCTTCAGGCCCCTCTACCTGGAAATTCGTCTTGATGATCCCAAGAGTCTTCGCAGGTCTCCCCTTCTGGACCTCCGTCATCTCATCGCCCATCTTCTGCTTATACTTGTAGACAATGAAAAAGCCCCCTACTAACATCAGCAAGAAGAGAATGATCACAGTACGGCGGATCGCCACGGGATCTCGTTCAGCGGGTTGATATGGTTGTTGAGGTTTCATGATTTACTTAGTCAGTTCCCCTGCTTCCCTACGCTCAGTTCCAGCAAAATGCAAGTAATCCTAGCGCTATTAGCAAATATAATAGCGTGAACAGAAATAACCCTCTCGATGACTCACGAGTCCCAGCTCTGCTAAATTTCACAGCCAGCCAGCACATATAAACTCCCGCTAGCCCACCACCAATCCCATAAATCCAATTGGCATACTCAATTCCCGGTAAACACGCAATAGGAGCCAGTAACGCAAGACAAGCACTGAAGATCAATGCCAACCTAGCCGTCTTCTTGCCACTCACATCCCCATTACTCCACATCACATAGCCAGCTTCCTCATATTCCTCACGACATAACCAATTGATAGCCACGAAGTGCGGTAGCTGCCAAAGAAACAACAATGCGAAAAGATACCAAGCCTCACCATCACTCCAGTTACCACCAGCTGCTACCCAACCAATAACCGGAGGAATCGCTCCAGGTATCGCGCCTACAAGAGTATTCGCCGATGACTTGCGCTTCATCGGCGTATAAATAAAGACATAAATCACAATCGTAATAGCCGCCAGATACGCACTCCACGTCCCAACCTTGGCTCCCAAATGAATCACACCAAACGCACTCAACACCCAGCCAACCCCAAAAGCAGTAACCACATTCATTCGGTTCGATGGCAGAGGACGGTTCGCAGTACGCTTCATTTGTCTATCCTGCTGTATCTCCATCAACTGATTAAATGCCGCACTACCAAAAGCCGCAGCAGCAGTTCCTATAAGCGTATGAACCAATCTCCACCAATCATCCACCCACACCCCACTTATACTCTTAGACGCAAGGATATAGCCAAATAACGTGGTGATCAGAACGAAGGTATTCAGACGGATTTTCGTGAGCACCATAAGATCTTCACGAAGTGAAACTACTTCGCTATTAACTTCGGATTTGTTAACTTGTTTTGCTTTCCTGCCAGCCATTTGTGGGCGCATCATGCACCTATAAATTCTTTTGCCAAGAACTAAGATTTTTCAAATTCGCCCATATTTCCCTATATATTTGACGCAATTCACCATGACACCCAAAAATTCATAAAAATAATAATCAAGTAAAGTTAATCACCTACACAAGTAACTTATTCACAATATTTTTTACATTTACGAATCGTAGAAAACCATCCTATTTTACAACAGTATTTCACGATTTCACTCCAAGAGAAAATTTCACATGCGATGTATCCAATGCGGCTCACTTGATGACAAAGTCATCGACTCACGAATGTCAAAAGACGGGACCTCCACCCGGCGAAGACGCGTGTGCCTACAGTGCAGTTATCGATACACCACCTACGAGCAGATCGAGCGCACCGAACTACGTGTAGTGAAACGTGATGGTTCACGCCAAACTCTGAACCGAGAGAAACTACTCCGAGGCCTAGTAAAAGCCTGCGAGAAACGCCCCGTCTCCATGGACAGACTCGGCCGAGCAGTAGAAGAAATCTTAGCAGAGCTACACAAAGACCACCTCTCAGAAGTCCCCTCCGGAGTCATCGGAGTTAAGGTGACAGACAAACTCTACGACATAGACCCGGTCGCATACGTCAGGTATGTATCAGTCTACCGCCAGTTCGAGGACGTAGGAGAATTCATCAAAGAAATTCAAAGACTAGAATACCGAGGACGCAAAGACCCACTACAACCACCACTTTTCAACGAATAGACCAATCAACACTCTGAACCTATTCTTCCAACCTAAAATTCTCTCGCCGACCTATACAGTAATATGATTTGCATAGCAGGAAACATGCCCGTGCTCCAAGTAGGAGAACACCAGATATCAGACTACGATACCTATTGGATTCGTCGTGCCATCGAGCAAGCTGCGCACCGAGCCAACCAACCACATTTTTCCTTCGTCGATGACGTCTATGATGGCATCGTATATTATCTAGAACACAAGTGCCCTCTAAGACTCCTCAACATAGAGCTCCTCTTCACCCGCATCCAGCACACCTTAAAAAGGATCGGCTGTGAGGCCATAGCCAACGCACTAGAAATAGAATGCCCACCCATCACCATCTCTCTAGAACGCGCAGCAATAGAAGCTGGTAACGGTTACGAACTCTCCTTCTACCAGATCCTCCACACAGAAATGCATGCACTCAAGAAACTCGGCGCACGTGAAGTCTTCTTCAGCGAAATACGAGAATCTATACTCGTTCTCAAGCAAGCTGATGAGTGGCATGATGACTGTGACCAACTAGAAAAAGACATCCTACTCTGGCTCCAGAAAGCCGGCACCAGCCCGCAGCGTCAAGGATACAGAATCCGCTGCAACATCGAAAAAATCAAAACCCAAACGTAAGTAGTTAGAACTTCAACCGTAAACCTAGGCATACACTCAAAGCCCCATTACTAACCTATGCCCCATATTCTCATAGTCGAAGATGAATCCTCCATCGCAGAAACCATCGTTTATGCTCTAGAAACTGAGCATTTTCAGACCACCCACGTCACCACAGGAGCCGAGGCCATCTCGCTAGTCCATGACAAGAAATGTTATTCACTCGTAGTCCTAGACATTGGCCTACCAGACACAACTGGCCTCGATGTCTGCCAACAAATCCGTAAAGACTCCGGCATCCCTATCCTATTCCTTACCGCCAGAGACTCAGAAATCGACCGCGTTTTAGGCCTAGAATTCGGTGCCGATGACTACGTCACCAAGCCATTCAGCCCACGCGAACTCGTCGCCCGCATCAAAGCCATTCTCAGAAGAACATCCAGCGGCTCCCCACAGGAGCGCATCAAGCACACCAATGAAGGCATCAGCATCGACACTGACGCCATGACCATTCACTGCTTCGGCAAGCCAGTAGCACTCACCGCACACGAGTACAAACTGCTAGCCACATTCATCTCCCAGCCAGGCCGCACCTTCACCAGAGAACAACTCCTAGAACACGCGTGGGATGACCCCGGATCAGCCATGGACAGAACCGTAGACGCACACATCAAAACCCTCCGAGCAAAACTTACCTCAGCATCACCACTCTGCGCAGAAGTCATCCAGACCAGACGCGGACTAGGCTACTGCTATCACCCACCGCAAAATTAGAACTCTAATTTTTCGCTGGACTTCATTCTCTATCTCCTAGCAAAATAGTTCATGCAAAAACTTGTAGCACAGATTGCCCTCCTTCTAATTGTGTCTATCGCGTCTGCCACACTAGCAACCGCGAACAATAAACCCAACGTCATCTACATCAATGTCGATGATCTAGGCTGGGCAGACGTAGGATACCAAGGTAGCAAATTCTACGAAACCCCACACATCGATAAACTCGCAGCTAAAGGAATGGTATTCACCAATGCCTACGCAGCTGCATCCAACTGCGCCCCCAGCAGAGCATCAGCCCTCACCGGAATGGTCACCCCCCGTCATGGCGTCTACACAGTCAATGAATCAGACCGAGGAAAATCCCACACCCGTAAACTCATCCCCATTAAAAACACTCTCCATATCAAAAGCAACGAGATCACACTCGGACACCTAATGCAACGAGCCGGATACATCACTGGCACCATCGGAAAATGGCACGTTTCTAAAAACCCCCTTAAAAATGGTTTTGATATCAATATCGCTGGCTCAGAAGCTGGTGGACCATACTCAGGTGGCTATCACAGCCCATACAAATACCCAAACCTAGTAAACAATGAACCTGGCGAATACCTCACAGACAGACTCACAGACGAAGCCATAAAATTCATCAAGACATACAAAGCCACCCCATTTTTCCTCTACCTCCCCTACTTCACCGTTCACACACCCATCCAAGCAAAAGCAGAAAAAGTCGCTAAATTCAAACAAAAGAAAGGCAACGAGTCTCAGAACAACCCAGAATACGCAGCCATGATCTCCAGTCTCGATGACAACATCGGCAGACTCATGAACGCACTCTCAGATCTAAAACTAACCAATAGCACCATCATCATCTTCACCTCAGATAATGGCGGCGTTTACAACCACTCTAAGCAAACTCCACTCCGAGCAGGAAAAGGCTCATACTACGAAGGAGGCATCCGCGAGCCTCTCATCATCCGCTGGTCTAATAAAATTTCGCCGGGAAAGTGTGACACCCCAGTCAGCCACCTAGACTTCTTCCCCACTCTTCTAGACATCACTAAATCTGAAATACCAGGCAAACCCCTTGATGGAGTCAGTATTCTTCCGCTACTTTTTGATGGTCAGATTGCAGACCGTGCACTCTACTGGCATTTCCCTATCTACCTCCAAGGCGGCAATGACCAATCCCAAGACCCAGTCTTCCGCACACGCCCAGGATCAGCGATCCGTCAAGGCGACTGGAAGCTCATCCAGTATTTCGAGAACAATGACATCGAGCTCTACAACCTCAAATACGACTCCAGTGAGAAAAATAATTTGGCCACCAGCTACGAGTCAAAAGCCACCGAACTCACCGCAAAACTAGAAGCCTGGAGAAAGAAAATCAACGCCCCCGTCCCCACCAAGCCAAACCCAGACTTCCGTAAAGCCAAACAAGCTGAGTAATTCCCCATACCTTGCCACCACACCCAAAAGGGGATAATTATTGCCCATTTTACATACTATTTACAAAATAGACTTCATTTTGTGACTATGATATTCTCACACCATGAATACTACTACAATCCTAGTCGCAGAAGACGACCCAGCAGTAAGGCAGGGAGTGGTCGATGCTCTAACATTCTCAGGCTACCACGTGATGGCAGCCGGAGATGGAAGACAAGCCATGAACTACGCCCTATCCACCCAGTACCACCTATTATTACTAGACCTAGTTATGCCACATCACAGTGGCTTTGAAGTCCTAGAGGCTCTCAAGCGAAATCGCCCCGGACAACCCGTCATCATCCTCTCCGCCCGTGGAGAAGAAGCAGACCGTGTAAAAGGTCTCAGTATGGGAGCCGATGACTACGTCGTCAAACCCTTCAGCGTCCGTGAGCTACTCGCCAGAGTAGACGCCGTCCTACGCCGCAGTAATGAACGAGCCCCACGCGTCGAAGAATTCCACTTCACCAGCGGCACCGCCAGCTTCTCTAGAAGAGAAATCCTCTACACAGCAGACAACACCAAAGAAGAACTCTCTGACAAAGAATCCGAGCTCCTCCTCTACCTCGTCTCAAACTCAGGCAGAGCCATCGCCAGAGATGAAATACTCAGACAAGTATGGAATCTAGACCCCAAGGGCGTCAACACACGTACCATAGACATGCACGTCGCTCACCTCAGAAATAAACTCAAAGACGAGAACCAAAGCATCCTACAAACCGTCAGAGGTAAAGGATACATGATCGCATCATGAATAAAACATCCACTATCTGGATCATCGCAGCACTCTGCGTCATCATCGTGCTCACAGCCTTCGGAGTCATCACCAATGGGATGATTCAGAAAGACGTCCAGCACTCCCAACAGATAGTGGACGCACACCGCCAAGGTCGTATCCGGCTCGCCATGTGGCGGCTAGATACCCTCGCAGCATCCATCATTGCCAACGAGGACGAACGCTCAGTCTATGAATTTAAGAACCCTGAACTCATCGAGCACCCAGACCCAGCCTACACCAGTAACGTAAATTCATTCTACTACAACACCCCAGAGACCGCGAACCTCTACTGGAACCTAGAACCTAATAGAAAGCACTCAGTAAACTCACCACAAGTCTACGGAACCAACTACCTCATAGGTAATGGGATTGATGTGAAAAACAACGAACTACACAACAAACAGCTCGATCAACTCAAAGGCATTCTCTCCACCAAGTTAGCACCATCCACAGTCCCCATCCTACCTGATTCTGATAATCGCTCACTCACCTGCGCCGCCGCCCACGTCTCACTAGATAACTGGAGTGCCGCACAAATAGATACATCCTTAAAAGCTCAACCACAAGACTTCAGCTACAACAGCTATTCCCAAAACACCAATAGCAAAGTCACCATCGAAGAATCTCTCAACGCCCCAGACGAACAGCAAAAACTTACCCTCGCTGATAAAGGCAGCAGACAAAAAGCCGTCTCAAGAATTGCCAGCAGCAAACGCACCCAAGAATGGGCACAAGGCATCCAGCAAACCCAAGAAAAACTTACCCCTGAGCTAACCCAAAAAGTAGCCCCCACCAACCCCTCCAAACCCGTTAAGCCAGCTCCTCCCCAGACTCCACCAATCAATCAGCTAAACCAGCTAAACCAACTCGAAGAACCATTCTCCACTCCCTTCAATCCACTCTGGCTAAGCAACGAACTCATGCTCGTCAGAAAAGTCAGCGAATCCAGCAGCGATAGCGTCCAAGGAATCTGGCTCAACAAAACCGTCCTCATTAACAAACTCCTCGCAGAAATCCATGACCTCTTCCCCCACGCCAATCTCATCCCCGTAGAGCAAGACATCGTCAACCTCCTCAAAGGCCACAAAGCAAAAGGTGATGAAACCACCATGCTCAGCCTCCCTCTCCGACTCGTCCACAATGACCTCGGAGTCGTTAAGTCCACCCCCACAGACTACATCACCGGCCCCATTGGTCTCGCCTGGCTCGGCGCCATCCTCGCCATCATCGCCTGCTTCTTCATGCTCAAAAGCGTCCTCAAAATGTCAGAACGCAGAGCCGCATTCGTATCCTCCGTCACCCACGAGCTCCGCACCCCACTCACCACCTTCCGCCTCTACTCAGACCTCCTCTCCTCAGGCATGGTCACAGACAAAGAAAAACAACAAGCCTACCTCACCACCCTCAAGCACGAGTCAGAACGCCTCTCCCACCTCGTAGAAAATGTCCTCTCATACTCACAAATCGAGCGCGGCAGTGCCAATTCTAAAGTAAAAGTAGAAACCATCTCCCTCTACCACTTCATCCAGCGCATCGAACCCCGCCTCAACGAACGCGCCCAAGAAGACAACATGTTCGTCAACACCGTCTTCTCAGACAGCTCATCAGATGAACCCCTCAACATCGACATAACTGCCGTAGAACAAATCATCTTTAACCTCGTAGACAACGCCTGTAAATACGCCTCAGCCGAAAATCACGGCAAAGAAATCACCCTCCTCGCAGAAGTCAAAAACAGAAAAATCAACATCCAAGTCTGCGACCAAGGCGACGGAATCGCCCGCTCAGAACAAAAACGCCTCTTCAAACCCTTCCACAAATCCGCCAAAGAAGCTGCCCACACCAAACCCGGCGTAGGCCTCGGCCTAGCCCTCTGTAAACGCCTAGCCAGAGCCATGCGCGGCGACCTCACCATCGCCAAAAAATCCAAAAACAACCAAACCAAAGGAGCCTGCTTCCAACTCAGCCTCCCGAGATAAAGTGAGAATCTCATCCCAAGAAGCACGCGACAGAGGCTATGATCCGTCTGAGATTACACGTATAAAAAAAGCTGAAGCAGGATATGCCGAAGCTCTAAAATTGCGCGATCTCATAGAAAATACATTCACTTCAATACCAAAGCCCAAAATAACACTCAGAGTTGCCCGTGGACTTGACGATGAATGGGAAATTTCACCACAACGCCTTACTCAACTTTCTTTGGAAGATCCCGAATCAAATTGGCGTGAAATCTCGAAAGCAAAAACCGAATGCTATCAAGAGTATTTCACGTTCTCGGATCCAGAAGGTTGGCGATTCTACCTCCCAGCCTACATGTGCCACTATTTAAGCGAATTCCCAGATTACGGCTACGATGCTGTTTATACAGCATGTTCCAGCCGCCAACAAATAAAGGAATTGACCGAAGAGGAGCTAAAAATCTTAGATAGATTTCTAGAACTATGCAATCAATACGAAAGTCACTAGAAATACTTACCTCTAGAACTCCTAAGTAAGCAGCTCTTTTACAATCTCCGTCCACTCATCCATCATACTAACAGTCGGCTTCGGTATGCGCTTATCTGCCTTTAGATACCAATATCTCGCATTCTCCTTATCACCCTCTTCACGGTGCATCATCGCATGTATCCAAGAAGCTCCTGGCTCAGGCAACTTCTCTACAAACTCATGCGCATCTTCCCATTTTCCGATCCCTACCAAGTAGAGGCAGCGCTCAGTTTCATTGGTGAAAATCGGTTTATCAACAGTCTCTACTGCGATGATCATATCTTTAGCTCTCATAATATTTTTTGTGTGTTCGTTATATAAATTTCATAGCCTTCCCGACCGCATCAAGCGTGTCGTCAATATCGCCAAAGCTATGTGCCATACTAATAAATCCTGTCTCATACGGGCTCGGTGCGAAGTAAACTCCCTCATCTAACAGCGCCCAGAAAAATCTCTTAAATGCCTCCATATCAGCACCCTTCACATCGTCCATGTTAACTATTTCCTTGTCCGTAAAAAACAGACAGAACATCGATCCAACTCGGTTTAACTGATAATTCAGACCATTTTCCTTCAACAACCCACGCAGACCATCTTCCAGTCTCTGCCCTAAAATCTCTAAATGATCCCAACCCTGAGCCTTCTCAAGTTCCTTAAGCTGACGTAACCCCGCAGCCATCGCCAACGGATTCCCGCTCAGCGTCCCAGCCTGATAAACCGGACCATCTGGCGCCAAGAAATCCATAATTTCAGCCTTACCACCAAACGCACCCACAGGAAGTCCACCACCAATAACCTTACCCATACAAGTAAGATCCGGAGTCACTCCCATCAGCTCCTGCACACCGCCGCGCGCCACACGGAAACCAGTCATCACCTCATCAAAAATCAACACCGCACCGTAACGCGTCGCTATTTCTCTGAGAAACTCAAGAAAACCTTCTTTCGGCATAATGAGCCCCGCATTCGCCGGAATAGGCTCCAAAATAATACACGCCACATCATCACCAACCGCCTTGAAAACTTCCTCCACCGCAGCAGGATCATTAAAAGGAACCGTAATCGTATGCTTCGCAAAATCCTTAGGAACTCCCGCACTATCTGGCTCACCATGAGTCAACGCACCAGAACCAGCAGCCACCAATAAATGATCCACATGCCCATGATAACAACCTTCAAACTTGAGCAACTTATCACGACCAGTAAACCCACGCGCCAATCTAATAGCAGACATCGTCGCCTCAGTCCCGGAATTCACCATCCTTACCTTCTCCACACTAGGAACCCAGTCCACAATCGTCTGCGCCATCTCTATCTCCCAAGGATTCGGAGCTCCAAATGAAACCCCGTCCTTAGCCACCTCATGAATCGTCTGCGTAATCACAATCGGTGCATGCCCCAATATCGCAGGCCCCCAAGTCCCTATATAATCAATATAAGTCTTCCCATCCACATCCGTAATCCGGCTACCATGTGCCTTCCTCACAAAAAAAGGATCTCCATCCACGTTTTTAAACGCTCTAACAGGTGAGTTCACCCCGCCAGGTATGATTTCTTTTGCCTTAGCAAATAACTTTTGTGAAATAGGTCCGATCATTTGAAATAGAATATTGAATGTTGGAAATTGAACATATCAGCTTGTGAAACATCCCACAAGACAACTTTGCCACCAGTCCTAATCACGCTCTCAATAGAAGTCAAACCAAGACTAACTCAAAAATAACCTCCCCCCTTAAAAAGCAAAAACCCTTGCATTCGCAAGGGTTATAAAGAGTACTCCCAGCAGGATTCGAACCTGCGACCTACGGATTAGAAATCCGTTGCTCTATCCAGCTGAGCTATAGGAGCTTTTTTCACTCTTTGGTGGGCATGTGTTACGCCTCAACGATACAAGATGCAAGGCGATTTTATACTTTTTTACACATTACCTAGAGAAAGTGCCTATTTTTCCCTTGGACTACTCTCATACTTTATTTTCAAATCCGTCTTCATCAGCATTTCCGAACCTTGAACATCAGCCCCCATATCGAAAGATAGTTTACTCTCAGTGAATTGCCCCTCTGACACATCAAATAAGTAATAACCTGTAATGCTCTTAGCACTCAGCAACATCTCCACCTCATCATGAAGAACTCTCACCTTCTCCATTTCAGCTGTGAACTCAACTCTAGCAACCTGTTTACCATCCACCTCTTTAACGGAGGCCAGCTTGAATGCATAGTCACACATAAAGCCATGATCAAATCCTTGTAATGAAGTCCCTATCCTCGACTCCCAAACCTCACCTACCCCCACTTCTCGAAACGGAACCATCTGCGACTGCTGCCTCAACAACCGTTCAATCGACCCCATAGTAATCCCCATCTCAGGACTCAAAAGACGATCATCAAAATCCGTTAACTCAATAAACTGTCCCCACTTCCCATATATCGACTTAAACTTCACCTCCTTCAAGGTCTCCATCGTCTTATCCATCGGGTTTTCTGCGTTCGGCTTGCTAGAGTCATACTTCATCAGCACTTTTCCTGACATCGCCATATTCATAGAAACTCTATCAAACATCATATCAAGACCAATCCCCTCCTGATCAACCGAAGCAGCACCACTCATCACCGACACCATCTTCATTTTACTAGCTATCTCCCCACTCCCCTGCGGATCAGGCATCGTCATGTCAACCACCACATCCTGCTCCATTCTGTATTGGTTACCCAGCTTCCATTTCACCGAAAGATCTACCGACTGCCCCATCGCCGAGCCACTAACTAATAATAAAGCCGCCGTAGCAAGCATGGTTTTGTAATTGAGCTTCATCATATTTCAATTGCTTATTCGACCCTCAATTTAGAGCACCCAGAGAAAATAGGAAGGCAATAATGCATCTCTCACCTGAGTCGAGTCGCTCCCAATCCACCCCTATTTACAGAAAGCATTGGCCCACATCACCCAGCAATGTCTACCTCAATGTCTTTAGGCTCACTTTTCCCTCCAAACTTCCCTGAATCAAAGACCTTCTTCCCATCCACATGCACCTCGTAAGTAACCGATGCTTGATAACCCGCCACAAGCTTTGCTGAAAAGACGCTAAACTCCCCCTTCAGGAAATATCGAACCTCACTATGTGAATGAACCTGCAGCCCACTTTATACTCAGAAAAAATGCTGAATTTTTCATAGTTCTCTACTTAGTTGATTTGCTTTTCTTCAGAACCCACTTCGATTCCTCCATCCCATCCAGCGGTAAATTAAACGTCATCTTAAACGTCTTAGACTTCACATCATAATCAGTCTGCCAAAAGTCATTGCCATGCACCGCCTGATCCAGCTTCACTTCCTTACCATCAACCACCTGATAAATCGTATAACCCTCAGCCGTCTCCAGCCCCTCAAATCTTATCGGCACATAACCAACCCCACCCACTATCTCCACCACAACCTCATCTTTCTCAGCCTCAATAATAATCGGATACTGATGAATCAACCTCCCACCTCCAACAACAACCTTCAGATCATTCCCCACAGCCTCCCGATGCGTCGTCTTCCACGACCCAGGATTCTTCGCAACATGATCCCTAAAAACCTCATTCGATCCATAGTAATCATCAGCCTCATTCGGCAACGTGATCCACTCAACCTCAAGCTCCACCTCATCCCCAGGTTGAAATTCAGTCACTCCCTCAGGTGCCGTCAGCAAGAAATCAATATTCACCCCAGACTCATGCTTTTTATAAACAGGAAATTCAACAACCGGCTGCCTATACTCTTTCCCACCAGCAGTCACTTTATAAGAACGAATCACCATCGCCCTATACCCTGTCCCCCACTTCTTATCACCACCTAACTCAGCATTAGGAAAAGCCACCCACCAAGGACCAGCTCCCATTAGTGTAGTCTTTGGAACAAACGTAGCTCCAGCCTTAAGATCATCACTAGCCTTATACTCCTTAATCAAACCAGCCTTATTCCCGTAACTAATCTCTGGAGTCATCAAATGATGTGACCTCCCCATCTTAAACAACCACCCATCCGCCTTCACCACCTTATCAAAACGATACTTCATCGTGCTAAATGTCCGTGCATGATCATTGGTGCGCAATGTTCTCACCGTTGAATCAATATCCACTTCACTCTGCGATCCATAAAAACCCTTATATTTTACCTCTGTGAGACAAGGCCCATGAGACACATAAGCAGCCTTCATCCCCTTAAACAACAGCTTATCACCTGCCGCATTATTCAGACCTAACCAGTCACCACCCCAGCCAGCATCCGTCCACTGCCACTTCTTCCCATCCTTACCATCACGCGTCATCAACATCCTAATATCCGTCACCGCCACATCCACCAAACTCATATCCATATCCATACAATATGTCTCCCCCCAAGATCCAATCGCCAACTGATCCCATCGACCATTACCCCCATAACCCACCAGCGATAACTGCGAATGACTAGCCGATGGAACCGTCCCATAGAAACCATAAACAATCCTCAACTTATACTTCTGCACCCCCTTCACCGTCGGCAACAGCATAGAGGATCTCAAGTAACTACCCATCTTCGGATAATGCCAGTTCTTACTCAACTGAACAGGAATCCCAGTCGGAACCCCATTCTCATCACACAAAATTGGACATAACCCAGTAATCCCAGCAGGCTTAAACAACTCTAACAAAAACGGCACAGAACTCACCCCATCAGACTCCACCGTGATATCAACCTCATCATAATTCCGCAAATCCCCTTCACCCCTCTTCCATTCACGCTTAGGCTGTGCAATGCGCGCTACGTAACAATTAAATTCCTTATCATAGGTCACAGGCGGAACATCCGTTAACTTCATCACAACGCTAACCTTAGTCGCCGGATTCATCTTCCCTCCCAGATCACAGTTCACCGTAACCTTATGCTTCTCCCCCACCTTCCATTCACCAGAAACCAGCTTCTCCCCATACTTACTATGTTTACGATCACCAAACCTCACACTCAACTTCGCATCCTTCCATACAGTGTGCTCAATCGGAGTCTTACTCTCAAAATGATTCTCATACGTCAGCCCATCCCTATTCTTGAGCTCCCCAGGTTTTCTCGTATGTTGTAAAAGTTCATTTCTAGTCAACGCCCTATCCCATACCCGCAACTGATCCAGCAATACCGGAGTCACTCCACCATGTCCATCAGCACGCTTACCCAACGTCATATCACCTGTCGCTAAATTACGTTTCTTCCCAATCACTTTCGAACCCTGAAGATTTCCATCCAAAAATAGTGAAAACGTCTTACCATCATAAGTCAGCGCAACATGGTGCCAAGTATCAGCCACAATCGACTTACTTCTAGAATCGATAAAATGTCTATTCTCAGCCCCCTTGCCACCAATATTCATCATCGCCCTCACCTTCCCACCTGACAAAATCAACCCATAATTACCATCATGTGTCTCATTCTTTGTTTTAGAAATAATCCACCCACGCCCCCTATTCTCAAGCGCTTTAGGAACCTTAATCCAGCTCTCCACCGTGAATTCCTCATTCTCCAACCCAGCCTCATGCTTTATCATCTTCTGCTCATCCACAATACATAGCCCCTGCCCTACCAACCCAGCCGCAGGTCCATCTTTAAAATCTTCAGTCGGGGTCACTGATGCCGTAAAACTTATTGAACTCGGCCATGCTATCACCTGCAACGTAGAATCCGCCACCAAGCTCTCACCATCCGCCGATTTAAATTCCACCCCCTGAATTTCATAATTCTGCACATACCGAGCCGACTCCCACAACATCGTACCCTGAAACTTCTTCCCCTCCGCACGCTCCTTACTCGCCAGACTACTCACCGCCGTATAAACCTTACCCTCTTTTTCTAATTCTATCTTCAAGTCAACACTCTGAAGTTCCTGCATCCGGCTTCCATTAGTAGCCAATGCTCCTTCATAATCTAGTTCATCATCAATCAGGCCAAACTGCGCCATATCCAACTGCGCCATATCCAGCTGCAACCCAAAATAACCAGTCTCAAGACTCAAAATATCTCTAGAATCATCACCCTTATGCTTCCTCACCCCATTCTCCCAATAACCAAATGAATAATCCCTGTTAGATAATTGGGAGACCTGCGGAAATGCACTACAAAGCGTAGATAAACCTGCCAGCGCACCAGCAATAAAAAGTTGAATAGGTTTCATAAATAAATTGGTTAGATTCTCTAGTGAGCTGCTTTCTTTCTCTTCTTAGGCCTAATTTCTAAGACAGTATTGCCCTTCAAAGCATAGTCAGAATAAGTCTTCTCAGATTTCTTTAAGGTAATCTCATCAGGTAATTCTGGGTAACTAATAAGAAAATTGTTCTGGTCGATAAGGTTGATCACATAATGCGTAGAGCCTTCCGGCAAAGTCGCCGAAACCTGATTCCCTCCCTCTAGCCTCGCTGGTATCCTAAACCACTCTTCATACCTATCTCCCCCGTTCAAAGTATACAACAGATTCGCCCGTCTAAGCTTAGCTCCATTCTCCTGATAAACGACGTTAATCTCCTGCCCTTTTAAAGTATGAGATTTCACACCACACACACTATCCTTCCCTTTGAGAGCTCCCTTGTAATGCGGATTTCGATAAGGATAACTAGCCTTCATCTCAGTCAGAATCTCAGTAAGCTTAGCATCCATTTCTTTGACCTTTTCAGGCTGTCGCTTCGCTAAATTCTTAGCTTCCTCGATGTCCACCCTAACTTGTTTCCCATCCTCATCCTTATACAGCTCATACAACTCAAGCCTCGGTCTCTTCGGATCATCAATATTAGCATAGTTACGAATCAACTTATACCCCCCAACCCGTATCGTGCTCTCA
Source organism: Akkermansiaceae bacterium (assembly GCA_051251915.1). Taxonomy (GTDB): domain Bacteria; phylum Verrucomicrobiota; class Verrucomicrobiia; order Verrucomicrobiales; family Akkermansiaceae; genus Rubritalea. Next base: position 44,607 of record JBPOGF010000001.1, on the reverse strand, counting down.
AGCGCCGCCGAATTCGGAAAATGCCAAACCATCGTATCCCTAACAGAACCATCAGAACTCTTAACCAATGTCCCATCAGTAGGAGCTTTCAAAAGAGCAGTCAAATCACTCCCATCCAACTCCTTACCCTCAGGCTTTTTAACACCAGTCAGCGAAAGAATCGTAGGATAAAAATCCAACCCATTCACCATCACATCCGACTCCACATTCTTCGGCACTCCCGGCCCAGTAATAATCAATGGCACCCTAACACCACCCTCCATCGCAGAAATCTTACCTCTATTCAGAGGATAATTATCCGTAATGATCTCACCCGGCATTCTCTCCATCCCCCCATTATCAGAAGTAAATATCACATACGTATTCTCACTCAACTTATGCCCAGGCCAACGCGGATCATCGGTATTTTCCAAGTAATCAAACACCTTCCCCACATGATAATCCAACTCCTCCACCATCGCACAATAAAATGGATTCGTCTGCCCGCCCCCATCCCAACCTGTCGCTTTCAAACTCGCCTTATCTATCCCCAACTTCTGACAATATTTATCAAGCAATCGCTCGTTCCTAGTGTGGATCGGCGTGTGCACCAACCAAGTAGCATAATACAGAAAAAATGGCTTACCCTTATCCTGACTCTCCTCTAGAAACTCCATAGCATTCGCGCTATTCGCATGATAAGGAAATCCATTCTCATCCAGCTTATACTTATCACCCACCTCATCAGTCGCGAAATCACTAAGCCTACTAGGTCTCATCCTAGTGGTCGCCCCTATCTCACTCTTAGTCCAATCAAACCCCTGATCCTCTGGCTGAGGAAACGCCTTATGGTTAATCGCCATATGCCACTTACCACTATGCCCCGTAGTATATCCATTTCCCTGAAGCACCTTAGCAAGAGTAACCTCATTCTCAGGCATCCTACCACTCTGCCACGGAGCCATCACTTTCCATCCAGTCTTATTCTGAACAGTTGGCGGATGCCCCCCCACCACATGAGTCTTCTGTGCACGAGCCGGATGATTCCCACTCATAATCGCACAACGAGTCGGCGCACATGTCGGCGCAGGTGAATAAGCCTGCCAAAATTTTATCCCCTTCTTCGCCAAACCATCGATGTTCGGAGTCTCCATCGGAGAAGGCTTATCAACATCATAGCACTTCACATCCTGCCAACCAAGATCATCAGTCAGCAATAAAACAATATTCGGCTTTTCCGGTCTAGACTCCCCCGCACAAGCGAAACCAGTAATCAACAAGCCGAGAGCAATCTCAACTCCGTAAGTGAGTAGCCTTTTTTTAGAAGTAAAGAAGTAGTGCCTTTTCATAACGTAAGATTTAAACCTATACGACCACACCCTCTCACCACCATCTTATATTTTACATAAAATTTAGGATAGCCACTCTCCCTCTTGAAGCATTATTTCTTATCAAGCTTCTCACCAATCACTGCAGCTACCTTCTTCGCCAGCTCCATTGACCCCTCACCTTTAAAATGAACGTTCTTAGGCAACTGCCATTTCGCTAAATGAGGTAACGTATAAGCATAGAGATCATTCACCTGAATCTTGTTTTTCTCCATCACTTTCAACGCCACTTCATTATACATCCCCGGAGCTTCAACCTTTCTCAGCGGCCCCGTGGTTCCAGCTGTTACTGGTGTAGTCGTTGCAAATACCAACTTAGCACCAGTCTTTTTCAACTCATCCACAATCTTCTGCAAGTTCTTCCCATACACCTCAGGCGAGGCCTGAGTCGGATCTTTAGGATTATTCGAGTTTTGGTGAGTCCCCGCCTTCTTCACATGCTTCAGGTCATGAAGCCCCCAGTTGAAATGTATCACATCCCACTCGCGAGCCTTAAGATTTGCTCCACATCGTTTCAACCCATCCGTAGTTCCACTACAGTTCACTGGCTTCGTCCCCGCCTTATTCACTGGTCGGTAAACATTTGCCTTCCCCTTCAACAATTCACGCACTTGCAGCGTGTAACCAATCGAAATCGAATCACCCAAAATAAGAACATTAGGCAACCCCTCCACCGGCTCACACGCCCAATCCTTGGTCACCTTCTTCTCCGCAGTAGACCCCTTTTCAGGTGCCGCCTGCAGTGGGAAACTATAACTACATGCTAGCGCTAACATGCACGTAATTGATCGTTTGATACCAGTTTTCATATTCTTATTGTAAATGGTTAAACTACTTAGTTGCTGCCTTCTTCTTCCTCTTAGGAACCTTTTGCTCCTTCAGTTGCTTCCCACCACCAGTCTTCCAAAGCTGGATCGGCACATCATTCTTAGACTCCTTACCCTCCACAGATGACCCAGCATTCACATAACTCGTCAACTGAGCAAGCATCCGCTCCGCAACTTCAGGTTGCGTCACATAGAGATTGTTCTTCTCACCAGGATCAGCAGCTAAATCATAGAGCTGCGCTTTCGCCGCCCCAGCCTTCATCGCTTGCACCTCTTTAGGAGCAGTCCAGCCCCCTGAACCATACGCCAGAATCAGCTTATAATTTTCTTCACGATAAGCAAAATGCCCACTCACACTATGATGAATGATCCCCTTCCGACTAAAATCAGTCTCCTCACCCTTGAAAACAGGCAATATACTCTCACTATCTTCCCCCGCATTCTTCGGAACTTCTTTCCCCACCAGCTCAGCACAAGTAGCAAGCAAATCACTCTGACAAGTAAGCTCATTCGAGACACTACCCGCCTTAATCACTTTCGGCCACTTCACAAAAAATGGCACCCTATGCCCACCTTCCCAAATATCAGCCTTAGAACCACGATACTGCGCACTGGCAAAATGCCCATGACTTTCCAAATTCTTAAAGTTCGCCGCTTTCGAGCAACCATTATCACTAGTAACGATCAAAATAGTATTCTCCGAAATTCCACGGTCATCTAGCGCCTTAACAATCTGCCCAACAAAGGCATCAGTCTGCATCACAAAGTCACCATAGTTACCAATACCACTTTTCCCCTGCCACTTGCTATTCGGAACGATAGGAGTGTGCGGTGACGGAAGTGGGATATATGCGAAGAACGGCTTCTCACTCTTATATTCTGTGATAAATTTCACGGACTCAGCAGCAAGCTTGTCGAGGACATCAATAGCCTCAAAGTCATCAGTAGCGGGACCAGGTCTGCGGAATGCCTTCACATGCGTTCCCTCACCTACCCAGTTTCGGTTACGTATCCACACATACGGCGGAAAGTCTAATGAGGCAGTAATGCCGAACCAAGAATCAAAACCAAGATCTACCGGACCACCTTTGATCTCCGCTTTCCAATCAATATTAGAGAGTTCAGCTGGTGGTAATGCACCTTTTTTAAGTTTACCAGGCAGTCCACCTGCCGGCTTAGCCTTCTTCCCATCCGTAGTCGCTATATCTAGACCAATATGCCACTTACCTATCATCGCAGTCGTATAGCCATTCTCCCTCAGAAAGCTCGGAACCGTTGTCCTCTCAGTAGGAATCAAAGGTAACCCATAACCATCCAGCACATGCACCTGCAACTTCGACCTCCAATTATACCGCCCAGTAATAATACCATACCGAGTCGGAGTGCAGACAGAAGAAGTCGTATGAGCATCCGTAAAGGTCATCCCATCCACCGCCAACTTATCCATGTGCGGCGTCGCTATTTTACCACGTTCAGAATTCAAGCACTGCACATCGCCATAACCTAAGTCATCAGCTAAAATGTAAACAATATTAGGTTTCTCAGCCGCATTAACTGCAAGGCTGAAACAAAGTGAAAGTGTAGTAGCGAGTATCTTGTTCATAGTTTGTAATTCATTGGTAGTTTAAATGTTTAGGTCATGCCGAGGTGCCACATCATTGAGAAGCATCGTATCATACCATTCAAGGCTGATAAACGCTTAGCTGCTCCCCGCTCCCCGCTTCCAGGGCAAAGCCCCGCTTCTAAGGACTTTACTTATGCTTAAGGAAAAACTCAATCGTCTTCTGAACTATTTCCGCTCTTGTCGGCTCAATAGGAGCATCCACCGAACGCCAGTTGTGCCCAGCATTCTTCACAATCATGATCTCCACAGGTGCAGGAACAGTCTTTAGTTCTTCCTGCATCCTATAAGCCTGCTTCACAGGAATGGTAGTGTCTTTATCTCCCTGAATCATCAGCAACGGCGGACTCTCCTTCGTCAGATAGCTCACCGGACTCATCTCCTTATAAAGCTTCTCCTTATCCTCAGCCTTAGCCCCACCACCCATAATTCTCGCGCCGAACCTATCCTTGAAATTATCTCTATCATCGTGATTAAACAAACTAATATCCTGAAAATCACACGGCCCATACCAAGAAACCCCAGCTACCGTCTTATAACTAAATTCCGCCAACTCTGGATCACCCTTCAAACTATCCGGAGATGCAAGTAACACCATCTGAGCCATCTGCCCACCAGCTGAATCCCCAAACGTATAAATCTTGCTAGGATCAATCCCTAGTTCCTTTTTATGTGCAGAAATAAACCTTACCGCATCCTTCGCATCTATCACACAATCCCGCATCCCTGAGTTCGCTCCCTTATTCACAAGTCGATAACCCGCTGACATCACACAAAACCCCTCCTTCAGAAGCGCCTTATGCACCTCCGCAAAACTACCAGTCCCCGCCTTATCCTTACTCCCCGCAGCCCATCCTCCCCCATGGGTAAACACCACCACGGGCTTATCAGTCTTAGTATCCTCATCCGGAAAATAGAAATCCATATAAAGCTTACGCCCATCCACCTGCTTATAACAAACATTCATCAACTCCTTACCCGGAGTATCCATCGCCTTGCTTAGAGAATTCATCGCCTCCTCATGGTTCAGAACACCATCTTTATCCTTATCATACCGCCCATAACGCTTCCATAACTTCTCATTATCCACCTTCTGAACTTTTCCATCTTTGTTCGTATCCAGCTTATTAAGAAGCCGCTTCGCCTGACGATCCACATAACCAGCAGTTCCATCCGTCAAAGGCTCTAAAGCGTTCGCATTTGCAAGACCGAGCGCGCAGCCGATCAATGTCAGTGTGTGTGTATTGATTTTCATAAATTTTTGGGTTCTTAATGTTTTAAATTTCTGAGTAACTATCAGTCGATTTTCAGGAACTATAACAGTATTCCTTCAAACTATTCTATCCTAAATTTTATTCTATTTAAAAAACAAAATGAAAACGGGCGAATAGACTCACTATTCACCCGTTAAATTTTTGATTGAGAAAGTATTTACCCCCTAACTCTTTAACTAGCGCTTTCTACGGATCAACAATCCTACAAAACCTAAGCCAAGAAGAGCTGTTGATGATGGTTCTGGTACTACATCCACGGTTACGCCGAAATCAAGTTGTCCTACTCCCCAGTTAAATGGGCGAGTAGAATCATTGATTGCTGCATCAGAAGAAATATAAAGTGGTTGCGCTCCAATCTGAGAATAAGTACCAACATTGTATGTCTTATTCGTGCCAAATTGAGTCGAAAGTAGATCTGTCCCAGAACCAACAATGCCAAGATGACTATTCCCTGTGCCCGATGTCTGATCAAGAAGAACTCTATCAAAACCAGTGAATGTTGCGCCATATACATCTGGACCCGTAGTTCCAGATACGACAAGACTGTCAATAGTGAAGATAAGAGTTTCACCAGCGTTCATGTTAGTGGCTCCAACATGAAAGGTAGAGGCTGTTGTACCAAGGCTAGCAGCAGCACCGTCTAGTGCGACTGAGCCTGTTGTGCTTTCCTGATTCCCACCAACTGTAAAGCCCGAACTCACCGTATTTCCACTCATACCAGTAGCAACAAAGTTAAAGGTAAGAGTATCATTAACAGTATCACCGTCAAAGTCTGCGCCCATATAACTCACTGCGAAATGATACTGGTCGGCTCCTGAGACAGTAACTGTAGATCTTACAACTGTGAGATCCGTAGTTACTCCTCCTACATCCAAGGTATTTACATCAGCATTATTGAGGTTATTGAAGTCGATTAGAGTTGTTACCGCCTGTGCCGCACCTGTCATCATTAGACCAGCGCTTAAAATTGTTAGTGTTTTTTTCATTATTTTTATTTGTGAGTATTTGTTATTAGAATGATAATGGTCGTCAATTCTGTTATAACTGTATCACAGATACTCACTCTGAGTATCGCACGTTTGTGCGATGAGCTGGATTTCTAGTAAGCATGAGTCAACCTGATGAAAAAGTAACCTGAATACATTTTCATCTTCTTATGTTCTCTTTCAATGCTTTTCGTGATATGAGAATAGCCGTGTTAAAGATCTTACTAACAGTTGGGACAGCCTTATTGGCAGGACTTTTCCTGCACGCATGCAACGGTAAGGACGATACACTAACATCTACAGATATCCCTGGGATCGAACAGCGATTAAGTAATATTGACCACCAGCTCAAAGAACTAGCACAACCCAGCCTACGCGGTGGAATCGGAGCCATCGGATACCGCTCAATGAGCCACATCACCGGAGATCACACCGAATGGATAAAGATCGACCTTGGAATAGAACGCTCTATCGACGAAGTAGTACTAGTTCCGCTGCTGTACCGAGATTCCAAGCTTGGCTTTACCGCACATGCATTCCCTCACTCATTCCGTATCATTGCTGGCACTGATAATGACAGTGCAGGAACTGTCATAGCGGATTACCCCTCCACTGAGCACCTACTTCCTCGGGTAGCCCCGCTAGTGGTTCAGGTTAAAGAAGGGACCAAGGCGTCTTGGATTAAGATCGAGGCAACTCTACTCGGCGCCAGATTTTTCGATAAACGGTATGTCTTACAGCTCTCCGAGATTCTCGTATTCAGCGGGGAGGAAAATGTAGCATTGCGACAACCAGTTACGGCTTCATCCAACCAGAATGAACGTTTGGAAAGCGCTTGGGGATCGCGCTTCCTGACTGATGGCAACGTCCCCTATTTAATGGATGGATCCCTTGGGAAAAAAAGTATCGCCTACGTCAGCCAAAAAGCCCGCAATCCCCACCTCACCGTCGACCTAGGTGAGCCGATTGCCATTTCTGGAATCCATCTCCATGCAGTGGAACAGAGCGACACCGTACCACAGGCGCACCCTGGCAACTTCGGCATTCCTGTCCATCTAAAGATAGAAGCTGCCAACCTTGCTGATTTTTCAGATGCCACTGAACTGCTCCATTTTCAGTTTAAAAGTCTCGAAAACATCGGGCCACTGATCATGTGGCAACTACCCGAAACTAGCTGCCGCTATGTCCGACTCACCGATGCCAATCCGGAAAGTCAGTTTTTCCAGATAGGATTCACCGAAATCGAAGTGCTTTCTGAGGGTATAAATGTAGCACTTGCCAAACCAATTAGCGGAACGGGAACCCACCGCCCAGACACTCGCTCATTTAAGGCTCTGACTGATGGTAGTAACCTATATGGCGAAATTCTTCCCGTTCGGACATGGATGAAACAACTACAACTTCGCCATGATCTCGAAATCGAACGCCCACAGGTCATCGCTCAATTGACCACTCAATACGAGAAACAAAGCACGAACCTCAAACTAGCAGCATGGTTGATCGCTTTCCTGCTGGCCGGAGGTATCATTCTCGTACTAATCCAGAAAGTTGCCCGACAGCGAGCCATCTTCGAAACACGCGAGCGTATCGCTGCGAACCTGCATGATGAACTCGGAGCCAACCTCTACGCGATCGGCCTCTTCGGTAATCTGGCCAAGCAAGAGGTAGAAGAGCACAACAATGACGGAAAATGGAGCAAACTCATGAAATACACCGATACTGTATGCGACCTCACCAAAGAGACCGGAGAAACAGCAAGCTACTGCACTAACCTGTTAGCAGCAAAAGATATTTATGCAGATCTATCTGGTGAGATGAAGAGACTAGCAGACCGCCTGCTCGCTGACATGTATTACACCATTACCATCACAGATGAGGAAATCATACGCTCCTTATCACCGCGCAGAAGAAATGGGTTTTTCCGCTTCTACAAGGAATGCCTCACTAACATTCTCCGCCACTCTGGCGCCACCCGTGTCAAGATACACCTCTCAGCTCACTCCGGAAAACTCCAGCTCTCCGTCACCGACAATGGAACCGGAGTAGGAGAACTCCAACCTCCAGCCTCACTCAAACGTCGCGCACGTCTACTCGGTGGCAAGGTTACTATAGAAAAACCCCAGAATGGTGGCACCTGCATCACACTCCAGATCCGACCTAAAAAATTCCTCAAACTAAGCTTTTAAAAAAACGCAGCCCAAAAACGCAAAAAACAGCCCCTTCAAAAAATAATCTAATGAACCCAAAAACTAAAATCATGCTGGTAGAAGATAATCGAGCCTACCGCCTAGGCATCGCCAGTGCTCTTGAAGACCAACCTGAAATGGAACTTTGCAGCCAATTCGGCACCGCAGAAGTAGCCCTACGTGAACTTCAGAACAACCACTCCCCACCCGATCTCATTCTGCTAGACCTAAACCTCCCCGGCATGTCAGGTATAGAAGCCCTCCCCATATTCCAACAGTACCAACCGAACATAAAAATCATCATCCTCACCCAATCTGACCGTCAGAAAGACATCCTAACCTGCATTTCAGCTGGAGCAAATGGCTACCTATTGAAATCCGCTAGCACAACACAGATCAGGGAGGGCATCAAAACAGTAATCACCGGTGGTGCATCACTTGACCCCATAGTGGCTCAATTAATGATAGAGACCATTCAGTCAAAGATGCCTAGAATCCCAGAAGAAAGTCTATTGTCAGCTCGAGAGATTGAAGTCCTCACATTACTTAGTGAAGGCAAAGTAAAAAAAGAAATCTCCACCGAACTCAACATAAGCACATTCACTGTCGCTACACATGTCCGCCATATTTACGAAAAATTTGATGTCAAAAATGCCCCAGCTGCCATTAGAAAAGCATATCGCACCGGCGTTCTTAAAGCTGGAGATTGAATAGAAACACAAAAAGGCTTCGATATTCTGGCCTCTAAGGCATCGCACAAACATACGATACACAAAGCTGAGAAAAGCACTATAATAGTCTACCTTTCTCTCGCATTAGGGCCCAATTTCTACCGGATAAGCTAGAAATTAGGCAACAACTACATTGACAATGTAATTACATTATGTGATTGTAATCCACACCCAAAACCCGTATGACAAATACCCAACAAACCCATTCTCGAGGCTTCGCCCTTATTTCGACGATCACTATCATGGCGCTCTTGATGATCATCGCAATCGCCACGATGTCGCTGTCTGTCGTGGAAACACGTTCCTCTAATACCAAGAAAGATAACATCCTTGCGAAGAGTAATGCTCGCATGGCTTTGATGATTGCCATCGGTGAACTACAGAAAATGGCTGGCTCAGACACAAGAGTCACAGCCCCCGCTGATGCACTTGCCAGCAGTAACGGCCCACAACAGCTGACGGGTGTCTGGCGCTCCTGGGAGGGAAACAATCACAACAAATCAACCGGCCTCCCCGTTCAGCCAGATTACGCTGCCAAAGCTCAAGATTATACTTCAGGCTCAGACGGACGTTTCCTTGGTTGGCTTATCTCTGGAGATGGAGCTGATGCAGACGCTACATCCCCCCCCGACCTCATGGAAGGCACTAACACTGTTCCTCTACTAGCTGAAGGAAGTTTAGGAACAGTAACCGAAGGTGAGGTCCATCTCATACCCACAGATATTAATGAAACCGGCGCATACGCTTGGTGGATCCAAGGTCAAAACTCTAAAGCCCTCATCAAACAACCAGACTCAGATCCCACGGGGGATGAAGAATGGAGCCAAAGATTAGCCTCCAATGGCTTGGCCGATGCTTCCTCTTTTGATTTTGATAATCCAGATGAACTCGGAAAAGCCGTCTCGTTAAGAACCCTCGATCTCGCTAGTAATACCAACGCCGCTGAAACAGCATCCCAAAAATATCATCATGCCATTACTTCATACTCGCGTGGCTTACTCACCAATACAGCCACCGGTGGATGGCGTCGCGATCTCTCACTCATGGCGGAAAAATGGAACGAAGGAACCCTACCAACCACCGGTCTCCCCGTTTTCTCAGCTGAACCTTATGCGGAAGAAATGGAATCCTCCTTAAGACTATCTAATAACGCTTCAGACGCTTCTATTTATCCTTGGGTCTCCGTAGATAACGTTGCCATGAGTTGGCATGCACTGATGGATTTTGTATCTCTCTACAAAAAAGTTCAGAAAAATTCAACTTCTGGAGAACCCTACTTCAATTCCGTCGCTACTAATGACAGCGACTGGATCAGTATCCAACCCGTCATGGCCAGAGCTCACTTCGCCTTTGGATATGATGCCACAGTGAAAAATGACGTTTATACTCCACGCTTCCTATTCAAACCTGCGGTAACCATGTGGAATCCATACAACGTAGCGATAGAATCTGCCCCTGCAAACCTGTTACACGTCTACAACTCCACTTTCCCTTTCAATCTCTACGTCAATGTAGGCGACCAGCCAAGAGCCCTAGTAAACATCCAGGATTTAATCGAGACCAGTGGAAAATCCCCCATGATGCGGATGGTTGTCAGCCCCAATCAGGGTGATGACAATACGTTTAAACCCGGAGAATCCCGTCTCTATGGTAGGGAGGGCGAAGGCGAAAGCGGCATTCAGGTTATCTATTTAGACCCAGGCTTACGCATTGATGGTAGCTTTGTTAGAGCTCTATCGACCGGTGCTAGTGTCTCTGACGGTGTTGCAACCGACAAGTTTACCTATGACTGGGAACACAAAATAAATAACGGGAATGTATTCGCCGATCTGCAGTATTTTTGGTCCAGGACTCAGAACACTCCAGACGGAGCTGATCTCAATAGTAAGTCGGTAAGATATAGGATGAACACTCCAGCAGATACCATTGAGGAAAAACTTCCTTTGCCTAGCCTAGTCAATGACAACCAGACCCTAAAAAGCGCTCAAGAAGAAGACAGCCCATTTTTAGTCGTATCGGTAGGACTGAGAACCATCTTGAATGAGGATACATCAGAACAACTCTCAAAAATTCATACAAAAGGCTATATCAATACAAACCCAATTATTACTGGCACCAATATCGCCGCAGGAGTCAGTGCTGAAGAGAGTCCCTATACATGGGAAATCTTCGCCCCTAACTCATGGGAAGACCCCTTCATTCCCCAGTCCGACGACTCCGCTGCGTTCGGGAACGATCACAGCGGCTACGTAGGCTCATCATTCCAATCAGGCCTAGGCCTAAACCGTTGGACAATAGCAGAACTTCCTACCCAACCCCTATTATCCCTAGGTGAACTTCAACATTTTGATGTTCGCTTCAGAAACCAACACGCTCCCAGAGTCTCCAATGCCATAGGAAATAGCCACGCAAGCCCACACATCGCCCGAAATAAAATCAACGACAGTAGCAACACCTTTAGCTATGATCACAGCTACGTCAGTAACCACGTGTTCTTCGATGACTGGTTCATCTCCTCCATCACTCCCGACGTTGAAGCATTCACCCAAATTGAAAACCGCACCATCGAAGAGGTCTACGCGGATCACCTTTCCAGAAAAACTCCTCTCAGAAACCAGCGCTACCTACCCGCCAAACCAGTATCTGATACTCAGGCAACCACAGCTGCTACCGACACCCTCTCGAACACGGAAATATGGCATGATATTGCTTCTGAAATCGAAGTCGAAGGCATGTTCAATATCAATTCCACATCCGTCGATGCTTGGACCGCTCTTCTCATGAACCAGAGAGAAGTGCAAGTCCCCTACTCATCCGTAGGTGCCGCTAGTGCTGACGATTGGAGCACCAAGCTACAAACCTCATCTGAAACCGTTATTAGCAGAACAACCGTCGCAGGAGACCCTCTATCTTCATCAGATAGCGAAAAGGCTAGATTGGCCACCTACAGCACAATGACTGACTCACAAATCAAGGCTCTTGCTACCGAAATAGTCAAACAAGTCAAAGCGCGCGGCCCCTTCCTATCACTATCCGAGTTTGTCAACAGACAGCTAAGCACTGATGACAACCTAGCAATGGCGGGAGCCATTGAAACCGCCCTCATGAAACTAGCTGAACTCCCTACAGATAATCCGTTCGCAGAAATCCAAGCAGCATTTCCACAGCAGGCAACACTCCCTTCTGATGCGGCATCTATCTACGAGTATCCGAAGGCCGCAGAAGGTTACGCAGCTTACGGCACTCCCGGTTGGCCAAGGCAAGCAGACATACTCAGACCTATCGCCCCTATCTTGACCGCTCGTGATGACACCTTCGTCATCCGTGCATATGGGGAAGTAAAAGACCTTAGCGGAAAAGTTACCGCCAAAAGTTGGTGTGAAGCAGTAGTCCAGAGAAAAGCAGATTACGTTGACCCGCTGGACGAATCTACAGAATTTGCGGACCTACAGTCTGATCTAAACAAGGAATACGGCAGGAAATTCGTAGTCGTATCCTTCCGCTGGCTCTCCGAAGACGAAATTTAATCAATCTATGAAATACATCAACTACCTAAGAATCACTCTGATAACATCACTGTTCACGGTTGTATTGACTTCAACCGTTTTCGCCCAGAATACAGCAAAGAAGACAACAAAGAGAACCGCTCAGATACTCTATTTTAAAGCTCCTAAAGAAGCCCCTAAAACTGCTGTAATCTACCACGCAGAAGCCCCCCCCTTGGAGGTCACATTACCAAGGAACAATTTCTCATCATCTATCGAATTAGCCCCCGGCGAGGTCGTCTTGAGATTTGTCCCATCGATTCTCGCTGAAGATACAGAATTCCCTCAAAACGCCCCGTCTATTCGAGTCCCAAAAGGATGGAAGAAAATCCTCATTCTAGCCTTCAATGACCCACAGAACCCAGTGATGCCCATCCGCTTTGAAGTGGTCAATGCCAACCCTGCCAAATTAGGTCCAGGAGACCGCATGTTTATCAATTTCACCAACAATAGAGTCTTTGGAAAAGTTGGTAGCAAAAAGCTGACTCTGAAAGCGAAATCCACTGCTGTTATCAAAAATGCCGCGCAACCAAATGAAGAATACAACGTTCAAATAGACAGGGTCGATCCCAATACCAAAAAGCGTCTAACATTCATCCGCCAAATGTGGAGACACAGCGCAAGGAGAAGATCTCTCATTCTTATCTATTCCCCTGCTGGCTCAACTTCTGTTACCTATTATAACGCTCCAATTCGTGATCTTTAACGAAATAGTTTAAAGCATCACCCCTCCTTTTCTAGCAACTCTCTCAAACACTCGACCACAAACACCATTTCACCAAGTTTAAGATGAAATGGTGGAGTAAAAGCGAGAATATTCCCATGCTTGCCATCAGCTAACATGATCACCCCCTTTGCCAGCATTTTACTGAGAATCTGCCCAGCAATAGAGCCCGCTGGTGAACCATCTGGATTTCTGAGCTCCATACCAATCATCAATCCACGCCCACGAATCTCATGAACCATTGGAGATTTAATTTCCCCCAACATCACCATCAGCTCTTCACCTTGCTTTAGCACATCAGCTGCCAGCTTCTCATCTTGATGGATATTGAGAGCTTCCACCGCCATTGCACAGCCCACCGGGTTTCCTAAAAACGTGCTCGTATGTAACGCCTCACCCGGCGACACCGGCCACTTGTCCATCACCTCAGACCTCCCCACACAAGCAGAAATTGGATACCCCCCACTCAGCGCCTTCCCTAAACAAATGAGGTCTGGATAAACTCCTTCCCACTCACACGCAAAAAGCTTACCTGTGCGATTAAACCCAGTGTAAATCTCATCAAATATCAACACCACCCCATTCGCATCACACCACTCCCTAAGCATTCCCAGAAAACCTTTTGGCGGTATAACCTTACCACCCCTACCCTGAAATGGCTCCACTAACAGAGCACCAAACTTACTGGTATCAATCGCCTCCAACTCCCCCTTAACTAAATCCAACATATCCACCGATGACGGAAAACTTACCTCTAGCCTCACCTCTGCAAGCTGTGACTCAAAAGGTTGACGAAATTTCTCAAACCCACTTCCTAACAACGCCCCATATCCAAGCCCGTGATACCCATCCTCAAAACAAATCACCCCAGGTTTCCCCGTAGCAATAAAAGCAGTCTTCAACGCAGTCTCCACAGCCTCAGACCCAGAGTTAGACAAAACAGACTTCCCTACCCCTAACCCCCAACGCTCAAAGGTCATCTCTGAAAGTAACTTACAAACCTCCACCTTTAGCGCCGTAGGATGCACATCCCCCATCGCATGGATCAGCTTCTCCGACTGCTTCCGCATAGCCTCCGTCAGCGGAGCATAAGTATGCCCCAACCCAGCCACGCCAAACGCGCTGGTCAGATCCACAAACCTATTCCCATCAGTATCCCAAACATTAGTCCCACTAGCCCTCTCCCAAAAAACCGGCCAATCCGGCGCAGTATAAGTCACATTATGACTCTCGTATTTACGAAGCTCCCCCGCAAGTTCTAACGACTTAGGCCCCGGAATCTCAGTGACTAACTCAGGTAACATCAGCTATTCTATTTTGCTAAAGCATCTAACAGCTTATCATGAATCCCACCAAACCCACCATTACTCAAAACAGCAACCACATCGCCAGCCTTAGCCTCAGCAGCCACGTGCTTAACAATATCATCCACCTGGTCGATAAACCACGCATCAGTGCCATGCGCCTTGATATCTGATACCAACTGACGAGGATCTAACCGATCATTCTCATCCACTTTTTCAGGATCTGGCACCCCAGCCACTATCGCCTTATCCGCTCTAGAAAGTGCATCAGCAAGCGGCACCTGGAAAACTTTACGCCTAGTTGTATTAGACCTCGGCTCAAACAACACCCACAGATTCTCACTAGGATAACGCTGCCTCAGCGCATCAATCGCTAGATCAATCGCAGTCGGGTGATGAGCAAAATCATCAATCACCTTCACGCCACCAGCTTCCCCTTTCAACTCCTGTCTTCTCGCTATACCAGAAAACCCTAACAAACCTTCGCGAATCTCATCCGCCGTAAGCCCAGAGAACAGCGCCGCCATCACAGCCATCGCCGCATTCCTTACATTAAACTCACCAGACATCGGGACCGTATAGCGCTCACCAGTTAAAGTGAAACTACTCGTATCACCCTCATAAGCTATATCCTCAATGATCACATCATTAAGCTCACCCAGTCCCACACGTTTCACCGGTGCCGGTGATCCCACCGCCACATCGCGACAGTTCGGATCATCTCCATTAATAAACGCAATCCCATTCTGAGGCACAATCTTCAACAGCCTCTCAAACGTCAGCTTAATCTCATCAATGTTGTTATAAATATCCGCATGATCAAACTCAATGTTGTTCATGATCACCACCTCTGGAAGGTAGTGAAGAAACTTTGAGCGCTTATCAAAGAAAGCCGTATCATACTCATCCCCCTCAAGCACCGTAAATTCACTATCCGTAAACCGCGCCCCCTTACCAAGATTACTAGGAATCCCACCAATCATATGACTAGGATTCTTCCCTGCCGACTCCAAAATCCAAGCCAACATCGACGTAGTAGTCGTCTTCCCATGAGTTCCTGAAACCACCAAGTTCCTCTTCCCCCTCAGAAAAATATCCTTAAGAACCTCCGGTAGTGAATAATAGAGCAATTTCCTATTAAGCGCTTCCTCAGCCTCAGCATTCCCTCGTGAAATAGCATTTCCAATAACAATAACATCCGTATCCGCTGGTATATGCTCAGCCTTATATCCAGATGAAATCACCACCCCCTGACTCTCCAAAAATGTCGACATCGGAGGATACACATTCTGGTCAGACCCTGTCACTTGGTAACCCTTTGCCTTCATTGCTGCCGCCACTGATCCCATGGCTGTGCCGCATACTCCTACGAAATGAAAATTATTCTTTTTACTCATCTACTTGGTTTTTAATTCTAAAATTGTGGGGCTGAAACCTTACCGCTATCAACCTCGCTCTGACGCTTTGATAGAATATTATCGGCCATTTCCCTAACCATTTTTTCAAGAATCAGGCGTAAATGACTCCCTCGCCTGTAATCCGCCGGCGCGATGTGCTTGACACGATTCGCATGAGCACACATCTGAAAACACTTATCAAAGCTCCTATTCGTCTCATCCTCAGGATTATACACAGCAATGGCATGACCACCATTTTTCTGCATCACCGTAAAACAAGGCACATCAGTAGGGCCATCACCCACATACACCATATTCTGGAATGGAACCGGACGCACAGCCTCAGGCATGTGGTCATTCACATCCTCACCATACTCCAGCAGACCCTTATTGATCCGGAAAAGAAACTGCGTTTTAGTCGTATGAGAAATCGCACGCTTAGGAAAACTAATCACCCCATTTTCGTCTTCGCCGAATTCACAACCATAGATCTTCTTAAAATGCTTAGCCATCCTGCTACCATCCACCAATGCCTTCAACCCAGAAGACACAATATAATGCTCCACCTTTATCCCCGCCGCCTTATGCAGATCCGTAAGACAAAGCCCCTCTATTTCCTCAAACATCTCAGGAAGCCCCGGAAAAAATGTCAGATTAGCACCCAACTCAGTGAGCCGATCATTCGAAACACCATCCATCGCTAAATAATCCAGCAAACACTTAAGATAAGCCAACTCACCATCCCATTTCTTTTCTTTCACCAAAACATTACACTTCTCCCAAAATGACGCCGGATTGATCCCAAACTCCGGAAAAAGTACATCGTCCTGCATATAGCGCGGACTCAGCGTCTGGTCATAATCATAAACGAGCGCGATAGTAGATTGTGGAATAGCCATAATTGAATAATGTGGGTGATAATAAATGAGTGATAATCGATATGCTGGTTTTTCAACCAAGATCTAAAGTATGTCACAGAGAAAAACAGACTAACCAGATAGAAGCAAGGATTGATCGTCCCTAAACCACTCTTCATCATGGTGATTTGAACAATTTTTCGGTAAGTTTACGATATTCCTTCCGTTCACGTGCAAAATATTTCCATTCTGTTTCTTTCCACGCCCCTAACTGCATCCCTATCGCCGTCATCTCCATATCATATAATCCTTGTTTATACACCCCTTCACCCACACCTGGTCGCCTATCTATAGAACCATACACCCTCGCTAATCCAGCTCTCACCAGCCATTCACCTAGATCCGATCCTCGCTTTGTTATAACATAACAAAAAGAGCGACTATCATTTAAACCACCTGCACTTTTGTTCTGTGTGATCACAGTAAAGGGATCTCTTAAGGACTTCTTTACCCCCTCAGCCGCCAACTTACCTAAGCCAATCATTCTTTCAAGCCGCTCCTTCTCGGAATCCTTACCATACAATCCAAAATAATACGCCTGAGCATCCAATCTCGACTTCATAAATTCCTCCTTATGATTAGTCTCTATGCAATCCACCCCATAAAGCCTAAAAACCTGCTTTGTTCCATCTTCTAGTTTCACATGAAAACTATCTCCATCATTCCATTTCTCATCCACTAACTCACAATTCTCATGAACTACAAATGAACTATCCCCATAAGTGACACTCAGCAGTAACAAGTTAAAAATGAAAAGTCCCCCCCACCTCTGACAAAAGAATTTAATACAATACATTACTACTAAACCTCTACTCTTCTTAAGGACAATCGTCTATGATTATCTATTAAAATTTCCGTTGCGCATCCCAAACTACCTCCTATATTATCCACAACCAAGCACACTATTATGCAAGATTACACGAATCAAAATACCCCTAATAATCAAAATCCCTACGCATCACCATACTCGGTAGCTGCGCAGTCAGAGAATGTCAGAGCGGAATTCATCCGTAAGACATACACCCACCTCGCTGGAGCCATCGCAGCATTCGCCGCACTAGAATGGTTCTTCCTCCAGAGCACAGTGATGACTAACCTTGCTGAAACCATGATGAGATCCGGCGCTGGCTGGCTCCTCGTTCTAGGTGCATTCATGGTAGTCTCCATGGTCGCTAACAAATGGGCAATGAGCAACACCTCAGTCCAAAAGCAATACATGGGACTAGGCCTCTATGTAGTAGCTGAGGCTCTCATCTTCCTCCCTATGATCTACATGGCGAGCGCTTACTTCCCAGGCCAAGCACTCATTGCCAAAGCCGGATTCATGACTGGTGCACTCGTTGGAGGTATCACCCTCGTAGCCTTCACCACAAAAAAAGACTTCTCCTTCCTAGGCGGATTCCTTAAAATCGGTGGATTCATCGCTCTCGGTCTCATTGGTCTATCCTTCATCCCTGGCGTGAATATCAACCTCGGCACCTGGTTCTCAGCCGGTATGGTCGTATTTGCATCCATCAGCGTGCTCTACAGCACTAGCAACATCATCCACCAATACAATACCAACCAATACGTAGCTGCCTCACTCGGCCTATTCGCCTCAGTAGCTCTACTATTCTGGTATATCCTCAGAATCCTCATGTCATTTGCTAGCAGTGATTAATTCCTGAGATCCTATTCTCTCTAAAAAAGCACCTCGCCGTCACCGCTGAAGTGCTTTTTTCTGCCAAAAAATGCTCTTTTTTGCAGAAATCTCAATTAACTTCCACTTTCTAGTTGCCAAACCTCGCAATTCGCACTATCTAACGCCCTCACAACAAAAACAATTTTCATTATGTCAAAGCATTCAAGTCTCAAAGCACAAGGTAGCGCACAAGGTAAGCGATCAGTTATGAAGCGTTTCGAGCGCGTAAAAGCACTCAAAGAAAACGGTAAGTGGAAAGAAGGACAGTCTCCAACTGGTCTTCCTAAAACTAAGGTAATTGATTAATAAAGTAGTTCGCTACTTTATTATCAAATCACCATCCATACAAACATTTCGACAAGCCCGCTTCGCGATAAACTCGCCTCGCGGGCTTTCTTTCTTCCCATATTTCACCACCCCCCTCCATTTACCAAACTATATTTTCAGCACCAACACCATGACCACACCAGAAGACCAATCCCTACCAGACGACCACTCAGAAGAATTTCTTCCTGAAGAATTCCGTCTCAACAGATACCTCGCATCATGCGGTATCGACTCTCGCCGCAAGTGCGATCAACTCATCCAAGACGGACTCGTCCAGGTCAATGGCTACCCATGCACTGACCTCTCACAGAAAGTCAGCCACCAAGACTTTGTCAAAATTGACGGCAAGCGCGTCCTCCCCAAGGAAATCAAAACCATCCTCTTCAACAAACCAAGAGGCTGCGTCTGCACTAAAAACGATGAACTACAGCGTGACACCATCTATGAGTTCCTCCCACCCACACTCAGACACCTAAACCACGTAGGCAGACTTGATCAGGACTCTGAAGGACTCCTCGTCCTCACCAATGACGGCGACCTCGCTCAGCGACTCGCCCACCCATCACAAAAGGTCGAGAAAGAATACCTCGTCACCACCAACCAAGCATACGACAACGAAGTCCTAGACACCTTCCTACGTGGAGTATTCATCGGTAAAGGAATGCCTCGCGCGAAAGCCAAGTCAGTCAAACGCCTCTCACCAAGAAGAATGCTCATCACACTTGAGACCGGCATGAAACGCCAGATCCGCCTCATGTGTAAAGCTCTTCACCTCAATGTAGCCCGCCTAGTGCGCGTCCGCATCGGCATGATCATCGACACAGGACTAGAAACTGGACGCTGGGCTGAGCTCTCAGAAGAAGACATCCAGATGCTCCAGACTAACCCTAAAGAGCAATCTAGAGGTCACCGCAGTTCCCCTGTAAAAACCAAGAAAACAGCCCGCAGATCAGCCCCTAAAGCATCTCGCCCTACCCCAAGGAATAAATCATACAAACGCAGGAAGTAGGGAATAGATTGACATTCAAGGGTAAACTGTGGTAGGTTAGTTCGTTATGAAAAAATCTATCACTTTTCTATTTCGATTGTTAGCGATGATATCATCACTCGTAGTGCTAAACTCATGTGATGGATATAATAATTCAGCTTACGACAACGAATTAGATCAGCATAATTACCCGCCATTCTACGTATCAGAAGATCATAAATCTGCGGTCTTAGACGGAATTATCGACAGTAATTCCCTCTCCCAGTTTAATCAAATGATCAATGAGCACCCTGAAATTCATACCATCCTATTTGATCAAGCACCAGGCTCTGTCAGTGACGATGTGAACTTCCTTATAGGCCAACAAATCTATGATCTACGCCTCGACACACATATCGTAGACAGGGGCATCATTGCCTCAGGAGCAGTAGATCTATTCCTTGCAGGTGATAACAGAACAAGAGGGTTTAATACACTTGTTGGTGTCAACGCTTGGGCAGATTCTACGAACCAACAAGCCTCAGACTACCCAATTGATGACAGTATTCATGATTTCTACATCAATTATTACTTGAGCATTGGTCTCCGTAACCAATTAGCAAATGATTTCTACTTCTTCTCGATCAATGCCGCTGACGCTGACGATATCTACTTCTTGACCGAAGAAGACATTCAGATCTACGAAATCTTCACTAACTAAAGGTCCCTCTGGCAACGAGAGTGCAGGAGGTTTAAAGTTTAACGTAAATTTTTCAACTTATCAGGGTAGTCATTGGTAAACTCCCAAAAAACACTATCCTTACTCCTAACCAGCCCTCTATCCCCAGCATTAGGGCGAACACCACTCAAGAGGATATCTGAGCTCACCCATGGGTCACGGTGGAAATACCCGTGCCCTAGAAGACTCCCATATTTACGCTGCGGCACCGTGACATCAATCAACTGCAGGTTCTCCGCCTTCTTAAGCGCCACCTTCTCCCAGTCAGTAAATTTACCAATCGCACTCCCCAAGCGGTTCGTCCCAAAGAGCTTACCAGAAAGCAACAACGCTCTATCATTAGGTGACGCATACACACTAACATCTTTTGACATCTCGAAAAACCGATCAAACACCGCATTCATAAAACGCATCGAGTCCATATCCGGTGCCGCCAGTATCACCTGACTAATCCTAAACTTCTCCTGCAACTGCCTAGGGGTAAGTTTTCTGTTCAACAACCTCAGATCCTTCAGAGCATTCACCACAATAGGGTTCCCCGCGCTGTGCGCAATAATTCTCACCCTCTCTGCCCCCGTGATCTGCGCTACCCTGCTTATGAAACTACGGAACATCCGTGTGCTCTGCTCAGCATTACCCTTATCCTGAAAATAGCCCACGAGCCTCCCAGCAGATGGCCACTCATAGTTCACCACCGCTCCTTGTCGAGCAGCATAATGATACATCTCACTCAGAAGCTCAGTGTTCTCCACTAAGTTCGTATTATAACCATGCACAAAAATCGTCAGCTCCTTTCGCTCACTCTTATTCATCTCCAAAGCTATCGTTTTCAGCCACTTATTCTTGATAAACTCTCGCTTCTTATCTGCCAAAGAAGAAAATGGTGTCAGATTCGGACTATCGAACATCTCCAAACTCTCCATTTTCACACGCGTCCTCTTTTTCGCTCCCACACTCACCGTCTCCCTAAGAACCTCCTCAGGTGAAGTATTTTTGCCAATCGAGACCTTAGCTAACGCCAAATAAGGGACTAATTTCTCACTTCGCTTATTACCAAAAGGATCCACCCTATCTCCATGTGGTTCTATATTCCTACTGCTACAGATGAAGACAGGAACTGGCTTACTCAGATCCAGCTTCCCAAATTCTTCTAAAGACTGAATCTTCCCATAAGCTAACGACAGCGGAGTAGGAGCCAAGACCGTCTGGCCAGGTGTCGCAAAAGGTGAACAACTCGTGCTAACGAATAGAATTAACGCGGTAATCCCCGCAAAAGTGAGTTTCTTAATCATCCAAGCAAAAACTAAGACAACTAGACCATCCCCACAATAAAAAAAGGGAGCCCCCTAAGAGACTCCCCTAATAATTATGATCTTTTATGTTACAACATAGTGTAAAGTTAGGTTAGGTTAGGACTATTCCTCACCTTTCTTACCCTTAGGTCCTTTTCTGCCTTTAGATCCGTCCATGTGCCTGAAAGGAAGGTTCTCTCTCATCCAGTCACCTGCTGCTGCACGCTCTTCACCTTCAAGTTCACCGCTACCATCAGCGTCGAACTTTTCGATGAGTGCTGCCTTCTCAGCTTCCTGAGCTGTTTTGCGTTCATCGTCAGAGAGTTCTCCGTCACCGTCAGCATCATACTTCTCGAGCATTCCTGCTTTGAATGCATCGTGAGCCGCTTTGACTGACACTTTCATTGCTTCCTTCTCAGCATCTGATAGCTCGCCGTCGCCATCAGTGTCATACTTCTCCATGGACTTCTGCTTCAATTCAGCCATTTTTTCCTTCATCGCTTCATGTCTTTTCTTCATCGCTTCCTTAGCCACTTTCTTCTCATCATCTGAGAGTTCACCATTTCCGTCTGCGTCGAATTCCTCAAGAAGTCTCTTCTTCATCGCTTCGCTAAACTTACCTTTAGGCCCCTTAGAACCTTCGCCTTTGGGTCCCTTTGATCCTTTTGGTCCAGATCCTTTGCGGCCTTCGCCACGCTTACCTTTGCCAAATTTGTCGCGTAACGCTTTCTTCTCTTCGTCAGATACTTCGCCGTCACCATCAGTGTCGAGCTTCTCCTTCATTTTTGCTACCCAAGCTGCTTTCGCTGCTTTTTTCTCTTCGTCAGAGAGCTCGCCATCACCATCGGTGTCGAACTTCTCCATCAATTCTTTGCGGTGATCTCCACCTCTTGGCCCCTTAGGTCCTTTGTCTCCCTCAGGCTTAGCCATGGTGAGTCCTGAAAACCCGAAAAGGGCCAATGACATTGTAATTACTAATGATTTATTCATATTGTTGATTTTGCTTAGATTCTAGTGATTTAAAAGCTAGATTCGCTCTTATGGGACTATAAACAGTTGAAAGCACACTTAGTTGTATGATTTCTAATGTTTTGAATATATTTTTTTTGCTTCCTCCTAATAAAAAACTACTTTAATGAGTTATAGTCATAGAAGACATTAAAACTACTTCTTAACATTATGAGTTTACACGTACCCACAAACCCTGAAACCCAAGCGCGTTTAGCAGCGCAGAAACGAAACGTCACAATCACGTCATTCATTATTGCCTTACTTATTTGCACTCTTCTTGTAGGTATCCTCTGGATGATCTCTCTTTCCTCACTGTTTAAAAACACTGAGGAACTAGTCACCTATTCTTCCAAAAGCGATACTGAAGAAAAAATAACTAAACCTGAGATGACAGATCAAGTGCAGAAAAAGCCCAGCTCCCCATCCAGTTCAATGTCTAAGGTCATCGCCACTAGCACCCCTTCACCTACAGCAGTCCCCGTGCCAGATATCACCGTCACTGAACCCTCTCTCGACTTCGGCAGCGGTGACGACTTCGGAGATGGCTGGGGTAACGGCAGCGGCAATGGAGCTGCTGGTGGTGGCAAAAATACCCCATTCGGACGTAGCGGTGGCTCAGGCATGAAAGGTTCATTCTACGACTTAAAACAATCTTCTAAAAAATCACCCACCAAACTAGGTGATTTCTTCAAAGAAAACTCCAGCCGTGGCAGAATCGATATCTATAAAAGCGAAATCAGAAGCCTTGCCCGTGGCAAATACTCCCTCACTAGACTCGCTAAATACTACAAAGCAAACCTAGAACTCACATTCACCCACGTCGTGATGGGTAATTCTAGAGCTCACATCGCTCCCAAAGCTTTCGGTGTGGAAAAAGAAGTCGACCCATCTGGATTGCTCATCATTTATGAAGGAGAACTAGTGGCAGATGCTCCGAATGAGATAAAATTCACCGGCCGCTATGATGACCTACTCGTAGTCTATGTGAACGATAAAGTCGTCTTTGACGGAAGCTGGTCAGACCACACGGGAGACTTTGATAAAGGAGAAGACGTCCCTGGCGCAACGATGTTTGACAAAGTAAAAATGCGCAGAAATAAAAAATTTATCAGCCTAAGAAAAGGAGACGATATCCGAATCGTTATCGGAGAGTCACCAGGTGGCTTCGTTGGCGGCGGACTCTTCGTCGAAGAAAAAGGCGTCAAATACAAGAAGAACAAAGATGGCCAATACATTCTTCCCCCGTTCTGCGCCGAACCTCTTGACTCTGACGACATCAAAAGACTCAAGAAGATTAAATACCCAATAGAACTAGACGACGTTCCTGTATTTAAAATCAACTAGGTCAGCTTAGTCTGAATCTATAAAGGTAACAAACCTCAAAACTCAAAACCCAGTGTTCTTTAACACTGGGTTTTTCTTGCTCTACCATCCTGATCGAGAGAACCCAGACCCACTACTCCCAGATGATCTAGACGATGAACTTCGGGATGAACTACTACCAAAACTTGAACTCCTCCGAGAAGATGACCCACTACCAAAACTAGATGTACTCGCCCGACTCCGCGCTCTCCGTCTCGCCCTCGCCGCCTCCTCTCGCTGGTGACGTATGCTAGCCACCCTCGACTCAGCACTTGAAATAGCAGACCTCGCCTCACGCTGGGCCGCTGCCGCATAACTCGTAGCCTGATGATAATCACCAGTATCTAAAGCACGCTGAGCCCGGCTCAACTCATCACTCCCATAAGACCCCGTGATGCTCACCCCATAAGACCCAGACCAATGCATCGCCCCAGAAACATTGCGTGACGCAGACCGTATATTCGCCAGTGCAGCCTTAGCTTTCTCCAGTTCTTCCCTCAACTTATACACCGATGCCGAAAGAAATTCATAGGTCGACTGAACCTCATCATACAGATTTGACCAGTTATTATGCGGCTCATCCAGAATCTCCTGATGCGCCTCAATGAGATCCGCACTTCGATGAATATCTGAAATACAATCCTCAGTCTGTTCACTATCTTTAATCCCATCATTCTGCGCAGCCCTAATCAAACCCACCCCCTGCTCATTCAATCCAACCAACTGCTTCAATGACGCCTCAGCCGATGCAAAGGTCTCTTTATCCCCCTGTATCCGTGTTTCCAGTGCCAACACCCGTTGCTTAATCTCATCTAACAGGTTCTCTGCCTCAAAAGGATTCGACTCCCCATGCTCAGGGTTCACCGCCAAATTAACCTGTCCAAACACCAGCTCCAGTTCTCGGAAAAATCTCTGCGTAGCACGAGTAACCCTAGCATCATCCAGAGCCTCCTTAAGACTTGCCAGATCCCGTTCATGCGTCCCAAGTGTAAGAATATTCTTCTGCTCCTGATCAGCCAACTCTCTCTGCCTAGTTGCAATAAATTCATGCATCCCACGTATATGCTCATAGGCCTCCTTCGCATTTACCAAGTGCTGACTAGCATGAAGCACCCAGCCTTTCTGCTGATATCCCTTAGCCGTCACTATATCCTTACTAAGCTGAGAATGCGCCCCCTGCAGAGCCTCCTCAACCTCAATAAAATTCCCTGCTGCCTTATTCTCAGGGTCCACCTGAAGCGCCCCCCTACTATACTCACCCACCAGATCAGACATGATCCCCACACCAGCATCCCTCAGACCATCAGCCTCCGCTAAAAGTTCACCCACATGCGCATATTCCCGCTCATAGCCACTATTAGCTAGCAACGCATCATCAACCACCGCATTCGTCTCATCAATATTCTTCATCGACTGATCAGCCAAATACTGCGCCTGCTGCGTCAACCCATCATCCAAACAAAGCTGAGTAGAAACACGCAGCCTCTCAGCCTCCGCCAACATAACATCCGGATTCCAAGCATCTCTCTCCTTAAGAATTTCATCCGCTGTTAGATCCAGCGACGTCGCTATTTCAGACCGCGCAGAAACCGTCTTCTCACGCGCCGCCTCTATCGACTTAGGAATCGCCGCCAACGACATTTTCGCCAACTTACAAGCCTGTGCCACCTCCTCATTAAGCGCAAACATCACTTCTTTTTGACTCACTACCCCGTCCTTAACAGTCTCCCTCATCCCTCTCCTAGACAACTCATCCAACTCATCATCCAGTCCCTCCATACGCTCCCGCACCCAATCATTCCTCCGGTGCAACTCATTTAAATTCTTCGCCCCATCGACAATTTCATCCATCTCAGAATCACGAAACTCCACCACATTACCAATCATCTCCGCCATCTCACCAGCCATCCTATCACCATGAGTCACCTCCTCAATAAGCGCCGTCACCGGATCAGTTTTACCCACTTCGATCCCCTCTAAATGATGAAATTCAGCCACCGGCAACCACTCCTCAAACAACGCATCCATCCGAAACAAATCATCATCCATTGCCAAATTCTCCAACTCCTCATCCTTCCCTGAAATTTCATTCAAAGCATTCCCCAACGTCTCAGTTCTCGCCGCTATAGTCTCCCAAGCATGCTCCACCACATCCAGCTCAGCCACAGCCTCATCCACAGTCCTATCAAACTCTGCTATCAACTCCGTAAAGCTCAACTCCACGTTCTCCGCATTTTCCCTACTACCTAACATCTGAGCCTCACCCCTATCCATCACCTTAATCTCATCAAGCGGCAGATGACTCCCCAGCGGCTTTCTCTCTAACAACTCCAGCGCATCATCATAGCGCCCGCGCGAAAACACATTCACAGATTTAGAACCAACATTACTCGGATAAATCAACCCCTTCGCCTCCTCCAACGCCTTATCCACACTCGCTGTCAGAACAAACGCCTTATCCACATTCTTAATAGCCGTTAGAGACCTATCCAGCGTCTCCCCCTGATACCCTCGCTCAGGTAGATCACGCTCAGACCCCACCACAATAGCAGCCCTATCCATCACCGCAAACAGCTTATCCACCCGCAACCCCATCGCCTCCTTCCACTCACCATACAACTGCTCCGCCACCAACTTACGCTTCTTCCTACGCCTGTTAGAAAATACCCCACACCCTAACAACGCCGCCCCGCCAGCACTCCCGCCAGCTATCGCCGTCGTCTTCATCGTCTGCTTACGCTGATAAGCTATCATTCTAGCCACCTCCCTCTGCTCCTCTTCATACGCCTCCTTACGTATCCTCTCACCTCGCAACCGCTCATTAGTCACAGTCAAATACCCCAACTCATTCCGCGCACTCTCAAGCATCTCATGATGACTCCTCTCCCCCTTAGCATGCGCCCCCTTCGCCAACAAAATTGTCTTCTCCAAATCACTCAACCTCCCACCAGCCTCCGGAAAACTCTCATCAGCGCTAAACTCCCCCAACTCACCTTCAAGCTTCGCCATCTCATCAGAAAATCCATACCAATCCACAACCGCCTGCTTCTGCCTCCCCATCTCACGGCCCACCTCCACCAACGCCTGCTTCGCCAAAAACGGATTCGGATTCCCCTGCGCCTCACTGATCACCTGCTGCCAATCATTCAACGGCGGATTCGCCAAATCTCCACCCTCAGCCCCAGCAACCGCCTTAATTTCCCCTGCCTGCTTTGCCAGCGACTTCAAACTCACCTCCATCGCCTTCGCCTCACGCATCACCCACGCCTGAGTCTCAGTTTTCTCCACCTTCGCCCGCTCCCTCCGCTGAACCTCCTCCGTCTTCGCCCTCTTCAGCTTCGCATCAATCACCTTAATCGTATCCTTCGCAGCATTCACCACACCACTACCACCCCGCATCGCCTGTCGTGCACTATGATCCAGATTTCCCACCCACGCATCTTCCCCCAGAAACCTCGCATCATACGCAGCCTCCCCAAAATAAGAAAACTTCCTCTCCTCCAAAAATAACACAAAAATCGCCCCATTCCGCTTCTCATCATCCGCATCTAACAGCTCAGAAAATTTCTCATTGTTAGACAACCCACGCCCCACCGCATTCTCCACCGCATCCATCCCATAATAACTCACCCCACGCGTATCCTTCCAGCTTTGCCCCTGCGCATTCTGCATCAAGATCACCGTCCAGTTCTTACCATTCTCATCCAGCCACTTCTCAAAAGCATCCAGCGACTTCTGCGGCACCCCCAGCTTCCCACGCACATACACATGCTGATCCCCCTGCCAGTCACCCACCATCTCAGTCACACCCTTAAAAGCTACCGCCCGCTCAGAAGCCATACACAACTCACCATGAGACACCCCCACCACCGCCGTCAAAATCATCGCTAGCCTGCTAAAATGTATACCTATCATGCCCACACGCTAAAACAAAAATCCCCCCATGGCAAACGACAAACTCCACCCCAAAAAAGACAACTATCCCCACAAAAAAAACGCCAAACCCCGAGAAACAGGATCTGGCGTATCAAAACTTACTACCGCAACTTACTCCTGAAAATAATTCGCCGCCGGAATAACCTCAAACGCCTCAGCACCCTTAGCCTTCCACTGCAACACCTCCACAGAATCTACCATCTCACTAAGATAAAGCGCAAACGGATGATACCCAGCCTCAAGATTCAACATATTATCATTCTTATAGGCCTGCTTAGAATCCGTATCCAACACATTGATCCGATGAATCCTCAACACCCCCTTCACTCCCTCAGGCAGCGCAAAAGTATACTTCCCTGAATCATGCACATGGATATATCCACTTAGCTTATAACTATCACGAGAAACATACTCAGTCTTTCCACCACTAGCCTTAGTCACTTTCACATGAGGATTAGCCTCCAGATCCAATGCCGCAATCTCCACTCCATCGTAAGGTCGCTTCGCAGTAGGATTCTTATGGTGATGCCTTGATACAGCATCTAACCAATGCTGCTGATCAGGCACCCCAGGCTTACCCGCCAAGTCAGTCGACTCAGACGGATCCGCAACAACATCAAACACCATAAACGCATCATCATGCTTCTTCACATTATAACGAATCGCCTTGTACTTACCCTGACGGATCGCCTGCATCTCACCACGCTTCTGCCCAGCTCTACCTTTAGCAAAATACTGATTCGTCGGCGTATTTCCACCCTCGTAATATTCCACATAAATCTCTGACCCAGCAGCATCCTCACCCGTCAAAATAGGAGCAAGTGACACCCCATCCGCTATAGCCGGCGTCCCAGTCTCTGCCAGATCACAGAACGTAGGCACCCAGTCCTGCATCTGTGATGGAGACTCACTCACCATCCCAGCCTTAATCTTACCAGGCCACCTCACAATAGCACCCGGGCGTATACCACCCTCCCAAACATCACGCTTAATCCCCGTAAAAGGTCCAAACGACCTGAAAAAATCCGGCTTAAGTTTCTCCTGAATATAAGACTCCTTCGAAGGCCCATGATCACTAGAAAACACAACCATCGTATTCTCATCCACATTCAGATCCTTAAGCGTCTGCATCACATCCGCCACCGAATTATCTATCCTCCGGATCGATGAAGCATACCGCTTAGACACATCCCTCCAGTCCTTCTTCACATAGTCCGGATGTATATAACTATCAGCAGAACCACTAGCCGTATTGATCATCTTACCACTATCACCTAACCACTGAATCCCACCCTTGACCCCAAACCCATCAGGATAAGGCATCGTCGCTATCTGAGTCGCCGCATGCGGAGTATCATAAGAAAGCATCAAAAAGAACGGCTTCTCCGGAGTATCCTTCACATGAGAAACCAGAAACTTCTTACTCGCCGCCGTAAATAAATCCGTCGTATAGCACCCCTTCAACTGTGCCCCAATCTCATTCTCCATCTCCCAAAGCTGCGCCTTTCTAAACGCCTTACCATCCTTCTTCTTATGCTTAAAATGGATATTCTCAAATGGATAATGCTCATGACCATCCACATGCGTCACATAGCCCAAAAAGTAATCAAACCCACGCTTCGTTGGATACGCCGGCCACACATCAGCCCCCTCCTTTGACTTATCCTTATTCCCCTGCATCCCCCACTTACCTATCAACCCCGTATGATACCCCGCATCCTGCAGCGTAGACGCCATCGTCGGCTGATCCGGCAGCGCCTTATCAAACTGATTATTCCTCACCGGAGAATTCCCCTGTGACTGACCCAGAATAAGTGTCGCACGCGAAGGCGCACAAACCGGTGCCCCCACATAATGCGCCCTAAGCTGCATCCCCTCATTCGCCAACTGATCAATATGTGGCGTCTTAAATGAAGCCTCCTTAGCCCCCCGTGAGTTCTGGTAAAACACCCCCACATCCCCGTAACCAAGATCATCACACAAAATAAATAAAATATTCGGCCTATCATCCGCATGGATTACCTGCGAACTAACTAGGATACTACAAAATGCTGTTAGGAATTTTCGTGACTTAGACATATCCCAAAAAGATGACATTTCTCATCATTTACACAAGTTTTTTCATACCTAGCCAATCAGCCAGCAACCACAAGAATCCAACCATTACCTAAGCCATCTCAAAGCCATAGCCCAACACCAAAAAAAATCTGCTAAATTCTGTCAATTCTCTATAAAATCCCCATCGTTGACCTATTAAAGAATCAGCACCATCAACCCAAGCCAACAACCAAGCCCTTTTTCCTTTCCCCTTTAACCTTTTTCCTTAAAAAAAAGACATGCCTAATACCGACTACACACCACTCAGAGAACTCCTAGAAATCGACTCCCCATCCGGATTCACCTACCACGCCTGCGACTACATCGTCAACTACCTCACAGACCTAGGCTACAAACCCACACTCACCAACAAAGGCGCCGTCCGCTGCACCTTCGGCGACAACCCACGCCTAGCCATCGCAGCCCACGTAGACACCCTCGGCGCCATCGTCTCAGGCATCAACTCCAACGGCACCCTCAAATTCTCCCTCCTCGGCGGCCTCTCACTCTCCGGCGCAGAAGGCGAATACGTCCGCATCCGCACCCTAGATGACCACATCTACACCGGCACCATCCTCCTAAATGACCCCTCATCACACACCAACAACAAACGAGAATCCACCCCCCGCAGCATCTCCAACATGCACATCCGCCTCGACCAAGAAGTCTACAACCGCCAAGACATCGACAAACTAGGCATCTGCATCGGAGACATCATCTGCCTCGACGTCAACTACCAAGAAATGGACTCCGGCTTCATCAAATCCCGCTTCCTAGACAACAAAGCCGGCTGCTTCATCCTCCTCCAACTCGCCAAACAATACATCGACCAAAACATCCCCGTAGAAATCTTCTTCTCCAACTACGAAGAAGTCGGCCACGGCGGCACCTGCGGCTACTCACCCACCATCACAGACCTCCTCGTCATCGACATGGGAGTCCTTGGCGACGCCTGCGAAGGAAACGAAGTCTCATGCTCCATCTGCGCCAAAGACTCCACCGGCCCATACGACTACCGCATGCGCCAAACCCTCGTAAAACTAGCAAAAGAAAACAACATCCCCTACAAACAAGACGTCTACCCCTTCTACGGCTCAGACGGCTCCGCAGCCCTCCGCGCCGGCAACGACATGCGCGTAGGCCTCATCGGCCCCGGCGTAGCAGCCTCACACTCCACCGAGCGCACCCACAAAAAAGCCATCCAAGCCACCACCAACCTCTGCCAAGCCTACATCCAGCAAAACTTCACCAAATAACCCAAGAAAGCCCCTGCGAGGGCCACACATACACAGCCCAGGGTCAAGCAGCATCAATGATGCATCTCAGCCCTGGGATGTTCACAAAAAAATCATAAGCCCTGAAAGCGGCGACACATAATTCCACCTACCAAGCACCCAACCCAAGGTTCCACCAACCCAAGCAACATTCGTGAAAATTCGTGAAAATTCGTGCAGATTCGTGGTCCAGCACCGCAGGTCAAAACCCAAGCACCACAACCCAAGCACCCAACCCAAGATTCCATCAACCCAAGCCACCGATCACTGATCACCGCTAACCGATCACCAAAAACCCTTTTTCCTTTAACCTTTTCCCTTACTCAAAATGCACCTCACCAAACCACCAATCCAAAACTTCACCCCCGACAACATCCTAAACCACTTCCTCGAACAACTCATCGAAGCCAACATCGACCTCTACGACCACCAAGAAGAAGCCATCCTAGAGCTCTTCGCAGACAACAACGTCATCCTCAACACCCCCACCGGCTCCGGTAAATCCCTCGTCGCCCTCGCCCACCACTACAAATCCTTCTGCCAAGGCCGCACCTCCTACTACACCGTCCCCATCAAAGCCCTCGCCAACGAAAAATTCATCTCCCTCTGCTCCACCTTCGGCCCAGAAAACGTCGGCATGATCACCGGTGACGCCACCGTCAACTCCACCGCCCCCATCATCTGCTGCACCGCAGAAATCCTCTCCAACCTCGCCCTCCGCGAAGGCGCAGAAGCCAACGTCCAAGACATCATCATGGACGAGTTCCACTACTACTCAGACACCGACCGCGGCGTAGCCTGGCAGCTCCCCCTCCTCACCCTCCCCCAGTCCCGCTTCCTCCTCATGTCCGCCACCATCGGCGACACCGAATTCTTCCAAAAAGAACTAACAGACCTCACCGGAGCCGAAACCTCCCTCGTCATCTCAGACCAGCGCCCCGTCCCACTAGAATTCGACTACTCAGAAATCCCCCTCACAGAAAAAGTCACCGAACTCGTAGAGACCAACAAATCCCCAGTCTACCTCGTCCACTTCTCACAGCGCGCCGCCGCAGAATCCGCCCAGTCCCTCCTCTCCACAAACGTCTGCACCAAAGAAGAAAAAAAACAAATCTCAGAAGCCCTCCACCAAGCAAACTTCCGCTCCCCATACGGCAAAGAAATCTCCAAACTCCTCCGCCACGGCATCGGCATCCACCACGCCGGACTACTCCCCAAGTACCGCGTCCTCGTAGAAAAACTCACCCAGCAAGGCCTCCTCAAAGTCATCTGCGGAACAGACACCCTAGGCGTCGGCATCAACGTCCCCATCCGCTCAGTCCTCTTCACCCAACTCTGTAAATTCGACGGCTCAGGCATGAAAATCCTATCCGTCCGCGACTTCAAACAAATCGCCGGAAGAGCCGGAAGAAGAGGATTCGATGACATCGGCTACGTCGTCGCCCAAGCCCCCGCACACGCAATAGAAAACCTCCGCCTAGAAGCCAAAGCCGCAGCCTCCACCAAAAAGAAAAAAATCGTCAAAAAGAAACCCCCAGAATTCGGCTACGTAGCCTGGACCGCAGACACCTTCAACAAACTCCAAACCTCCCCCCCAGAACCCCTCATCTCCAGCTTCAAACTCCAACACAACACCCTCCTAAACGTCCTCTCCCGCCAAAACCAAGACGGCTGCACAGAACTCAAACGCATCATCTCAGCCTCCCACGGCACAGAACTCTCCAAGAAAAAACTCCGCACCCTAGCCCGCTCCATGTTCATCTCCCTAGTCCGCGGCCGCGTCCTATCCATCATCCCAATATCAGAGCGAAGCTCTCCCCAATCACCACCAACCCAAGCTTCCCCAACGGGGATAAATATAAAAGCCCAGGGTGCAACCCTGGGTCCCCCCCACAACCCAAGCCCGTCAAGCCCTCAGCAAAGCACCACCAACGACCCAACCGCAGACGCACACCCACCAACCCCAGCACCCCAACCACCGATCACCGCTAACCGATCACCGATCACTTCACCCCCAAAGGTCCGCCTAAACATCGACCTCCAAGAAGACTTCTCCATGAACCAAGCCCTAGGCCTCTACCTCCTAGACGCCATCCCTGAACTCGACAAAGAAGACCCAAAATACGTCCTCAACGTCCTCTCCCTAGTAGAAGCCATCCACGAAAACCCCGCCACCATCCTCAAAGCACAAGTCAACAAAGCCAAATCAGAACTCGTCGCAGAAATGAAAGCAGACGGAGTCGAATACGACGACCGCATGGAAAAACTCGAAGAAGTCACCCACCCCATGCCCGGAAAAAACTACATCTACGACACCTTCAACACCTTCCGCGCCAAACACCCCTGGATCAGCTCAGAATCCATC
This sequence comes from Akkermansiaceae bacterium, assembly GCA_051251915.1. Taxonomy (GTDB): domain Bacteria; phylum Verrucomicrobiota; class Verrucomicrobiia; order Verrucomicrobiales; family Akkermansiaceae; genus Rubritalea. The sequence continues at coordinate 10,677 of JBPOGF010000001.1, read as the reverse complement.
CGCCCCAAATCCGTCGCCAGAGAAATGTTCGCAGACTACATGTCATTCGAAGACTACATCAAACACTACAAACTAGAACGCTCAGAAGCCATCCTCCTACGCCACCTCACAGACGTCTACAAAACCCTCTCCCAAACCGTCCCCCAGTCCCACAAAACAGAAGAAGTCCTAGACGCAGAAACCTACCTCAAAGACCACCTCATCAACGTAGACTCATCCCTAATCGACGAATGGGAAACCATGCGCAACCCAGACTACCAGCCTCAAGAAAAGAAAAAACTTACCTCCAACCACCCCTTCACCCACGACAAAACCAACCTAACAAAACTAGTCCGAGAAAAAATCTTCACCGCCATCAAACACCTAGCACACGACAACCTAACAGACCTCCTCACCCTCTTCCAACCCACCGACCCAGACAGCACCCCCTGGACCATCGCCCGACTAGACCCCATCCTAGACGACTACTTCACAGACCACCACAACATCCGCCTAGACCCAGAAGCCCGCAACAAAAAGCATTTTTCAATGACAGAAACCAACGACCCCAACCTCCTAAAAATAACCCAAACCATCACCGACGACGAGCTCCACAACGACTACTCCCTAACCGCCCACCTAGACCTAACAGAATCAAACAAATCCACAGAACCAGTCCTCATCCTTCAGACAATCGCCCCCATAGCAACAACCTGATAATACAGCTCCTATCAAGAAGCACTCCACACTTGAAAAATACACAGCAGGTCACATAGATTAAGGAACTCAAATGAATAATCCCCACAATCGCGATAATACAAAAGCAGTAACCTCTAAAAATTAATAAAGGATACTGCCCTTATATTAGAACAATTTACTGATTACGTTTACGACGCGTAACAAACGTCATCGCCCCTAACCCTAGCAACAACGTGCTAGATGGTTCTGGAACAGCGGTAAATGTCATCGTCAAAAAACCCATAGGCTCAGATTCAGAACTTACGGTAAAGGTGTCTCCATTATTATCTATCTTAGTAGCATCAAAACCAAATGTTGTAATATCAAGATCAGTCACCAAGGTATAATTCGTAAACGTGAGCGTCTCTCCCGCAACAAAAGTATGAGGACTTTGGTCACCCAATAACCAGCCAAAATCATCACCTCCAGCTGCAGCTCCACCTCCATCTCCATCAACTAAAAGTCCGTCAAATGTAAATCCTCCTGAAGTAGATCCCTCTACCGTACCACCATCCATAGTGAATCCTCTGTAATATTTAGTAGAGTAAATTGACTGATCTGTATAGTTCCCATCGAAATCTCCACTAGAATGAAAATAATAATTCACATTTTTTTCTGCGTCGAATTCTTCTAGTTCATTATCACTACTTAGAGTCACTACTGAAGTACCATTAAATACCCAAGTAGAACCATTGCCTAATGCATCGCCAGTCACAGTAACAGAGAGAGTCGCCTCTGATACCTGTAACATTGCCATTAGTGAGACGATCGTTGCAATTGGACGCGTAGGCCTGCTAAGTAAACTCTGTCTTTCACCCTTCATTGTTTGTTGTTTAATATTCTTCATTTTTTATTAATTTTCATCAGTTGTCGCATCATAAGAATCAGGACGAGACAACCTCTTTTGAAACCATATATTGGTCAAGTCTTCAAAAATAAGCAGTAATCATGCCAACTGAGGAGGATCTCGGCTGTCAAAACTCACACAAATAAAACAACCCTTTTATCTTAAAGGTATACCTTACAACCCTAACAGAATAGACCAGAATAGACTATTCCGCTCAATATCCTAAAGGCTTCGATTCCTTTACTATGATCGAAGTCCACGACTCAGCGCTCACCGCCCTCCTAGACCTAATAGAATCCAATAAATCCCAAGAACCCATCCTCACCCTACAATCCATCTCCCCCATCTAGCCCAACACCTGGCGGAGGTTTCCAACCGCCAAGCCCCCACCACCCCCTAAATGACCCAAGCACACAACCCAAGTTTCCCTACCCATCCACCCAAGTTCAGCGTAATTCAGCGTAATTCAGCGTAATTCAGCGCCTTCAGCGGTCCAGCACCGCAGGTCGCAGCAGCAAGCACATTCGTGAAGATTCGTGAAGATTCGTGGTAAAAAGTTCCATCATCCCAAGCACACAACCCCAGCAAACCCCAACGAGGGCGACACATAACAGCCCAGGGTCAGACAGCATCAACCATGCAACGCAACCCTGGAACACCCCCACCCAAAATCCAAGCCCTGATAGCGGCGACACAAAACCCCAAAAAAACAACATAAGAACTCCTACCCAATTTGCACATTCTAAAGTCGACGTTCACCTACACCAACATAAATGTAGACGTTCACCTTCTTTTTACCCTTGTCGCCGTTCGACTACAATGTTATATAGAGATTCTAATGAATCTTATCAACGTTAATGATCTTGCAAATCTCGTAAAAAAAGAGCGGCAGAACCGTGGTTGGACACAAGCAGAACTAGCCACCCGTTCTGGAGTCAGCCGCGATTGGTTGATCAGCTTAGAGAAAGGAAAGCAGACTGTGGAAATCGCCCTAGTGTTCCGCACACTCAAGGCACTCGGAGTCCAGCTCATCGCCCAGAAGCCACCAGAACCTCAGAGCATTTCTGAGATGTATATCAATAACTTAAGCTCTAAACCAAAACACCTAGTCTCTAGCGATGAAAAGTGAATCTCTCAGTATCATTGCCAATCAGCAGAAGCTAGGAACTGTGACCTACACAGACAACCGTCTCAGCTTTCATTACGCGTCCAGCTGGCTACAGTCAGCAGAAAGCTTTGCTCTATCTGCATCCATGCCACTAGCTGAAAGCATATTCTCACACTCTCTAGTAGAAGCTTATTTATGGGGCTTATTACCAGACAACCAAAGCATCCTCGATCAATATGGAAAACAATTCCACGTCTCCTCCCGTAATGTCTTCCGCTTACTAAATCATGTAGGTCAAGATTGCCCTGGAGCGATCCAATTCATCGCAGAAGATCGAGAAGCGGAACTACTAAACACAAACCATCATGACCGAATCGACCAAATTGATTGGCTCGATGAAGATCAACTAGATAAACTCATTCTCAGCATCCGTGATAATCAGAGCTTACAACGCACAGCCGCAGATCAAGGCCAATTTAGCCTAGCCGGCGCTCAACCAAAAACAGCCCTCTATAAATCTCCTCTGACCGGTCAATGGGGTATCCCGAGCGGACTCACCCCTACCACCCACATACTCAAACCAGCACTCGGAGAATTTGATGGCTTTGCGGAAAACGAACATTTTTGCCTAAAATTAGCAGAAGCCCTAGGCATGTCTGTAGCAGAATCTGAGGTCATCCATTGCGCAGGGATTCCAGTGATCGTCGTAACACGCTACGATCGTTTCTTTCATGAGGGTCACTGCCACAGAGTCCACCAAGAAGACTTTTGCCAAGCACTTGGAGTTCTCCCACACCTCAAGTATCAGTCCGATGGCGGTCCTTCGATAAACGATATTGCAGAAAAAATATGGTCTATCTCAAGCGATGCTTACCAAGACATTCTAAAATTAGCAGACGCCATCATACTCAACTACCTGATCGTAGGAACTGATGCCCATGCGAAAAACTACTCCATACTCAGCAGCGGTAAAACAGTCACTAGACTCGCTCCACTTTACGACATCGCCAGTGCACTGCCATACCCAAACATTTACAATCCGCACAAAGTAAAATTTGCGATGAAAATTGGCACTAGCTACAAGCTCAAACAAATCGAACTCCGCCACTGGCACACATGCGCCAAGCAACTACGCATAAAACCAGCTCAACTCATAGCACGAATACGACACCTAGCAGAAGAAGCTCCACAGGTTGCCGCACTACTAGAACAACAACTTCATTCAAAAGGCATCAAGCACCCCGTCATCCACCAAATCTCAACCGCCATCAAACAACGATCTACCCAGACCCTAAAAATGCTTTCAGCATAACACCACAACATCCGCCTACCCCCAGAAAACTCCAAGTCCCCTCTTCCAATCAACTAAACCACCGCGTGCGGAAAAACCCGTTATATGCGACACCCCAAGCAACGTGCCCGAGATTTCCAATCTCCTATCAACCCAAGCACACAACCCCAGCAAGCCCCAACGAGGGCGACACATAACAGCCTAGGGTAAGACAGCATCAACGATGCAACGCAACCCTAGGACACCCCCCACCCAAGAACCCAAGCCCTGAAAGCGGCGACACAAAAACCCAACAACCTCATTACCCAACTAAATCGCGCGCGGCAAAGCCGTTATACGCGACAACCCAAGCTTCCCCAACGGGGAAATATATACCAGCCCAGGGTGGCAACCCTGGGTCCAACCCACAACCCAAGCCCGTCAAGCCCTCAAACACAGCCCCACCAATCAACCCAACCGCAGACGCACACCAACCACCCCCAGCATCCCAACCACCGATCACCGCTAACCGATCACCCCCTAAGCAAAGTAAACCAATGCAGGTGAATACCTTGTAAGAAAGCTTCGCTCCCTATATTTTTCCATTTGCTAGAGGTAAGTTTTCGTGCCAATTTAAGATAATACCATGTAGTGAAACAAATCAGACAAATGGCGGAGTGATTTTTATTTCTATCAAGGCATGACGAAAGAATGATGTGGGCATCATGACTGAGGAATAACGCAGGTAGAAACAAAAAGCACCCGCTTTCCACCTTAAATGTGAAACACTATCTAAAATACCTCATAAAACCATTTGTCTGATCTGTTTTGCGGAGTGGTATTACACCTTAAATCTTCATTCAAAACTATCCTAACACTACTATGACACGCAAAGAATTCCTCAAACTATCCGGCGCCACTGCAGGTCTCCTTGCTACCAGTGGCTTGGGCATAGCGAATCCTACTGATTCTAAACCAAAAGTTAGCCCCCTACTCCATCGCACCATCCATTCTACAGGTGAAAAGATACCTGCTGTTGGTCTAGGAACAGCGATGGATTTTGGTAATTTAAAGGCAGACTTCAACCAGAGAAAAAATGCGATTGCAGCCCTGTTACGAGAAGGAGCCACAGTCATCGATACTTCCCCTTCTTATAAAGATGCAGAGCAAGTAATCGGTAGAGCGCTAGATGAACTAGGTCCTGAAGCAAGGAAGAAATGTTTCCTCGCCACTAAGACCAGCATTCACGGAAAACAGGCTGGTATAGATCAGAATACGCAGTCGTTTAAAGATCTTAACATGAAAAAATTTGACCTACTCCAGGTGCATAATTTAAAAGACACCGAAGCTCATCTAGAGACGATCAATGCACTGAAGGAGGCAGGTAAAGTGCGCTACGTCGGCATCACACATTTTAGGCCCAATCTGAATGATGAGGCCACCAAGGTGATGAAGGATCACAAGGTAGATTTTATCCAATGCCAGTACAACCTACTAGACCGCTCGATCGAAGAAAAGGTGCTACCCATGGCACGTGACCGAGGCGTTGCCGTCATGGTGAATGTCCCTTTTGCACGTGGTAAGTTATTTAGCTCTACAGTAGCCAAGGGGATAGAAATTCCAGAGTGGTCTAAAGAATTTGGAGTGAATAGCTGGGGACAATTTTTCCTCAAATACATCCTAGGCCATCCTGACGTAACCGTCATCATCCCAGGCACCACAAAAGAAAAGCATGTGATTGATAACGTAGGAGCACTACGCGGAAGAATACCCACCCCAGCAGAGCGCAAGAAAATGCTACAGCTCATTCAGGCGCTGTAAGGGCCGAAAGTCACCAGTCACCAGTCACCAGTCACCAGTCACCAGTCACCAGTCACCAGTCACCAGTCACCAGTCACCGATCACCGATCACCGCTAACGGATTACCCCCTCAGCAAAGGCAACCTACCCAACAACTCATCACAATACCCACACTGATCAAGCGTCTCCCTCCACTCCTCCGGAATCACACCCACTCCTTTAGAGCCGCTCAACCGTTATACGCGACAACCCAAGCAAGCCCCAACGAGGGCGACACATAACAGCCTGGGGCAAGACAGCATCAACGATGCAACGCCGCCCTAGGACTCCCCCAAAACAAAAAAAACAAGCCCTGAAAGTGGCGCAATAAAAATCCAACTATCTAACCAGCCAATAATCACTCAGTCTCATTCTCCAACCGATCCATCCAATGCGGAATAATCTCAGCCACGCTCCCCCCCTCACAGGCTCCGCAGTGGCAGCCAAATGTTCTAGTACAAGAATATTATAGTCTCCATAGTCAGTGCTCCCTCCCGCCTTCTTCCCCGGATGATAATTCCTCTCTCCCCACCCTATCCCATGCGTCTGCCCACCCATCAGCTCACCAGGCGACATAAATTTTTCAATCGGCCGGCACCCATAAGCCTCATAAATTTTGACCGCATCATACTCATAATGACTCCCCAAGCAGAGCGCATCTGCAACAATCGCCCCGAAAAAGGCACATCTAATCGATTCTTCTTTGGAAATGGAATTCATAGTTTCATACAACTTATTTGCATCACATCTCAGCGCAAGTAATGGCTCATGTAAAAAGAGGAGGAGAGGAGTCAGGTCTCGGGTAAGTCATACTGACTGTTTGGACTATGTTAAAACATGGGGTCAGAAGTGCATTTAAATTTCAAACTTTCTATACTCATTTTTACCTAACTCGATACTTTTTTATTTCCAATTTATTATTATTTACTAATTTCTTAATTTTCGTTCAAGTTCTCTACAATTAAATTTTCTAACCAAGATCTATTATATCTGACACCCGTCTCTATAAACCATTCTATAACCTCATTATCTATTTCCCAGTTATCTGGAATATGTATATATTGAAGATTTCTTAATTTCATAATTGGCGTAAAGTCCTTGATTAATTGTTTTTGATTCTCAAACTGATCACATACTAACAACTCCTTTAATAGTGGAAATTCACTTATTAAATCCAGGTCTGTTATCTGAGTAGAAGAGATATCTAAATGCACTAATCTTTTATTATTAACAATACCACTTAAAGACGAAACATCTGTATGACTAATATTTAAATATTCCAAATTTTCATGATTTTCTAAAGCCTCCAAATCATCTACTTCAGAATAGGATATATTTAAATGTATAAGATTTCTTAATCGTTTTAAGACTGCGAGGCTTTTTATTGAGGTATATGTTATATTTAAGTGCGCTAAATTAGTCATATTGCTTAGTGGGTCTAATTTCACAACATTTGTTTCAGACATATTCAGAAATTTTAATCCCGAATTATTGATTATAGGTTCAATATTTTCAACTATTGTATTACTAATATCTAAAAATTCTATATTAGTAGTGTGACTTAAAGCTTCAATATTCTGGATACCAGAATATTGTAATAATAGTTTACTAATATTATTATTTTTCGATAAGAACGAAATATCACAGCATTGTTCAAAAGATAAATTAATTTTACTTTTATTAGCCCAAACAATCTCTGAATAAGCTTCAAAATTACTTGCAAATTTCGCTGACATTTCTAGTTCATCTAATACTCCTATGCGCTTATCATTCGCATAAGCTTTAAGTGTCTCAAGTGCTAAATCAGTACCTACTAGAGCAAGTACTCTAACACTAGCCTTTGCTTTAATTACATTCATCGAACTTGGTCGCTCTAAATATGGAACTACTAAATCGCCTGCCGCAGCTAAAGTTTTGGCTTCTGTCATACTAGATGGGGGTAGGATAGAGTTGAGTCTTTTCTTAATTTCTCTATAGACCGTTGAGTCTTTACTAGCTTGCGAATTTACTACAGCTAGACAGGCAATTGCGGTTAAAATAAGAGTTTCTCGATTTTTTACATCTAGATCACTTTTCTCAAGTAATTCTGCCAGCATTTGCTCAGCCCTTAAAGGGGGAAGTAACCCAGCAGCTAGTATAAAAACTTCTCTCCATTGGTCGTCATGAGCATTATTAACTAATAGCCCGGTATGATCTCCATCCACAGCCTCTCTAGCTGCTAGATATTCTTGAAAAGTTCTATGCGGAAAATCTATCTTGCTGTGGGCTAGCATTCTAATAATACCGATTCTTTGTAGAAATAAATCTGTGACCTTCTTACCTGCATTCACTATAGAATCGACCCTATGCAAAAGATCATAGTAATCGTGAAATCTTTCTGCAGCTTCTTCAGGGGTTATAGTTGTCCTCCCATTTGATATCATCCACCAAGCCATTTTTTGTAGAAGTTCAAATTTCTGTCTATCGGTAATTTTTATGTAGTCAGAACCATCAATTCTACGCTCTTCATCTCTCCTCAGAAACATCTCTACACAAACTCTATACAGCTCTAATCTATCATTAGGTAAATTCTGTACACGTTGCCGATGAAGAGCACAGAGTAACGCACATAATAAAGGACTCGTCGCAAGTCTATGAATAGAAGGGTTTTTTGAGAGCTTCTCAATAAGTGCATTTGAAAGTTCTTTTACCTCCTCTTTCTCCTCTGGCGCATTAATCCCGTCCGATACTGCATCATGCCAATGCTCAACAAATTCATAAACATCTTTAGTTTCCATTTCTTGCAGTTCTGCATCTGTAAAGCTATCTGCATCTAACCAACCTTCTTCTGCAGCATGAGGTCGCGATGTGACGACATAACGAACCTCAGGAAACGTTTCCACCAGCTCGCCTAACCATTTTTTCACATCTTCTCTTTTATTCTCAGTAACTTCATCTAAGCCATCAATAAGAACAAATGCTTTACCAGACTTGAGCCGGTCATAAATCCAATTATCAGGTGCTGATTTACCAATAGTACTTACACTGCAAGATGCAAAATCTGAGATATCAGGTAAGTTAAATGACCCGTCTTTAGTAGACTTGCCATCTACACAATCCCTTAACTTTATAAAGAAAGGAACAAAACCATTAAATTGCTTCAAATCACCTTCTAACTTTCTAGCTGCGCAAAAGACCGTGAACCACTGAAGTAAAGTTGTTTTACCAGCTCCCGCAGGAGCTCTTATGAACAATCTCTGGTTTTCGAGTAATGCTTGATGAGCTTGTATTGAAGTTCTTACATCTAAATCAGCATCATTACCTATATCCTCACAACCCGTTTCGCTTTCAACAGATAGCATTATACTACTAGAGTTGTTTTGCTTACTTTCAACCATCAAAGTCACATATGCTACACTAAGGTTGTAACGTTGATTTGCCTCATTTAAGTCTACTCCAAAGAGCTCTAACTGATCATGTTTTCTGACGCAGGCATTCCTATAATCGCCCTCATACCTATCTGAACGCTCTTCAACAATTAGATTCATACCATCCATTAATTCTTCTGCAATATGTTCTAACTTATTCAACAAAGCTCCGTTAATCTTAACATCAAATTTGGGAAAACTAGATGCGGTGTCCACAATTATCTGAGCAGAATGACTTAACAGGTTTCTATACAATTCGGTCTCAACTTTAGTATAATTTGTAAGACCTTTCGTATTTAATGCCAAAGCTGGATTACCTCCTTGCGCTCCCGTTCGTTCAAGTAAATAGCAAAGCAAATTTTCATCCTGTAAATTCTTATCAATTAATAGGTCTATATCTATTGGGGTATTCGTCAAAGTCTCGCTAGCTGCAGCTGCAATAATTTTAAGACGATCTTCATTTATACCAGAAGCCTCTTTTTTTATTAAACTACTAATACTTTTGGCAGCTTGATCTCCAATATTTTCGAATGTTCTCCTAACTTTTTTTTGTGTAAATATGTCTGAAAACTTAGTAATAATTATCTTACTTATATCTACAGTTACATCAGAAGCTAGTGCATTATCTTTTAACCATAATTTTAATAATGAACTTGAAATGGACACACCAATTCCTGACATAAGAGACTCTATTAACATAATAAAGATCTAAGCTTAATTAAATAAAAAAGCAACGGAGAAAAAGCACGGTTAAGAAACAAGTCCTATAATTTATAATTTGTCTTTCTAGAGATCAGATTTAATATCATCAAAATTAAGTATCACTCGATGCATCCAGCAGTTCAAAATACATCTACCCCACGTAAAACAGCAACGCTGCACGTGGTTAATCGCGTGAGTCCCGCCACCGCGTGGCTTTATACGCGACCATCAACCCTGTTCCGTAGTTTCAGTGCCTTTTGACTTCATTCCATTACGTCTCTGCGTGATCTCACTCTCTCCTCCTAGAGTGAATTTAGGTTTGCAGTGAGGTCAAAAAAATCCATCAACCCAAGTTCAGCGTTCATTCAGTGAATTCAGCGGTTCAAAACGTTTCATCGCCCACCCCATTCGTGCCGATTCGTGGTAAGCTCCCGCAGGGCACAACCCAAGCAACCCAACAAATCAGTGGTGAATCACCCCAACAAGTGTAGTCTCTAACCATGGAAAATACTGGATCTAACAAAAACGTCCTCGGAGAACCACTCATCCCCTGCAGCCTAGATCCCCTCACCGGCTTCTACCGCGACGGCCAATGCAACGTAGGCCCAGACGACCAAGGCTACCACGCCATCTGCTGCCAACTAACCGCCGACTTCCTCGCCTACAGTAAAGCGTCAAGCAACAGGGGTCAAGCAACAGGGGTCGGTCCTGAATGGCACGGACTTAAGGGTACTCATCGATAAATTTCTGTTAGAAAATACTATCAGAAAAAGCCTGTCTATGGTTG